>NZ_PJIK01000002.1:1957-439610 GCF_002929275.1 Arthrobacter sp. ZGTC131
CCGGGCGGCACGCCGACTACGGGCGAGGATCGCCCAACGGACGGGGATCGCGCAACGGGCGCGGAGGACCCGGGCGGCACGCCGACTACGGCCGGGGATCGCCCACCGGGCCCGGAGGACCCTGACGGCACGCCGCCTATGGCCACGGCAGAAGAGCCGGCTGACAGGACGCCGGGCACGCGGGACTGAGCTCTCTACCGGCGAGCCGTTAGGTCCCAAAGGCTGATCCGCTAAGCCCTCGAAGGGCGTGCCGTCAGGCGCCAAGCACTGATGTGATAGGCCCTCGAAGGGCGTGCCCTCGCACGGCAAAGCCTTGGGCCGCAGCACAATGCACCCGGATGGCAGTCGTCCGGGATGCAGCCGGGAAGTGTGGATAGATGGATTTCGACGGTGTGCCCGCGCCGCACCTTGGCAGCGCGGGTACAGCGTCCTTCGTGGTTCTCTTCGGAATGTTATTGCTCTGCCTTGGTGTGGGTCGCCTAGGACCTCGCAGCCCGTCCGCGCTGGGCCATCGGGTCCGGCCAGTTGCCGATGATTCCCGACATGGGATCGGGCCAGTTGCCGATGTGGCCGCGCATGGGATCCGGCCAGTTGCCGATGCCCGACCGGGCCTGGGCTGAGTGGCCGCGAACGGCTCCGGATGATTGCAGGGCAGGACGCGGGGCAGTGGGCAGTTGGGTATGTGTAGACATGACATTTTCTCCTGACTGAACATTTGAGCCGTACGCCGATGGCGCACGTGGTCATTTCTGCTGTGATGAGGGCAGAGCTGACCTGTTCAGTCGGGGGAAGACCCCGGATCGAAGGTGGGGCTGGCAGGAACGGATTGGTTGGCGTCGTGCAGCCGTGCGCCGGTACCGAGGTGTAAGCCGCTCCAGGACCCGGCAAGATCCCCTGCCTGGGCGCCGGAGCCTTCGGATCCCGAGGCCGACGATCCGGACGGGCCCTTGGCAAGGACCGCGAGGCGTTCCTGATGCGGCACGGCGCCGGGCAGGCCGGCGGGCCCGGCCTGGACCGCCCCGGCTGTTTCGGGGCGGTGCGGCGTGGTCATCTGCAGCTGTGCCAGCGACGGGCCGGAAGCACCCAGTTGCTGTCCGTCTGCGGTTCGAGCGAGTGAGGTGCCCTGAGATTGGTTGCGTGCGCCACGGGATGGCGCGGCGTGTGACTTGTCCGCTGCGGCTTCGGGGGCATTGGCGGGCGGGGAGTTCACTACGGGAGTGGTCCCGACGGTGCCCGGATCTGCGCCCGGGACGATCACTCCCCGCCGCGGCTGCCACGGCGTGGGAACGGCCTGAGGCGCCACGCCCGACACTGAAACAACCGGGGGCACCGAGTGTACGGCGTCTTCTACGACGTCGATGACTTTGTGCATTTCGGCAAGTACCGGGGCTGCCGTCTCGGTCACCGGCGTGACTGCGGCGTCTGTGACGACGGCGGCCGCCTCGCCGACGACGGTGTTGGCGGTGCCGGTTACTGAGCGGAGTGTGGTGTTGGCGGCGCCGGACAGGGAGTCTGCAGTGCCGGCCGCGGTGCCAGCCACGGCTGTGACGGTGGTGGTGACGGCAGCCTTGAGTTTCGGGAGGCCCGGGACGCTCGGCGCGGCCCGCAGCGGACTTGCCGCTGGTGCGGGGACGTGCGCTGATACGGCGCTCGAAGTGCTGGCGGCCGGCGTGGTGCCGCCGATTACGGCGGGCCCGGCGTCCAGCGTCGATGCCTCGGCGGGGGCAGCCCCCCAGATGAGCCAAGCAAGGGTGACGATAGCCGGCACCACAACGGCGCGCACGGCAGCGGAGCAAACAAGAAGCATGCTGCTGCCCATCCGATACACCCCCCAGAGGCAATGGGAGACCAGAATATGCCCGGGCCCCGGTTCCGTCTAGGCCAAGAATGTTCGAACGCCGCTTGGGCACACTCATTTATGGCCGGCAGGCAGCGATCCGCCGGTTCCGCAGCCGTAAAATTAATGCAAGAGGTGTTGGAAAAATGTCGGGTTCGATCGTCGTCGTCCTGGTTATTCTGGCAGTCATCGCCGTTGTGGCAATCGCCGCCACGGTGCGGGAAGTCCTGCGCGAGGGACGCGGCCATATGCCTGAAGAACCGTCGCAGCGCCCGTGGACGGCGGGCAATCTGCCGAGCCAGCCGTACTCGTTGATCCGCTTCTAGGACGCATCGAGCGGGCATACCGGATCGCAGGCCCTCGCAGTCCACCCACACGGCCGGGTGGATGTACAACGAACGTTCGCACCGCCCCGAGGCCGTCGCCAGGAGGCGGCTTCCTCGGTCAGCGCGGCCAGGAAAGCGGATCGGACGCCGGGGGCACCGGGAGTCCTCCGGACACAGAGCTGGTGCAGCTGCCCACGAACTTGCGCGGGTCACCTGCACCAACCGGTAGTACGAATATTCAGATTAGATATCTACTCATTCGCGGCTCCTAGTTCCCGGCGTTCGCGTTCCGGGTTTATTTCCTGTCATCGGCCAGATGACGCGAGAACATCCAGCCGGCGGCAATCATCAGTACCCCCGCCACCAAGAGGGTCCAGTTGTCCGTCATGTTCAGCGACAGGAAATTGGCCGCCGAATCCACTCCGACACTGAGCCCGTAGATGCTGAGGATGATGTACAGTGCACCGGCGCCCAGGAGGAACCTGCGGGCACCCATTTCGCTGCGGGACATGGCCCAGCCGGTTCCGCCGATAACCAGCTGCACAATGTTGAGCAGGATGGATACCTGGAACAGGCCAAACAGCAGAGCGTGCGAATTAGGCCCAAGGAACATCAGTTCGCCATACCGTGCGGTGATTCCCGGGATAAACGCCAGGACACCACCCACCATCGCGACAATACCAACACCCATGCCGACGTTCTGGACATCTGTCCTGCCAAAGTGAACGCCGTGCGCATGTGGGGATGCGGTAGTCATTTTCTGCCTCCAACCACTGATTGCGGACAACCTAATTTTACGTCGGTCCTCTCGAAAAAGCGCCGGGAACAACCGCGGTGGGAGCCTTCCCGATCCTCCCGCCACGCCGCGTTCTCACGGGATTGAGCCTGTCGGAACGGCCGGGCGAGGCCGCCCGTGGCACGATGGAGCACGATGAAACTGCGCGCTGATCAGACCGGAGACCGTGGCCTTCCCATGCCCCTGTGGCTGCAGGGCGGGCTGGAGTCAGCCCAGGCGGCAATCATTTCGGCCCTGGCGGTCATCGCGCCCATCGCGGTGGTGTGGGCAACGTCCGGTTTCCGGGACACGCATCTCGACGTCCTGGCGCGCCTTGCCGGCCAGGCGTGGCTGGTCATCCACGGCGTTCCCCTGTACCTGACCACCGTTGGCGAAGGCGCCGCGGCCCGTCCGGAAACAGGCACGCTCTCGCTCATCCCGCTGGGCCTGACGCTCATCCCGTTCCTGCTCGCCTGGCGTGCCGGCCGGCGCCTGGCCCGTGCCTCCTATACGGACCAGCTGTGGCAGGCGCTGCTGGGTTCCTGGCTCGTCTATGCGGCCTTCGGCATCACCACCGGCTTCGTCTGCAGGACGGATGAGGTGGAGGTGTTCCTTTGGTGGGCGGCCCTGCTGCCCCTGGTCCCGTTTGCCCTGGGCATGGTGATCGGCGCCCGGCGCGAGGCCGGATCCTGGAGCCGGCTGATCGGCGTCGACGCCGTGGACTGGATTGCCCGCACCAGCCAGCACTCCCGCTGGGCGGGGTCCTATCTGGCCTCCGCCGCGAAGGCGGGGTCCGTGGCGGTCATGGCGGCGCTGGCGATGGCTTCGGCGCTGCTGGCCGCGGACCTCTTCATCCACTGGAACCTGGTGGTGGCGGTTTATGAAGGGCTCGACGCCGGGGCCTGGGGAGGCGCCGTCCTCACCATCGCCCAGCTCGGCTTCATCCCCAACCTGGCCGTGTTCGCGCTCGCCTGGGTGTCCGGCTCGGGCTTTGCGCTCGGCGCAGGATCGCAGGTGGGCCCACTCGGCACCGCTGTTGGGCCGCTGCCGTCGGTCCCGGTGTTTGCCGCCATCCCCGCCGGGCCGCTGGACTTCGGGTTCGTGGCCCTCGTGGTGCCCGTGCTCGCCGGAGTCCTGGCTGGCTGGTGGTTCCTGCGCGAAGGCGAAAACCACTTCGACGAATGGCTGTCCATCAAAGTCCGCACCCGCTGGTTCACGGCCGCCGTCTCCACCCTGGCCCTTGGCATCATCATCGGCGCGGTGGCAGGCCTGCTGGCGGGGGCACTGGCCTCGATCGCGCGGGGATCGGCCGGAATCGGACGACTCACGGACATCGGCCCCGACCCGTTGTGGACGGCAGTCTGGCTGGCAGCGGAAGTGGGCATCGGCGTCGTCGTCGGATACGCGGCGGGGCCGTGGCTGGAACGCCGGCAGCAGCGGGAAGCGGACCTCGGGGCTGCGCAGGGCAAGTAGCCCGGCGGGCGCCTCTGGAGTCTCGCCCGCTGAGAGGTTACGGGCGGAACTGGCCGGGCAACGAGTTCTCCAGCTGGACGCGGCAATCGGTGCTGGCCTTGCTGGTCAGGGCATGCCGGGCGCACTGCTGGTAGTCGCGGACCTGGTTGTAGAACAGCGCCGAGGTCAGCACGATCAGGACCATCACGGCGGACACCACCAGGCCGGAGATGGTGCCGAAGAGCACGAGCTTCGACTCCTTGAGCTTGATGGCGCGGATGAGCACCATGATCCCCAGCACGATCGCGGCCACTGTCAGGATGGCGGCGAGCCACAGGTACGCGATGTCCAGCTGGAAGACAAAGAACGAGCCCAGCACCGCCACAATGAACATGCGGAACAGGGTGTGCGTCTTCAGCAGCGATGATTTTGCGGCCTCGCTGAGCGGATGCCTGGTCCGCTGGGACCCGTTCGGGCCCGGGGTGGGGTTCATGTTTTCCAGCCTACGCGAGCAGCCGCCTAAGCTGGACCAATGCGCATCGTAGTCCTCGTTTCCGGAACCGGCTCCAATCTCCAGGCCGTCATCGACGCCGTGCAAGCCGGGGAACTGGACGTGGAGATCGCCGCGGTGGGCGCGGACCGGCCGGGGACGTTCGGCGTGGAGCGCTCCGCCGCCGCCGGAATCCCCACGTTCGTGGTGGACTTCAAGGCGTACGCGGACCGCGCGGAGTGGAACGCGGCACTGACCGAAGCGGTGGAGGCATACCAGCCGGACGTGGTGGTGTCCTCCGGCTTCATGCGGATCGTGAGCCCGGAATTCATCGATGCCTTCGACGGCAAATACCTCAACACCCACCCCGCCCTGCTGCCCTCCTTCCCCGGAGCACACGGCGTCCGCGATGCCATGGCCTACGGCGTGAAGGTCACCGGCTGCACAGTGCACTGGGCCGACGCCGGAGTGGACACCGGGCCCATCATCGCCCAGGAGGCGGTGGCCGTCGAGGACGGCGATACCGAGGAAAGCCTGCACGAACGGATCAAGGTGGTGGAGCGCCGGCTGCTGGTGTCCACCCTCGCGTCCCTGGCCGCGGCGCACTCTTCCAACTAGCAGTCGGCGCTACTCGAGGCGGCGCTGCCGGGTCTCGGGGGAGAAGAACATCATCCACAGCACGGCCAGCACCACCAGGCCGCCGGCCAGGGCGAACGACGTTGCCAGCCCCAGCTGGGGCCAGAAGTAATTCGCGAAGATCAGCGGGCCGAAGCCTGCCCCCAGCCGCGAGAACGTGGACGCCCAGCCAAAGCCCGATCCCCGCAGCTCGGTGGGGTAGAGCTCGGACACGTAGGTGTACAGAACGGGAATGGCCACCTGCACCACGAAGCCGAACACCAGCAGCCAGAACACGGCCGCCGTCGGAATGTCCACCACGAACGCCACGATCACCAGGATCAGGGCGGACGCCGGCCCGGTAATGGCCAGCAGCCACTTGCGGCCCACGCGCTCCACCAGGAGCGCTGCCGCCACCACGCCAAGAAGCCCGACGGCGGCCATTCCCGCCGTTGTCAGGAACGCCTTGTACTCGGCGAACCCGGCGCCGATAAGGATCCGGGGCATCCACGTGAGGGACAGGTAGTAGACCAGCAGGATGCTCAGGAACAGCGCCCAGGACGCCGCCGTGATTTTCCAGTTGAACTGCCAGACACCGCGCAGCGTCTGCCATGCGCTGCCGGGCGAAAGGCGGGGGACGGACTGCGGATCGGGCAGGCTGTAGGCACGCGGCTCGGCTCCGGTGGCCAGGACCAGATCGTCGATCACCTTGGCCGCTTCCTCGCGGCGGCCCTTGCGGATCAGGAACAGCGGCGACTCGGGCACGCTGCGGCGCACCCAGAACACGAGCAGGGCCGGCAGCACCATCACCAGCATGGTGAGGCGCCAGTCCGCGAAAGCCGCCACCAGCCCGGCGGACACGAAGCCGCACAGCGCCGCTCCCACCGGCCACCAGCCGTCCATCGCCGTGAGGACCTTGCCGCGCTGCTTCCGCGGCGTGAATTCACCAACCAGTGCATAGTCCACCGGAATGCAGCCGCCCAGGCCGACTCCGGCCATGAACCGGAACACGCAGAACCAGGTGAAATCGGGGGAGAAGGCGCCGAGCACAGTGAAGAGCGAGAAGATCAGCAGCGTCGCGGTGAAGGCCTTCTTGCGGCCGATCGTGTCCGCGATGGTGCCCCAGATGAATGCGCCGAGGGCCATGCCGATCAGGTTGGCGGTGCCGATCCAGCCCGCTTCGCCGGGCGTGAGCTGCCAGTGGTCGGACAACAGAGGGATCAGGATGCCGTTGAGGGTCACGTCCCAGGCATCGAACATGAAGCCCAGGCCGCCGATCACGAAGATCTTGCCCTGGACCTTCCAGCGCCACGGCAATTCCTGGACCACCTGTTCGCCGCTAGGCACAGTGGTGTAAATGTTCATCTCGGCCTCCTGTTAAAACCTTACGTTGCGCCGCACCCGGAGCGAGCCGCCTTCACACTCCGGCTTGCTGGAAGGGCACGTCCGGGGACGCGATAAACTGGCCCGTATCCCACCAGCCGCGGCCTCAACCGTGTACAACGACGGAGACTTTTGTGAGCTTGACTCAGCTTGACCGTGTTCCCATCCGCCGAGCCCTGATCTCGGTCTACGACAAAACCGGTCTGGAGGAGCTCGCGAAGGGCCTGCACGCAGCGGGCGTCAAGATCGTTTCCACCGGCTCCACGGCCAAGAAAATCGCCGCCGCCGGCATCCCGGTCCAGGAAGTCGAGGAAGTCACCGGCTCTCCGGAGATGCTGGACGGCCGCGTCAAGACCCTCCACCCGCGGGTCCACGGCGGCATCCTCGCGGACCGCCGCGTGCCGGCCCACATGGAAACCCTTGCCGGCATGGACATCGAGCCGTTCGACCTCGTCGTGGTGAACCTGTACCCGTTCGTGGAGACCGTGAAGTCCGGTGCCGCGCAGGATGACGTGGTGGAGCAGATCGACATCGGCGGCCCCGCGATGGTGCGGTCCGCCGCGAAGAACCACGCCGCCGTCGCGATTGTGGTTGACCCGAACTTCTACGGCGAGGTTGTCCGCGCCGCGGCGGAGGGCGGCTTCGACCTGAAGACCCGCCGCCGGCTCGCCGCCCGCGCCTTCGCGCACACGGCCACGTACGACAACGCCGTGGCCACATGGACCGCCAGCCAGTTCCTCGACGAAGACGGCGACGGCGTGATCGACTGGCCCGCTTACGCCGGCCTCGCCCTGGAACGCTCCGAGGTGCTCCGCTACGGCGAAAACCCGCACCAGCAGGCCGCCCTGTACGTGGACAAGGCCGCTCCCGCGGGCATCGCCCAGGCCGATCAGCTGCACGGCAAGGCCATGAGCTACAACAACTTCGTGGACGCAGACGCCGCCCTCCGCGCGGCCTACGACTTCGCGGAGCCGGCCGTCGCGATCATCAAGCACGCCAACCCGTGCGGCGTGGCCGTGGGCTCCGCCGATGCGGCGGATCCGATCGCGGACGCCCACGCCAAGGCGCACGCCTGCGACCCCGTCTCCGCTTTTGGCGGCGTCATCGCAGCCAACCGCACCGTCACGGCTGGCATGGCGCGCACCGTGGCCGGCATCTTCACCGAAGTGGTCATCGCGCCGGGCTTCGAGCCGGAGGCCGTGGAAATTCTCGCCAAGAAGAAGAACATCCGCCTGCTGGCGCTACCCGAAGGCTACGACCGCTACCCGGCGGAAATCCGCCAGGTTTCCGGCGGCGTGCTCGTCCAGATCTCCGACAAGGTGGACGCCGACGGCGACAACCCGGGCAACTGGACCCTCGCCGCCGGTGAGGCCGCCGACGACGCCACGCTGGCCGACCTCGCCTTCGCCTGGACCGCCTGCCGCGCCGCCAAGTCCAACGCCATCCTGCTGGCCGATCACGGTGCCGCAGTAGGCATCGGCATGGGCCAGGTCAACCGCCTGGACTCCTGCAAGCTTGCCGTCGAGCGCGCCAACACTCTCGGCGTGAACGTGGAATCCGACGTCGATGGCGCCGGCGGTGCGTCTAACGTCGGGACGACAGAATCAGGCGCGAGCGGCGCACCGGAGCGTGCCCGCGGTGCGGTCGCAGCCTCCGATGCGTTCTTCCCGTTCGCCGACGGCCTGCAGATCCTGATCGACGCCGGCGTCCGCGCCGTGGTCCAGCCCGGCGGTTCCGTCCGGGACGACGAAGTCATCGCGGCCGCTAACGCGGCGGGCATCACCATGTACTTCACGGGAGCACGCCACTTCTTCCACTAGTCCCCACCGCCTCCCTAACCTCGCTGCGCTCGGTCAGGGAACCCGGGCGGCGTGGGCCCAGCACCACGTAGGACGGCGGTCGCCCCTCAGGGGGACGGCCGCCGTCGGGCGTTAACTTTGATTCAGTTGTCCTCGGGCTCGGGCTCGGGCTCGGTGCCGGGTTCGTCATCCGCCACTGGGACCCGGATCTCCCGGGGCTGTGCCTGGGCCATCCGCTCCGGCGTCCAGTAAGCCAGGACCTCCTCCGGCGTCTCTACGACATCGGAGTGGCTCACGGCTTCATCCGGTACGTCACGGGACGGCGACTCCGCCGGCCCGATGCCGTCAGCCGGCGGACGAGGCATACTTGAAAACCTTCTCTATGGTCTGTCCCCAGTACGGTCCGAACATCGTGGTGGACCGCGTGCCGTAGCCGTAG
This sequence comes from Arthrobacter sp. ZGTC131, assembly GCF_002929275.1. Taxonomy (GTDB): domain Bacteria; phylum Actinomycetota; class Actinomycetes; order Actinomycetales; family Micrococcaceae; genus Arthrobacter. The sequence goes on from NZ_PJIK01000002.1 coordinate 11,074, forward strand.
CTGTTGACGGAGTTCTGGTAACCGCTGGACTCGGCGTCGGTGCCGCCCTGGATAAACCACGGGCCGCCTGAAGCGCCGCCAGTCATGTCACACGGAATGCCCTGGGTTTTGAACTGGGGATTGATGGCGTCAATGCCGGCCTTGCCCGTGCAGCTGACCAGGGTCTGGCCCGTGAACGGGACCGCAGCCGGATAGCCGTACGACGTATAGGTCATTCCGCGCGGCTGGCTGAACTGGACGCCTGATGCGCCTACGACGTCGGCCAGGCTCTCGCCGTTAAGCTGGGAGACCACGGCGAATCCCGTGTCGTACTGAATGTTCCCCAACTTGCTCCACTGCGACGGAGCGTACAGCTTCCTGGCAGGCCACTTCCCGAAGGGCGCCCTACCGTCGACGTAACCAGGAACAAAGACGAAGTTCTTGACGAAGGCGCCGGGGCCCTCGTTGACGCAGTGGCCGGCAGTCGAGACGGTGCTCTCGTTCTCGGAGATCACCGAATTGCCGGAGCACACGTAATTGGCGCCGGCCATGGTGAAGAAGACCTTCCCGATGTGCTTGATGGCGGGGACGTCGGCATGCAGCGCCTGCAGCGAGGGCTGCGCCGATGTGCCCGCAATCTTCGTGCTGGAGCCTCTTTCCACGTCGTCTGAAGCGCCAGACGGGCCCTGGTTGATCTGACGGGCAACTGCCCTGTCAGCCAGGACCTCGCCGGGGACGGCGGCCCGCATGCGCTCAGGCGTCCAGTATTGGTCCGTAGATGAATTGGAAACTGCGGTGCTGGTGACCTGCGGCTGGCCGGAGTCCTGCGTCTTTGCGGGAGCAGCCGTCGCGCCGACGGCCGTGGACAGAGCCAGCATCAAACCAGTTGACAGGCTCACAAGGCTGGTCGCCAGAGTCTTCTTGCGCGTCATTGCGGTCCTACCTATCGGGGTGGAGGGCGGGCGATGGTGCTGCCGGCCGAGTGTAGGGTGATGTCGATATTTCCCCGCCGCAAGGGGTTCACTGGTGCATTCAGCCGCCGGAGCGGATTTCCTTCATGAGCTAAAGATAGGGCTCCGCAGGGTTTCGGACAATGGATTCTGGCCACGGAACGCCCAGGGGCGCGGTCACGGAACCGCGTCCGGACCATCCGGTAGGGTTCAAAACGGTCTCCTCGGGTAAGTTAAAGGTTGGTGAAATAGACCGGATTTCCATATACAAGCCGACCTTCAGGGAGACGCCCGAGCATGGCCAAAATTATCTATACCCACACCGACGAAGCGCCGATGCTGGCCACATATTCGTTCCTGCCGATCGTTGAGGCGTTTGCCTCGACCGCAGGTGTGCAGGTGGAAACCCGCGACATTTCCCTGGCCGGCCGCATCATCGCCGTATTCGGCGACTACCTCACCGAAGAGCAGCGGATTAGCGACGCCCTTGCTGAACTTGGCGAACTGGCGAAGAAGCCGGAAGCCAACATCATCAAGCTGCCGAACATCAGCGCCTCCGTCCCGCAGCTGAAGGCAGCCATCGCGGAGCTCCAGGCCCAGGGCTACAAGCTGCCCGACTACCCGGACAACCCGTCGTCGGACGAAGAAACCGTCATCCGCTCCCGCTACGACAAGATCAAGGGCTCCGCCGTGAACCCCGTCCTGCGCGAGGGCAACTCGGACCGGCGCGCGCCGCTTTCCGTGAAGAACTACGCCCGCCAGAACCCGCATTCCATGGGCGCGTGGTCAGCAGACTCCAAGACCAACGTTGCGCACATGGACGCCAACGACTTCCGTTCCAACGAAAAGTCCGTGGTGGTCCCCGCCGACGGCACCATAGAAATCCAGCTGGTCCGCGAAGACGGCACCGTCAAGGTCCTGAAGAAGGCCTTCCCGGTTCTCGCCGGCGAAGTGATCGACGGCACCGTGATGCGCGCCGCCGCGCTGGACGAGTTCCTCGCCGCCCAGGTTGCCCGGGCGAAAAACGAGGGCGTGCTCTTCTCCGCGCACCTGAAGGCCACCATGATGAAGGTCTCGGACCCCATCATCTTCGGCCACGTGGTCAAGGCGTATTTCTCGGAACTGTTTGACACCTACGGCAAGCAGCTGGCCGCTGCCGGCATCAGCCCCAACAACGGCCTCGCCGCCATTCTGAGCGGACTGGATGACCTGCCGGAGGATGTCCGTGAAGGCGTCAAGGCCGCCATCAAGAAGGGCCTGGAAGAAGGCCCCGCCCTTGCCATGGTCGATTCGGACAAGGGCATCACCAGCCTGAACGTCCCGAGCGACATCATCGTGGATGCCTCCATGCCGGCCATGATCCGCTCCTCCGGCCACATGTGGGGCCCGGACGGCAAGGAAGCCGACACCCTGGCGGTTCTTCCGGACAGCTCCTACGCCGGTATCTACCAGGTGGTCATCGACGACTGCCGCGCCAACGGCGCCTTCGATCCCACCACCATGGGCACCGTGCCGAACGTCGGCCTCATGGCCCAGGCCGCGGAGGAGTACGGCAGCCACGACAAGACCTTCGAAATCCAGGCTCCCGGCAAGGTGCAGATCGTGGACGGCTCAGGGGCTGTCCTGATCAAACACGAGGTGACGCCCGGCGACATCTGGCGCGCCTGCCAGACCAAGGACCTGCCGATCCGCGACTGGGTCAAGCTGGCCGTCACCCGCGCCCGCGCCTCGCAGACGCCCGCGGTGTTCTGGCTTGACGAGGCCCGTGCGCACGACGCCAAGCTGATCGAAAAGGTCCGCGAATACCTCAAGGAACACGACACCGAGGGCCTGCAGATCGAAATCCTGTCCCCGGAGAAGGCCACGGCATTCACCCTGGAGCGCATCCGCAAGGGCGAGGACACCATCTCCGTCACCGGCAACGTGCTCCGCGACTACCTGACGGACCTGTTCCCGATCCTGGAACTCGGCACCAGCGCCAAGATGCTGTCCGTCGTTCCGCTGATCAATGGCGGAGGGCTCTTCGAGACCGGCGCCGGCGGATCCGCCCCCAAGCACGTCCAGCAGCTGCTGCAGGAAAACCACCTCCGCTGGGACAGCCTGGGTGAGTTCCTGGCCCTGGCCGTCAGCTTCGAGCACCTTGCCAACACCACGGACAACGCCCGGGCACAGGTCCTGGCCGACACCCTGGACCGCGCCACCGGTACTTTCCTGCTGGAAGACAAGTCCCCGAAGCGCAAGGTTGGCGAGCTCGACAACCGCGGCAGCCACTACTACCTGGCGCTGTACTGGGCCCAGGAGTTGGCCAAGCAGACCGAGGACGCAGAGCTGGCATCGTCCTTCGCCGAGGTCGCCGAGGCTCTGGCGTCCAATGAACAGGCCATCGTGTCCGAGCTGCTGGAGATCCAGGGCTCGCCCGTGGACGTCGGCGGCTACTACCGGCCGGACGCCGTCAAGGCTGCCGCTGTCATGCGGCCGTCGGCGACGCTCAATAAGGTTGTTTCCAGCCTGAGCTGATCCCCGGCAGCTTGCCGTGGATTGATCACTGAAGCGCCCCGCCACTCGAACGAGTGGCGGGGCGCTTCAGTCTATTCGGCGTCGGCCCGGAGCAGGTGGTTGCCGGCCCGGACGCTGTTCCTAGCGGTCGGGCGTCTCGTCGCGGCGGGTGTCCGTATGCCGCGTCTCTGTCCGCGGCTCACCTGTTTCCGTGTCCCCGTAGGGCGCGTCGACGGCGAGATCCGGGTCGGCGTCGACCGGCCGTTCGGTGGAGGCGGCGTCGTAGGCGTCGCCAGACTCGTACGTGCGGCCGGGGACCGCATCCATGCCGGCTCCGGAAGCGTAGCCCGTGCCGTCGTCGGCAGCACCGTAGCCGGCGTCCGTACCGGCACCGGCACCGGCACCGGCTCCCGCTGTGCCGGCCCCGGCGGCACCCAGTCCTGCTCCCGCAGTGCCGGCCCCGGCACCGGTACCGGCTCCCGCGGTTCCAGCCCCGGCGCCGGCGGCGCCCAGTCCTGCTCCGGCAGTGCCGGCCCCGGCGCCTGCGGCGCCCAGTCCTGCTCCCGCAGTGCCGGCCACGCCGGCTTGGCCCGGTGCTTCGCCCTCGTTGACGCTTTCACGCCAGGCGCCGGTTTCGGAATCACGGCCCTCAATGAATTGCTTGAACTTCCTCAGGTCAGACGCCACCTGGCGCGAGTCGAGGCCAACCGCGGCGCCGATTTTCTCCATCGCCGATTCCGGCTCCCAGGTCAGCTCCACGTTCACCTTGGTTTCGTCCGGCCCCAGCGACTCGAACCAGACGGTGCCGGAGTTACGGGGCTCGTTCAGGCTCTCCCAGGTAACGCGCTGATCGGGTTCCTGGACGGTGATCTGGGCATCGTATTCGCGCTTGACACCGGCGATGCTGGTCTCGAAATGGACAGTGGTGTCATCGATTTGGCGCACGGCGTCGACGCCGCTCATGAAATGTGGGAAGTCCTCGAACTGGGTCCATTGGTTGTAGGCCTGACGAACCGGGACATTTACGTCGATGGATTGCTGAACAGTTGCCATGCGTAGTTCACTCCTTCAGCGTGCGTGCGGTTTTCAGCGTGCGGGCGGTTGGCCCGCGGTCCTGATAGCTGGGTGATCGGATGGAACACCCCCAACGTATCGGGAACCGGACAGCAATTGAAGACTGCAAGGACGTTTGCTGACGAAAAGTAGCTGGTGCCCACATAGCGAATTCCGGTTGTGAACTTCGGCCGCCGTTCATTAGGGTACTAAGCAAGCTTAGCTTTTGGCCTGCGGGCCTTGCCCGGCTAGGCCGCCGCCCTCGGAAAGGACCTTTCCTGTGCCTGATGAAAATGCTGTGAACATTCCGGGAGCCCCCTCGGCTGAGCCGCCCGCCGTCGTCGAACCCACCGCGCCGCGGGAGCCGCTGCCGCCCAAACCTGACCAGCAGGGGCCGGAGGCAGTGTCGCCGACAGGCAGCCCCACGGGGGCTCCGGTCCATGCCCGGGCACAGTCCGGCCAGTATCTGACCACTGCGCAGGGACTCAGGCTGGGCGATACGGACCATTCACTCAAGTCGGGTCCGCGCGGGCCCATCCTGCTCCAGGACCACCATCTCCGCGAGAAGATCACCCACTTCGACCACGAGCGGATTCCGGAACGTGTTGTCCACGCGCGCGGGGCAGGCGCCCACGGCGTCTTCCGGTCTTACGGAACGGCAGCAAACGTCACCAAGGCCGGATTCCTGGCCAAGGATGTGGAAACTCCGGTGTTCGTCAGGTTCTCCACCGTCCTGGGCTCCAGGGGTTCCGCCGACACTGTGCGGGATACGCGGGGCTTCTCGACCAAGTTCTACACGGACGAAGGCACCTACGACCTGGTCGGCAACAACATTCCGGTGTTCTTCATCCAGGACGGCATCAAATTCCCGGATATCATCCACGCAGCCAAGCCGCATCCCGACCGGGAGATCCCGCAGGCCCAGAGCGCACACGACACGTTTTGGGATTTTGTGTCGCTCCACACCGAGGCCCAGGCCCACACCATGTGGAACATGTCCGACCGCGGCATTCCGCGCTCGTTCCGGACCATGGAGGGCTTCGGCGTCCACACGTTCCGGCTCGTCAACGCCGAGGGTGCCACCACCCTCGTGAAATTCCATTGGAAGCCCAAGCAGGGCGTGCACTCCCTGGTCTGGGAAGAAGCCCAGATCATCAACGGCATGGACCCGGATTTCCACCGGAGGGATCTGGCCGACGCCATTGAGGCCGGCGCCTACCCGGAGTGGGAGCTCGGAATCCAGACCTTCCCCGACACCGAGGACCAGATGTTCGAGGGGATTGACCTGCTGGATCCCACCAAGTTCGTGCCGGAGGAACTTGCCCCGGTGCAGCCCATCGGGCTTATGACGCTCAACGCTAATCCGATCAACTACTTCGCCGAGACTGAGCAGGTTGCCTTCCATCCGGGGCACCTGGTGCCGGGAATCGACGTCACCAACGATCCGCTGCTGCAGGTCCGCCTGTTCTCCTACCTCGACACGCAGATTTCCCGCCTCGGCGGGCCGAACTTCGCGCAGATCCCCATCAACCGGCCGCACGCTCCCGTGAACGACATGCTGCGCGAGGGCATGCACCAGTCGGCAGTCCACGGGGGAGTGGCGCCCTACCGCCCCAATTCGCTCGACGGCGGCTGCCCGTTCAAGGCAGGGCAGGACCTGGGGGCATTCGTGGACGTTCCGGAGGCGGTGGCGGAGGCCATCAAGCAGCGGAAGTCACCCGCCTCCTTCGAGGACCACTTCAGCCAGGTGCGGCTGTTCTTCCGCAGCCTCACCCCGGTGGAGCAGGACCACGTGATCCAGGCCTACACATTCGAACTCGGCAAGTGCTACGAGAAGCCGATCCGCGAGCGTCAGCTTCTGGCCCTGGCCAACATCGATTCCGAGCTCTGCGCTGCGGTAGCGAAGGGGCTGGGCATGCCGGTTCCGGAGGCCACGGAGGACGTCCCGGATTCCGAGCCCAGCCCGGCACTGTCCCAGCTGGGCCAGAACTGGCCGGTGGCCGGACGCGTTGTCGGCATCGTCGCGGACGAGTCCAGCGATCTGGACGCTGTGAATGCAGCTCGAAAAGCACTCGACGACGCGGGAATCGTTCCCTTGGTCATCGCCCCGGTGGGCGGGACGCTGGGGGCGGAGAACGACGGCGGGATCCCGGTCCAGCGCACCTATCTCACCGCACGCTCCACCGAGTTTGACGCCGTCATCGTGGCCGGATCCGGCGCACCCGCCGACGATGCTGAGCAGGGGCTCGACGCCAAAGCCGGGGAACCCGGTGCATCGCTTGATCCCCGGATCGTGCTCCTGCTGTCCGAGGCATTCCGTCACGCGAAGGCCATTGGAGCCTGGGGTTCAGGTTCCGCGGGCGTGGACGCGGCGAGCATCCCGGAGGACTCGGCCGGCGTAGTGCTCGGTGACGGTCCCGAAGCGGTGGTCCCGAAGATCCAGGAGCTACTCGCAGCGCACCGGGCGTGGGAGCGATTCCCGACGGTCTCCTGACCGGCAGTCCGGCTGACTAGAGCATTCCGGAAGTAAGGACGTAGGGGAGTAAGGGGAGCGCCGCCGTCGCGCTTCCCTTTTCCTTGCACTGTGGAGACTAGTCCTTGCCTTTGCCTGAGCCCTTGCCGTTCTCGCCGCCGGACCCGGATTTGTCATCCCCGGAACTGTCCTCTCCGGAGTTCCCGGGTGCCGGGGCCGGTGCCGGTTCCGGGGCAACAGCCTGCGGTGTGGTCGGGGTGGGGGTTGGCGTTGCCGGCTTCGCAGCGGCCGCCTTCTTGGCCGCAGCCGCTGCCGTGAGGTCGGCACGCACGGCGTCGATGGCTACGGTGATGCTCTGGTGCCGCCGGAAGGAAACCTGGCCGTCGGCGGCGGCGGCGTCGAGCTCCGAAGACAGTCCGTCCAGCGACTTGAGGGCCGCGGCGGGGTCACTGCCGGCAGCGGTGGTGACGGCGAGAACGCGCTGCTGGAGCTGGGCCGCGGCGTTGCCTTCCAGATCCCGGGCCGGCCCCGCGCAGCCGGCGAGCCCCACGGCGAGGAGGCAGCCCGCCAGAGTGGCTGACACGCGGACCCCGGGTGCCGGACGCCGCTGAAGGCCGGGGCGCGGAATCACGGCTCCACGCTTTTTTGCAGCTCCACGAGGTGGTCGCCCAGCGTGCCCGTCACGGTGGGGTACGTGACGACGTCGGGCGTTGTTGGCGACGACACGGCGGCGGTCACCGCGGCCACTCCGCCGAGCAGCGCTGCTCCAGCAAGGACAGAGGCCAGTAGAACGCGCGGGTTGCGCCACCGCGCGCCGGCGGGACGCGAGCGGCCAGCCATGTTTGCGGCGGCGGAGTCATCGGGCGGCTGTTGGGTCGCGTCATAACCGGCAGGAAGCATGGACGACGGCGGCCGCGACGGCGGGGCGGGAAGGACCCTCGTCGGTTCCTCCACCAGTTCCCCCGGAGCTGACTCCGGTGAAACCAGGGCCTGGCGAAGGGCTATCTCAAGCTCGGCCGCTGTCGGCCTGTCCGCCGGTTCGATGGCCGTCATGGCGGCCAGGAGATGCGCCCATTCCGCAGGGAGGTCCTCGGGAATTTCCGGCGCGCGGTGCAGCCGGGCCACTGCCGATTCCACAGCGCCGCCGGGGTATTCGACTTTTCCCTTGAGGCATTCCAGCAGCACGAGGCCAAGCGAGTAGATGTCCGTGGCCGGTGAGAGCGGCGAGCCCATGGCCTGTTCGGGGCTTAGGTACGCCGCGGTGCCCACCATGGTCCCGGTTGCCGTGAGCCGGGTGGCGTCGACGATGCGGGCGATGCCGAAGTCGGTCAGCTTGGGGCGGAGGGGTTCCCCGGGACGCACCTGGACGAGGAGGATGTTGGCTGGCTTGATGTCGCGGTGGATGATCCCCAGCCCGTGGACGTAGGCGAGGGCGTCTGCTATTCCGGCACCGATCACCGCAAGCTCGTCGAGAGGGACGCGGCTATGCCTCAGGCGGCCGCGCAGGTCCTGCCCCTCCACGAGTTCCATGGTGAGGAACGGCCTTGGCTGGTCCGGGATGCGTGTGTCGACGCCGGCGTCGAACAGCGTCACCAGGCTCGGGTGGTTGAGCGTGGCAAGCAGCTCAATCTCGGCTTCTTGCCGCTTGAGTTCGTCGGCGTCCGCCGCCTGTGGTGCGAACAGCTTCAGGGCGACATCCCTGCCGAGGTTCTCATCCCGGGCCGAGTAGACCGAGGACATGCCTCCGCGGCCAATGACGTCTCCGAGCCTGTAACGCCCGCCCAGTACTTCAACTGTCACCCCGCCGGGCGAATCTTCCAACACTATGCCGTCCTTATCCGCAGTGGCTCCGGTTAAGGGTAATACGCTGACGCAAGTCCGGGGACCGCAGGGCGGTTCCCAAGACGATTCGGACGAGGAGTCGCGGGGAACATGGCCGTGCCGGCGGCCCGGCTCCGGAGCGTCTAAAGACCAGTCGGAGCCGGACCGTCGGCTGCGGTCCTGTGTTCGCCCGGGCACGAAACCTGGGCTATTTCGGTGCGGCTACGCCTTCTTCCTCCGGAGAACCAGCAGCATGCCGGCGGCGAGGAGGACCAGTGCGAGGGGCAGCAGATCAGCGTTCGCACCCGTGTTGGCGAGCGACTGCTTGCTTGCGGCCGTCTGGGCCGAGGTGACAGCCGAGGCCGAGGCACCGGTTGTTACCGAACCTGCGGGCAGAATGGCGATTCCCGAGGCTGCCCCCGGGGCTGCATTGGTGCCGGTTCCGGCGCCGTCAGTGCCCGTGCTGGTCCCGTCGGTGGTGCCGGTTCCGTCCGTGGTGCCGGTTCCACCGGTGCCTGTTCCGTCCGTGGTGCCGGTTCCACCTGTGCCCGTTCCACCGGTGCCCGTTCCACCGGTGCCCGTTCCACCGGTGCCCGTTTCGTCGGTGCCGTCTGTGGTGCCGGTGCCGTCCGTGGTGCCGCTTCCGTCGGTGGTTCCGTCACCGGGATCCGTCCCCGATCCTGTCCCGTTACCGGGATCCGTTGCAGGAGGCGTAACTACGGACCCTGCGCCGAGACCGATTCCCAGGTCGATGCCGAGATTGACGGAAGAATCCGTGCCGGTGCCGAGCCCCAGATCGATTGCACCTTCGGCGGCCGTGCCTGCATCATCCAGCAGACCCGAACCTCCGAGGTTGACGTCAACGACGGCGGAGGCATCGGTTGCCGGTGTCGTGGTGGTGCCGTTGCCGAGGTTGATGTCGACAAGGGCGTCGGCGGTGGTGCCGGTTCCTGCGGTGTTGCCGAGGTTGACGTCCACAGTGGCGGCGGCGTTGGTGGCCGGTGCGATGGTGCCTGTGCCGGTGGTGTTGCCGAGGTGGACGTCGACGAGGGCGTCGGCGGTTGTACGGGTGGTGTTGCCGAGGTTGACGTCCACAGCGGCGGCGGCGTTGGTGGCCGGTGCGATGGTGCCGGTTCCTGCGGTGTTGCCGAGGTTGACGTCGACGAGGGCGGCCGCGTTGGTGGCCGGTGCCGTGGTGGTGCCGGTTCCTGCGGTGTTGCCGAGGTTGACGTCCACAGCGGCGGCGGCGTTGGTGGCCGGTGCGATGGTGCCTGCGCCCGCGGTGTTGCCGAGGTTGACGTCGACCAGGGCGGCCGCGTTGGCTGCCGGTGCCGTGGTGGTGCCGGTGGTGTTGCCGAGGTTGACGTCGACGAGGGCGGCCGCGTTGGTGACCGGTGCCGTGGTGGTGCCGGTGGTGTTGCCGAGGTTGACGTCGACAAGGGCGGCCGCATCAGCGCCGGTTAGGGCAGTATTCGACGGCGTTGAGCCACCCAGCAGGCCCAACGACGCCGAAGCAGTGAGGTCCGCCGTGGCGGATTCAGGCGCGACTGTGACCGCGCCGGTGATGGATGTGTCCGCGTTTGCGGCGGTTGCGCCTAGGGCCAGCAGCCCGCCCGCAAACAGGGTGCCCAGTAGGCCCCTGCGAAGATTCTGTTGCATTTTGATGTCTCCTGAAGAGTTGTTGTCAGGCGCTCAAGGCAGCCCGATTGGCCGTCTTTCTGCACAAAGAGAGGCAGAGAAGGCCCAACTAGTCAGGAGAAGAGCCGGGGTCGATGGCCACCGGCGAAGGGATGTGCTGAAGGGGTCCGCTCACCGGAACGTTGCCGGTCATCGGGAGGTACTCAAAAGGGCTGGACAGCCAGGCGGCGGAGGCCGCCGGGCCGCCCGAGGACTGTCCGCTGCCGGAACCCGAGGGCGAAGCCGGAAGGAGGGCTTCTGGAAGGTGCGTGCGTCCTCCTGCCGGCGATCCTCCGCCGGCAGGTAGGGCAGGGGAAGACCCCGGACTTTCACCGGAGCCTGAAGAACCCGAACCGGCAGGATTAGTCGAGGGCGCTCCGCTGGCACTCGTGGCCGCCACCAGGGAAACTGCCGGGAAGTATGCCGTGCCAGCACTTGTGCCGCCGACACTCGTGTCACCAGTTCTGGCGACCGGGGCATTCCCATGGGCAGGCAGTACCGCCGGAACCCGATCCGCAACTTCCTGAACGCCATCGACGACAACGTCGGTGATTGGCGTGACAACCGGCGTACTCAGAGCCGGTGTACCGGCCGTAAGGTCTGTAATCGGCTCGACGGGCAGGTCAACTGGCAGAGTGTCGGTCACGGGCACAGCAACGTTTTCCGCGATGTCCGCAACCGCGGTTTCAGCCACGGTAACCACCGGGTCAGTCACGGCGGCCACAGTGTCCACGGGAAGAATGTCCGCCACCGGCAACGCGCCGACGGCCGTGTCTACCGGTTTGGTGACCTCAGCGACGACGGGCACCCAGACCGTCCCAGCTACGGCTGTGACAGGCGTCGGCACGGGCACGGAAGAAATAGCGCCGGGTGCATCGGTGATGCGCTCCGTCATAGGAAGGCTTGCCGGATGCGGAGCGGCGGCAAAACGTTTCGGAGCATGAGCAGCGGGTGCTCCGCTGGCCGCGTTGCCAACGGCCTTGCCCACGCCGTTGCTGGCGGAAGACACCGTCGAGGTGATGCCGCCAAGTAAGGAAGGCTGTTCATGATGATTGTCAGCCTCGGCGGCAGGTGCTGAAAAGGCCATCCACGCCATGGCGGCGGCCCCAGCCAGCAAGACCGGACGCAGTGGGCGGAGCACAGACCAGGACAACCCAGCATTGGCCATGCTCAACACCCCCAAGTCACCGAATAAGTCGACGATACTCTACAGCCTAAGCCCGCCGCAAAGTGAGAGTCCAGAGCCAGAGGAATAAATCTTTCGATTCGATAAAGCCGTTTGAGAAGCCGCTGGCGGCCCTCAGTGGGCATCGTTCGGGTAGCTGACGCCGAGCTGCGCGCGCACGCCGTCGAACAGCCGCATGGTGTTGAGAGAGTCTTCCAGAGGCATGACCGGGCTCTCCGTCAAGCCCTGCTGGATGCACCTCGTTACCTCGCGAAGCTCGTAGGCGTAGCCCTGGCCGGCAACCTCGAAGTGCTCGGTTCGGGGAGCCTCCCGGCCGACCCCGATCACGAGCTGTTTGGGGTTGTTGATGGACCCCAGCGTCTGCAGATAGCCCAGGCTCCCGGCGACGGTGGCGGCTCGCGGTCCGTAGGCCAGTAAGGACGAGGTGAGCTGCGCCTGTGCTCCGTCGTGGTAGCCGAAAGTCAGCGCATTCTGGGCGTCGACGCCGTCGTCATTAACGGTGCCCATGGCACTGACCGCCTGCGGGAAGCCTAAGGTGCCCAGCGCCCACAGCAGCGGGTAGACGGTCAGATCGAGGAGTGCCCCGCCGCCGTCCTTGACCGCCCAGAGCCTGGCGGTGGGGGAGTACGGGGCGGGGAATCCCAGATCGGCGGTGACCCACTGCACGGTTCCGAGTTCGCCGGAACCGGCGATCTCGAATGCCCGCTGCATGCTGGGGAGAAAGCGACTCCACATGGCTTCCATCAGGAATAGGTTCTTTTCGCGGGCCACGGCAACAAGGTCCGCCGCCTCCCGGGCATTGATGGTGAAGGCCTTCTCGCAGAGGACATGCTTTCCGGCGTTCAGGGCGGCCAGCACCATCTGATGGTGCTGGGCGTGCGGCGTGGCCACGTAGACGACGTCCACCGAATCGTCGGCGAGGAGTCGCTCGTAACCTTCCTGTCCGCCGTCGGTCCCGTACGCCGTGGTGAAGCCGTACTCGGCGGCGAAGGTGTCAGCGGTGTGCTGCCTGCGCGAGCTGACGGCGTAAAGCTCGGCGTCGGCAAGCAGCGCAAGGTCCCGTGAAACGAGCGAGGCGATGCGCCCGGTGGCGATGAATCCCCACTTCAGCGGGTTTCCGGTGGCGGCTTGGGGATCCTGATTGCTCTGGCTGAACAGCCACGGCTTCGCGATAGGTGACGTCATGACGCCATCCTCTCATCCTGGTGGGAGAGAATTGGGGGTTTGCCGGTGGGAAGTGGGAGAGCGTTGGGGGTTTGCCGGTGGGAAGTGGGAGAGCGTTGGGGGTTTGCCGGTGGGAAGTGGGAGAGCGTTGGGGGTTTGGCGGTGGGAGGTGGGAGAGCGTTGGGGATTGCGGCCGGCGGTGCGGGGAAGTTGGACCTCCCGCACCGCCCGCCGCGAACTCACTTACGCCGCCCCGCGGATCATACCGCTGCCGGGACCGCAGCCCGGTTGCGGGCGGGCTCCTCGGTCAGTTTGCCCTGCTGCAGCCTGAACCTGCGGTCCGTCTTGTTGGCCAGGGAGCGGTCGTGCGTGACCACCAGGATGGTGGTGTTGTGGTCCCGGCTGAGCGAATTGAGCAGCTCGATGATGTGCTCGCCGGTCTGTTCGTCCAGGTTGCCCGTGGGCTCATCGGCCAGGATCAGCTTGGGTTCATTGGCCAGCGCCCGGGCAATGGCGACCCGCTGCTGCTCGCCGCCCGAGAGCCGGTTGATGCGCCGCACGTGCTTGTCCGGGTCGAGCTGCACCTGCTCGAGCAATTCGCGCGCCCGCTGGGACCGTGCTGCCTTGCGGACGCCGGCGAACTCCATGGGAAGCATCACGTTGTCCAGTCCGGACAAGTTGGGGATCAGGTTGAACTGCTGGGACACGAAGCCGATGTCCCGGCGCCGGTATTCCGTCAGCTTGCCGTCCGGCATGCCGGCGAGGCTGACGCCGTTGACGACGATGTCTCCGCTGGTGGGTTTGTCCAGCGCGCCCAGGAGGGACAACAGGGTGCTTTTGCCGCTGCCGCTTTTGCCCACGATGGACGCCAGCGTGCCCTGCTCCAGCTCGAAGCTGACGTCGTTGACGGGTTTGATGGTTCGGTCGCCGGACTTGAAGGCGCGGACGAGGTTCTTGACTTCAATCATGGCTATTCTCCTCGGAGGACTTCGATGGGTCGGATGCGGGCGGTCAGCAGGGCCGGAACCAGCGCGCCGATGATGGCGACGCCGAACACTGCGGCGATGCCCGCGGCGATGACGCCGGGGGACGCACTCGCCGTGACGGACGTGAGCAGCTGCGAGGCGCCGCCGAGGGGGCCGCCCTGGCCCGGAACGCCGCCCGGAAAGCCGCCGGCAGCGCCCGCGAACCCGGGGCCACGCTGGCCGGTGGTGGCCGTCGTCGTGCTCGTGCTGGAACTGACCAGCGCGGAGGCGACGCCGCCGCTGGCGAACGATGCGATGGCGGCACCCACGACGCTGCCGAGCGCCACCAGGACCAGCGCCTCGAGAACGAACTGCAGACCGATGGTCCGGTTGGGTGCGCCGATGGCCTTCAGCACGCCGATTTCGCGGCGGCGCTCGCGGACCAGCATGACCATGATCAGCAGGATGATGAGTCCGGCCGTGCCCAACGCCGCGATGAAGGCAACCAGGGAGATGTTCTTGACGCTGTCCAGCGAGCTGACCGCGGTTTCGAGGTTGCGCTGGCCCTGGGTGACATCGGCCTTGTCGGTGCCGAGGGCTGACTGCAGCGCGGTTTTGGTGGAGTCGACGTTCTCCATGCTGTTGACTGTGACGATCATGGTGGAGAGTTCCCCGGGCAGCCCGGCCAGCGTCTGGGCCGCCGGAAGCGTGACGTACAAGGCGTTGTTGCCGAACGTCGTGCCGGCGTCAAACAGGCCGGCCACCGTGAAGGTCTTGTTGTTGATGGTGAACGTGGCGCCCACCTTGAGGTTGTTCTTTTCGGCGAGCGTGGTGCCGAGCAGGGCCCTGGTGGAATCCGCGGTGTAGTCGCCGAGGCCGGTGCCTTCCGTCAGTTCGAGGGCCTTTCCGGTGCTGTCCACTTCGGCGCCGATGCCGGTGGCCGTGATCGGCAGGGACCGTGCCGGTTGCGTGGTTCCGGTTGTCCCGGTGGTTCCTTCGCTGGCCTGGTTGCGGTTGCCGAGGGTTCCGGCGTCGACGGCGGCCGTGAGGCTGGTGGTGAGCGTCGTGGTGGGCTGCCCGCCAGGACCGCCCTGGCCTCCCGGTCCACCTGCCTGGCCGGCGGCCGCCTGGGCAGCCGCTTCGGCGGCGTTGCGGAGGCGCAGGGCCTTCGTTCCTACGACGGCGGTCACGTTGGGTACGTCGGCGGCGGTGGCCGCCTGCTCGGCGGTCAGCGGCTCGCCGCCGCCTTCGAATCCCTGGCCGCCGGCCGGGTTGACCGTCAGCACGGTCCCCACCGAAGCGTTCAGCTCCTGGACTTTTGCATCCACGGCCTGATTGGCCACGAGCATAGCCAGGGCCAGCCCGATCGCTACGGCCAGCACAGCCACCACGGCCGCCGTTCTGACCTTGTTTCTAAAGGCATTGCCTACACTTCGGGCGAGGACGCTCACTGCACTCCTTGGGATCACGCGCCGGCGGATTGGCCGGCTTCTGATCCCACACTGGTCCCCGCTGCTGTGTGGGAAACCGGCCAAAGCTATGTTTGCGCTGTGAAGGGCCCCGCTCCGGAGAAACGGCCCGTCAAACGGGCCGCGAGAAGCGGACTCCAGACGCCAAGATCCCCGGCCCTCCCTCGCGGGGGAGCCGGGGATCTTGGATGTTAGCGTCCGGGACGTTACTTGGTGATCGGTCCGAGTACCGGATCGTCCACGTAAGCCGTCTTGACGTTTTCCTTGGTCACGATGACCGGCTCCAGCAAGAAGGCCGGAACGGTCTTGACCTTGTTGTTGTAGGACTTGTCGTCGTTGATCTCGGGCATCTTGCCGGCCTGGACGTCCTTGACCATGGTGATCGCGTGCTCAACCAGCTTGCGGGTGTCCTTGTTGATGGTGGAGTACTGCTCGCCCGCCATGATGGACTTCACCGATTGAACTTCCGAGTCCTGGCCGGTGATGACTGGCGTCGGCTTGCCGGCGGCCTTGACGGAGGTCAGGATGGCGCGGGCCAGGAGGTCGTTCGGGGAAAGAACGCCATCCAGCGGGGCGCTGCCGTAGGAGCCGCTCAGCAGCGTGTCAGCGCGGCGCTGGGCGTTTTCAGACTTCCAGGCCTGGGTGACGGCCTGTTCGAAGGAAGTCTGGCCGGAGAGCACCTTGAGCGTGCCGTCGTCGATCTTCGGCTTCAGGACGCTCATGGCGCCGTCGAAGAAGACCTTCGCGTTGGCGTCATCGGGGGAGCCTGCGAACAGTTCAATGTTGTACGGCCCGGACGGCTTTTTGGCCTTCAAGCCTTCCAGCAGGGCCTGGCCCTGAAGCTCGCCCACCTTGAAGTTGTCGTAGGCCACGTAGTAGTCGACGTCGTTGGTGTTCAGCAGCAGCCGGTCGTAGGCGATGATGGTCGCGCCGTTGTCCTTGGCCTGCTTGAGCTGGGTGCCGAGCTGGGCGCCGTCGATGGCACCCACAATGATGACCTTGGCGCCCTTGGTGATCATGGCGCTGATCTGGTTCTGCTGCTCCGAGACGCCGCCGTTGGCGAACTGAACGTCCGGCTTGAAGCCGGCCTCCTTGAGGCCGTCGTTGAACAGCTTCTCCGCCAGAACCCAGTTTTCGCTGGTCTTCTGGGGGAGTGCGACGCCGATCGAGGAGTCCTTGGGGAATGCCTCGCCGCCCGCGGTGCCACCGCCCGTTGTACCGGGGTCGGTACGGCCGCAGGCTGTCAGCGCCAGTGCCGCAATGGCGGCGATTGCTGCCGCCTTTCCTGCTTTACCAATCATTCGCATTGCTTGGTTCACTTTCTATAGGGGTGGGAAATGCATCCGGGGGAGGTGCGTGCTCAGGATTCCCGGGAGATGGTTTCTTTGGTCGAGGTGACTTCGTCCGGCTGGAGCGGTGTGCCTCCGCTGGGGCGGTTGAAGCTCTGGGTCAGCATGCCGATGATGGACCTCTTGCCCTGGGACTTGTTGTAGACGTCGAATGCCACGGCGATCAGCAGGACCAGGCCCTTGATGATCTGGGTGAGGTCGGCGCCGACGCCGAGCAGCTGCAGGCCGTTGTTCAGCACGGCCATCACCAGGCCGCCGACGATCGAGCCGATCACGGTGCCCACGCCGCCGGTCACGGCGGCGCCGCCGATGAACACGGCCGCGATGGCGTCCAGTTCCCAGCCGACGCCGTCGAACGGGCCAGAGGCCGTGGAACGGCCGACGAAGATCATGCCGGCCAGGCCGGAAAGGATGGCCATGTTCATCATGACCAGGAAGTTGACCTTCTTGGACTGGACGCCGGAGAGCTCTGCGGCGTGGCGGTTTCCGCCTACTGCATAGACGTGGCGGCCCACGACGGTTTTGGAGGAGATGAAGCCGTAGATGAGGACCAGGACGGCCAGGATCAGGCCGGGGATCGGGAAGGACGTTCCGGGGCGGCCCGTGGCGAACAGGTAGGTGGCGTAGAGGATGGCGCCGCAGATCAGCACCAGCTTGGTGACGACCACCCAGCCCTCGGGAACCTCGGCGCCGAGCGCCTTGGCGGTGCGGCGGGCGCGGAGTTCGCTGAAGACCACGAAGGCGACGCCGAGCAGGCCGAGCAGCAGTGTGAGGTTGTTAAAGCCGGTGTTCGGGCCGACTTCGGGAAGGTAGCCGGAGCCGATGTACTGGAAGTCCGCGGGGACGGGGATGGTGTTGGACTTGCCGACGAACTGGTTGAAACCGCGGAACAGCAGCATGCCGGCGAGCGTCACGATGAACGCAGGGATTCCCACGTACGCCGTCCAGAACCCTTGCCAGACGCCGATCAGGGCTCCGAGCCCAAGTCCGAGCAGGATGCCCGCCCACCAGGGGATGCCCCAGTCCCTGATGGCCAGCGCCACCGTCACGCCGACGAACGCCGCCACGGAACCGACCGAGAGGTCGATGTGCCCGGCGATGATGACCAGCACCATGCCGATGGCCAGGATCAGGATGTAGGAGTTGCCGTTGAAGAGGTTGATGACGTTGCCGGGGGTGAGGGTGCGGCCCTCGGTGGCAATTTGGAAGAAGACGATCAGTGCAACCAGGGCGAAGATCATGCCGAATTGGCGGGTGTTGCCGCCAAAGAGCTTCTTGAGCGCGTTCATTGTGTCAGTCCTTGTTCTGGAAGGTTCTGGAGGATTCCAGAGGGTCAGGCGGTTTTTCGTGCGGAAGTCATAAGTTTCATGAGGCTTTCCTGGCTGGCTTCGTCTTTGTCCACGACGCCCGTGATGGCGCCTTCGAAGATGGTGTAGATGCGGTCGGAAAGGCCGAGCAGCTCAGGGAGTTCGGAGGAGATGACGATGACTGCCTTGCCCTGGTTGGCCAGCTGCTGGATGATGCCGTAGATCTCGTACTTGGCGCCGACGTCGATGCCGCGGGTGGGTTCGTCCAGGATCAGCAGGTCAGGGTCGGTGAACATCCACTTGGCCAGAACCACCTTCTGCTGATTGCCGCCGGAGAGCTTGGCCACGCCTTCCTCCACGGAGGGCGTCTTGGTGCGCAGCGATTTGCGGTACTGCTCGGCCACGGTGAATTCCTTATTGGCATCCACCACGAAGTGCCTGCTGATCTTGTGCAGCGCCGCCGAAACGGTGGTGGTCTTGATGTCATCCAGGAGGTTCAGGCCCAGGGACTTCCGGTCCTCGGTGACGTAGCCGAGGCCGGCGTCGATGGCCTGCTTGACGCTCTTGAGCTGGAGTTCCTTGCCGTTCTTGTAGATGCTGCCGGTGATGAAGCGGCCGTAGGAACGGCCGAACACGGAGCGTGCCAGTTCGGTGCGACCGGCTCCCATGAGTCCGGCGAAGCCCACGATCTCGCCGCGGCGGACGAAGAAGTTGGAGCCTTTGCAGACCAGGCGGTCCTGCACCTGCGGATGCCCGACGGTCCAGTTCTTGACCTCGAACAGCACCTCGCCGATCTTCGGCACGTGGGCCGGGAAGCGGGACTCCAGCGTGCGCCCGACCATGCCCTTGATGATGCGGTCCTCGTCAACGCCGTCGGCCTTCACGTCGAGGGTCTCAATCGCCTTGCCGTCGCGGATGATGGTGATGGAATCCGCGATCTGCTCGATCTCGTTGAGCTTGTGAGAAATGATGATGGACGTGATGCCGCGGCCCTTCAGCCCCAGCATCAGGTCCAGCAGGTGCTGGGAGTCGGACTCATTCAGCGCCGCGGTGGGCTCGTCCAGGATCAGCAGTTTCACGGACTTGCTCAAGGCCTTGGCGATTTCCACGAGCTGCTGCTTGCCGACGCCGATTTCCTTCACGGGGGTATCCGGGTTCTCCCGCAGTCCCACGCGGGCGAGCAGCTCGCGGGTCCGTGTGCGGGCCTCGGCCCAGTCGATCACGCCCCGCTTGACGGGTTCGTTGCCCAGGAAGATGTTCTCGGTAATGGACAGTTCCGGGATCAGCGCCAGTTCCTGGTGGATGATCACGATGCCCGCATGCTCGCTGGCCCGGATGTCCTTGAACTGCTGGACCTCGGCCTGGTACACGATGTCGCCCGTGTAGGTGCCGTACGGATAGACACCGGAGAGCACCTTCATCAGGGTGGACTTTCCCGCGCCGTTCTCCCCGCAGATCGCGTGGATCTCGCCGGCCTTCACCCTGAGGCTCACATCGGCCAATGCTTTAACGCCGGGGAATTCCTTGGTGATGGAACGCATCTCGAGGATTACCGGATCGCCTTGCGTGTCGAGGGACGTCATTTGCCCTTACGCCTCCAATGCGTGACTTCGTTGTCTGCCCTGCAATCCGCAGGGCCGTCTGATGAAAAAGTAAACTGGATCACAGCCCTTGTCGTCAAGTCTTTAACGCAACAGGCAGATAACAAAAAGCTTACGAGCGCCGGATTCCGGCATGTTGGAAGACCAGGGCTGCGGCGCCCAAGGCCTCGGCGCGGTCGCCCAAAGAGGACATTGTCAGGGTGGTGGTTTCCCCGATGACGGGAACTGCATGCCGCACAAGGCCCCGCCGGACGGGGTCCAGCAGAAGCTCGCCCAGACCGGCAAGCGGTCCTCCCACCACAATCACTTCCGGGTTGATCAGGTTGGCCACATTGCCCAGCGCCCGGCCCACCGCCAGGCCGGCGTCATCCACGACACGTAGGGTCGCGGCGTCCCTTGCCAGCGCTTTGCGGACGATGTCCGCGGGTGCCAGCGGCCGTTCCTCGCCCCGGCTCAGCAGCTCGATCATGGTGGTGGTGGAGGCGATGGTCTCGAGGCAGCCCCGGTTGCCGCAGCGGCAGATCAGGCCGTGCTCATGGATGGTGGCGTGGCCGATTTCGCCGGTGATCCCCACGCTGCCGTAGTACGGGGCGCCGTTGAGGATCAGGCCGGCGCCGATGCCCGAACCGATCTTGAGGAACATCAGGTTGCTGACGCCGCTGTGCGGGCCCCACGTGACCTCGGACAGCGCTCCCAGATTGGCGTCGTTGTCAATGAATACCGGGAATTGCAGCGTGTTTTCGAGGTGCTGCAGGATGTTGATGCCCACCCATTCGGGGAGGATGGCGCCCTGCGCCACGGTGCCCGTCCGGCGGTCGATGGGCCCGGGAATTCCGACGCCGGCACCCACCACGGCGCTGCGCTCCACGCCGCTGTCGGCGAGCAGTTTGGCCAGCAGCGTGACGGCGGCCTCGATGCCTTGGTCGGCATGGTGCCCGAGGGGAAGCAGGACGGATTCCTCGGCGATGATGTGGTAGCTGAGCGAGGCGAGCACCACGCGGAGGTGCCTGCGGCCGAAGTCGATTCCCACGGCCACGGCGCCGTTGCTGTTAAGGCGGACGTTGAGCGCCCGCCGCCCCGAACTGGTGATCGGTTCAGTGGACGCCAGGCCGGAGTCCTGCATGATTTTGACGATGTTGGACACCGTCGCGGTGGACAAGCCGGTTTGCCGGGCGAGCTCCGCTTGGGTGGACGGGCCGTTGAGGAGGCATTCGATGATCCGCTGCTGGTTGAGGTGCCTAAGCGCGGACTGCGATCCGGGGTTTTTGGTTCGGCTCCTCGTTGAGCGCGATGTTGAGGGCATGCTATGAAGATTGCCCTATTGGCTCTTTGTAGTCAAGAAGTTAACGCAACGCTTGCGTCGCCGCGGTTTTGGGCTCTCTGGACGATCTGTCCCGCTGGCCGGGCCTTCAGGTGCAAATAGACCGGCGCGCGTGGCGGGCCCCGCGGATACGCTGAGGGGACGGCCCGGTGTTGGGCGGGCGTTCACGAAGATTCGAGGTGATCAAGGTGCTCCTGGCGCTGTTGCAGGCAAACGCCGCTGTTTTGGATATCGAACGGAACTGCCGGGCCATTGACGAGGCTGCCCGGAAAGCCGCGGAAGCCGGAGCCGGCGTGCTGCTGACTCCCGAACTCTTTCCCGTGGGGTATGCGCCGCTGCGGATCCGCACGGAGCTGAATCCGGCCGTTCTTCCGGCCATCCGCAGCATGTTGGCGGAGATCGCCGCCCGTCACCGGATCGCGCTGGTCTACAGCCTGCCGGCGGTCACGCCCGGAGGGCAGTGGCAGATCACCGCCACGCTACTCGGCGATCGGGGGGATGAACTACTCACCTACGCGAAGGTGCATTTGTTCGGGCCGGAGGAGCGCAACGCGTTCAGCCCCGCAGAAGCAGCCCCCGCCGTCGTCGATCTGGCCGGTATCAGGGCATCGCTGGCCATTTGCTATGACGTGGAATTTCCCGAGGTTGTGCGCGCAGCCGCCGCCCGCGGCGCCGAGCTGCTTCTGGCTCCCACCGCGCTGGCGCACGGATTCGACGCCGTTCCCCAGGTCCTGTTGCGCGCCCGGGCGCTGGAGAGCCAGCTGACCGTGGCCTACGCCAACCATTCGGGCGCGGAGGACGGCTGCGAGTTCCTGGGCGGAAGCGTCATCGCCGCGCCGGACGGGTCGCTGCTGGCGGCGGCGGGCACCGGTCCGGAGCTGCTGTTCGCCGAGGTCTGCGCGGACGCTGCCCGGAACGCGAGGGCGGTTGTGCCCTACCTCGAGGACCGGCGCCCCGCTGTTTACCGGTCCTGGGAAGACGGCCTGGCCGGGGACGGCTCCGCCGGGGGCTGAGCCGGCGAATGGGCGGTGCCGGAAGGGCCGGCCGGCGGCAGCTCATCCGCATACTGCAGCGCAATCCACAGTTCCGCCCGCACCTGTGCCTCGTTGAGGTCCATGTCCAACAGCTCCGCCACCGCGTTGACCTGGCGCCGGACGCTGTTGCGGTGCAGCCCGAGCACCTTGGCGGTGGCGTCCCAGTTACCGTTTTCGCCCAGCCAGGACTTCAGCACCGAGAGCTGGGCGCGGCGGCGGTCGGCGTCCTGGCTGAGCAGCGGCTCCAGGAGCCGGCCCGCCAGCATGGTGCCGGCCTCGCGCCCCAGCAGCCCCGTCACAGTCCAGCTGACTTCGCCCACCCGCGCACTCTTACCGGTGCTCTGGACCCGGGAGCGCAGTGACGTCACGCGCTGGTAGGCGCCGCTCAGGCCGGCCAGCTCGGTGGCATCGCCGATCACCAGGCGCCAGCCGAGCTTTTCTATCTCGGCCAGCAACGCGTCATCCACTTTCAGCCTGGTGATCGCCGCGAACCCGTAGTCGGTGATTTCCACGAGCTTGGTGTCGAACAGCCGCCGCCACTGCAGCAGTTCGCGCACCGGGCTGTCGCCGGCCGGCCACATCGCCTGGTCCGCCTTGACGCCCTGGACCACCCGAAGCGGGGCCGAGCGGGTGGACGAGGTGCTCTGGGCCAGCAGGTCCCGGAGCCCGTTGATGTGCCGCGTTCCGCCGCTGGCCACGCTGTCCGGGTGCAGCAGCAGCGCCGTGGCCAGCTGGCTTGGCGCCAGGGAACCGCTGGTCCGCTGCCGGACCAGGAGTTCCAAGAGGCCGACGGCGGATGACACCACGCTGTTCTGCGCCGGAGTCAGCGGCGCGTCGGTACCCAGGACCAGGGCCCCAAGGTTGGCGTCGCGGGTGCTGCGCAGCGGATGCCCGAAGACTAGCGCGGACCCCGCGACGTCGAAGGAGTCCATCTCCACCCGGGGCCCGCTCCCGCCCAGAAGGCGGTCCAGGATCGGCTGGAGCACGGGAAGCTCGACGCCGGAGCCCGCCCGGGCGCGGACCCGTCCGTCCGCGCCCACCAGCACCGCCCACACAGGCACCCGTTGGGTCAGCGCTGCCAGGAGTTCGTGCTCGGGCCGGGCGGACAGCACGGCACGCATCAGCTGCCTGTTGGTGTCGGCCAGGTGCCGGAACAATTTGGCGTTGTCCGACTCCAGGAGCTGGGAGAACTCGAGCCCGATCGCCGCGAACGGAACCGTGTTGGGCACCTCCACGAGGGTCAGGTTGTGCCTGACGCAGGCCTCCACCAGGGTGTCCGGCACGGCGTCGAAGTACGGGTCGAGCCCGAATCCTAGTGCCCCCACCCGGGCCTGGACGAGCCGCCGCACGTAGGCGTCAACCCGGTCCGCGTCGCCGGCCTCGCCCACGAATGGCAGCCCGGCCGTCAGGAGGAACTCGCCGTCGAGCAGGTAGGGGGTGGGGTCCTCCAGCTCGCTGGGCTCTACCCAGCGCAACAGGCCGGAACCGTTGCCGCCGTCGTGAATCACCTTCAACTCCGGCGGCAACTTCGCCAGGAACTGTTCCAGGGTGACGACGCTCAGGCGCTCGGCGCCGGTTGTGGCCTCAGCCGACATGCGGCACACCGTCCCGGGGATCCTCGTAATCCGGGCACTCGTAGGCCCGGGGGAGGCGCGGGGCAATCCTGTTGATGATTTCGTCGCCGTGGCTGCCGATCGCGGCGCCCCATTCGTCCGCGCTGGCCGCACCGGTGCCCGGATCGCCAAACAGCACAGCTGCGTCGCCCACGCAGACGCCGCCCGAGTCCGCTCGCAGGTCCACCATGAACTGGTCCATGCACACCTTGCCGATCACGGGAACCCGCCTGCCCCCGATCCGGACGATGCTCCTGCCGGAAATGCCCTTCGGAATGCCGTCCGCGTAGCCGAGCGGGATCAGCCCCAGGAAACGTGCCTCGTGGGTGATGGCCTGGTGCTCGTAGCTCACCCCGGTGCCCGCCGGGACTTTCTTCACCAGCACCACGGGCGCCGTCACGGTCAGGGCCGGGCGAAGCCCGTAATCCGCCGGGTCAAGGTGGTCAGCCGGGGCCAGTCCGTAGATGGCCAGGCCCGCCCGGACCATGTCGAACGCAAATTCTGGGCGGTCCAGGATGTTGGCGGAACTGGAAACATGCCTCAGCTGCGGGTCCAGTCCGGCCCGCCGGGCCTGGCGGACGGCTTCCTCAAAAACCGCCACGGCCGCGGCGTTGCCAGGGTGGGCGGGAACATCGGCCCAGGCCAGATGCGTCCAGACGCCTCTTACCGAAAGCGTTCCGGCAACCTCGGCGGCGCGTGCGGCGGCCACGAGGTCCGGCCAGTCCTCGGCCCGTGCGCCGCCCCGGCTCAGGCCGCTGTCCAATTCGAGGTGGACAGCGGCCGGCCGTCCCAGCGACCGGGCGATGCCCGCCACCACATCCAGCTGGGCGGTGCTGCCGAGCGACATGTCGACGTCGTTGTCTACCGCTTCGCGGATGATGTCGCTGGACGCCGAGGCGAGGTACAGCCATGAAAGAACCGGGGCTGTGATGCCGGCGCGGCGCAAGGCGAGGGCCTCGGTGAGCTGGGCCGTCCCGAGCCAGTCGGCGCCGGCCGCAAGGGCTGCCTGTGCCACGTCCACGAGCCCGTGGCCGTAGGCGTTGCCCTTCACCACCGCCATGAAATGCGCTGCGGAGGTGAGTGCCCGGAGGGCCCGGACATTGTCGGAAATCGCGGACAGATCAACGCTGACCTGGCCGGAAAGCACCATGTTCGGGGTGCCTGCCTGTTGTGCATTACGTCTCATGCCAGAACACTATAGGGCATTTTGCACAACCGTGAGAGGTGGCTCACACGCCTAGTCTGAGATGAGGGGAATCGCAACTACTCACGAACGGACGTCAACGATGACTGTGCCCACGTACACAGAACAGCGGCCGGCAGCGCCGGCCGGCCGGCCCGGCCTGGCCGCGCAGCTGCTGCGCCGCAAGCCGATCGGACAGATGGTCAATGAAGCCGAAACGGGCCACGGCGGAACCCGCCTGGTCCGCAGCTTCGGCGTCCTGCAGCTGACGATGATCAGCGTGGGCGCCACCCTGGGAACCGGCATCCTGGTGATCCTTGGCGAATCGGTTCCGCTGGCCGGGCCCGCCATCTGGATCTCCTTCGCCATTGCCGGCTTCGCGGCCCTGCTCTCCGCCGTGTCCTACGCCGAGATGGCCGGCCTGGTGCCGGTGGCGGGCTCCAGCTATTCCTACAGCTACGCCACCCTGGGTGAGGGCATGGCCTGGATCTGCGGCTGGTGCCTCGTGCTGGAGTACGCCGTCTCGGTGGCGGCCGTCGCCGTCGGGGCCGGACAGTACGTCAACGAGACGCTCGCGGTGTTCGGCCAGGTCCTGCCGGACTCCATCTCCCAGCCGCCCGGTGACGGCGGCGGCATCATGAACATCCCGGCCATGGTCATTGTGGTGCTGGCCATGATCCTGCTGGTGCGCGGTGCCAAGGAAAGCGCCTGGGTCAACACCGCCATCGTGGTGGTGAAGGTGGGAATCCTGATCTTCTTCTGCGCCGTGGCCTTCACTGCCTTCAACGCGGGCAACTTCGAGCCCCTCCTGCCCATGGGCGCTGCCGGCGTTTCCGCCGCCGCCTCCAGCGTCTTCTTCTCTTACATCGGCTTCGATGCCGCCTCCACCGCGGGCGAGGAAGCCCGCAACCCCAAGCGGGACCTGCCCCGGGCCATCATGCTCTCCATGCTGATCGTCACCACCATCTACGTCCTGGTAGCCGTCGCCGCTGTTGGTGCCCGTCCCTGGGGATGGTTCGACGGCAACGAGGCAGCCCTCGTCAAGATTCTCGAGGAAACCACCGGGCAGCCCTGGATCGCCCTGGTCTTCGCCGTCGGTGCAGTCCTTGCCATCGCCAGCATCGTGCTGACCGTCCTGTACGGGCAGACCCGCATCCTTCTCTCCATGGCCCGCGACGGACTCATTCCCAAGGTCTTCGGCCGCGTCTCCAAGAGGACCGGCACGCCCGTTGCCGGCACCCTGATTGTCGGCGTCCTTGTGGCGCTGACGGCCGGCCTGGTTCCCCTGGGCGCCCTGGCCGATGCAACGAGCATCGGCACACTCTTTGCTTTCGCCCTGGTGAACGTGGCCGTCATCTACCTGCGCCGCACCCGGCCTGAGCTCACGCGGACCTTCCGGGTGCCGCTGTTCCCGCTGACCCCGATCCTGGGCGCGCTGATGTGTGCGTACCTCATGGTCAACCTCGGTGCCGACACCTGGGTGACCTTCGGGATCTGGATGCTCGTGGGACTCGCCGCCTACTTCGGCTACGGCCGCCGCCATTCCAGGGTGGCCGCGCTCAGCCAGGAGGAATACCGTGAACTATCCAGCCGTGAACTTTCCAGCACTCCCTCAATCCCCGAACCCTCAAAGGCAGACCTTTCATGACCATCGCTACCGAACTGCCGGCCTTCGATCCGTCCAGCACCTCCACCGGACCGTCACGGGAGGCGGCCGCCAGGCAGGACCTTGCCCCCATCACCATGCTGAATCCGGACTTCCCGTTCAGCTATGACCATTACCTCTCCCACCCGGACGGGCTGGGTTCCCTTCCGCCGGAACTGTACGGAACAGAAGTCGCGGTGGTGGGCGCTGGGCTGTCCGGACTGGTCACCGCCTACGAGCTGATGAGGCTCGGGCTGCGGCCCGTCGTCTACGAGGCCGACCAGATCGGCGGCCGCCTGCGCACGGCCAGCTTCCCGTCGGCCCCCGGCGTGGTGGCAGACCTGGGCGGCATGCGTTTCCCGGTATCCGGCAAGGCGTTCTACCACTACGTGGACCTGCTGGGACTCGACACCCAGGAGTTCCCCAACCCGCTGGCGCCCGCAACCTCCAGCACCGTGATCGAGCTCGCCGGGCAGAAGCACTACGCAACCACCTCCGCCGACCTTCCGCCGTTCTTCCGCGAAGTGGCCGACGCCTGGAAAGCCGCCGTGAACGACGGCGCCCGGTTCAGCGAGATGCAGGACGCCATCCGGGCGCGGGACACCGCCCGGATCAAGGAACTCTGGAATGAGCTCCTGCCGCTGCTGGACGAGCAGACGTTCTACGGCTTCATCGCCGGCAGCGAGTCGTTCAAGGAGGCGGGCTTTGCCCACCGCGAGGCGTTCGGCCAGGTGGGCTTCGGCACCGGCGGCTGGGATACGGACTTCCCCAACTCCATCCTCGAGATCCTGCGCGTCGTATATACCGACGCCGATGACCAGCACCGACTCATCGCCGGCGGAGCGCAACGGCTCCCGGAGGCACTGTGGCACCACGCGCCGTCGGGCATGGCCCACTGGCCGGAAGGAACGTCGCTGGCGTCACTGCACTCCGGCTCCCCGCGGGGTGCAGTGGACCGGATCAGCCGGGACGCCAACGGAGACCTCCGCCTCCGTGAGCGGTGGGGCCGCGAATCGTCCTACCCGGCAGTGGTCACCACCTGCCAGTCGTGGCTGCTGTCCACGCGAATCCACACGGAGGAGGCGCTGTTCCCCGCGGAGCTCTGGACGGCGATCGAGCGCTCGCACTACATGCAGTCCTCGAAGACGTTCGTCATGGTGGACCGGCCGTTCTGGAAGGACATCGACCCGGAAACCGGCCGCGAGGTGCTGTCCATGACGCTGACCGACCGGCTCAACCGCGCCACCTACCTCCTGGATAACGGCCCGGACCAGCCCGCCGTGATCCTGCTGTCCTACACGTGGAACGATGACGCGCTGAAGTGGCTGTCCCTCGACGCCGACCAGCGGGTGGAGCTCATGCTGCACTCACTCGAGCAGATCTACCCCGGTGTGGACATCGCCAGTCACATCGTGGGCCAGCCCATCACGGTCTCCTGGGAGGCGGACCCCAACTTCATGGGCGCCTTCAAGGCAAACCTGCCCGGGCACTACCGCTACCAGCAGCGCCTCTTCACCCACTTCAAGCAGGACCGCCTGCCGGAAAGCCAGCGCGGGATCTTCCTCGCCGGCGACGATGTCTCCTTCACCGCCGGCTGGGCCGAGGGTGCCGTGACCACGGGCTTGAATGCGGTGTGGGGCGTGGTGAACCACCTCGGCGGATCGTCCGCCGCCGGAAACCCCGGCCCCGGCGACCTGCTCGACGCGCTGGGACCTATCAGCCTGGACTAGCCGAAGTTAGTCTGCGTGGACCTCGCGGTGCGCCTGCGCGAGCTCGCGGTAGCGCGCCGCGTTGCGCTTCACGCCGTCGAATTCCTCATCGGTGAGTTCCCGGCGCACCTTGGCGGGGACCCCGGCCACGAGGGAGCGCGGCGGAACCACCGTGCCTTCGAGGACCACAGCGCCCGCCGCCACGAGCGAGCCTGCGCCGATCACCGCGCCGTTGAGGATGGTGGCGCTCATGCCGATGAGGCAGTCATCCTCAACGGTGCAGCCGTGGACGACGGCGCTGTGCCCGACGCTGACCCTCGCCCCGACGCTGCACGGGAAGCCCGGGTCGGCATGCAGCACCACGTTGTCCTGCAGGTTGCTGCCTGCGCCGACGCTGATCGCGGCCGTGTCCGCCCGCACGGAGACACCGTAAAAGGCGCTCGCGTCCTCGGCGAGCGTGGCACAGCCGATGACGGACGCCGTCGGCGCCACGAAAACTGAAGGATGGATGTCCGGGGTGTCGCCGGCGAAGGAGTAGATGGGAGCCATTCCCCCAGCCTAGGACACCTCCACCCCGGGCGTCAGGGGAGGACGACGGCGATCGGCGCGCCTGGCGCCGCCACTCGCTCGAGTTCACGCACGACGTCGTCCGCCTCCGCTGCGGTGAGTCCGGCCAGAGCCTGCACCGCCCACACCGCCGGAAAGACCTTGTCCGCGAACGGCAGCCGTGCGGGGTCGGCCACCGAAACGCTCAGCCGGCGGGAAACGGCGTAGCGGACGTTCCCGTCAAACGGATCCACGCCTGTGTAATGGATGCCCGCCCGGACGAACCTGATTCCGTCGTCGCCCGGGCCGCAGCACACTTCCAGCACCGCGCGGCGGCCCTGCGCCTTGAGCAGCGCGATGAAAGGTTCCAGCGAGGTCTCCGTGAGCAAGGCCATGGTGTTAACCAGTCTCAGTTAAAACAGGCCGGGTTGGAAGGCTAGAGACGGCTCAGTTGAAGACGACGGTCCGGTTGCCGTCCAGCAGCACCCGGTGCTCGGCGTGCCACTGCACGGCCTGGGCGAGCGTGCGGCCTTCCACGTCGCGGCCCATCTGGACAAACTGCTCCGGGGTGCGCGCGTGGTCCACCCGGATCACTTCCTGCTCGATGATGGGGCCTTCGTCCAGCGCTGCGGTGACGTAGTGTGCCGTGGCGCCGATCAGCTTCACTCCGCGGGCGTGGGCCTGGTGGTAGGGCTTGGCGCCTTTAAAGGACGGGAGGAAGGAATGGTGGATGTTAATCGCCTTGCCGGTCAGTTCGGTGCACAGCTCGTCGGAGATGATCTGCATGTACCGCGCCAACACGGTCAGTTCGATGCCTTCCTCAGCGATGATCTTCCGCAACTCGTCCTCGGCCTGCACCTTCGTGTCGGCAGTTACCGGGATGTAGTGGAACGGAATGCCGTAGAACTCGGCCAATCCGGCGAGGTCACGGTGGTTGGAGACGATCGCGGGGACCTCGATGGGCAGCGTGCCGGAGCGCTGCAGGAATAGGAGGTCGTTCAGGCAGTGGGCGGATTTGCTGGCCATCAGGAGCGTGCGGACCTTCTGGCCTACCGGGTGCAGGGTCCACTGCATGCCGAAGGCATCGGCCACCGGTTCCAGGGCGGCCTGGACTTCAGCCCGGGAAGCGGCGGTGGTGGCTTCCACGCGCATGAAGAACGTGCCGGTGGACTGGCTGCCGTACTGCTGTGAGTCCGTAATATTGCAGCCGGCCACCAGCAGGGCGCCGGCCACGGCGTGGACGATCCCGGGGCGGTCGGGGCAGGACAGGGTTACTACGTACGCTTTGGCGAGCTGGTCATCAATCACGAAGAACAGCCTACCCGCGTGGACGCCCGGTATTTGGTAGTCTGAGGAGGTCGCAACTGGCGTTGGGTGGCTAACCACCAGGGAGCGGCATTCACGAAGACCACGGATCGTACGCCTGGGCCGAGGGTCATGTTTTGCCGGCAGAACGCAGCTTCCCGAAGTGCGCGTTTCCCGGTGCGCTGCAGCGCCCTTGCGGACTAGTGTCCGTGACCGGTCCTTTGGACTTGTCATCAAGGGGCGGAGCGACGCCCCCAGCCGGTAGCCTGACCTTAGCAGCGCCCATCCCTAGCCAGGAGTTCCTCGTGACTACATCACCGACTTCCGTCAGCACTTCCTCCACCGTCAGCAACCAGCCGCTGGCTGAGCTCGATCCCGAGATCGCCGCCGTCCTGGACCAGGAGCTCGGCCGCCAGCGCGGCACCCTGGAAATGATTGCCTCCGAAAACTTCGCGCCGCGCGCCGTGATGGAAGCCCAGGGCTCGGTCCTGACCAACAAGTACGCCGAGGGCTACCCGGGCCGCCGCTACTACGGCGGCTGCGAGTACGTCGACATCGCCGAGCAGCTCGCAATCGACCGCGTGAAGGCCCTGTTCGACGCGGAATACGCCAACGTCCAGCCGCACTCCGGCGCGCAGGCCAACGCCGCCGCACTCTCCGCCATGATCACCCCCGGTGACAAGATCCTGGGCCTGTCCCTCGCGCACGGCGGCCACCTCACCCACGGCATGAAGCTCAACTTCTCCGGCAAGCTCTACAACGTGGCTGCCTACCAGGTTGAGCAGCACGACTTCCGCATCGACATGGACAAGCTGCGCGAACAGGCCATCGCCGAAAAGCCGCAGGTGATCATTGCCGGCTGGTCCGCCTACCCGCGCCACCTCGACTTCGCCGCCTTCCGCTCCATCGCCGATGAAGTGGGCGCCCTCCTCTGGACGGACATGGCGCACTTCGCCGGCCTCGTGGCAGCAGGCCTGCACCCGAGCCCGGTGCCGCACTCCGACGTCGTCACCTCCACGGTGCACAAGACCCTCGCCGGCCCCCGCTCCGGCGTAATCCTGGCCAAGCAGGAGTGGGCCAAGAAGCTCAACTCCAACGTCTTCCCGGGACAGCAGGGCGGCCCGCTCATGCACGTCATCGCCGCGAAGGCCGTGGCCTTCAAGATCGCCGGCACCGCGGAGTTCAAGGAGCGCCAGGAGCGCGTCCTCGAAGGCGCCAAGATCATTGCCGACCGCCTCAACCAGTCCGACGTCGCTGAGGCCGGCGTGTCCGTCCTCACCGGCGGCACCGACGTGCACCTGGTCCTGGTGGACCTGCGCAACTCGCAGCTGGACGGCCAGCAGGCCGAAGACCTCCTGCACTCCGTGGGCATCACCGTCAACCGCAACGCCGTCCCGTTCGACCCCCGCCCGCCGATGGTCACCTCCGGCCTGCGCATCGGCACCCCGGCCCTGGCCACCCGTGGCTTCGGTGCCAAGGAATTCACCGAGGTTGCCGAGATCATCGCCACCGCCCTGAAGGCCGGCTCCGGCACCGACGTGGAGGCCCTGCAGGCCCGCGTGGACAAGCTCGCCGCCGACTTCCCCCTGTACCCGCAGCACGAGCAGTGGTGAACCCGTCCATGGCGCAGACCGCGAAGGTCCTTGACGGCAAGGCTGCCGCTGCCGCCATCAAATCCGAGCTGGCTGAGCGTGTCGCGGCCCTGAAGGCCCGCGGCGTCACCCCTGGCATTGCCACTGTCCTAGTGGGCGCGGACCCGGCCTCGCAGCTGTACGTGTCCATGAAGCACAAGCAGTCTGTGGAGATCGGGATGAACTCGATCCAGCGTGAGCTTCCGGCGGATGCCACCCAGGCCCAGGTTGAGGCCCTCATTGACGAACTCAATGCGGACCCCGCCTGCCACGGCTACATCGTGCAGCTGCCGCTGCCCAAGCACCTGGACACCGACGCCATCCTCGAGCGGATCGACCCCGCCAAGGATGCCGACGGCCTGCACCCGACCAACCTTGGCCGGTTGGTGCTCAACGTCAGCGGCGAGATCACCTCGCCGCTGCCGTGCACGCCCCGCGGCGTCATCGAGCTCCTGGAGCGCAACGGCTACAGCCTCGCGGGCAAGCACGTCGTGGTGGTCGGCCGCGGCGTCACGATCGGCCGCTCGATCGGCCTGCTGCTCACCCGGCGGGCCGTGAACGCCACCGTGACGCTGACGCACACCGGCACCGAGAACCTCTCGGAGCTGCTGCGGCAGGCGGACGTCATCGTGGGCGCGGCGGGTGCCAAGCACATCGTCAAGGCTGCGGACGTGAAGCCGGGCGCGGCCGTGCTCGACGTCGGTGTAACGCGTGAAACCGACCCCGAGACAGGCAAGAGCAGGGTCCACGGCGACATCGATCCCGCCGCTGCCGAGGTGGCCGGCTGGATTTCGCCGAACCCCGGCGGCGTCGGTCCCATGACCGTGGCGCTGCTCATGACCAACGTGGTCGAAGCCGCGGAGCGCAAAGCGGGCATTGCCTAACCGCTGATCGGGCTTGCCGGCCTTCGGGTTCCGCTCCCCAACCGCCCCTAACCTCGCAGGCTCGGCCAGGGAAACCGGCGGTTGTGGCCCCATGCTCAACAGCGGAACCGCGTAGGGCGCCTACTCCTCCGGGAGTAGGCGCCCTACGCCGTTAAGCAGACGACGACCGGTACCTCCGCGGCTAGGCTCGGACTATGCAGCGCCGTTTCCGTGGACCGCCCACCGCCGTCATCGTGATCGCGGTGGCCATGGTCCAGGTTGTCGGCACGGTGTTCGCCTCCGCGAGGCAGCCGGACCACCGGCCGCTGGACGCCTTGGCCTTCGCCCTGCTGCTGCTGGGGCCGGCCGCATTGTCGCTGCGGCGGCGTGCCCCGCTGGTCATGCTTCCCGCCGCGGCCGCCGCGGTGGCGGCGTACCTGGCGCTCGGCTACGCATGGGGTCCGGTGTTCCTGTCGCTGGCGCTGGCCATCGTGTTCTCCGCGGCAGCGGGCAAGCGCTGGCAAACCTGGGCCGTGGCGGGGGCATGCGGAGCCGCGCTGGTGACCGTGTCATTCTCACGCGGTGATGAGGCCGGGTTGCTCCGGGCCTTCGCCGGCACCGCGTGGCTGGCCATCCTGGTGCTCCTGGGGGAGGGCGCAAGGCTCCGCAGCGAACGCGTGGCTGAACGGCGACGGCAGCGGGAGGCGCGGGAGCAGGCAGCCCGCGACGAGTACCGCCTTACGCTCGCCCGCGACATCCATGACGTCGTGGCGCATTCGCTC
The DNA here is from genome assembly GCF_002929275.1 of Arthrobacter sp. ZGTC131. Taxonomy (GTDB): domain Bacteria; phylum Actinomycetota; class Actinomycetes; order Actinomycetales; family Micrococcaceae; genus Arthrobacter. The sequence continues at coordinate 44,196 of NZ_PJIK01000002.1, forward strand.
TCCCTGATCAATGTCCGGGCATCGGTGGCACTCCATCTGGGCGAGAAGGATCCCGAGCAGTTCCGCCCGGCGCTGGAGGCCATCAAATCCGCGAGCAAGGATTCGCTCGCCGAGATCCGCCAGCTCCTCGGCGTCCTGCGCGACGATGCCCCGCTCAGCCCGGCGCCGCCGCGACGGCTGTCGCGGATCCCCGAGCTCGCGGACAACGCCCGGCGCGCGGGGCTGGAGGTCACCCTGAGCCTGCCGGATCCGGACGTCGCCGCGCAGCTGCCTGACGCTGTCCAGGAGGCCGCCTACCGGATTGTCCAGGAGGCGCTGACGAACGTGGTGCGGCACGCCGGAGCCCGGCAGGCCGCCGTCGTCCTCGCCGTGGAGGCAGCCGGTACGGCGCCGAGCACGGGCGCCGGGCTGCTCACCGTGACTATTGACGACGACGGCGCCGGCGCGGCCGGGGTGCCGGACGGCAACGGCGTGACGGGGATGCGCGAGCGGGCGGCAGCTTTGGGCGGCACGCTGGAACTGGCTCCGCTGGATCCGGGCTGGCGGGTCCGGGCAGTAATCCCGCTGCCGGACGCAAACACGCCCGCCTCCTCCCGGACTCGGGTCGGCCGGCCATGATCCGCATCCTGCTGGCCGACGACCAGACCCTTATCCGCGCCGGGTTCCGCGCCCTGCTCAACGCCGAACCGGACATGACCGTGGTGGCCGAGTGCGGCACCGGCCGTGATTCCGTGCGGCTCGCGTCCCGCGAACATCCCGACGTGGTGCTGATGGATATCCGCATGCCGGACGGCGACGGGCTCGAGGCCACCCGGCAGATCATGGCCGGCCAGGACCTTGCCGGCACGCGGATCATCATCCTGACCACCTTTGAACTGGACGAATACATCGCCGAGGCCGTGCGCGCCGGCGCGGCGGGGTTCCTGGTCAAGGACACCGAGCCGGAGGAGCTGCTCCGGGCCGTGCGCGTGGTGCACGACGGCGATGCGCTGCTGTCGCCGTCGGTCACCCGCCGCATCATGGCCCAGCTCGCGGTACAGTCCCGGGCGACGGCACCGCCTGCCTCCCTGGACCTGATCACGGAGCGCGAACGCGAGGTCCTTCGGCTAGTGGGCGAAGGTCTGAACAACGCCGAGATCGCCGAGCGGCTCTTCATCACACCGCTTACGGCCAAGACGCACGTCTCCCGGATCATGACCAAACTGCTGATCCGGGACCGGGCCCAGCTGGTGGTGCTGGCCTATGAATCCGGGCTGGTGCGTCCGGGCTGGGCCGGCTGACGGCCTGACCCGAGGCGGACGGCCGGACCTCCGGGCGGCGTAGGCGCAGGCCTCCCGCCGGAGTACGCCGACCGCCGAAGGTGACTCCCGACGGCGGACGCCTGGCGGGCGCAACGCGGCCAGACTCGATGCAGAGCCGAAATACGGCCCGCTATTGAGAGTTTGGATGATTGACATGCTGACCGACCTTGCCACCACCGTCACGGCAGCCGCCTCCCGGCTTCCTGCCGATCTCGCAGCCCACGGACCGTGGGGCGCCGGCGGTTTCTCGCCGTGGTTCCTGCTGTTCCCGCTGTTCTGGATTTTGGTCATCGGACTGTTCATCTTCTTCGCCCGGCGTACCTGGCGACGGAACCACGAATGGGCCACCGCCCGGGGCGGGGAAAGCGTCCTGCGGGAGCGCTACGCACGCGGCGAAATCAACGAATCCGAGTACAACGAACGTCTTCAGGTGCTGCGGGGCGACCAGAAATAGCACTGGTTAGGGGACGCCTGCCGGGGCTACGCACAACGAATGGATTTTTTGAGACCGGGCTATTCCGTTGACCCCCCGGGCGTACTAGCTTAGGGGGGTGCCCGAACTCCATTCCGCTCAAGAAACGTCCAAAAAACCTGTGTCCGCGAAAGCAGCCGGAGCCACCCCGCCGCAATACGTGATCACCGCGGAAGACCTGACCAAGACCTACGGCGACGTCACCGCCGTCGACGGTATTTCCTTCAGCGTCCCCGCGGGGGAGTCGTTCGGACTGCTCGGCCCCAACGGCGCCGGCAAGTCCACCACCATGAAGATGATCGGCGGAGTAGCCCAGCGGACGTCGGGCAGCCTGACGATCATGGGCCTGGATCCTGAACAGCACGGTCCGGAGGTCCGCGCCCACCTGGGCGTGGTGCCGCAGCAGGACAACCTGGACGAGGAGCTCAAGGTCCGGGACAACCTCTTGGTGTACGGGCGCTATTTCGGCCTGCCCATGAGCTACCTCCGGCCGAAAGCGGACGAGCTCCTGGAGTTCGCGCAGCTCACGGACAAAGCCAAGTCCAAGGTGGACGCGCTGTCTGGCGGCATGAAGCGCCGCCTGACCATCGCGCGTTCGCTCATCAACGAGCCCCGCATCCTCCTTCTCGACGAGCCCACCACGGGGCTGGATCCGCAGGCGCGGCACATCCTCTGGGACCGCCTGTTCAGGCTCAAGGAACAGGGCGTCACCCTGATCCTCACCACGCACTACATGGACGAAGCCGAGCAGCTCTGCGACCGGATCATCGTGGTGGACAAGGGCAGGATCATGGCGGAAGGATCGCCGGCCAGCCTGATCCGGGACTACTCCACCCGCGAGGTCCTCGAGCTGAGGTTCGGCTCCGAGCGGAACGCCAGCATCGCCGGGGAACTCGAAGGCATCGGCGAGCGGCTGGAGACCCTTCCGGACCGTGTCCTCATCTACACGCACGACGGCGAGGCGGCCCTGGAGGAAGTCTCCGCCCGCGGCCTGCGCCCGCTCACCTCACTGGTGCGCAGGTCCTCGCTGGAGGACGTGTTCCTCCGGCTTACCGGCAGGAGCCTCGTTGACTGAACCGTCTTTTGCCAAGGACCTGACGGCAGGTCCGACGGCGGCACCTCCTTTGCGTGCCCACTCGCCGGAGGTTTCCGCTGCCAAGGCCCGCCGGTGGGGCGCGTTCTACTACGCCGAGCAGGTCCTGCGCGTCATGAAGGGCTACGGCTGGTCCATCTTCCTCTACAGCGTGGGGCAGCCCGCGGCCTACCTGTTCGCCATGGGAGTCGGCCTGGCCACGCTGGTGGACACCAACACCGCCGAAGTCTTCGGCGGCGTGAGCTACATTGCCTTCATCGCCCCCGCACTGCTTATTTCCGCCGCCGTCATGACGGCGGCCACCGAGTTCACGTTCCCGGTGATGGACGGCTTTAAGTGGCGCCGGGTGTACTACGGTCCCCATGCCTCCCCGTTGACGCCGGAGCAAATAGCGGGCGGACAGATCATCGCAGTGACCATCCGATTCCTGCTGCAGTCCGTCATCTACTTCGTCATCGTGGCGATGTTCGGAGCGTCGCCGAGCGGCTGGGGCTGGGCATCCGTGGTGGTGGCAACACTCGCGGGGCTGTCGTTCGGGCTGCCGTTGATGGCGTACGCCGCCAGCATCAAGGAGGATAAAGGCCAGTTCGCGATGGTCATGAGGTTCATCGTGATGCCGCTGTTCCTGTTCTCCGGGACCTTTTTCCCGCTGGACACGCTGCCCGTGCTGGTCCGCTGGATCGGCTGGATCTCGCCCATCTGGCACGGCACCGAGCTGGGCCGGGTCATGACCTACGGCTACGACGAATCCCCGGTGCTGACCATCATCCACGTCGTGTTCCTGCTCGGGCTCGCCTGGCTGGGATGGGTACTCACCAAGCGTCAATTCGTCAGGAGGATGGGGCAGTGACAGTCCTGACCCAAGGCCACAGCGTTACCGAAGAAGCGCGGAACCGGCGCTTCGGCCCGTTATATTCGCGAAACGCCAAGGCTGTGATCGGGCGCGGGCTGATGGCCACCAAAAGCAGCAACTGGATGGTCATGCTGTCCGGGTTCTTCGAGCCCGTCCTGTTCCTGCTCTCCATGGGTGTGGGCATGGGCGCCGTGGTGGGCTCCGTCCAGGGCCCGGGTGGCCAGGAGATCAGCTACGCCGCGTACATCGCTCCAGCGCTGCTCGCCGTCTCCGCGATGAACGGTGCGGTGTACGACTCCACCTGGAACGTCTTCTTCAAGATGAACTTCGCCAAGCTCTACCAGGGCATGCTCTACACATCGTTGGGGCCGCTGGATGTGGCGATGGGGGAGATCTTCCTGGCGCTGCTTCGCGGGCTGTTGTACGCCACGGGGTTCACCGCCGTTATGGGCCTCATGGGACTGATCACCACGCCGTGGGCCCTCCTGATGGTTCCCGCCTCGGTCCTCATCGCCTTCGGCTTTGCCAGCTTCGGCATGGGCATCACCAGCTTCATGAAGACGTTCCAGCAGATGGACTGGATCAACTTCATCATGCTTCCCATGTTCCTGTTCAGCGCCACCTTCTACCCGCTCAGCGTCTACCCGGAGTACATCCAGTGGCTAATCCAGGCGATGCCGCTCTGGCACGGCGTTGAGCTGCTCCGGCAGATCAATGCGGCCACCTTCACCCCGGCCACCGCCGTCCACATCGGCTATTACCTGGTGATGATCGTGCTGGGGCTCATGCTGACTACGGGGAGGCTCAGGAGCCTGTTCCTGAAGTAGCTCCGCTCACTGCCTTCGGACTGTTGTTCGCCGGGGGTGGAAGCGTACGGGGCCGGGGCCGAGGGTTTGAGACAATAGCTGCATGCAATCTCTGGGCAGCCCCAAATCTTCGTCCAACCCGGCCAAGGGCGGATTCTCCATGTTCCGCATCAGCGGTCCCGGCCTGATGGTCCTGGTCACGGCGTTCGTGGTGGCCGTCATCTTCGCCGCCAACCAGAACGACGTCGTCGGCTGGGTCGTGGCCGTCATCGCACTGTTCTGGTTGCTGCTGGCATCCTTTGTGGTTTTCAGCATCCAGAAGGCCGCCAAGAAGGCAGGGGCGAAGCTCAACGAGGCGCAGAACGCCTTCAACGCCGCTGCCGGACGCGCGCCGTCACGGGTGTCCACGGACCACGGCGGAACCCGCCTGGTGGGCGAGCGCGGCGAAGCCGAGGAAATCCGGGACATGAAGCTGGACCACTCCTTCAAGATCGTGCAGGTCCAGGTGCGCGTCGTGGAGCAGGAACGTGCCAAGGGCGCCGCCGCTGACCCGGACACCATCCGCCGCGCCCTCGAGACCATCGAGATCACCGCCACCAATGCCCGCGACATGATCAACTCCTCCGGCGACTCCGGTGAGCCCGTGACCGGAACCATCATCGACTAGAGTGGAACGGGTGAGCTCGGCATTGAAGAAGGACCACCTTCGCATCGCAACAGTCAACGTGAACGGCCTTCGCGCTGCCTATAAGAAGGGCATGGCCGAGTGGCTAGCACCCCGCGAGGTGGACATCCTCACCCTTCAGGAGGTCCGCGCGCCTGACGCGATCGTCCGCCAACTCATCGGCGAAGGCTGGCACATCCTGCACGCGGAGGCCGAGGCCAAGGGCCGCGCCGGCGTCGCCATTGCCTCCCGGGCCGAGCCGGTCGCCACACGCACACACATCGGCGACGACTACTTCGCTACGGCCGGACGCTGGGTGGAAGCGGACTTCCGGGTCACGGACGCCGCCGGCAATCCTGCCCAGCTCACCGTGGTGAGCGCGTACGTGCACTCCGGCGAGGCAGACACTCCCAAGCAGGTGGACAAGTACCGCTTCCTGGACGTCATGACCACCCGGCTGACCGAGCTGTCCAAACACAGCGACCACGCACTGGTCACGGGCGACCTGAACGTGGGCCACACCGAGCTGGATATCAGGAACTGGAAAGGCAACGTCAAGCGTGCGGGCTTCCTTCCGGAGGAGCGTGCCTACTTTGACCGCTTCTTCAGTGAGGAAATCGGCTGGAAGGATGTTCACAGGGGCCTGGCGGGTAACGTCAACGGCCCCTACACTTGGTGGTCGCAGCGCGGCCAGGCCTTCGACAATGACTCGGGCTGGCGCATCGACTACCACATGGCGACCCCGGGCCTCGCCGCCGCAGCAGTTTCGGCCGTGGTTGACCGGGCTCCCTCGTGGGACACACGTTTCTCTGACCATGCACCGCTGGTAGTGGACTACCAGCTCTAGTCTTAAGGCCTCGACGAATGACCTCCACCCCCACCGTGACTGACGCCGCCGCTTCCGAGCAGCCCGTGGCCGGCGCCGGAACCCGGCAGGACGCCGGAATCCGGCACCGCATCCTGTCGGGAATGCAGCCTTCCGCGGACTCGCTGCACCTCGGCAACTACCTGGGCGCCCTCGTGAACTGGGTGCGGATGCAGGAGGAGTACGATGCCATCTTCTTCATCCCGGACCTGCACGCCATCACCGTCCCGCAGGATCCCCAGGAGCTTGCCCGCCGCACCCGCGTCACTGCGGCCCAGTACATTGCCGGCGGCGTGGACGTGGACAAGTGCACCTTGTTTGTCCAGTCCCAGGTGCCCGAGCACGCCCAGCTTGCCTGGGTCTTGAACTGCATCACGGGATTCGGCGAGGCCTCCCGCATGACGCAGTTCAAGGACAAGGCGCTCAAGCAGGGCTCGGATGCCGCGAGCGTGGGGCTCTTCACCTACCCCGTGCTCCAGGCAGCGGATATCCTGCTCTATCAGCCTCACGGCGTCCCGGTGGGCGAAGACCAGCGGCAGCACGTGGAGCTCAGCCGCGATCTTGCCGCCCGGTTCAACACCCGGTTTGGCAAGACGTTCACTGTTCCCGAGCCCTTCATCCAGAAGGAATCGGCGAAGATCTACGACCTGCAGCAGCCCACCGCCAAGATGTCGAAGTCCTCTGAGTCGCCGGCCGGCCTGATCAACCTGCTCGATGACCCCAAAGTCATCGCCAAGCGGATCAAATCGGCCGTGACGGATGCCGAGACGGAGATCCGGTTCGACCGCGAGGCCAAGCCGGGCGTCTCCAACCTGCTGACCATTTACTCCGCCATCACCGGCAAGAGCGTGGAGCAGTTGGTCAAGGACTACGAAGGCAAGATGTACGGCCATCTAAAGGTGGACCTGGCCGAGGTGGTGACCGAGCACCTCACGCCGATCCGCAGCCGCGCCAACGAACTGCTGGCAGACCCCGCAGAACTCGACCGTCTGCTTGCTCTCGGTGCGGACAAGGCACGCGGGATTGCGTCGGCCACCCTTCAGGACGTCTATGCCAAGGTCGGATTCCTTCCATACGCCGGAGCCCTCTAGACCGATGCCGGGCAACAGGAAAGTCAGCGACGGAATGAGCCTCGGGGTCATTCTGGGCTTCCCGCCTGAGATCGCGGAGGAACTGCAGCGATGGCGGGCGTCCTTCGGGGACCCCATGGCCACGGTCATTCCGGCGCACATCACCCTCGTCACCACCACGCCCACACAGGACTGGGAAACCGCCCGGGACCACGTCCGGGAAGTGGCCCGCACGCAGGCGCCGTTCATGGTCACCATCGCCGGAACCGGCTCCTTCAGGCCCGTATCGCCGGTGGTGTTCATCAATGTGGAGGAAGGCTTTGGCGCCTGCGTCGAACTCCACGAAAAACTGCAGACCGGTCCGCTGGCACGCGATCTGCCGTTTGCCTACCACCCGCATGTGACCATTGCCCACGACGTCGCTCCGGAGAGCCTCGATGAGGCCGAAACGGTGCTGAGTGACTACAGGGCGACCTTCCCCGTGGTTAGCATGGGACTTTACGAACACGACACAGACGGTATTTGGCAGCTACGGGAAGAGCTTGACTTTGGTACCGAATCAGACGGCGAACGGGACACCCTCCGAGCAGCAGACGCCGACGGAGCAACCGCTACCCACTGAACGTGCGCGCCTCAAGCTGGAGGTTAGCCGCAAGCAGATGGAGCTGGGCAAAGCGCGCAGGTCAGGCGCAGGGCCCGTGCCCCAGACCACGGCCCTGTTCCAATGGCTCCTGGCCCGGCTGAACGCATTCCGGCCCATGCGTGCGTGGCAGCACTACACCCGCCAGCACGGCCCGCTGATGAGCGCCGGCATCGGGTTCAACATGTTCTTCTCCATCACCGGCCTGCTGACCACCGGATTCTCCGTCGCCGGGCTCATGCTCCGCGGCCAGCCGGTGCTTTTGGACCGGATCATCGCCAGCGTCTCGGAAAGTGCCCCGGGCCTGCTCAAGGTCAACGGCGGCGACGGCCTGGTGGACCCGAAGGACCTCCTGAACCCTGATGGCCTCGGCTGGACCGCAGTCATCGCCGCCGTCGTCACCGTGGTCACGTCGCTGGGCTGGATCGCCGGCCTCCGCGAGGGTCTCCGCGGCGTCATGAGGCTGGGGCCGCGGAAACTGAACCCGGTGATCATGAAACTGCGCGACGCCGGAACCCTGCTGCTGCTCGGCGTCGCACTGGTCATCAGCTCCGGCGCATCGCTCGTGTTCGGAACCGCCGCCGGCTGGGTGATGGAGCAGCTCCGGATGGACCCCGCCGTGGCCGGGCCGCTGGCGGCTTCGATCAAGATCGCCGTGCCGCTGGTGCTGAACTGGGTCACGGCAATCATCATGTTCAGGCTGGCAGGGGGCCTTAAGCTGTCCCGCCGGGCACTTCTGGAGGGAACTATCCTCGCCGGAGTCGGCACCACAGTGCTCCAGGTGTTCAGCACCGAACTGCTGGCCGGCGCGGGACGGAACCCCATCCTGGCGCCGTTCGCGATCATCATCGGGCTGCTGATCTGGTTCAACCTCGTCAGCCAGGTATACCTCGTGTCCGCCGCCTGGTCCGCCGTCCGCGAGGAGGACCTGAAAGCAGCCCCGGCTGCCAAGACCACAGGCTGGGGCTCACGCCAGGTGCAGCCCGGAAAGACGCCCGTGGAGCGGCACCACCCGGCCGAGCACCCGCGCCCGGTGGGCGTTACCGCCCGGCGTCGAGGTACTGATCGGCCCACGCCGCGATAATCTTCGCTGCCCGGGCCGCCTGCCCCTTGCCGGTCAGGAGGTGGTCGCTGCCTTCGAGGGAGACGAAGCTGCGCGGGTGTCGTGCCGTCTGGAAGATGGTGCTGGCGTTCTCAATCCCCACCGTGTTGTCCGTGGGGGAGTGCAGCACGATCAGGGGCTTGTGCAGCCGTTTGATGCAGTCGGTGAGGTCGGCGTTTTCCAGGTCTTCCACGAAGTGCCGGCGGATTTCCACACGTTTGCCGCCGAGGTCCACTTCTGCGCTGCCGTCGCGCAGGATCTTGTCCAGCGCGGCGTCAAAGACGTGCGCCACATGCTTCGGCGAGAACGGGGCGGCCACGGTGGCCACGGCGTCCAGTTCAGGGATCGCCGACGCCGCCGCGAGGACCGCGGCGCCGCCGAACGAGTGGCCCACCAGCAGCGAAATCTGCCGGCCCTCCGCGCGCATGAATTCCGCGGCACGGACCGTGTCCGCCACCTTGTGGCTGAAGGAGCCCTCGGACCACAGGCCCGCGGAATCGCCGAGCCCCAGGTTGTCGAAGCGGAGCATGCCGATCCCGCTTTCAGCCAGTGCCTTGCACATGCGCGATGCCGCGGGGCTGTCCTTGCCCAGCGTGAAGCCGTGCGAGAACACGCCCCATCCCTTCACCGGCCCGTCGGGCAGGTCCAGGAGGCCAGAGAGAAGTTCCCCCGTGGAACCTTCGAAGGTGACTTTTTCGGAACGTGACATGACGCACCCTTTCGATAGACGGGCTCTCTTGCGCTGAGCCGGATACGACGACGGCGCCCCTCACCGTGCGCTGTCCGCACGTGGTGAGAGACGCCGTCGTCCGCGGTGTCTTTTGGTTATATCTTGCGGGCGAGGATCGCCTGCTTGACTTCAGCGATCGCCTGCGTGACCTGGATGCCTCGCGGGCATGCTTCAGAGCAGTTGAAGGTGGTGCGGCAACGCCACACACCTTCCTTGTCGTTGAGGATCTCCAGGCGCATGTCGCCGGCGTCATCACGGGAATCGAAGATGAAGCGGTGGGCGTTGACGATCGCGGCCGGGCCGAAGTACTGGCCGTCGGTCCAGAACACCGGGCAGGAGGACGTGCACGCGGCGCAGAGGATGCACTTGGTGGTGTCGTCGAACCGCTCACGGTCCTCCGCGGACTGGAGGCGCTCCTTGGTGGGCTCGTGGCCGCGGTTGATCAGGAACGGCATGACCTCACGGAAGGACTGGAAGAACGGTTCCATGTCCACGATCAGGTCCTTTTCCACCGGCAGGCCCTTGATGGGCTCAACGGTGATGGGCTTGGTGGTGTCCAGGTCCTTCAGGAGCGTCTTGCAGGCCAGGCGGTTGCGGCCGTTGATGCGCATGGCATCGGAGCCGCAGACGCCGTGGGCGCAGGAACGGCGGAAGGAGACGCTGCCGTCCACTTCCCACTTGATCTTGTGCAGGGCGTCCAGCACGCGGTCCGTGCCGTACATGGTCAGCTTGAAGTCATCCCAGCGGGCTTCTGAAGAGATCTCGGGGTCATAGCGGCGGACGCGCAGGGTGATGTCGAAGGTGGGGATTTCTCCGCCGCCTCCCACGTGGGCAGGCAGCTCGATCTTCGAGGCTGGCTCAGCAAGTTCAGCGGACATATTAGTACTTCCTCACCATCGGCTCGTAGCGCGTAAATACAACCGGCTTGGTGCCAAGCCGAATCCCGGCAATGCTTTCCGCGGACCCGTCCGCGGGAGCGTGCTCGTCCTTGTACGCCATGGAGTGCTTCATGAATTTTTCGTCGTCGCGTTCCGGGAAGTCCTCGCGGAAGTGGCCACCGCGCGATTCCTCGCGGTGCAGGGCAGCAACCGTCATGACCTTCGCCAGTTCCAGCAGGAAGCCGAGTTCAACGGCCTCAAGGAGATCCAGGTTGAAGCGCTTGCCCTTGTCCTGGACGTTGATGCGCTTGTAGCGCTCCTCGAAGGAGGCAATGTCCTTGAGGACCTGGTTGAGGGTTTCAGCCGTGCGGAACACCTGCATGTTGGCGTCCATGGTGTCCTGGAGTTCCTTGCGGATCTGGGCCACCTTCTCGTCACCGTTGCCGTTGCGGGCGATGTTGAGGAGCTCAATCGTGTAGGCCTCCGGATCCTCCGGGAGTTCCACGAAGTCGGCCGTCCTGGCGTACTCTGCGGCGGCGATGCCGGCGCGCTTGCCGAACACGTTGATGTCCAGCAGGGAGTTGGTGCCCAGGCGGTTGGAGCCGTGCACCGAAACACAGGCCACCTCGCCGGCTGCGTACAGGCCCGGCACCACGGTGTCGTTGTCCTGCAGCACTTCGGTGGTGATGTTCGTGGGGATGCCGCCCATAGCGTAGTGCGCCGTCGGGAACACTGGAACCGGCTCCGTGTACGGCTCAACGCCGAGGTAGGTACGGGCAAACTCGGTGATGTCCGGCAGCTTCGCGTCGATGTGCGCCGGCTCAAGGTGGGTCAGGTCCAGGAGGACGTAATCCTTGTTCGGTCCGCAGCCACGGCCCTCGCGGACTTCGTTGGCCATGGAGCGGGCCACGATGTCACGGGGAGCAAGGTCCTTGATGGTAGGGGCGTAGCGCTCCATGAAGCGCTCACCTTCGGAGTTGCGCAGGATGGCGCCCTCGCCGCGTGCGGCCTCGGACAGCAGGATGCCGAGCCCGGCAAGGCCGGTCGGGTGGAACTGGAAGAACTCCATGTCCTCCAGGGGGATGCCGCGGCGGAAGGCGATGCCCATGCCGTCGCCGGTCAGGGTGTGGGCGTTGGACGTGGTCTTGAAGACCTTGCCGGCGCCGCCGGAGGCGAACACCACGGACTTGGCCTGGAAAACGTGCAGTTCACCGGAGGCGAGGTCGTAGGAGACCACGCCGGCAACGCGCTTCTGCTTGTACGCCGTGCCGTCCTCGCGCACTGCGTCTTCCTCGACAGTGAGGAGGTCCAGGACGTAGTACTCGTTGTAGAACTCAACGTTGTGCTTGACGCAGTTTTGGTACAGCGTCTGCAGGATCATGTGGCCGGTGCGGTCTGCTGCATAGCAGGCGCGGCGGACGGGAGCCTTGCCGTGATCACGGGTGTGGCCGCCGAAGCGGCGCTGGTCGATGCGGCCCTCGGGCGTGCGGTTGAACGGAAGACCCATCTTCTCGAGGTCCAGCACCGCGTCGATGGCCTCCTTGGCCATGACCTCGGCGGCATCCTGGTCAACCAGGTAGTCGCCGCCTTTGATGGTGTCGAACGTGTGCCATTCCCAGTTGTCTTCTTCGACGTTGGCCAATGCCGCACACATGCCGCCCTGCGCCGCGCCCGTGTGGGAGCGGGTGGGGTAGAGCTTGGTCAGTACTGCTGTTCGTGCGCGCTGACCGGATTCGATCGCGGCGCGCATGCCAGCGCCACCGGCACCGACAATGACGACGTCGTACTTATGGACCTGCATACCAGACGCTCTTTCTCTCAAAATTCGCAATAAAACTACGGGCGGGCTGAAGCCGGCTCCGCAAAACGGATGCCCGCCAGACGGGGCGGGCAGCCGCGGTTTGCTACGCGGGGCAGAAGCCGCCGGGGAGCTGGACGCCGTCCACTACCGGGCACGGGTTGAAGGTGAAGATCACCAGGGTGCCGAGGATGATGATCACGGCAGCGGCGCTGAAGAGGACCATCTTGAGCCAGAAGCGGGTGGAGTCCTTCTCGGCGTAGTCGTTGATGATGGTGCGGACGCCGTTGGTGCCGTGGAGCATGGCAAGCCAGAGCATGGCGAGGTCCCAGAACTGCCAGAACGGGTCGGCCCACTTGCCGGCCACGAAGCCGAAGTCGATGGCATGAATGCCCTCGCCCACCAGGAGGTTCACGAAGAGGTGGCCGAAGATGAGGACAACCAGCACCACGCCGGAGAGCCGCATGAAGAGCCACGCCAGCATTTCGAAGTTGCCGCGGGAGCTGCCGCCGCGGCGGTACTTCGGAGCGACGGTGCTGCCGCTGCGCGGGGACTGGATCTGCGTTGCAGTCATGGCTTAGTGACCTCCGAGTGCGAGGGACAGGTGGCGGATGGCGAAGGCCACCATGGTGACGATCCAGAGGACCAGCACTACCCAGAGCATCTGGCGCTGGTATTTGGCACCCTTCTTCCAGAAGTCGACGGCGATAATCCGCAGGCCGTTAAAGGCGTGGAACACGATCGCTGCGACGAGGCCCGTTTCACCCAGGGCCATCAGCGGGTTCTTGTAGGCACCGATCACAGCGGTGTAGGCCTCCGGCGACACCCTCACGAGGGAGGTGTCCAGCACATGGACCAACAAGAAGAAAAAGATCACAACACCGGTAATGCGGTGTCCAACCCAGGACCACATGCCTTCACGGCCGCGGTACAAGGTGCCAGCTGGTTTCGTCGGCACTGAATAAACCTCCCTGCAACACAGCGGCGCTGGCGTGGGATCCACGCGGGGGGAACGCCTACTGCGAGAGCACTCGTAGCTCAGGCCTAAATCTAGGCTTCGCTCACAGCTTATTCAATTCAGGCGGTCCTTGGTGACCACGTACTGTACGGTTTTTCGCGGATTTTGAGACGAACACCACATCCGGTTACGACTGTGTCCATGCGGCCGGCGGCGTCACAGGGGGACAGGACGGGGTCGTCGGCTAAAGTAGGCCGTGATGAGTAAAGACAAAGTGACAAGCCAGGATTCACCTATCAGCCGCTTTATTGCTGTGATTCCTGCAGGCGGTGTGGGGACCCGCCTCTGGCCTCTGTCACGTGCAGCAGCTCCCAAATTCCTTCACGACCTCACCGGCTCGGGAAGCACGCTCCTGCGTGCCACCTACGACCGCCTCGAGCCCCTTGCGGGCAATCGCGTCCTGGTTGTCACCGGAACTGCGCACAGGGCGGCCGTCTGCCGTCAACTGCCGGAGGTCCAGGACGGCGACCTGGTGCTGGAAAGCGAGCCGAAAGACTCCGGAGCCGCAATCGGCCTGGCCGCGGCCATCCTGCACCAGCGGGATCCGGACATCATCATGGGCTCCTTCGCCGCCGATCACGTGATCAGCCCGGACGAGCTCTTCCAGGACGCCGTGCGCGAAGCGATTCACACGGCCGCGGCCGGCAAAATTGTCACCATCGGCATCAAGCCGACGCACCCGTCCACGGGATTCGGCTACATCCGCTCCGGCGCGTCGCTTCACATCCCCGGTGCGCCCAGCGCCCAGGCCGTGGTGGAGTTCGTCGAAAAACCGGACGAGGAAGTCGCCCAGGAGTACGTGGACAGCGGTGAATACGTATGGAACGCCGGCATGTTCGTGGCCCCCGTCGCACTCATGCTCAAGCACCTCGAAGCAAACCAGCCTGAACTGTTCATCGGCCTGCAGGAAATCGCCGAGGCCTGGGACACGCCGCATCGTGACGAAGTCACCGCGCGTATCTGGCCCACCCTGCCCAAGATCGCCATCGACTATGCGGTGGCCGAGCCCGCAGCGGCCGCCGGGGACGTCGCCGTCGTGCCCGGAACGTTCCGCTGGGACGACGTCGGCGACTTCGCCTCCGTTGGCCGGCTGAACAGCGCCAAGGAAGTGGACGAGGTGACTGTCCTCGGCGAAGGCGCGCGCGTCTTCACCGAAAACGCCAGCGGCGTGGTGGTCTCGGACACCAAGCGCGTCATCGCGCTGATCGGGATCAAGGACGTGGTCATCGTCGATACCCCGGATGCCCTGCTGGTCACCACCAAGCAGCATTCCCAGCGTGTGAAGCAGGCCGTGGACGCGCTGAAGGCCAGCGGCGACACCGACGTTCTCTAGCAATCCGTAACGCGGCGAAGGCGATGCCGCTATTCTTTCGGCCCTCGCTACAGTTGAGGTGTGCGCAATTACACTACTGAAGCTGAACCCACCGCGCTGGTGGGGCCGTGGCTCGAACCGCTACTGCCGGAACTGATCGACTTTCGCCGGGACCTGCATGCGCACCCCGAACTGTCATTCAAGGAGTTCCGGACCACCGACAAGCTCGTGGAACGGCTGGAGGCCGCCGGCCTGGAGCCCCGGCGGCTCGAGGGCACCGGCCTGACCGTGGATATCGGCGAGGGCCCCATCGCCACCGCGCTGCGCGGCGACATCGACGCCCTGCCCATCATCGAGGAGACGGGCCTGCCCTTCGCCTCGAAGAACCACGGCGTCACCCATGCCTGCGGCCACGACGTCCACACCACCACCATGCTGGGCATCGCCCTGGTGCTGCACCGCATGCATCAGGAAGTCCCCCTGGGCGGATCGGTCAGGATCATTTTCCAGCCGGCCGAGGAAACCATGCCGGGCGGCGCACACGCCTGCATCGAGCAGGGCGTCCTGGACGGCGTGCCGCGCATCCTGGCGCTGCACTGCGACCCGCGGATCGACGTTGGCAAGATCGGTACCCGCATCGGTGCCATCACCTCGGCGTCCGACACGATCAAGATCGAACTCAGCGGCCGCGGCGGCCACACCTCCCGGCCGCACCTGACCGAAGACCTGGTCTTCGCCCTCTCCCAGATCGCCGTGAACGTCCCGGCCGTCCTGTCCCGCCGGGTGGATGTCCGCAGCGGCGTGTCGGTCGTGTGGGGGCAGATCAACGCCGGCTCGGCGCCGAATGCTATTCCCGGGACCGGCTTCATGGCCGGAACCATGCGCTGCCTGGACCGCGACGCCTGGCACGGCGCCGGCGAGCTGCTCGACGAAGTGGTGCAGCAGGTGGCCGCGCACTACGGCGTGGATGTGCACCTGGAGCACACCCGCGGCGTGCCGCCGGTGGTCAACTCGGAGCACGAGACCGCGCTCATCGAGGCCGCGGCCCGCGCCGAGATCGGCGAAGGCGCCGTGGTCCTGACCCCGCAGTCCATGGGCGGGGAGGACTTCGCCTGGTTCCTTGCCGAGCTGCCCGGTGCCATGATGCGCCTGGGCACCAAGACCCCCGGCGGTGAGGAGTACGACCTCCACCGCGGCGACTACATTCTGGACGAGCGCGCCCTGGGCTACGGCATCCAGGTGCTCACAGCCGCGGCCCTCCGCACGATCCGCGACCTCTAAGCCCCTTCGGACGAGCGCGAACGAACACTTTAGCCCCCTTCGGACGAGCGCGAACTGGCAGCTAATTCCCTCAAACTCCAGATTTGAGGGCATCAGCTGCCAGTTCGCGCTTCTCTTTTACCAATGTGAGTTGTGCACAATTGAATTGTGGGCTAGCGTTATTGCCATGACCGACGCTCCCCGCCTTGACCGCCAGGTGTGCTTTGCGCTCTACGCAGCATCGCGGGCGGCCACTGCCGTCTACCGGCCGCTGCTGGACGAGCTTGGCCTGACGTATCCCCAGTACCTCGTGATGCTGGTGCTGTGGGAAAACGAACCGCGCGGCGTGCGGGAACTGGGGGAGGAGCTGGGACTCGATTCCGGCACCCTCTCACCCCTGCTCAAGCGGCTCGAAGCCATGGGCCTGGTGGAACGCCGCCGCTCCGCAGAGGATGAACGCCGGGTTGCCGTGCACCTGACAGCGGACGGAACGGCCCTCAGCAGCAAGGCGTCCGGCATTCCCCAGCGACTGGCTGACGCCGCCGGCCTGAGCCCCCGCGAACTGGACCAGCTCCGCGTAACCCTCGGCAAGCTCACGGCCGCCCTGCAAGATTCGCACTGAGCTCACTCCGGCCTCACGCCCGGACACCTACGCACGCCGCAGGCGGACATCCCCAACCATCAGAACGGAACCTAACTTGAAGACTCTCTACACTGCCGAGGCTCTCGCCTCAGGCGAAGGCCGCGACGGCTCCGCACGCACTAAGGACGGCAAGCTGGACGTAACCCTGGCCAGCCCCGTGGAACTCGGCGGAAGCGGCTTGGGCACCAACCCGGAACAGCTCTTCGCCGCCGGCTACGCCGCCTGCTTCCATTCCGCCCTGAGGGTGGTGGGCCGCAAGGAACGCGCCGACCTCACCGACTCCGCCGTGGCGGCGAAGGTCCACTTCGGCGCCCTCGACGGCGGTGAAGGCTACGGCCTTGCGGCCGAACTCGAGATCGCCCTGCCGGCACTGGGCCGGGCCGCCGCCGAGGCGCTCATGGCCAAGGCGCACCGGATCTGCCCCTACTCCAACGTGACCCGCGGCAACATGGATGTGGCCCTGACCCTCGTGGAGTTCGCGGCATGAGCGGCGGCCAGGACCCGGCGCTGCCCGTTGTAACACGCGAAATCCAGCTGGCGTCGCGCCCCGCGGGCCGCCCGGCACCGGGGAACTTCCGGCTCGCCGAAAGTCCGCTTCCGAAGCTCCGAGACGGGCAGGTGCTGGTCCGGAACCAGTTCATCTCGGTGGATCCGTACATGCGCGGCCGGATGAACGACGTCAAATCCTACTCAGCGCCGTTTGCGCTGGATACAGCGCTCGACGGCGGGGCCGTGGGTGAGGTGATCGCGTCCCGCGCTGCCGACCGCAAGGTGGGGGACGCCGTCGTACATCAATTCGGCTGGCGGGAGCACGCGGTGGTGGACGCCAGCGCAACGACGCCCGCGCGAACTGACCTTGCCCCGGCCTCCGCTTTCCTCGGCGCGCTGGGCATGACCGGGCTCACCGCCTATGCCGGCCTGCTGAAAGTGGCCGAGTTCAAGGCCGGGGACGCGGTGTTCATCTCGGGTGCCGCCGGGGCCGTCGGTTCGCTCGTGGGGCAGATCGCCAAGGCCATGGGCGCGTCCCGGGTGATCGGCAGTGCCGGCTCCGCGGAGAAGGTGGCCCGACTCCTGGAGCTCGGTTTTGACGCTGCCTTCAACTACCGCGACGCTCCTGTTCGGGACCAGCTCAAAGCTGCGGCCGGCGAACGCGGGATTGACGTCTACTTCGACAACGTGGGCGGCGACCATCTCGAGGCCGCGCTGTCCGTCCTGAATGTCGGCGGCCGGGTGGCCATGTGCGGCGCCATCGCGCAGTACAACTCGACGGAACCGCCGGCCGCTCCGCGCAACCTCGCCCTGGCCATCGGCAAGCAGCTGACGCTCAGGGGATTCCTCGTGAGCAGCTACCGGCAGTACGCCGGCGAGTTTGCTGAGCACATGGCCGGCTGGCTGGCCGGCGGCACGGTCGCCTACGACGAAACCGTGGTGGACGGCCTCGAGAACGCGCCCCAGGCCTTCATTGACCTCCTGGACGGTGCGAACACCGGAAAGATGCTGGTCCGCATCTAGCAGAACCAAAAGCGCGAACGAACACTTGAGGCCCCGGCGATCCGGGGTCTCAAGTGTTCGTTCGCGCAGTTTTTGGCGGGGCTGCTGCCGGTTCCGCGACCCGCCCGCAGGTGCCCCGCTACTGGTAGGTAACAAGTTCTCAACAATCTTCGTTTTCGGCCTCCGATGTGTTATCCGGACGTGGCGCAGCCCACTACAGTGGCTTTCATAAGTGCGCTTCGGCGCAGTGCTGCGAAACCATCAGTGAAAACAGAGTTTCTGTGTGGAGCATTAGAAACGGACACTCATTGAATCTCCGTCGCGGCGCCTATCTCTTTCTTCCTGGAGGAAATTTGAAGAACTCACTGCGTGCAAACGTCAAGCGCGGTTCGCTCGCCGGCGTGGCTTCCGTCGGCGCTGCAGCCCTGCTGCTGACCGGCTGCGGCCCTGCCCCCCAAGCAGGCACGCCGACCGCCACCGCCAGCGACTACTCCGGTTGCATCGTGTCCGACTCCGGCGGATTCGACGACCAGTCGTTCAACCAGTCCTCCTACGAGGGCCTCAAGAAGGTTGAGAAGGAGCTTGGCATCAAGGTCAACCAGGTCGAGTCCCAGACCAACAACGACTTCGAGCCGAACCTTCGGGCCATGGTGTCAGCGGGCTGCGACCTCACCGTGACGGTCGGTTTCCTCCTCGGTGACGCTACGAAGAAGCAGGCCGAGGCCAATCCGGACAGCCACTTCGCCATCATCGACTTTGGTTACGCCAAGCCGATTGCCAACGTCAAGCCGATCATCTACGACACGGCCCAGGCTGCCTTCATGGCAGGCTACCTGGCCGCCGCTTCGTCGAAGACCGGGACGGTGGCAACCTTCGGCGGCATCAAGATCCCCACGGTCACCATCTTCATGGACGGCTACGCGGACGGCGTGAAGTACTTCAACGAGAAGAAGGGCAAGAACGTCAAGCTCCTCGGCTGGGACAAGGCCAAGCAGGACGGCAGCTTCACCGGCGACTTCGTAAAGCAGGACAAGGGCAAGCAGTTGACCCAGAACTTCCTGGACCAGGGTGCTGACGTGGTCATGCCCGTTGCCGGCCCGGTGGGCAAGGGCGCCGGTGCGGCCCTCAAGGATGCCAAGGCCGCAGGCAAGGACGTCAAGCTCATCTGGGTCGACTCCGACGGCTTCCTCACCGCGCCCGACTACAAGGACATCATGCTGTCCTCGGTCATGAAGCAGATGGGCAACGCCGTTGAGACAGTGGTCAAGGAAGACAAGGACGGCAAGTTCACCAACGAGCCGTACGTCGGCACGCTCGCCAATGAAGGCGTCCAGCTGGCCCCGTTCCACGATCTTGATTCGGCTGTTCCTGCCGAGGTTAAGACGGAGCTGGACCAGATCAAGAAGGACATCGTCGACGGCAAGCTGAAGGTTGAGTCCGCAGCCAGCCCCAAGGCGTAACTTCCACCGCTAAGCGCCACCGCCCGGATGGTCATTGACTGCACGGGAGGTGGCGCTTTTCGTTGGGCGCTTCAGGCTCACGCATGACTGCAGGCACTAGGCTGGTCCTGCAGCCACATATCCCGTCCGGCCAGCAGTTCCGGACGCAACGAGATTGGTCAGAGTTTTGAAACTTGAACTCAAGGGGATCACCAAAAGCTTCGGCTCCCTGCTCGCCAATGATCACATAGACGTGGTTGTTGAACCCGGACAGATCCATTGTCTGCTGGGCGAAAACGGGGCCGGCAAGTCCACCCTGATGAATGTTCTTTACGGGCTGTATGAGCCCACCGACGGCGAAATCCTCATCGATGACGAACCGGTGAGCTTCCGGGGACCCGGTGACGCCATGGCTGCCGGCATCGGCATGGTGCACCAGCACTTCATGCTGGTGCCCGTGTTCACGGTGGCGGAAAACGTGGCGCTTGGCGCCGAGTCCACCAAGGCCGGCGGCTTCCTGAACCTGGATGACACCCGCCGCAAGATCCAGGAGATCTCGGACCGCTACGGGTTCGACGTCGATCCCGACGCCCTCGTGGAAGACCTCCCGGTGGGGGTCCAGCAGCGGGTTGAAATCATCAAGGCGCTGGTGCGCGACGCCAAGGTGCTCATCCTGGATGAGCCGACGGCGGTGCTGACGCCCCAGGAGACCGACGAACTGCTGGACATCATGCGCCAGCTCAAAAGCAGCGGGACGTCTATCGTTTTCATCTCCCACAAGCTGCGGGAAGTGAAGGCCGTCTCGGACATCATCACTGTCATCCGGCGCGGCAAAGTGGTGGGGAGCGCCCATCCCGGCGCCTCAACCACCGAACTGGCCTCGATGATGGTGGGCCGCGCCGTGAGCCTGACGCTGGACAAGGCACCGGCCCAGCCGCAGGAGACCACGTTCGAGGTCAAGGACCTTACCGTGATTGCGCCGAACGGCCACCACATCGTGGACGGCATCAGCTTCAGCATTGCCCGCGGTGAAATCCTCGCCGTCGCGGGGGTCCAGGGCAACGGGCAGACGGAACTCACCGAGGCAATCCTCGGCTTGCAGGAGCGCGTCAGCGGCTCCATCCTGCTCGACGGAAAGGAACTCCTGGGCCGAAGCGTCAAGCAGGTCCTGCACGCGGGTGTCGGCTTCGTGCCGGAGGACCGCAAAGTGGACGGGCTGGTGGGGACGTTCTCGGTGGCTGAAAACCTGGTGCTTGACCTCTACGACAAAGCTCCCTTCGCGAAGGGCATCGGCATGAGCCCGGCAAAGGTCCTGGAGAACGCCAACTCCAGGATCGGCGAGTTCGACGTCCGCACCCCGTCCGCTGCTGCCGCCGCCGGAACGCTCTCCGGCGGCAACCAGCAGAAGGTAGTGATGGCCCGGGAGCTCTCGCGGCCGCTGCGGCTGTTCATTGCATCCCAGCCTACCCGTGGCGTCGACGTCGGCTCCATCGAGTTCCTGCACCGCCGCATCGTGGCGGAACGGGACACCGGCACACCGGTCATGATCGTCTCCACGGAACTCGATGAGGTCATGGAACTGGCCGACCGCATTGCCGTGCTCTACAAGGGCAAGCTCGTCGGCATCGTGCCAGCCGGAACCGGCCGTGACGTGCTGGGCCTCATGATGGCAGGGCTTTCGCCCGACGATGCGCATGCGGACACCGTCCACCACCGCCCTGTCCACCGCGAGCAGGAACCGACGCCCACCTCCCACGCCGAAGGAGGCGACCATGACTGACCAGAACGAGCCGCAGCACCCCGGCAGGCCCGCAGGCCCCGACGCTGACAAGCACAACGCTGACAAGCACAACGCTGACAAGCACAACGCGGACAAGCACGATGCTGTGAAGCACCACGCCGACAAGCACCACCTGCCCAAACCCGCCGACGAGGAGACCGCGGCGGTGGTGTCCCTGGACACCGCCGGCGGAGCCATGGGACCCTCCGCGGTTCCGGCCACGGCCCAGAGCGGCAAGATCCCCGGCGGGCCGGAAACCCTGGTGCGCAGGATCTTCACCGGCAGCGGCATGGTGTCCGTCCTGGCCGTGCTGCTCGCACTGGTTCTCGGCGGCCTGCTGATCGCATTCACGGACAAGCAGGTCGGCGCCACGGCAACATACCTGCTTGCCCGCCCCACCGATTTCCTGTCCGCGGTCTGGACCGCCGCCACCCGCTCCTACGTGGCGCTGTTCCAGGGATCCGTCTTCAACCCGCGCGGCGCCGGCATCGCGGGGCAGTTCGCCCCGTTCATGGAAACACTGACCATCGCCACGCCGCTCATCACCGCCGGCCTCGGCGTCGCCCTGGCCTTCCGGGCCGGGCTGTTCAACATCGGCGCGCAGGGCCAGATCATCATGGCCGGCATCCTGGCCGCGTGGGCAGGTTTCGCCCTGCACCTGCCCCTGGGCCTGCACCTGCTGCTGGTCCTTTTGGCCGGAGTCATCGGCGGCGCCTTCTGGGGCGGCCTGGTGGGCTACCTCAAGGCCCGCACCGGAGCCCACGAGGTCATCCTCACCATCATGTTCAACTACATTGCGCTGTACCTGCTCAGGTATCTCCTGAACACTCCGGCGTTCCAGCGGCCGGGGGAGTCCAACCCGATCTCCCCGGTCCTTGACGCCAGCGCGGTCTACCCGCAGATTTTCGGCAGCCAGTACCGGCTCCACCTCGGATTCCTGCTGGCCATTGCCGCCACGGTCTTCGTCTGGTGGCTCCTCAACCGCTCCACGGTGGGCTTTGAGTTCCGGGCCGTCGGTGCGAACCCCAAGGCAGCCCAGACCGCCGGGATCAACGTCTCCCGGTCAACCATTCTGGTCATGGCCATCGCCGGTGCCCTCGCGGGCCTGTCCGGCGTGGCCCAGGTTGCGGGCACCGAGAAGGTCCTCACCGACGGCGTCGCCGCGACCTACGGCTTCGACGCCATCACCGTTGCCCTGCTGGGACGCTCGACGCCGTGGGGGACTTTCGCCGCCGGCCTCCTGTTTGGCGCCTTCCGCGCCGGTGCGGTCCAGATGCAGATCCAGACCGGAACACCGATCGACATCGTGCTGGTGGTCCAGTCGCTGATCGTGCTCTTCATCGCGGCTCCGCCGCTGGTCCGGGCGGTCTTCGGGCTCAACCCGCGGCGCAAGAAGCGGGCAACCGCCGGCAAGTCCAAGACGCCAGCAACCACCGGAGGTGCAGCATGAGCACAACATCAACGTCGCCCCTTCCGGGTAAGCCGGACGCCCCGCAGCAGGCTGGGGAGCGCGTGCAGGCAGCATCAGCGAAGCCCGTCACCTGGAAGACGCCCGTCCTCCTCACGGCCCTGGGCATTGTGGCCTTCATCTTCTTTGGCCTCATGGGGCCCAACCAGACTGCCCGGTTCGGCCTGTCGTCCAGCGGAGACTTCTTTCAGCTGCCTGCTCTGGAAGTCCCGGCGTTCCTGGGCGGGATCATCCTCTCTGTCCTCATGCTTGGCCTGGCCGGCTATGCCGTCTACCTCAAGACGAAGGACCAGGCCGCGCCCCGCTGGGTGCCTGTCACGTTCATCGTCCTTTTTGTAGCCGCCTTCCTCATCTGGGTGGTGGGCGGTGCCCGCACCCCGAGCATCTCCCTGGCCGGCCTCATCGCCGGTTCGGTGACGCTTGCCGTGCCGCTTGTCTTCGGCTCGCTTTCAGGCGTGCTGTGCGAGCGGGTGGGCGTCGTGAACATCGCCATCGAGGGCCAGCTGCTCGGCGGAGCCTTCACCGCGGCACTGGTTGCATCCATGACCAGGAGTCCTTTCCTCGGGCTGCTGGCGGCGGCCGTGGCGGGCGCCGTCGTCTCCATGGTGCTGGCGCTGTTCAGCATCAAGTACCTCGTCAACCAGATCATCGTCGGCGTGGTCCTGAACGTGCTGGTCTCCGGCCTGACCGGCTTCCTGTTCAACACGGTGATGCAGGCGGACAAGGCCACGTTCAACTCGCCGGACCAGCTGCCCATCATCGACATCCCGGTGCTGTCCAGCATCCCGGTCATAGGTCCCATCCTCTTCAAACAGTCCGTGGTGGGCTATCTCATGTACATCGCCGTCATCGTGGTGTGGGTGGGGCTGTTCAAGACGAAGTGGGGCCTCCGGGTCCGTGCCGTCGGCGAACACCCACAGGCGGCCGACACCATGGGCATCAAGGTGAACACCACCCGGTTCTGGAATGTCACCCTGGGCGGCGCCATCGCCGGCATCGGCGGATCGTTCTTCACGCTGGTGGCGATCGACAGCTTCACGGAGGAGATTTCCGGCGGACGCGGCTTCATCGCCCTGGCCGCCCTGATCTTCGGGCGCTGGAACCCCATCGGTGCGTTCTTCGCCTCCCTGCTGTTCGGCTTCGCGGACAATTTGCAGAGCATCGTGACCATCATCGGCACGCCGGTTCCGAGCCAGTTCATGGCCATGCTGCCGTATCTCGTGACTGTCCTGGCGGTGGCCGGCCTTGTCGGCAGATCACGTCCGCCGGCAGCCAGCGGCATCCCCTACGTCAAGGGCTGACGGCCGTGCACAGCCGGGCCCCAAGCTCCACCGCCGGGGGCGGAAAGTTCGACGTCGACTGGCAGGCACTGGAGGCTGCCGCCGTCAGCGCCATGAAGAATGCCTACGCCCCTTATTCCAAGTTCCCGGTGGGGGCGGCGGCCTTCACCGCTGACGGCCGGATCGTGAGCGGCTGCAACGTCGAGAACGCCAGCTACGGGCTGACCCTGTGCGCCGAGTGTGCGCTCGTGGGCAACCTGCAGATGACCGGCGGCGGGCTGCTGCGGGCCTTCTACTGCGTGGACGGCGGCGGCAACGTGCTAATGCCCTGCGGGCGCTGCCGCCAGTTGCTGTACGAATTCCGGGCTCCAGGCATGGAGCTCATGACCACTCAGGGAATCAAGACCATGGACCAGGTGCTGCCCGATGCATTTGGTCCCCAAGACCTGGAGGAAACCCGGTGACCAGCACCACACAGAAAACCGAAGCCTTCGACGCCGTCGACATCATTCGAACGAAGCGTGACAAGGGCGTCCTCAGCCCCGAACAGATCGACTGGACGATCGACGCCTACACGCGCGGCGTCATCGCCGACGAACAGATGGCGGCGCTGAATATGGCCATCCTGCTCAACGGGATGGACAGGTCGGAGATTTCCCGCTGGACCGCGGCCATGATTGCCTCCGGCGAGCGGATGGACTTCTCCGCCCTCCGGAGGCCCGACGGCGGAGTCAAGGCCACGAGTGACAAGCACTCCACGGGCGGCGTGGGGGACAAGATCACCCTCCCGCTGGCGCCCCTCGTGGCGGTCTTTGGCGTGGCGGTTCCGCAGCTTTCCGGGCGCGGGCTGGGCCACACCGGCGGCACGCTGGACAAGCTGGAGTCCATCCCGGGCTGGCGCGCCGCATTGAGCAACGACGAGATGATGGCCCAGCTCCAGGACGTCGGCGCCGTGATCTGTGCCGCCGGCGCCGGCCTCGCCCCGGCGGACAAGAAGCTCTACTCACTCCGCGACGTCACGGGGACCGTCGAGGCCATCCCGCTGATCGCCTCGTCCATCATGAGCAAGAAGATCGCCGAGGGCACGGGCTCGCTCGTGCTCGACGTCAAGGTGGGCAGCGGCGCCTTCATGAAGGACGAGGCCCGCGCACGGGAGCTGGCCGAGACCATGGTGGCCCTCGGCAAGGACGCCGGCGTGAACACGGTGGCGCTCCTGACCAACATGAACACGCCACTAGGCCTGACCGCGGGGAACGCCATCGAGGTGGAGGAGTCCGTCGAGGTCCTGGCCGGCGGCGGCCCCGAGGACGTCGTCGAACTGACTGTCCGGCTCGCGGAGGAGATGCTGGCGTGCGCCGGGATCCGCGACGCCGACCCGGCCGCCGCCCTGAGGGACGGCCGTGCCATGGATGTGTGGAACCGGATGATAGCGGCGCAGGGCGGAGATCCGCGGGCGAAGCTGCCGGTCGCGAAGGAATCGGAGACGATTTACGCGCCGGCTGACGGCGTCCTCGTGGAACTCGATGCGCTGGCAGTCGGCGTCGCCGCCTGGCGGCTGGGTGCCGGCCGTGCCCGCAAGGAGGACGCGGTGCAGGCAGGCGCAGGAGTCCGGTTGCATGCCAAGCCCGGAGCCGCCGTGCGCGCGGGGGAGCCGCTCATGACCCTGCTGACGGACACGCCCGAGAAGTTCGCCCGGGCCAAGGAGGCACTCGGCAACGCCGTCACCATCGCCCCGGAAGGCTCGCGCCCGGCGCAGCAGCTCATCATCGACCGTATCGCCTGACGCCGTGCAGGCCATCAACGACTTCATCCTTGCTGCCGCCGGGCAGCCGTGGGTCCTGTTGCTTGTCCTCGCCTGCTGCGTCATCGACGGCTTTTTTCCTCCCATTCCCAGCGAATCCGTGGTGGTGGGGCTGGCCGCGGTCGCTGCGACGGCGGACGTCCCCAACCCGTGGCTCCTCATGGCCGTTGCGGCCTTGGGGGCGTTCACGGGAGACAACACCGCCTACCTGATCGGACGCAGCGTCGGCACCAAACGGTGGCGCTGGATGCGGGGGCCGCGCATGCAGCGGGCGTTTCGGTGGGCCGGACGCGAACTCCGGAAGCGGCCGGCCTCACTGATCCTCGTGGCCCGGTTCGTTCCGATCGGCCGGGTTGCCGTCAACCTGACCGCGGGCGCCACGCATTACTCCCGTCCCCGGTTCGTCGGGATGACCGTGTTGTCCGCCACCTTGTGGGCCACGTACTCCGTGGCGATCGGGCTGTTTTTCGGGCAGTGGTTTGAGAACAATCACCTGCTGGGGGCCGTCATCGCCATCGTCTGCGCCATCGTGCTGGGAATCCTGGTGGACATTGCGATCGCGCGGCTGCGGGGCAGGATGCCGGACCCGTCCAGCGAGGCGTAATTTCGTGGACGGGGCGTAGCGGACTCTGCTGCGGCCATGGGACACTAAAGAGCGATTTGCGTCACTAATTGTTTTAGTTATTTTCCGCTAGGAGCAACACCAGCGTGGAGTTTATTAATGAGGC
Source organism: Arthrobacter sp. ZGTC131 (assembly GCF_002929275.1). Taxonomy (GTDB): domain Bacteria; phylum Actinomycetota; class Actinomycetes; order Actinomycetales; family Micrococcaceae; genus Arthrobacter. The sequence goes on from NZ_PJIK01000002.1 coordinate 70,688, forward strand.
CGTGCTCCATGCAGCGGGTCAGTGGTGGATTTACCCTGTATTGCTCGTGTTCTTTTTTGTGGACGGCTTCGCAATGGTCGTTCCCAGCGAGACACTCATCGTCGCGCTGGCCGCCTTCTCACGCCACAGCGGTGAGCCCAATCTCCTGATCCTGGGGCTGACGGCGCTCGTGGGTGCCATGGCCGGCGACAACATGGCCTACCTGCTTGGGCGGAAGATCGGCCTGGACCGCTGGAAGTGGATGCGCCGGCCCAAAGTGCAGAAGGCCTTCGGCTGGGCGCGCTACGAGCTGGAGAAGCGCGGCGCCGTGCTGATCTTCACGGCGCGCTACATCCCCTGGGGGCGCGTGGCGGTCAACTATGTGGCGGGCACCACGGGTTACCCGCACCGCAGGTTCTTCCTGCTGGACGCGTTCGCGTGCCTCACCTGGGTTGGGTACTCGATCGGCATCGGCATCATCGCCAGCTCCTTTCCGTGGCTGCACCACAACCCGCTCCTTGGCGCGGGCATTGCCGTGGTCTTCGCCATCGTCCTGGGAATCTTCATCGACCACGTGCTCCGCTGGTGGCACAAGCGGCTCGGACGCAATGACGCGGTGGCACCGGAAGTCCTGGCGGATGAGCCCGAACGGGACGCTGAAAGGGCTGGCGATGGGTCAGGCGACGCCGGTCGACTAACGGGCGCCATGCCGCTGACGGCTGCGGCCGAGGCGGAATCCGGACGCTGAGCCGGGCGCCTCACCGGGACGCGGGAGGGCCGCTGGCATTTGAAGGCGGTCCAACCCTAGAGTTGGTACGTGACTGAGCCAATCGTTGACGCCGCCCCTGCCCTTGACTTCGACCTGAAGAGCCTTCCCAAGGTTTCCCTTCACGACCACCTGGACGGGGGACTCCGGCCCGCCACCATCATCGAGCTGGCGGGGGCCGCTGGCCACACCCTCCCATCGACGGATCCCATTGCGCTCGGCGAGTGGTTCCGCGAGTCGGCGGACTCGGGTTCCCTGGTCCGCTACCTCGAGACCTTCGACCACACCGTCGCCGTGATGCAGACCAAGGAAAACCTGGCCCGGGTGGCCAAGGAATTCGTGGAGGACCTTGCGGACGACGGCGTGGTGTACGGCGAGGTGCGCTGGGCGCCGGAGCAGCACCTGCAGAACGGATTGACCCTCGACGAAGCCGTCGAGGCCGTCCAGGAGGGCCTCGAGGCCGGAGTGGACGCCGTTGCCGAGACCGGACGTGAAATCCAGGTCGGCCAGCTGATCACCGCCATGCGCCATGCCGACCGCGGCCAGGAAATCGCCGAGCTCGCCGTCCGCCACCGCGACAAGGGCGCCGTCGGCTTTGACATCGCCGGTGCCGAAGACGGCTTCCTTCCCTCGCGCTTCCGCGAAGCCTTCACGTTCCTGGCGGAGAACAACTTCCCTGCCACCGTCCACGCAGGCGAGGCCGCCGGACTGGAGAGCATCCAGTCGGCACTCGTTGACGGCCGGGCACTGCGCCTTGGCCACGGCGTCCGCATCGCCGAGGACATCATGGTGGAGTTCGAGGACGAAGACGGCGTCGACGACGACGAAGCCGATGACAACATCGGCCTGGTGACGCTGGGCAACCTGTCCAGCTGGGTCCGCGACCGCGGCATCGCCCTGGAAATCTGCCCCTCCTCCAACCTGCAGACGGGCGCCACCGCGGGCTTCGGAGACGGCATCGAAAGCCACCCGCTGGACATGCTCTACCAGCTCGGCTTCAACGTCACCATCAACACGGACAACCGCCTGATGAGCGGTGTGACGCTCACCGACGAGTTCGAGCTGCTCGTGGAGACCTTCGACTACGACCTCGACGACCTGCTGGAGCTGACGCTCAACGCCGCTGAGGCCTCCTTCCTGCCCCTGGAGGAAAGGGAAGCCCTGGTGGAGTACATCAACGACGCCTACGCCAACCTTGGCTGAGACCCCTTCGCAGGTGTCCCCTGAGGAGCCGGTGGGGGAGTTGGTCGGCGTGATCGCGGCCCTCCGCGAACACTGCCCGTGGATGGGGGCGCTCACCCACGAATCGCTGGTTGAGTACCTCCTCGAGGAGGCGTATGAGGTGGCCGAGACCATCGAAACCGGCGCGGAAGAAGCGGAACTCAAAGGCGAGCTGGGTGACGTGCTGCTCCAGGTGGTGCTGCACGCCCGGCTCGCCGAGGAACGCGGCACCTTCGACTTCGGCGACGTCGCCCGCGGCATCACCGCGAAGATGATCCGCCGCAACCCCCACGTCTTCCGGCCGGACGGCTCCCTGCAGGATTCGTTCCCCGCCACGGTGGAGGAGATCGTGCTCAAGTGGGACGCGGTCAAGAAAGCCGAAAGGCCCGAACGCCTCGACCACTTCGAGGGCATCCCGGGCGCGCTGCCCGCGCTTGCCCGTGCCCAGAAGACCCTGGACCGGGCTGCCCGGGCCGGGCTTCCCGCGAACGTTGAGCCTGCCCATCCGCTGGTTGAGCTTGCCGAAACCTGTGACTCCGAGAACCAGCTCGGCGACCTCCTGCTCGCCGTCGTCGGCTCCGCCCGGAGCAGGGGATTCGACGCCGAACGCGCCCTCCGCGGGGCCGTGCGGCGGTACCAGAACACGGAATCACCGGGATCATGACGTCCGGGTGATGGATAGGTTTCCGTAACGTGCACCACTCTCGACTACGCTAGTCCCTGACGAGGACGTCGAGATTTTCCGCTAGTTTCCCAGTAAATCGCTTCACCATAAGGAGCATATTCATGGCGCTTATCGATGCCATCCACGCCCGCGAGATCCTCGATTCCCGTGGCAACCCGACCGTAGAAGTTGAAGTTCTGCTCTCCGACGGCCAGATCGGCCGCGCGGCAGTTCCTTCCGGCGCTTCCACCGGCGAGCACGAGGCTGTTGAACTGCGCGACGGAGACAAGGGCCGTTACCTCGGCAAGGGTGTCCAGAAGGCCGTTGACGCCGTCATCGACCAGATCGCACCTGCCCTGACCGGCTTCGACGCCACAGACCAGCGCAGCATCGACCAGGCCATGATCGACCTGGACGGCACCGCAAACAAGGGCAAGCTCGGCGCCAACGCCATCCTCGGTGTTTCGCTGGCCGTTGCGAACGCCGCCGCCGCGTCCGCCGATTTGCCGCTGTACAAGTACCTGGGCGGCCCGAACGCCCACGTCCTGCCCGTGCCGCTGATGAACATCCTCAACGGCGGCTCGCACGCCGACTCCGACGTCGACATCCAGGAATTCATGGTTGTTCCGCTGGGTGCCGAGACCTTCTCGGAGGGCCTGCGCTGGGGTGTTGAGGTCTACCACGCCCTCAAGGCCGTCCTCCAGGCCAAGGGGCTCGCCACGGGCCTCGGCGACGAAGGCGGCTTCGCGCCGAACCTGCCGTCCAACCGCGCTGCGCTTGACCTGATCCAGGAAGCCATCAAGAACGCCGGCTACACCCCGGGCACCGACATCGCCCTCGCACTGGACGTTGCCTCCTCCGAATTCTTCAAGGACGGCGCCTACCAGTTCGAAGGCAAGGCGCTGAGCTCGGCCGAGATGAGCTCCTACTACGCGGAACTCGTTGCCGACTACCCGCTGGTGTCCATCGAGGACCCGCTGGACGAGAACGACTGGGACGGCTGGAAGACCCTGACCGACGCCATCGGTGACAAGGTGCAGCTCGTGGGCGACGATCTGTTCGTCACCAACCCGGTCCGCCTGCAGCAGGGACTGGACAGCAGCACGGCCAACTCCCTCCTGGTGAAGGTCAACCAGATCGGTTCGCTGACGGAGACGCTCGACGCCGTGTCCCTCGCCCAGCGCGCCGGTTACACCACCATCACCTCGCACCGTTCCGGCGAGACCGAGGACACCACGATCGCCGACATCGCGGTCGCCACCAACGCCGGTCAGATCAAGACCGGCGCCCCGGCCCGTTCGGAGCGTGTGGCAAAGTACAACCAGCTGCTGCGCATCGAAGAGGAACTCGATGACGCCGCACGCTACGCCGGACGCAGCGCCTTCCCGCGTTTCAAGGCCTAGTAGCCCGACAAACAACTGACCGGTGGCTATGGTGGAAAGACCATAGCCACCGGTCGTCGTTTAAGGCGGCTGCCCGTCCAGGCCACAGACAAGCGCCACACGTTTACAGGAGTGTCATGGCTACCCGCCGTCCCAAAGTTCCCCGGGTGACCCCATCAGCACCGCAGTCCCACGCCGGTTCCGCCGGTGCGGACGTCATCCAGGCGGACTTCGGCGGCCACCGCCCGGGAGACGGGCACCGTCCGTCGGACGCTGCTCACGGTCCGGCGGAAGCAGCCCGGGACGCGGCCGCCGGCAGGAAATCTGCCGGCCCGGCGAACGCCAATGGCCCGAAGGCCAAGAGCGCGGCGGGGCGGGCCAAGGAGCCGGCGAAGGAAACCGCCGGGAGCAGCCGCGGCAAGTCCGGCCCTGCCGGGGCGGCCGCGGGGGACGAGACCCTGGATCCGGTCCCGGCAAAAGCCTTTTCCGGGCGCATGCTGGCGCTGGCCGTCGTCATGATTGCCATCACCATCATGCTGGCACCCACCGTGAAGATCTTCATTGACAAGCGCGCTGAGATTGCGGCGCTGGAAGCGGACATCGCCGCCAGCAAGGCGGACCAGGACAACCTCAAGCGGCAGGTCTCGCGGTGGCAGGATCCGAACTACGTCAAACAGCAGGCCCGGGACCGCATTAACATGGTTATGCCGGGAGAGACCGGTTACTGGGTGTTCGGCAGCGACCTGCCGGCCGGCGCGTCAGGCAGCCAGCCCGGTGCAGCAGCAGCACAAGACCCGGCCGACATGCCGTGGGTGGATTCCCTGTGGGAGTCCATCAGGCGTTCGGCAACAGACTAGGAGCGGCGCCCGCCGCGGGACTGCCTCACGGGAGACAGCCAGAACCGGGCAGGAAGGATGGCCGCGCCAGTGGACCACAACACGGCAACCGCGCCGGAGGAATCCCGCCAGCCATCGGCACACGACCTTGATGTGCTCAGCCGCCAGCTCGGGAGGCCGGTCCGCGACGTCGTTGAGATCCCGGCGCGCTGCGTCTGCGGCAACCCCCTCGTGGCCGCCACGGCTCCGCGCCTCAGCAACGGGACACCGTTCCCCACCACGTTCTACCTGACGCATCCCGTCATCACGTCTGCCGTGTCCCGGCTTGAAGCCGCCGGCCTCATGAACGAGATGAATGACCGGCTGACGGCTGACGAGTCGCTGGCAGCCGCCTACCGGGCGGCCCACGAGGCGTACCTGGCGGCCCGCGCTGAAATCGGGGCCCGCACCGGCATCGGTGGGGTTCCCGAGATCGACGGCGTCTCCGCCGGCGGGATGCCCACCCGCGTCAAGTGCCTGCACGTCCTCGTGGGGCACTCGCTCGCGGCCGGCCAGGGCGTCAACCCTCTCGGCGACGAGGCCATCGCCGCCATCGCCGAGTGGTGGACAGCCGACCGGTGCTACTGCGACGGCGCCTGGGACACCGGCGGCGAAGCGCCGTCCCGGGACCTCAGCCGCCACGGGCCCCAGGGGCTGCCGGCCATCGTTGGCCGGCCTGCACCTGTCCGGAAGACCACGACGGAGGCAGGCGAATGACCACCGTTGCAGCCATCGACTGCGGCACCAACTCCATCCGCCTGCTGATCGCCGACGTCGACCGCAGCAACGGGACGACCAAACTCACCGACCTCGTGCGGGAGATGCGCGTGGTGCGGCTGGGCCAGGGCGTGGACGCCACCGGCGAACTGGCGCCCGAGGCGCTGGAGCGCACGTTTGCGGCCACCGCAGAGTATGCGGAGCTGATCCGCCAGTACCGGGCAGTGAAAGTCCGCTTCGTGGCCACCTCCGCCAGCCGGGACGCCCGCAACCGCCAGGTCTTCGTCGACGGCATCCGCGGCCTTCTCGGCGTCGAGCCTGAAGTGATCTCCGGCGACGAGGAGGCCGCGCTGTCCTTTGCCGGAGCCAGCAGCGTCCTGCCGATCGCCGGCGATGACCGCGTGCTGGTTGTGGACCTCGGCGGCGGCAGCACGGAGTTCGTGCTGGGCGACGCCGGCGGCGTGCTGGCCGCAAGGTCCGTGGACATCGGCTGCGTCAGGCTGACCGAACGCCATCTCAAGTCCGATCCGCCCACCGCGGAGCAGGTCGCCGCAGCGGAGGCCGACGTCGACGCCGCCATCACCGAAGCGGGACTGGACGTTCCGCTGGAACGCAGCACCGCCGTCGTCGGGGTTGCAGGTTCCATCACCACCATCACCGCCCATGCGCTGAAGCTTCCCGAGTACCTGCCGGCGGCCATCCACGGAGCCGAACTGTCCATCGGAACCATCCAGGCGGCAGCCACGGACCTGCTGGAGATGACCAGGGCACAGCGCGCCGAACTGCCCTACATGCACCCCGGCCGGGTTGACGTGATCGGCGCCGGTGCCCTGGTCTGGCGCCGGATCCTCGCGAGGATGGGCGAGCTGAGCGGCGGCCGCATCATTACGGCCACGGCCAGCGAGCACGATATTCTTGACGGAATTGCCCTGAGTGTCAGCTAGCCAGGCACCAGCCAACCGAGTATGGGATCTTGAATGACCAGAGCAACAGCCCGGTTCCGCCGGACGGTCTCGGCTCTCCTGTCGGCGACGCTCGCCGGGGGCATCGCCGCCACGGCGATCGCAACAGCCCCCGCGGCGCGGGCCGACACCTGGCGCGACAAGCAGTATTGGCTCAAGGAAGCCGGCATCACCAAGGCGTGGGAGGTCTCCAAGGGAGCCAACGTCAAGGTGGCCGTGATCGACAGCGGCGTGGACGGCAACCATCCGGACCTCAAGGGCGTCCTGGCCGGCGGGCACGACGCCTCGGGCGCGGGAAGCAGCGACGGGCGGAAGAGCATCGGTTCCAAGCCCGAACACGGCACGCTCGTGGCCACGATGCTCGCGGGCCGCGGGCACCAGCCCAAGAAGGCCGCCAGCGCGAAGCCCAGCCCCAGCGCCACGCCGGCGAAGAACATGCCTGACGGGATCATGGGTGTGGCGCCTGAAGCCCAGATCCTCTCCGTTTCCACGTGGCTCGGCTCAGCCAATCCCGGCGGGAAAAGCGATCAGGACCAGATCCCCGAGGCTGTCCGGTGGGCGGTGGACAACGGCGCGAAGGTCATCAACATTTCGCTCGGCAGCACGTCGCCGGAATGGCCGCAGAGCTGGGACGCCGCTTTCCTGTACGCCGAACAGAAAGACGTGGTGATCGTTGCGGCGGCCGGCAACCGGGTGGGCGGAAACGCGCAGGTGGGGGCGCCTGCCACCATTCCCGGCGTGCTCACCGTGGCCGGTCTGGACCGCAGCGGAGCCGCCAGCACGGACTCCTCCTCCCAGGGCATCAGCATCGGGGTCGCGGCACCTGCGGAGAAACTGGTCGGAGGCCTTCCGGGCGGCAGCTACGCGGAGTGGGCCGGAACCTCGGGCGCCACCCCCATCGTCTCCGGCGTGGCAGCCCTGATCCGCTCCAAGTGGCCGCAGATGAGCGCCGAGCAGGTCATCAACAGGATCGTCTCCACTGCCAAGGACGCGGGCGCCGAGGGCAAGGATCCCCTCTACGGGTTCGGCGTGCTCAACGCAGAGGCCGCGCTGAAGGATGACGTCGCCGAGACCCAAAACAATCCGCTGGGGTCAATCTCAGACTGGATCCGCGTCCACCGCCGCGGAAACCTCGCCACGCCCACCCCTGTGCCTCCGGCCGAGGCGCCGAGCGCCCAGGCCACGCTTCCCGAGGCGACCGTGCCTGTGGCCGAGCCTCCGTCCCCGCTGGACGGCGCCCTCCCCGCCGCCGTGGTCATTGGTTTCGGCGGCCTTTTCCTGGCCATCATTGCGGCCGGCGCCATCCAGCTGCGCCGGGTGTACCGGGCCTCAGGGGGAAGCCCGGAAGATCCGGAAACCGGTGCGCTGGGCAAGGTGGAGCCGGGCGGACCGCCTAGTTAGTGAAGATTTTCACAAACTAATGTATCCTTGATGCATGGCAACCACCCCTCAGCTCCAGGACCGTCCCCGGGTGCTCGTCGTCGGCGGCGGGTACGTCGGCCTGTACGTAGCACTGAAACTGCAGAAGAAGATCGCGAACGCCGGTGGCATCGTCACCGTCGTCGATCCGCTGCCCTACATGACTTACCAGCCCTTCCTGCCGGAAGTTGCCGGCGGAAACATCGAGGCCCGCCACGCGGTGGTGTCCCACCGCCAGCACCTCAAGCAGACCGAGCTCATCCAGGGCCGCGTCACCTCGATCGACCACGCCAACCGCACGGCCGTGATTGCCCCGGCTGACGGCGGCGAAAACTTCGAGCTGCCGTACTTCGACGTCGTTCTTGCAGCAGGAGCCATCACCCGCACGTTCCCCATCAAGGGTCTGGCGGACAAGGGCATCGGCCTGAAGACCATTGAGGAAGCCGTTGCGCTGCGCAACAAGGTCCTCGAGCGCATCGAGGTCGGCTCCGTCATGACCGATCCCGTGGAACGTGCCAAGGCGCTGACCTTCGTGGTTGTCGGCGGCGGCTTCGCCGGCATCGAGTGCATCACGGAAATGGAAGACCTCGCCCGCGCGGCCGTCAAGAACAACCCGCGCGTCCAGCAGGAGGAAGTCCGCTTCGTCCTTGTCGAGGCCATGGGCCGCATCATGCCCGAGGTCACCGAGAAGCAGGCAGTCTGGGTCGTCGAACACCTCCGCAGCCGCGGCATCGAGGTCCTGCTCAACACCTCGCTGGACAACGCCGAGGGTGCCCTCAAGCTCATCAACCTGCCGGACAAGTCGCTGGCCCAGGAATTCGAAGCAGACACCCTGGTGTGGACTGCCGGTGTGCAGGCCAACCCGATGGTCCGTTCCACCGACTTCCCGCTCGAGCCGCGCGGACGCGTCCGTGTTCTTCCGGACCTGCGCATCGCCGGCGACGAAGGCATCGTCGAGAACGCCTGGGCCGCCGGTGACGTTGCCGCGGTCCCGGACCTCACGGGCAGTGGCCTGCCGGACGGCACCTGCGTCCCCAACGCCCAGCACGCGCTGCGCCAGGCCAAGCGCCTCGCCAAGAACCTGTGGGCCTCCCGCTGGGACAAGCCGCTGGTCGACTACAAGCACAAGAACCTTGGTGCCGTGGCCGGCTTCGGCGAGTGGAAGGGCGTTGCCAACATCAACCTCCTGGGCCGCATCGGCCTCAAGGGCGGTCTCGCATGGCTGGCCCACCGCGGCTATCACGGCATGGCCATCCCCACGGTGGAGCGTAAGGTCCGCGTGATCATGGGCTGGATCCTCGCCTTCTTCATGGGCCGCGACACCACGCAGCTCGAAGACCTGGACAACCCGCGCGGCGCGTTCGTGGCAGCTGCCACGCCGGCTCCCAAGCCGGCTGCCGCCCCCGTCGCTGCGGCGCCGGCGGACAAGCCCGCAGCCGCTCCGCAGGGCGGTTCGAAGGACGCTGTTGCGGCGGAAGCCAAGTAACGCGCACTGATTGACGACGGCGGCCGTTCCCTTACGGGGGAACGGCCGCTTCGTCGTTTGGCCGCCTTCCGCCAGAGCCTGCGGTCCGCCAGACCCCGCGTCGTGGCCGGGTCCCAGGCGGCGGCGGCCGGGAAGCTTAGACTGGCTGCATGACGGGCGAAAAGAACCTCCAGACCCTGCTGGCCGCAATGCATCCCGCCCTCCGCGAAGGAGAGTACGTTTACGTGCTCTGGCCGCACGGAAAGCCCTTGGCGGGCGGCATCGAGGCGGCTGTCCGGGAGGCCGAGGGGCTGACAGTGGTTCTGCCCCGCGCAGAGGCGGACAGGCTGGATCTCCCTTACGACTTCGTGGCCGCGTGGATCACCCTCGAGGTCCATTCGGAGCTGGAAGCGGTGGGCCTCACGGCGGCGGTCAGCAGGGCGCTGACGCAGGCCCGGATCAGCTGCAACGTCCTGGCGGGCTTCCACCACGATCACCTTCTCGTGCCGGTGGGTGACGCCGCGCGGGCCCTGGAGGTCCTGGCGGAGCTCTCGGCCGCCAACGCCCCGGAGCCGGAGCCTGTGCGCGAACTGGTGCTGCGGAACGAGAACCCACAAGACCGCGCAGCCATCCTCAGCCTGACGGCCGAAGCCTTCGCTGTGTCGCCGGTGACGGGACTTCCCGTGGAAGGCGAGCCGGTGGAGGTGGAGTTGCTGCGGCGGCTCTTCGACGCCGACGAGTACCTGCCGGAGTTCAGCGTCTTGGCGGAGCTTGACGGTGAAATCGTCGGGCACGCCATCAGCACGCGGGCCTGGGTGGATGACCTGGAACTGCTGGGACTCGGCCCTATCGGGGTTACGCCCAGGCTGCAGCGCCACGGCATTGGCTCTGCGCTGATGCGCGAAACTGTCGTCCGCGCGAACGCGGCGGGGGAGCGCGGCATCGCGCTGCTTGGCAGCGCCGACTACTATCAGCGCTTCGGCTTTGTGCCGGCGTCGTCGCTGGGCATCGAGGCCCCGGACAGGGACTGGGGGGACAACTTCCAGTTTCTTCCCCTCGCTCTATGGCCCGGCGGCGTCCACGGCATCTTCCGCTATGCCGCACCCTTTGCCGCCGTGGAAGGCGATACCATTGACCGGGCGCCCCAGTAGCCCAATTGGCAGAGGCAGCGGACTTAAAATCCGCGTGTTGTGGGTTCGAGTCCCACCTGGGGTACAAGTTGCCTGCACCGAAAGGTGCCGTGAGGCACCCGTTCGGGCCTTTAGCCTGCGCCGCATGTCCGGCGGCCAGCGCCATCATCGTCACCTTTCGAGCTGCGCTTCATCAGCCGTCTCCCGCCATCGCTGCCCCGGAATCCGCAGGTGTCCCATATGCAACGAGTGTTATAAGGATGTGACCTTACTCACTTATGTTCGGGCCTGATTTGCATTAGCTTGAAGTTAACTCAGGAACACCTGACCAATCGCATCAAAGGCCGTTCGCACCTTTCGATCGAGGAGACTCTCAATGATTTCACTCCCCCAGGCGGCGCCCCGAGTCGCTAAGCTCACAGCGCTTAGCATCGGCGTCGCCCTTCTGGCTTCGGCTTGTGGTGGCACCTCCACCCCAACCGCCACCACCTCCGCAGCCGGCGCGGCCGGCAGCATCGCATGTCCGGCACCCAGCGCGACTGCTGGTGCCACCAGCACCGCGACCGAGACCGGCGCCGTGCCGGAGTCGACGACCACCACGCCGACGCCACTGAAGATTGGATCGCTTCTGCCGACGACGGGGTCGCTGGCGTTCCTGGGCCCGCCCGAGATCGCCGGTGTTAACCTCGGCATCAAGGAAGTCAATGATGCAGGCGGCGTGCTCGGCAAGCCCGTCCAGGTGATTCACCGCGACTCCGGTGACACCAAGACGGACATTGCCACGCAGTCCACCACGGCACTGCTCGGCCAGGGGGTCAGCGCCATTGTCGGTGCCGCGTCCTCGGGCGTTTCCAAGACCGTGATCAACCAGATCACCGGTGCCGGTGTTGTCCAGTTCTCGCCTGCGAACACGTCACCGGACTTCACCACTTGGAACGACAAGAACCTCTACTGGCGTACCGCTCCGTCGGACGTCCTGCAGGGCAAGGTCCTGGGCAACTACATGGCCACCTGTGGCGCGCAGACCGTGGGCATGATCGTGCTCAACGACGCCTACGGGACCGGCCTGCAGAAGAACGTCAAGGAGGCCTTTGAGGCAGCCGGCGGCCAGGTTGTGGCCGAGGAACTCTTCAACGAGGGCGACTCCCAGTTCAGCAGCCAGGTGGACAAGGTCATCGCCGCCAAGCCGGACGCCATTGCCCTGATCACCTTCGACCAGGCCAAGAGCATTGTTCCGCTCCTGACCGGCAAGGGCGTCAAGCCCACGCAGCTGTTCATGGTGGACGGCAACACGTCCGACTACAGCAAGGACTTCAAGGCCGGAACGCTCAAGGGCGCCCAGGGAACCATCCCGGGCACCTTCGCCAAGGATGACTTCAAGAAGAAGCTGCTGGCGATCGACCCGGCCCTGAAGGACTACAGCTACGCAGGTGAATCCTACGACGCCGTCAACCTGATCGCGCTGGCTTCAGAGGCAGCCAAGAGCACCAAGGGCACCGAGATTGCCAAGCAGCTCAAGGCGGTCTCCGAAAGCGGCGAGAAGTGCAACACCTTCCCGTCCTGCGTGACCCTGCTCCGCAACGGCAAGGACATCGACTACGACGGCCAGTCCGGCCCGGTGACCTTCTCCGACGCCGGTGACCCGACAGAGGCCTTCATCGGCATCTACGAGTACCAGGACGACAACAAGTACCAGCCGTCCAAGGAAGAATTCGGCAAGCTGTAAAGCCGCCTTCTCCCAGCCACGCAAAAGCCCCCGTCCAACAGGACGGGGGCTTTTGCGTGCCCTCAGAGGGTTGTACCGACCCTGGGAGCGTCACGCGAAGCAGCTTTTTGATCACGGAGGGACGGCCCGACGGCGGGAATCCGGCAATGCACTTCTCGCATCATCGCAAAAGACCGCGCTGCGTGACGCCGTCGGGGAGGAAGAGGCCAGGCACGCAAAAGGGCCGCCACCGGATCGGTGACGGCCCTGGCGCAAGGTGCTTGCCCTGCGGGTTGCTACCTACTTTTCGTGTTCGTCGGCGAGCGTTCCCAGGTACAGCTGGATGACCTTGGGGTCCTTCATGAGTTCCCGTCCTGTGCCCGTGTACGCGTCCCTGCCCTGGTCCAGGACGTAGCCGCGATCGCAGATCTGCAAGCAGCGGCGCGCGTTCTGCTCCACCATGATGACGGACACGCCTGCCCGGTTGATCTCGTGCACGCGCAGGAAGGTTTCATCTTGCTTGACGGGGGAGAGGCCTGCCGAGGGCTCGTCCAGCAGCAGCACGGCGGGGTCCATCATCAGGGCCCGGCCCATTGCCACCATCTGGCGTTCACCGCCGGACAGCGACCCGGCACGCTGGGCACGGCGCTTGCCGAGCTCAGGGAAGAGGCTGGTGACAAAGTCGAACCGTTCGGCAAAGTCCTTGGGCCTCTGGAACATGCCCATCTGCATGTTCTCCTCGATGGTGAGGGTGGCGAACACGTTGTTATTCTGCGGGACGAAACCCACACCCTGCGTCACCAGCTTGTTGGCCTTGAGGCCGGTCAGGTCCTGGCCGCGGACGACAACCGAGCCTGAGTGGACCTTCACGAGGCCGAACATCGCCTTGAGGAGCGTCGATTTGCCCGCGCCGTTGGGCCCGATGATGCCGATCAGCTCGCCCTTGCGGGCCTCGATGCTGCAGCCGTTGAGGATGTTGACCCCGGGCAGGTAACCGGCAACAAGGTTGGTGACCTTGACGACCGAGTCATCCGATGCTGCGGTGCTTGCGGCCGGGGCCGCGCTGGTGGCACTCATTCTTTGTCCTTGTCTGTACGGACGTGTTCCGTGCCCGCCTGTTCTGTTCGGGCCTGACGTGTAGTCGCCTGTTCTGCACTGGTCTGGTCTGTGCGGGGAGCGTCATCGCTGTGGACCTCCCGCAGTTCCGGCGCCACGGCGTCCACGGAGATGATACCGGCGTTCTCCGTTCCGACGATCGATTCCTCGTCTGCGACCAATTCCTGCTCGAGCGCCTTGATGCCTTCGGAATCGCCAAGGTCGACGTCGTGGTGGGCGCCCAGATAGGCATCGATCACGGCCGGGTTCTTCATGACTTCACCGGGGGGTCCCTCGGCCACGATCTTTCCTTCGGCCATGACAACCACCCAGTCTGCGATGTGGCGCACCATGTTCATGTCGTGCTCCACGAAGAGGACCGTCATGCCTTCGGCCTTCAAGTTCTTGATGTGGTCCAGCAGCGACTGGGTCAGTGCAGGATTGACGCCGGCCATGGGTTCGTCCAGCATGACCAGCTTGGGGCTGACCATGAGGGAGCGGGCCATTTCGAGGAGCTTACGCTGGCCGCCGGAGAGCGATGCGGCGTAGTCGTCCTTCTTCGTGTCCAGTTTGAATTTCTCCAGCAGGACGTTTGCCTGGGCCGTGATTTCCTTTTCGCGGCCGCCCCAGATGCCCTTGAACAGTGCCTTGGACAGGCGTTCGCCGGGCTGGTTGGAGCCGCCGAGCCGCATGTTTTCCATCACCGTCAGCTTGCCCATGACCTTCGTGAGTTGGAAGGTGCGGACCATGCCCATGCGTGCCACCTTGTAGGAGGAGACGCCGGCGATGCTTTGCCCTTCGAACTGCCATTTGCCGGAGTTCGGAATGTCGAATCCCGTGAGCAGGTTGAAGAGCGTGGTTTTGCCGGCGCCGTTGGGGCCGATCAGGGCGGTGATCTTGTGCCGCGGAATTTCAAGGTACTCGACGTCGACGGCGTTGATGCCGCCGAAACTGCGGGTAACGTTTTCGGCGACGACGATGGGGTCCCGCTTCTTGCAGCCCGGGGTGTTCTCCCCGACGGCTATTGCGCGGGCGTCCGTCATGTAGTCGACGCCGTCTTCAGTGAATTCTTCGCTGTGCTTGCTCATGCGAACGCCAGCTCCTTCTTGTTGCCAAAGACGCCCTGCGGCCTGAAGATCATCAACAGCATCAGGGCGATGCCCACCAGGATGTAGCGCAGCTGGCCGGCCTGGACTGTGGTCAGCCAGGTCACCGCGCCGGATTCGATGAGCCCGTAAAGGATTCCCTGGGTGAGGGACAGGACCACCCAGAAGATCATGGCGCCGATCACCGGCCCCAGGACCGTGGCCATGCCGCCGAGCAGGAGGCAGGTCCACAGGAAGAACGTCAGTTCCGTGCCGTAGTTAGCGGGCTGGACCGCGCCGCGGGGGAGCGTAAACACCATGCCCGCCAGCGCCCCGACGATGCCGCCGATGACCAGTGCCTGCATCTTGTACGCGTACACGTTTTTGCCGAGCGAGCGCACCGCATTCTCATCCTCGCGGATGCCCTTCAGGACACGGCCCCAGGGGCTGCGCATCAGCAGCCAGACGATGACGCAGCAGACAACCACGAGGCCCCAGCCAATGACCCTGATGAAGAAGTCACGGTTGTTCATGCCGAAATAGGAACCCTCCGGGAAGGGGTTCATGCCGTAGAACCCTCCCTCGAAGGCTGCCAGGCCGTTGGCGGAACCGGTCACGGCAGTGAGCTGGTTGGTGGTGACAACGTAGCGGACAATTTCCGCCGCCGCGATGGTGACGATGGCCAGGTAGTCGGCCCGCAGGCGAAGGGTGGGAATGCCCAGGATCAGCGCAAAGAGCACGGAACTGACGACGGCGATCAGGAGCCCCACAAAGAAGGGAACGCCGAAGCTCAGGGTGGAGATGGCGAAGCCGTAGGCACCCACCGCCATGAAGCCGGCCTGGCCGAAGTTCAGCAGGCCGGAGTAGCCGAAGTGAACCGCCAGGCCGAGGGCGGCAAGCGCGTATGCAGCCGTCGTCGGGCTGAAGATTTCGCCGGCTGCGCTGGAAAGTATGAATCCGAAGTCCATGGCAGTCTCCTAACCCACGCGCTCGCGTCGGCCCAGGATGCCCTGGGGCCGGAACAAGAGGACAACAATCATGATGAACAGTGCTCCCACGTACTTGAGGTCGGCTGCGAGGCCGACAACGGTGGTCAGTTCGACGAAAATGCCGACGATGACGGATCCGATGAGGGCGCCGAAAACGGTGCCGAGGCCGCCGAGCGTGACGCCGGCGAAGATGAGCAGCAGAATCTGCGAGCCCATGTCGAACGTGACGCCGGGACGGTAGTAGGCCCAGAGGATGCCGCCCAGGGAGGCCAGGACGCCGCCGACGATCCAGACAATCCGGATGACGGAGTCGACGTCGATGCCGGAGGCTGCGGCCAGCGCCGGGTTGTCTGCCACCGCGCGGGTGGCCTTGCCCAGGCGGGTCTTCAGGAGCACGATCCCGATCAGCACGATCACGACTGCACTGATCACCAGCGACCACAGGTTGTTGGGGGAGATGGAGACCGGGCCGATTTGGATTTCCGCACTCTGGGCGAACGGCAGCTGCTGGGTGGCGCCGCCGAAGTAGAACTGGATGATGTAACGGACGGCGAGGGCCAGGCCGATGCTGACGATCATCATGGGCACCAGTCCGGTGCCGCGCCTGCGCAGGGGCCTCCAGAGGCCCGCATCCTGGGCATAGCCGAACAGTCCGCCGCCGAGGAGCGCCAGGATGATGGCCAGCCAGAACGGCAGGTTCATCGCGCTACAGGCAAACACGAGCACGGCGCCTAGCGTCACCATCTCGCCGTGGGCGAAGTTGGTGAGGCCCGTTGTGCCGAAAATCAGGGACAGGCCGACCGACGCGAGCGCCAGCAGGAGGCCGAAGCTGAGGCCTGCCACGAGCCTGTTAAGCAGGTTTTGGCCGAAGTCCTGCTGTTGGACGACGATGCCCTTGCCGAAGGCGAAAATGACGGAGAGATTGGAGGTCTGGCTAAACGTCACGGAACGGGGGTTTGCTTGCCCCTCGGCGAGCTTGATGCCCTCGGGCAACGTAGATTCGTCCAGCTCCACTTCGTAGGTGCCCTGCGTGGGAACCCCTATCCGCCAGGATCCGTTGGCACCCGAGGTTGCTGTTCCAGTGAAGTCGCCGCTTTTGGCAGTGATCTTCACACCTTCGAGCGGGGCGCGTGTGTCGTCGCGGAGGAAGCCGCTAATGCTGTTCTGGAACTGCTGGTTCGACGGGGGTTGTGTCGGAGAAGGAGTTGTAGCCTGCGATGCTGGTGCAGCGACAAGCAGGATGGCTACGACTGCGGAGGCAATTGCCCCCATGGCCTTAAGCAATCCGGCTGGCCGCCGGCGCGGCAGGCCTCTCGGTGTGCGTCTCAAATTGAAAACCTCCACATGGGGATGGTCTGGGTTGCGTCGTTGCAACCGCTGCGAACGGAGAAGGTGACGGATGGTGGTGCGGGTAGTGCGGTGGTGCGATGCGATACTGAATGGCTTGACTTCTTGTGATATCCGTCACCCTACTTCGCCCCATGTTACAGCGAGAGCAGTACAAACTTTGCCGGGGAAGCCGGCCGCCAGATAGCGATCCGGTAACAACTGTGAAGCTGGCTGCAACCATTAATTCAGCTGAGCTTATGAAAACTTTTGTTGTATGCGAGTATTCCTAAACAGTCTGCCGCGGCCGCTCTGACGAGGGCCGTCGTCGGATATCGCCCATGTCACGATTCCGTGTCGACGGGGAGGTTCGCGGAACTTTACCTGCCACTGACGCGTGGAAATTGGTAGTTTGAACTTAGGAATTCCCATCACCACCCATTATTTGGAGGAGACACCCGCAATGGCACTTGGCGGAAACCCGATCTTCAACGGAAAGAATTTCCGTGAAGCCACCCAGGCACCGCCTGTCCCGCAGGCGTACGGCCAGAACCAGTACGGACAGGGCGCCTACGGCCAGGCGCCCGTGATGGACGCACCCAGGGGCTGGGGCGCCCAGCAGCCGGGCATGACGGATGACCAGCTGCAGCAGATGTACAACCGGCCGGCCGCCGGACCGGTGGAAACCGGACGGATGTCCTACGACGACGTCATCGTCAGGACGGCGATCTGCCTCGGCGCCGTGATGGCCGGAGCTGCGGTCACGCTGTTCGTCAGCATGCCGCTGGCCAGCCTGCTGATGATCGTCGGCGCGCTGGGCGGGTTCGTCCTGGCCATGGTCAACACGTTCAAGAAGCAGCCTTCCCCGGCGCTCATCCTGGCCTACGCCGGACTCGAGGGGTTCTTCCTGGGCGGACTGACCCGCATCCTTGACGGCATGTACCCGGGTGTCGGGCTGCAGGCCGTGATCGGCACGCTGTCCGTCTTCGCAGTGACCCTCCTGCTCTTCAGGAGCGGCAAGGTCCGCGCCACCCCCAAGGCCATGCGGTTCTTCATGATCGCCATGATCGGCTACGCCGTGTTTGCCCTCGTCAACATGGTGATGGTCTGGACCGGAGCAGTGCAGTCCCCGTTCGGCCTCAGCACGAGCATCGAAATCATGGGCATTCCGCTGGGCGTCTTCATCGGAATCCTGGCCATTGGCCTGGCCGCTTTCTCGCTGATCATGGACTTCACCAGCATTGAAGCCGGCGTCCGTGCCGGTGCCCCTGAGCGCTTCGCCTGGACTGCGGCCTTCGGCCTCACTGTCACCCTGGTCTGGCTGTACGTGGAAATCATCCGCCTGCTGTCCATCCTCCGCGGCGAGGAATAAAACAAAAGCGGCTTACGCCGTCGTGATTGATCAGCCGTAAACTGATCGCAGGAGAGGGTCCCGCTTCCGGCGGGGCCCTTTTTTGCATGTCCATCCCGGGCCCGCTCAGGCGCTGGCCGGGCCCAGTCCTTAGCTGAGGCGTTCCAGAATCACGGCCATGCCCTGTCCGCCGCCCACGCACAGCGTTGCCAGGCCCAGCGATCCGTCGGTCTCGCGAAGCCCGTTGAGCAGCGTGGCGGTCAGGCGGGCCCCGGTCATGCCAAAGGGGTGGCCCAGGGCAATGGCGCCGCCGTGGACGTTGAGTTTTGCGGAGTCGATCCCCAGTTCGCGGGCGCTGGCCACCACCTGGACCGCGAAGGCCTCGTTGAGCTCCACGAGGTCGATGTCACCGATGCCCAGCCCGGCGGAGGCCAGTGCCCGCCGCGTGGACTCCACCGGGCCCATCCCCATCAGCTCGGGCGAGAGCGCACTGACACCGGTCGATACGATGCGGGCCAGCGGCTCGAGGCCCAGTTCTTTGGCCCGGGAGTCACTCATGATGACGACGGCGGCCGCGCCGTCGTTGAGGGGGCAGGCGTTTCCGGTGGTGACGGTGCCGTCCCGCCGGAAGACGGGCTCCAGGGCGCTGACGCCTTCGAGGGTCACGCCGGCGCGCGGCGAGTCGTCGCGGTCCACCACGGTGCCGTCCCGCCGCACATAGGGCGTGATTTCCCGGGCGTAAAAGCCTGAGGCGATGGCGGCCTCCGCGCGGTTCTGGCTCAGCACGGCCCACGCATCCTGGTCGGCGCGGCTGATGCCGTAGGACGTGGCCACGTTCTCCGCCGTCTGCCCCATGGCAATGTAGATGTCCGGCATGCGGCCGCCCAGCCTCGGGTCCGTCCAAGGGGTGTTGGAGGCAGCCCGCGCGGCGGTGCGCTGGCGTGCCGGTTCGAACAGCGGGTTGTGGTTGCCGGCATCGGTTTCGCCGGCCCCGGCCCAATCCCGGTACCGCGACACGGCTTCGACGCCGGCGGCCACGAACGCCTGCCCTTCGCCGGCCCGGATGGCGTGGAAGGCCATGCGGACGGTCTGCAGGCTCGAGGCACAGAACCTGTTGATGGTGGCGGCGGGCACATGGTCCAGACCGGCCAGGATGGTGACCACGCGGGCCATGTTGGAGCCGGCTTCGCCGCTGGGTTCGGCACACCCGAGGTAAAGGTCGTCGAGCCCGGGCCCGCCGTCCCCGGTGGGGTCGAAGGCCGGCAGCTTGGCCAGCGCCGCACTCACCATGGCGGCGGCGAGATCGTCCGGACGTTCGTCCTTCAGGGACCCCTTGAAGGCGCGCCCGATCGGACTCCTGGCGGTTGAAACAATGACTGCTTCCGGCATGCGCCCAGCCTACGCCCGGTGCTATGCCAGCCGCATCGCCCCGGCAGCCGGGGTGACGGTGAAGATGTCAGGCGCGGTGTAGCCCGCCCGGGCAAAGGCCTGTTCGACGGCGGCGCGCACCTGCTGCTCCGCCGTCGCCGGCGTCAGGGCGATTGCGGCCCCGCCGAAGCCGCCGCCGGTCATCCTGGCGCCGATGGCACCGTTTGCCCGGGAGGTTTCGACCGCAAGGTCCAGTTCCGCGCATGAGATTTCAAAGTCGTCGCGCATTGATGCGTGGCTGGCGTCCAGGAGCCCACCGATCGCGGCCGGGCCCTGCCGGCCGAGGAACTCCACGGTCTGCAGCACGCGGTCATTTTCCGTGACGATGTGCCGGACCCTGCGGAACGTGACTTCGTCCAGGAGCCCGCTGGCTTCTTCCAGGTCATCCGGTCCGACATCCCGCAGGGCCCTGACCCCGAGCACCTCGGCGCCCAGTTCGCACGATGCCCGGCGTGAGGCGTAACCGCCGTCGGCGTGCGAGTGGGACACCTTGGTGTCGATCACGAGCATGACCAGTCCCGCGCTCTCCGCCTCGAACGGCACCAGCTGCACGCTTTGGTCGCGGCAGTCCAGGAACACGGCATGGCCCTTCGACCCGCGCAGCGACGCGGACTGGTCCATGATGCCGGTGGGCGCGCCCACGAAATCATTCTCGGCCCGCTGGGTTGCGAGCACCATCTCCTCAGCACCCAGTCCGGCTCCGGTGAGGTCGTTCAGGGCGGAGATGACGGCGCATTCGATGGCGTGGGACGAGGAGAGCCCGGCGCCCAGCGGGACGTCGGAATCCAGCAACAGGTCCAGGCCCGGGACGTCGATTCCACGTTGCTGCAGGGACCAGATGACGCCGAGCGGGTACTTGGTCCACCCCTTGGCCGCCCGGCCGTCGAGTGAGGCGGTGTCCGCCGTCGTCATGCCTTGGTCTCCATAAGTGGACAGGAGCCTGACGGTGGAGTCGGGACGCACGCCGACGGCGACGCGCGCCGTCTTGTCGATGGCGAACGGGAGCACGAAGCCCTCGTTGTAGTCCGTGTGCTCGCCGATCAGGTTTACCCGGCCGGGCGCCTGCCAGACGCCGTCCGGCAGGCGGCCGAAGGCTGCCTTGAACTGTTCCGCGAGGTGGGTGGTGCTGACGGCGGCGGTCATGCTCGGGCTCCTTCGGTGAGGCTGCGGGCGGCGTTGACATCTGCCGCTGAGGCGGGAATGGTGACGGCGCGCAGGCGCTCCGCGACCAGCTCGGGAGTGGTGTCGTTGATGAAGGCTCCCATGGCCGCTTCCGATCCTGCCAGGTACTTCAGCTTGTCGGCGGCGCGGCGGGGGGAGGTGAGCTGCAGGTGCAGGTAGCCTGCGGGGCGGAGCAGCTGGTCCACCGGGGCCTGGTGCCAGGCGGAGATGTACGGAGTCGGCGTCGGATAGAGGGCGTCCAGGCGTTTGAGAAGGTTGAGGTACACGTGCGCCAGTTCATCCTTCTCCCCGCCGCTCAGGGCGGCGAGATCGGGGACCTGGCGGTTCGGGACCAGGTGGACTTCCAGCGGCCAGCGTGCGGCGAACGGTACGTAGGCGCTGAAGTTCTCGCTCTCCATGATCATGCGGCTGCCGTCCTCGCGTTCCGCGCGCAGCAGCGAGCCGGTCAGCGTCTCCCGGCCGCCGGCGTCGTCATAGAACCTGCGCGCGGCCGCCCCCATCACGGCTGCCCGCGGCGTGACGTAGGGGTAGGCATAGATCTGGCCGTGCGGGTGGTGCAGCGTGACGCCGATGTCGGCGCCGCGGTTTTCGAACGGGAAGACCTGCTTTATGCCGGGCAGTGCGCTGAGGGCGGCGGTGCGGTGTCCCCACGCCTCCACCACCGTGCGTGCCCGAGTTTCGCTCAGGCCGCTGAATGAGCCGGTGTGCTCGGGCGTGAACGTCACCACCTCGCACCGGCCGAAGGCGGGTCCGGTGGTTCCCCGGCCCGGGCTGTCCGGAACGGGACCCACTGCCGGTCCCAGGGAGGGGAAGCGGTTCTCGAACACGGCAACGTCGTAGTCCGGCGCCGGAATCTCCGAGGGGTTGGCGTCCGTGGTGGGGCAGATCGGGCACTGGTCTGCCGGCGGCAGGTGCGTGCGGCTCTGGCGGTGCGCCGCCACGGCCACCCATTCGCCCGTGAGGGCATCGAACCGGACCTCACCGGGTTCGCCGCGGGGCGGCAGGTCCCGGTGGTCCCGGGTGGTTTCCACGGACCGGGGCCGGGCGGAGCCGGCGTCGTCGAAATAGAGCAGTTCGCGGCCGTCGGCTAGCTGTGTGCTGGTGATGTGGGTCATGCGTCGTGTCCTTTGTGCGCGGTGACCTGCGGCGTCCGGCCGGCAGGGAGGTGGGAAGGGAGTTGTGCCTGTTCGGCGCGGGCAGGGACCGCCGCTATGCGCAGATGGCCGACAGCTTGTGCGAGCATTTCAGCGGCCGCGTGCCCGGCGCCGCGAGTAGTGATTCCGGAGTCGGTGATGAGGGTGCCGATTGACGACAGCGGCGCGATGCCGGCCAGGCCGACGACGCCGTACTTGGAGGCATCGGCGAGAACCACCAGCACTTCGGAGGCGGCAATCATTGCCGCGTTGACTTCGGCTTCCAGAAGATTCGGTGAGGTGATGCCGGCCTCGGGGTCAATGCCGTGGACGCCCATGAAGCAGAGGTCAGCATGGAGGTTTTCCATGGCGTGCATGGTGACCGGTCCCACGAGCGCCTCCGAGGGCGTCCGCTGCCCGCCCAGCACGAGCGTCCGGATGCCGCCGTGTGCGCCAGAGCCGTTCGCGCCGGGGCTCGGAGGGCCCGGGACAAGGGCGTTGGCCACCATGATGGAGTTCGTCGCCACGGTCAGGCCTAGGTCCCGGGGGAGGAGGCGGGCAAATTCGTAAGTGGTGGTGCCGCCGGAAATGAACAGGGTCATGTCCGGCCGGAGCAGGCTCAGTGCTTCCGCTGCGATGGCCCGCTTAGCGTCGGATTCCTGTGCAGACTTGCTCACAAATTCGGGTTCGATTGCGCTGAAGGTGCCGGTCCGGGTGGCCCCGCCATGGACGCGAAGCAGCTGGCCTTCGGCGTCGAGAGAGTCGATGTCACGCCGGACTGTCATTTCCGAGACGCCGAGCACGGCGGCAAGGTCCGCCACACGGACGGTGCCGCTGGCTTGGAGCTCCTGGAGGATCCGGTGCCTCCGCTGGGTGGCTAGCAAAAGGGTCCTCCTTCCTGACGTGTGGGTTCCTAATGTGGGGCGTATCACCATTGTGGCACAAAACGATCAAAAACAAATACTTTCTAACAAAAGATAACAATGAGTTCGCCGGGCCGGGACGCCCTCAGCGTTGTACGGTAGGTTCCATGACTGCCGCCGCCGCACCTGATGCCAACGAAATCCCTTCGGAACCCAGGCGTTATGCCTCCGGCCGGCAATACGAGCTGAGGCGCGGCGACGCGCTCGCGGTAGTGACCGAGCTCGCCGCGGGCCTGCGCTGGTACAGCCGCGGCGGCGTCCTGCTGACCGAGACATACGGCGACTCGGTCATCCCGCCCGGAGCCACCGGGATCACGCTGGCACCCTGGGCCAACAGGGTCGAGGACGGGGTCTGGCACCTCCACGGAAAGAAGCAACAGCTGGATATCACGGAGGTCTCCCGGAACAACGCCAGCCACGGGCTCCTGCGCAACGCGTCGTATGCGCTGGCTGCGGAATCGGAGTTCTCGGTGACCCTCGAGGCCCCCGTGTTCCCCCAGCACGGTTATCCGTTCCTGGTGCGGCACCGCGTGGAGTATTCGCTGGCAGATGACCTGGGGCTCGTGGTCCGGCAGACGCTGGTCAACGATTCGCAGGCCGACGCGCCGTTCGTGCTGGGCGCGCACCCGTACCTCCGCCTCGGTGAAACGCCCAGCGAGGAGCTCACCCTGACGGTCAGTGCCGGGACACGGCTGGTGGCGGACGACAGGCTCATTCCCCGCAGCTCCGAACCCGTCAGTGCCGATGCCGACCTGCGGCACGGGCGGAAAGTCGGGGACCTGGACGTCGACGTCGCCCTGACGGATCTGCAGTTCGACGGCGGGATCGCCCGCCACACGCTGGCGGCGGCGGACGGCCGTAGCGTCAGCCTGTGGCAAGACGAAACATGCCCGTTCGTCCATGTGTTTGTGACCCGTAAATTTCCGGGCCGCCCCAAGGCTGTGGCCCTCGAACCGATGACCGGTCCGGCGAACGCCTTCAACTCCGGCGACAGCCTGCGGTGGCTGCCGCCCGGCGAATCCTTCACCATGACGTGGGGGATCAGCGCCTCTGTGGATGCCGGGGCCTAGCGGTTCACTGAGCCAGTCGGTGCCGTGCCGGCGTCCGGGGGGCTAGGTTCCGCCGCCCTACCGTTTCCCATTGCCGCGTGGCTAGGGAATTATTGGGCTATGACGCCAGCTAAGGACGCCACACCAGAAGAATTCCCCACTGCAACGATCATTCCGCCGCCCGTTGGAGCGGGGCGGCCGGTCAAATCCGACCGGGACCTGGAGCAGGATATTCCGTACGGCGTCCGCATCGCGGCCGCATGGGCGTGGCGGCTTGGCTTGATCCTGCTGATCAGCGGGGCCCTGGTGTGGCTGCTCGCCAAGGTCAGCTTCCTTATCATCCCCGTTATGGTGGCGGCGCTGCTGGCCGGCCTGCTCAACCCGGTGACAGAGTGGCTGCGGAAGCGGCGCTTTCCGAACGGGGCGGCCGTTGCCCTGACAGTCCTGGGCTTCATCGGGCTCATCGCCGGGTCGCTGGCGCTCGTCGGGCGGCAGCTGGCGCTGGGCTTCCAGGCGCTGTGGAGCGAAGCCCTGACCGGAGTCCAGCAGGTCCAGGACTGGCTTGCCGAAGGGCCGCTGCACCTCACCGCCGCGCAAATCGACCAATACATCCAGGAAGCAACGGCTGCTCTGCAGAACAACAGCAGCAGCATCCTGAGCGGGGCGTTGTCGTTCGGAAGCACCGCCGGGCATTTCGCGGCCGGGCTGGTGTTGGCGCTCTTCATCCTGATCTTCTTCCTCCTGGAAGGGAGCCGCATCTGGGGCTTCCTGGTCCGGCTGCTGCCCAGGCGCGCGAGGATCCCCGCCGACGGCGCCGGCCGGCGCGGTTGGGCATCGATGGTTAGCTACGCCCGGATCCAGATGTTCGTGGCCTTCGTGGATGCTGTTGGCATCGGAGTGGGCGCGGCCATCATCGGCGTCCCCCTGGCGCTGCCCCTGGGTGTGCTGGTCTTCATCGGCTCGTTCATTCCGGTAGTCGGTGCCCTCTTAACCGGCGCCATTGCGGTGCTGCTGGCGCTGGTTGCCAACGGCCCCGTGAACGCGCTGATCATGCTGGGGATCGTCCTCCTGGTTCAGCAGCTCGAAAGCCACATCCTCCAGCCGTTGGTGATGGGCAAGGCCGTCGCGCTGCACCCTGTGGCGGTGATCCTGTCCGTCGCCGCGGGTTCCTACCTCGCCGGAATTCCCGGCGCGCTGTTCTCCGTCCCCATCCTGGCCGTAGCAAACTCGGCGATTCGGTATATTGCCGGCAGAACGTGGGAACATGAACTTGTGCCGGCAGCCGCCGATGGCAGCGCCATTGCAGGCTCCGCCGGCGCCGGGCTGGACAACACCTTCAAGGACGTCCGGCTGCCGGGCGTCCATCCCGGCCATGGCAAAGATGCAGATCGTACAAGGGCTCCGGGCCGCAGTGCCGCTCCGGACTCCGATGTCGAATTCCCCAAAGGAGAATAGTTCGTGAACACCCCTGAAAGCCTTCCCGTCACGCTGGACGATGTCCTTGAGGCGCAGAAGCTGCTTGACGGGATTATTACCCGGACTCCGGTGGAATCATCCAGGGCGCTGGGCAGCATGGTGGGCGGGGACGTCTTCTTCAAGTGCGAGAACCTCCAGCGCGCGGGTTCCTTCAAGGTGCGCGGTGCCTACGTCCGGATGGCGCGGCTCTCCGAGGCCGACAAGAAGCGCGGAGTAGTGGCCGCCTCGGCAGGCAACCACGCCCAGGGCGTGGCCGTCGCCGCCAAGAGCCTCGGCATCAAAGCGCGGATCTATATGCCGCTCGGTGTTGCACTTCCCAAGCTCGCTGCCACCCGGAGCCACGGCGCAGAGGTGGTTCTTCACGGTCACAACGTGGACGAGGCACTCGCGGAGGCCCAGCGGTACGCCGACGAAACCGGCGCCGTGTTCGTCCACCCGTTCGATAACGTCGACGTCGTGGCCGGCCAGGGGACGGTGGGCCTGGAAATCCTCGAACAGGTCCCGGACGTTGACACCGTCCTCATGGGCGTTGGCGGCGGCGGCCTGCTGGCGGGTGTTGCCGTTGCCATCAAGGCCAGGGCCAAGGAGCTGGGCCGGGAGATCCGGATTATCGGGGTCCAGGCCGAAAACGCAGCCGCATACCCGCCGTCGCTGGCTGCTGACGCGCTGGTGCCGTTGAAGAAGGTGTCCACCATGGCCGACGGCATCGCCGTCGGACGCCCCGGACAGCTGCCCTTCAGCATCATCCGCGAACTCGTGGATGATGTGGTCACGGTCAGCGAGGACTCCCTCGCCAGGGCACTCATCTTCCTGCTGGAGCGGGCCAAGATGGTAGTGGAGCCGGCCGGCGCCGTGGGCGTCGCCGCGCTCATGGACGGCAAGATCGAAAACCCGGGAACGACGGCGGTGGTCCTGTCGGGCGGCAACATCGACCCCATGCTGATGCTCAAGGTCATCCAGCGCGGCCTGTCCGCGGCCGGCCGCTACATGACTGTCCGCATGATGCTCGATGACCGGCCGGGCTCGCTGGCTACCATCGCCCGTATCATCGCCGAGAACGACGCCAACGTGACCGGCCTGGACCACACGCGCGTGGGGGGCTCGATCAGCATGGGCGATGTCTCCATCACGGTGAACCTGGAAACCAAGGGCCACGAACACTGCGAACAGGTCCTGGGCGCCCTGCGTGCCGAGGGATTCCAGCCGATCGTGGTGCACTAGGAGGCGGCATGCTGCATACCCCGGGAGACGCACCGGCCACGCGGGAAACTACTGCGGCGCGGGCCAAAGGCGGGTTGTTCGTCGTCGGGTCCTTCGTCGTGCTGCTGTTCGTCATTGAACTGGTGAACATGCTCACGCTGCACGCCCTGAACGGGGTATTCGGCCTCAGGCCGCGCAGCGCCGACGGCGTCCTGGACGTGTTCACTTTCCCCCTGCTGCACGCAAACCTGAACCATGTCCTCTCGAACGCGCTTCCGCTGATCATCTTCGGATTCCTGGTCTTCATGTCCGGACTGCGCGTCTTCCTCACCGCCGTGGCCTGCAGCTGGCTGGGTTCCGGTGTGGCCGTCTGGCTGATCGGCGCAGGGGGAGTCACAGTGGGCGCGTCCGGCCTGGTCTTCGGACTGTTCGCGTTCCTCCTGGTGCGGGGCTTCTTCAACCGTAGCTGGTGGCAGATTCTGCTGTCCGTGGTGCTCTTCATGGCCTACGGCAGCATCCTCTTTGGGCTGATTCCCAGCGTGGCAGGCTACGTTTCCTGGCAGGCACACCTCGGCGGCGCGGTCGGCGGCGTCCTCGCCGCGGTGGTGTTAAAGGCACGGGGAGCTGCCCGCGCGCGGTAGGCGCCCCAATGTCGGTCCACCAAAGAGATTAAAGCGCGACGCCGGCCGTCCCCGTGGAGGGGAGGCCGGCGTCGCGCGTTAGTCAGTACCGCCGGGAGAGGCGGCAGGGCCGCTTAGCCCGCGTACGGCTTGGCAGACATGATCTCCACGGTGATGTCTTTGCCATTGGGGGCGGTGTAGCTGAGCTTATCGCCCTCCTTGTGTCCCATGATGGCCGCACCGAGCGGGGACTTCTCGCTGAAAACGTCGAGATCGGAGTCTCCGGCGATTTCGCGTGAGCCGAGCAGGAAGGTTTCTTCGTCGCCCGCGATCCGGGCAACCACGACCATGCCAGGCTCCACGATTCCGTCATCGGCGGGGGCTTCGCCCACGTGGGCGTCGCGGAGCAGGGCGGTGAGCTGGCGGATACGGGCCTCGATCTTGCCCTGTTCCTCCTTGGCAGCGTGGTAACCGCCGTTTTCCTTGAGGTCTCCCTCTTGGCGCGCAGCTTCGATTTTCTGGACGATTTCCGCCCGGCCGGCGCTGGAAAGGTGGTCCAGCTCTGCCTTCAGGCGGTCAAAAGCTTCCTGGGTAAGCCAAGCTGTAGGCGCGCTGTTGGTGGTAGACACGGACTTCTCCTCTAGTGGTCAAAACAAGCAGTCATACAAGCAAAGACCCCGCCACGGTGGCCACTTGTGGAACTCAGCAACCAACTCAGCGGGGCAAAGGTATTGATCCATTGTAGTCAATCCTGTGGACAAAACCCAACGACCGAGCGGCGTGGGTCACATTCCTTCCCTACTGTGCCGCGTCCTTCGCGGCGTCGGGTATCCAGCAACTGTCCACAACTCCGGACACGGACAGCGATTCGGTGCGGAGGACCGCGCGCTGGGCCGTGGTGCGGCCGCCGTCGGCGCCCTGGTCCTGCTGGGATTCCGGCTGTACAGGAGGAATATCAATGACTTTCCAGCCGACGACGGCGAACTTGGAATCGAGGGCCTTGATGGCGCACTTCACGGCAGTTCCGGGTTCCCGGGTGACCTGGAAGTCCACCTCGGCCTGGGTGGCATCAACGGTGCTGTAACCGATGTCCTTAAACGTGACGGACGAGGTGGCCGAGGACGTGGAGACCCATGCCATGAAGCCGATCCCGGCCGCCAGGGCGGCAATTCCCGCCCGGCGTTTGGTTTTCGCGGACAGCCCGCGCTTTGGACGGCCATAGCGATTGGCTAGGCTAATGTCTGCAGGCTGGGGAGTGCCCGACTTGTCCTCGGTAGTCACCACTCCAGTTTAGTGGCGATCCGCAGGGGAATTATCCGGCCAACACCGCAACCGGCAACAGCAGAAAGAGGAGCAGTCCCAGATGACAGCGTCCACGAGCCAGTCACCTTCGCTTCGCCTTTTGTCCGTCCATGCCCACCCTGATGATGAATCCAGCAAGGGAGCAGCCACCATGGCCATGTACGCGGCCAACGGTGTGGAGGTCATGGTTGCGACCTGCACGGACGGCGCCCGCGGCGACATCCAGAATCCTGCGGTGGAAGGCGAGCCGCACCCGAAGCGGGACATGGCCGGTGCCCGCCGGCTCGAAATGAACAGGGCTGCCCAGATCCTGGGCGTCCGGCAACGCTGGTTGGGTTTCGTGGATTCCGGCCTGCCTGAGGGTGATCCGCTGCCGCCACTTCCGGCAGGATCTTTCGCCCTGCAGCCCTTGGAGCGGGCCGCCGCGCCCCTTGTTCGGCTGGTCCGTGACTTCAAGCCGCACGTGATCGTCAGCTATGACGAAAACGGCGGCTACCCGCATCCTGACCACATCATGGCCCACCGTGTTGCGGTGGAGGCCTTCGACGCGGCGGGGGACCCCGGCAGGTACCCCGGCACCGGGGAGGCCTGGGAGCCCAGCAAGCTCTACTACGACCGCGCCTTCAGCCCCGAGCGGTTCCGCGCCCTGCACTTCGCCCTCGAGGAGGCCGGCCTCCAGTCGCCCTATGCCGAGCGCCTGGCCGCGTGGCTCGAGACGGATGCCGAGGGGCATACCCCGCCCGCGCCGGCCCATGAGACTACGACCCAGGTTGACTGCGGCGACTACTTCGAAGCCCGCGACGACGCCCTCCGCGCCCACCGCACGCAGGTGGATCCGCTGGGGTTCTTTTTCGCGGTGTCGCCCGACATGCAGCGGCGCGCCTGGCCTTGGGAGGACTACACGCTCATCCGCTCCCGGGTGCCGGCCGAACTCCCTGAGAAGGACCTGTTCGCGGGGCTAAGATAGAGACAAGAGATCATTTCTATCCCGCGTAGAAATACATAGGGTAGAAAAGCGGGTAGAAGCTGCGGGCGCAGCAATGTGTTAGAGCAGGACGCGCCCGCCCAAAAATTCAGCCCCGTGCAGTCGTCGAATGACAGGCTGCGCGGCCAACAAGGCCAGGCGTCCTGTGCCCGGCCCCTGAGAAGGTTCCCACAGTGCATCACTTGCTCACCGTCCTTGCTTCGTCCCCGGCACCCTCGCCGTCGCTGCGCCCCGGCATTACCGAGGACCAGGTGACCCCCGGCCTGCTCGGATTCCTGCTGACGGCGTTCATTGTGGTGCTCACTGCGCTGCTGATCGTGGACATGGTGCGGCGCATCCGGCGCGTGCGCTACCGCGCCCAGGTAGAGGAAGAGCGCATGGCAGCGGCCGAGGCAGCCGACATCGCCCACGACGACGCCGCAAACGGCAATGCAGGCCGAACAGACACCTGACCCCGGCACGGGTGACAGCGGCCGGGAGACCAGCCAGCCCGGGGAAGCCCGACTGTCCGGCGAAACGCCGCCGCGCGGACACAACGCGCTGGCCGCGGAACCGTCGGCATATCTCCGCCAGCACGCCTCCAACCCGGTGCACTGGCAGCCGTTCGGCGACCACGCCTTCGCTGACGCCGCCGCCCGGGATGTTCCCGTGTTCCTCTCCGTCGGTTATGCCGCGTGCCACTGGTGCCACGTCATGGCCCACGAGTCCTTCGAGGACCAGGCAACGGCCGACTACCTGAACAGCCACTTTGTCGCGGTCAAGGTGGACCGCGAGGAGCGTCCGGACGTCGACGCCGTCTACATGGCTGCCACGCAGGCGATCAGCGGCCAGGGAGGCTGGCCCATGTCCGTGTTCCTGACCCCGGACGGGCTCGCGTTTTACGCCGGTACGTACTTCCCGCCTCGGCCGGTGCCCGGCCGCCCGTCGTTCCTCCAGGTACTCGAAGCCGTGCACGATGCGTGGACGGAGCGCCGGGACGCGGTGGAACAGAATGCCCGCTCACTCGCGCGCAACATGGGCCACGCGCAGGTGTCCGCTGCGGTGGACCTCTCCGGCCCGCCGGAGTTGATCGACGCTGGGCTGTTGTCTGCCGCTGTCCGCTCGCTGGCCGACGACGAGGATGCCGACGGCGGATTCGGCAACGCCCCCAAGTTCCCGCCGTCGGCCGTCCTGGAGTTCCTGACCAGGCACGCGGCGGTTCCCTCGGAAACGGCGGAGGAGGCCCGGGGCATGGCCGGCCGGACCCTCGCGGCGATGGCCCGTTCCGCGCTGTTCGACCAGCTCGACGGCGGGTTTGCACGGTATTCGGTGACCAGGGACTGGTCCGTTCCGCATTTCGAGAAGATGCTCTATGACAACGCGCAGCTGCTGCGGGTTTATGTGCACTGGATCCGGCTCGGCGGGACTGCAGGATTCCCTGCGGCCGAGGCGGCCGACGTCGCCGGGCGCACCGCCGACTGGATGCTGGCGTCACTGGGGCTGCCGCCCGCGGACCGCCACGAACCAGGCGTCGCCGGATCACGCACCCCGGCGTCAGCTGCCGCCGATACGGAGGCCGGCCTGACGGCGCAGGCAGAATGCGTTGCACTGGCGTCCTCGCTGGATGCTGATTCGGTGGTGAACGGGGAACACCACGAAGGTGCCAGCTACCTGTGGACGATCGGTGGCCTGGAGCAGGTGCTCGGCGCCGCCGACGCCGCCGAGGTTGCCTGGATCATGAACGTGGGCGCCGCCGGCACCGTCTCCGAACTGGGGTCGCCGCTGCATCCCGGACGGCCGCTGGCCGGAGAAGCGGCCGAGGCCTGGGCGCGCGCGCAGCCCCGGCTTCGGGAGGCCAGGGCATCCCGGCCCCAGCCGGCCCGCGACGACAAGGTGGTGGCCGGCTGGAACGGCCTGGCCGTGTCGGCACTCGCCGAAGCCGGGGCCGTTCTGGGCCGCCCGGACCTCGTGGCCGCCGCCGTGCGGATCGCGGCGTACCTCGAGCAGGTCCACTGGCGGGCTGGGGCCGGGAATGCAGCAGAGGGGGAGCTCATCCGCGTTTCACATGACGGTGAAGCCCGGGGGATCGGCGGCCTGCTCGAGGACTACGCGTTCTGCGCCGACGGCTTCCTCGCGCTGTACTCGGTGACGGGCGATGCCCACTGGTACGTGCTGTCAGAGGCGCTGATTTCCGCGGCCAGCATGCGGTTCGTGGCTGACGGCAGGCTTGCCGACTCAACCGGTGAATCGGAACAGGTTTCAAACGCCCAAGGCGGCCGGCCGGGCCTGGACCCCTTCGACAACGCCACGCCCAGCGGTTCCGCCGCCTTTGCCGGGGTGCTGCTCAGCTACGCCGCCCTGTCAGGGTCAGCCGAGCACCGGACCATGGCCGGAAACATCCTGTCGCTCCTGCCGCCCATCGCCGGCCGTGCGCCTCGGGTGGCCGGCTGGCTGCTGGCCACCGGGCAAGCGGCGCTGGCGGGCCCGGTGGAGGCCGCCGTCGTCGGTCCTTCCGGTCCCGAAAGGGACACCCTTCACCGGGCGCTGTTACTGGCCCCGAGCCCCGGGCTGGTGGTGGCGGTATCCGGCGCCGATGCGGCGGCAGCTGCCCCGGGGCTGCCGGAGGCCGTGCCGCTGTTGCGCGGCAGGACGGCAGGCCCCGACGGGACCCCGCTGGTGTATGTGTGCCGCAACATGGTCTGCGACAGGCCGGTGGCAACAGTGTCCGAGGTGCTGGAAGGGATCAGCTCAGCACGGCAATGACAATGGCCACGAAGTGGGCTGCGAAGGCGAGGACGGTGAAGGCGTGGAACAGCTCGTGGAAGCCGAAGTGCTCGTAGCTGATGTTCGGCTTCTTGAGGGCATAGAACACCGCGCCGGCGATGTACAGGGCCCCGCCGACGCAGATGAGCAGGGCCGCCGGGACGCTTGCGGCGAAGAAATCCGGCAGGTAGAAAAGCGAACCGCAGCCCAGGGCAATGTAGATGGGCACATAGAGCCAGCGCGGCGCATTGGTCCACAGGAGCCGGAACAGCACTCCCAGAATGGCGCCGGACCAGATCAGCCACAGCAGAAGCACCGCTGTGGGCCGCTCGAGCAGGCTCCAGGCCAGCGGCGTGTAGCTGCCGGCGATCACCAGCATGATGTTGGTGTGGTCCAGTCGTTTGAGGACGATCTTTACGCCAGGGGACCAGTTGCCGCGGTGGTACACGGCGCTGATGCCGAACAGCAGCACACCGGTGAGGGCGTAGATGGAGGACGTGACCTTGCGGTCCGGAGTGGGTGCCAGAACTACCAGGATGATCCCTGCGGCGAGGGCCAGCGGCGCTGTGACCGTGTGGATCCAGCCGCGCCATTTGGGCTTGATCATCAGCAGTTCGGCGATGCGGACCGCGGCGCCGTCTACGGCGCTCGGCTGTGGTTCCGGGGCGCCGGGGCTTCCGTCCGGGGCGTTGCTCTTCATGGCTCCAGAATAACCTACGCTCCAGTAAGTTACCCAGCGGTAACGTGTCGTTCCGGCCGGGCAGCCGTCCCGAAGCTGAGCTTGCTGTCCCGTTGTGTGCACGCTCCCGCGTCCTCCGGGCGGTAGCCTAGGATTTGCATTGAAGTCATTGAGCCAGGAAGTCAGGTGAATCTCCGGATGGAATTGCCCGGGTTCCTCTATGGCTTCTATGAGCGCCGGCTGCTCCGCTCGCTGGAACCGGAACGCATTCCCAGGCACATCGGCGTCATGGTGGACGGCAACCGGCGCTGGGCCCGGCAGTTCAACGCACCCACCAGCCAGGGCCACCAGGCCGGCGCGGACAAGATCCACGAATTCCTCGGCTGGTGCCAGGAACTGAGGGTCAGGGTGGTCACCCTCTACATGCTTTCGACCGACAACATGAACCGCTCCGGCGAAGAGCTGGACCTGCTCATGGGGATCATCGCGAACACGCTCGACCGATTGGACGAGGACGCCGACATCTCGGTCCATGCCATGGGGGCGCCGGAACTCCTGCCGGACTACCTCGCTGACAGGCTCACCTCGCTGACCGCCCGGACGCCAGTTCGTGAGAAGCTCCACGTCAACGTGGCAGTCGGTTACGGCGGCCGCCGTGAAATCGTGGATGCCGTGCGTGAGCTGCTGCATGATGCCGTCGCGCGCAAGGCTGATATCAGCGAACTCGCCGACTCCCTGTCGGTGGACGATATTTCCCGGTTCCTCTACACCCGGGGCCAGCCGGATCCGGACCTGGTGATCAGGACCTCCGGCGAACAACGGCTCTCCGGCTTCCTGATGTGGCAAAGCGCCTACAGCGAGTTCTACTTCTGCGAGGCCCTTTGGCCCGCGTTCCGGAAGGTCGATTTCCTCCGTGCCCTGCGGGACTACGCCGGCAGGCAGCGGCGGTTCGGAGCCTAGTATCCCGCGGTCCTCTGTGCCGGTGGGCCTGCCACGGCGCGCCGTCGCGGGGTGTGGCGGGGGTGCGGCGGGGGCGTGGCGGAGGCCGTGCGCGAGGGCATGGGTCCCGCCGTTAATCTTGAATTCACATGATGGCAACGGGAATCGCCGGACGAAGACTTTGGAAATTAGTTCGGGGAGATTTACGTTAAGACCATCAGCAGGCAAACCGCCGGCTGATCGGGGAGGCCAGTACATGGAGCGATTCTTCGCACCGGTTGTATGGGAGGCCGAGCCCGGCCTCCAGGCCGAGCCGCCTCACCAATAACAATTCCGGGCATGCGCCCCGGGGCTGGAGTCGATGTGGCTATTTCTGAACAACTGCCCGAAGTCATCACGGACAAGGGTGAGAAGGCTACCTCTCGCGCCAAGCGAGCTATCTCAAAGACCGGTGCGGCCACGAAATACGCCGCAGCCGGTCTTGCTGTTTCCGGCCCAACCGCTGAATCCCAGCCCGCCGTCTCCACCTTTGTCATTGATACCTCGGTGTTGCTCTCCGACCCCCGCGCACTGCTGCGCTTTGCAGAGCACGAGGTCATTGTGCCCATCGTGGTGATCACCGAACTTGAAGGCAAGAGGCACGACCCCGAACTGGGGTACTTCGCCCGGAAGGCACTCCGGCTCCTGGATGACCTGCGCATCCAGCACGGCGGCCTCAACCGGCCCATTTCACTCGGAGAAGCCGGCGGCACCCTCATGATAGAGATGAACCACATCTCGGCGGAGGTGCTACCGGCCGGGTTCCGGGCCGGCGACAATGACAGCCGCATCCTGGCCGTGGCGAAGAACCTCTCCAACGAGGGGCGTAACGTCACCGTGGTCTCCAAGGACCTTCCCATGCGGGTCAAGGCCTCGGCCATGGGCCTGCTCGCCGACGAATACCGCAACGAGCTCGTCAAGGACTCAGGCTGGACCGGCGTCGCGGAAATTGACGCCAGCGAGGAGGAGATCTCAACGCTCTACGGCCACGAGCCGGTCTTCATCCCGGCAGCTGCCGAGATGCCCGTCAACACCGGACTCGTGCTGCTCTCCAACCGGGGATCCGCCCTGGGACGCGTGGGCGCGGACAAGCAGGTGCGCCTGGTCAAGGGTGACCGTGATGTGTTCGGCCTCCACGGGCGTTCCGCCGAGCAGCGGCTCGCCATTGACCTGCTGATGGACCCGGCCGTGGGCATTGTGTCCATGGGCGGCCGGGCCGGCACCGGCAAGTCAGCCCTCGCTCTGTGCGCCGGGCTCGAAGCGGTGCTGGAACGGCGCGAACACCGCAAGGTGATCGTCTTCCGCCCGCTCTACGCCGTCGGCGGCCAGGAGTTGGGCTACCTGCCGGGCTCGGAGCAGGAGAAGATGAACCCCTGGGCGCAGGCCGTCTTCGACACCCTGGGCGCACTCGTGAGCCAGGAAGTCGTGGAAGAAGTCATGGACCGCGGAATGCTGGAAGTCATGCCGCTGACCCACATCCGCGGCCGCTCCCTGCACGACGCCTTCGTGATCGTGGACGAGGCCCAGTCGCTCGAGAAGAACGTCCTGCTCACCGTCATGAGCCGCATCGGACAGAACTCGAAGATCGTCCTCACCCACGACGTCGCCCAGCGGGACAACCTCCGGGTCGGCCGGCACGACGGCGTCGCAGCCGTCGTCGAGACCCTCAAGGGCCACCCGCTCTTCGGCCACATCACCCTCACACGCTCCGAGCGCTCGCCGATCGCCGCGCTGGTGACGGAACTGCTGGAGGGGGCGGAAATCTAACCTGCGTGTCGGAAGGGCCGTGGCCGGGTTCGCCGGGCCACGGCCCTTCGCCGTCGCTTAGACACGACGCATATGGGCCTGCTCCGGTCGCTGGGCGACCTCCGCAGGTCCGATGCGCCGCGATGCGCTCCTTTGCGAAGAACCGCGTCCCGGCTTGTTCGGCTGGTGGATGCTCGAAACCGCGTACCGGCTAGTTGCGCTGGTTGAGCTTGGCGGAACCTGGGTGGCCCGTCCGCTGGTTGAGCTCGTCGAAACTCCGCTAGATTCCCAGGAAAGTGGCTGTGGGTTCGTGGCCTTCGACGTTTAGGTGCCAGTCGGGGCGGTTGAAGGTTTCCGGGGTCAGGCGGACGCGCTGCACTGTCTCCATCTTGCCGCCCCACGACATGCGCGTTATGCCGTTCAATTCGTAGCCCAGGGACCGCGACACCCCCAGGGACGGGGCGTTCCAGGCCGCGGCTTCGGACTCCGCCACTTCTGCTTTGAGCCAGTCAAACGCATAAAGCGTGACGGCGGCGCGCATCTCCTTGCCGAACCCCCGGCCGTGCGCGCTGGTCCTCAGCCATGATCCCGTGGTCACTGTCCGGAGCGTTGCGAAGTCCTTGGCCTCCACGTCCTGGCAGCCAAGGAGCGTGTCCCCGTGCCAGATGCCGAAGATGAGCGTCCAGGCCTCCGGCGAGGTGTTGGCACGGCACCGCCAGTACCACCGGGCCATGTTGGGCCCAAGATCGCCGGCAACGGCCTCCGCCCATGGTGTGCTGAACGGGTTGCGGCCGCGCTCGTGGACTCCGCTCGCAGCAGCCTCCACCGCCGGGGGAATGTCGTCGTCGCGGAGCGGCCGCAGGATCAGCCGGGGCGTGGCCAAGGTGAGGGCGAAGGGAGGCCAAACGGAGAGCAGCTCAGTCATTCGGGAAGCCTAGCCGATAGCCGCGCGCGGATAATCCGGCGTGCCGTATAAGTGCTGACCTGCCGTTACCTTCCCGTGTGGTGCGCAACGCCCAGGGACAGCCGCGTATTGTCCGGGCCCTTCAGGACCAGGGCGATGGCCTTGTCCGGAAGTTCGAAGACCAAGGTGGCATCGAGCGATTCGCCGTGGCGGATCTCCGCAGTGAACGGGGACGCCCAGAGCGGCAGCAGCTCGCTGCCGCCCAAGCCGCTGACCACGAACCCGGACGTGTCCAGGAAGATTCCGCCGGCTTCGACGGCGCTGAACTGCACGAGTACGCGGACCCTGTGGGCGCCCGCGGCCGGGCCCTCTTCCAGGAGCTGCACATGCTCGGGAGGTAGCCAGCCGTCATTTTCCAGGGGAACGATTCCCTTGATCCTCGCCGTTCCGCCCGGGACCACGGCACTCGCCCCGAGCGGCGTACCGGGCTCGGGCTTGGCGCTGAGGAACAGATAGCCGAGAACCAGGCCCAATGCACAGATCAAGGCAACGGGGATCACCTTCAACCGGCGGCGCCTGTCCAGTGGGGAGGCCAGGGCCGCGGCCGCCGTCGGTTCCTCCGGGACAGTCGGGGACATGGCCCGAGTCTGCGCGCCACAGCTTGGGAAAAACCTGCACGGCGAGTTTTATCAGGCGGGGTTGGGCCGTAACGGCCACTGGATGTGGGAGCGCACATCCGTGAGGTTCATCGGCTCGGCCACGAACAGGTCATCCAGCATGTATTCGTCCACGGCCAAGATGCGGATCCAGTGCCCCGGGCGCCGCGCTTCGCCGTCGAGGGGTTCGCTTGCCACGCAGACCCCGGTTCCGGCGTCAACCCGGACCCGGGTCGGGCCGGG
This sequence comes from Arthrobacter sp. ZGTC131, assembly GCF_002929275.1. GTDB lineage: Bacteria > Actinomycetota > Actinomycetes > Actinomycetales > Micrococcaceae > Arthrobacter. Next base: position 108,065 of record NZ_PJIK01000002.1, read on the forward strand.
ACCGCATAACGGGGCCTCGGGATCGAGCGGACGGTAGCTGAGGTTGGGTGAAACCACGGTCTCAAGCGCCCGCCTCCCCTCATGCTCGACGTCGTGCACCGGTTCGAGGATCTCCACCGCGTTGGCGTTGGGGAACTCCAGGGGCACGGGCGCGTTTCCTGCCAGTTCCACGGGGTCGAGGGCGGCGGCGAAGCGGCCGTTTCCGAACGACGGTTCGCCGTACGCAGCCTCCGGGCGGCGCCTGACCAGCCCGCCGTCGTCGTACACGGGCGTGACCAGGTGGGCGGGCAGGAGCCATGACTTCCTGGTGGCGCTGATGTACAGGCCGTCGCGGGAGTCGTTGATGCCGGTGGTGCTGTTGAGCAGCGTTCCGTCGGCGGACTCGAGGCGGAGAGCCCCGGGACGCCGCAGCCAGGCGCGTACAGGGCCCGTGCCGCTGGCTGAATCGGAGTATTCGAAGCGGAGGGACTGCCATTTCCACGGGGACGACCGGCAGAGGTTCCGGAAGGATGCGGCCGAGTCCGCGGGCGTGACGGCCCCGCCGTGTTCCTGCCGGTGTTTGGCGTCCCAGGTCCCCATATCCACAGTTTACGCGTGGGGCCAGCGGCGGGCCGGGCAAATCCAGTAGCATCCGAGAGTGATCCAACGACTTGGCGAACTATGGGAAGCAGTTCCGTTCGCGTTCTGGCTGGTGCTCGCGGCGTGCGCCTATTTTGTGGTGATGGCCGTCAGGCTCACGGTGATCGACGTGCGGCACCACCTCCTGCCGAACCGGATCGTGTTTCCGTCGTACGCCGTTGCCGGTGTGTTGTTGCTGGGCGCCGTGGTCAGCGTGGCTGTGTGGGGGACTGCCGGCGCGGGCGTGCCCGACGGCGGGGCGCAGCTGTTCGGGGTTCCTGCCCTGAGGATCGTGGCCGGGGGAGCTGCCCTGTGGCTTTTCTACTTTGTCCTACGGCTGGCCTATCCGCCGGGGATGGGTTTCGGCGACGTGAAACTGGCCGGGGTGCTGGGCATGTATCTGGGCTACCTGGGGTGGCCGCACGTTTTCGCCGGCACGTTTGCCGCCTTCCTGCTCGGCGGCATATGGAGCATCGGACTGCTGGCGCTGCGGCGCGGCACACTGAAATCGGCCATCCCGTTCGGGCCCTTTATGCTCGCCGGCGCCGCCGCGGCCATGACGCTGCTGCCAGCCTGAGCGCGAACGGGCAGTTAAGCCCCCTTCCGAGCGCGAACGGACACTTGCGGCCGCAGTCCGCCACGGCTCTCTTAAACGCAGCGGCCGCCCGCCTTCGCTGGGAAGGTGGGCGGCCGCCGTCGTACTTAAGCGGTGGGGACCTAGGCCTTGTGCGGCGGGCGGGTCATGGACATGACGTCCAGGGCGGTGTCGAGCTGCTCTTCGGTCAGGTCGCCGCGCTCCAGGAAGCCCATGGCGACGACGGTCTCACGGATGGTGAGGCCCTCGGCGACGGCCTTCTTGGCGATCTTCGCGGCGTTTTCGTAGCCGATGTACTTGTTCAGCGGGGTGACGATCGACGGTGACGCCTCGGCGAGGAAGCGGGCGCGCTCGACGTTGGCGGTGATGCCGTCGATCATCTTGTCCGCCATGACACGGCTGGTGTTGGCGAGCAGGCGCACGGACTCAAGCAGGTTCGCGGCCATGACCGGGATGCCGACGTTCAGTTCGAAGGCGCCGTTGGTGCCGGACCAGGCGATAGCGGTGTCGTTGCCGATCACCTGGGCGCAGACCATGATGGACGCTTCGCAGATGACGGGGTTGACCTTGCCCGGCATGATCGAGGAGCCCGGCTGCAGGTCCGGGATGGCGATTTCGCCGAGGCCGGTGTTGGGGCCGGAGCCCATCCAGCGGAGGTCATTGTTGATCTTCATGAAGGAGATGGCAATGTTGCGCAGCTGGCTGGAGGCTTCGATGAGGCCGTCGCGGTTGGCCTGAGCCTCGAAGTGGTCGCGCGCCTCGGTCAGCGGCAGGCCGGTGTCCGTGGCGAGGAGTTCGATGACGCGCTCCGGGAATCCGGCCGGGGTGTTGATGCCGGTGCCCACCGCGGTGCCGCCGAGGGGAACTTCGGCAACGCGGGGGAGGGCGGCGTTGATGCGCTCGATGCCGTAGCGGACCTGCGCGGCGTAGCCGCCGAACTCCTGGCCCAGGGTGACCGGAGTGGCGTCCATGAGGTGGGTGCGGCCGGACTTGACCACGTCCTTGAACTCGAGGGCCTTGCGCTCCAGCGATTCGGCGAGGTAGCCGAGGGCCGGGATGAGGTCGTTGATCAGGGCCGATGTGGCTGCAACGTGCACCGAGGTGGGGAACACATCGTTGGAGGACTGGGAGGCGTTGACGTGGTCGTTGGGGTGGACCACCTTGTCGCTGCCGGCGGCCTTCAGGGCACGCGAGGCAAGTTCGGCGAGGACCTCGTTGGTGTTCATGTTCGAGGACGTGCCGGAACCGGTCTGGAAGACATCGATGGGGAAGTCGCCGTCGTACTTGCCCGCGGCTACCTCGTCGGCAGCGTCTGCGATCGCCTTGGCCAGCTCGCCGTCGAGCACGCCCAGTTCTGCGTTGGCTTGGGCAGCGGCCTTCTTTACCCGCGCCAGGGCCTCAATGTGGGCACGCTCAAGGGTTTTGCCGGAGATGGGGAAGTTCTCGACTGCACGTTGCGTCTGCGCGCGGTACAGGGCGTTCACGGGGACGCGGACTTCGCCCATCGTGTCATGTTCAATGCGGAACTCTTCAGTGGAAGTCATGGGGCTAGCTTAGGGCGATCGGGCGCCCGACCGAAAACCGTGAACCGCTTGCTACGGGGCTCCTGGCGGGGCCTCGGTAACGCGGGACTAAAGCTCGCCGATTCCGGAAACCAAGTCCGCGCGGCCCTCTTTGAGGCTGTACGAGAGGCCGATCACCGCCGCGCGCCCGGATTCGATTGCGTCCGAAATCACACGGGAGCTGTCCACGAGCCGCTGCGACGTCTGCTTGACGTGCTCCACCACCATGTCATTGACTTCGGTTTGGTTATTGCGCAGCGAGGTCAGGACCGACGGGGTGATCCGCTCCACGAGATCACGGATGAATCCCACGGGCATCTGGCCCGTTTCCACGGCGGTTTTGGTGGCGCTGACCGCGCCGCAGCTGTCATGGCCCAGGACCACGATCAGCGGCACGGAGAGGACACCGATGCTGTATTCAAGGGAGCCCAGCACGGCGTCGTCGATCACCTGGCCGGCGGTGCGCACCACGAAGGCGTCGCCCAGGCCCAGGTCGAAGATGATCTCGGCGGCCAGCCGTGAGTCCGAGCAGCCAAAGATCACGGCGAACGGGTGTTGGTTTTCCACCAGGGAGGACCGTCGCGAGGCGTCCTGGTTGGGGTGTGAGGATTCGCCGTTGACGAAACGTTCGTTGCCTTCGCGCAGACGGCGCCAGGCCAGTGCAGGGGTCAGATAAGTTGCCACGGCCCCTACCTTACGGGGCGGGGCTCGCCGAAGGGGAAACCGTTACTGCCGGATTACTGTCCAGGGACTTGACGACGGCGGCGGCCAGGACCGCGAACTCGTCCAGTTGGGCGTCGCCGCTGAGGACGACGGTGGTGCCGCGGTGGTTCAGCACCATGCTCTTTTCACCCTTGCCGGTGTCGCGCAGTTCCCATTCCTGCCCGCCGGCGTTCCTGTTTCCGGTCACGGGCGCGTTCTTGGTCTGCTGCAGGAGCCACGTGGGATTGGCCTTCTGCGTCTGGACCAGACCGATGAAGGCGTCCTTCGGAGTGAGGTAGCCAACTTCCCACGTGGGCACCCCGGTCCCGGTGCCGGCTTCCCAGCGGGCGTAGTTGGGGCGGAATGTGTCGCCGGCTTGCGGGGTCACCGGTGTGAATCCTGCCACACCCGCGGCGTTGCGGGCCACGGTGCTTACATCGACGTTGGGACGGAAACCGTCGGACTTCGGGGCGGGGTTCATCAGGACAATCGGCAGGAAGGCGGCGATGCTGACCACCAGGGCGATGATCATGCCGAGCACGGAGGCGTTGGCCCGCTTGGCGGCAGCGGCGGGGATTACCGGCTTGACCGGCGGTGCTGCCATGGCGGGGGAGGCGGCATGGCCGGCTTCCGGGGTCGTGGGGGTGGACTTGTCCTGCGTTTCACTCACACCTCTATAGTCGCCCATGCGGGGGCCGAACTCACATTCCGTGCGTGCGGCGGTGAGGGAAATCGGTGCGTTACGCGGGCGGGTCATCCCATGACCTTGTTGGTCCGCCGCGACTATGATCAGTTACAGAGGAATCACCGCGATGGCCGCATCAGGCGTTGCGGGTCCAATGATCGCCACTCGAAGAAGAGGTTCACGTGTCACCAGCGTCCATGACCCAGAAGTATTCCACGCTTTCCCCATCGCTTGCCGTCGGCATCGACGAGCCGGACCGCAACCTTGCACTTGAGCTTGTCCGCGTCACCGAGGCAGCGGCGATTGCCGGCGGCCACTGGGTGGGCTTCGGTGACAAGAACAAGGCCGACGGCGCCGCCGTCGACGCCATGCGCTCATTCCTCCAAACCGTCCACTTCAATGGCGTTGTGGTCATCGGCGAAGGCGAAAAAGACGAAGCCCCCATGCTCTTCAACGGCGAGCAGGTCGGTGACGGCACCGGCCCCGAGTGCGACGTCGCCGTCGACCCGATCGACGGAACCCGCCTGACGGCCCTGGGCATCAACAACGCGCTGGCTGTCCTGGCCGTGGCCGAGCGCGGTTCCATGTTTGACCCCTCGGCAGTGTTCTACATGGAGAAGCTTGTTACCGGTCCCGAGGCCGCCGACATGGTGGACCTGCGCCTGCCCGTCAAGCAGAACCTGCACCTGATCGCCAAGGCCAAGGGCGTCAAGGTGAACCAGCTCAACGTGATGATCCTCGACCGTGACCGCCACCGCCCGCTGGTGGAGGAAATCCGCGAGGCCGGAGCGCGCACCAAGTTCATCATGGACGGTGACGTCGCCGGAGCCATCGCGGCAGCCCGCGCCGGCACTGGCGTGGACGCACTGATGGGCATCGGTGGAACGCCCGAAGGCATCGTCGCCGCATGCGCCATCAAGTCCCTCGGCGGCGTCATCCAGGGCCGTCTCTGGCCCACGAGCGACGACGAGAAGCAGAAGGCCATCGATGCAGGCCACGACCTCGAGCGGGTCCTCTCCACGAACGACCTCGTCAAGAGCGACAACTGCTACTTCGCCGCAACCGGCATCACCGACGGCGACCTCCTCAAGGGTGTGCGCTACGACAAGGACAAGGTGCTGACCCAGTCCATCGTCATGCGCTCCAAGTCCGGCACCATCCGGTTCGTGGACGGCGAGCACCAGGCCAGCAAGTGGGAAGGCTACGCCCGCCGCTAGCCCCACCCTCTTCACCGGCGCCCAGCGCCGGAGCCGAGCGCGAACGAACACTTGTGGCCCCTCATCCCGCCCGATGCGGGGCCACAAATGTTCGTTCGCGCTCTTCAGTTAACCGATGGACTCTGCAGCCGCAACGTCTAGCCGCCGCTGCCGTGCCTGAAGTACCGCCTTGACTTTCTCGATGACGAAGGGCTTGTCGCCTTCAAGGTCGTCCTTGAATACCCGGACTTCAGTCCAGCCCAGTCGCTGGGTGACGGCCCTCCGCTTGCTGTCCAGCTGGCGCTGGTGCGGATCCGAGTGGTGGGCGCCGTCGTACTGGAGTGCCAGCCGATGCTCGAGATAAGCGGCGTCAGGCCACACGGCAGGCTGTCCCCAGCTGGTCAGGATCACGTGGTTCAGAACTGGCTCGCCGACTCTTGTGCGGGAAAGCAAGAGGCGCATTTTCGTTTCCTGAGGTGAATCGGAGCCGACGCGGATCTCTGAGAGGGCAAGCCGCGCTGTTTTCATGCCGCGCATGCCCGGATGGGCCGCCACCATTCGCCGCAGGTCCTCGATTGTGGCCAGCGGAGTCTTCGGCCGCGGGAAGTCCGGACCGTGTGCCGCGACGATGGAGTCACCGGCGGAGATCAGTTCGTCGATAGTGAGCAGACTCGCGAGATCCAGCCACGTTCTGGCGGGCGAGGTGACCCGAACGCCGTCGTGCATTACAACCTCACCTGGTTTGAAGGTCATACGGTGTCCCACGACATTGCGGCGCCTGGGCTTGCTGGAGTTCCGGTCGCGCGCGATGTGAATTCTCCAGTCCTCCTGCATCCAGGCCGGCAGGCTGGCGGACCAGATTCGTGCTCCGGAGTGATGGGTCAGGACCGACGCGTCATCCAGTGCCGTGTAGGCGTGCAGGTTCGCAGGCGCGTTGGCGCTGTCAGCCAGGGGGATCCGGATGCCACGCGAGGGAATGGCGATGTCAGACTGCCGCTGCCGCTTGCGGGACATCCCGGCGGATGCCGCGGCAGCGGAGGTGAAGGATCCAGCGAGGCATTCTTCCGGGAGGGTTTTTCGGGCCATGATTCAGTGTGAATGGACTGAAAGGCTCCCAGGATGTTATCCACAGGTCAGATCCCTCCGGATAGCGCGAACGGACACTTGGGGCCCTTTTCACATGGCAGACGGGGGGCTTAAGTGTTCGTTCGCGCTCGGGGGGTGGGGCTTAAGTGTTCGTTCGCGCTGAGGAAGTGGGGCGTTTGAGGGCCGAGCGCAGGGCGTCGCGGAGTTTGCGGGCCACCTGGTACGCCGCGTAGCGGGGCTTATTCACCGGCAGGTCCCACGTTCCGGGGTAGGCGATTTCGCGGCCGCCGAAGGACTTCTTGAACGCCGTGAAGCCCGCCCACTTGTGATCGGGCTGGTCGGCGGGCGCCACGCCCCAGAGGTCCACATGCTTGAGGCCTTTGTCCCGGGCATCAGCCATCAGCGTCACCAGCAGCGGAATGCCGGCACTGAGCTTCCGGTGCGTGTCGTCCATGGCGGCGTGGGCGTAGGTCCGGGTGTCCGCGGAGTCGTAGGCCAGGGCAGCGGCGATGGGCCCGCCGTGGAGCTCGGCGATGAACAGCGTGGCCGCGCCGGCGGGCATCATGGCGGCGGCAACCTGGCTCAGGTACTCGTCACTCTGCGGCTTGAAGCCGTTGCGCCTGGCCGTCATATGCAGGAAGTTCAGGAGGACGCGGATGTCCTCCGGATCCTGCGACGAGCGGAAGGTGACGCCCTTCTTGTGGATATTCCGGTACAGGTTGCGGTTGACCGGTTTCATGTCGGCCAGGACGTCCTTGAAGTCCCGGTCGAGATCCACAATCCAGCTGAGCTCCGGCTGCTGGTTGACCGGGGCGGGCTGCAGGCCGCGGCTCCGCAGCTCCTCCGCCGCCTTGGAAGGGTCCAGCCCTGCCGCTGCCGGCTCGATGCGGATGAAGACGGCGCCACAGGACTTCGCCACTTCCCGAAGGGCTGCCAGCGCGGCATCGAACGCATCGACGGACTCGGCCACGGGACCGTACGGCGCGTACAACACCTTGCCCGCCGGGTTCTTTTCCTCGACCGCGAGGAAGCTCCACCCCGGGCCGGAGTCCCGGTGAACCGTCCGGCCCAGCGACTTCAGGAAATCAGCCCATGCCTGGGTCTGCAGGAAGTATTCCACCGGCTCAGGCCTTCATCGAGGTGGTCACGGCGAAGGCCACGGCCGTTTCTCCGGAACCGGAGACAGGGTGGACATTCACGGGGGCGTCAGCGGCAGGCAGGAAGGCGCTTCCGCCGCGGCCCAGCTGAAGGTCACCCTTGGGCGAATCAAGGTAGACCGACCCCTCAACCACGATGATCACCGCCGCGCCCGCCTGCGCGAGCGGCACGGGGGCGGCATCCGGCAGCAGCTCGATCCGCTGGAGCTGGAATTCGCGGAAGGGCGGCCGGTACAGCTCCTGGCCGAGGTCCGAGACCTCCGCCCGGAGCATGGGGACGCCCACCGATTCGAAGGCAATGGTGTTCAGCAGCTCGGGAACGTCGACGAACTTCGGCGTCAGGCCGCCCCTGAGCACGTTGTCCGAGGAGGCCATGACCTCGACGCCGAGGCCGTGCAGGTACGCGTGCACGTTGCCGGCGGGGAGATAGACGGCTTCGCCGGGCTCCAGCGAGAGCCGGTTCAGCAGCAGCGAAATGAGCACGCCCGGATCCCCGGGGTACTCGCTGTTGAGGCTGAGCACGGTGGACAGCTCCGGCTGGTGCGGGGCCATCGGCGCGCCGGACGTCAGCGCCTCAACAACCCTCGATGTCGCCTCGCGGACGCCCTCTCCGCCCGCGATCAGCCGCTGGAAAGCTGTCCGCAGGGCGGCGTCCTCCGCCGGCAGGGAAAGATCGTCGATCACCTGGGTAAGGACCTCCGGCACGCCGGAGCCGGAGAGCTCCAGGCAGCCCGCCAGGTGAAGGAAGACATCCCGTGACTTCGCCGGTTCACGGAAACCGCACAATGCATCGAACGGGGTGAGCGCGAAGATCATTTCCGGCTTGTGGTTGTCGTCGCGGTAGTTGCGGTGCGGGGCGCCGGCGGGGATGCCGTCGGCGTTCTCGCGGGCAAAGCCGGTCCTGGCCTGCTCAATGCTGGGATGGACCTGGAGCGAGAGCGGTTTGGCTGCGGCGAGGACCTTGGCAAGGAAAGGGAGGCGCGGGCCGAATTCCGCCACCGAGGCCTCGCCCAGGAAATGCTCCGGATCCTCGGTGATCAGCTCGTTCAGCGGCGCAGTTGTGCCGTCCGGGCGGGTGGCCACCGACGGGGAGCCAGGGTGCGCCCCGATCCACAGCTCCGCTTCCGGGCCGCCCGACTCAGGCCTGCCGAGCAGTCCGGCGATCGCCGTCGTCGATCCCCAGGCGTACGGCCTGAGGACATTGTCGATTTCGTACACGCCGGGTGTCCTTCTCTCTTAAAGCAGGTGTGACTTAAAGGGGAGCGCACTGGCCGTTGGTGGCCACGAGATCGCGGATGGCCTGCTCGTTTCCCTCGCGCTTGAGCTGGTTCAGCATCTCTTCAGTGATGGGTTCACCGGCCGGTGTCGTGGTCACCGGTGTGAAGTCCGACGACGACGACGGCGACGGCGCGGGGGTGGTGGCCGGTACGCCCAGCGGGGGACCGGCAGCCGTCAGCCCGCCGCCGCCTGCGCTCCGGGGCTCGAGGACGGAGTCGTCAGGACCGGCGGCGGCCGGTGACGAGGTGGAACTCTGGGACTCGAGGAGTTTGCGTACCCGTTCGTGGATGACGTCGAAGTCGGGCACTGTGGAGAACGACACATCGAAGTCCGGAGGCCCGATGGTGAGCCGGCCGATGTCTTTGCCCTTGGCCTTCATGGCCAAGTCGACGAAGCTTCCCAGCTGGCTGGCCGAGATGTTGGAGTCCACCACCTTGGTGCCGGCGTTGGCGATGTCCTCGAACTTCGAGAGGAGGGTCGCCGGGTCCAGCTGCCTCAGCATGGCCTGCTGGACGCACTGCTGCCGCTGGATCCGTGCGTAGTCGTCCACGAATTCCCGGGAACGTCCGTACCAGAGTGCATGGTAGCCATCCAGCTTCTGTTCGCCGGCGGGGATCCATCCGAGGGGCATGCCGTGGATGCCGTTGGCCTCGTCGATCATGTCGCCGCTGATGGGCACCCAGCCGCCGGCCTTGATCCGGATTCCGCCCATGGCGTCGATGAGTTTCGCGAAGCCGTCCATGTCCACCAGGACGTAGGCCTGGACGGTGATCCCCAGGGTTCCGGACACGGCTTCCAGCGTCGCCTGCGCGCCGGGATCGGCCACACCGGGGTAGAGGTCCTTGTGTTCGTTAGTGACCTCGGTGTTGATGGCGTTGATGAGGCAGTCATTGCCACAGTCGTAGCCGTCGGGATACACCTGCAGCATGGGCGAGCCCTCGCTGAACCGTGCGTTCTGCAGGTTGCGGGGGATCGAGATAATCGCTGTCTTGCCGCTCTCGGCGTCCACGCTGAGGACGGAGAGGCTGTCCGGTCGCCGGCCGGTGCGGTCGGCTCCGGCATCGCCGCCCATCATCAGGAAGTTATACCGGCCGTCCACAGGGTCGATCGCCGGACCGTTGGCATTGAAAATGCTGCCGATAGCATTGCGGCTCACGTTGAGCAGATAGGCCGCGTAGCCGAGCGAGCCGCTGCTGAGCACCATCGCGAGGGCCAGTGCGATGCCGACTGCGGGCCGCATGCGGGGTGCCAGCAGCACCGGCCGGATCAGCCGCAGGGTATTGACGAACAGCACCAGCCAGCCGACGGCCAGGGCGGCGAGGATGAGGACGATGAGCAGCGAGGCGGTCTGGTTGGTGACGACGCTGATGAGCAGGGTCCGGTTGGTGAACAGCAACACCAGGGCAAGGATCACCAGCACCCAGACGCTGAGCGTGATGCGCAGCGCAATGCGGCCAAGCCTGCGGTCTCCGGCCACGATCTGGGCGCTTCCCGGCACGAAAAGCGTCAGAAGGATCAGCAGGAAGGCGCGCTTCGTGCGGACGGGCTCCGGCGCGCTCGCCGGATTCCGGACCGGGTCGGTCAGCAGGCCCTTGGATGGCACTTCGGTGTTGGACATGACGGATCCCTAACGGCTACCCCGGATACCGACGTTGTTGTCGGAGAAGACTTCAGTGACTTTCTGCCGGAGGTTTGCGCCTTTCCGGCTGGCCACGTCGTTCAGTTCCTGCGCAAAGTCCAGGAGTTCGCCCCTGAGGCGCACGGCGAGGTCATCGGTGCCCGCGGCCAGCATCCGCACCGCCAGCAGGCCTGCGTTCCGGGCCCCGGCAATGGAAACCGTGGCCACAGGGACTCCGGCCGGCATCTGCACGATGGAGAGGAGCGAATCCATGCCGTCGAGGGTCTTGAGCGGGACAGGCACGCCGATGACGGGCAACGGCGTGACGGAAGCTAGCATGCCGGGCAGGTGGGCGGCGCCGCCGGCGCCGGCGATGATCACGCGCAGGCCGCGCTCATGGGCCGACTGTCCGTACTTGATCATCTCGGTGGGCATGCGGTGGGCCGAGACAACGTCGGCCTCGAACGGGATGCCGAACTCTGCCAGGGCGTCCGCAGCGGCCTCCATGACGGGCCAGTCCGAGTCGGACCCCATGACGAGGCCGACCAGTGGGGCCGCGGGTGTTTCGGGGCTCATGCGTTCTCCTCGGTTGTTGCGGCTCCAGGACCGGTAGGCAGCCTGCCGTCCCGGATGATGCTGGCCACGGCGGTGGCGCGTTCCCGCAGCGATCCGACATCCGCAACGGATGCGCCCACGAGGTTCACGTGACCTATCTTCCTGCCTGGCCGCACGGATTTCCCGTAACAGTGGACTTTCGCGGCGGGTTCAGCCGCCAGCGCCACCGGATAGGCGGAGAACAGATCCTGGTTGTCGCCGCCCAGGAAGTTCTTCATGACAACCACCTGGCCGAGAACGTCCGTGGCGCCCAGCGGCAGGTTGAGGACCGCCCGGAGATGCTGCTCGAACTGGCTCGTTACGGAGCCGTCCTGGGTCCAGTGCCCCGTGTTGTGCGGGCGCATCGCCAGTTCGTTGATGAGGAAGCCCGCCCCCTTTCCGGGCGTTTCGAAGAGCTCGACAGCCATGACTCCGGTGACACCGAGTTCGCTGGCGATCCGCAGGGCCGCCTCTTCGGCGGCCGCGGCCACCTCGAGGGGGATGTCCTGGGCGGGAGCAATCACTTCATCGCACACGCCGTCGACCTGGATGGTGTGGACCACAGGCCAGGCCCGGGAGGCGCCATCCGGGGTGCGTGCCACGAGGGCGGACAGCTCACGGCTGAACTCCACCTTGGCTTCGGCGAGGAGCGGGCTCATGGCGTCAAACCAGTCCGCGGTGGCTGCGGCGTCCTCGGCGGAGCCGACTATGCGGACGCCCTTGCCGTCGTAGCCGCCGCGCGGCATTTTGAGCACCACGGGCCAGCCGGTCTTGTCGCCGAAGGCAATGAGTCCGGCAACGTTGTCCACCGGGGCCCATGCAGGGTTGGGGAGCTCAAGGCTGTCGATGGCGGCACGCATGACGAGCTTGTCCTGGGCGTTAATGAGTGCGTCGGGCCCCGGCTGGACGTTGACTCCGGCCTCGATCAGGGCGTAGAGGTGCTCGCCGGGAACATGTTCGTGGTCAAAGGTCATCACGTCCAGGCCCTTGGAGAACTCCAAGAGTGCGTCGAGATCCCTGTAGTCGCCCACGGGTGCGTTCGCCACGGCTGAGACTGCGGAAACGTCGTCGCCTTCAGCGAGAACGCGGAGCTCGAAGCCCAATGCGGTGGCGGCTGGGGCCATCATGCGCGCAAGCTGGCCGCCGCCAACCACGCCGATTACTGGAAAAGTCACATATGCCAGCCTACAGAAAAGGATGGCCGTTACCGGCTTCCGCGGCGGCCAAGCTCCCTAAATCGCCCAATATCCGGGCTGCCGGCAGCCGCGGGGGCACCCAAGAGGGCGCCCCCTTTGAGGCTACTCACGGCAAACCGGGCTAAAATGGGAGCTTGGCCCAACGGCCCCCAGTATTCAGACGGCCACGGAGGGTCATGACTAACACACTTGCAGAGCGCATCCGGGGACTCGCCTCGCTGTTTTGGCGCGAGGTGGCGAAGTTCGGTGCCGTGGGCGGTGTGGCGTTCGTCATTGACAACGGACTGACCTACTACCTGATGCATGGACCCATGACGGACAGCGAGGCAAAGGCCCGGTTCGTGGGAGCCACCGTGGCCACCGTGTTTTCCTGGATCGCCAACCGCCTCTGGACCTTCCGCCACCGCCGGCAGGCCAACATTCTGCGTGAGTTCCTGATGTTCGTCCTGATCAATGGCATCGGAATTGGCATCTCCACCGGCTTTACCGCCCTGGCCAAGTACTCGATGGGCGTGACGGACAAGAACATGCTCTTCGCCGCCGGCATCGTGGGCATTCTGGTGGCTACAGTTGTCCGCTTCTTCGCGTACCGGTTCCTCGTGTTCAACCAGGAACTGGACCAGGAGCCGGAATTTTCGCACGACCACGAACTCATCGAGCACCACCACGTCGCCAGGCCGGCCGGCCGCGAGGCGCAGCCTGCGCCGGAGGATCCGGAAGTTCGCGCCCGCCAGGAGTGAAGCGGCCGCGGCGGGTGTCAGCCGCCGTGGACGCGTTCCGCCGCGAGCAGTTTGTCCGTGAGCTCCACGTCGCCGTGAACCAGCACCACCGACCCGTCGTTCTTCCACACACCGAGCGCGTCGGCCAGCGCCGCCTCAAGCCCGTCGTCCGCCTTGACCAGAAGCCGGGTGCCGCCGTCGTGCCCGGCTGCGAATCCGTCCAGCAGTTCCGCATGGCGCACTGCTGTCCCGCCGGAGCGTCGGACGGCCGACTGACCAGGATCCGGATCGCTGTGGGCCATGAACACGTCGCCGTGCGAGCGCACCTCGGCCGCGTAGTCGATGACGCCGGCGGGCAGTTCACCCGGCCACCGCATGGCAAGGGCCGGCAGCGGCACCGCAATGACGGCGTCGAATCCGCCCCCGGCCTGCGTTGGCTGGGACGTCGCCAGCAGGTCCGCGCCGTCCCCGTCCAGGATCACCTCCATGCCGAGCTGCCACGCCGCTAGGGCCCAAATGATGGATTTCCAGTGCGCCGGAAGATCAAGCCGGAGCCGCGTTCCGGGACCGGCGTCGAGTTCATCCTGAAGAAGGTTGCTAGTCTTCGCCACCCAATTGTCCAGAACCCGGCCGGACAGCTCCACGCGTTCCGAGTCGGGCCCATACCAGGTGAGGCGGGGCGACGTGGAGTGGCCCGAGCGCAGGGCCGTCATCAGATCAATGGCCGGGATATTCATGGCTACATCTTGCCACGCACGGCATTGGTGTCTACCGGGAGCCGGGCCGCCAAAGGCGGTGCGGGTGCGGAGGCGTGCACCCTCATTTCTGACGGCTACGGTAGGTCCCGCCCGGCGAGCCGGCCGGCTGGGGGCTGTGGGATCGCACACCCGAGAGGCAGTGATCTCCGCCACACCGTTTTTCTAACGTCATTTGCGTTAATGTGCCGTATTCCTGCCGTTTCCGCGGATTTGCGGTGCAATCCAAGCAAACACTAAGCTTGCTGTCAAATTTGTACTGCGTCTAAATCGCTTCGGGAAAAAATTCCCGGGCGTGGCGCGGCCGGCAATCAGCGCCGGCATTGATTATTATTCCGGCGACGGCTTGACTCCCCCTACTTACACGCGTGTAATTAGTAATCAAAGCCACCGCGAAGTCTCGGACACACAAACCTAGTGTCCCGAGTGTCCGGGCAAAAGGCTGCACTACTCGGGGAGGGGACGCCATGGGGCAAGCTGAGCGTATCCATGAAGAAGCCGTTGTGGCCGGCCAGGCCACGGCAAAATACCGCTCGCGCGGCGTGCCGAGTGACTGGTATGTAGATCCGGCCGATCCGGATGCCGCCGAGCGGTACAACCTGGACACGTCTGCGTCATTGCAGGACCAGGCCACCGCTTTCCTGGCAGAACACGAAGCGCTGGTGGGCGGCCAGCCGGAGCTGGACGAAGACGTTATTGACCCGCCGATGGAACTGCGAATCCCGGGTGCGGGCACGCTGGCCCAGCCGGTGTGGATCGGGTTGCCGCGGGAGCAGGACTTCGACGACGAAGGCGAGCTCGGCTGGCAGACTGACGCTTTGTGCGCGCAGACTGATCCCGAAGCATTTTTCCCCGAGAAGGGAGGCTCCACGCGGGACGCCAAGAAGGTCTGCGGAGCGTGCAACGTACGGTCGCAGTGCCTTGAGTATGCTTTGGCGAACGATGAGCGTTTCGGTATTTGGGGAGGCCTCTCCGAACGTGAGCGCCGTCGGCTGAGGAAGCGAGCAGTCTAATTCTTCAAGAAGTACACGTCACTGCCGTTGTGGTTGCCCATAACGGCAGTGACTATCTCCCCAGGACACTCGCGGCATTGGCGGGCCAGACCCGGCCGGCGGACATGGCGATCGGGGTGGATACAGGTTCACAGGACAATTCGGCTGCCCTCCTCGAGGATGCGCTCGGCAGAGCCAGCGTCACCCGCGTCAGCGGAGGTAAATCAGGGATGGGCGCGGCCGTAACCGCCGGACTTGCCGCCCTGGCCCCGTGGAATCCGAACGCCCAGGAGTCGGCCTCCGAGTGGATCTGGCTCCTCCACGATGATGCAGCCCCCGCCCCGGAAGCGCTGGCGGAGCTGCTGCAGGCTGTGGAGCGGGCGCCGTCGGTGACTGTGGCGGGCTGCAAGCAGCTGGACTGGGACGTCAAGCGGCGGCTCATCGACGTCGGACTTTCCACGAGCCGCTGGGCCGAGCGGCTTACCCTGATCGAGGCCGACGAGCTCGACCAGGGCCAGTATGACGGCCGCTCCGACACCTTCGCCGTCAACTCCGCAGGAATGCTGGTCAGGCGCGACGTCTGGGAGCACCTCAAGGGATTTGATCCGGCACTCCCCGGCACCGGAGACGACGTCGACTTCTGCTGGCGGAACCGGCTGGCCGGGCACCGCGTGGTAGTGGTGCCCAGCGCCAGAATGTTCCACGTCGCACACCGGCCGCATGCACTTGGCACCGCCACGGCCGCGCGCCGGGCCCAGGTCCACCTCCGGCTGAAGCATGCACCGCTGTGGGCAGTGCCCCTGCATGCCGCGGGAGCGCTGCTGGGGAGCATCTTCAAACTGGTTTTCAGCATCGCCGTGAAGGATCCGGGGCACGGTTTCTCCCAGCTTTTGGCCACACTGGCTGCCCTTGGCAGGCCCGCGGCGGTTTTCCGCGGGCGGCGGAGTGCCGCCCGCACCCGCCGCGTGCGGCGCTCCGTGGTCAACGCACTGCAGACCGAGCGGCGTGAAGTGTGGGGCCACCGGCGTTCCCTCATGGAATCCCTGGGCGCGGACGATGCAGAGGCCGGTGACGGCGAAACCGATTCGCTGGCGGACCAGCCCAGCGGCGACTCCACGAACGATTTCGCTGCGCTCACCACCAGCGAACGCGGCTGGGTGGGCAACGGCGCCATCGCCGCCGTGATTATTTCGGCGGTGGCTTCCTTCGCCGGCTTGGCTGCCCTCTTCCGGGCGGACGCCGCCGCCGGAGGCGCACTCCTGCCGGCTTCCGCGAGACTTGACGACATCTGGCATCATGCCTCCAGCTGGTGGATCGGGCTCGGCGCCGGGTTGCCGGGCCACGGCGATCCCTTCGGCTACGTCCTCTGGATTTTGGGCGTGCTGGGCGGCGGCAACGCGAACGGCGCCCTGATTTGGCTGCTCCTGCTTGCCATGCCGCTGGCCGGCCTGGCCGCCTGGTTCGCCTCAGGCGCCGTGACTTCTCTCCGCCGGCTCCGGTTCGCCGCAGCCGTGGTGTGGGCAGGTGCGCCCGCCTTGCAGATCGCCGTAAACCAAGGGCGCGTGGGGGCCCTGGTGGCACACGTCATGATGCCGCTCCTCGTGCTCGCGCTGCTGCGCGCCACGGGCTCGGCAATCGGACGCGGCCGCTTCGCCGTGCCCGCCCGTGGCGAACGGCATCGTTCCGTTGACGCCGGGCTGCCGGTAAAGCCCGGCGTCAACGGAACACCGTCATGGACGGCAGCAGCGGCGGCAGGGCTCGCGTTGGCCGTGATCACGGCCGCCGCCCCGTCGCTGCTGGTACCCGCCGCCGTCGTCGTAGTCCTTTTTTCCCTCCTGCTGCGGAGCAGGGGACGCACCCTGTGGTGGGCCCTGCTGCCGAGCGCCGCGCTGTTCGTGCCGTTCGCCCTGTCCACGCTGGACCGCCCCAGGGCTCTTCTCGCGGATCCAGGACTGCCACTGGACTTCGACGCCGCTCCGCTCTGGCAGCAGGTTCTGGGCCAGCCGCTCAGCTTCGATTCATTCGGCGGGCTCTCTGGCCTGGCACTTTTCGCCGGCGGTCCCGTGCCGTGGGCACTGGTGCTGGCGCTCCTGATCGGTGTGCCGGTGCTCGCACTGGCGGTGGCCGCGCTGTTGATTCCCGCACGGCGCGCCCGGGTTGCCCGCGCCCTGTGGGTGAGCGCGATCGCAGCGCTGGCCGGCGGCTGGCTGGCCGCGCACGTCGCCACGGGAACCACTGCGCAGGCGCTGGTGACGCCGTTCGCCGGGCCGGCGGTCTCCGCCGCCGTGTTCGCGCTGCTCGGCGCGGCACTCATCGGCGGAGACGGACTGCTTTCCCTCGCTGACGCCGACGCCGGCGCTTCAGTCGCGAAGTCACCTGATACTGAACGGCACGGCAGGCGCGCCGTCCTGATCCGTTCCACTGCGGCGCTGGCCACGGCGCTCCTCCTGGCTGGTCCGGTGGCGGGGCTCGCCTCCTGGGCGGCCCAAAACGTGCTCCAGCCTGCCGCCGCTGCACGGGCCGCTGCCGACACGCCTGCCCTCGGAACTCCGCGGCTGGTCGCTGCCACGAATCCGCGAAGCCTGCCCGCCACGGCAATAGACCGTGGCGAGGGTCCGGAGCAGTCGCGCACCCTGCTGATCGGCACCGGTGAGGACGGCACGTTCGATGCCTCGCTGATGCGTGGTGCCGGCACAACCCTTGACGGCCTTTCCGCCATCGCAGCGGCCCGCGACATCCGGGGAGATCCCGGCCGTGAATCCGTCCGCGAGGACGACGAAGTTACGGCAGCGCTTCGCACCACCGTGGCCACGCTCGTCGCCGGCCAGGGCGTCGATCCCCGGCCCGAACTCGAGAAGCTCGGGGCCGGTTTCGTGGTGCTCCGCGCGTCAGACACCGCGGCCCAGCTGACGGCGAGCCGCATGGACGCGGTTCCCGGACTCGTGGCGGTCGGCCAAACGGACTCAGGCTGGCTGTGGCGAGTCAGCCCGCTGAACCAGGCCGTCCTGCAGCCCGCCGATGTTGCCCACCGCGTGCGCATCACTGACAGCAAGGGAACCACGACCAACCTCCTTCCATCGGGTCTGACCGACGTCGAAGCGGCCGTTCCCAAGGGTCCCGAAGGCCGTCTCCTGGTGCTCGCAGAGCGCGCGGATCCGGGCTGGACCGCCTGGCTCGACGGCCGTAAGCTCACGTCCACCACCTCCGGCTGGTCCCAGGCATTCACGCTGCCCACGCAGGCGGGGCAGGTCACCGTCCGCTACGAGAGCCCTTGGGTGCCGTGGGCGGGAATCATCCAGGCCGCGGTGATCGGCCTGACAATCCTGCTGGCGCTGCCCATGCCGGCACGCCGCCCTAATACCGGCCTGTCCAGGGACGAAGGCTCCCTGCGTAAGGAATACCAGAATGCATAAGGAAGAGAACGACGGCGGGACGCCGGCGGCGCCTTCGCCCGCACCCGAGTTCCGCGCAGGGACCGCCATTCGGAACGAGGAACGGGCGAAGCCTGCGAAAACGGGCAGGCGCCCCGACCGCCGCGGCATGGTTACCGGCCTGCTGTCGGCGGCGGCGATCCTGGCCGCCGGGGGAGGGCTGGTGGGAGCTGCCTCCCTCGCTCCGCAGCCCTCGCCTGACCGGCAGCTCGAGATCCCGCTGGCCTCAGTCCCCGCAGGAAGCAGCCAGGGCGTGTGCCCCGGCCCGGCGAAATTGCTCGAAGGAACGCCGGTGGGGACGGACCCGCAGTTCAGCCCGGAATCGGCCACGGCCAGCACTTCGGTGTCGGCGGCCGTCGTCAGCGCGGCCGGCGGATCGCTGCCGGGCAGCAGGCTGTCCGCACTAGGCGGCTCGGAGCTGCTGCGCATCGCCGACGTTCCCGGCGCCGCAACGGCACCCGCCGGCGTTTCCAGCCAGCTTGCCGGGATCATCGCCCAGCGCAGCGTGAAGGACGTCAGCGTCCTTAGTGCCGACGCGCTGGGCAACCGGCAGCCGGCCGCAGCCGCCGTCATGAGCTACACGGCAACGGACGGGGATCTTCAAGGCCTGGCCGCCGCCGCCTGCCAGGCGCCCTCGAATGACCTTTGGCTCACGGGAGCCAACACGGCAGTGGGCCGCAGCAGCGTCCTGCACCTGACCAACGCCTCAACCACGCCCGCCACGGTGAACCTGGAGCTTTACGGCAAGAATGGCCAGATCCAGGCCCCCGGCAGCAGGGGGCTGCTGGTTGCCCCAAAATCCACACGGTCCATTGTGCTGGCAGGCCTGGCCCCCGGTGAAGAGCGGCTAAGCGTCCATGCCCGCAGCACGGGAGGGCCGGTGAGTGCCTTCATCCAGCAGAGCGTGTTGCGCGGGCTGACACCGGGCGGCGTCGATTTCATTGCTCCGGGGACCGCCCCCGCGCCCCGGCAGGTCATGACCGGAATCGACATCCAGGACCCGGAGGACGTGGCAGCACTCATCGCCGCGCCCGGCTACCTCGACGCCGCACCTTCCCTCCAGATCACCGTTCCGGGGCCGATCGATGCCGTGGTGGAGGTCAAACTGTTCGGAAGCGCGGGGCAGAAGGCGCTGCCCGGTGGGGGTGTCGTCACTGCCAAGGCCGGCACGGTCACAGAGGTTCCGCTGGCCGGCGTTCCAGCCGGCCAGTACACGGTGTCAGCGACGTCGGATGTGACGATCGTGGCCGGCGCCCGCGTGAGCCGCGGCCTGAAGGCCAGTCAAAGTTCGGACTTCGGCTGGGCGCCGTCCACTGCCCAGCTCGGCAGCCAGCACGTCGTGCCGGTTCCGCAGGGCGGCGAACGAATGATCGTCTTCGGGGCGCTGGATGACCGGGCCACCATTTCCTACACTCCCATCACGGCCGACGGGAAGCTCCGCCCGGCCGCCAGCGCGAACATCGCCGGGGGCACCACAACGTCCCTGAAGGTGCCGGCGGAAATCGGGAAGTCGCCGGTCGTCGCCTATCTGGTGTCCGCCTCCGGCGGCGCGGCCTACGGCACTGTGCTCCTTGAACGGGAGGGCCGCAGTGACGTCTCCACCGTCGCCATTGCGCCGGGCGCCGAGGGACAGGAAAAGGTGCCGGTGACGCTGGGTCAGTAGAGCGGGGCCGCGGGCATGCGGCACCGCTCAGTGGCGATGCCTCAGTAGCGACGCCGGTAAACAGGGTCCAGCGTCTCGGGCGCCACACCCAGCATTTCAGCGGTATGTTCCACCACGACGTCGTGCACCAGGTCCTGCAGCTCTTCCGGGACCGGGCACGCCTGTTCGACTACCCTGCGGTACAGCGTAATGACGGGTCCCTCGTCCTCGGTGGCCGGCGTGTAGGAGCCCAGGGGAGCGGGCGAGCGGTCAGCGACGAGCTGTTCCAGGTTCGGCGGAATCTCCTCGACGGCGAACCGCACGCCGTCGAGCGGCTTGCCCCAGATGTCGTGGAGGCGCTCGGCTGAGTCCATGACGAATTCGTCGAACCGGTCCGAGCGGGTGCGGTAAGCAGGCAGCGTGGGCAGCATCAGCTCGCCGCGCAGGCCGCGTCCGTGCCGGTTGCGCCTGCGCTGCACAAAGCTTCGCGCGGGGACCGAGCCGGTGACGTCCAGGGGAGCGTCGTGGTCAGCCAACCGGACCGTAAAACCCGAATCATGGTGCGATGACTGCATATACAGACTCTAAACCCGCCGGATGATTTGCGCGACATAATCGGCGCCGCGGCGCACGGGCGCGGCGTGAGCCGCCGTCAATGTCGGAAAATGTTCCCCACCCGGAGTAGTCTGTGATGTCGTGGGTGCTATCCGTCAATGTTCCAGGTCAGCCTGCCGCCAGTCCGCGGTGGCAACTTTGACGTACGTCTACGCTGATTCCACTGCGGTCCTCGGGCCACTGGCCACTTACGCCGAGCCGCATTGCTATGACCTCTGCGAACAGCATGCCGGCTCCCTGACTGTGCCGCGGGGCTGGGAAGTCCTGCGCCTGGCGATGCCCTCGCAGCCGCCGCAGCCGGGCCCGGATGACCTGCTCGCGCTGGCCGACGCCGTCCGTGAGGCGGCCTCCCGGCCGTCGTCGTCGGCGCCCGCCCCGGGGCAGCGCGGCACGCACTCGGCGCTTGAGGCGCCCGCCGGCACAGAGGGTGCCCGCCGAGGGCATTTGCGCGTCCTGCGCGAACCGTCCTGACACCCGAACTGGCGGTAGGCTGGGAGCTGCAAATCCGTCAGCCACGCGCGCCGCGCCCAGCAGGGAGCATCCACCATGCCAAAGATCAGTCCTGAACTGTTGTCCGTCCTGCGGTGCCCGGTCACCGGCTCAACCCTGACCCAGGAAGGCGAGGAGCTCGTCTCCACGGCCGCGGCAGAGGGCGGCGAACCGGTGCGGTACGGCATTGAAGACGGCATTCCGCTGCTCCTTCCCCCTGAGCTGCTCGCCGCAGCCAACGCTGCCCGTTCGGACCAGCACGACGGCCCCGCAGCGGCCGCGCCCACAGCCTAAACTCCAGCCCGCACCGCAGAACGCAAGACGCCGGATACAGCAAAGGATCCCCATGACTCTCGATTACAAGGTCGCCGACATCTCCCTCGCCGAGGCCGGTCGCCACCAGATCCGCCTCGCCGAGCACGAAATGCCTGGGCTGATGTCCCTGCGCCGGGAATTCGGGCCGAGCCAGCCGCTGAAGGGCGCACGCATCGCGGGTTCGCTGCACATGACCGTCCAGACGGCCGTCCTCATCGAGACCCTGACTGCGCTCGGGGCCGAGGTCCGCTGGGCATCGTGCAACATCTTCTCCACCCAGGACGAGGCCGCGGCCGCCGTCGTGGTCGGCGCGGGCACCGTAGAGGACCCGCAGGGTGTTCCGGTCTTTGCCTGGAAGGGCGAGACCCTCGAGGAATACTGGTGGACTGCCGAGCAGATCCTCACCTGGCCAGGCGCGGACACGAACCCCGAGCTGGGGCCGAACATGATTCTCGACGACGGCGGCGACGCCACGCTGCTGGTGCACCGCGGCGTCGAGTTCGAGGCCGCCGGGGCCGTTCCGGCCGCCGGGGCGAACGACCCCGAGGAATATGCCATCGTTCTTGACGTCCTCCGCCGGACCCTGGCCGAGGACCCGAAGAAGTGGACGCGCCTCGCCGCCGGAATCCACGGCGTCAGCGAGGAAACGACCACCGGCGTGCACCGCCTCTACCAGCTGGCGGAGCAGGGCAAGCTGCTCTTCCCCGCCATTAACGTCAACGACTCCGTGACCAAGAGCAAGTTCGACAACAAGTACGGGATCCGCCACTCCCTGCCGGACGGCCTCAACCGCGCCACCGACGTCCTGATCGGCGGCAAGGTCGCCGTCGTCTGCGGTTACGGCGACGTCGGAAAGGGTGCGGCCGAGGCGCTCCGCGGCCAGGGCGCCCGGGTGATCGTCACCGAGATCGATCCCATCTGCGCACTGCAGGCGGCCATGGACGGCTACCAGGTGGCAAAGCTTGAGTCGGTACTGGCGCAGGGCGACATCTTCATCACCACCACAGGCAACAAGGACGTCATCATGGCCGAGCACATGGTCGGGATGAAGAACAAGGCCATCGTGGGCAACATCGGCCACTTCGACAACGAGATCGACATGGCCGGCCTGGGCCGGGTTCCCGGCATCAGGAAGGTCGAAATCAAGCCGCAGGTCCACGAGTGGGTCTTCGAAGGCGACGTAGCGGACGGTGCGGATGCGCGGTCCATCATCGTTCTTTCCGAGGGACGGCTCCTGAACCTGGGCAACGCCACCGGCCACCCGTCGTTCGTCATGAGCAACTCCTTCGCGAACCAGACGATCGCGCAGATCGAGCTGTTCACGAAGAAGGACCAGCCCGAGGGCGCCAAGGAGTACGACAACCAGGTTTATGTCCTGCCGAAGATCCTGGACGAAAAGGTGGCTCGACTGCACCTCGGTGCGCTGGGCGTGGAACTGACCGAGCTGTCCAAGGACCAGGCTGACTACCTGGACGTGGACGTGGCAGGCCCCTACAAGCCGGAGCACTACCGCTACTAGGCTTCCGCACGCCGGGTGCCCCGGAGGGCGGCACACGGCGGATCTGGCGTCCGCCGCACGCCCCTCTTCATGGCCCGTCCGCAGCACCCCTCCGCACCGCGCGGGCGGGTGCTGCCCCGCCGTGCGATAAAATTGACTCGTCAGCGTTACTGCTGGGCACACGGACGGACGCCGACTGGCGGCCCGGCGGGGGACATGGAGAATCACTCATGACGGATAAAAGCACGCGGAAGATCGGCAAGATCCTCGCCGTCGTGGCGATCTGCGCTGCGGTCGCCGCAGGCGGAATCGGCGTAGCCACCGCACCCGGCTGGGCCAACCCCGCGCCTGAATCCGAGGCCTCCACGCCCGTCCGCAATGAACCCGGCCTGGCCGCCCCTGTGGTCAAGACCGTCGAACTGGGTGTCACGCCCACGGACGGCGCCAAGGGCGTCAACCCCGCTGTGGCACCGTCGGTCAAGGCGGTCAACGGCCTCCTCAAGGACGTCGTGCTGGTGCCGACGGCGGGCGGCGAGCCGGTCAAGGGCACGGTCAGCGCCGACGGCAGCACCTGGACCACCCTGGACCCGCTGCTCTTCAACACGGCCTACACCTACAGTTTCACGATTGTGGATGAGGCAGGCCGGGAAACCAAGAAGACACAGACCTTCACCACCGTGGAAAGCGCCAACGAGGCGGATGCCGCCGTCTATCCGGAGAACGGCTCCACCGTCGGCGCGGGGCAGCCTATCGAGATCGTGTTCAGCGAGCCTGTTGCCAACAAGGCGGCGGTGGAAAAGGCCGTCAAGATCACCGTTTCTTCCAAGCAGCCCGTGGCCTGGCACTGGTACTCGGACCAGCGCGTGCGCATCCGGCCGGAGAAGTTCTGGGCCTCCAACAGCCAGGTCACTGTGGACATGAAACTTTTCGGCGTCGACTTCGGCAACAAGATGATCGGCAACTTCAACGCCAAGGTGCAGTTCAAGGTCGGCACGCAGCGCTTGGCCGTCGTGGACGACATCACGAAGACCATGAAGGTTTATTTCGACGGCAAGCTCGTCAAGACGGCTCCCGTCACTCTCGGTGATCCCGAGTGGCTGTCGCCCACGGGCTACGCCGTGATCATGGAGCAGGAACGGCGCTCCAAGTTCAACGCCGGCAGCATCGGCCTCAAGCCGGGGGATAAGGGCTACTACCCGCCGCTCACCGTGGAGTACGCCAACAGGCTCACATCGTCCGGCGTGTACGTTCATCAGGCCCTGCAGTCGGCCTGGGGCGCCGTCGGTGTTTCCAACGTCTCCCACGGCTGTGTGGGCCTGCTGCCCGCGGATGCCGCCTGGTTCTTCAACAACATGAAGACCGGCGACGTCGTACAGACCCTGAACACCGGGGCGCCCGCCGTCGAACCGCTTGAAGGCTACGGCGACTGGAACATCCCCTGGGCCCAGTACGCCAAACGCTAGTCCGCGGAGGTTTCCCTGCCTGCGCTGAACGGAAGGCCGTGGAGGCGTTCGCCGATCCTGAGGCTCTGTTTCCGGGCTTCCTCGAGGCGCCGGAGTTCGCGGCTGCGGCGCTCGGCCAGGACCGCCGCAAGGTAATCGTCGGGAGTGGTCCCGGGCGGCGGGGCAGGGGCGACGAAGCCCGCCATTTCCGACGCCAGGGACGCGGCCATGCCGCTGCGTGACAGCGGGGACATCCGCGGTGCCTGCCGGATGAACTGCGCCGCGCGGCGGCCAAGGGAATCCGGCATCCGGCCGATGTCCGCCGCAGCCGCCCAGGCGTGAAGATACCGCGGCGTGACTGCCACCACCGGCGGTTCCACCGGGACCCGCCGGCGCAGGGAATACGTTCCGGCCACAATGTCACCAAGGCGCCGGGACTTGTCATCGAAAAGGGCGACGGCGATGGCGATGCCGCCGAAGGTGAGGTAGATCTCCAGGAAGCCAATCAACGCCCGGATGACGGCGTGGCGAAAACGGATGGCGCCGCCGTCGTCCCGCACGATCCGCAGCCCCGCGGCCAGCTTCCCGAGCGAGAGGCCCCGGGTCAGCGTTTCCACGGCCACGGGAATTATGACGAGACAGAACACCACGCTGACGAGGATGAGCGCCTGCACTGCAGCTTCGTCCAGTTCGTCGCCCGCGGCGGCCACTGCCATCAGAATGAGCACCAGTAGCGCGGCGTTTACCACCACGTCGAGCAGCAGTCCCAGAGCGCGGGCCGCAAACGACGCCGGGCGCAGTTCAAGGACAACTGCCTCGCCTGTGATGAGTGGACTCAATTCCTGCCCCGTACCTCGTGCGGCCTACCGGTCGACTAAAGTCTAGTTCGCGGCAGGCTAGGGTAGTGGCGTGGACATGGATGCCTTCTCCGCCGTCAACTCGGACACGTGGTCGAGACTGCATTTCCTGGCGCACAAGCGGCGGCTCAACGGGGCTGAAGCAGACGAACTGCTGCGCCTCTACCAGGCGGCCTCCGCGCATCTGTCCCTGCTGCGCTCCACCGGTCCCGAAAGCGGGCTCTCGGCGTCGCTGTCAGCCACGCTCGCGCAGGCGCGCACGCGATTCACCGGCGCACGGTCGAACTTCTTGGAGGACCTTGCGAAGTTCTTCGTTGTTGCGCTGCCAGCCGCACTGTTCCGTATCCGCTGGCTGACCCTGGCCTGCGGGATCGTGTTCTGCATCATCGGCTGCGCCTATGCCTGGTGGGTAGGAACGTCCCCCGAGGCCCTGCGCGCCGTGGCGTCGGAGGCAGAGGTCCGGCGGTACGTGGAGGAAGACTTCATCGACTACTACTCGGAGAACCCGGCAGCCTCGTTCGCGGGGGCGGTGTGGACCAACAACGCCTGGATCAGCGCCCAGGCCGTGGCGCTCGGCATCACCGGATTCTGGGTCCCCATGATCCTGCTCGCCAACGCGCAGGGGGTTGGCGTGGCAGCCGGAATATTCGCTGCCGTGGGAAAGGCTGACGTCTTCTTCAGCTACATCCTGCCGCACGGACTGATGGAGCTGACGGCGGTCTTCGTGGCGTGCGCCGCAGGGCTCAGGATCTTCTGGGCAATGGTATCGCCGGGGGCGCAGACCAGGTCCCGCGCGGTGGCGGCCGAGGGGCGGTCCATGATTACCGTTGCCTTGGGACTGGTCCTGGTGCTGTTCGTGTCAGGCCTGGTGGAGGGCTTTGTTACGCCCAGCGCGCTGCCCGTGTGGGCGAAAATCAGCATCGGCGGGACCGTGCTGGCCGCCTTCTGGATGTACGTGCTCGTCTGCGGCGGCAGGGCGTACCGTGCCGGGGCCCGGGGCGACCTTGACGCCCAGGACGCAGGCTACGGAGAAATAGCCGCGTGATTCCCGGCGGACGCGGGGTGGCATCTCGCGGTGCCGGAGGGCCTGACGGTAGGCTCTTCAGGAGATACACAGCGCTGCCTGGGCCCCAGACCCGGAGCGCGGACGCCTACGGAAGTGAAGCTGCAGTGAACGACAATACTCCGACCCCGTCCAGACGGCTCGATCCGCAGCTGGATCCGGCCAGCGAACCGGCCCTTGATCCTGCCCACGATTCAGACGAGCCTGCATTTGACTGGATGAAGCCGGCCCCCGCAACCCGGGAGACCACCGCAGGCACGGACGGCGCTTCTGTTGGCGGGGAGGATGCCACTGCCAGGACCGGCGGATCCAGGAACGGTGCTGCGACTGGTGCAGCAGCCGCTCCAGCCCAGCCCGGCAGCCGGGCCGACCGCAAGGCGGCGGAGGCGGCCGCTGCGGACACGGCAGAGGACTCGGATGCCGGATCGGCAGATGCCACAGCATCCTCCGGCCCAGCCCGCGGCACCCACTTCAGCGAACCGCTTCCCACCTCTGCCCTGCAGGTGCGTCCGCCGCGTGAGGACGTGGAGCGACGCAACGCTGAACGCGAACAGGCAGCGAACGCCAAGCCGGTGCTGCCGCGGATCCTGCAGGTCCTGCTGGCCGTTTTCTACCCGGTAATCCTCCTTGTCCTGGCCGTGCGCGCCGTGACCAGCCCCCTGTTCCTCTGGGTCGAATACCACCGGCCGGGCTTCCCCGGCGACGGCTACGGCTTCAACGCCGACGACCGCATGACCTACGGGTCCTACGCCGTGGACTACCTGAGCAACTGGTCAGGCTCGCGTTACTTGGGCGAACTGGTCAACCGCAGCGGCGACAAGCTGTTCAAGGACGGCGAAGTCAGCCACATGGCCGACGTCAAGCTCGTGATCCTCTCGGCCTTCGGCGCCGGAGCACTTCTGGCTCTCATCAGCATCGCGGCTGTCATCTACCTGCGCCGCCGCACCCCGGGCGGAGTCCGCCGGGGGCTGTTCGCCGGTTCCATTGTCACCCTGGTCATCATCCTCGGCCTCGGCACGCTGGCGGCGCTGGGCTGGCAGCAGTTCTTCACGGAATTCCACCGCATCTTCTTCGCCAGCGGCTCCTGGACGTTCGCGCTGGAAGACACCCTGATCCGTCTCTTCCCGGGGCAGTTCTGGATCGATGCCGGCATCGTCATCGCGGCCCTCGTGCTCCTCACGGCAATTGTGACCCTGGTTCTGACCTGGCCCACCCGCCGGCGCCGGGGACTGCCCAAAGCCGTCAAGAAGGACCGCAAGGGAGACACCGGAGAAGCCGGCACCGAAGCACCCACCGAAGTCGGCGCGGACCAGCCTTCCCGGATGTGAGCCGCCGCGGGCGAGCGGCCGTAAGCCGCTGAGCGGGAATCTGCTGGTGCCGGCGCGCGGTTGTCAGTAGTGTCCGCATATGGTCGGTGAAAGATGGGACGCGCTGCTGAAGGATCTTAGATCCTCCTTGCGTGATGTTGCGACCATCGTCATGTGCGCTGGCCGATTTTCATCCAAGGGATGACGCGGGAACACAAATGAGCCTGGCCTGCCTGGGCGCGAATGAGTTGTTGCTGTCTTACGGCGATGGGCGCGCCAGATGGGAGGTGGACTGGGCCGATGAGGACGTGCAGTCCGATGTGGTGCGGGCAGTTTGTACAGGGAATTCCAAAGCGGTTCATGGCCCCGGCCGCGTTCACGTCGTCGTGTCCTTGCCCGATGGATCTACAGTGAAGACCTCCACTTACGAATTTCCGTCCGGACTCATTCCCAGGCCCGGCTGGAAAAAGCGGGGACCAACAGGCCTAGGCCGCCTCTTCAGGAACGGCATCCGAGAACCGCCCTGTGGCGCACAGGTGCCGTGCGCCGGATCCTGCCTCAGATCCAGGAGGGCATCCACATCCTGACCCGCCACTCCTGGTACGGGATCATCTCGGCTGTCCAGACCGGATAGAAGAAGGCCGAGATCAGCACCGCCCCCACAACGAAGAGTGCAACGCCGTACAGCCCTGACCGCCTGCGCCACGGCGGATCCGTCCGCCGTCCCAGGACCAGGCCGAGGCAGTACACGAGGGCGAGAATCAGGTACGGCTCAAAGGACACGGTGTAGAAGTAGAACATGGTGCGTTCCGGATAGAGGAACCAAGGCAGGTAGCCTGCTCCGACGGCGGCCAGTACGGCACCGGCACGCCAGTCGCGGCGGCCCGCCCACCAGAACAGCAGGACCACCAGGGAGACTGCCGCGCCCCACCAGATCAGCGGATTGCCCACGGACAGGATGGCCGACGTGCAGCTGGAAAAGTCGCAGCCGGGGGTGCCCTGCTTCGGGGACTCGTAGAAGAAGGACGTGGGCCTGCCCATGACCAGCCAGCTCCACGCACTCGCCTCGTACGGGTGCTCCGAGCTCAACCCCTGATGGAACTTGAAGGCCTCGAGGTGGTAGTGCGCCAGGGACCGGACCGAATCCGGCAGCCAGCCCCATTCCGCGCTCGGAATCGAAGCGGCCCACTGCCGGTAGTAGGCATCCGTGGAGCGGAACCAGCCTGTCCAAGCGGCGGCATAGGTCAGGGCGGCGACGGGCACGATGCTCGCGAATGCCAGGAGGCCGTCCTTGATGATGCCGGCGCTGATCCAACCGCGGATTCCGGCGATCCGGCGGGCACTCAGGTCCCAGAAGACTGTCAGCAGACCGAAGCCCGCCACGAAGAAGAGGGCCGACCACTTGGTTCCCACCGCTAAGCCCAGACACACGCCCGCCACGATCCGCCACCACCGGATGCCAAGCCACGGGCCGGACAGGAGCTGGAGCGCCGACGGCCGCCCGGCCGGCATGGCGGCCGCCTGCCGGGCGAGCCGAAGCGCGAGCCGGCGCCGGCCGTCGTCGCGGTCCATCAGCAATGCCCCGAAGGCGGCCAGGACCCAGAACATCAGGAAGATATCCAGCAGCGAGGTGCGTGACATCACCAGGTGATGCCCGTCGACGGCGAGCAGCAGCCCCGCCAGCGCCCCGAGGATAAGGGAACTGAAGAGCTTCTGGGCGATCAGCGCGATCAGCGCGATGGACAGGACTCCGGTCATCGCCGCTCCAAACCGCCAGCCCACGGGGTTGTCCGGTCCGAACAGCCACATGCCGGCGGCGATCATCCATTTGCCCACGGGAGGGTGCACGACGTACTCGGGTGTGTCCAGCAACACTCCGGGGTTGCCCGCAATGAACGAGTCGTTCGCTTTCTCCGGCCAGTTCCGCTCATAGCCGCTCACTAGCAGGGAATAGGCGTCCTTGACGTAGTACGTTTCATCGAACACCAGGCTGCGGGGAACATCCAGGCGGACGAACCGGAGTACGCCCCCCACCGCGGCGGTCAGGGCGGGAACCAGCCAGAACCAGAGCCTGAGCGACGGCGGGTAGTCCCGCCAGCTGCGGATGTCGCCGAGTAGCCGGCGGGTAAGCGCCTCAGCAGTGAACGCTTCCGTGGGACGGCCGATCCAGCGGGCACCTTTTTCCGGCTTGCCGGCAGGGGCTGGTGCCGAGGCTGAAGCCGGCGTGCTGGGTGATCCGGCCCCGTCAGGCCGCACGGAGGTCTGCGTCACCTGCCCATGCTACCTTTTGCCCCCCGCAGTCATGTGACGTCGAGCCACGCGCCCCCGCTTTGAAGCGCGAACGAACACTTGAGGCCCTTCTCCTTGGGCCTCAAGTGTTCGTTGGCGCTGCCGCCCGTGCCGTCCGTTTCCCGTGAAGTCCTGTGCCGTGAGGGTTCCGGCCGGCAGTAGGCTGGACCTGTGGACCAAGACCCGAGCAACCCCCAGACCAGCAGTTCCGAACCGTCAGCAGGCTCGGGGCAGGCCGTCACCGCCGGCGGTCCCGGACGGATTGTCCTTGCGGCCACGCCCATCGGCAATGTGGGCGACGCGTCAGCGCGGCTCATCGAGCTGCTGTCCTCTGCGGACATCGTTGCCGCCGAGGACACCAGGCGCCTCCACCGGCTCGTGCAGAGCCTGGGCATCACCGTCGCTGGTCGCGTCATCAGCTACCACGAGCACAACGAGGCCACCAAGACAGCCGAGCTGCTGGACCAGGTCCGCGCGGGGAAAACGCTGGTCATGGTCACCGACGCGGGAATGCCATCGGTGTCCGATCCCGGCTTCCGGCTCGTTGAAGGAGCGGTCGCCGCGGGGCTCACCGTCACGGCCGTTCCCGGCCCCTCCGCGGTGCTCACGGCACTGGCTCTGTCCGGACTTCCCACCGACCGCTTCTGCTTCGAAGGATTCCTTCCCCGGAAGGCCGGTGAACGCGCCTCGCGCCTGGCGGACCTCGACGCCGAACGCCGCACCATGGTCTTCTTCGAGGCGCCGCACCGGCTCGAGGTCATGCTCCGGGCCCTGCACGAGCGCTTCGGGCCTGACCGCAACGCGGCCGTGTGCCGTGAGCTGACCAAGACCTATGAGGAGGTCATCCGCGGGACCCTGCGAGAACTGCTGCGGTGGGCGGAAAGCAACGAGGTCCGCGGCGAGATCGCCGTCGTGGTGGGAGGCGCGCCGGAACGGGCTCCGGGGACGCCCGAGGACAGCGTGGCCGCCGTCAACGAACTTGTCTCACAGGGCATCCGGCTCAAGGATGCGGTGGCGGCCGTCGCCGAAGAGGTGCGCGTAAGCAAGCGCGAGCTCTACGCGGCCGTGCTCGCTGCCCGGTAAATTCCGGCAAAGGCTTCGCCGGGATCCCGACGTCATGGGCTGTGCAGTTGCACAGCGGCTGCTGATTTCTGTAGTGCGTGCATGCGTAGACACTGGCGGAACCCGGGCAGTAGCGTGGCATTAAACCAGCCAAGCATGCGGGCGGCCCGAAGCCGGATGCAGGAGCTGCAGAATAACCCGCCAAACCCGAATTGCTGACGAGGGAGTCACCGTGTCTGCTACTACACAGTCCACTGTTACCGCGGAACGCGAAAGCGAACTGCTCGCATCTGTTCCCACCGGCCTGCTCATCAACGGTGAGTGGCGTCCGGCGGCGTCAGGCAAGACCTTCGACGTCGAAGACCCCTCCACCGGCAAAGTGCTCCTCAGCATCGCCGACGCCGGCGCCGAGGACGGCATGGCTGCCCTTGATGCCGCCGCGGCTGCCCAGGATTCCTGGGCCAAGGTGTCTCCGCGGGAGCGCGGCGAAATCCTGCGCCGGGCATTTGAACTGGTCACCGAGCGCGCGGAAGACTTCGCGCTGCTCATGACCCTCGAAATGGGCAAGCCGCTGGCCGAGGCCCGCGGCGAGGTCACCTACGGCGCCGAATTCCTGCGCTGGTTCTCCGAGGAAGCCGTCCGCGCATTCGGCCGTTACTCCGTTTCCCCGGAGGGCAAGACCCGCCTGCTCGTCCAGAAGAAGCCCGTTGGCCCGTCGCTGCTGATCACCCCGTGGAACTTCCCGCTGGCCATGGCCACGCGCAAGGTGGCCCCTGCTGTCGCGGCCGGCTGCACCATGGTGCTCAAGTCAGCCAACCTCACCCCGCTGACCTCCCAGCTGTTCGCGGCCGTGATGCAGGAAGCCGGCCTGCCCGCCGGCGTCCTGAACCTCATCCCCACGTCCACGGCCGGCGCCACCACAGGCCCGCTGGTCAAGGACGCCCGGCTGCGCAAACTGTCCTTTACCGGCTCCACCGAGGTCGGCCGCCGGCTGCTCTCGGACGCCTCCGAGAATGTCCTGCGGACCTCGATGGAGCTCGGCGGCAACGCCCCGTTCGTGGTGTTCGAGGATGCCGACGTCGACGCCGCCGTCGCCGGGGCCATGATCGCGAAGCTGCGAAACATGGGTGAGGCCTGCACGGCGGCCAACCGGTTCATCGTGCACGAGTCCGTCGCCGACGAGTTTGCCGAGAAGTTCGCCGCCAAGATGGCGGACATGACCACCGCCCGCGGCACCGAACCGGAGTCCAAGGTGGGCCCGCTGATCGATGCCAAGAGCCGGGACAAGGTCCACGAACTGGTCAGCGACGCCCTCGCCTCCGGCGCCACCGCCGTGGTGGGCGGCGCCCCTGTGGACGGACCGGGCTACTTCTACCAGCCCACCATCCTCAAGGGCGTCACCGAGGGTACCCGGATTCTGTCGGAGGAAATCTTCGGCCCGGTCGCACCGATCATCACCTTCTCCTCCGAAGACGAGGCCGTCCGCCTGGCCAACAACACCGAATACGGCCTGGTCGCCTACGTCTTCACGAGGGACCTGAACCGCGGCATCCGGATGGGCGAGCGGCTCGAGACCGGCATGCTCGGCCTGAACGCCGGCGTCGTCTCCAACGCCGCGGCACCGTTCGGCGGGGTCAAGCAGTCCGGCCTGGGACGTGAAGGCGGCCTCGAAGGCATCGAGGAATACCTCTACACCCAGTACATCGGCATCGCCGACCCCTACGCAGGTTAACCTTCGCGCAAGCGCCGCACGCCGTCGCGGGCTTTGTTCCAGAGCCCCGCGACGGCACGGCGGACGCGCGCAGCCACGCCACGCACCGCGCGGAAAGGCGTTCCGGCGATCCAGCCCCAGCGGGACATAACCGACGGCGGCAGCCAGTCCGCGCGGAGCCGCGCCATGAGCCCCGCATTTCGGTGCAGCGCCTTCCGCACCAGGGCGATCTGCTGGGCAGGTGTTTGGTTCCCGGTATTTTGGTCCCGCGCGCCGTTCCATTCAGACTCCCCGGCGTCTGGCCGGCCGTACTGGTGCCGCTCGAAATCACTGGTCAGGGCGGTCACCGCCCGGCGCCCGGCGTCGATAATCCCGGTGTCCGCGCCTCCGGTGGATGCGGTCCCCGCGGAAGCGGCACCTTGCGGCACGCCGCCGTCGTCCGTATTCAGGGCCGGCGCACTGCGGAGCCGTGCCGAGAAGTTCCGGGGCGTTTCACTGGCCACGGGCGGCACGCCGTAATCCGCGGCGAGGTCCAGCAACTCTGACCACGCAAGCGGCACCGCGTCCTGACCGTTCCTCCCCGAGGCCGGCCTCCGGAGCCGGCGGGCACGGATGCTGCCCCGGACAAGCCGCGGGGAAGCTGCAACCAAAACCAGCACGAGAGCCGCGGCAGCACCGAAGAGCAGGGGCGTTGGCTGGCTGCCGGCGTCGGCTTCCCCCGTTCCCGGCAGGGGGAGAGCCGGGGTTTCCGTCGCAGGAGGCGGCGTTGGGCCGCCGCTCGGCACGAGGCCGTCATTGTTCCCGTCGTTCGTGCTGGTGCCGCCCGAGGACGGATCCTGGGCGTAGGGCGGCACCCAGCCGCGTGAGGGCGTGGGCTCGAACGGTACCCAGCCCAGCCCCTGGAAGTACAGCTCCGGCCACGCGTGGGCATCCCTGGCATCGACCTCGAACTCGGGGAGTGCGCCCTGGCCCGCGACGGACACTGTTGCCCCGGTCAGCCGGCCCGGCGCGTAGCCCACGGCGATCCTGCTGGGAATGCCTTCGACCCGGGCCATGACCGCCATGGCAGAGGCAAAGTGGATGCAGTAGCCGCTCTTCTGCGTCAGGAAGTCGGCCAGCACGGACAGGCCGTTGCCGTCATAGCCGCCCTGAACCGGTGATTGCAGGGAATACGTGAAGTCGCCGGCGCGCAGGTACCGCTGGATGGCCATTGCCTTGGCGTAGGCCGTCCCGCTGTTCTGGGTCACGGAATCGGCCGTGGTGCGGACGATTTCCGGGAGGTTTGCCGGTGGCCTGATGAACTCTTCCGGAACGCCCTGCACCGGTGCGGAGGACTCGTTCAGTAGCTCCGTCGTCAGCTTCGGCGAGGATGACACGACAAGGTATTGCTGGTTCCGGGAGTTGGTGTCTGTCCCTTTGATGGACAGGGTGGCGGGGTCCCAGCTCCACCGGCCCGTGAGGCCGTTGACTGCTTCGGGCGCGTAGGGCGCGGGGAGATAGGGGCTGGTGAAATCTCCCGTGTTGACGGCCGTTATCTGCCGCACCTGCTCCGGAGCGAGGATCTGGTGCCCCACGTCCATCCGGCCAGGCCCGGCCCGGCGCGTGGAGTCGCGGTCGTCCGGGGACCAGGATTCGCCGTCGAACCGGTCCACCGTGACGGAACGCAGGTACAGGGGCGCGGTGGCATTCGTGGCATAGGTGATGCGGCCATCGCCTGACGGGCTGCGCAGGCTATTGCCCAGGCTGATCATGGGATTCAGCCCATTGGAAGAGCCCCAGGGATTCAGCCGGGAACCTTGGGGGAAAGTGCCCTGGTCGAAGCCCGGAATGACAAGCTGCAGCAGCAGGGTCCCCACCAAGGCCACCGATCCCGTGAGGGCCGCGCGTTTGACCTGTCCGGGATTCCGGGCCGTATCCGCCTGTGTGCGCGCATCGGGGGCGAACCACTGGCTGCACGCGAGAATGACGAGATATCCGGCCGCTGCCCCCAGGAATCCCGCCAGCCCCACGCTCTGCGGCTTGATCATGGCCGGCACCACGAGCACGGCCAGGAGGCCCAGGCCGCTCGTGGCAGGCATGCCCAGCGGCAGTGCCAGGGCGTCCACAAGGATGACGACGAGGCCAAGCGCGGCGCACGTGACCAGGACGATGCCGGCGTTCGGTGCCACCGGTGAGCTTTCAGCCAGCACCGTTTCGCTGGCACGCCGGAGAAGCCGGCCCAGCGCGGCGGGCGTCTTGTCGGAAGGAATGAACCAGGCGAAGCTGTCCCGCCGGAAGAAGGTGAAGGTCAGGATGAGCACCAGCGATGCCAGGCCACCCAGGGGCACCAGCACCGGCTGAGCCCTGACGGTGCGCAGCAGGGCCATGGCCAGGGACACCACCACGACGGTGGTGAGGACCGGCAGGTACCAGGCCCATCCCCGCAGGACGCCGTTCAGGGACAGCGCCGCGCCGCAGACCGAGACCGCTACGGCGCCCGCCATGACCCACGGATAGGCGCCGGCGCCGAAGCGTTTGGGGCCGCGGTAAGGCTCCGTTTGGGGCTGCCGTTGTTCGGCGCTGACCTGGCGTTGGGGCGTAAGCGTCACCGGGCCACCCCCGCACCGCGGCGAACATCGGCTGCCGCCGTCCAGAGCGTTGCATCGCCTTCATCGAAGTACGTCCAGGCGGCGGGCAGCGAGGTGGCGGCTTCCACCGCCACCGCACGCCAGCCGCCCAAACGCAGGGCCTCAAGGGCGTCATGGCACTCTGCGGGCCTGTCGGCGATCACCATGGCGAACGCGTTCGCTGCGTAACCGGCCGCCGGTGCCAGGGCCCGGGCCTCCGCCATGGAAATCTTTCCGAGGACGGCAACCACCGGACCGCGCATCCGGTGGGCCGCGAGTTTGTCCATGAGCCGGTCGTCGAACACGGACTGGCCGGAGTCAAAGCCGCCGGCATGCTCGCGGCGGGCGGTGTCGTGCTCCCGGCGCATGTGGTGGGGACCGGAAAGCTGGATGGCGGCCAGGCTCTCGGCAACGGACTGCAGGCCGCCTGTACCGCTGTACTCCTCGGAGTCAGGTTCCGGCGCGGACTGCGAGCGGTGAAAGGCGGGATCGCCCGCCGCGTCAAGGAACCTGAGGGAGTAGTTCCGTTCGGCGAGGTGGGCGCTGACGGACATGGCTGCCGTGACGGCCCACTCGAAGGTGTCGCTGGTGACAAGGTCTTCGCCGTCGTCGCTGCCGAAGACCGAGCCGAAGCCCGTGGCGAAGGAGACGAACCGCTGGTCCAGGATGATCGTGGCCTCCGGCGTGGTGACCGATTCCTCCTGCCTGACCATCAGCGCGCCGTGCCGGGCCGTGGCCGGCCAGTGCACCCGGCGCATCGGGTCGCCATGCCTGTACTCGCGCGTCATGACGTCGTCGTCGCTGGGATTCGCCCGGGTACGGGTCGCTGTGATTCCGTCATTTCCGCGCGCGCCGGCCAGTCCCGTAGCGGGCAGTTCGACGGCGGCCGGCGTCACGGTGAGCGTGTCGCCGTCGTCGATTGCGTGCCTGTGCAGCGAAAGCCCGAACGGATCAGTGAACTCAGCGGTAACGGGCCCTATGGTGAACTGTCCGCGTTTTCCGGAACGCAGATGGTACTCGTAGCGGCTGGTGCCGCCGGAGGCGGACCGTGCGGGAAAGCGGAACGCCGGGGACTCACCGAACCTCGGCGGCAGGCGCTCCTCCATGATGACCCTGCCGACGCCGGTCCCGGTCCGCGCGACAGCCAGCCGGACGGTGGTGATGGAGGCGGTTTCAACCGTGGAGGGGCTGAATTCGCGGTATACCCGGAACTTTGGCTTGACCAACCTGATGCTCGCCAGCGAAATGAGCGGGAGGACAATCAGCAGCACGCCGAGCGCCAGGAGGTCCCGGCGGCCCATGACCTGGGCGCATAGCAGCGAAAAGACACCGGCGGCCAGTAGGCCCCAGCCGCGTGTGCTGAAGAGGTGGCGGGGAAGGCTGTCCAGCAGGGCCACGGCAACGATCCTGACTAGCGGCTGTGGCGCAGTTCGGGCGCCTGCCGCCCGGTGCGGGGAGCCGGCTGCCCGGAGCCTGCTGGCTGCCGGTGGGCTTTGGCGGAATCAGCCGTTTCCTGGCTGACCGGCAGCTTGGCCAGCACGCCGCGGATCACGCTCTGCGGGGTCTCGCCGGTGCTGGCCGCCTTCCGGTCCAGGATGATCCGGTGCGCCAGCACCGATTCGGCCACGGCAACGACGTCGTCCGGCAGGACGAAATCCCTGCCGTCCAGCGCAGCCGTGGCTTTGGCCGCGCGGAGCAGCTGCAACATGGAGCGCGGGCTGGCGCCGAGGCGGAGCATAGCGCTGTCCCTGGTGGCCCGGCCGACGGCGACCGTGTACTCCTTGACGGACTGAGAGACGAACACCTGCTGGACCGTGGCGATCATTGCCGCCACGTCTGCCGAGGTGACCACAGCAGTGACCCGCTCCAAGGGCGAGGTGGCCTGGTGAGTTTCCAGCATCTCGATCTCCGAGTCCTTATCCGGGTAGCCCATGGAGATCCGGGCCATGAAGCGGTCCCGCTGCGCCTCGGGCAGCGGGTAGGTCCCTTCCATCTCGATGGGGTTCTGGGTGGCCACCACCATGAACGGCGCGGCGAGCCCGTAGGAGTGTCCGTCCACCGTCACCTGGTGCTCCTCCATGCATTCGAGCAGGGCGGACTGCGTCTTCGCCGAGGCGCGGTTGA
This sequence comes from Arthrobacter sp. ZGTC131, assembly GCF_002929275.1. Lineage (GTDB taxonomy): Bacteria > Actinomycetota > Actinomycetes > Actinomycetales > Micrococcaceae > Arthrobacter. The sequence goes on from NZ_PJIK01000002.1 coordinate 145,269, forward strand.
TTTCGTCCCCGATTACGATGTTCGCGAACACGGCACCGGGCCGGAACTCGAACTGGCGCGAGGACTGGTTGTAGATGGAGACGCCGGTGACGTCCGAGGGGAGCAGGTCAGGGGTGAACTGGATGCGGCTGACGGAACAGTCGATGGTTCGGGCCAGGGTCTTCGCAAGGAGCGTCTTGCCAACGCCGGGCACGTCTTCGAGGAGCAGATGGCCCTGGGCGAGCAGGACCGTCAGCGCCAGCTTCGCGGCTTCCGCCTTACCATCGATGACGGTATTGATGGCGGTCAGGATGCGTTCGCTCGCAGCGCGGAACGCCACGGCATCCAACGCAGTCGGCTTGTGGCCGTTGAGCTGGTGACCGCTGTGCGCAGCACCCCCCGCGAAGCCGTGCCCGCTCTGGAGTACTTCGTTGATCGCGGTGCGTCGGTGCGGTTCCATCGGCAACCTTTCAGCCCTGAGTGACGCCCGGAACGGTGCGGCGGAAATCTGCCGATGCCCGTTGGCGGGCGTTCACATCTTTCCGTACCAGCGTACTAAGATAACTGCCGTGGCTAACAGAGAGTTCCGGGTAATTCTCCGAGCCGTGCAAGGCCGGCCCGCCGCGCCGTCGGCCGGCGGTCCGCCGGGCCCTGTCCGCCCATGAGCGACGGCGGGGCTGCCGCCGCTAGGCTGGAGGGATGCGCCATTCCCTGACCCCCAGCCCCTACCGAGCGCCCGGAACCGACGGGTCCGGCAAGCACGGCTACCCGCCGGCGCCCCAGCCCCTGCCGGTGCCGGTGATGGACAACCACACGCACCTCGATTTCCCCGGCGACGACGTTCGCGTGGAGATTGCTGCTGCGCTGGACGCCGCGGAGGCCGTGGGCGTGCGCGGCGCAGTCCAGGTTGGCTGCGACCTCGAATCGTCCCGGTTCACGGTACGGGCCGTTGATTTGGACGCCCGGCTGCTCGGCGCGGTGGCAATCCACCCCAACGACGCACCCGCCTACGCCCAGCGCGGTGAGCTGGAGGCAGCCTTGACCGAAATAGAGGAGCTGGCCGCCCACCCCCGGATCCGCGCCATCGGCGAAACCGGCCTCGACTTCTTCCGCACCGAGGGCGACGGGCTGGCCCACCAGCGGTACTCCTTCCGTCGGCACATCGACATCGCGAAGCGGCTGGACCTGACCCTTCAGATCCACGACCGCGACGCCCACAGCGACGTCGTCCAGGTCCTGCGGGAGGAGGGCACCCCGGAACGGGTGGTGTTCCACTGCTTTTCCGGCGATGAGGACCTCGCCCGGATCTGCAACAGCGAAGGCTGGTTCATGTCGTTCGCCGGCACCCTCACGTTCAAGAACGCAGCCAACCTCCGTGCGGCGCTGGCCGTGGCGGACCCCGAACTGGTGCTGGTGGAAACCGACTCCCCGTTCCTGACCCCGCATCCGCACCGCGGCCGGCCCAATGCGAGCTACATGGTTCCCTACACAGTCCGGGCCATGGCCGAATTGACAGGGTCTGACCTCGCCGGCCTGTGCACCGCCATCAGCCGCAATACCGTGCGGGCGTACGGATCCTGGGACTGAAGGGTGAGGTGGCCCCCGTCCGGCGTGCATACCGCGTAGGTAATAATTTTGGTGGCTTTATAACGCTTCGGTTACAGTGAAAAACTATTAGCCGGGGTCGGGGAAGGCCTCCGGATGATGTCACTCACTTCTTTCAGGCAGGGCGCCTTCAGATGCCCTGCCATGTGAGTGTGGCGGCGCACATGCCTGCTGCAGGCTTCGGAACGGTCCGGAGCCCACCCTTAGGGTGACTGCCTCAGGTGCCTCTGTGCGTTTTTCCCCGTGCCCGGACAGCTCAACAGTTACGGGCAATCGTGGTCAACTTCTTCAAGTCGGACGGCAAGTTTAGTTTCGTCAAGGTCGGCACCCAGCTTGTTGTGCTCTCGGCACTCGTGCTCGGGCTCGTCGCCTTTGTGGGCAACAACAAGACAGTCACCCTGAATGTCGACGGCAAAGTGAGCTCCGTCCAGACGTTCGGCGGAACAGTGGGCCAAGTGGTCAAGAGCGCCAAGGTTGAGCTGCAGGCCGCCGACCGCGTCACGCCCTCGGTGGAGGCCCACGTTGAGAACGGCTCCGTCATCAACGTGAACCTGGCCAAGGCCGTGAAGGTGAGCCTGGACGGGGCGGAGAAGACCGTCAGCACCACGGCCCAGGACGTGGGCGGGCTCGTGACGCAGCTTGGCGTCGCCAGCGCTTCCGAGCTTTCCGTGCCGAAGGACGCCCGGCTGGCCGTCGATGGATCGTTCGTGGCGATCTCGACACCCAAGACCGTGAGCATTCTCGCCGACGGCAAGGCCGCCAAAACCACCACCACTGCCCGCAACGTCGGAGAGGTCCTCAAGGACGCCGGGGTCAAGCTGGGCGCGGCCGACCGGACCTCGCAGCCGGCGAACGCGCCGGTGGTCAACAACATGGTGATCAAGGTTTCCCGTGTTGTGACCGGCAAGACCGCAACCACCACTGAGGAAGTCCGGTACGAGACGCTGTCCACGGACAGTGACCAGATGCCCAAGGGCGAGGAAAAGGTCACCCAGGCCGGCGTCCCGGGTTCGGTGACCAAGACGTACAAGCTGGTGCTCGTTGATGGCCGCGAAGCCTCCCGAACGCTGGTCTCGACGAAGACCACGCGGGAACCGGTCACCGAGAAGATCACCGTGGGCACCAATGAAGCGCCGAAGGAAGAGCCGAAGGAAGCCGCGGCAGCGAACACCGGAGCAGCGGCCCCCGCCATGATGAACGTGGCCATGTGGGACAAGATCGCGCAGTGCGAATCGACCGGGAACTGGTCCATCAACAACGGCAACGGCTACTACGGCGGCCTGCAGTTCGACATCCAGACCTGGATCGGCGCCGGCGGCGGAGCTTACGCCCCCAACGCCAGCCTTGCCACGAAGGCACAGCAGATCGACATTGCCAACCGGGTCTATGCAGAGCGCGGCCTTCAGCCGTGGGGCTGCGGCTGGGCCGCAAGCAGCTAGCCACTAACACCAAAGCCGCGCCGCGGCAGCTGACCACAGCTGCGGAGCCGCGAATGGCCGGGTCCGGAACCTCCGGGCCCGGCCATTGCCGTGCCGCCGGGCGGTTCCCGCAGTGTCTGCCGTTGCCAACCGGTGGCGCCCGCCGGGATAGGATACCTAGGTGACTGACCCGACTCCCTCCACCTCCGGTACTGCGCCAGCCCCACTGTTTGGCGCCTCTGATATCCGCAGGCTGGCCGAGGAAATCGGCGTCCGCCCCACCAAGACCCTGGGCCAGAACTTCGTCATCGACGGCAACACCATCCGCCGGATCGTGGCTGCGGCCGGCATCGGCGCCGACGAAACCGTCCTCGAGATCGGCCCCGGCCTCGGTTCCCTCACGCTCGGCCTGCTGGACGCCGCGAAGTCCGTTGTCGCCGTCGAGATTGATCCCGTCTTGGCGGCCAAGCTGCCGGAAACTGTCCGGCAGTGGCGGCCCGACGCCGCGGCGGAGTTCCACCTGGTGCGCGCCGACGCCATGAAAGTGATGGAGCTGCCCGCCGAGCCAACCGCGCTCGTGGCAAACCTGCCCTATAACGTGGCTGTGCCCGTGGTCCTCCACCTCCTGCAGCACTTCCCGTCCATCCGGCACGGCCTGGTGATGGTGCAGGATGAAGTGGCGGACCGGCTCGCCGCCGGCCCCGGCTCCAAGATCTACGGCGTGCCCTCCGTCAAGGCCGCGTGGTACAGCAGCATGCGCAAGGCCGGGGTCATCGGAATGAACGTGTTCTGGCCGGCACCCAAGATCCAGTCCGGACTGGTGGCTTTTACGCGCCGCGAGCCGCCGGTCACCACGGCCAGCCGCGAGCAGGTTTTCGCCGTGATCGACGCCGCCTTTGCCCAGCGCCGGAAGACGCTCCGCGCCGCACTCGCAGGATGGGCGGGGAGCGCTGCCGAAGCGGAGCGCTGCCTCGTCGCGGCGGGCGTGGACCCCACCGCGCGCGGCGAGGTCATCGACATCACCGCGTTCGCCCGGATCGCCGAAGCCCGGCCCGCCGCAGGCGCCTGATGCGGCGGAGCCGGACGGCGGCAACAGTGTCCCCGGACGACGCCGCGCTGCCGGGCCTTTCTTGGAGCCCGGCACCACCATGCCCTAGCTTGGACTCATGAACGCAGTGAGAGGGCGCTTTGCGGCAAGGACCGTCCGGGTCAAGGCTCCGGGCAAAGTGAACGTCTCACTGGATGTAGGACCTTTGCGTCCGGACGGCTACCATTCCGTGGCCAGCGTGTACCTGGCCGTCTCCTTGTATGAGGAAGTGGCCGCCACCAGCACGGCGGGCGACGGCATCACTGTCAGTATCAGTCCCGCCAGCACGCTGGACCTCGACGGCGTGGACATTCCGCTGGACGAGCGGAACCTGGCCTACAAGGCGGCCGCCATCATGGCTGACGTTTCGGAACACTCCACCGGCGTGCATCTGGAAATCACCAAGCGGGTGCCGGTGGCCGGCGGCATGGGCGGGGGATCGGCGGACGCCGCCGCCACACTCCTGGCCTGCGACGCACTATGGAACAGCGGCCTGTCCCGGGACGAACTGGCCCACCTCGCCGCCGAGCTGGGTGCGGACGTGCCGTTTGCGCTGCTGGGCGGCACGGCAGTGGGGCTGGGCGTGGGCGATGACCTGTCGCCGGCCCTGGCCAAGGCGCAGATGGACTGGGTCCTGGTCACCGCCGAGTTTGGCCTCCCGACCCCCGAGGTGTTCCGGACGCTGGACAGGCTGCGCGATGCCGAGGGAATTGACGTTGCGGAGCCCACGGCGGTGGACCCGCAGATCCTGCAGGCACTCCGGAGCGGCGACGCCGACGCCCTGAGCCGCGTGCTCGTCAACGACCTTCAACGGGCTTCCATCGAGCTGGCCCCGAGCCTCCGGGACACCCTGGGCCTTGGCGAGTCATCCGGAGCCATTGCCGGGATCGTGTCCGGCTCTGGCCCCACCGTTGCCCTGCTGGCCCACAGCCCCGAGGCCGCGGAGGGACTTGCCGAGGAGCTGCAGCACAAGGGCCTCAGCGCCATTGCCGTCCATGGCCCGGTGCCCGGCGCCCGCATCATCTCCGATACCCTCCTTTAATACCCTTTCACGTTTCAGATTCCCCGTTTGCAGAAGAAAGCAGTTCCCCGTGGCACACCTGCTCGGCGGCGAGAACCTCTCGGTCTCGTACGCAACCCGCACCGTTCTCGATGGCATGACCCTCGGACTCGAAGAGGGCGACCGGATCGGCATGGTGGGCCGGAACGGCGACGGCAAGTCCACGCTGATGCGCCTGCTTGCACTGCGGTCCACCCCTGATTCCGGCCGGGTCACCAAGCGCGGGGACGTCAACATCGGTTACCTGGATCAAAGCGACGTGCTCGACGGCGATCTGACCGTCGGCGCCGCAATCGTCGGTGACCAGGCCGACTATGAATGGGCCCGCAATCCCCAGATCCGCGAAGTCATGGGCGGGCTCGTGTCCGATGTGGACTGGCACGCCAACGTGCATGCCCTGTCCGGCGGCCAGAAACGCCGTGTTGCGCTGGCGAAGCTCCTCATCGAAGACCACGACGTCATCATGCTCGATGAGCCCACCAACCACCTTGACGTCGAAGGCGTCGCGTGGCTGTCCCGGCACCTCAAGACCCGCTGGCGCGCCAACCAGGGCGCCTTCCTCGTGGTCACCCACGACCGCTGGTTCCTCGACGAAGTCTGCACCAAGACGTGGGAAATCCACGACGGCATCATGGACCCGTTCGACGGCGGCTACGCAGCCTACGTGCTGGCCCGCGCCGAGCGCGACCGCTCCGCATCCGTGGTGGAAAGCAAGCGTCAGCAGCTCGTGAAGAAGGAACTGGCCTGGCTGCGCCGCGGCGCCCCCGCCCGCACTGCCAAACCAAAATTCCGGATCGAGGCCGCGAATGCCCTGATCGCCGACGTTCCCGAGCCGCGAGATTCGACAGCCCTGAGCAAGATGGCCACCGCTCGCCTGGGCAAGGACGTCCTGGACCTGGAAAACGTGTCACTGGATTTCCTGGGCGGCGACGCCGGCCAGAAGCTGTTCGACAACATCACCCTCCGGCTCGCCCCGGGTGAGCGGCTGGGGCTCGTGGGCGTCAACGGCGCCGGCAAGACCACCCTGCTGAAACTGCTCAACGGCGAAATCACGCCGACGTCGGGCAAGGTCAAGCGCGGCAAGACCGTGGTCACCGCTGTGCTCACCCAGGAGGTCAAGGAGCTCGACGACGTCTCGGACCTGCGCGTGATCGAAGTGATCGAGCGCGAAAAGCGCTCCTTCAACGTCGGGGGCAAGGAATTTACCGCCGGACAACTGGTGGAGCAGCTCGGCTTCACGAACGAAAAGCAGTGGACGCCCGTCCGCGACCTCTCCGGCGGTGAGCGGCGCCGGCTGCAGCTGCTGCGCCTGCTGGTGGGCGAGCCCAACGTGCTGATGCTCGACGAACCGACCAACGACCTCGACACCGACACCCTCGCCGCCGTCGAAGATGTGCTCGACGGCTGGCCGGGCACCCTGGTGGTGGTCAGCCACGACCGCTACCTGCTCGAGCGCGTCACGGACCACCAGATGGCCCTGCTCGGCGACGGCAAGATCCGCGCCCTGCCTCGCGGCGTGGACCAGTACCTCGAACTCCGCGAATCCGCCCTGGCCGGTTCCACGGTCACCGGCGGCGGAAACCCGGTGACCTCCGCCAGCTCCGGCCCGGCACAGGCCGTATCCGGAGCGACCGAAGCGGAGAAGCGCGACGCCCGCAAGGCCAAGAACCGCATCGAGCGGCAACTCGGCAAGATCACCCAGCAAGAAGAAAAAATCCACGCCCGCATGACCACGGCCTCCGCCGACCCGTCCGCAGTCGGTGAGCTCGCCGAGCTCAACAAGAAGCTCAAAGACCTCGCCGGCGACCGCGAAGCCTTGGAGCTCGAATGGCTGGAGGCCCTCGAAGTTCTCGGCGAGTAAGCGTCGCGCCGGCGGGACTGGTTGGGTGCCGGAACCGGCCCTTCCGCGTCGCTTAGCGCGTAGGTCCCTTCCCAACACTCGCAAGCTCGCGTCGGGGCCCTCGGGACGACGCTTTACAGGGCAAAAGGGAGGCTCCGGTCGCCGGGCGACCTCCGCGCTCCGATGTGCTGCGATGCGCTCCTTTCGGAAGGACCGCCTCCGGCGCGGGAAGTCACCTTTCCGCTGTGGAACAGTGCGCGTCCCGGAACGGAACTATCGCAGTAGGGGCGCGGTGAGTCACGTCATCGCTGTGGAACAGTGGGCATTCCGGAACGGAACTTCCGCAATAGCGGTGGGGGGACCTTCGCGTAGGAGCGCATCGCGGCGCATCGGGCTCCGAAGGTCGCTCAGCGACCGTAGGGGCCCATTTGCGTCGTGTCTAAGCGACGGCGAAGGGCCGTTGCACCGCGGACGTGACCACGGTGGACGGCGAAGGGCCGTTGCGCCGCGTAGGTGACCACAGGCGGCGTTGACCGGAAGGCTAAGCGTCGGATCGCAGCTCGGGTTCCTTCTGGAGACCGGTCAGACCGTTCCAAGCTAGGTTGACGAGGTGGGCGGCAACGGCGCGTTTGTCGGGCTGGCGGCTGTCCTGCCACCACTGGCCGGTCATCGCCACCATCCCCACGAGCATCTGGGCGTACATGGCGCCGTCGGCGGAACTGAAGCCGCGGCGGGCGAATTCGTCGGACAGAATGTGTTCCACCCTGGCGGTAACGTGCGAGAGGAGGGTGGAAAAGGCGCCTTCGGGCTGGGACGGGGGAGCGTCGCGCATGAGGATCCGGAAGCCGTCGGTGCGGTCCTCGATGTACGTCAGCAGGGCCAGCGCGGCGCGTTCAACAAGGACCCTCGGTTTGGCTTCGTCGGTCAGGGCGTCGTTGATGGCGGCCAGCAGGATCTTGAACTCAAATTCCACCACCTGCGTGTACAGGCCCTCCTTCGAGCCGAAGTGCTCGTAGATCACCGGCTTTGAGACGCCAGCCGCTGCGGCGATCTCCTCGATGGTGGTGCCGTCCAGGCCGCGCATCGCAAAGAGGCCCCGCCCCACTTCCACCAGTTGGGAACGCCGCTGGGGCCCGGTCATCCGGGACCGCGGGATACGCGCGGGGACCGCCTCGGGCTTTGCTGTCCGGTTCCCCGTGCCGTCAGTAGTCCCTGTGCTGTTGCTCACGGTCCCATCATGCCTTACGCCAAGCGGTGCCCGGCGGTCCGTGGCCCGTCCCGGCGCGCTGCCCGGACGGGACCGGCGGCCGGGCGGGCCGAGTCGCACGACCCTCAACGTTCGTGGCAGAATTGGTTCTCGTGCCTCGGCCTCTGGGCCTTGGCGTGGTCCGCCCTGGTGTAATGGCAGCACCCCGGCCTTTGGAGCCGTGGAGTATAGGTTCGAATCCTATGGGCGGAACTGCTGCATCAGAGGTGTCCAGTAGGATAAGCCTGTTGCCCGCTCCGGGCACACGCTCGGACGCCGCGCATGTAGTACCGCGCAACCGAACAAGGAGAGCCCGTACGTGAGCCCCGAGAAGTCCGGCCCAGCCGCCGTAATCGTCCTAGCTGCAGGTGCCGGTACCCGGATGAAGTCCCGTACCCCTAAGATTCTCCACGAAATCGGTGGCCGCTCCATGGTCGGCCACGCCTTGCTGGCCGCGCGCAGCATTCACCCTCAGCGGCTCGCCCTCGTGGTCCGCCACGAGCGGGACCGCGTGGCAGCCCACCTCACGGAGCTCGATCCCGATGCCCTCATCGTGGACCAGGATGACGTTCCAGGTACCGGAAGGGCCGTTGAAGTGGCGCTCGAGGCACTCGACGCCGACGCCCCAGTGGCCGGTACCGTGGTGGTGACCTACGGCGATGTCCCGCTGCTCACCGGCGAGATGCTCGCCGAACTGGTCAACACTCACGAATTCGAGGGCAACGCCGTCACGGTGCTGACCGCGCTTCTCGAGGACGCCGCGGGCTACGGCCGCATCCTCCGCGGAGAAGACGGAACGGTCACCGGCATCCGCGAGCACAAGGACGCCACCGACGCCGAGCGGGAGATCCGCGAAATCAATTCCGGAATCTACGCATTCGACGCTGCCGTGCTGCGGGACGCGCTCCGGCACGTCACCACCGACAACTCGCAGGGCGAGAAGTACCTGACAGACGTTCTGGGGCTCGCCCGCGAAGCCGGCGGCCGGGTCGCCGCCGTCGTCACCGCGGACCGCTGGCAGGTCGAGGGCGCCAACGACCGCGTGCAGCTCGCCGCCCTCGGCGCCGAGCACAACCGCCGGGTCGTGGAGTCGTGGATGCGCGCAGGGGTCACCGTGGTGGATCCCGCCACCACCTGGATCGACTCCACCGTCACCCTGGCGGAGGACGTCCGGATCCTGCCCAACACCCAACTGCACGGCAGCACCGCAGTGGCGAGGGACGCCGTCGTCGGCCCCGACTCCACCCTGACCGATGTCCGCATCGGCGAGGGCGCGAAAGTGACCCGGACCCACGGTTCGGGTGCCGAAATCGGCGCGGGCGCGAGCGTCGGACCGTTCACCTACCTGCGCCCCGGCACCATCCTGGGGGAGACCGGCAAGATCGGCGCCTTCTACGAGACCAAGAACGTGAAAATCGGCCGGGGCTCCAAGCTCTCGCACCTCGGCTACGCCGGGGACGCCGAAATCGGCGAGGACACCAACATCGGCTGCGGCAACATCACGGCCAATTACGACGGCGAGAAGAAGCACCGCACGGTGATCGGCTCGGGCGTCCGCACCGGTTCCAACACAGTATTCGTCGCACCCGTCACGGTGGGGGACGGTGCCTACAGCGGCGCCGGAGCCGTGATCCGCAAGGACGTGCCCGCAGGCGCCCTGGCACTGTCAATGGCCGCGCAGCGCAACGCCGAGGGCTGGGTCAAAGCCAACCGCCCGGGCACGCTGTCCGCGGAGCTGGCAGAAGCCGCAGCGGCCCGCGAAGCCCGCACAGACTCCCCAAATTCCCCGGTATCTACAGAAGAGGGCATGCAACCATGACCGAAATTACGGCTCGCGGCGAGAAGAAGCTGGTGCTCGCCGCAGGGCGTGCCCACCCGGAGCTTGCCCGGGAAATCGCCAAGGAGCTGGGCACGGAACTGCTGCCTGTCGACGCCTATGATTTTGCCAACGGCGAGATCTACGTCCGCGCCGGCGAGAGCGTCCGGGGAACCGACGCGTTCGTCATCCAGGCCCACCCGGCACCGCTGAACAACTGGCTCATGGAACAGCTGATCATGATCGATTCGCTGAAGCGGGCCTCCGCAAAGCGGATCACCGTGGTCTCGCCGTTCTACCCCTATGCGCGCCAGGACAAGAAGGGACGCGGCCGCGAGCCCATCTCGGCCCGCCTCGTGGCGGACATGTACAAGACCGCCGGTGCCGACCGCATCATGAGCGTGGACCTGCACACCTCCCAGATCCAGGGCTTCTTCGACGGCCCCGTGGACCACCTCATGGCCATTCCGCTGCTCGCGGACTACATCCGCACCAGGGTCGAAGCCGAAAACATCACCGTGGTCTCCCCGGACACCGGCCGCGTCCGCGTCGCGGAGCAGTGGGCGGAGCGCCTCGGCGGCGCACCGCTGGCCTTCGTCCACAAGAGCCGTGACCTCACGGTCCCCAACCAGGCCGTCTCCAAGACGGTCGTGGGCCAGATCGAGGGACGAACCTGCGTCCTCATCGACGACATGATCGACACCGGCGGAACCATCTCCGGCGCAGTCCAGGTGCTCAAGAACGCCGGCGCGAAGGATGTCATCATCGCCGCCACCCACGCGGTCTTCTCCGATCCGGCCGCGCGCCGGCTCTCCGAGTCCGGTGCCCGTGAAGTGGTGGTCACCAACACGCTGCCCATCACGCCGGACAAGCGCTTCCCCGAACTCACGGTCCTCTCGATCGCACCGCTCATTGCGCGGGCCATCCGTGAAGTGTTCGACGACGGTTCGGTCACCAGCCTGTTCGACGGCAACGCCTGACGCACCTGCTGCCTGACCTGGCTGCCTGACCTGGCTGCCTGAATGTCGCCGGCCGGCGTTGTGCCCGTTTTCAGTAATGGGGCACAACGCTGGTAGGCTTTTCCCGATACCTTGGCGAGGGAGAGCACCTCCGGACATCCGGACTGCTGGTCTCCGTTATCGACTGGGTCTGCAACTCCCTTCTGGAAGGGCTGCCTGAGGCCGCCCGGCGTTGAAGGTCGCTACAGACCTCCGCCCTTGCTGACAGAGTCTTTGTTAAACGCAGTAAAGCCACCCCAGGAGAAACACATGTCTGAGCAGAAGCTCGCAGCAGAAGTACGCGCCGAATTCGGCAAGGGCTTCGCCCGCCGCGCACGTATGGCCGGTAAGATCCCGGCTGTCATCTACGGCCACGGTGCAGAGCCCATCCACATCACGCTCCCCGCCAAGGCCACCACCCTGGCCGTGCGCACCGCCAACGCCCTGCTGTCCCTGGACATCAACGGCGAGGCACACCTTGCCCTTGTCAAGGACATCCAGCGCAACCCGATCAAGCAGATCATCGAGCACATCGACCTCCTGACCGTCCGCCAGGGCGAGAAGGTCACCGTGGACGTTGCCGTCCACGTGACCGGCGAAACCGCCCCGGGCACCGTCCACAACCTCGAGCTCACCGTTGTCTCCCTCGAGGCCGAGGCAACCCACCTGCCCACCGCCGTCGAGGTCGACATCGAAGGCCGCACGGCCGGCGAGCACATCCACGCCTCCGACCTCGTCCTCCCGAAGGGATCGGTGCTGCTGACCGACGCCGAGGCACTGGTCATCAACATCTCCGAAGCCATCGAGGCTGAAGAAGAAGAAGGCGAAGCTGCTGCCTCAGTAGGAGCCCCCGCCGAAGCCTCCGCAGAGTAATTACCGCGCTTCACTACGCGGTGCGGTCACGCACCGCGCAGCAGTGGCCGGGTCCCGTTGGGGCCCGGCCACTGGCGTACCGCCCCTACTTCTGTTGGCGGCCCGGTTCCGTTGCCTGCCCGCTTCTGATGCCGGCGCTGCTCTCCCGGCCCGCCGGATGACCACTTTAGGATTGATGCATGACTGACACCTGGCTGATTGTAGGCCTCGGAAACCCCGGACCCGAGTACAGCCGCAACCGGCACAACGTGGGCCAGATGGTCCTCGACGAACTGGCCGCCCGCATGGGCGGGAATTTCAAGGCCCACAAATCCAGGGCCCAGGTTTTTGAAGGCCGGCTCGGCATCGGAGGCCCGCGCCTCGTGCTCGCGAAACCCAGCACCTACATGAACGTTTCCGGCGGCCCCGTGTCCGCCCTGGCCAAGTTCTACGACGTTGATCCGTCCCGGGTGGTGGCGGTCCACGACGAAATTGATATTCCCTTTAATACGGTGAAGCTCAAGATCGGCGGTGGTGAAGGTGGCCACAACGGCCTTCGGGACATTTCCAAGGCGCTTGCCACCAAGGACTACCTTCGTGTCCGGGTGGGTGTCGGCAGGCCGCCGGGCCGGATGGACACCGCAGACTACGTCCTGCGCGACTTCGCCCCTGCCGAGAAAAAGGAGCTGCCTTTCCTGCTGGACGACGCCTCAGACGCCGTCGAACTGCTCATCACCGAGGGCCTGACCGCTGCACAACAGAGGTTTCATCCCGCCAAAGTCTGAGTGTGCCGGCGCGGTGCTATTTGCCTGCCCGGAAGCCTGAGAATTCATATTCCGCATGCCGAATATCAAGGTCGCCTCAAGGTCTGCGAAATGTAATTCAATGCCCTGTTTTACTGCCGGGGTAACGGGGTAGTCTTCTTCTAAGCGGGGGAGGCGATGGGGCCTTTATCCTGCCAAGCGGGATGTAAGGAAAAGTTCATGTCAATTGAGCCACTGAGCTGGGGACGTGGGTCTACGGCGGGCGTGCTGGCCGGGCCAGCGGCTGCCGGCGGAACGGACCTTCAACGATGGTCGGTTCCGGCGCGCAGTGCAGACCTTGAAGCCATCCGCAATGCGCTGACGGATCCCGATTCCCTGGGGGTAGTCATCACGGGCGCCCGTGGCGTGGGCAAATCCTCACTGGCCCGCACCGCGGTCGCGGAACTCGGCCCGGACGTCTGGGCGCTTCAGCTCCGCAGCCCACTGACAGGTTCCCAGACATCCTACGGTTGCCTCGCTTTCCTGCTCGCCAGGCTTCCGCAATCCGCGATGGGTTCACCCACGGCCATCCTTCAGGGAATCACGTCCCTCATCCGCAGCGATGCCGCAGGCCGGGACTGCATCATCACCCTGGACACCACCGGCATGATCGACGACATGAGCGCCGGCGTCCTCCTGAACATCATGCTTACCCGCACCGCTAAGGTGATCGCCATTGCCCCGGGCACCAGCGACCTTCCGGCGGATTTCCACTGGCTGCTCACAGACCGCCGGCTCACCGAGGTGCGGCTGGAGAACCTCAACGAACTCCAGACCCGGCAGGTGCTGCTGACCCTGCTTGGCCACCGTGTGTCAGCGTCGCTCGTGAGCACCTATCACGCCATCGTCGGCGGCAACCCCTTGCTGCTCAAAGCGCTCGTCACGGAGCAGCAGCAGTCCGGCAACCTGGTCCTGTCCGATTCCGTGTGGACCCTGCGGGACAAGGTGGTGCTCGACGGCGCAACCGGCCTCGATGACATTGTCCGCTCCCGGTGGTCCCGTGAAACCCCGGAAACCCGCGAGGTCATCGAAATGCTGTCCTGCGCCCGCAGGGTGAGCCTGGCCAGGCTCACGGAAGTCTATGGCACCGCCACTGTGGCCGACATGGAGGACGCCGGCCTGCTCACCGTGGGGGACACCGAGGCCCGCTGGGTATCACTGCGGGAACAGTACCTCGGGGACGTCGTCCGGTCCTGGCTGAGCATTTCACGGCGTCGGGAGCTCCGGAACCAGCTGCTGAACGGGGCGGAACCCGAGCTGTCCAACCTGTCCATGGAAGAGCGCATCGAATTCGCCGCCTGGACGCGGGAATGCCAGGCAGAACTCAGTCCGGCCCTGGCAGTGGCCGCGGCCGAGGCCGCCGTGCAGCTGTTCGACCCGCGGTTTGCGCTCAGCTGCCTCGAAAGCCTCAAGAGGACCGACGCCGAATGGGTCGTGGGGCAGCAGCACAAGGCCTCCGCCTACCTGCTGCTCGATCTGCCGCTCCAGGCCATGGCCGCCCTCGATGACATTTCGCAGGCGCAGCTGGACCAGCTCGGCGTCGAGGATTTCGCCAACGCTGTGGCAGCCAAGTGCCGTGTCATGGTCTGGCTGCCGGAACTGAAGGAAAAAGTCCCGGCAGAGCTGGAAAAGGCACGCGCGCGGCTGGGTGTGTCTCCCGGCACGGCCACCATCTGGCCCGAACCCCTGGGCGCGGCCATGAACCGCCTCATGCTGACGGAGTTCGAATACAAGGCCTTCATCGGCGACTATGCCCCCATGATCGAGGCACTGGAGGAAGCCGCGGATCCGGCCGCCAACAGGGACACGGGGTTCCGCATCCAGGCCTCCATGATCCTCATGCAGGCCCTGTCCGCCGTCGGCAGGGAAATGGACGCCCTCCAGCTGATGAGGCGGATTGGCGGCCAGCTTTCGGACGCCGGCCCCATGACCGGGCTGCGCGAGAGGTTCGCCATGACGGCCTTCGGTGTGCTGTTGCAGGCAGGCCAGTGGCAGCGCTGCCTGGACCTGGTCGGTCCACCCAAGGGGCAGGCGGATCGCCGCCTCGCCCACCGGACGTCAGCCACCGAGCTGGCCACCGGAATCGCCTACGTATACTCCGGCCGTGGCGCTGTTGCGCTCGATTCGCTGTTGTCTGCTGTGGCCCAGCTGGAACTGCGCCCGGTCCTTAACCTGCTCCAGGCAGCCTATGCGGCGACGGCCTTTGCGTACGCACAGATCGGCAATGCCGGACAGTCCCGAAAGTATCTCGACAAATTGAGCGGGGCGAGGGGCCCGTGCGACTTCGGCACTCGGACCATCACCGATTTCTGCTCCGATATGGCCGGCAGGTGGCTTGGCGACACCGACGCCGTCAAGCGCCTGCTGGAGACAGCCCGGCGCGACATCGCCGCGGGCCGGTACACCCTCGCGGGAATCAGCCTGCTGGGCGCTACGGTCAACGGTACCGACGACGACTTCCGACTGCTGGAGGAGGTCGCCGGCCATCGCCAGGGAAAGCTGGCCGAGATCTCGCGCTTAATTGCCGTGGGCAGCCGCACCAAGGACGCCAAAGTGCTCCTGGAGGGCGCGCACCTCTCCGCCGAGCTGGAGTTGGATGCGGTGGAGGCCCGGTGCGTTGCGCTCGCAGTGGACTTTGCGCGGCACTCCGGGGACTCCGCCTCCGCCCGCATAGCGCAGGCCCGGCTAGACAACCTCACTGCCACAGTGCCCAGCCTGCCTATCGTCCCGAGCAGCGGCAGCCCACTCCTCACCGCCCGTGAGCGGCAGATTTCCCGGCTGGCAGGAAAGGGCGTCTCCAACCGGGACATTGCCCTGGAGATGGGCGTTTCCGTCCGCACCGTGGAAGGTCACCTGTACCAGGTCTTCACGAAGCTCGGCGTGACCTCCAGGGGTGATCTGCCTGGACTCGTCTAATGGCCGCGTGAAAGCGGAATCCGATCAGAGGCAGCTGACTGGCCGCCGGGAAGTGATTGAGCACGTCTGCACAATCATCCGCAGCCGGGCGAGCCAGGCTGTCTACCTTATGGCGGGGCCCGGCATCGGGAAGTCCTCGGTCACGGATGCCGTCAGCGAGCGGATGTCCGCGGAAATGACCATCCTGCGCATCCATGGCAGCTCGTCGCTCGCCAAGGTCCCTTACGGCGTGCTGGCTCCGTACACCGCGGAGCTCCCCGCAGAAGATGCGGACTCCCCGGTTGCCGTCCTCAGGGCGGTCTGGACCTATTTCCAGCAGCTCAAGGGGCTCAAAGATGTGCCCCTGCTCCTTGTAGTGGACGACGCACACCACCTCGACGATGCCACTGCAAGCCTTGTGGTGGACATGATGTCGGCGGGGTGGGCCAGCGTCCTGGCCGCAGGCCGTCCACGTCCCGGACTGCCGCAAGCCCTGAACCAGCTGTGGTACGACGGCCTCGCTGAGCGCGTGGACCTCAGGCCCCTCACCGGCGATCAGGTGACGGAGGTGGTGGAACACACCTTGCAGGGGACTGTCCCGGCCAGCACGGTGCAATCGCTGTGGTCCGCTTCGGGCGGCAACCCGCTGCTCCTGAACTGCCTGCTCAGTGATGCGGTCGCGGACGGGACCCTCGCCAAACGGAACGGAATCTGGCTGCTCCTGGGACCTTTGCCCGCCGATGGGCCCAGGCTCTCCGACGTCGTCGTCAAGGACCTCCTCCGCAGGACACAGGATGAACAGGATGCCCTGCGGGTCATCGCCCTCGCCGAACCCGTCCATCGCAGCCTTATCGAAGACGTGTGCGGGGCAGCTGTGGTGCGGTCCCTCCTGGACAACCAGATCGTGAGCGAATCCACCGGCCGGCAAAGCGAACTGCGGCTGTGGCATCCCATCCTGGGTCAGTCCATGCGGCACCAGGTGTCGGTCTCCAGGAGCCTGCAGCTGCGACAAAAACTGGACGAATTCCTTGACCCCCGGAATGCCGGAGCCGAGGGCAGGCTGAGGATGGTGGAGTGGTCACTGGAGTGCGGCATGGACGTGCCTGATCCGGACCTGCTGGACGCCGCGCTGCTGGCTGTGACGATGTTCAACAATGCCGGTGCCCGCCTCATGACGGCACACGTCCGCACCCCCGAGCTGCTGGCGCACGCGCAGTCCATCACCGCGAGGACACTCTTCAACGAAGGCAAATACCGGGAAGCCGCGGCGCTTCTGGACGGGTGCTGGCTTGAGTTGGCAGGGGATCCCGAAGCCCCGCACATTCTGATGCTCAGGGCGTCGGCCCATCTGGCGCTGGGCAAGTCCGCCCAGCTCCTTCGCGCCGAATCCCGTCACCAGCTCGAAAGCGCCGGACTCGAGGTGGCGGATTCCTGGCAGGACCGGATCCACGGGCTGCTCGAGCTGGCTGACGCCGGCGATCACGAAGGCATACGCAAGGTCATTGCCGCGCTCGGGTACGCGTCCGTTGCCGGCGGGTCCGCGGCAGCGGACGCTGGCGGTGGCACCACCACGGGGACGGAAGGCGAACGGTCCGGGACTGAGCTCCGCGGCGCGTCTGTCATTGAGACCACCCACGCGTTGGCCCAGACCCTGCTCGCCCAAACCCTGGTATCGGCCGGGCTGGCCCACCAGGCGCACGCTGCCGCCCTCGCCGCGGCACCTTCGTTGCCGGTGCTGCATGGCGGCCTGTACTTCTTCGATGAGTTTGTCCTGACCCGACTGGTGGCGGCATCGCTGGCCGCCGGCAACTGGGAATCGGCCGAGCATGAGCTGTCCACGTACCCGC
The DNA here is from genome assembly GCF_002929275.1 of Arthrobacter sp. ZGTC131. Taxonomy (GTDB): domain Bacteria; phylum Actinomycetota; class Actinomycetes; order Actinomycetales; family Micrococcaceae; genus Arthrobacter. Next base: position 162,715 of record NZ_PJIK01000002.1, read on the forward strand.
CGGAGCGGGCCGAGGGGGCGGCCACGTTTGGCGGCGGAATCCAGGTGCTCCGCGGCTTGGCGTTCCTGCGGCAGGGCCAGCTGGAACGCGGCTACCAGGTTCTCCTGCCTGCTGTCGAAGCCCTTCGCGTCAACGATCCGCTCCAGGAGTTCAGGTTCGGCTCGGCGCTGGCCTTCTACGCGGCGGCGCGGCTGGGAGATGCCCCCCAGGCCAAGCGGCTCGAGCAGGACTTCATCGCCGCACGGCATGCCAGCGGCCCGGGCTGCGAGCTGTTGGCGGAGGCGTACGCGGCGGCAGCGGCGGAGTATCTGGACCGGAAGGGCAGCGGGCTGGATAAACTCCGGGAGCTGGCGGCGTCGGATCCTGTTGCCGCCCAGCCGGGCATCCGGATGGAATGCCTGATCCTGTGTTCCGATCTGGGGGACCGCTCGGTCATCGAGGAGCTTGCTTCGCTGGCCGGTGCCGTTGAAGGCCGGTGGGCGGCAGGGTGGAGGCAGCTCGCCCAGGCATGGGCCTCGGCGGACGCTGACCTCCTCATGGAGACCGCCGCGGGACTTGAAGAAGCCGGCCTGATCAACCTGGCGCGTGAGGGGTACGCCCGGGCAGGTGCTCTGCTGGACGGCGCCGGGGAGCGGCGGCGCGCCCGCCAGGCCGTGGCCCACCGGGAAAAGTGCGACGAAGAACTGGGCGAGCGGTTCAGGGAGAGCCCGTTCGTCGCCTCGGTCCCGAGTGTCCACCTGACCCGCCGCGAGCGGGACATCGTGGAGCTGGCCGTTCAGGGGCTGTCCGACCGCGAGATCGCCCAGCAGCTCATGGTGTCGGTCAGGACCGTTGAAGGCCACCTGTACAGAAGCTACGTCAAACTGGGCGTCCGCCGGCGGGACGAGCTGGCCCTCGCCCTGCCCAAGAAGTAGCCCGAGACGTAGCTCTCCCCGAAGAGGTAGCCGCCTGCCGATGTGGCTGCCTACCGATGCAGCGGGTCAGCCCGCCGCCTGCGCAGCCCCTCCATTCCCTCTGATGCCCCACCATCCTGCTGCCAGCCCGCGCGCAGACCTGCCAAATTTCCGCGCCATCCCGGTCCCGTCAGGGCCGCCTGCGCGAACCAGTAGTCGAGTACCTGAAAAAACGAGTACACAGTACTCGTGCCGGAAATGGTCGTGCGCGATTAACTGAGAGTGGCAGCAGAAGCGGTGTCCAGAACACCGCCAAAGCTGCCGCCAAGGCAGTGCAGGTCTCGATCCGCGTACTTCCGGCCCAAAGCGGTCCGGGTTCAGGCGGGGCCGGCGACGTCAGAGCCTTCTGAGACCGAGGCTCTCCCCCCAGCCGTCGCCGGCCCTTATAAGTGGTAGACGTGCCGGAAGATTCCGGCACAGTGCGGGCGGCCTTTCCCGGGGAAGGGCCGCCTTCACTGTGCTGTGGGACAATTGAGGGGTACCTCAAGGCACCCAAGGAGTCCCATTGGCCGTCGTATCAACGCCACCCACGCTCTCGCGTGCCCTCCCCGCCATGGACAACGCTGAGGTCCTGCGGATCCGGAACGACTTTCCCGTGCTGGACCAGCTGGTCAATGGCCGTCCGCTGGTCTATCTGGACTCCGGTGCCACGTCACAGAATCCGCTGAGCGTCATCGAGGCCGAACAGGAGTTCTACGAGCAGCGGAACGCAGCCGTGCACCGCGGCGCCCACCACCTTGCCGTCGAGGCGACGGAAGTGTTTGAGGACGCCCGGCAGACTGTCGCCGACTTCATCGGGGCGCAGTACGAGGAAATTGTCTGGACGTCTAACGCCACCGAGGGCCTGAACCTCATCAGCTATGCGCTTTCCAACGCCAGCCTGTGGGCCGCGCAGGGACGCGGGGACGCGCGGCTGCGGGACCTGGCACTTGGGCCGGGCGACGAGATCGTGGTCACCGAAATGGAGCACCACGCAAACCTGATTCCGTGGCAGGAACTGGCGTACCGGACCGGCGCCAGGCTGCGGCACATCCCAATCGACGACTCAGGGTCGCTGCGCATGGACCAGGCCGCGGAAATCGTGGGGGAGCGCACCCGGCTGCTGGCCTTCACCCACGCGTCCAACGTGCTCGGCACCATCAATCCGGTCAGCCACCTTGTGGCCTTGGCGCACCGCGTCGGTGCCTTGGTGGTGCTGGACGCCTGCCAGTCGGCGCCGCACCTGTCCCTTGACGTCAAGCAGCTCGACGTCGACTTTGCAGTGTTCTCCGGCCACAAGATGCTCGGCCCCACGGGAATCGGCGTGCTGTACGGCAAGCAGGAGCTCCTGGACGTGCTGCCGCCCTACCAGACCGGCGGTTCCATGATCACCACCGTGACCATGGAACGGGCCGAATATCTTCCCTCGCCCCAGAGGTTCGAGGCCGGGACGCAGAAAATCTCCCAGGCCGTGGCCCTCGCGGCAGCAGTCAACTACCTGACGGAGACCGGAATCGACCGCGTGCACCGCTGGGAGTCCGAACTTGGCCAGCGCATGGTGGCGGGCCTGGAAGGCATCGACGGTGTCCGGGTGCTGGGCCCCGCCGCCGGCATGGACCGCATCGGCCTGGCGGCGTTCGACGTTGCCGGTGTCCATGCCCACGACGTCGGCCAGTTCCTTGACGCACGCGGAATCGCCGTCCGCGTGGGCCACCACTGTGCCCAGCCGCTGCACCGGCGCCTTGGCCTGACGGCCACCACGCGGGCCAGCGCCTACTTGTACAACACCACCGACGACGTCGATGAATTCCTGGATGCGGTGTCCGGGGTCCGCGCCTACTTCCGGGCTTAGTGCCCGGCTATCAGAAGACAGGTACTTGAGCATGAGTCTCGACCAGCTTTACCAGCAGATCATCCTGGACCATTCCAAGGCCAGGCATGGCAGCGGCCTGTCGGAAACGGCGGCTCCCGACGGCGCCTCCACCGGGCAGTCGCACCAGCTGAATCCAGTCTGCGGCGACGAAGTCACCCTGCGGGTTGCCGTGGACCACGGGACCGTTGCCCAGCTGGCGTGGGACGGCGCCGGCTGCTCCATTTCCATGGCGTCAGCGTCCGTGCTGAGCGAGATGGCAGAAGGCATGTCCGTGGAGGAACTGCGCTCGGTGATCGGCAACTTCCGCGAAGTCCTGCGCTCGCGCGGAAAAGTCCACGCGGATCCCGAAGTCCTGGGCGATGCCGCAGCGTTTGAGGGCGTGGCCCGCTATGCAGCGCGGGTGAAGTGCGCCATGATCTCCTGGGTTGCCGCGGAGGACGCCCTGAACCAGGCCGCGTAGCAAGTTCCGGTCAGCTCTGTCCGGTCCGCTCGAAAACATCAGGCACGCCGTCGCCGTCGTCGTCCCGCTTTTCCTCGATTTCCACTTGGCGGTAGTGCCCGTTTCGGGCCCTCAGTACGACGGCGGCAATCACCGATGCGGTCAGCGAGCCGGCCAGGATGGCCACCTTCGCGTGGTTATCGTGCACTGAACCGGGGCCGAAGCTCAGTTCCGCGATGAGCAGGGACACCGTGAAGCCCACCCCCGCAAGGAGGGACAGGCCGGCGACGTCGATCCACTTCAGCCCCTCGTCGAGCTTTGCCCGGGTGGTTTTGGTGACTAGGAAGGTGGCACCGAAGACGCCGATCGCCTTGCCCGCGACCAAGGCAGCCATGATGCCCAGTGCCACGGGGTCGGCAAGGGCGGAGGCGATCCCGGCCGTTCCGCCGATCGCGACGCCGGCGGAGAAGAAGGCGAAGACGGGCACAGCGAAGCCGGCGGAGACCGGCCGCAGCGAGTGCTCCAGGCGTTCTGCCATGCCTGGCACGTGGCCGTCGCCATGGCCGGCGGCGGCCCCGGCTCCCGCCGGGAGGGGGTCCCGCCGTGAGACGAGCACCGGGACTGTGAACCCGAGCAGGACGCCGGCCACGGTGGCGTGGATCCCGGAGGCATGCACCAAGGCCCAGGTGGCCGCCGCCAGCGGCACCAGGATGTACCAATGGCTGATGCGTTTCCGGACCACCAAGGCAAAGAGCCCCAGCGGGACTAGGGCGGCCAGCAGGAAGACCGGCTGCAGGTCGGCGGAGTAGAAGAACGCGATGATGCCGATCGCGATCAGGTCATCCACCACGGCGAGGGTCAGCAGGAAGGTCCTGAGCGCCGCCGGGAGGTGGGTGTTGATGACGGCCAGCACGGCCAACGCAAACGCGATGTCCGTGGAGCCAGGGTGCCCAGCCCCTGAGGGCCTCGGCACCCTGGCTCCAGGTGACGGCGGCGTAAATGATGGCCGGTACGGCCACGCCGCCCATTGCCGCGGCGACCGGAACGATCGCCCTGGACGGCCTGCGGAGCTCGCCGGAAACAAACTCCCGCTTCAGTTCCAGTCCGGCAATGAAGAAGAAGATCGCCAGCAGGCCGTCCGAGGCCCAGTGGCCAACGCTCAGCCGGAGGTGCCACGGCTCGAACCCCAGTTCCAGGTCCCGCAGGCCGAAGTAGGCGCCCGCAGCCGGGGAGTTGGCCCAGACCAGGGCGGCTGCCGTGGCGGCGAGGAGCAGGGCCCCGCCCACCGTCTCCAGCCGAAGGATGGCGGCGATCCGGACGTATTCCTGATAGGTGGAGCGGCTAAACACCGGGCGCGCGCGGGACGGAAGGGGCGGTCTGGCCACTGGGGCTCCTTGCTCAGGGGTTGGCAAACGTATTGCCGACCAGACTTCCCGGCGCACCTTTTGTTGCCAGCTTAACCGAGTCAGCCCGGCCCCGCAGCCGGGCAGGGCCGCTCAGCCGAGCAGGGCCGCTCAGCCGAGCAGGGCCGCTCAGCCGAGCAGGGCCGCGATCCCGATTCCGGCCGTGGCGGCACCCAAGACCATGGATACCGCCACGAGCACCACGTGGACCGTGAGGAACTTCGTGGCCTTGCCGGCGGTGTCCCGCGCCCGCGGGTCCTTCATCACCCGGCGCAGGAACTGCGGCCACACGACGAGCGACCAAACGCCGGAGATGATCAGGATCCAGGCAAGTACGGCGGGGACGTCCACGGCCTTAGTGGCTTTCGAGCCAGGACTGGGCCTGCTGGGACTGGATGTTCAGCGCCTTGCCCACCATAGGCTCGGCTGCTTCGGCAATCTTTCCGCCCAGGAACGGGACGGAGGACGTGACGTTGCCCTCGAGCTCCACGCGGGTGCTGCCGCCGTCGGCCACGAGCCGCTGGACTGCCGTGACATCGATGGGGGCACCGGCGATCTTGAGGGAGATGTTGCTCCGGCGGGAGCCGTCGGCGCCCGGAGCCTCCCAGTTCTCCACCTGCGTCACCTTGAGCGTTTCACCCACGAACTTGCGGGCGATTTCCGGCAGGCGGGTGGTGGGCAGGGTGCGGACGGAAGTGGTGCTGAAGGCTCCCGCAACGTCACCGTCCACGGTGAAGGACTCGAGGTTGCCGCCCACGAGTTCGCTGGTGTGGCGCTGGAAATCCTCATTGACGAAGACTTCAGCGACCTTGTCGACGCCGTGGGGAAGGGTAGTGGATGCACTCAGTGCCATGGATCCTCCATTGTTGTGGGGTCAGAACGCTTTTTGCTCCCAACATCCTACGGGCTTGCCTGTGTCTCCTTGTCACCGGGCCGCCCGTCGCCGGACTTTTCCGCAGCGGCGATCTTCCTGGCCGCTGCGGTGATGTTGCGCGACATGGCCGGAAAGATGAGGCTGTGGAACGGCAGGACTGCCAGCCAGTAGAGCCGGCCGCTGAGTCCCTTGGGGAAGAAGATGGCCCGCTGACGGTACCGGCTACCGGCACCGTCGGGTTCCACTGACAGCTCAAGCCAGGCACGGCCCGGCGCGCGCATCTCGGCCCGCAACCGGAGCAGGTGGCCGCGCTCGATCCGCTCCACCCGCCACCAGTCCACCACTTCGCCGGAGACGAGGTGGTGGGGGTGCCGCCGGCCCCGAAGCAGGCCGGCGCCGCCCGAAAGCTTGTCGAGCCAGCCGCGGACGCTCCATGCGAGGGGCAGGGAATACCAGCCGTTCTTGCCGCCGATGCCCTCGATGACGGTCCACACATGCGCAGGGTCGACGTCGCCGTGGAAGGTCCGCTCATCCACGTAAACCTTGTGGCCGGCCCATTCGGGATCGCTCGGCAGCGGATCGGCATCCACGCCGGCGCTGGCCCAAGTGGTTTCCACCTGCGCGTCGCGTTCCTTGCCCAGCGCGAGGGCAACGGCCTTGCGGTAGCCGGTCAGGCCGCCGTCGGGCTGTTTGATGTAGTTGTCGATGTCGTGTTCGGCCGAGACGGCGTCGTGCTGCAGCGACTGCACCAGCGGGACGGACATGGACAGCGGAATCGGGGTGACCAGCGCCACCCACAGGCCGGCCAGCCGGGGCGCCGGGATGGGCAGCGCCAGGACCAGGCGGTGCGGCAGGCCGGCCTCGGCTGCGTACTCCTGCATCATGCCGGCGTAGCTCAGCACGTCCCTGGAACCGATATCGAAAGTCCGGTTGAGCCGCTCCTGCAGTGAGGCGGCTCCCACCAGGTAATGCAGCACGTCCCGGACGGCGATGGCCTCGATGCGGTTCCGCACCCAGCTGGGTGCGGGCATGAGGGGAAGCGTCTCGGCGAGGTGCCTGATCATCTCGAACGATGCCGAGCCCGAGCCGATTACCACGCCGGCTTGGAACACCACTGCGTCCACCGGGCCGGACAGGAACACCTTGCCCACCGCATCGCGGGAGCGCATGTGCGTGGACAGCTCGGTGTCGTGCGGGTGCAGGCCGCCGAGGTAGACGATCCGCTGCACATCGGCCGCAGCTGCGGCCTTCGCCACGAGCTCGGCCATGGATTTTTCCTTGGCCTCGAAGCCAGACCCGGCCGCCATCGAGTGGACCAGGTAATACAGGACGTCGACGCCCTTCAGGGCATCCTGCAGGGCAGCGGCGTCGTCGAGGCTGCTGCGCACCACCTCCACGTCGTCGAACCAGGGCACGCCGGCGATTTTCTCCGGGGACCGGACAAGCACTTTCACGCGGTGCCCCGCGTCGAGCAGCCGCGGGACCAGCCGACCGCCGATATATCCTGTGGCGCCTGTGACCAGCACCGTCCTGCTGTCATTTCCGGTGTGGTCGCTCATGGGAGTCTCCTTAGGATGGCTGCAGTGCCGGGCCAGCTTCATCTGCCAAGCAAGCTTAGCAACGGGGCGCCGTGACGCCGGCGGCCGCCTCTGACGCCCGGATGCCGCCCTGCGGCTGCGGGGGTAGGCTGGGAACTCCCGGTATTCTCGCGAATTTCGGGTTTTCGTGTTGCCTGCGTTCCAAGTGAATACCCCAGGAGATCCAGCCATGAGCCCCACCGGCCCGTCCCTCACCGGCCTGCGCCGCATCCTCGCCGCAGACAAGACTTTCGCCCGCGTTCAGGCCGAAGCGGCGAGGAGCTTCGGCGTTCGCAGCGAGGACTACCAGATCAGTGCCCCCGCGGGTCTGCGCGCGGTGCTGCTGGCGGAGATGGCGGACGGGCTGGCACAGGCACAGGGCGGGGATAGCGCGCCCGGCGTGGTCCTGGCCGTCACCGCCACCGGGCGCGAGGCGGAGGACCTGACGGCGGCCCTGCGGGCCTACCTGCCGGCCGACGCGGTGGCCGAGTTCCCCAGCTGGGAAACGCTGCCGCACGAGCGGTTGTCGCCGCGGTCGGACACCGTGGGCCGGCGTCTTTCGGTGCTGCGCCGGCTGGCGCATCCGGAAAGTACGACGGCGGGACCCCTGCGGGTGGTGGTGGCACCCGTTCGCGCCGTGGTCCAGCCGATCGTGGCCGGCCTGGGTGAACTGGTACCGGTCACCCTGAAAGTGGGCCAGGAGGCCCCCTTCAGCAGCGTGGTCAAGAGTCTCGCCGCCGCCGCCTACGCCCGGGTGGACATGGTGACCCGGCGGGGCGAGTTCGCCGTCCGCGGCGGCATGCTGGACGTCTTCCCGCCCACCGAGGACCACCCCATCCGGGTGGAATTCTTTGGCGACGAGGTGGACCAGATGCGCTGGTTCGCCGTCGCCGACCAGCGCTCGCTGGCCTCGCCCGGCCTGCACCACCCCACAGAACTCCACGCCCCGCCGTGCCGCGAAATCCTGATCACCCCCTCCGTGATGTCCCGGGCAGCCACGCTGAAATCGCAGCTACCGGCCGCCGCGGACATGCTGGAAAAGATCGCCGGCGGCATTGCCGTCGAAGGCATGGAATCGCTGGCCCCGGTGCTGGTGGACGCCATGGTGCCGTTCATGAAGCAGCTCCCCGCCGGGTCCGTTTCGGTGGTCATAGAACCGGAGAAGGTCCGGACCCGGGCGCACGACCTCGCCGCCACCAACGAGGAGTTCCTGGAAGCGGCATGGTCCACGGCGTCCGACGGCGGCACGGCACCTTTGGATCTCAGCTCCCAGGCCTCGGCGGCGCTGCACTCCGCCAGCTTCCGCTCGCTGACCGAGACCCGTTCCGCGGCCTTGGGCCATGAGGTGTCCTGGTGGTCCATCACCTCGCTGGCCACCGATGAGGAACTCACGCCGGACATCAACGTGCTTAACCTCCATGCCCGTGAACCCCGGGGCTACCAGGGCGACGTAGCCGAAATGATGGACTTCATCGGTTCCCACGTGCGGGACCAGTGGCGCATAGTGGTGGCCACGGAAGGGCCCGGGCCGGCGCAGCGCCTGGCTGAGCTCTTCCACGACGCCGATATCCCGTGCGCCCGCGTGGACTCCCTGGACCACGAACCCCAGGCGGGCATCATCGAGGTGACCACGGCCGCCGTCGGACGCGGTTTTGTCCTGGACGGGCTGAAAACCGGGCTGCTGACGGAGGCCGACCTGCTGGGACGCACCTCCGCGGGCTCCACGAAGGACATGCGCCGCATGCCGTCCAAGCGGCGGAACGCCGTGGACCCGCTGCAGCTGCTGGCGGGGGACCACGTCGTCCACGAACAGCACGGCATCGGCAGGTTCATCGAACTGATCCAGCGTAAGGTGGCCGGCGGCGGGGACGGCGTCCGCGAGTACCTGGTGCTGGAATACGCGCCCTCCAAGCGCGGAGCGCCCGGGGACAGGCTCTTCGTCCCCACCGACCAGCTGGACCAGGTGACGCGCTATGTGGGCGGCGACACCCCTGTGCTGAGCAAGATGGGAGGCTCTGACTGGGCCAGCACCAAGTCCAAGGCGCGCAAGGCGGTCAAGGAAATCGCCGGCGAGCTCATCCGGCTCTATTCGGCCAGGATGGCCTCCCGCGGCCACGCGTTCGGACCAGACACTCCCTGGCAGCGCGAGCTCGAGGAGGCATTCCCCTATGTGGAGACGCCGGACCAGCTCACCACCATCAACGAGGTAAAGGCTGACATGGAGCGGGAGATCCCCATGGACCGCCTCGTGTCCGGCGATGTTGGCTATGGCAAGACCGAAATCGCCGTGCGGGCCGCGTTCAAGGCCGTGCAGGACGGCAAGCAGGTGGCCGTGCTGGTGCCCACCACCCTGCTCGCACAGCAGCACTACGAGACGTTCACCGAGCGATTCTCCGGCTTCCCGCTGAAGGTGCGGCCGCTGTCCCGGTTCCAGGCGTCGAAGGAGGCGAAGGAAACGGCCGAGGGCGTGAAGAACGGGACCGTGGACGTGGTGATCGGCACGCACCGGCTGCTCTCCAAGGACTTCGCGTTCAAGGACCTGGGCCTGGTGATCGTGGACGAGGAGCAGCGCTTCGGCGTGGAGCACAAGGAAGCGCTGAAGAAGATGCGCACCAATGTGGACGTCCTTGCCATGAGCGCCACCCCGATTCCCCGGACCCTGGAGATGTCCCTGACGGGCATCCGGGAAACCTCCACCCTCGCCACGCCGCCGGAGGAACGGCACCCGGTGCTGACCTACGTGGGGCCCTACACGGACAAGCAGACCTCCGCCGCAGTACGCCGCGAACTCATGCGCGAGGGCCAGGTGTTCTTCGTGCACAACCGCGTTTCCACGATCGAGCGGACCGCCGCCAAGATCCGCGAGCTGGTGCCCGAGGCCAGGGTTGAGGTGGCGCACGGGCAGATGTCGGAGAGCCGGCTGGAGCAGATCATCGTGGACTTCTGGGAGAAGCGCTTCGATGTGCTGGTCTGCACCACCATCATCGAAACCGGGCTGGATATTTCCAACGCCAACACACTGATTGTGGACGGAGCGGACAAGTACGGGCTCTCGCAGCTCCACCAGCTGCGCGGCCGCGTGGGCCGCGGACGCGAGCGGGCCTACGCCTACTTCCTGTATCCGTCGGAAAAGCCCTTGGGTGAAGTGGCACTCGAACGCCTGAAGGCCGTGGCCACGCACAACGAGCTCGGTGCCGGCATGCAGCTGGCCATGAAGGACCTCGAAATCCGCGGCGCCGGCAACCTGCTGGGCGGCGAACAGTCCGGCCATATCCAGGGCGTGGGCTTCGACCTCTACATCCGGCTGGTGGGCGAGGCGGTGGCGGACTACCGCGGCGAGGCCGAGGAAAAGGCCGCGGAGATGAAGATCGAGCTTCCGGTCAACGCGCACCTGCCGCACGACTACGTTCCGGGTGAGCGCCTCCGGCTGGAGGCCTACCGCAAGCTGGCTGCGGCCATCACCCATGAAGCGATCGACGAAGTGCTGGCCGAGCTCGTGGACCGTTACGGGGAGCCGCCGCTGCCCGCGCAGAACCTGGTGGCAGTGGCACGGTTCCGGGTGGGTGCCCGGGAGGCCGGCCTGTCCGACGTCGCACTGCAGGGCAACTTCATCAAGTTCTCGCCCGCACAGCTTCCGGAGTCCAAGACCATGCGCCTGAACCGCATGTACCCGGGCGCCCAGTCGAAGCCGGCGCTCGACGCCGTGCTCATCCCCAAGCCGAAGACGGCGAAGATCGGCGGCCGGGACCTCCAGGACGCCGAGATCCTGGAGTGGGCCAACGGCGTGATCCGCAACATCTTCTCCGACGCGCCTCTATCCGTCTCACCGACGGGGAGCTAGCCGGATGATGGGAGGACACCACGCCGCGTCGGGAGCCGCGGCGTGGGTAGCCGTTGCCTCGACGGGGCCGTACACCCTGGGCTGGTATCCGCTGGACGCCACGGGCATCCTGATCGGCGGAATGGCGACGGCGGGCACCGCCTTGGTCTGCGACTGGGACCACCGCTCCAGCACCATCGCGCACTCGCTGCCGCCGCTGTCCAACGTGATTGCCGTGGGTATCGAGAACGCCAGCGGCGGTCACCGCCAGGGCACGCACTCGCTGCTCGGAGGCGCGTTTTTCGTGCTGCTGGCCACGATGGCCGGGCAGATCCAGGTGCAGACCGACTGGGGACTGCTGTCCGTGGGCGCCGGGCTGCTGTGCATGTTCATGATCAACATAGCCGCCAAGGCGCTCAAGCTGTTCCCGAAGTCGGGCTTCATCAGCAACTGGATCTTTGCCCTGACCATGGCCGGCCTGGTGACCTGGTTCGCGCCCGACCAGTGGACCTGGCTGCCCGTGTCCATGCTGATCGGCGTCGTGGTCCACATTGTGGGTGACCTGGTGACCACCGGGGGAGTGCCCCTCCTGTGGCCGCTGGTGATCAGGCCGCCCAAGTTCCTGCGCCGGCTGCCTGTGCTGAAGACGTTCTGGCGGCCCAACGGCGCGCTGTCCATTCCGATCCTGGGCCGGGCCGGCTCGCGGCGGGAATGGCTCGTGCTGATTCCGGTGAGCAGCTACGCCATGGTGGGCATGTGCATGGCTGCGTGGTCACTGGCAGGCGCCCACTTTCCGGCCGCTCTGGCGCTGGCTGCCAGGCTGGCCAACAGCCTGCTGGGCTTGCTGTAACGGGCTGACAGGACACGACGGGATGACCCCGCGGCGGCCTGACCGCCGTGCATACTTAAACAGCTGAAGCTCCGGACCGGGTCCGGAGCTTCAGCTGCTCTTACGCTTTGACTGCTCTAAGAATTTCGGCTGTGTACACAGCCGGCGGCTTAGTACTCGCCGGCGGAGTCCGAGCGGCCCAGGATGGTCTGCGGGATCCAGAACGCGAGGGCGAACAGGCCAAGGCAGACAGCCATCGGCCAGGGGTTCTCCAGCGTCAGGAAGGACAGCGAGTAGATGGAGCCCAGGAACAGGGCCATCATCACTGCGAAGAGAACAATGCTGGTGACCAGGCTGTTCTCATTCTGGGGTGTCTGCGTCTCGGACTTGCTGGACATTCGTTCCTCCTCGGCCCCGCGGGGCTCAAACTGTGGCGGCTTCGGCGGATCAGTATGCGGACGAACCCTGTTCGCCCTTGACGATCGCAATTCCGGAGCTGGCACCAATACGTGTTGCACCTGCAGCAATCATAGCCTGTGCGTCGGCCAGGGAACGCACCCCGCCAGAGGCCTTGACGCCCAGGTCCGGACCCACGGTCCGGCGCATGAGGGCGATGTCCTCGGCGGTGGCGCCGCCGCCGTTGAAGCCCGTTGACGTCTTGACGAAGTCGGCACCGGCCTCCACAGCCGCCTGGCACGCGAGGACCTTCTGGTCGTCGTTCAGGAGGGCGGTCTCGATGATGACCTTCAGGATTGCCTCCCCGCCGTGCACGGCGTCTGCCACAGCCTTGATGTCGTCCACGAGGGTGCCTTTGTCGGAGGCGCGGGCCGCGGCGATGTTGATGACCATGTCGACTTCGTCCGCGCCGTCGAGCACGGCGCCGCGGGCTTCGAAGGCCTTGACGTCGCTGGGCGTGGCGCCCAGGGGGAAACCGACCACGGAGCATGTCAGTACGCCCGAGCCCTTGAGCGCCTTTTTAACCGTCTTGACCCAGACGGGGTTCACGCACACCGATTTGAACTTGTATTCGGTGGCCTCGGCACAGACTTTGAGGATTTCCGCCTCGTTGGCCTCCGGCTTGAGCAGCGTGTGGTCGATGAAGGAGGCGATATTGGACGCTTGGGCACCGGTAGCGGGGGTCCCTGTGGGGCTTGTCGCGGTGCCCGCTCCGGGGCTGGCTTCGTTGCTCATGCTGGTCCTTTCCGTTGGCCTTGTGGGCCGCAGATGCCGCGGTGGTCGCGGTCCTTGCGTGACCATCTTGCCACAGCGCGGGGACCACAGCGTGGGTCACGGGGCGGTCACGGCACCGGGCTGCTGCCGCGGGTTAGGCGGCTGCAGCCAGCCTCGCGGCGGGAACCGCCATAAGCTGTGCAGCGCAGACTCCTGCAGCGGAACCGGAGGCCACCAGCAGCCCCAGTCGCACGCCGTCGAACGACGCCGCATCGCCGATGGCCCAGATACCCGGCACGGAAGAACGGAAGTCCCGGCCGACCACCACACCGCCGGACTCGGCGGTCCTTACCCCTGCGCTGGCGGCCAGGCTGTCCCGCGGGACCCTGTCCTCTGCGAGGACCACGAGGTCGCCGTTCATCCGGCTGCCGTCCTCGAATACGACTCCGGCGGCCGCAAGGACGGAGCCGGCCAGGGTGGGCACCACCGCTGCGGGGCGGGCCGTGGTGCGCACGGGGCGGACGCCCTTGGCACGCAGCACTGCCTCGGCCTGGCCGGCGGCGGGGCCGGTGCCAACGAGGATTCCCAGGGGCCGCCGCCCGAGGACACGGGTGACCTCCTTGACGGCGTCGCCGATCTTCGCGGCGTCATCGATCGTGGAATAGCTGAGGCAGCGGCCGGAGCCGGTGACGGGGGAGTGGACTGGGGCGGAGCCGGTGGCGATGACCAGCTGGTCGTAGCTGAACTCCATGCCGTCGGCCGTGGTCACCACGCGGGCTTCGGCGTCGATGTGGCTGGCAGGCTGGCCGAAGCGCACGGAGACGAACGGCAGTGCGGCGAGTTCGAGCAGCTCCTCCGGCGCGTCGTCCCGGCTGCTCAGGACGGTGACCGTTCCGGCGAACCGTGCGGCGGCGAGCTGGGTGACCAGGGCCTGGGCGGCGGGGCCTGCCCCGGCGATGAGGATCTTCGGTGCTGCCTCCGGTGCGGGGTCGGAGGTGCGTGCTGTGGGGATGACGGGAAGCTGTGCCGGAGCGGACATGTGCGGGCCCTTTCAAAAAGCTGCACCAGGCGGGCCGGATCTCGGGCCCTGTTGTGCTGATGGGACCACTGTAAGCGGGCGGCTTTACGCCCTTGTTTCCCGTCTGTTGCGGAAATGTCCCTGGCCGTTCGCCAGTTTTTACCCGCCGGTAATACAGCAAAACGCGGGGCCGTTCCGGTTCCATCCGCAGGCCGGGATGGAACCGGAAGACCCCGCGTTGCGCGGAGGACAGCCGTGGTGCTGCTTGCTGGTGGCGCTAGACGCGGATCCGGTAGCCGCGCTTGACCACGGTCTCCACCAGGCTGCCGTCCGGCAGGGAAGAACGCAGCCGGCTCACCGTCATGTCCAGGGCGTGCACTGAGCCGCGAAGTTCCAGGAGTTCGGAGAGCGACTCACGGGAGAGCACCGCCCCGCCGGCGCCCAGGAGCGCGCGCAGGAGCAGGAGCGGCGCCGGGGCCACTTCCACGAGCTCGCCGTCGATCCGCAGTGAACGGCCGCGCAGCTCCACACTGCCGGAGCGTGTTTCCAGCCGGCGGACGTGGTTGAGGGCGAGGTGTTCGCAGACGAGCCGGATCAGCGCACCCATCCGGAACCGCTCAGGAACCAGGGGATGGATCCCGGCATCCAGCAGCGGCTGCGCGGTCACAGGACCGACGACGGCGGTGGTGACGGTGGTCTGCAGGCTCTCCACGAGCTGCTTGTACAGTCCCATCTCGTGCGCCGTGCTCCACATGGCGTCCACTGCCGGGGCGCTGGTGAACGTCAGGACGTCCAGGTTGCCGCTGCAGGCGGCCTCGATCAGCCGCGGAAGGCGATCGGCGCCGTCGGGCTTGACCCACCGGTACGGGGTGACGGTCAGGACGGTGGCGCCGGACATCCGGAGGCGTTCGAGCTGGCGGACGTCCGTGTAACCGTGCAGCTGCACGGCCACGGTCTTGCCGCGCACCCCCTCGGCCAGCAGCATGTCCACCAGCGTCGCGGTGGTTTCGTCGCTGCTGATTCCGACGTCGGCAAGCCCGGCCGCGCGGACCGCGCCGCGGGCTTTGGGCCCGCGGACGAACATGCGGCAGGCGCCCAGGGTTTCCAGGAGCTCCTCGCCGATGCCGGAAGCGTCCGCCGCCTCGCACCAGCGGCGCATGCCGTACGCCGTGGTGGCGATGCACAGGTCGGGCTTGGCGGCGATGATCGCCTTGGTGTCCTCAATGAGGCTGATGTCCTCGTTCACCGGCGCAATCTTCAGCGCCGGCGCGTGCAGCACTTCAGCGCCGCGGCGTTCCAGTGCCTCGATGAGGTCGCGGGAACGGCGGTGCGAAGTGACGCCGATCCGGAAGCCTTCCAGGGGAGCCTCGGCCGTTTCCGGGGCGGCTGCCTCCCGCGGCTCCGAGCCGTCGGGTCCCGTCGCTGCGGTTGAGGAGCGGGCGGGTTTCGATGTTGGGCCCGTTGCGGGGGCCAGGGCGTTCAGTGCGCTCATGTCGGTCACGAACCCAGCAGCGAGGCCGCCAGGCGGTCAAGATCCGCGGCGGCCTCGGCATGCCCTCGGTTGGCCTCAGCCACGCGCACCACCTCGCCGATCACCAGGACGGCAGGGTTGCTGCAGCCGGCAGCGGCGCTGGCAATGGTGCCCAGCTCCGCGATGGTGGTCCGCTGCCCGGGACGGTAGCCCCGCTCCACCACGGCCATGGGCATGTCGGCGCGCATGCCGGCACGGCGCAGGCCTGCGGCAAGGTGGTGCAGAGTTCCGATGCCCATGAGGACCACGATGGTGCCGCCCAGGCCGGCCAGGTGGGTGAGTTCCTTCTCAGTCAGCGGTGCGTGGCCGGAGACCACGGTGAACATGTGGCTGACCTCGCGGTGCGTCACCGGGATGCCGGCCGCGGCCGGAACGGAGATGGCACTCGTGACGCCGGAAATCACCCGGACGGGAACGCCGGCGGCGACGCAGGAGGCAACTTCCTCGCCGCCGCGGCCGAAGACGTACGGGTCCCCGCCCTTGAGGCGGACCACGTTGTTTCCGGCGAGGGCGCTCTCCACCATGAGCTTCTCGATGTCGCCCTGGCTGACCTTGTGGTGCCCCGGGCGCTTGCCCACGTCAATGAGTTCGGCCGACGTCAGGGACGGCAACTCCTGGTAGGGGGCCAGACGGTCGTAGAACACGACGTCGGCATCCCGCAGGGCGTTGACGGCAGCAACTGTGAGCAGCTCGGTGGTGCCCGGGCCGCCGCCAACCAGCGTGACGTGGCCGATCGGGCCGGCTGCCGGTTCGGCGGCGACCGGAATGCCGGTTGCGCGGCACCTGTCCAGCAGGGCCTCCCAGCCGGGCTGGCCGTCGTCGATCGCGGCGACGAGGAACGGGCGCTCGGGCAGTGGGCCGTCGTGCCCGGCTCCCTGCGGAGCGCTGAGGCGGAAGACGACGGCGCCTGCGGCTTCGTAGCGGCGCACCGCCTGGCGCGCGGCGTGGTCGGAGCCGGTGACCAGGACGTCGCGTCCGGTGAGATCAATGCTGAGCTGCATGCCTATACCTCGTTCTCATCGCGGGGCCTCATCGGGATGGAGGCCCCGATCAGGACCTTTCCCTTTTCTTCTGCCGTGGCCGGGCGCATCTGGCCGCGCTCGTCGGGGACGAAGGTGATGGAGTCGTCCTTCTGGTCGGGAGCGTTGACGAAGGAGCGGAACCGGCGCAGGCGCTCGGGATCCTTCAGAGTATCTGCCCACTCGTCGACGTACGTGTCAACATGCTTGGCCATGGCCGCCTCGAGTTCCTCGGCGATGCCCAGGGTGTCCTTGACCACCACGTCTTCGACGTGCTTGATGCCGCCGTCGAGCTCTTCCTGCCACCGTGCGGTGCGCTGCAGGCGGTCGGCGGTGCGGATGTAGTACATGAAGTAGCGGTCGATGTACTTGATCAGTGTCTCGTCGTCGAGGTCCTTGGCCAGGAGCTGGGCGTGGGCCGGGGTGGCACCGCCGTTGCCGCCGACGTAGAGGTTCCAGCCGTCAGCGGTGGCGATCACGCCGACGTCCTTGCCGCGGGCCTCGGCGCATTCGCGGGCACAGCCGGAGACGCCCATCTTGAGCTTGTGCGGGCTGCGGAGGCCGCGGTAGCGCAGCTCCAGCTGGATGGCCATGGCCACCGAGTCCTGCACGCCGAACCGGCACCAGGTGGAACCGACGCAGGACTTCACCGTACGGAGGCTCTTGCCGTAGGCCTGGCCGGATTCGAAGCCGGCATCCACCAGTTGCTTCCAGATCTCCGGAAGCTGCTCCAGCCGGGCGCCGAACATGTCGATCCGCTGGCCGCCGGTGATCTTGGTGTACAGGCCGTACTGTTCGGCGACCGCAGCGATCACGCCGAGCTTCTTCGGCGTGATTTCACCGCCGGCGATGCGGGGAACCACCGAGTAGGTGCCGTCCTTCTGCATGTTGGCCAGCGCGCGGTCGTTGGTGTCCTGCAGGGTTCCGCGGCCGGCGTCGAGCACGTAGGCGCTGTTCTGGCTGGCAAGGATGTTGGCGATGGTGGGCTTGCAGATGTCGCAGCCTGCGCCGGTGCCGTACTTGGCCATGATCTCTTCGAAGGAGGTCAGTTCCAGGACGCGGATCGCGTCGAACAGTTCCTGGCGGGACAGCTCGATGTGCTCGCACAGCGCCTTCGAAACTTCGACGCCGGACTTGGTGAGCTCGGTTTCCAGCAGCTTCTTGAGCATCGGCACGCAGGAACCGCAGCTGGTTCCGGCTCGGGTGCAGCCCTTCAGCTCGCCCAGTTCCTGGACGGGGGCGTTGCCGTCGCAGGCGCCGCAGCCGTTGACGGTGTCGCGGATGGTTCCCGCTGACACGTTGTTGCAGGAACACAGGATGGCGTCGTCCGGCAGCTCGGTGTCCGGGGCGTCGCCGCCGCCGGCCGCGGTCAGGTACGCGCCGGGTTCTGCCGCGAGTTCACGGCCCAGGAGCGGGCGAAGGCTCGTGTACGGAGTGGCGTCGCCCACGAAGATGCCGCCGAGGAGGGTCTTGGCGTCGTCCGTGGTGACGATCTTCTGGTAGACGCCGCGGGCGGGGTCTGCGTAGACAATTTCGAGGGCGTGCTCGGTCCTGGCGAACGCATCGCCGAAGCTGGCCACGTCCACGCCGGACAGCTTGAGCTTGGTGGCGGTGTCAAAGCCCGGGAAGGTTGCCTGGCCGCCGTGCAGGCGGTCGGCCACGATCTCGGCCATGGTGTTTGCCGGAGCCACGAGGCCCAGGCACATGCCGCCGAAGTTGGCCACTTCACCGATGGCCCAAATGCCCGGCACCTGGGTGGAGCAGTCGTCGTTGATGACCACGCCGCCGCGGGGGCCCAGATCGAACTGGGGTTCCTCACCCGCGGCAGCGCGGAAGAGTTCGTCGCGGGGCTTGACGCCGATGGCAACAACCACGAGGTCGGCCGCGATGGTGCGGCCGTCGGCCATCAGCACACCGGTGACCTGGCCGTCGCCGTCCGCGAGGATTTCGGAGGGGAACACACCGCCGTGGACTTCGAAGCCCTTGGCCTCGATCAACCGGCCCAGCGCCTGGCCGGCGCCTTCGTCGAGCTGGGTGTTCATGAGCCAGGGGGCGCCGTTGATGACGACCGGGGTCGCGCCGAGCTGTTCGGTGCCGGCCGCGGATTCAAGGCCCAGGAGGCCGCCACCGATGGTGACGGCGTTGATCTTGCGGCCGAGCTTCTCGGTGAGCTCGGTGATCGACTTGTTGATCGCCCAGACGTCTTCGAGTGTGCGGTATACATGCACGTGCTCGGCGCCGGGGATCGGGAGCCTGGCTGCATCCGAACCGGTGGCAACCACCAGTTCGTCGTATTCGTACGTGCTGCCGGCTGCGGTTTCAACGGTCTTGCCCGCGGTGTCGATCTTCACCACGCGCTCGCCGGTCTTGAGGTTGAGTGCGTCGTGGTCCCACATGGACGCAGCGCCAAGCGTGAGGTCAACGGTGCTGTCCGTGAGGGCCTTGCTCAGGGCAACGCGGTCATAGGGCAGGTGCGCTTCCTCGGTGAGAACAGTTACCTGCCAGCCTTCGAGGCCACGTGCATGCATGGCGTCGGCAAAACGGTGGGCTGCGGGGCCGCCGCCGGCGACCACGATGCGGCGTGGTGTCTCTGTGCTTGAAGTCTGTTCGGTCACTGTGGGCCTTTCGCTGGGCCGCAGACGGTGCTCTGCAGCTTGTCCATCCAGACTAGGCAAAGGGAATTTCGCTTCAGTTTCCCTTATGTTTCGTGAACTTAACTTCTGCATCACGAACACATTTCGGGTCAGGTGAGGTGTCTTTTACGTTCCGGACACATTGACTGCACCCCTTTGAAACACCTGCCGCCTAGCTTGGATATACGGCCGCACTGGCGGCTGAAGCAGGCGGACATACGCCTCGCGGAACCGGCCTACCGCCGGGAAGCAGGAAAAAGGGAGAGGAGCCGACATGACGGCAACACTGGAACTTGAGGATCTGGCCACCGAGTACGCCGCGGGCTGGCACCAGGTCTGCGCCGTGGATGACCTGGAGATCGCCTGGGGCGAAGCGGCACTGATCGCCGGCCTTCAGGTGGCGCTTTTCCGCACCGGCGCCGGTGAGGTCTTCGCCGTGGCGCAGGAGGACCCGGCCACCGGTGCCTTCGTGATGGCCCGCGGCATCCTCGGATCCCGCGGCACGCGTCCCACCATTGCATCGCCGCTGCACAAGGAGGTCTACGACCTCGAGACCGGCGAGTGCTTCGGTAACCCCGGGCTGCGGCTGGCCACGTTCAACACGCGCGTCGCGGACGGCGTCCTCGAGGTTGAGCTGTAGGACTGCCCTGACTTACAGCCCCAAAGCCTCGCGGACATCGCTCAAGACGTGGTCCAGGGCGGTCCGCGCGGCCAGCCGGGCTTCGGGCAGTTCGGCAGCCGATCCCACGCTCCGGATCACCTCCAGGTAGCACTTGAGCTTCGGCTCGGTGCCGCTGGGCCGGATGATGACCCGGCTGAGGTCGCGGGTCAGGTAGAGCAGCCCGTCGGTCGGCGGCAGCTGTTCGCTGCCTTCCGCCAGGTCAATGGACGTCTCGACGCCGGAACCGCCGAATGATTCGGGCGGACTGACCCGCAGCCGGTTCATCATGGCATCCAGCAGGCCCAGGTCCGCCACTCGGATGCTCAGCTGGTCGCTGGCGTGCAGCCCGTGGACCAGGTACAGCTCGTCCAGGGTGTCGAAGATGGTTTTCCCGTCCGCCTTGGCCGTGGCGGCGAGTTCCGCGATCAGCACGGCAGCGGAGATGCCGTCCTTGTCCCGGACCAGGTCCGGGGCCACGCAGTAACCCAGCGCTTCCTCGTAGCCGTACAGCAGGCCCGGCACCCGGGAGATCCACTTGAAACCCGTCAGGGTTTCCTCGTGCGCATAGCCGGCCGCGGCTGCGATGCGTGAGAGCAGCCGCGACGACACGATCGAATTGGCGAGCACGCCGTCGGGCCTTTCCTCGCCGGTGGCAGAGAGCCGGGCCACAACATGTGCCCCCAGCAGGGCGCCCACTTCATCGCCCCGCAACATCCGCCATGCCCCCGTGTCCGGGTCCTTGGCGGCGACTGCGGCGCGGTCGGCGTCGGGGTCGTTGGCCAGGACGATGTCGGCGTCGGCCTGCATGGCCGCGCCGAGCGCGAGGTCCAGGGCCCCGGGCTCCTCGGGGTTGGGGAAACTGACGGTGGGGAAGTCCGGGTCCGGTTCGGCCTGCTCACTGACCAACGTGACGTCGGTGAAGCCGGCCGCGTTGAGGACGGACACGGCGGTTTCGCCGCCCACGCCGTGCATGGGCGTCAGCACGATCTTGAGGTCACGGGCCGGAAAGAGTCTGCGGTTGGCCAGCGCCGCAGTGGCGGACTCGTAGTCCCGCGCGATGCCGGCGTCGAGCACCGTCCATCCGCCGGCGGCCAGCGGGATGGAATCCAGGGCGCCCACTTTGGCGATCTCCGCTGCGATGAGGGCGTCGTACGGGGCCACGATCTGCGCGCCGCGACCGCTTTCCTCAACGGCGTGGCGGCCCAGGTAGACCTTGTAGCCGTTGTCCTGCGGCGGGTTGTGGCTGGCCGTGACCATCACGCCGCCGTCGCAGTCCAGTGCCCGCACGGCATACGCCAGCAGCGGGGTGGGCAGCGCGCCCGGCATCAGGAAGGTGTCGAACCCGGCCGCGGTGAAGATCGCGGCGGTCTCTTGGGCGAAGATATCGGAGTTGTAGCGGGCGTCATAGCCGACGACGGCGCGCGGCCGGGTCCCGGGGGAGGCCTGCGCCACCGCTCCGGCCAGGAAGCTTGCGAAGCCGGCCGCTGCGCGGCGGACCACCACCCGGTTCATCCGGTTGGGCCCGGGGCCGAGGGCGGCCCGGAGCCCGGCGGTGCCGAACTCCAGCGTTCCGTTGAAGCTGTCCGCCAGTTCCTGGCGCGCTGACGGCGTGCCGGCTTCGGTGAGCGTGACGAGTTCCGTCAGCGTGGTGGCGGTCACGGGATCCGGATCCTGCGCGGCCCAGGCGCGGGCGTCGTTGAGCAGCTGGAAGTCGGCATCGGAAGACGTCATAGGAACCAAACTATCGTCAAAGCGGCGGGGAGCGGTGCCGGACCAGCCATCGGCCAGGTCATATCTTGCCGGCCCCACCGCTCCATGACTGCGAGAATTCGTTCCTTGACATTGAAAATTCCGGACACGTACGGTCTCGGAATGAAGATGAACCAGGGCGTGGAGTGGGCGCTGCACTGCTGCGTGAACATGGCCTGGTTGCCCGGGGATGCGTCAATCAGCAGTGCTCGGCTGGCGGAGCTGTACAAGCTGCCGCCGGCCTACCTGAACAAGCAGCTCCAGGCGCTGGTGCGGGCAGGAATTCTGGTCTCGGTTTCCGGCCCCAAGGGCGGCTTCCAGCTGGCGCGCCGGCCGGACAGGATCACGGTGCTGGATGTGGTGGTGGCCATCGAAGGCCGGGAGATGGCGTTCCGCTGCGATGGCATCCTGAAGAACGGGCCGGGAGGGGAAATGGATGAGGACTACGCCCGGAGCTGCCTGATCTCACAGTCCATGCGCCACGCCGAGCTGGCCTGGCGGACTGAACTTGCCAGGCAGACCGTGGCGGGCATTGCACAGTCCATCGAGCGAAGGTTCCCCGAGGCGCGCCCCAACACCGTGGCGCACCTCCTGGGGACGGGCAGCGCGGGGTAGCCGCAGCTAGAGCTTGGCGATGATTTCCGCGAGGAGCTTCGAGATCCGCGGGCCGGCGGCCTGGCCGGACTCGATGACTTCCTGGTGGCTCAGCGGCATGGGGCTGATGCCGGCGGCGAGGTTGGTGACCAGCGAAATGCCGAACACCTCCATGCCCGCGTGGCGCGCTGCGATGGCCTCCAGCGCCGTGGACATGCCGACGAGGTCGGCGCCGATCCGCTTGGCGTACTGCACTTCGGCAGGGGTTTCGTAGTGGGGCCCGGTGAACTGGGCGTACACGCCCTCGTCCAGGGAAGGGTCAACCTCACGGGCCAGGCCGCGGATCCGGGACGAGTAGAGATCCGTCAGATCCACGAACGTGGCGCCTTCGAGCGGTGATGCCGCGGTGAGGTTGATGTGATCTTTGATGAGCACGGGCGTGCCCGGAGTCCAGTTTTCGTTGAGCCCGCCGCAGCCGTTGGTGACCACCAGGGTTTTGCAGCCGGCAGCGGCCGCCGTGCGCACCCCGTGGACAACCGCACGGACGTTTTTGCCCTCGTAGTAGTGCGTGCGGGCGCCGAGCACCAGCGCACGCTTGCCTTCCCGCGTCAGGACCGAGCGGATGGTGCCCACGTGGCCTTCCACCGCCGGTGCGGAAAAGCCCGGCACTTCCGATGCCGTCAGGGTGGCCGTGGTCTCGCCGATGAGTTCCGCGGCGTCGCCCCACCCGGAGCCCAGGACCAGGGCGATGTCGTGCGATTCGACGCCGGTCTCGGTTGCGATGTAGTCGGCGGCCGTGCGGGCTGCCTCGAAGGGGTCAGTGTTCAGGAATTCTGTGTTACTCACTGGTACAAGCTATCGTGCGGGCGCCGGTGTGCCCAGCGAAAGCGACTGTAGCGGGCACACCGCCGGGCTGCGGGAGCAGCCCGCGTCTGTTGGTGGTGGGGCGAGGGATGGGCGAGAATGGTTGATTGTGACTATGCATCCTGATTTCAGTGCCCCCCGAATCGCAATTCTCGGCGGAGGCCCGGGCGGCTACGAAGCCGCCATGGTGGCCGCCTCCCTGGGGGCGCAAGTCACCATCATTGAGCGCGCCGGCCTCGGCGGCTCCGCGGTGCTGACCGACGTCGTGCCTTCCAAGACCCTGATCGCGACGGCGGACCTGATGACCCGCGTCGGCGAAGCGGGGGAGCTGGGGGTCAAGTTCGACGTCGACGGCGGGGATTTCGTCCCGGTCATGCGCGCGGACCTGAAGCACATCAACGACCGCCTGCTGGGCCTCGCGCGCCAGCAGTCGAGGGACATCACGGCGGGCCTGGAGCACCAGAATGTCCGCATCCTCATCGGTTCCGGCAAGCTGGTGGACAACCACACCATCGAGGTCCTGACCGCCGACGGCACCGAAACCGTTGAGGCTGACGCCATCCTGCTCACCGTGGGCGCCCACCCGCGCGAACTGCCCACCGCCCGGCCCGACGGCCAGCGGATCCTGAATTGGGCCCAGATCTACAACCTGGACGAGCTGCCCGAGGAACTGATCGTGGTTGGCTCCGGCGTCACGGGTGCCGAGTTCGCCTCGGCGTACAACGGCCTGGGTTCCAAGGTCACCTTGATTTCCAGCCGCGACCGCGTCCTTCCCGGCTCGGACACCGACGCCGCGGAGGTGCTGGAGGAAGTCTTCGAACGCCGCGGCGTCAAGGTGCTTTCCCGCTCCCGGGCCGAGACCGTGGAGCGCACCGAGGACGGCGTGGTGGTCACCCTCGGTGACGGCTCCCAGGTGACCGGCAGCCACTGCCTGGTCTGCGTGGGCTCCATCCCCAACACCGCCGGGATCGGACTTGAGGAGGCGGGTGTTGCGCTGACCGAGAGCGGCCACATCAAGGTCGACGGCGTCTCCCGCACCACCGCCCCCAACATCTACGCCGCCGGCGACTGCACGGGCGTCCTGGCGCTCGCCTCCGTTGCGGCCATGCAGGGCAGGATCGCCATTGCGCACTTCCTCGGTGACGGCGTGACCCCCATCAAGCTGCACCAGGTGGCATCGAACATCTTCACGTCGCCGGAAATCGCGTCCGTGGGCGTCTCAGAGGCCGAGATCGACTCCGGCAAGTACCAGGGCGACATCGTGAAGCTCTCCCTGAAGAGCAATGCCCGCGCCAAGATGCGCAACCACAAGGACGGCTTCGTCAAGATCTTCGCGCGCAAGGGTTCGGGCACCGTGATCGGCGGCGTGGTGGTGGGCCCCAACGCGTCAGAACTGATTTTCGCGATCTCCATCGCGGTCAAGCAGAAACTGCACGTGGACGACGTCGCCAGCACCTTCACCGTGTACCCGTCGCTAAGCGGCTCCATCTCCGAAGCGGCAAGGCGCCTGCACGTTCACATGTAGCTGCTGCCGCTCAGCTGTTAGGCGGCTGCCGCCTGGAAGTGTTTTTCGATGAGCCCCTTGATGTCCTCGTGGCAGCCGCCGCAGCCGGTGCCGGCGCGGGTTGCCGAGGAGACTTCGGCCACGGTCGAGCAGCCGCCCGTCACAGCCTCCGTGATCTTGCCGCCGCTAACGCCGGCACACCGGCAGACCGTGCTTTCGGGGTCGTTGGAGGCGCCGGACGGGGCCAGCTGGTCCGGCCCGTCTAGACGCAGGAGCAGCGAACGGTCCGCGGGCAGTTCCGCGCCCCGCTCGAAGAGCTGCACCAGCTCGCCGGCGGTGCGGGGCATGCCCACGCTGACCAGGCCCTCGAGCACGCCGCCGCGGGTGGTCATCTTCACGTAGCGGCCATGCTCGGGATCGGCCCACTGGGCGATCTGGAGGCGGGGCCGGCCGTTGACCGCTCCGGCGGTCAGGGCTTCCTCGTCCCACGGATCCGCCGCGTTGTCCCCGGCCACGGCCATGTTCATGCCGCGGGCCTTGAGGACGATCACGCCGGGCTTCTCCTGGGGGAGCGCGGGCAGCGAATCCGCGTCCTCCTGCGAGCCCTCGTTCAGCAGCAGCAGGTACTCGGCGAGCCATTCGGCCTGCCGCCAGCCCGGACCCACCAGGCCGGACGGTCCGCGCGCGGTGCGGCATTCGACGCAGTCCGGTTCCGGGCAACGGACCTCGGCGCAGTCGCCGATGGCGAAGATGTGCGGTTCGTGGTGCGCGCGCAGCCGGTGGTCCACCAGGATGCCCGTCGACGTGGATAGCCCGCAGCCTTCGGCCAGTTCGGTCCTGGGGCGGACACCGCACGAGAGGACCAGGAGGTCGCCGTCGATCGCCGAACCGTCGTCGAGCAGCAGGGCCGAGAACCCGCCGTCGGGAGCGTTGTGTTCCACGCCCGTGGAACGGGCGTTGCCGGCGACGCGCACGCCGCAGTTGCGCAGGCTGGCGGCGAGCACCGCGCCGCCGCCGCGGTCGATATTCCGGCCCAGCGGGTGGGGTCCGTTGTGCACCACGGTGACGGTGGCGCCTTCTTCGGCGGCGGCCAGGGCCGTTTCCAGACCCAGCACGCCGCCGCCGAGCACCACCACGCGCTTGCGGCCGGCCACGGCCTTGCGGAGGACCTCGGCGTCGCGGAGGTCGCGCAGCGCGGTGACGCCGGCGGGCAGGACGGGTGCCGCGGGGTCCGGGTTGATCCCGGTGAGGTTGGGGATGACAGGACGGGAGCCCGTGGCGAAGACCAGCCGGTCGTAGTGGGCCGACGTGCCGTCGGCGAGGAGGACCTGCTGCCGGGCCCGGTCCACGCGCTTGACCTTGACGCCCAGCCGGACGTCGACGCCTTCCGCCATGAGGGCGGCGGCGTCGGCCAGGGCCAGGGCTTCGGCGGTGGTGCGGCCGACGCCCAGGTCGGCGACCAGCACACGGTTATAGGCGGCGTCGATTTCCTGGCCGATGACCGTCAGCCGGACCTGCCCGGCGCGCACCGCCGGCAGCAGTTCGTCGACCAGCCGCGCCGCCACCGGACCGAATCCCACAATTACAATCTGCTCGCTCATGAGGCCTCCGAGGTCTGAAGAACACTGTTGCTTGGTACGTTCGCGGCCAGCCGGACCCATACCTTGTTGAACTTGAATTCGGGCATCCCCGAGATGGGGTCCGTGGCTGCTTCCGTGAGACGGTTCGCGCTCTCCAACTCCGGGAAGTGGAAGGGCAGGAACACGGTTTCGGGGCGGATGGCGGTGCTGAGCTCCGCCCGGCAGACCACCTCGCCGCGCTCATTCGCCACCGATACCCGGGCACCGTCCGCGATGCCCATGGCAGCCGCGGCCGCGGGGTGGATCTGCAGCCTGGCTTCGGGCTGGGACGCGAGGAGTTCGGACACTCGCCGGGTCTGGGCTCCGGACTGGTAGTGCTCCAGCAGCCGGCCCGTGATGAGGGTCATCGGTTTCGCGGCCGGGGCTCCGACGTCCCGGCCGGGGTTAGCCATGGGAGTACGACGACGGCGGGGCGTCACCGGGGTCATGACGGCTTTGCCGTCGGCGTGCGCAAAGGCGTCCAGGAACATCCGGGGCGTGCCGGTGCTGCCCGTGGGGTACGGCCAGTAGGCGGCCTCGCCGCGGTCCAGCATGGCGTAGTCGATGCCGGAGTAGTCCGCCGCGCCGCCGGCGGACGCCAGGCGAAGCTCCTCGAAAACCGTCTCGGGGTCGTCGCTGTACGTGGACGGCGCCTCGAGTGCTTCGGCCAGGCGGGCCATGATCCACAGTTCGCTGCGGGCCCCGGCGGGTGGCTGGATGGCCTTGCGGCGGCGGAGGACGCGGCCTTCGAGGTTGGTCAGGGTGCCCTCCTCCTCGGCCCACTGCAGGACCGGCAGGACGAGGTCGGCCTCGGCGGCCGTTTCAGACATGAAGAAGTCGCAGACCACCAGGAAGTCCAGGCTGCGGAGTCCGGCGATGACGGAGTTCGCGTCGGGGGAGGCGACGGCGATATTGGAGGCGTGCACGAATAGGCAGCGGACGCCGTCGGGCTGGCCGAGCGATTTGAGCATTTGGACGGCCGGCAGGCCGGGCCCGGGGATCAGCGACTCGGGCACATCCCAGACTTTGGCCATGTGGGCGCGCGCCGCGGGATCCGTGATCTTGCGGTAGCCCGGCAGTTGGTCGGCCTTCTGGCCGTGTTCGCGCCCGCCCTGGCCGTTGCCCTGGCCGGTGAGCGTGCCGTAGCCGCTGCGGGCGGAGCCGGGCAGGCCGAGCAGAAGGCTGAGGTTGATGGCGGCCGTGGCGGTGTCGGTGCCGTCGACGTGCTGTTCTACGCCGCGGCCGGTCAGGATGTAGCTGCCGCCCTTGCGTGCGCCGTCGGCCAGCCTGCGGGCGGTCTCGCGGATGAGTTCGGCGGGCACTCCGGTGAGGGACTGGACGCGTTCCGGCCAGAACGCGTTGACGCTGCGGACCAGGGCGTCGTAGCCGGTGGTGCGCGCCTGGACGTAGCCGGCGTCGACGAGTCCTTCGTGGATGACCACGTGCGCCAGGCCGAGCAGGAGGGTGAGGTCGGTGCCCGGCAGGGGCTGCAGGTGGAGGCCGCCGCCGTCGGACGTGAAGTCCGCCGTGGCGGAACGGCGGGGGTCCACCACAATCAGGCCGCCGGCCGCGCGCACGCCTTGCAGGTGCTGGACGAACGGCGGCATGGTCTCGGCGACGTTGGAGCCGAGCATCAGAATGGTGCTGGCACTGTCCAGTGCCTCAAGCGGGAACGGCAGGCCGCGGTCCAGGCCGAAGGCCCGCATGCCCGCGGCGGCGGCCGATGACATGCAGAACCGGCCGTTGTAGTCGATGCGGGAGGTGCCCAGCGCGAGGCGGGCGAACTTTCCCAGCTGGTAGGCCTTCTCGTTGGTGAGCCCGCCACCGCCGAACACGCCGACGCCGTCAGCCCCGTACTTGGCTCGGGCGTCTTTGACTGCGGTGGTGATGCGGGCCAGTGCCTCGTCCCAGGTAATGGGGCGGTGGACGCCGTCGGACCCTTTCAGCAGGGGCTCGGTGACGCGGCCGGGGTGCTGCAGGAGCGAGGCCGAGGTCCACCCCTTGCGGCAGAGGCCGCCGCGGTTCGTGGGAAAGTCGCGGCCGCTGACCTCCAGGGCCGGCGCGGCCGGCACGGGGTCTGACCCCGGCTGGACAGCCGGGGTCAGAGCCGCTGGGGACTTGAGCGTCATGGCGCACTGCAAGGCGCAGTAAGGGCAGTGCGTGTCGGCGCTTTTGGTCATGTTAGACGTGTCCCATCGCATTTCGGTTGGCGTTGCGGATGTAGAAGAACCAGCAGACCGCCAGCATCACAACATAGGCTCCGACGAAGCCGTAGAACGCCGGGGTGTAGGAGCCGCTCGCCGAGTTGGAGGCGTTCAGCACCTGCGGGATCACGAACCCGCCGTAGGCGCCGATGGCCGAGATCAGGCCGAGGGCCGAGGAAGCCAGGCGCTGGGTGGTCACCGAGCTGGCACCCGAGCGGGCGGCCTTGCTGGAGATTGCAAAGATCACCGGGATCATCCGGTAGGTTGCCCCGTTTCCGAAGCCGCTGGCCGTGAAGAGCATCAGGAAGAGGGCCAGGAAGAGCCAGAAGTTCTTCAGCGGCAGGGTCCAGATCATGGTCAGCGTGATCACGGCCATGGCTGCGAACGCGGAGACTGTCATCCGGGCGCCGCCGAGGCGGTCAGCCATGCGTCCGCCGTAGGGGCGGGCCAGCGAGCCGACCAGCGGGCCGAGGAAGGCCAGTGAGAGGGCCACCGTGCCGACTCCGATGGAGGAGAAGGCGGGGAAGTAGTCCTTGATGAGCTTGGGGAAGACACCGGCGAAGCCGATGAAGGAGCCGAACGTGCCGATGTACAGCAGGGCCATGATCCACAGGTGCGGTTCCTTGAGCGCGGCCAGCGATCCGGCCACGTCACCCTTGGCGCTGGTGAGGTTGTCCATGTACTTCCAGGCGCCGAAGGCGGCGAGGAGGATCAGCGGTACCCACATGAGGCCGGCTACGGGCAGGTTGACGGTACCAGCGGCCAGCAGCGTGATGGCGATCGGAACGGCGAGCTGTGCGACGGCGGCACCCATGTTGCCGCCGGCCGCGTTCAGCCCCAGTGCCCAGCCCTTTTCGCGGGCCGGGTAGAAGAAGGTGATGTTGGCCATCGAGCTGGCGAAGTTGCCGCCGCCGAAGCCTGCCAGGGCCGCCACCAACAACATGACGCCGAACGGTGTTTCCGGGTTGGAGACGCACATGGCCAGCCCGACCGAAGGAATCAGGAGGAGCAGAGCCGAGACGATGGTCCAGTTCCGGCCGCCGAAGCGGGGGACCATGAACGTGTAGGGGATCCGGAGGGTGGCGCCGACGAGGCTCGGCATGGAGATGAGCCAGAAAATCTCCGAGGTGCTGAACGTGAACCCTGCGGCGGGCAGCTGGACCACCACGATGGACCAGAGCTGCCAGACGACGAAGCCGAGGAATTCGGCGAAGATGGACCAGTTGAGGTTCCGGCGCGCAATGGTGCGGCCCTGGGTTTCCCACTGGTGCTTGTTCTCAGCGTCCCAGTTGGCGATCCAGCGGCCCGGACGGACTTCAAGGGCGGGTGCGTCGGTGGCGGTGGCGGAAGCGGAGGCGCTCCCGTACCTCGGTTCGGCGGCAAGATCGAGGGAATTGCCGGTGCCGGATTCTGCGGGGCGGTCAGCAGTCACGGTGTACCTCCTTGGGGGATGTTGTCCTTCCAAGGTAGGGAACGCGCATTTCACGGACGGTCGCCGTTTGTTAACGTGCTGTGACATTTGCCTATCAGCGCGCTGGAGACGGCGTTAGGCTATGCGGAGGTGCTCATTTTGAGACGGCAGAAATTGCCCGCATTCTGGACCTTTTGTCCATTGAGTGGACTTTACTAAGTAGTATTGAAGTCTCTGTATTCTTCTGCCGGGCCGCCTTTTGGGGGCGCCGGCCCGGTTCTCACGAAAGCGTTACTACATGTCATCCACTGCCACAACACCGCAGCCGGGGTCAGCCAAGCAAGTGAACTCGCGCGGGCGCGTGATCGTCGCCAGCCTGATCGGCACCACTGTTGAGTTCTACGACTTCTACGTCTACGCCACCGCCGCGGTACTCGTTTTCCCCAGGCTGTTCTTCCCCGGCCAGAACGAAACCACCCAGCTGCTGAGCTCCTTCGCGGTCTTCGGCGTCGCTTTCATCGCCCGGCCGCTTGGGTCGATCGTCTTTGGACACTTCGGTGACAAATTCGGACGCAAGGGCACCTTGGTGGCATCGCTGCTGACCATGGGTATTGCCACCTTCCTCATCGGTTGCCTGCCCACCGCCCTCGTTCCGGGATGGGAATTCTGGGCCCCGGCACTGCTGGTGGTCATGCGGTTCGCCCAGGGCCTTGCCCTCGGCGGCGAATGGAGCGGTGCAGCCCTGCTGGCCACCGAGAATGCCCCGGCGAACAAGCGCGCCATCTACGGCACGTTCCCGCAGCTGGGTGCGCCGATCGGCTTCATCATCGCCAACGTGATCTTCCTGGTGGCCAGCTACATACTTTCCCCGGCCGCCTTCGAATCCTGGGGCTGGCGTGTGCCGTTCCTGCTCAGCGCCGTGATGGTCATCATCGGCCTCTATGTCCGCCTCAAGCTGATCGAAACGCCTGCGTTCACCAAGGTGCTCGAATCCAACGAGGTGGCCAAGCTGCCCCTCGCCCGGGTCTTCAAGACCAGCTGGCGTCCGCTGATCCTGGGCACGTTCATCATGCTCGCCACCTACGTGCTGTTCTACCTGATGACCACGTTCACGCTGACCTACGGCACCCGGGCCTCCAGCCTGGATGCGGCCAAGGCCGCCGCCGAGAAGGCCGGTAAGCCGATGACCGAGGCCGCCGCGGCCGCGTTCGTCCCCGGCCTGGGCTTCGCCCGGAACGACTTCCTCTGGATGCTGATCGCCGGCGTCGTGTTCTTCGGCATCTTCACCCTGGTCTCGGGTCCGCTCGCCGAGAAGTTCGGCCGCCGCAAGATGCTGATCGCCGTGACCACAGGCATCTTTGCCTTCGGCCTGCTGTTCGTCCCGCTGTTCAGCGGCGGCTTCGTCGGCACCATGGCGCTGCTGGTCATCGGCTTCTCGCTGATGGGCCTGACGTTCGGGCCCATGGGCGCGTTGCTCCCGGAGCTGTTCCCGACGAACGTCCGGTACACCGGATCGGCAGTCAGCTACAACGTGTCCAGCATCCTGGGTGCAGCAGTGGCGCCCTTCATCGCTGTGTGGCTTTGGGAAATGGCGAACGGCAGCCCGGTGCTGGTCGGCGTCTACCTCACCGTCATGTCGGTGCTGACGCTGATCGCGCTGTTCCTTAGCAAGGAAACCCGCGACCTGGACTACGAAAACAACGTGGCCTAATTCCCTGCCCCCGCCGGACCGCTGGTCCGGCAGATGAAAATGCCCGGTGTGATTCACACCGGGCATTTTCATGTGTTCCTACACCACCTAGTCCTCGATCGTTGCGATGACGGCGCCCGCGGCCACCGTCTGGCCGGCCGCGGCCGCCAGGCCGGTGACGGTGCCGGACCGGTGCGCGGTCAGCGGCTGCTCCATCTTCATCGCCTCCAGCACGACGACGAGATCGCCTTCAGCGACGACGTCGCCGTCGGCCACGGCAACCTTCACGATGGTGCCCTGCATGGGGGAGGTCAGCGCATTGCCGCCGACCGCCGCGGTGGCACCGCCCGAGCGGCTGCGCTTCTTGGACTTGGCAGGCTTCGCGCCGGCGCCGGAGGCTGCGCCGCTGAATCCGAGGGAGGCGGGAAGTGCCACTTCGAGGCGCTTGCCGCCCACCTCGACCACCACAGTGCGGCGTTCGCCGGCTTCCTCGGCGTCGGGAGCGGCGCCGTCGGGGGTCCACGCGGGCAAGTTGTTGACGAATTCCGTCTCGATCCAGCGCGTGTGGATGCTGAAAGGTCCTTCGGCGGGGGCGAAGGCGGGGTCGCTGACCACGGCCAGATCGAACGGGATGACGGTGGGGATGCCTTCCACCACCATCTCCTCGAGGGCGCGGCGCGAGCGCTCCAGGGCCTGGGGGCGGCTGGCTCCGGTGACGATCAGCTTGGACAGCATGGAGTCGAAGTTTCCGCTGATGACATCGCCCTGCTCCACGCCGGAATCTATGCGGATGCCGGGTCCGGTGGGGTTCTTCAGCGTGGTGATGGTGCCGGGGGCGGGCATGAAGTTGCGGCCCGGGTCCTCGCCCGTGATGCGGAATTCAATCGAGTGGCCGCGGACCTCGGGGTCGTCATATCCAAGTTTCTCGCCGCGGGCCAGCCGGAACTGTTCGCGGACGAGGTCGATTCCGGTGACTTCCTCGGAGACGCAGTGCTCCACCTGGAGACGGGTGTTGACCTCGAGGAAGGAGATGGTGCCGTCCTGGCCCACCAGGAATTCGCATGTTCCGGCGCCGAGGTATCCGGCTTCCTTGAGGATGGCCTTGGAGGACTCGTAAAGGCGGCGGTTCTGTTCTTCGGTGAGGAACGGTGCCGGTGCCTCTTCCACGAGCTTCTGGTTGCGCCGCTGCAGCGAGCAGTCACGGGTGGAAACCACCACGACGTTGCCGTAGGCATCAGCCAGGCATTGGGTTTCAACGTGCCGGGGCGCGTCCAGGAAGCGCTCGATGAAGCACTCGCCGCGGCCGAAGGCAGCGACAGCTTCGCGGACCGCGGACTCGTAGAGTTCCGGAATTTCCTCGCGGGTGCGCGCCACCTTGATGCCGCGTCCGCCGCCGCCAAAGGCAGCCTTGATGGCCACGGGCAGGCCGAACTTGTCCACGAATTCGAGAATTTCTTCGGCTGACTGCACCGGGTCCGCTGTGCCGGGAACCTGCGGCGCGCCCACCTTTTCGGCGATGTGGCGTGCCTGGACCTTGTCGCCGAGGGCGGTGATTGCCTCCGGGGACGGGCCGATCCACGTGATGCCGGCTTCGATGACCTTCGCAGCAAACTGGGCGTTTTCGGCCAGGAAGCCGTAGCCGGGGTGGATGGCGTCCGCTCCGGACTGGCGGGCCGCCTCGATCAGCTTGTCCATCACGAGGTACGACTCGGCGGCGGTGTTGCCGCCCAGGGAGTACGCCTCGTCGGCCAGCCGGACGTGGAGGGCGTCGCGGTCGGGATCGGCATAGACGGCGACGGAGGCGATGCCTTCGTCGCGCGCTGCGCGGATAATGCGTACGGCGATCTCACCGCGGTTCGCGATCAAAACCTTCGTGAGGTTTGCGTGCACTGGACCTGCGGACTGCTCCGGCTTAACTGACAAGGCGTCTCCTTCTTTCCTTCAGGGAGCCTAGCTTGATTTTGAGGATTCCGCCGATATTACTGGCGGAATCCGCGCGTAGGAAGCCTCTGCTTTGTAGGGTTGCTACAAGAAGCCGCCAGATGGCTTACTCGGCCCGGACCTCAGCGGGATCGACGGCGCCGGCCGTCCAAAGTTCGGTGACATCCACCTTCGCCTGGCCCAGCAGCCCGCGCAGGGTGGAGATGGAAAGCCCGACGACGGTGTGGGGGTCGCCGTCGACCTTGCGGATGAAGGCTCCGCCGTAGCCGTCGATGGTGAAGGAGCCGGCGCACTGGAGCGGCTCGCCGGTGGCGATGTACGTGTCGATCTCAGCTTCGCTCATATCCATGAAGTGGACCTCGGCGGAGGACACGGAACCGAGCGTCGCGCCGGAGCCGGCGCTGCCGCCGTCGGAGTCGTCTGTATCCCGGCAATCCACCAGCCAGTGGCCGGTGTGCAGGACGCCCATGCTGCCGCTCATCCGGAGCATCCGTTCCTTGGCCACCTCGGCGGTGTACGGCTTGCCGTGGGCCTCGCCGTCAAACTCGAAGACCGAATCGCAGCCGATCACCAGCGCGCCGTCGGCCTCGGGCAGGGAGGCCACGGCCTCAGCCTTGGCACGGGCCAGCAGGAGGGCGGTGTCATGCGGATCGGTCACGCCGTAGCGGGCCTGGACGGCGTCCTCGTCCACATCGGAGACGAGGACTTCGTGGGCGATGCCGGCGTTGCTGAGCAGTTTGGTGCGGGCGGGGGACTGGGAGGCAAGAATGAGGCGGGTCACCGCTCCAGACTAATCCCGGAAGCCGTTTCGGGTCCTCCGCAAAGCCCATCCTAAATTGTCAGTGCCCCCATGGACACTTGAGCTATGGACGGTAATGGGGGCTTCGAAGCGGTTCGTGTCGGGGGCGTGGACGAACAGGACGGTGCCCGCCTGATTGATGAGATCCGGGCACTGGAAGAGGAAAAGTCTGCCTTGGCTGCCCGTCAGGCCCGCCTGACCGTGGCATTTGATCAGCACCAGCGCCGGCAGCAGTCCGACCTCGGGATCCCGGCTGACCGGCCCGGGGCAGGCATCGGGGCGCAGATCGCCCTTGCACGTGGCGAATCCCCGGCCAAGGGCAACCGGTTGTTGGGCTTGGCCAAGGCCCTGGTGATCGAGATGCCGCACACGCTCGCCGCCTTGGAGGCGGGGCAACTGAACGAGTGGCAGGCCACGTTGCTGGTGCGCGAAACGGCATCCCTGTCCGCCTCGGACCGGTGCAGCGTCGATGAGGAACTCGCCCCCGACGCAGGAACGCTGACCGGAGCGGGAGACCGCGCCGTCGTGGCCGCGGCCCGGACCGCCGCCTACCGCCGCGACCCGCGCTCCGTCACCCAGCGCGCCGCCCATGCCGCCACCGAACGGCACGTCAGCCTCCGCCCGGCACCGGACACCATGTGCTACCTGACCGCCCTGCTCCCCGTCTCGGCAGGTGTCGCCGTGCACGCCGCGCTCAGCCGCCACGCCGACACCCTGCGCTCCTGCGGGGATGAACGTTCCCGCGGGCAGATCATGGCCGATGACCTGGTTGAATGCGTCACCGGGACGCCGGGCGGGATCACCGGCATCGAAATCCAGCTCATCATGACCGACCGGGCACTCTTCCAGGGTGACTCAGAGCCGGCCCGGCTCACCGGCTACGACGTGGTCCCGGCGGGCTGGGCACGCGATGCCCTCACCCAGGCACAGGCACAGGGCCAGGGCCGGGCCGGGGCCAGCAGGATGACGTCAGGACAACCGATGGCGGAAACGCAGACGGGCTGTGCGAAGCCTGCAACCACACCAAAGAAACCCCAGGCTGGAAAGCCCAGCCTAGGCCGGGCCCACGGCACACCATCGAAGTCCAGACACCCACCGGCCACAGCTACCACTCCGCAGCGCCGCCGCTGCCGGGGACGCAGCTTGACGTTTCGAACACGGAAGTATGCAGGCTCAGACGTGAACTACGGCGGTACGCAAAGGTTCGTATGCTCGGCCGAGGTTTGCTCGCGGCGGAAGGTACGCGCGCGGCCTGAGCCGGCCGCGCGTGGTCTGCCGGTCATGCAGCGGTGCAGCTCTACTGTTGCGGCACCTTTACTGTTGCGGCGCGCGTGTCCGCGTGCTCGGGCGGCCAGACCACTTCGAAGGCTACCCAATGGGTTCCGATGCGGGGCATCTGGTCGCCGCGGCCGATGAAGTCAGCGATGATTTCCGCCGTCGCGCGCTTTCTTCCGCTGAGGACAACGCCGAGGAGTTCGTTGGCGAGCCGTTTCGAATCACCGAGGTGTTCCACCGTGTAGTCGGGCGATGCGGCGACGGCCTCGGGATGCGCGGCGGCGTAGGCGTCCCACATTCGATCAGCTGCTTGAACATCAGGTGGGGCGACAGGATGGGAATTCACCCCTATATCGTCGCAGGAGCGGTGCGAAAACTGCCAGCAGCGGCAGAAGAGATCAGCCGGCCGGGACCTCGGCGGGTTCGGGTGCGGAGGTGACGGCCGCCGTCGTGCCTGGCTTGCGGAGCCTCGCGCCTTCCACGTCCACGTCGGGCAGGATGCGGTCCAGCCAGCGCGGCAGCCACCAGGCCTTGTCGCCGAGCAGGTACATCACGGCCGGGACAATTGTCATGCGCACCACGAACGCATCCACCAGCACGCCGAACGCCATGGCGAAGCCCAGCGGCCGGACCATGTTCAGGTGGGAGAAGATGAAGCCCGAGAACACGCTGACCATGATGATGGCGGCGGCTGTGACCACGGCAGCGGCATGGCTGAAGCCGGAGCGGACCGCGTGCCTTGCCGACTCGCCGTGCATGAAGGATTCGCGCATACCCGAGGCAATGAACACCTGGTAATCCATGGCCAGGCCGAACAGCACGCCGATCAGGATGATGGGCAGGAAGCTGAGCACGGCACCCGGGTTATCGACGCCGAAGATTGTCCCCAGCCAGCCCCACTGGTAGACCGCCACAACGGCGCCGAAGGCGGCAGCCAGCGAGAGCAGGAAGCCGCCTGTTGCCAGAAGCGGCACCACGATCGAGCGGAACACCAACAGCAGCAGGATCAGCGAGAGTCCCACCACGATCGCGAGGTACGGCGGCAGGGCATCGCCGAGCTTGGCGGAAACGTCGATGTTGCCGGCGGTCTGGCCGGTGAGCCCGATGCGCACGCCGGTGGATTCCTCGATTGCCGCCTTCTCGGCGCGGAGCTGGGAGACCACCTCAACCGTGCTGGCGCTGGCCGGTCCCTCCTTGGGAATGACCTGGAACACCGCCGTGCGGCGGTCCTCGCTCAGGGCTACAGGGACGGCGGCGGTCACATTCTCGGTGCTGCGGAGGACGTCCGCGACGTCGAGCTGCTTGGCCTGGGCATCGGTTTCGCTGAGGCCTTCGGGAAGGTCCCCGACGATGACGATGGGGCCCGTGGTGCCTTCGCCGAAGCTGCGGCTGGTCACGTCGTAGGCCTTGAATGCCTGGGAATCGACGGGCTCCGAACCGCCGTCCGGCAGGGCGAGCCGTAACTGGCCGGCCGGCAACGCGACGATGCCGAGCAGCAGGACGCCGGCCAGTGTGGCCATCACGGGGTGCTTGGTGACGAGTCCGCCCCAGCCGTGGCTGCTGCGGTGTTCGTCCTTGGCGCGGTCCGCGGCCTCGTGGTTGGGGTCGGCATTGTGCTTCTCGGCCTTGGCCCACGCCCGCTTTGAGATCAGCTTCCTGCCGACGAGCGACAGCACCGCGGGGGTCAGGGTCAGGGCCACGACGACGGCGACGGCCACCGTGGCGGCGGCGGACAGGCCCATCACGGCCAGGAACGGCAGGCCGGGAACGACGAGGGCTGCGAGGGCGATGATGACCGTCAGGCCCGCGAATAGCACGGCGTTGCCGGAGGTTCCGGTGGCAAGGGCCACGGATTCTTCGCCGTCCATGCCGGCCAGTAGCTGGCTGCGGTGGCGGTTGACGATGAACAGGCAGTAGTCGATTCCGACGGCGAGGCCGAGCATGAGCGCCAGCATCGGGGAGATGGAGCTCATATCGACCACCCCGCTCAGGGCAAAGGTGCCGCCAACGCCGGCGGCCACGCCCAGCAGTGCCATGAGGAGGGGCAGGCCGGCGGCAACCAGGGTGCCGAGCATGAGGATCAGGACGAGGGCCGCGACGGCGGTGCCGATGATCTCGGCTACGCCAAAGACCTCGGAGACGTCCTCGGTGATTTCCTTGCTGGGCAGGGCTGTCACCCCGGCAGAGGAAACCTCGTTGGCTATGTCCTGGACTTCCTGGCGGACCTCGGGGTCCACGCCGTTGATGGACGTCTTGAACTGGATCTGGGCGATCGCGGCCTTGCCGTCCTCGGATACGAAGCGCATGCCTTGGGAGGCCTCCAGCTGGCGCTTGCCGAGGGCGAGCTTCTGGTTGCCGGACTCGAGTTCCTTGGTTCCGGCGTCGAGCTTTTCCTGACCGGCGGCGAGGGCCGCCTTCTGCTGGCCGAGCTGGGCGTCAATGGCTTCCGGCGGAAGTCCCGCCGCGGCCATCTGCTGTTCGGCGGCCTCCAGCTGGGCTTTGCCGGCGGCGAGATCGGCGGCGGCTTTGTCCAGCTGTACCTTGCCTGCAGCCGCCTTCTGCTCGCCGGCCGCGACGTCCGCGGCGGCCTGGTCCAGCTGCGCCTGGGTGGCGAACGGATCTACTGTTCCCTGCACGTCCGGCAGGCTCGCGAGCTTTGTCAGCGTGGCGGACACCGCATCCTTGCCGGCCTGGGTGAACTGGGCATCGTTGGCTTCGAAGACAATTCCTGCGGAGCCGCCAGAGGCTGAGGGCAGTTCCTTCTTGAGCTTGTCCGCCATCTGCTGGGTTTCTGTGCCAGGGATCTGGAAGTTGTTGGACATGGTGCCGTGGAACGCCGCTGCGGAACCGCCGACGGCCATGAGGACCACGAGCCAGAGCGAGAGGACGAGCCACCGGTGGCGGTAGGAAAACTTGCCGAGGCGGTACAGGAGAAGTGCCATGTCAGGACCGTTCTGGTGAGTTCGGGACGGAGGAGGTGGACGCTTGCGGCTCTGTGGGCGGCGGCGGATCTTGGCGCGCCGCGGCCGGGCGGTTCTGCTGCGGGGCGGCGAAGCCAGATCCGAGCAGGCCCATCGAGTCGATCAGCAACTGCCGGAGGATGGACAGTGATTCCGCTGACAGGTCAGTGCCGCAACGGCTGAACCACACTTCCATGGCAGCCTTGCCGCAGGAGATGACAGAGCCGGCCAGGGCGCGGAGGTAGAGCTCGTCCATCTCCGCCGGAGGATTCTGGGCGGCGCGATTCTGGGTGGCGCGCTCGCGGGCGGCGGCGATGATCTGCTCCGTGCAGTGGTCCCAGGCCTCGAGTTCGGAGCGGGCCAGCAGGGGACTGGCCTGGGTCAGGCTGAAGAGCTCGGCCATCGGTGCGACCGTCATGGGGTCGGCCAGCTCAACCAGCGCAGCACGGGCGGACTCAAGGATGGGTTCATCCGCCGGGCGGCGGCGGAACTGCTCCAGTGCGG
Source organism: Arthrobacter sp. ZGTC131 (assembly GCF_002929275.1). Taxonomy (GTDB): domain Bacteria; phylum Actinomycetota; class Actinomycetes; order Actinomycetales; family Micrococcaceae; genus Arthrobacter. Next base: position 201,608 of record NZ_PJIK01000002.1, read on the forward strand.
TGTCCAGGAAGCCGTGCGTGACTGACGCGATGGCGGCCTCAGTGCTGCCGAAGTAGTTGAAGAAGGTGCGTCGCGAGATGCCGGCCGATTCGGCTATGTCCTCGACCGTGAAATTGCCGGGCCCCTGGCTGCGCAGAAGTTCCAGGGTGGAGTCTGAGATGGCTTGCCGGGTGGCGGCTTTATTGAGTTCACGCCGGGACGGAGGATCGGCAGATGGCATGGCTAGTGGAGAACTGGAAGTTGGCACGCATTTACACTACGTGCATATTTGCACTCTGCGCAAGAATTTCCACGACATCTGGCTCACAGCTTCGCCGCGGGATTCACATGTGGTTCACAGCCCTCTCATAGGCCCGGTCTATGTCCGCAGTGCAAGCTGATCCCATGGCCGGCACGGCCAGCGAGGACAGCGCCGTCACGGTACGGCAGATCCAGGAGAAAGATCATGAAGCGTTCTAAGAAGCTGGCACTCAGCCTCAGCGCGGCGGCTGTGGCGCTCGGTGCCGGATTCGGTGTGACAGGAATGGCGGCGGCGACGACGGCCACCCCGACCCCCACCCCCAGTTCCAGCAGCCCGTCCGGCACTCCAGTTCCCGACCGGCATCTGCCGGGCGGCGGCCGGCATCACGGGCACGGCCACGGCCACGGTGATAGCGGCGCACACGCTGCTGCGCTCGCCGCCAAGCTGGGCGTTGACGAGGCCAAGGTGGCGGATGCCTTGCGCGCGTTCCGCGATGCCAACCGGCCCGCGGCGCCGCGAACGGACGGACAAAAGCCGGACCGCGCGGCGAGGGAGGCAGCCCTGGCCGCGTCCCTGGCACAGTCCCTCGGAATCGACGAGGCCAAGGTCAAGACCGCACTGGAAGAACTGCGCGCCGAGGCACAGAAGAGCCGGGCGGCAGCGCTGAAGCCGCGCCTCGATCAGGCAGTAAAGGACGGCACCCTCACGCAAGCCGAGGCGGACGCCGTGGCCAAGGCAGTGGAAAAGGGTGTGATCGGCGGGAGGCACTGACGTTGCGGCGGGCCAGCCGGCCTGCCGGCCTGCCGGCTGGCCGTGCGGCGTTCAGGCCGTGCGGTCCACTGCGGCAAGGATCGCCGCACCCAGCTCGGCCGGCTTGGTGAACTGCGGCCAGTGCCCGGTGGGGAGGTCCACGAACTCGACGTCGTTGATGCGCGCCAGTTCGGCCACGTACGGGTGGCCGGCATCGATCCATTCCGTGAGCAGGGAGGACGGGAACTCGCACGCGATCACCGTGGCCGGCACGTCGTAGCGGCGTGTGTCGTGCAGGCGCTGCTGATCCTGGGCCACGCCCCGCGGCTGGGGGATGGCCCGTGCACGGAACGCGGCCCGCAGCCCGTCATCGAGATCCACCAGGTCCGCATCCTCGAAACCGTTCCACGGCGGCAGCGGCACGTCATCGCCCTCGGCCGGCAGGTCGTCGTTGATCACTCCGCCTTCGCCGAGCGGGCCGCTGTCTACGTACACGGCGCGGGCAACACGGTCTGGGCGCGCGTCGACGGCACCATGGATGATGGCGCCTCCGCCGGAATGGCCAACAAGAACCACCTGGCCGTCGATGGCGTCGACCGCCTCCACGACGGCGTCAATGTGGCTGCGTAGTCCGATGCCCGCCCGCGGTGCATCGACGGACTCCAGTCCGGGCAGCGTGAGTGGGTGAACGCGATGTCCCGCTGCAACCAGCGGCGGCGTGACCTCCGACCACGACGATGCATCCAGCCAAAACCCGGGAACCAGAATGATGTCCATGGCGGTACCCTACCCCGGCCCGCCGACGATTTGGGGACGGCGATTTGGGTTTAACGAACTGTTCCCCGGGAATTCCCGGGGAACAGTTTTTTGAGGGCCGCCGTCGCTAGGCTTTGGAACCTGCCAGCTCCCGGCCTTCCCGTGCGGACTCTGAGCGTGGTGCTTCCGAGGCGTCGGCCGCGGGGGTGTCCGCCGTGGTGTCCTCCGCGAACGGGTCGCCGCTGCGGGGCGCGTTGTAGAGCGCCTCGTCGAGGATGCCCTGGCGCTTGGCCACGATGGTGGGGACCAGCGCCTGCCCGGCCACGTTGACCGCCGTGCGGCCCATGTCCAGGATGGGGTCGATGGCCAGCAGGAGTCCGACGCCGGCCAGCGGCAGTCCCAGCGTGGAGAGCGTCAGGGTGAGCATCACTACGGCACCGGTGGTTCCGGCCGTGGCTGCGGATCCGAGGACGGAGACGAGGGCGATGAGCAGGTACTGGCTGAAGTCCAGCTGGATGCCGAAGAACTGGGCCACGAAGATGGCGGCGATGGCCGGGTAGATCGCGGCGCAGCCGTCCATCTTGGTGGTGGCGCCCAGGGGAACGGCGAAGGAGGCGTAACCGCGAGGAACGCCGAGGTTCCGTTCGGTGACGCGCTGGGTCAGCGGCAGCGTGCCGATGGACGAGCGGGACACGAATGCGAGCTGCACGGCCGGCCACACGCCGGAGAAGTACTGCTTCACGGAGAGCCCGTGGGAGCGCACCAGGACGGGGTACACACCGAAGATCACCAGGGCCAGGCCGATGTAGATCGCGACGGTGAACTTGCCCAGGGAACCGATGGTGTCCCAGCCGTAGACCGCAACCGCGTTGCCGATCAGGCCCACGGTGCCCAGGGGTGCGATGCGGATGATCCACCACAGCACCTTCTGGATGACGGCCAGTGCCGAAGCGTTGAGTGCCAGGAACGGTTCTGCCTGCTTGCCCACCTTGAGGGCGGCGACGCCGACGGCGATCGCGATCACCAGGATCTGGAGCACGCTGAAGCTCACCGACGTGGTCACAGCGCCGGATTCAGCAACGGTGGAGCTTGCGCCGAGGCCCAGGAAGTTCTTGGGGAAGAGGCCGGTGAGGAACGCCCACCAGTCGCCGGACTTGCCGGCGTACTCCTTTGTCTCGCCGGAAATGCCGGTGTTGGCGCCCGGCTGCAGCAGCACGCCGAGTCCGATGCCGATCACCACGGAGACGAGCGCTGTAATGGCAAACCACAACAGGGTGTTCCAGGCCAGCCGCGCCGCGTTGGATACCTCACGGAGGTTGGAGATCGAGCTGACCACTGCGGTGAAGATCAGGGGGACCACGGCGGTCTGCAGCAGCGAGACGTAGCTCGATCCGATGGTCTGCAGCGTGGCGCCGAGCCCGTTCGGGCTGGCCTTGGTGCTGCCGGTGTACTTGGCCAGGAGGCCGAGTCCGAGCCCGACGATCAGGGCGGCGATGATCTGGAAGCCGAAAGAGCCTGCCCACCGGGGCAGCTGGAAGCCGGTCTGTCCGGCCGGGGAAGGAGTGCTGATTTGAGTGCTCACCGGAACACGCTAGGCGCGGGGTCCCTAGCACCACCAGCGCACGTTGAGAAATGTTACGGGAAGAAATCAATGACGCAGCTCGCAAGTCCCTGAAGCGCGGCGAAGTTAGGCGCTTTTGTGAAGTTATTCCCGTAGCAAGTGTGGCAAACGTCTCCCAGTCGCGGGAGCCGAGACCCGACGCAGCGGCCAAGCCGCTGCAGCCAGCCTCGAAACCTACCCCAGCATCGCGCGCTTCAACGTGTCGAGCCCCACGGAGCCGATGTTCAGGGCCTTGGTGTGGAACGCCTTGAGGTCGAAACCGGGGCGCACTTCGAGGTCGGCGCGGATCTGTTCCCAGAGCCGCTGGCCCACCTTGTAGGACGGAGCCTGGCCCGGCCAGCCCAGGTAGCGTGCGAATTCGAACTGGAGCTGCCCCTCGCTGATGTCCAGGTTGGCTTTGAGGAAGTCGAAGCCCTTCTCCGGCGTCCAGGTGCCCGACCCCCAGCGGTGCGGCATCTCGAGCTCGAGGTGGACGCCGATGTCGAACACCACCCGGGCCGCCCGCATCCGCTGCATGTCCAGCATCCCCATGTGGTCGCCGGGATCCTTGAGGTAGCCGAGTTCTTCCATAAGCTTCTCGGCGTACAGCGCCCAGCCTTCGCCGTGGCCGGAGGTCCAGCAGACATTGCGCCGCCAGCTGTTGAGGAGCTCGCGCCGGTAGACGGCGGTGGCGATCTGGAGGTGGTGCCCGGGCACCCCCTCGTGGAACACGGTGGTGGTCTCGGCCCAGGTGGTGAAGGTGTCCTCGCCGGCTGGCACTGACCACCACATGCGCCCGGGCCTGCTGAAATCGTCGGACGGGCCGGTGTAGTAGATGCCGCCGTCGTCGGTGGGGGCAATCCGGCATTCGAGGGTTTTCATGACGTCCGGGATCTCAAAGTGGACGCCGGCCAGCTCCGCGACGGCACGGTCGGAAAGCCCCTGCATCCAGGCTGTCAGGGCGTCGGTGCCCTTGAGCTGGCGCGAGGGATCGTTGTTCAGGATTTCCTTCGCCTCGGCAACGGTGGCTCCGGAGCGGATTTCCCCGGCCACGGCTTCCTGCGCGGCAATGATCCGGTCGAGTTCGCCCACGCCCCACGCGTATGTTTCCTCGAGATCCACCGTGGCTCCGAGGAAGGACCGCGACGCGAGGGCGTACCGTTCCCGGCCCACGGCATCCTTGTCCGGTGCCACCGGCAGCAGTTCATTCTCCAGGAACGCGGCAAACTCGGCGTATGCCGCCCGGGCGGCGGCCGTGCCGTCGTCGAGCTTTTTCTGCAGTTCCTCCGGCAGCGGGCCGTCCGCGGTCCTGGCGCCGGCCGCCAGCTTCGCGAAGAAGCCGTCCTCAGCGGCGTACCTGGTGGTCTGCTCAATCACGATGCCCACCTGGCGCCTGGCGGAGACCCGGCCAGCCGCCTTGGCCGCGCGGAGTGACTCGATGTAGCCGCTGAGCGCGCCCGGAACGTTGTTGGCGCGGCCGGCGATGTGCTCCCAGTGCTCCTGAGTGTCCGTCGGCATCAGGTCGAAGATGGAGCGGATGTTCTGCGCCGGGGATTCGATGTTGTTCAGCTCGGCGGCGTCCCAGCCTGTTTCGTGGATTTCCAGCTGCAGCCCGAGCCGCTCGCGCATGGCGTCCAGCGTGACGGCATCCACGTCGTCGGCGGGAGCCAGCCCCGCCAGTTCGTCGAGGGCTCCGCGCGCCGCCGCGGCGAATTCCGCGATTCCGGCAGGGGAGAAGTCCTGGAATTCCGTGTCGTGGCCCGGTACGCCCAAAATCGTGGCGAAGCTCGGATTGAGCCGGATGAGGGTGTCTGTGTAGGCGTCGGCGACGCCGTCAATGGGGGTCTTAGAGCGCACAGAGGCTGCGGTTTCACTAGTCACCCCACGAGACTAACGGCGCACGCCCAGTTATGAAAGACTTACTGAACTACTCCGAGGTGGTGGGGACGGGTTCAGCCGCGGCTGCGCTTCCACGAGCCGGGACCGGGCGTCGGCCCGAGCCGAAGCTGCTGCCGCCGGACCCAGTGGCGGACGCTGGGCTTCTGAAGCTCAGCCTCTTCGGCTGACCCCAGGGAAAGGACGACGGCGGTCAGTGCCGCCAGCTCCTCGGGCGTCGGTTCGCCCTTGACGACGGAGAAGAGCGGGGCTTCGGCGGGCTCAGCGGTTTCGGCAGGCTCAGCCGGCGGCGTCCCGGCGGGATCGGTTGCCGGGCTCACAGCGGGATGTTTCCGTGCTTCTTGGTGGGGAGGCTGGCGCGCTTGTCGCGCAGCGCCCGGAGCCCCTTGATGATCTGCAGCCTCGTGTCCGACGGGGCGATGACGGCGTCCACATAGCCAAGCTCCGCGGCCTGGTAGGGGTTCAGCAGCTCCTCCTCGTACTGGCGGATGACGTCGGCACGCTTGGCCTCGACGTCGCCGCCGGCCTCGGCGACGGCAGCCAGATCGCGGCGGTAGAGGATGTTGACGGCACCCTGCGCGCCCATGACGCCGATCTGCGCCGTGGGCCAGGCGAGGTTCAGGTCGGCGCCGAGCTTCTTGGAGCCCATGACGATGTAGGCGCCACCGTAGGCCTTCCGCGTGATCACGGTCACCTTGGGCACGGTGGCCTCGGCATATGCATAGAGGAGCTTGGCGCCGCGGCGGATGATGCCTTGGAACTCCTGGTCCTTGCCCGGCAGGAAACCGGGAACATCCACCAGCGTGATGATGGGAACGTTGAAGGCATCACAGTGCCGCACAAACCGGGCCGCCTTCTCGGAGGCCGAGATGTCCAGGGTGCCGGCAAACTGCATGGGCTGGTTGGCAACGATGCCCACCGTGTGGCCCTCGACCCTTCCGTAGCCGATGATCACGTTTGGGGCGTACAGCGACTGCATCTCCAGGAAGTGGGCATCGTCGACGATCTGCTCGATGACCTTGCGCATGTCGTACGGCTGGTTGGCGGAGTCCGGGATCAGCGAGTCCAGGGCGAGGTCGTCGTCATCGAGCTCCAGCTCCTGCTGGTGCTCCAGTACCGGCGCCTCGGAAAGGTTGTTGGAGGGGAGAAAGTCCAGCAGTTCCCGCACGAACTCGATCGCATCGGCTTCGTCCGACGCCAGGTAGGTGGAGGTTCCGGTGGTCGCGTTATGCTGCCGGGCACCGCCCAGGGTCTCCATGTCCACGTCCTCGCCCGTGACGGTCTTGATGACGTCAGGGCCGGTGATGAACATGTGGGAGGTCTTGTCCACCATCACCACGTAGTCGGTCAGGGCGGGGGAGTAGGCTGCGCCGCCGGCGCAGGGGCCCATGATGAGGGAGATCTGGGGGACGACGCCGGATGCGTGGACGTTGTTGCGGAAGATGTCCGCAAACATCGCGAGCGACGCCACGCCTTCCTGGATGCGCGCGCCGCCGCCGTCGTTGATGCCCACCACCGGGCAGCCGTTGCGCAGCGCGAATTCCTGGACCTTGACGATCTTTTCGCCGTTGACCTGGCTCAGCGAACCGCCGTAGACGCTGAAGTCCTGGCTGTAGAGCGCTACGAGCCGTCCGTCCACCGTGCCGTAGCCGGACACCACGCCGTCGCCCAGCGGCTTCTTCTTCTCCATGCCGAACGCCGTGGAGCGGTGCACCGCCAGGGCATCGAACTCCACGAAAGATCCCTCGTCCACGAGGAGCTCGATGCGCTCGCGGGCCGTGTTCTTGCCGCGGGCGTGCTGCTTCTCGATCGCTTCCGGGCCGGAGGGCTGCTCGGCACTGGCCTGGCGGTCGCGGAAATCGGCAATCTTTCCCGCCGTCGTGGTCAGATCGTGGCTCATGAATGTCTCCGGCTCTGTAGCTGATCGGTGCTGTAGCAGCGTAACGCGGGGCCCTTGGTGCAGGCTTAAGTAGCTTCCGCACAAAACCAAGGCCCCGATGGCTAGTCTAGTGACGCTTATTCCCCGCACCGCTGTAGGGTTCCTACAATTTTCGTCCGCGACGTCGGCCGGATGACCAATGTTACTCACCGGTAACATAAAGCGGCTAGAGTGTCCCTATGACTTCCAGCGACGATGCTTTCCGCGCCCCGGCAACCCCCTACCGCGCCGCCGGCTCCCTGCAGGGCCGCACCATCCTGATGTCCGGCGGGAGCCGCGGGATCGGCCTGGCCATCGCCCTGCGCGCTGCCCGCGATGGCGCCAACGTGGTGCTGCTCGCCAAGACGGGGCAGCCCCATGCCAAACTCCAGGGCACTGTCTTCAGCGCCGCTGAAGCCCTGGAAGCAGCCGGCGGCAGGGCGCTGCCGCTCGTCGGGGACGTCCGCAATGACGAGGACGTCGCGCACGCCGTGGCGGCCGCCGTTGAGCATTTCGGCGGGATCGACAGCGTCATCAACAACGCATCCGCGATCGACCTGTCCACCACGGACGCGGTGGACATGAAGCGGTACGACCTTATGCAGGACATCAATGTCCGGGGCACCTTCCTGCTGTCCAAGCTGGCCCTGCCGGCCCTGCGGAAATCCGGCGGCGGGCACATCCTCACGCTCTCGCCGCCGCTGAACCTGGATCCCAAATGGGCGGGCAAGCACCTGGCCTACACGATGGCCAAGTACGGCATGAGCCTGACCACGCTGGGCCTCGCCGAGGAACTCAAGACCGAGGGTATCCGTGTCAATTCGCTGTGGCCCTGCACCCTGATCGATACCGCGGCTATCAGGAACATGCCGGGAGGGGACGCCATTGTCCGGGCGGCCCGCGGGCCGGAAATCATGGCGGACGCGGCGCACGCCGTGCTCACCGGCAGCAACCTCGAGAAAGGGACGGGCAGCCCCACCGGAAACTTCTATACGGACGAACAGGTCCTGTCCGCGTCCGGAGTGACCGACTTCCGGCCCTACAGCCTGGGCGCGGCCGAGGACAGCCTCGTCCCTGACATCTTCCTCTGAATCCCCTGACCGCCTTCCGAATCAGGCCGCTCCTGCCCGGCAACTCGATAGGATTCAACTATGGAAGCCGCACGCCCTGACGATAGCCGTGAACCGCAGGAGAACCTGGCCGGAGCGAAGGGGCTGCCCGAGCGGCCGGCACTGGACCGGGACGCCCTGTCCAGCACCGAGTTCCTGTCCGCCAACGGGATCCCGCAGCTGACGGTGGTGGACACCACAGGTTCCACCAACGCCGACCTCCTGCGCGCGGTCACCGTGGAACCCAAGGCCTGGCCGGACCTTGCTGTCCTGACCGCTGAGCACCAGACGGCCGCCCGCGGACGGCTGGACCGGTCGTGGGAGGCGCCCGCCCGCAGTTCACTCCTGGTTTCCGTGGTGCTGCGGCCTGTGAACGCCGACGGCCGGCCACTGCCCACCCAGACCTACTCCTGGCTCTCATTACTGGCGGCGCTGGCGCTCCGCGATGCGCTGATGGAAACGGCGGGAATCCCTGCCGAGCTCAAGTGGCCGAACGACGTCCTGGTCCGCGGCAGGAAAGTCGCCGGCATCCTGGCCCAGCTGGGGCCGATGGGGGACGGCACCGTGCCGCCGGTCATCCTGGGCACGGGCCTGAACGTCACGCTCACGGACTCCGAGCTTCCGGTTCCCACGGCCACGTCCGTACAGCTTGAAGGTGCGGGGACCGTGGACCGCACCGTGCTCCTGAAGAGCTACCTCTCCCGCTTCTGCACGCTCTATCGCAGCTTCTGCAACGCCGACGGCGACCCCACGGCAGGGCTGGCCGGCGGACCGTCGCTCCACAAGCGGGTGGAAGCCGTCATGGTGACACTGGGCAAGCAGGTCCGTGCCCAGCTGCCGGGCGACCACGAAATCATCGGCCACGCCACGCGGCTGGATGATGCGGGCGCCCTGCTGGTGGTGGATGCCGCGTCCCACGAGCACGTGGTGACCGCCGGAGACGTGGTCCACCTGCGGGCCTGGACTCCGCCGGGGCAGTCCGCGGAAAGCGGCTATGCGTAAAGAGCTCCTGCCGGGCGAGCAGGTCATCGTGATGACCCGCCCGCAGCCCAGGATGCTGTTTGTCCCGGCGGTGGTGTTCGTTCTGATGCCTGCCCTGGCCGCCTTCGCCAGCGCCTGGATCATCCGCGGCGGACTCACCGCGCTGGTCCCGGCGGTCTCCGGCGAATGGACGTTCTGGATGGTTGCGGCCTGCGTGCTGACGGCCGCCTGGGTCCTGTGCGGATACTGCCTTCCGAGGCTGATGAGGTGGCACGCGACCCGCTACTTCCTGACCAGCCAGAGGATACTCGCCCGCTACGGCGTGCTGCGGCGGCGGGACCAGCAGCTGTTTCTGGCCTCAGTGCGTAATGTCACGGTGAGCCAGACGATGCTCCAGCGGATGTTGCGCTCCGGGAATATATCCTTGGATGCCGGGCACCAATTTAGCGCCGTGCTGCGGGACGTGCCGGAAGTTGCCACGTTCCACAGGTTCTTGCTGGATGCTATTGACGAGCTCCCGGATGAAGAAATTTTTGGAATGGGTCATGCGCCGGAGGATTTCGACGCCGGTTTTCCGAGGGACATGAGAGAAGGTGGAAGAGATGAACGATGATGATCCGCGCAGCAGCCAGGAGGCGGGCACCGGTGGGGTGAGCGACGCCGTCGTCGAACCTCCGCACACCGGAACCCTCTCTGCGGAACGGATCGCGGCCAAATCCCTGGAGGCGCGTCTTCTCGGCGGGGAGCGCAAGCTCCGCCGCCGTGAAGTGGCGGCCGGTGCCGGGCTATCGCTGCTGTCGGCCCGGAAATTGTGGCGCGCCCTGGGCTTCCCCAACCTGGGCGACGACGACGTTGCCTTCACTGAGCGCGACCAGGCCGCCCTGAACACCGTGGTGGACCTGGTCAGGTCAGGAAAGCTCACCGAAGATGCCGCCATTTCGGTGACCCGGGCCATCGGCCAGATGACGGACCGCATGGTGGTGTGGCAGATCGAGGCGCTCGTCGAGGACATGGTCCATGAGCAGGGCCTCACGGACGCCCAGGCCCGCAAGCGCCTGGTGCATGAACTTCCCGCGCTCGTGGATCCCCTCGAGGAGATGCTGGCCTACTCGTGGCGGCGCCAGCTCAACGCCGGTGTGCAGCGGCTGGCCGTCCGGGCCGAGGCCGGCCTGCAGGCCAGCGAGGAAGGCCGCGAAGGCGACGAGGACGACGCTCCGCTGCCCCTGGCGCGGGCCGTGGGCTTCGCAGATTTGGTGTCCTACACGAGCCTCTCCCGGCGGATGAACGAAAAGACCCTGGCAAAGCTGGTGCAGCGGTTCGAAAACAAATGCGCCGAGATCATCTCCGTGGGCGGCGGCCGCCTCGTGAAGACGGTGGGCGACGAAGTCCTCTACATCGCCGAGACCCCTGCTGCCGGCGCTGAGATTTCGCTGGCGCTGGCCGAGGCCTTCACCCGGGACGAAATCCTCCCCGAGGCCAGGGTTGCCATGGTCTGGGGGCGCATTCTGTCGCGCCTGGGCGACATCTACGGGCCGACCGTCAACCTTGCCGCCCGGCTCACCACGCTGGCCGACCCGGGCACCGTGCTGGTGGATTCGATGACCGCGGCGGCCCTGGACCAGGACGAGCGGTTCGTGCTGGTTCCCCAGGAAGTGGAGAACGTCCGCGGTTTCGGCGAGATCCAGCCCGTGGTGCTGGCCCGGGGCCAGGGCAAGGGCCTGGTCCTGGACTGAACTGGTCCTGGTCTGAACTGGTCCTGGACCAGGTGCTCGAACGGGGGAGTCCTCCCCATCGCGGATCACAACGGCCGTGGGTAGGCTTGCCCGGGTACGAGGGCCCGCGCCGGGCCTTCTTGGACAACCCGCCTGCGCCCATGTCATAGTCGAAACTCAGAATTGTTCCGGCGTCTCGATGGGGGAGTGGCGGAATGTCACGGCTTCTGATGAACATCAGGGGCCAGTAAGCCGCGCTCAGGCGGCTGTGATTTTCAGGGGAATAATAACGCTGTGTCAACTTTGTTCGGCAGGCTGGGGCTGAGGAAACGCCGCAACAAGCTCATCACTGGTACTGCGTTTTCGGCGGCAGCAGTAGCGCTCGTTGCCGGCGCCGTCATCTACCCGGGGTTCAAGACCACCGAGGTGGACCTGAACGACGGCGGCGTATGGGTGGTCAGCAAGGCACGCAACGCCGTGGGCCGGCTGAACTACCCCTCAAGGGTCCTCGACGGGGCAGTAACCCCGGCAAGCACCACCTTCGACGTCCTGCAGAACGCCAGCAAGGTGTTTGTCGATGATGAGTCAGGCTCCACCCTGAACCAGGTGTCGGCCGCCAACATGAGGCTCGGCGGGGACAAACAGCTCCCTGGCTCCGCACAGGTCAGCTTCGGCACCGAGGTCATTTCCGTCACCGACCCCGCCGCCGGCAAGATGTGGGCGTTGTCGCCCTCCACCGTCAATGCTTTCGACGAGGAATCCAGCGAACCGGCGGTGGCAGGCTCGCAGGGGCTGGTGTCCGCGGTAGGCAGCGATGACCGCATCTATTCGGCGGATCCGAAAACCGGGCAGGTGACTGTCACCTCCGTGGACGCCGACGGCGAGCCCACCGCCACGGAGTCCAGCACCTGGGAAGGACTGAAGGGCGCGGGCGACCTCCAGCTTGCCGTGGTCGGGGACCAGCCTGTTGTCCTGGACGCCGCCGCCGGCCGGCTGTTCCTTCCGGGCGGCCGCGAGCTGGCACTGGCGGACGCGGGGGAGGCGAAGCTCCAGCAATCAGGCCCGGCGTCGGACTCTGTGGCCCTGGCCACGCCCAATGCGCTCCTGAAGCAGCCGCTGGATGGCTCGACGGCGAAGTCAGTAACCACCGGCGGCCAGGGCGTACCGGCGGCGCCCGTGCAGCTGGGCGGCTGCGTTCACGCCGCCTGGTCCGGGGTGAACAAGTACGTCCGGGACTGCGCCAACGACGCGGACGACAAGAACGTCGCCGTTCCCAAGGCCAGTGCGTCACCGAACTACGTGTTCCGGGTCAACCGGGACCTCGTGGTGCTGAACGACGTGAATTCGGGGAACGTCTGGCTCGTCAACCAGAACATGCAGCTGGTCAACAACTGGGACGACGTGGTTCCGCCGAAGAACCAGGCCGATGACCAGGACGAGGAATCAGCGGACGACAACACCATCAACGTCCTGCCGGACCGCACCAAACCGAACCGCCCGCCGGAAACCAAGCCCGACGCCGTCGGCGTCCGGCCCGGCCGCACCACGGTCCTGAGCGTCCTGGACAACGACTCGGACCCCGACGGCGACGTCCTCACCGCTTCGGTGGGCAGCGAGGGCCCCGAGGCAGGCAGCCTTGAGAGCATCCACGGCGGATCGGCATTCCAGATCACTGTCCCCGCCGACGCCGCACCCGGAACCGAGACGTTCGACTACAGCGCGGCGGACGGCCGCGGCCTGTCCGCCGGCGGCAAGGTCACCCTGAACGTGGTGGGTCCCGACGAGAACAGGCCGCCCGCGTTCAAGCGGAGCGATCCCACCACCCTGCTCGTGGAGCAGGGGAAGACGGTCAGTCAGAACATCCTGACGGACTGGGCGGATCCCGACGGCGACGACCTCGTCCTCATGTCCGCCACCGCCGACAATGAACAGGACCAGGTCAAGGTCCGGCGGGACGGGCTGCTCACCTACCAGGACTCCGGCGCCTCGGCCGGCAAGAAAAGCGTCACAGTGTCCGTCTGGGACGGGCAGGCCACCTCCACCGGAAAAGTGGTGGTGAACGTGCAGCAGCCGGGCGCGCTGGCCCCGGTGGTCAACGCCGACCACGTGACCGCCGTCGTCGGCCAGGACCTGGTCATCGCACCGCTGAAGAACGACGTCGACCCCAACGGCGGCGCCCTGCGCCTGGCTCAGGTGGAAGCCGGCGGGCCCGCCGAGCTTGGTCCCATCACCGACGGCGGCACCTTCACCTTCCGGAGCCGGACGGCCGGGCCTGTTTACCTGACGTACCTTGCGAGCAACGGACCCCAGAGCAGCCAGGGCCTCATCCGGGTGGACGTCGAATCCGGCAAGGACACGGGAAAGCCCGTTGCAGTCCATGACGTGGCACTTCTGCCCGTGGGCGGCAGCGTGCTTCTGGACCCGCTGGCCAACGATTCCGACCCGTCCGGCGGTGTCCTGGTGCTCCAGTCCGTCTCGCTGCCGGAAAATGCCACGGCCTCTGTCAGCGTGATTGACCACAGCGTCCTGCGGATCACGGACATTGCGGGGACCAAGGACCCCTTCGTGTTCCGCTACACCATGTCCAACGGCAGGGATTCAGCCACCGGAAGCGTGTCCGTGGTGCCCGTGCCGGCCCCCGCGGTGGTGGAGGCTCCGCAGCCCAAACCCGATGAGGTCAACGTCCGCGTCAATGACGTGGTCACCATCCCCGTCCTGGACAACGACACCCACCCGCAGGGCGAGAAGCTGAGCGTCGATCCGGTCCTTCCGCAGGCTGTGCCCGCGGAGGACGGCAAGAGCTTCGTTTCCGAAAACACCCTCCGGTTCATCGCCGGCAGCCAGCCGAAGACCGTCCGCGCCATCTACAACGCCGTCGACACGCAGGGCCAGAAGAGCGCGGCCGCCGTCACCATCCACATCCTGCCGCTGGAGGGCGCCGAGAACTCGCGCCCGCAGCCCAGGAACCTCACGGCCAGGGTCGTTGCGGCCGGCACGGTCCGGATCCCGGTGCCGCTGGACGGCATTGACCCCGACGGCGACTCCGTCCAGCTGACCGGAATCGACAGCACTCCCGCCATGGGCACCGCGACGGCCGGCAGCAACTTCATCGACTTTGTCGCGGCGGGTGACGGAGCCGGAACGGATTCCTTCCGGTACAAGGTGGTGGACCGGCAGGGCGCCGTGAACACCGGTACGGTGACGGTGGGCATCGCGCCCCGCGGCGACACAAACCAGAAGCCCACGCCCGTGGATGACCAGGTCAAGGTGCGCCCCGGCCGGCAGATCGCCGTGGACGCGACCGGAAACGACACCGACCCCGACGGCGACCTGATCCGCATCCTCGGCGACGGCATCGAGGCGGACGCCGCGCTGAAGGCGGAGGTCAGCAAGCAAAGCGGGCGCATCATCCTGCAGGCCCCGGCCGCCGAAGGCACCGTCAACGTCCGGTACACCGTTGCCGACGAGCGGGGCGCCTCCGCGCAGGCGGCCATCCGGATGATGGTGGACAGCAAGGTCCCGCTGCAGGGGCCCATTGCCAGGGACGATCGCGTGACCTCGGCGCAGACGCTGGGCAAGACCGCCGTCGACGTCCCCGTCCTGAAGAACGACGAGGATCCTGACGGCGTCGGCGAGAACCTGAAGGTGACCAGCGGAACCGAAACGGCCCGCCCGGGACCGGACGGCAACATGATCGTCGAACTGACCGAGCAGCCGCAGCTCGTGCCCTACACCGTCGAGGACGTGGACGGCCAGACGTCCACGGCTATCATCTGGGTGCCGGGTGTCGGGCAGCAAGTGCCCACGCTCGCCAAGGACGATGTGCTCGAGGTCGTTGCCGGCCAGTCGGTCACCGCCGATTTGGCCGAATGGGTGAAAGTGCGCGGCGGCCGCTCGCCCCGCCTGACCCAGACTGACCGGATCAAGCTGATCGGAGCGGACGGCGCCGATCCTGTGGCGAACGGCGGCACAGCCATCAGGTACACCGCGGGCAAGGACTACGTGGGCCCGGGGTCCATCAGCTTTGAAGTGACGGACGGCGCCGGTCCCGATGACCCTGCCGGACTCAAGTCCACCCTGAGCATCCGCACCAGGGTCCTGCCGGATCCCAACCGGAACAATCCGCCAACGCTGCTGGGCGGCGCGGTGGACGTGCCGCTGGGAGACTCCGCCGCGACCGACCTGGCACAGCTGACATCCGACCCCGACGCCGACGACGTCCGGAACATGAAATACGAGGTGCTCGGCGCCGTGCCGCAGGGCTTCAACGTGGACATCGACGGCGCATCCCTCAGGGTCTCGGCGAAAGACGGCGTGCGTCCCGGCGAGGGCGGCGCTGTGCAGGTCAGGGCGAAGGACCCGCGCGGCCTGGAATCCGTCGCCACCTTTCGCCTCTCCGTGACTGCCTCCAACCGTGCCAAGCCGGTGGCCAACGACGACGTCGAGGCCGACGCTGCCGCCGGCAAGCCCGTGACGGTGAAGGTGTTGGCGAACGACTCCAACCCCTTTCCGGACGCGCCGCTCAAAATCGTCGGCGTGGCGACGGAAACAGGCCAGGGCTCGGCTGCCGTATCCGGGGATTCGGTGACGGTCACGCCGTCGGCCGGTTTTTCCGGAACGCTCATTGTGTCCTACACCGTGGCGGACAAGACCGACGAAGCGTCGCGCTACGCCACGGCCCGGATCCGGCTGACGGTCAAGGACAAGCCGCTGGCGCCCACCACCCCGCAGGCACAGAGCGTGGGCGACCAGACCGCCCTGCTGAACTGGACCGCGCCCGCGGACCGCGGCTCACCCATCACCAAGTACACGGTCTATGGCGAGGGCGGCTACCGGCAGGACTGCCCGGCCAATTCGTGCACCCTGAACAACCTGGTGAACAACACCAAATACCATTTCCAGGTGACGGCCACGAACAATCTTGGCGAGTCCGAACGTTCGCCGGTTTCAGCTGAGGTCCGCCCCGACGTCAAGCCCGATACCCCGCTTGCTCCGGCGATGAAGTTCGGCGACAAGCAGCTCGCCATCACGTGGAAGGCGCCGGCCAGCAAGGGCTCGCCCGTCAAGTCCTACGACCTTGAGATCTCGCCGGCGCCCGGCGGGCAGAACGCGCAGATCCAGAACCTCACGGCCGCCAGCTACGTCTGGAAGGGCCTCGAAAACGGCGTGGCCTACAAGGTCCGCGTCCTGGCCCGGAACGACGCCCGGGATCCCTCCGAATGGAGCCCCTACTCGGCAGCGGAAACTCCGGCCGGAGTTCCCGTGACACCGGCCGCGCCGACAGTTTCAGGTGCGGCACCGGTGGGCAACCAAAGCCAGTTGCAGGTGAACTGGACCGCACCCGACAACAACGGCGACGCCGTTTCCGCCTACACGCTGACAACGCTGCGCGGAGGGGCCGCGGTCAAGAGCCAGCAGGTGGCCTCCGGAACGTCCCTGAACGTGTCGGTGGCAAACTCAGAAACCGACTACACCTTCACCGTGTCGGCCACCAACAAGGCGGGAACATCCGGGACGAGCGCCCAGTCGGCGGCTATCCGTGCTGCCGGAAAGCCTGGGACGGTGAACGGCGGCACCGTGCGCGCGCCGGGCAACAGCGGGGAGCTGGATGTGACGTTCACGCCCCTGACCGAGGCCCAGCGCAACGGGTCCCAGGCCGATGAAATCCGCTACCGCTGGTCCACCGCGTACGGTTCGGGGCCGATCAGCGCGGGCGGGGGAACCATCACCAACCAGCCCAACGCCAGGGAGGTGACAGTCAACATCATCGCTACCTCGATCAAGAACAACGTGTCCGGTGACGCCAAGGCCATCGGTTCAAACGTTCCGTACGGTGCGCCTGGCACGCCGGCCGTCACCGGCGACACGTCCGCCAAGGGAGACCCGCAGGTGCACTGGACGTGGACCGCGCCCAACCCCAACGGGCGGCCCATCAACCGCTATGAGGTCAATGTTGACGGCACCGGCTTCAAATCCGTGGGCACGAACAGGCAGTACAGCCAGTCCGGCGGCGGCTGGAGCCAGCGGCACACCCTGGCGGTCCGCGCCTGCAACGGAACCGACGGGACCAAGGACTGCGGCGCGGCCGACTCCGCCACGGCCACGTCAGGTGCCGATCCCACGCCTCCGCTGACGGAAGTCAGAGTCAAGCGGAGCGACAACAACAGCTGCCCCGGGAAGCCCGGCGTCGCTGACCGGTACAACTCTGCAACGCGCAGCTGCGGCGGCAGCGACGCGAATTGGGTGTCCTATTCGGATGGCTGGATCCCCACGCCGTGCTGGGCGGACATCTACAACAACAACGGCCGCTGGTACCTGATGGACGGCGGGCCGCACCGGGGCTGGTACGTCAAAGCCGTCACGGTGGACGTCAGGGGCCCCGGCGTGGGCCAGTGCTGAATTTGGGACGCCGTCCCATGACGAACGAATGAACCGCCCCGGATTTGCCGGAAATATGTGCCACACAGAAGAGGAACCCATCTCATGACCATGACAACCGAGCAGGCCGACTGGTTTGCAGGCACGTTCGAAAAGCTCGTTGCCAACGTGGGCCAGGCCGTCCTGGGCAAGGCACACGTCATCCGCCTGACGTTCACCGCCATGCTGGCCGAGGGCCACGTGCTGTTCGAAGACGCACCGGGAACCGGCAAGACATCGCTGGCGCGCGCCCTCGCCGCCACCGTCCAGGGGTCCAACAACCGCATCCAGTTCACACCGGACCTGCTGCCCTCCGACGTCACCGGCGTGACCATCTATGACCAGAAGACCCAGAAGTTCGAATTCCACAAGGGCCCGATCTTCAACAACATCGTTCTCGCCGACGAAATCAACCGCGCCTCGCCCAAGACGCAGTCGGCGCTCCTGGAGGTCATGGAGGAATCCCGCGTCACCGTGGACGGAACCACCTACGAGGCGGGACGCCCCTTCATGGTGATGGCCACCCAGAACCCGATCGAGCAGGCCGGCACGTACCGGCTGCCCGAGGCCCAGCTGGACCGGTTCCTGATCAAGACGTCCATCGGCTACCCGGACCACGCCTCCACCGTCCAGTTGCTCGGCGGCAGCAACCTGAAGGACCGCTCCCGCGACCTGCGGCCTGTCATCACCACGCAGGCGGTGGCGGATATGGCCGATCTCGCCGCCACCACGCACGTGGACACCGCGGTGCTCGAATACATCTCCCGGCTCTGCGAGGAGACCCGAAACGCCCCCGAGACGCGGCTGGGCGTGTCCGTCCGCGGCGCCCTCGCCATGGTCCGGGCCGCCAAGGTGTGGGCAGCCAGCCAGGGGCGCAACTTCGTCCTGCCGGACGACATCAAGGACCTCGCGGGGGTTGTGTGGACCCACCGCTTCGTGATGGATCCCGAAGCCGAGTTCTCCGGTGCGACGCCGGAGGCCGTGCTCTCCCGGGTGCTGGCGGAGGTCGCCGCCCCGCAGCAGCGCGCGGCCGTCTGATACGCGGGCTCCGGCCCGCCCTGCCGATCCGATACCCACCGAAGCACTGCTAACAAAGGTTCCAACATGTCCACCGGCACTCCGCTCACCAGGCTTGCGGACCGCTTCCGGCCGCCCTTCCCGAAGGACGGCATGCCCTCATCCAAAAGCAGCCGCCTCCGCCGCCCGGCCGTGTGGCGCCTTGCCGGCAGCACCGCCGGCCAGGCGCTGGCACCGGCCTGGGGCGCCGTCCGCGGCATCTGGGCCCGCCGCGTCCGGCCGGTGCTGTCCGTGGTGAGCGTCCTGGGCTGGTCCGTGCTGGGGGCGTCGGCCTTCCTCTGGATTGCGGGACAGGCCTACGGCTGGCAGGAAGCAAAGGCCGCGGCGGTTGCTGCGTTGGTGCTCTTCCTGATCGCGGTCGGCTTCATCCTCGGCCGGTCCTCGTACGGCGTCCTGCTGGACCTGGCCCGGACCAGGGTGGCCGTGGGGGACAGCGCCGTGGGAAGCATCGCCGTCTCCAACACATCCGCACGGCCGCTCCTGCCCGCCGACCTGGAGCTGCCGGTGGGCGGTGCGACGGCCATCTTCCACCTGCCGCGCATGAAGCCGCAGCAGGTGCACGAGGACCTCTTCACCATCCCCACCGCCCGCCGGGCCGTCATCGCGGTGGGGCCGGTGCGTTCCGTCCGGGCCGACCCGCTGCATCTCCTGCGCCGCCAGGTGCTCTGGACCGAGCCTGAGGACCTTTATGTCCACCCCCGGACGGTGGCCCTGGCAGGTTCCGCCGCCGGATTCATTCGCGACCTGGAGGGCATGCCCACCACCGATCTTTCCAGCGCGGACGTCTCTTTCCACGCCCTGCGCGACTACGTGCCGGGTGACGACCGCCGGCACATCCACTGGAAAACCACGGCCCGGACCAACAAGCTCATGGTGCGCCAGTTCGAAGAAACCCGCCGGGCGCACCTGGCCATCTCGCTGTCCATCAACACGGACGAATACGCCAACGAGCACGAATTCGAGCTGGCCATCTCCGCGGCCGCCTCCATTGGCCGCCAGGCGATCCGCGAGCAGCGTGAACTGGACGTCCTGACCCAGGCGGGACCGCTCCGCTGTGAAACAGGCCGCAACATGCTCGACGGCATGACCCGGATCGTGGGCGCCCCGATGCGGAAGACCGCCGTCGACCTCGCCCGGACCCTGGCCGACACCGTCCCCAATGCCTCCGTCGTCTTTTTCGTGGTGGGCAGCCAGGTGATGCCCGCCCAGCTCCGCTCGGCCGCGGCCTCGGTGCCGCCCGGTGTGCGCAGCATCGCGGTGCGGCTCGACGCCGGTGCGGCGCCGGCGCGGGCCAACATCGCCGACCTCACGGTGCTGACCCTCGGCGACCTCTCCGACCTTCCCGCCGTCCTCCGAAAGGCTGCCGCATGAGCCAGGCAACCGGCCTCCGCCCGCGGCGGCAGGCTCCGTCCGCGGCGCCGTCCGCCTTCGCCACCGGCCAGCCGCGGTGGCATTTCCTGCTCGACGGCGGCGCACTCACCGTCCTGCTCGGGCTGGGCGTCCTCGGGTTCAGCCTCAGCTTCGGCGGCGACCCGTACTATCTGGTGGCGGGGTTCGGCGGGATCATCCTCGGCCTGGCCATCGCCGCCTGCAACGCGCAGTTCCGGCTTGGCCTCCTGATCACCACGGCCCTGGCCCTCGGTGCCTACCTGGTCCTCGGCACCGCCCTGGCCGTGCCCGGCGCCGCCATCGCCGGCGTCATCCCGAGCCTGGAATCGCTGCGCACCCTCCTCCTCGGGGTGGTCTTCGCCTGGAAGGACATGCTCACGGTCGGCGTCCCCGTGGGCACGGCCGGCGGGGTGCTGATTGTCCCCTTCCTGAGCTCGCTCATCGCGGCGGTGGCTGCGGGCGTGCTGACCTGGCGGCTCAGGAGCCCCTACTGGCCCCTCCTGCCGGTGCTGGCCCTGTTCGTCACCGGCATCGCCTTTAGCACCAACGCCGGGTTCCTCACCGTGGAACGCGGCATCGCCCTCACGGTGGTGGGCATTGCCTGGGCCACGTTCCGCCGGGACTGCCTGCGCCGCACGGACACCGCCAAGGTGTCGGTCAACCGTCCCCAGCACGACGCCGATACCGCCAGCCGGGCGCGGATGCGCCGCCTGGCGGCGGGGGCCGCCGTGATTGCCGCGACAGTGGCCGTCACCGCGGTCGTGTCGCCGCTGTTCGCCGCCGGTGACGAGCGCAAGGTCCTCCGGAACGTCGTCGTGCCGCCGTTTGATCCGAAGGATTACGTCACGCCGCTGGCCAGCTTCCGCAACTTCGTCAAGGACAAGAAGGACGACGCCCTGTTCGTCGTCAAGGGGCTCCCCAAGGACGCCCGGGTGAGGCTGGGGGCGCTGGACGCCTTCAACGGCACCAACTACACCATGGATCCCAACGGCTCCGGCAATTTCAGCAAGGTGGGCGACGCGAAGTCGATCAATACGCTCGCCGATTCCGCGGCATCAGTGCCGACGAACGACTACACGCTGGACATCACGGTCGAGGACTATCAGGGGTACTTCGCTCCGGGCGGCCGGAAGACCACCGGCCTCAGCTTTGCCCAGGGCTCGTCCAGCCCGGCCTCGGGACTGTACTTCAATTCCGGAACCGACACGGCCGTCACCACCAAGGGCCTGGCGAAAGGCGATTCCTACAGCGTCCAGGTCTCGGATCCGGTGAAACTGGAGCATGGCCAGCTGACGCAGTACGACTTTGCCAAGGTCACGCTCCCGGACACCGCCGAGGTCCCGCCGGTGGTGGGCGCCCAGGCCAACGACTTGTCGGCGGACGCGCCCACCGCCATAGACCGGGTCCGGCAGATCGAGGCCCATTTCCAGAAGAAGGGCGCCTTCAGCAACGGGCTCATTGCCGACGGCCAGCTGCCCAGCGTGTCCGGGCACGGCGCGGCGCGCATCCGTGACCTGCTGACCGCCAAGCAGATGCTCGGCGACGACGAACAGTATGCCGTGGCCATGTCCCTCATGCTCCGGCATCTGGGCATCCCCTCCCGGGTGGTCATGGGTTTCTATCCGGACCCGAAGAGCCCGGAGAACGGCGCCGGCGAAATCAAGATCATGGGCAAGGATGTCCACGCGTGGGTCGAAGTGGCCTTCGACCGGGTCGGCTGGGTCACGTTCGATCCCACGCCGCCCAAGGACAACATCCCCATTCCGCCGGACCCCGAAAGCAAATCCAAACCCAAGCCCCAGGTCCTGCAGCCGCCGCCCCCGCCGCAGGAACCTGCCGACCTGCCGCCGGACTCCTCTCCGGACGCACTGGACGCGGACGAGAAGAAGAACAATCCGTGGCTCTTCTGGGGTCCCATCCTCAGCGCCATCGGCATCGCCATGATCCCCATCGGAATTCTTGCCCTGCCGCTGCTGCTCATAGCCCTGCTCAAATCACGGCGAAGGAAGTCAAGATTCGCTGACGGGCAACCGTCCCAGCGCGTCGGCGGCGGATGGAATGAAGTCCTGAGCCTGGCCACCGATATGGGCGCGGCCGTTGACGGCCGTGCCACGCGGCGCGAGACGGCCGCCGTGGTGGCCGAGGCCTTTCCGGCCACCGGTGCCACCACCACACTGCTGGCACACCGGGCCGACGCCTCCATCTTCGGGGCAGGCCAGCCAAGCGAGGACGAGGTCCGGGAGTACTGGGAGATCGTGAACGGATCGCTCAAGGAAATGACCGGCACAGTCGGGTTCTGGCGGCGCCAGCAGGCACGGTTCTCGCCTCGGTCATTGCTGGCCGATGCACGGGCTGCCCTGAATTCGCGCGGCGCAGCCAAGCCACGGGCTGCCCTGGACGCACGGGCTGGCCTGCACGGACGAGCTGGCCTGCGGGAACGTTTCTTCGGCCGGAACGCGCCCAAGGACGGAACCGGCCATGAGTGACAGGGCGGAGCTGTGTGTGCACTGCCGGCAGCCGGTCCGTCCCGGGGCAACCTTCTGCGGTGCGTGCGGGGCGCCGCTGGCCAACCGGGCGGCCCGGTCCAGCCGCTCGGGCCGGCCCAGCCTGGCGGGCCGAGTCCCGGGGAGCGGAGCTTCGGCGAGCGGAGGCCCCGGAAGCCGGGGCGTGCCACATGCGGGTCCGATTCCCGGTAGCATCCCGGTAGGGCCGGGGGAAGGAACAGGAATGGGAGGCACACTCGCGCTGGTGCCGGCTGCGCCGGGCAAGCGTCTCGGCGCCGCCGTGCTTGACTGGCTGGGGCCGGCAGTGGTCCTGGTGGTCCTTCTCTCCGTCGGATTTGCGAGCGTCACCAGCACCCGGAGCTCCGGGTTCATCGTGTACGACACCGGCATGCTGGTTCTCCTCGGAAGCGTCGGTGTAGCCCTGACCCTCGTCTACACGTTCGTCGTTGCAGGAATCGAGGGGCGCACCGGCAACACCATCGGCAACCGCCTCATGGGCATCCGCAGCGCAGATAATGACGGCTATGCACCCGGCGCCGGTGCTGTTTTCCTGCGCGGCATCGTCACCGGAGCGGGAATGCTGCTGGCGGTCCTCGCCGCAGCGCTCGTGGCCATTTTCAAGTGGTTCGACGCTGCACCGTGGATCCTGGCGCCACTGGTGATCGTCGCGATTGCCTGGGCCTTCGTGGTGGTGCTGTCCAACACCTGGGACAGAAATGGCGGGCTCCGGGGATGGAATGACTTCGCTGCCAAGACCCTCGTGTTCGACGTGGGCGCCGGCCGCAATCCGGTGACCACCGGCGGTATCGAGGGCCCGTACAGCTTCGCGCCGCTGGACCTTCCGCCCGTGCAGCCGGTGGCCTCGCCGGTCGCCTCGCCAGTTCTTTCGCAGGCTGTCGCGCCGGCTGCCGCAGCGAGCAGCCCCGGCAACCATCCCGACGATGCCCTGGACCGTACCCAGTTGCGCGGCGACGCCGGCCGGCACGCACCTGTGGCAGTACTGCGGATACAGCTCGACGACGGCCGCGACTTCCGGCTGGACCGGAACGTGCTCATCGGGCGTAATCCCGCCGCCAACAGGGGCGAATCCCAGGCCCAGCTGCTGGCCGTTCCGGATCCCGGGCGGACCATTTCCAAGACCCACCTTCACCTGCTTACGGACGGCGCTGGCGTGTGGGTGACGGACCGGAACTCCACGAACGGCAGCGCCGTCACCACACCGGACGGCGTCCGCACCGCGCTGCAGCCCGGCGTGCCATCATTTGTCAGCCCCGGAACCACGGTTCATTTCGGGGACCGCACCTTCACCGTAGGACAGGCATGAACTCACAGCAGGCGGCCAGCACTCCAAAGGCCGGCCGCGAGCCGGGCCCCAGCCTGAGCTACGGCTACGGCACGGACCGCGGCCTTCGCCGCGAGCTCAACGAGGATTCCTTCATCGCCTCCGATCCCGTCTTCGCCGTTGCGGACGGCATGGGCGGCCATGAAGCCGGCGAAGTCGCGAGCGGCATGTGCGTCCGCGCACTGGCAGGCATGCCGCAGCTGGCCACGGGGCAGCGGACAGCCACGGCTTCCGTGGTGCAGCACTTCCTGGCATCCGCGGATGACTCCATCCGCGCCGCCACAGGCTCGCGTGCGGGCACCACGCTGAGCGGCGTGGTGGTGGTGGAGCAGATGGGCGTTCCTTACTGGCTGGTCATGAACATCGGCGACTCCCGGACCTACCGGCTGAGCCAAGGCCGGTTCGCCCAGGTCAGCGTGGACCACTCCGAAGTCCAGGAGCTCGTGGACACCGGGGAGATTACGGCCGAGCAGGCCACGGTCCACCCCCGCCGGCATGTCGTGACCCGCGCATTGGGCACGGGCGACGACACCGAAGCCGACTACTGGCTGCTCCCGATCGAGGAGGGCGACCGCGTCATGGTCTGCTCGGACGGGCTCAACGGCGAACTGACGGACGACCAGATCCTGGGCATTCTGGGCGCTGTGGGGGACCCGCAGGAGGCCGTGGATGCGCTTATCCAGGCAGCGCTGCGAAGCGGCGGCAGGGACAACATCACTGTGATCGTCATTGACGCCAGGAACGTCCTGAATGATGCAGGCGTGGCCACCACGGCGCCGAGGACTGTGTCCGCCGCCGAGGACGAGGACACCCTGCCGCGTGCAGCCGCGAGCGAGGAATCCCATGACCGCAGCTAGTTACATTCCGGGCGGTTGGTTGGGGCTGGTCCGCTCAGGAACCGCTGTCATCCTTGGCCCTGACACGCCGCCGCCACTGGTCAACACCGTGTGGAGCCTGCTGGGCGACGGGCCTGAAGTCCATGACGTGCTCCACGCCGTGACCACCGGGTTCGGCGTACCGCTGTCCCGTGCACCTTGGTTCGGCATTGTTGGTTTCGGGGAGTCGCTGAGGGTGTTCCTTCGGGGTGACCTCGACCTGATTGTTCAACTTCCGGGCGGGCCGGTGGAGCTCGACGGCCGAAATGTCACCACCTGGACCGAGCGGTGGCTGGACTCGCCGGAGTGGTTCAGCCTGGCGGTTCCGGGCCCGTCCTCAGCTTTGGAGCTGCCGGTGACGGAGGGTGCCGTACTGCTCCAGACCCTCCGTGTGGATGTCACCGGCGGTGGCAGCCTGGCAGCAAGACGCCACGAGACTGACCTTGCGAAGGAAGCGGCCGCCGAAGTCATAGCGGAACCCGTGCTGGAAGCCTCGGCCGAGATCATGGCGGAACCCGTGCTCGAAGCCTCATCCGAGACCGTGGTGGAACCCGTGCTGGAAGCCTCGGCCGAGATCATGGCGGAACCCGTGCTCGAGGCCTCATCCGAGACCGTGGTGGAACCCGTGCTGGAAGCCTCCGCCGAGACCGTGGGCGGGCCTGCCGAAGACGGGCCCAACGAGGAGAGGCCGGATGAAGGCGGGCTCGAAGAGACCCGCCTGCCCGAGACCGGGCTAACGGTCACCGGAGCCGCCGACCTGGCCGGCCGGCAGGAGGACGGCCAGCAGGTGCCTGCGGCGGCCACCGAACTCACCGGATCGTACGACCACCTCTGGGACAAGACCGTGATGCGCAGCATCGAGGATGCGGCCGTCCGGGACGGTGAGGACCACGACGGGGACCTGCCCGCAGCCAGCCTGGAGTCGGGCACCAGCCTGGCCATGGCAGGCCCTGCGACGGAAGCCGAACAAACCAACCAGGAACCCGATGGCCAGGCCGCACCCGGCCCGGATGCTGATAAGCACGGCAAGCCCGCCCGCGACGCCGCGGCCGCCGAGCCCGCCGAGCCGGCGGCTGCGCCGGCCAACCGTGCCCCCGTGTCCGGCGGGCTGATTGATTCCGTGCCGTGGGCCACCGGTGGTAACCGTGCGCCGCGCCCCGAGGCC
This sequence comes from Arthrobacter sp. ZGTC131, assembly GCF_002929275.1. Lineage (GTDB taxonomy): Bacteria > Actinomycetota > Actinomycetes > Actinomycetales > Micrococcaceae > Arthrobacter. The sequence continues at coordinate 227,340 of NZ_PJIK01000002.1, forward strand.
CCGCCGTCGTTCGTTTCCCTGCCGGACGCCCGGCCGGCGGCGGAGTTGCCGGAACAGGAACTGCCCGCGCAGCTCCAGCCAGTGCAGATCGAGCCGGAGCGCCCCGGCTCGCCGTCGTCGTCCCCGTCCCCGTCGCCGTCGTTCGTGCCAGACGGCGACCACGACGGGCAGACCATTCTCAAGAGCGACCTGGCGCCGGCATCCGCGCAGCCTGCCTCAGCCCCTGCCTCGGGCCCGGTTCCGGGGGCCGGCCCGCTGGGCGCCGGTCCGCTGGTACTGGCCCGCGTGTGCGCTCGCGGCCACGCCAACCCGCCTACCAGCGCGCAGTGCCCTTCCTGCGGTTCCCCGCTCCCGGACGTCGCAGTGCAGGTGCCCCGCCCCCGGCTCGGCCGGCTGCGGCTGTCCACCGGCGAGCTGATTGACCTCGATGAGTCGCTGGTGATCGGCCGGCAGCCGTCGGTGTCGCGCGTCCAGGGCGGCGTCATGCCGCGGCTGATCCAGGTGGCGAGCCCCGGCGGCGACATTTCGCGGTCCCACGTCGAGGTGCGGCTGGAGGGCTGGCACGTGATGCTGTGCGACCTGAAGGCCACCAACGGCACCGTGCTGGTCCGGGAGGGGCAGCAGCCGCGGCGCCTGGCCCAGAACGAGATGGCCATTGTCCTGGACGGTGACATCGCCGAACTTGGCGATGACATTTCCTTGCGCTTTGAGGAGATCCTGTGAGTTCCAAGCGGCCAGTTGCACCGCCGCCCCGCATTCCCGGTTTCACATACGTCAGCCTGCTCGGATCGGGCGGGTTCTCCGATGTCTACCTCTATGAGCAGGACCGCCCGCGCCGCAAGGTGGCAGTGAAGGTGCTCCTCTCGGGGCTGAAAACGGAGGGCGCGCGGCGCCGGTTCGAGTCAGAGGCCAACCTCATGGCCCAGCTGTCGTCGCATCCGTTCATCGTCACCATCTTCGAGGCCGAGGTCACGGAGGACGGGCACTCCTACCTGGCCATGGAATACTGCTCCCGGCCCAGCCTGGACGTCAGGTACCGGCGGCAGCGCTTCAGCGTGGACGAGGTCCTGGCCGTGGGCATCCAGGTGGCCTCCGCCGTCGAAACGGCCCACCGCGCCGGCATTGCGCACCGCGACATCAAACCGGCCAACATCCTAGTCACGGACTACAACCGGCCGGCACTGACCGACTTCGGCATTTCCGGCACGCTCGGCGGCGATGCCGATGAAGACGCCGGAATGTCCATCCCGTGGTCCCCGCCCGAACAGTTCCGGGAAGGAAAGGTCGACGGCGTCATGGTGGACGTGTGGGCACTCGGCGCCACGCTATACACCCTGCTCGCCGGACGCTCGCCGTTCGTCCTGCCGGGGGCGGACAACTCCCAGCGGGAACTGATCTCCCGCATCACCGGCTCGCCCGTCCCGCGCCTCGGCAGAGCCGACGTCCCCGAATCGCTGGAACAGGCGCTGGCCACGGCCATGGCGAAGTCGGCGTCCTCCCGCTATTCATCGGCTCACGCCTTTGCGCTGGCACTTCAGCGCATCCAGGCCGAGCTCAACCTGTCGGTCACGCCCTTCGAGGTCCTGGAGGAGCGCCATCAGGAGGACGTCCACCCCGACGACGGGTTCGAGGAAACCCGCGTCCGGAGCATCGCCGCCATAGACCCCGACAGAACGGGCAGCGCGCCGACCTTCCCTGCGCGGACCTGGCCGCTGGACGGCGGACAGCCCGCTCCGGCGCCGGCGCCGGCTCCCTCGCCCTCCGCCGCCCAGACGGCAGCGCCCGGACCGCGCCCGGGCGGCCCGCTCGCGCCGTCCGGAGCGGCCGCCGCGCCTGCCGTAGCTGCCGCAACAGCGCCCGCCGCTACTGGCGCCGCCGGTGATGACTGGGCGCAGGCAACTGTCCTCCGCAGCAGTCAGCCCAAAGCCCCGGACCAGCCCGCGTCCGACGCGCTGCCGGTGGATCACGGCAAGCGCAACCTCTGGCTGGCCATCGCCGGCGGAACGCTCCTGGTGCTCGCCGTCATTGTGGGCATCGTGGTGGCGTCAGCAGCGCCGCAGCCCCAGGTGCAGCCCACCGAACAGGTCAGCAAGCCGCCGGCAGATGCCCTGGACGACGGCTCAGTGCCGGACGTCGCGAAGCTCGCGGGCGCGGCAGCAGCGGCCGGGAAGGTCAAGTTCACGTGGACCAACCCGCAGCCGAAGCCGGGAGACATGTACAAGTGGCGGGTCAAGACCGTCAAGGGCGGCGGGAGCTACCTCACCACGTCTGCGCCGCGCGTGGACGTGACCGCCAACCCCACCGAACCCACCTGCGTCCAGGTGATCATCGTCCGCAGCGACGGTTCCGCGTCCCCGGCGGGCGAGGACTCCATCGCGTGCGTCTGACAAAACAGCCCAACGAGGAGACACAAGATATGGGTGATTTGGCCATAGATTTCTGCGGCGAATGGTATGAGCCGACGGACGAGGACATCTTCAGCATCGGCCGCGAAGGCGACCTGGAAGTGGATGACAACCCGTACCTGCACCGGCGCTTCCTGCAGATCGCCCGCTACGACGGCATCTGGTGGCTCAGCAATGTGGGCAGCATGCTCTCGGCAACCGTGGCCGACGGCTCCGGCGGAATGCAGGCCTGGCTGTCCCCGGGCGCACGCCTGCCGCTGGTCTTCAGCCACACCACCATCATCTTCACGGCCGGGCCCACCACCTACGAATTCGCCGTCCACCTGAAGACGCCGTCGTTCCGGCAGGAGGCTCCCGGCGATTCGAGCGCCGGGGACACCACCATTGGGCCCGTGGTCTTCACGGACTCCCAAAAGGCGCTCATCGTGGCGCTGGCTGAGCCCATGCTCCGGCGTGACGGGACCGGATTCAGTGCGATTCCGTCCTCCGCGGCCGCCGCCAAGACCCTCGGCTGGGCGCTCACCCGGTTCAACCGGAAGCTGGACAACGTGTGCGACAAGCTGGACCGCGTAGGCGTGGCGGGCCTCCGGGGCGGCGGAGGAAAACTGGCCACCAATCGGCGTGCCCGGCTCGTGGAACATGCGGTCACGTCCCACCTGGTGACCGCCGATGACCTGTACCTGCTTGAAAAAATGAGAGGGACCGACGAAGGATGAGAATCCGACTGACGCTTCGCCGGGACCCCGCGGAGGCCAAGGACCTGGCCGTCACGGTGGACGGCCTCGCCACCGTGGCGGACATCGCCACGGAACTCTGGACAGCAGACCCCGGCCGGCGGGATGAGCCCGCGCCGGCCAACCTCTCGCTCCGGATCGACGAGGCGTTCGTTGCCGGCGGCATGCGCGGGATCGTCCTCAACCGCATGGACAACCTCCTGGAATCGGGCCTGCGGCCGGGATCGGTTGTTTCGCTGACGCAAGTCAGCGAGCAGTTCGGAGTTCCCGGAACCGGCGGCGGCACCGCCGCCGGCCGTGGACCCGCCGCCGCCACCCTCCGCATTCTTTCCGGGCCCGACGTCGGCCGGGAGTTTTCGCTGCCGTCCGGCACCAGCTACATCGGCCGGGACCCGGACGTTGACGTCAGGCTCACCGACCCGCTGACGTCGAAACGGCACGCACGCATCACCGTGGGGGAGAGCGTCGAGATCGTCGACACCAACTCGGCCAACGGCCTCCAGATGGACGGGCTGCCCGTCACCCGCGCCACCCTGAATTCTGCGGACACCGTGACGTTGGGCGACACCGAGCTCACCGTGGTGCCGCTGGCCCGCAGCGGTGCGGCCGCCCCGACGTCGCCCCTCGTTGACTTCAACCGGTCCCCGCGCGTGGTTCCCCGGTTCAACCCGTCAAAGCGGGTGCCGCCTGCGGGGCCGAAACGGCAGGACCACCACCCTTTCCCGTACATCATGCTGGTAGCCCCGCTGATGATGGGCGCCGTCCTCTTCGCCGTCACGCAAAGCCTGATTTCCATGCTGTTCATGCTCATGATGCCGCTGTTCATCGTGGGGCACTACGTGGACCAGAAACTGCAGTCCAAGCGGGAACGCAAGGAACAGCTCAAGCAGTTCCGCGAAGCGATGGCCGCGTTCCGGCAGGACATCACCGAGCTGCAGCGGGTGGAACGGGCGGTCCGGCTCCAGGAGGCGCCGTCCGTCAGCGACACCGTCGATTCGATCTACAAGCTCGGCCCGCTGCTCTGGACCCACCGGCCCGAGCATCAGGGGTTCCTGGGTCTCCGGTTCGGACTCGGCACGGTGCCGTCGCGGGTGCCGTTCGAGGAACCGAACTTCAGCGAAACCGAAACGGAGTACCGGCGCGAGATCGAGGACTGCCTGGCACAGTTCCGGGAGATTGAAGGCGTGCCCGTCGTCTCGCAGCTGCGGTCTTCCGGCTCGTTCGGCCTCGCGGGTTCCCGCGGGCTCGTCGACGACGTCGCCAGGGGCATGGTGCTGCAGCTCGTCGGCCTGCACTCGCCAGCCGAGGTTGCGGTAACAGCCATCACCTCCACCCGGTCGAGGGAGCGCTGGAACTGGCTGCAGTGGCTGCCGCACGTCGGGTCAAGCCACAGCCCGCTCACCGGCGACCACCTTGCGGCCGGCTCCGCCAGCGGTTCCAGCCTCCTGGCCCGGCTCGAGGACCTCCTGGAACTCCGCGAAGCCGGGCGGCAGCCGTCAGCGCCCGCCCACCGGCCAGGCATCCACGACGAAGCCGGGGACGTCCCCGCCCCGGTGCTGCCCGCGGTCCTGGTCATCATCGAGGACGACGCCCCGGTGGACCGCGGGAGGCTGACCCGCCTCGTGGAGCGCGGGCCCGACTCCGGCGTGCACGTTCTGTGGGTAGCCACCGGCGTTGAGGCCCTGCCGGCCGCGTGCCGCGACTTCATGGCGGTCGACGGCGAACACGGGACCACCACGGGGCAGGTCAGGCTGGGGCGGCACACCTACCCCGTGAGCTGCGAAAGCCTCGACGCCGAACTCGCCGGCCAGCTGGCGCGCATGCTTTCGCCCGTGGTGGACGCCGGAAAGCCGCTGGAAGACGAGTCGAACCTGCCCCGCGCCGTCTCCTACGCGGCGCTCATCGGCAAGGATTTCCTGGACAGTCCGCAGGCTGTCGCGGAACGGTGGCAGGAAAACAACTCCGTCCGCACCGCCGCCGTCGCGAACCGCAAGGACACCGGGTCGCTGCGGGCGCTGGTGGGATCCAAGGGCGTTGAGCCGCTGTACCTGGACCTCAAGAACGAGGGCCCCCACGCCCTGGTGGGCGGCACCACGGGTGCGGGCAAGTCCGAGTTCCTGCAGTCCTGGGTCATGGGCATGGCCACCGCCTACAGCCCGGACCGGGTCAGCTTTCTCTTCGTCGACTACAAGGGCGGTGCCGCATTTGCGGACTGCCTGCACCTGCCGCACACGGTGGGGCTCGTCACGGACCTCTCGCCGCACCTTGTCCGCCGCGCCCTGACCTCGCTGCGCGCCGAACTGCACTACCGGGAGCGCCTGCTGAACCGGAAGAAGGCCAAGGACCTGCTCGCCCTGCAGCGCGAGGCCGACCCCGACGCGCCGCCGTACCTGGTGATCGTGGTGGACGAGTTCGCCGCCCTCGCCACCGAGGTGCCCGAATTCGTGGACGGCGTGGTTGACGTCGCCGCCCGCGGCCGGTCGCTCGGGCTCCACCTCATCCTCGCCACGCAGCGGCCCGCCGGCGTCATCAAGGAGAGCCTTCGCGCCAACACCAACCTCCGCGTGGCGCTGCGCATGGCCGACGAGGACGACGCAACCGACATCCTCGGGGTGCCGGATGCCGCCTACTTCGACCCCTCCATTCCGGGCCGCGGCGCGGCAAAAACCGGACCGGGCCGCATCCAGGGATTCCAGACCGGCTACGCCGGCGGCTGGACCACCGAACGGCCGCAGCGCCCGCAGATCGACATCGTGGAAATGGCCTTCGGATCCGGTCCCGCGTGGGCCACACCTGCCCCGGAATCCCCGGTCAAGGACGAGCCGTCCGGTCCCAACGACATTGCGCGGATGACGGCCAACGTCATCCGCGCGGCGGACCTCCTGGCCATCAGACCGCCCCGCAAGCCGTGGCTGAACGAACTGGCCATGACCTACGACTTCTCCCTGCTGCCGAACCCGCGGACGGACGAGCGGCTGCTGCTCGGCGTCGCCGATGATCCCGCCCGCCAGGACCAGCCCACGGTCTTCTACGAGCCGGACCGGGACGGCAACATGGCCATCTACGGCACCGGAGGCTCGGGCAAGTCTGCCGCGCTCCGCGGGATCGCCATTGCCGCCGCTGTCACCCCCCGCGGCGGCCCGGTGCACGTCTACGGGATCGACTGCGGCTCCGCCGGGCTGAAAATGCTCGAAGAGCTCCCTCACGTCGGCGAGATCATCGACGGCGACGACGTCGAGCGGGTGGGCCGTCTCCTGCGCTGGCTCCGTGACCTGGCGGAGGACCGTTCGGCACGCTTCGCCGAGGTCCGGGCGTCCACCATCGTGGAGTACCGTAAGCTCGCCGCCATGCCCGACGAGAAACGCATCTTCGTGCTCGTGGACGGCATGTCCGCCTTCCGCGAGACGTACGAGTACAGCCGCCTGTCCTCCTTGTGGGACCTCTTCCTGCAGCTGGCGACCGACGGCCGTCCCCTGGGCATCCACCTCGTGGTCACCGGTGACCGCCCCAACTCCGTGCCGCCGTCGTTGCTTGCGTCCATCCAGCGCCGGCTGGTGCTGCGCCTGTCGTCCGAGGACGACTATATGGCCATGGACGTTCCGAAGGACGTCCTGGGCAAGGCCTCGCCTCCCGGGCGCGGCCTGCTGGGCAGCCATGAGGTGCAGCTCGCCGTCCTGGGCGGCAACTCCAACCTGGCGCTGCAGGCCCGGGAGGTCCACAAGCTCAGCGAGGCCATGCTGCGCCAGGGCGTCGAGAAGGCCCCGCAGATCGAGCGGCTGCCGGAACAGGTGGACCTGGACATCCTTCCGGCCGGCCTGCCGGACCTCCCCGTGATCGGCGTCGACGACGAAACCCTGCAGCCTGCCGCGATCATGGCCAAGGGCTCACTCCTGCTGGCCGGTCCGCCGGGCGCCGGCAGGACCGTGGCGCTGGTGACCCTCGCCTACGCGCTGCGCCGGTCCAGCCCCGAAACGGAGCTGGTCTACATCGCGTCGCGGAAGTCGGCTGTGGCGGGGCTGCCGGTCTGGGACCGTTCGCTCGTGGGCCCGGACGACGTCGAGGAAGCGGTCGGGGCGTTGACCGACCATTCCTCGGCCAACCCGGGGAAGCTCGCCATCTTCATCGAGGGCCTCACCGAATTCACGGGCACCCTTGCTGAGTCCGGCGTGGAGCGGCTGGTGGCGGCCTCCATTAAGGCCGATCAATGGGTGGTCGGGGAGTCCGAGACGTCCACGTGGTCCTCGGCCTGGTCACTGGCCCAGCCCTTCAAATCCGGGAGGCGCGGGCTGCTGATCAACCCGGGGGACATGGAGGGGGACAGCCTGCTCAACACCTCACTCGGCCGGGTCAGCACCGACTTCATTCCGGGCCGCGGCTACATCGTGGGCCGGGGCAAAGTGCGCAAACTGCAGGTCGCCCTGCCTCCGGAGAGCCGGCAGTGAGGGATTTGCTACGCCGCGCCGCCCTGTAGGAAGATACCCGGGACAAGACTCGGTGCGGGACTGTCCTGCGCAGCTGCAAAGGTAATCCATGATCCGAACCCATTTCCTGCGGACTACGCTGGTGCCCGGACTTGCTGCGACGGCGCTGGCCTTCGCCGCGGCGGCGGGCGCTGCGGGGGCCGCGCACGCCGGACCGTTGTGCCTGCCAACACAGCACTGCCCGTCCGGCTCGCCCACGCCGGCTCCGACGACCGAGCCTTCGAAAACACCGCCGGCGAAGAAGGCCCCGGCCCCGGCGCCCGCACCGCCGGCGGCTCCGGCCAAGCCTCCCGCGGCCCCTGCTCCTGCTGCGCCCACCACCGTTTCCGCTCCGACCGCGCCAGCCGCGCCGGCCGCGGAGAGGTCGACGGCGACGCCGTCACCGTCCGAGACTGCCGCCCGCAAGACGGCGGTCCCCGCCACTGCCAGCGGCTCGCCGAGCCGCTCGGATGCCAGCCCTACGGCCGAGTCCAACTGGAACAAGCCGATTGAAAAACCCGCCAAGGCGAGCCAGGCGGCCGCCGTCAGCACCGGCGACCGGGGCACCGGCGGATCCTCGGGTGTCTTCGCCATCATGGGAGGCGTCCTGCTGGTGGGCTTCGCCGGACTCGTGTTCGCCCTGTGGAGCAGGAACCGCCTCGCCGGCCACTGGTGAGCCGGCCACTGGTGAGCCGGGCGCGGGACCGCAGGTTCACAGCCTGCTTGGCCGGAAGCAAGCTGACTTAAGGCAAGATAGGTCTGTGAGCACAGCATCAGGCCCCGCAGACAATGCAGCTACCGGAACTGACCAGCTCGAGCCGGAAGTGATTCCGTCGGAGTCGGTCCGCGAAGAGTATGAGAACCTGGCGGACCTCGTCCGGAAATACCGGTTTGCGTACTACCAGGAAGCCGAGCCGCTGGTCTCGGATGCCGAGTTCGATACGCTCTTCCGCCGGCTGGAGGAACTCGAGGCGCTGCACCCCGAGCTGGTATCCAACGATTCGCCCACCCAGGAGGTGGGCGGGGAAGTGTCGGCGGCCTTTGCCGCCGTCGAACATCTCCAGCGCATGTACAGCCTCGAGGACGTGTTCTCCCTCGAGGAACTGGAAGCGTGGATCGCCAAGGCCGAGGCTAGCATCGCCAAAGTCGGGGACCACCAGGTGTCCTGGCTGACCGAACTGAAGATTGACGGCCTCGCAGTGAACCTGCTGTACCGGGACGGAAAGCTCGTCCGGGCAGCCACGCGCGGCGACGGCACCACCGGCGAGGACATCACCCACAATGTGCTCACCATCAAGGAAATCCCGCAGGAGCTCAGCGGCAGCGGATTTCCCGCCGAGATGGAGATCCGCGGCGAGGTGTTCATCCCGTCCAAGGCCTTCGCGGAGTTCAACGAGGCACTTATCGAGGCAGGAAAGGCGCCGCTGGCCAACCCGCGGAACGCCGCTGCGGGTTCGATTCGCCAGAAGGATCCTGCCGAGACCGCCAAGCGCCCCCTGAAGATGTTCGTCCACGGGATCGGCGCCCGCGAGGGTCTCGCAGTCGCCAGCCAGTCCGAAACGTACAGGCAGCTCGAGGAATGGGGGTTGCCTGTCAGCCCGTACTTCGAAGTGCTGGGTAGCCTGCCCGAGGTGCTGAAGTTCATCTCCCGCTACGGAGACAAGCGGCACAGCCTGCTGCACGAGATCGACGGCATCGTAGTGAAGGTGGACGATTTCGCCACCCAGCGCGCCCTCGGCTACACCACCCGCGTCCCGCGCTGGGCTGTCGCCTACAAGTACCCTCCCGAGGAAGTGCACACCAAACTGCTGGACATCGCGGTTAACGTCGGACGCACTGGACGGGTCACCCCGTTCGGGATCATGGAACCGGTCAAGGTGGCGGGCTCCACTGTGGGAATGGCCACGCTGCACAACCAGGACGTGGTCAAGGCCAAAGGCGTGAAGATCGGCGACATCGTGGTTCTGCGCAAAGCCGGCGACGTCATCCCGGAAATCGTGGGGCCCGTCCTGGCATTGCGCGACCACCAGGATCCGCCGGTGCGCGACTTCGTCATGCCCACCGAATGCCCGTCCTGCGGAACGCCGCTTGCTCCCGGGAAGGAAGGGGACGTGGACATCCGCTGCCCCAATGCGCGGTCCTGCCCCTCGCAGCTGCGTGAGCGGGTCTTCCACCTGGCCGGCCGGGGAGGTTTCGACATCGAAGCACTGGGCTGGGAGGCCGCCATTGCCCTCACCCAGCCGGCGGAACCGGAAGTTCCGCCGCTCACCACCGAAGCCGCCCTCTTCGACCTCACTCCGGAGGATCTCGCTCCGGTGAAGATCCGGCGCGAGAAGCGGTCCAAGGGGGTCGGCACCGGGGAGTACGAGCTCGTGCCGTACTTTTACAGCAAGGGCACCGCGAAGGCGCCGTCCAAACCGACGGCAACCACCGAGAAACTCTTCAAGGAACTCGAAAAGGCCAAGACCCAGCCGCTCTGGCGCGTGCTGGTGGCGCTCTCCATCCGGCACGTCGGGCCGCGGGCGTCGCGGGCACTGGCCAACCACTTCGGCACCATGGACGCGATCCGGCAGGCCTCCGAGGAGGAGCTCGCCGGCGTGGACGGCGTGGGCCCCACCATTGCCGCGGCGCTGAAGGAGTGGTTTGCCGAGGACTGGCACCGGGAAATCATCGACCGCTGGGCGGCGGCCGGGGTCCGGATGGCGGACGAGCGGGACGAATCCACGCCGCGCACCCTCGAAGGGCTGACCATCGTGGTGACGGGAACCCTGCCCGGCTTCAGCCGGGACGAGGCCAAGGAGGCCATCCTGATCCGCGGTGGCAAGGCTGCCGGTTCGGTGTCCAAGAACACCAGCTACCTGGTGGCCGGCGAGAATGCCGGCACCAAGCTGGACAAGGCTGAGCAGCTGGGCGTTCCGGTCCTCGATGAGGACGGGTTCCGGGAGCTGCTGGCCAGCGGGCCGGCTGCGGATGCTGCCGAGGAGGGGGCTGCTCCGCAGGCTCCGGACGACGACGCGAACGGCCCGAAATGAGCGCAGATCCCGCTGACCTGCTCGGCGTTGCCAAGGCAGCCGCCGCGGCCGGCGCCGCAGTGCTGTCCACCCGGAGCAGGGGTTCCCTGGCCGACGGTGCCGTCAGCAACAAGGGCGAAGCGGGGGACTGGGTCACCGCGTTCGACGTCGCTGCAGAGAACGCGGTCCGCAGCGCCATCCATGGCGCCTGCCCGCAGGACACCATCACCGGCGAGGAGCACGGGACCACCCGCCCGGAAAATCCCAGCGGGATCCGGTGGTCCATCGACCCGCTGGACGGCACCACCAACTTCATCCGCAACATCGTCTACTACGCCACCTCCGTGGCAGTTGCCGATGCCGACGGCGTATGGCTGGCCGGCGTCGTCAACGCCCCGGCGCTGAGGCGCGTCTATTACGCCGCCAGGGGCCACGGCGCCTGGCTCGAACAGGACGGCCACCGTGTTCAGCTCACCGGACCCGTGTCCGGCCGCGCCGGCCGGATCCTGGCCACCGGATTCAGCTACGACCCGGCCGTCCGGGCGGAGCAGGCGGCGGCGCTGGGCGGCTTCATGGAAGGGTTCGCTGACGTGCGGCGGCTCGGCTCAGCCGCCCTGGACCTTTGCCTCGTGGCCGACGGCACCCACGATGCCTTCGGCGAACGCGGCCTCAACGAACATGACTTTGCCGCCGGAGCCCTGATCGCTGAGGAAGCCGGCTGCTGGGTGCGCCGGCCCCGGCTCACCAGCCCGCTGGACGGCGGCCCTTCCCTTAACGAACGGCTCGCCGCATGGACGTGCGCGGGAACACTGGAGATGTCCGGCAAGTTTCCCCTCTGACGCGGCACACTTCTTACCCGGCCTGCCAGGCCGGCCCGGACAACTTCAGCCCGGGGGCCTCAGGTTGTAGCGCGAAATGATGTCCGGCAGCCAGGGTGCCTCGGCGAAGTACAGCCCGTAGTCGGACGCCAGTTTTTCGATGACCGCGGGGTCCGGCAGGCCTGCCTCAATTTGGTCCGCGATGCCCCAGAAGAAGTGCTCAAACCCGGCGGGGCTGATCACTTCGATCATGCGCGCAGGAATCTTGCCTGCGTTCCACATGGCGTGCAGTTCATTTCGGGGCTTGGTGATGTATCCGCCTGCACCGAGCACAGCTTCGCGGTCACCGGACCGGAAGCCTATTTCTCCCCCGATGACGATTGAGTACTCGTCTTCACGCGTGTGGATGTGTGGCTGTACGAGCGCCCCTACCGGAAACGGATGCTCCACTATAGAGAGCTGCTGGTTTGTGTCTTCCCCGAAAAGTTTGAAGACGACGCCGATGCTGCCCAGCGTCGCTTCGCGTCCCTCACCAGGCTGCACGACGGTTAGCCGCGGAGCCTCCTCTTGTCCCATGGTCCTTCCCTTCGTTTCGCCTTGCGGGTGACCACCGAATTATCTTGCTGGGACAACGCGGTGTACAGAGCATTCTGGCTGCCGGCCGACGAGTGATAGTTCAGTCACGGAAACAGCTGTTTCGCGCTGCGCATCCAGCCGCTGGAACTAGCATTGACGGGTGCAGCCGCAGATCATTGTCCGTCCAGCCGTCCCCGCCGATTACGAGGCGATAGCCCGGATCACCCGCGATTCCTATCTGGCGGCAGGATACTTCGACAGCGCCGACCACCCCTACATGAAGCAGATCCAGGACGTGGCCAGGCGGGCGGCGCAGGCCACCATCTGGGTGGCCGAACGGGATGCCCGGATTGTGGGGTCCGTGACGCTGGCGGTTGCCGGCGAGCCGTATGCGGACATCGCCCTCGACGACGAACTCGAATTCCGGATGCTCGTGGTGGACCCGGCCGTGCAGCGCAGCGGTGCCGGGCAGGCCCTGGTGGAAGCGATCATCGCGCACGCCAGGTCGCTCGACGGCATCCGCGCTGTGGCGCTGACCACCGGCGGAACGTGGGAGAGCGCCCACGGCCTCTACCGGAAGACCGGCTTCCGGCGGGTCCCTGAGCGCGACTGGTTCGTGCCGGACACCGACATAAAGCTGCTGGTTTTCCGGCTGGACGTCTAGCCGCCCTAGAGTGGTGCCGACTCATTTCCCTCCGCCCCATTCCCCGGCTGCCACAGCGCCGCTGGCATGCGGCCCCAGTGAAAGGCGCACCATGCGCAAGACATTCGGCACCGGTTCCGTCTGGGAACAGACCCTTGGCTACTCCCGCGCAGTCCAGGTGGACAACACGCTGTACATTTCCGCCACCGCCGCCAGCGGTGAGGACGGCATCGTCGGCAGCGACTTCTACGAGCAGACCAAGTACATCCTCCAAAAGCTGGAAGCAGTCCTGGCCGACGCCGGCTTCGGGTTCGCCGACGTCGTGCAGTCCAAGCTCTACCTGACGGACATCAGCAAGTGGGAAGACGCCGGCCGTGCCCACGGCGAAGTGTTCGGGGAGATCCGCCCCACGCTGTCCCTCGTGCACGTGCTGCCGTTCCTGGACCCGAAGATGCTCGTGGAGATCGAGCTCGTCGCCCAGAAGAGCGCCAGCTAAATAAGCGCGAACGTACACTTGAGGCCCCTTCCAGGCGCAGTTCAGGGGCCTCAAGTGTTCGTTCGTGCTCTTAGGAGGCTGGCAGGCCGTAGCGGTGTTCGGGCCGGCCCGTGGTTCCGTAGCGGAGCTGGATTTCGACGGCGCCGTCGTCCGCCAGCGAGGACAGGTACCGCTGGGCGGTGGCGCGGGAAACGCCCACCCGCCCGGCCACCTCGGCTGCGGAATACTGCTCGCCCGATTCCAGGGATTCCAGCACTGCCGCCTCCGTGGCGGACCGCGGTTTGGCCGACGGCGACACGTCGCCGGGGATGAGGGCACGCTTGGCCCGCTCCACGGTGTCCTGGTCCAGCGAACCCGGCTGGGCCAGGATCCGCCGGTACCGGGCATAGGAGCGCAGCTGCTGGGACAGGGACTCGGCGGTGAACGGCTTCAGCAAATAGCCCAGGGCGCCGCGCCGGAACGCCGTCCGCAGCGAGGCGGCATCGGAAGCCGCACTCAGGATCATGGTGTCCACGTCCAGCTGGTGTAGCAGATCCAGGCCGGAAGCGTCGGGCAGGTAGACATCCAGCAGGACCAGGTCCGGGCGCAGGCTGTGGATAGACTGCAGCGCCAGCGACGCCGAACCCGCCGGCGGCAGCGCCAGGAACCCCGCCACCGAGTCCACGTAGGCCGCGTGGAGCTTGGCCACGTGGAAATCGTCATCCACAATCAGCACCCTGAAGTCCTCAGACATCATCGTCCCATCCTCGTCTGTTCCTCAGTCTTTCCGCGCCGTGGTGGTACCCGGCAGCATGGCCATGAAAACGGCACCAGGCCCGCCCGCACCGCCGGGCTCCAGCACCCTGACATCGCCGCCGCGGCGCCGCGCCAGCTGCCGCGCCAGGGCTAGCCCCAGGCCCTGGCCGCCTGCGGAGCTGACGGAACCGCCCGCCGAGCGGACCGGGCCGGCCGCCGTCGTGAATCCTTCCGCGAACACCGCCTCCGGGTCCGCACCGTCCGGGAGCCCGTCACCGGAATCGGCGACGACGATGTGCAGGGTCCCGCCGTCGTCGGTCGGCTCGTCCAGCAGTTCCAGCTCCACCCAGCGCTCGCCGGCAGAGCCGGCCACGGCGGCGTTGACGGCGTTGTCGATCAGGTTTCCAAGGACCGTGGTGACGTCCTGCGGATCCTTCACCTGGCCGCGCACCAGGGTCTCGGGCCCGATCCGCAGGGTGACGCCGCGTTCGTCGGCCTCTACGCCCTTGGCTCCGATGAACGCCTGGAGGTAGGGGTCCTGCAGCAGTTCGGCCTGGTCCACCGGGAACTTCAGCGGTCCCGTGGCGGCGAGCTGCTCGAGGTACTCGCGTGCCTGCTGGTGCTGGCCGATGCTCATGAAACCCGCAATGGTGTGCAGCTGGTTGGCGAACTCGTGCCGCTGCGCGCGCAGGGCCGTGGACATGGTTCCGACGGCGTCGAGCTGGCGCGTCAGCTGCTGCAGCTCGGTGCGGTCCCGCAGCATGACCACCCAGCCAAGGTCCTCCTGGCGGTGCAGTGCCTTGCGGGCACTCGCCACCAGGACCTGTCCGCCCGCGATCAGCTCCACGGCCTCGCCTTCCCTCGCGTCAGCCTGGGTGAGTGCCTTCAGCTGGGGCGGGACCGGCGCCGCCTTCCAGAGGCTGCCGGACAGGTCGGGCTGGCCCAGGAGCCGCTGGGCTGCGGCGTTGAAAACGCTGATGCGGCCTTCCGCGGAGATGCCCACCACGCCCTCGTCCACGCCCTCCAGCACCGCCACCTGATCGTGGACCAAAGTGCTGATTTCCTCGGGTTCGAGGCCCAGGGTGAGCCGCTGCAGCCTGCGCCTGAGCAGGAACGAGGCCAGGACTCCCGCCAGCAGTGAACCGGCCGCCGTCAGGACGATTGGCCCGATGTCCCGGCGCAGGCTCTGGCCGATAGTCTCCGTGGAATAGCCCACGCTGACCTCGCCCACCACACTGGGGGAACCGCCGCCGCTGCCGGCGCCCGGCGCGAACACCGGCACCTTCGCGCCGGCCGACGGCCCCAGCGTTCCCGTGTTGCGGGTGGTGACTTCGCGGCCGGCCAGTGCCTCGGACGGATCCGTGCTGACCCGCTCGCCCAGCCGCTCGGCGTCGGGATGGGCCAGCCGGAGTCCCGTTTCGTCCGTGATCACCACGAAGAGGGCGCCGGTGCGCGTGCGCGCCCCCTCGGCGGCCGCCATGAGCGGGCCGGCCAGCAGTTCGGCCGGCGGGGGAGTGCCGGCCTGCCGGCTGATGGCCTGTACCTCTGCCCGGACGGACGGGTCCGAAGCCACCGTCCGTGCGAGCGTCAGCGCCTGGTTTTCCGCCTCGCGGCCCAGGCGTTCGTAGGTCAGCCAAGCATGCACCGCGCCGCTCAGGAGCACCACCAGCAGCACCACGCCGAGCTGCAGCAGCAGCGTCTGCGTGGAGAACCTGAGCGGCAGCCTGCGGGCGGGGCTCTTCATCGGACTCCTAGATCGGGATGTGGGCGGGCTTGTGTGCAGACCGCTGGCGGTGCGTGAGCAGAATGCGCAAAATGCTCCCAATAAGCAGTATGCCAATCAATTGGGCCAAAGGCACTGCCGTGACCGGCGCCACTCTAACGTCTGTAGTGCGCATCACATCGAGGTGGTGCCATTCATTAAGAAGGAGCCGGCTGTGCTGGTATTACTTGGATTCGCCATGATCGCGGTATTCATGGTGCTGATCATGACGAAGAAGTTGACGCCAGTGCTGGCGCTGATCATTGTCCCCACCGTTTTCGGACTCTTTGCAGGAGCCGGCCTCGGGATCGGTGACATGGTGATGGAGTCGATGAAGTCCATGACCTCCACCGCTGCGCTGCTGATGTTCGCCATCATTTACTTCGGCCTGATGATCGACGTCGGGCTGTTCGATCCGCTGGTCCGGTTCATCCTGCGGAAGCTCGGCAATGATCCCGCCAAGGTGGTCCTCGGCACCGCGATCCTGGCGGCGGCCGTGTCCCTCGACGGCGACGGCTCCACCACGTTCATCCTCACCACTGCCGCCATGCTGCCCATCTACCTCCGGCTGAAGATGAGCCCAGTGGTCCTCACCTGCGTCGCCGGCCTGGCCAACGGCACCATGAACATCCTGCCGTGGGGCGGCCCCACCGCCCGCGCCGCCACCGCGCTCAAGCTCGACGTCAACGACGTCTTCGTTCCCATGATCCCGTCACTGATCGCCGGCCTGGCCGTTGTCTTCGCCTTCTCCTGGCTGCTCGGCCTGCAGGAACGCAACCGCCTCCGCGCCACCGCGCCGGAAATCTGGGCCGTGCCGGATACTGCTGAAGCGTTCGACGGCGGAACTTCCGACGGCGGCACCGGCACCTCCCGCCGTGGTTCCGGCACCGGCGGTTCCGGAAGCGGCACCGCACCTGTTCCCGCAACGGGCGGCCCCGCCGTCGGCGGCTCTTCCGTGGCAGTCCTGGAGCGAACCGATGAGCTCGAGGACAGCGTCGACACCGGTCTCACGGACACCGCCCTGGACCCCAACCGCAAGACCCTCCGTCCCAAACTGCAGTGGTTCAACCTGGGCCTCACAATCGCTGTCATGGTCTTGCTGGTGGCCGACCTCGTGCCGCTGCCGTTCGTCTTCATGGTGGGCTCCGCGATCGCCCTGCTGGTGAACTTCCCCAATGTCAAAGACCAGGGCGCCCAGCTCGTGGCCCACGCTCCTTCCATCGTGGCCGTGGTCAGCATGGTCATGGCCGCCGCAGTCCTGACCGGCGTCCTCACGGGCACCGGCATGGTCGAGGCCATGTCAGCCTGGCTCGTGGCCATCATCCCCGCAAACATGGGCCCGTTCATGGCCGTCATCACCGGCGTCCTCAGCATCCCCATGACGTTCTTCATGAGCAACGACGCCTTCTACTTCGGCGTGCTGCCCGTCCTGAGCGAGACCGCCGCGCACTACGGCGTGAGCGCAGCGGAAATGGCCCGGGCCTCCATCACGGGCCAGCCGTTCCACCTGCAGAGCCCGCTGGTCCCCGCCATCCTGCTGCTGGTTTCGCTCGCCAAGGTTGACCTCGGCGACCACCACAAAAAGGTGCTGTGGCGGACGGCCGTCATCTCCCTGGTAATGCTCGGCGTAGGAATGCTGACCGGAGCCATCGGCATCGGGTAACCCTGGCGTATCTGCAGAACGGAGCTCTTCTCCGCGTGCTCGCTCGTACCTGACTTAGACGCACGCTTCCGAAGACCCCCGCCCTGCAGGCGGCATAGCTAACCCAACAACACAACGAGACAGCCGGGTCCGGAGATTTTCCGGGCTCGGCTGCCTTGTTGGTTGTCGATGGCTGCCCTTTCGGTTGGTGAGCGGGGCACATCGGCGACGGGACGGGCATCCGGAAGCGTGCGTCTAAGCGAGTACCCTGCCTTCAGGGTTCCCTGCCCGAGCTTGCGAGGGGAGGGGGCGGCGGGGTGTACGAGCGAGCACGCGGAAGATCGTCCGGCCTGGCGCCGGAAGGCGACCGCGGTTGCCGCACCAGTGCGGAGGGACAACACCAACCCACGTAGACTGGTTCGGAAAACAATCCGAACTTGCAGGGGAGATCCATGGCTGCGATCAACCGTGACGACGTCGCGCATCTCGCGCGGCTCGCTCACATTGAGATGAGTGCTGAAGAGCTGGACAGGATGGCCGGCGAACTTGCCGTCATCGTGGATGCGGTGAAATCCGTAAGTGAAGCCGCAGGCGATGATGTCCCTGCCACGTCGCACCCGATTCCGCTCAGCAACGTGTTCCGCGAAGACGTGGTGGGCCACGTTTTCACCGCCGAACAGGCACTGTCCGGCGCTCCGGATTCCGACTCAGACCGTTTCAAGGTCCCGGCCATCCTGGATGAGGCGTAGAACATGACTGATACCAATAGCAACCAGCTCATCCGCCTCTCCGCAGCCCGGCTGGCCCAGAAGCTCGCCGCCCGCGAAATCACCTCCGTCGAGGTTGTGCAGGCCCACCTGGACCGCATCGCCGCCGTAGACGGCGGGGACCGTGGCGTCCACGCCTTCCTGCACGTCAACGCCGAAGAAGCGCTCGCCGTCGCCGCCGAGGTTGACGCCATCCGCGCCGCCGGCGGGGCTGCCGCCGAGGAGCTGCACGAGCTCGCCGGCGTTCCCATCGCCGTCAAGGACCTCATCGTCACGGTCGGCCAGCCCACCACCGCAGGGTCGAAGATCCTCGAAGGCTGGCACAGCCCGTACGACGCCACTGTGGTGCAGAGGCTGCGCGCCGCGAGGATGCCCATCCTGGGCAAGACCAACCTGGACGAGTTCGCCATGGGCTCCTCCACGGAGCATTCCGCCTACGGCCCCACCCGCAACCCGTGGGACCTGGACCGCATCCCCGGCGGTTCCGGCGGCGGTTCGGCTGCCGCCGTCGCCGCTTTCGAGGCGCCGCTGGCCCTGGGCACGGACACCGGCGGATCCATCCGCCAGCCGGGCGCCGTCACCGGCACCGTGGGCGTCAAGCCCACCTACGGCAGCGTGTCCCGCTACGGTGCCATCGCCATGGCCTCCTCCCTGGACCAGATCGGTCCGGTGTCCCGCACCGTCCTGGACTCGGCCCTCCTGCACCAGGTGATCGGCGGCCACGACCCGTTCGATTCCACGTCACTGCCGGACCCGCTGGGCGACCTCGTGGCCGCCGCACGGCTGGGCAACGTCGACGGCATGAAGATCGGCATCGTGAAGGAACTCCACGGCGAGGGTTACCAGGCCGGCGTGGAAAACCGCTTCAACGAGGCCCTCGAGCTGCTCAAGGAGGCGGGCGCGGAAATCGTTGAGGTCTCCTGCCCCAACTTCCAGTACGCCCTGGGCGCCTACTACCTGATCATGCCGTCCGAGGCCTCCTCCAACCTGGCCAAGTTCGACGGCGTCCGGTACGGTCTGCGCGTCCTCCCCGAGGAGCCGCCGCTGACCATCGAACGCGTCATGGGGGCCACCCGCGCCGCCGGCTTCGGCGACGAAGTCAAGCGCCGCATCATCCTCGGCACCTATGCGCTGTCCGCAGGCTACTACGACGCTTACTACGGCTCCGCGCAGAAGGTCCGCACGCTCATCCAGCGTGACTTCGAGGCCGCCTTCGCGAAGGCCGACGTCCTGATTTCCCCGACGGCCCCCACCACGGCCTTCAAACTGGGCGAAAAGCTGGACGACCCCCTGGCCATGTACCTCAACGACGTCGCCACCATCCCGGCCAACATGGCCGGCGTTCCCGGCCTGTCCCTGCCGGGCGGCCTGGCCGACGAGGACGGACTGCCCGTGGGCATCCAGCTCCTGGCACCCGCCCGTGAGGACTCCCGCCTGTACCGCGTGGGCGCTGTGCTGGAATCGCTGCTCGAGGCGAAGTGGGGCGGACCGATCCTGGACCGTGCCCCCGAGTTGACCGCCTCACCGGTGGTCGAGCCTGTCGAGACCCTTGTCGACGCCCAGGAGGCAAAATAATGAGCACTGACGCAACCCTGAGCTTCGAAGAGGCCATGGAGAAGTACGATCCCGTCCTGGGGTTCGAGGTCCACGTTGAGCTGAACACGAAGACCAAGATGTTCTCCTCCGCGCCGAACGTTTTCGGCGACCAGCCGAACACCAACGTCAACGAGGTGGACCTCGGCATGCCCGGCGTCCTGCCAGTGCTGAACAAGACGGCCGTGGAATCGTCCATCAAGATCGGCCTGGCGCTGAACTGCAAGATCGCCGAGGCCTGCCGCTTCGCCCGGAAGAACTACTTCTACCCGGACACCCCGAAGAACTTCCAGACCTCCCAGTACGACGAGCCGATCGCCTACGACGGGTACCTGGACATCGAGCTCTCCGACGGCACCGTGTTCCGCGTCGAGATTGAACGCGCGCACATGGAAGAGGACGCCGGCAAGCTGACCCACCTCGGTGGCTCGGCCGGCCGCATCCAGGGCGCCGACTACTCGCTGGTGGACTACAACCGCGCCGGCGTTCCCCTTGTGGAGATCGTGACCAAGCCGATCGAGGGCGCCGGTTCCCGCGCTCCCGAACTGGCCAAGGCCTACGTCGCCGCAGTGCGGGAAATCGTCAAGAACCTCGGCGTGTCCGACGCCAAGATGGAACGCGGCAACGTCCGCTGCGACGCCAACGTCTCGCTGCGCCCGCACGGCCGCGAACGCTTCGGCATCCGTTCGGAGACGAAGAACGTGAACTCGCTGCGCGCCGTCGAACATGCCGTCCGCTACGAGATCCAGCGGCACGCCGCCGTCCTGGACTCCGGTGAGCCGGTCATCCAGGAAACCCGCCACTGGCACGAGGACACGCGCACCACGACGTCGGGCCGGGCCAAGTCCGACGCCGACGACTACCGCTACTTCCCGGAACCCGACCTTGTTCCCGTTGTCGCCTCCCGCGCATGGGTAGAGGAACTGCGCGCCACGCTGCCAGAACCGCCGGCCGCCCGCCGGAAGCGGCTCCAGTCCGACTGGGGCTATTCGGACCTGGAGTTCCGCGATGTGGTCAACGCCGGCGTCATGGACGAGATCGAGGAAACCATCGCCGCCGGCGCCACTGCCTCGGTGGCCCGCAAGTGGTGGATGGGCGAGATCGTCGGCCGCGCCAAGAACGCCGACGTCGATCCCGGCCAGCTGGGCGTCGAGCCGGCCACCATCGTTGAGCTCAACAAGATGGTGGAAGCCGGCAAGATCAACAACAAGATGGCCTCCGAGGTGCTGGACGGCGTGCTCGCCGGCGAAGGCACCCCGGCGGAAATCGTCGAGAAGCGCGGCTTGGCCGTGGTGTCCGACGACGGCCCGCTCTTGGAAGCCATCGACGCAGCGCTGGCCGCGCAGCCCGACGTCGCGGACAAGATCCGCGGCGGCAAGGTCCAGGCCATCGGCGCCATCGTGGGCGGCGTCATGAAGGCCACCCGCGGCCAGGCCGACGCCGGCCGCGTCCGCGAGCTGATCCTGGAGAAGCTGGGCGTCAACGCCTGACGCTCCCTCCGTCCCGACTGGGTCGCAGTTAACGCCGTTCTGATCTCTCAGAACGGCGTGAGCTGCGACCCAAATGGGTTAACCGGCAGGGCGCCGGCCCATGCTCTCCATAAGGTCCGAGCCATAAACTGCGGGTTCAGGCGCCGGAGTCCCGCCGGTGCGGCGGAAGGAAATGCCATGCCGGTCAAGGATCCGGGCTTGCGACGCAGCACCGCGCTGGCGGTCGCCATCGTCTTCGTACTCAGTGGAGCAGGGGTGGCCGTCGCCTGGGCAGCCAGCGCGCCGGCACAGGCACGGGACGCGAGTCCGCAGGTGGCCGCGGCGTCGCCCTCGCAGTCGGAGCCAGGCAAGCCTGACAAAGCCCAGGACAAGGGCAAGGCGCGTGAACTTCACAGCGAGAGCGTGGTGAAGAAGTCCGACGGCAGCCTTGAAAAGCGGGTGACGCAAATCGGCACTGTGGAGTCGGTCAGCGACCAATCCATCACGGTCAAGAGCGAGGACGGCTTCAGCCAGGAGTACGTCATCAACGCCGAGACCAGGATCAGGAAGGTCCCCAAGCCCGCAGCCGACGGCACCGCTCCAAAGGACGACGCCGGCAAGCGGCTTAAGCCGTCCGCGGCGACTGCCGCCGACCTCAAGCAGGGGGACACCGTGCGCATCGCAGGCGTCCGGGACGGCTCAGCGGTCACGGCGACGATGATCGTCGAGGGCGCCGCCGCCAACGGAAAGGGTCTGGGCAAGGGGTTCGGAAAAGGACTCGGCCAGGGCCAGGGTCTGGGCAAAGGCCTGGGCCGGGGTAAAGGTCTGGGGCAAGGGCAGGGCCAGGGTTAGTCGTGGGCGAGGCGGGCCATGATGTCCTGCAGCGCCTCGCAAACCACGCGGACCGACGCGCGTTTGAGGTTTTCGGGCCGCGCCAGGATGTCGATCCGGCGGCGTGTGCTGATGCCCTTCAGCGGGCGCAGCACGATGTCCGGGTTCAGCACAGGCCGCGCCGTGTGCCGGGGGAGCAGCCCGATCACGCCACCCGCCGCCACGAGGGCGGCCACGGTGGAGTAGTCGTTGATCCGGTGGACAATGTTCAGCTCGCGGCTGGAGACGGCGGCGACGGCGGACAGCACATCGGCGGGGGAGTAGCCGGTGCGGCTGGTCACCCACGGTTCCCCGACGACGTCGGCCGCTTCCAGCGTTGCCTGGGCGGCCAGCCGGTGCCCGGCGGGAAGCGCCACGTCCAGAGGTTCGTGCGCGAGCGGGATCACCGCCACCCGTTCCTCCGGCCAGCGCGGGCTGTGGTCCATCCGGTGTGCAATCACCAGGTCGTAGCGCGCGGTGAGCGCCGGAAAGTCCTGCTGCGCCACGTCCTCGTCGGAGAGCAGCACCTTGGGCTTGTCCGGCCCGTCCAGGAGCCGTGCCAGCGGCGCGAAGAGCGCCTGCCCGGCACTGTGGAACCCGCTCACGGTCACGGGCGCCACGGTTGAGCCGTGATAGGCGCCGATAGCCATGCGCGCATCGGCCATGGCACTGACGACGGCGGCACCCGCGTCCGCGAGCACCTGGCCGGCCTCCGTGAGGACCAGGTTCCGGCCCTCCTTGCGCGTGAGCGGAACCTCGACGCCCTTTTGCAGCTGGGCCAGTTGCTGGGACACGGCCGAGGGCGTGACGAGCAGGGTGTCGGCCACGGCCTTAACGCTTCCGAGCGCGCCGAGTTCGCGCAACATCTCGAGCTGGTGGATTTCCATGGCCACCATCTTATGCCTTAGCAACTGCTAAATCGTCGATTGAGAAAATCCCCCTTGTGCTAATGCGTTGGAGTGGCTCTAATGAAGGGAGATTCCCCCGCATGACGCTGCCGCTCATGCCCAAAAGTTAGGAAGCCAATGAAGGCCCTCTACAAGGCCGGCGCGCACGCCGGGTTCGAGCTGGTTGACCGTCCGGAGCCCCAGGCGGGCCCCGACGACGTCAAGATCCGCGTGATGACCACGGGCATCTGCGGCACGGACCTGCACATCCAGTCGTGGGACGCCTGGGCGCAGGGCATCATCCAGGCACCCCTGATCGCCGGCCATGAGTTCTACGGCGAGGTCGTCGAGACCGGCGCCGACGTGCGGGACGTCAAGGTGGGGGACCGCGTCTCCGGCGAGGGCCACATCGTGTGCGGCATCTGCCGCAACTGCCGCGCGGGCCGCCGCCAGATGTGCATCCACACCGTCAGCGTGGGCGTGCAGCGGGACGGCGCGTTCGCCGAATACGTGGTCATCCCGGAAACCAACGTCTGGGTCCACCAGGATCCCTCCGTCACCCCCGAGCTCGGCGCCATCTTCGATCCCTTCGGCAACGCCGTGCACACCGCCCTGAGCTTCCCGCTCGTGGGCGAGGACGTGCTCATCACCGGAGCCGGGCCCATCGGGCTCATGGCCATCGCCGTGGCCCGCCACGCCGGCGCACGCAAGATCGCCATCACCGACGTCTCGGCTCCCCGGCTCGAGCTGGCCCGCCAGCTCGGCGTGGACCTTGCCATCGACGTCTCCACAACGCGGGTCCGGGAAGCGCAACGGGAACTGGGCATGCGCGAAGGCTTCGACATCGGCCTGGAGATGTCCGGCCACCCCACGGCGCTGCCGGAAATGATCGACAACATGAACCATGGCGGCCGCATCGCCATGCTTGGCTTGCCCAGCCAGTCCATCGAGATCGACTGGGGCAAGGTGGTCACGCATATGCTGACCCTGAAGGGCATCTACGGCCGCGAAATGTTCGAGACCTGGTACGCCATGAGCGCCATGCTGTCCTCCAACCCGGCTGTGCACGCCAGCATCTCCGCCGTGGTCACGGACGTGCTGCCCGCCGCACAGTGGGAAAAGGGCTTCGAAATCGCCCGCGCGGGCGTCGGCGGCAAGGTTGTGCTCGACTGGGCGGACATCTAAGTAGCAGCCCGGACCCCGCCGAAGCCGCGCCTGACCCAAGCATCAAGAACCCAAGACTTTCCTAACCAAGGAGCATCCCATGTATTCAGCCATTAAGGACCAGCTGCGCAACGAACTGGACGAGATCCGAACCGCAGGCCTCTACAAGACCGAGCGGCACATCGACTCACCCCAGGCCAGCCACATCACGGCCGGCCAGATCGGGCAGTCCACGCAGCCCGTGCTGAACTTCTGTGCCAACAACTACCTGGGCCTTGCCGACCACCCGGACATCATCGCGGCGGCCAAGTCGGCCATGGATGAGCGCGGCTTCGGCATGGCCAGCGTCCGGTTCATCTGCGGCACGCAGGACCTGCACCTGGAGCTCGAAGCCCGGGTGTCGAAGTTCCTCGGCACAGAGGACACCATCCTGTTCTCCAGCTGTTTCGACGCCAACGGCGGCGTGTTCGAGTCCCTGTTCGGCCCGGAGGACGCCGTGATCTCCGACGCGCTGAACCACGCCTCCATCATCGACGGCATCCGGCTCTGCAAGGCCCAGCGGTTCCGCTACGCCAACCAGGACATGGCCGATCTCGAGGTGAAACTTCTCGAGGCCAAGAATGCCCGGCGCAAGATCATCGTCACGGACGGCGTCTTCTCCATGGACGGCTATCTCGCGCCGCTCGAGGCCATCTGCGACCTCGCCGAAAAGCACGACGCCCTGGTCATGGTGGATGACTCCCACGCCGTGGGCTTCATGGGCGCCACCGGCGCCGGAACCCCGGAACACGCCGGCGTGTCCTCCCGCGTGGACATCTACACCGGAACGTTCGGCAAGGCCCTCGGCGGGGCGTCCGGCGGCTACGTCTCGGGCCGCAGCGAGGTGGTGGCGATGCTCCGGCAGAAGGCCCGCCCCTACCTGTTCTCCAACTCCCTCGCCCCGGCCATCGTGGCGGCAACCATCAAGGCGCTGGACCTGGTGGAGACGTCCGGGGAGTTGCGGACGCGGCTGTTCGAGAACGCTGAACTGTTCCGCCGCCGGATGACCGAGGAAGGGTTCGAACTGCTCGGCGGCGAACACGCGATTGTTCCGGTGATGTTCGGGGACGCCGTGCTGGCCGCGAAGATCGCCGACCAGATGCTGCAGCACGGAGTCTTCGTGACGGCCTTCAGTTTCCCGGTGGTGCCGCGGGGCGCCGCCCGCATCCGCGTGCAGCTGTCCGCAGCGCACAGTGCCGACGACGTCGAAACGTGCGTCCAGGCGTTCGTCAAGAGCCGGAACGCAGTGGCGGGGTAGCCGTTCGCGTCAGCCCTGGGTGAGGGCGGCCGGAGCTGCACATCCGCAGGGCCCAGCACATCTGCAAGGATGGAGCCATGGCAGCAACTTATGACGTGGTGATTGTTGGCGGCGGAATCGCGGGCCTGTCCCTGGCGTCCGCGCTGGCCGGCCGGTGCAGCGTGGCACTCGTAGAAGCGGAACAGCAGCTGGCGTACCACACGTCCGGACGCTCAGCGCGGCAGCTCATTCCCAGCTTCGGTCCGTCGGTGGTCCAGGAACTCACCGTCCGAACGCTGGAGCTGATGGCGGCACGGGATGCCGAGCTGCCTGAGCCCGTGCTGACCCCGCGGAGCTTCATGCTGATCGGCGACGAGGAAACTGTGCGGGCGGAAGCCAGCGGCCACATGCGGGCTATCAGCCACGCCGAGGCCCTTGAGCTGTGCCCCGTCCTGGAACCGGGATCCTTCTCCGCCGCGGGCCTGGACACAGGGTCCTTCGGCTGCAACGCGGCGGTCCTGCTCGAAGACCACCGGGCGCGGGCCGAGGTTGCGGGCGTGGACATCATCACCGGCGCCAGGGTGCATTCGGCGCAGCGGCTCGGGGTGGGCTGGCAGCTGGGCGCCGGGCAGGAAGCTTTCCAGGCGGGCGTCGTCGTGAACGCCGCCGGCGCCTGGGCGGATGAACTGGCGGTCATCAGCGGCGTCGAGAAGCTCGGGCTGCAGCCGTACCGGCGGACGGCGGCGATTGTCGCCGTCGAACGCTCCCTTCCTGACGCGTGCCCCATGGTGGCTACCGCCGATGACTCCTTCTACTTCCGCAGGGACGGGGCCGACGTCCTGATCTCCCCGTCGGAACACGTCCCCAGCGGGGCGGGGGACGCGCGGCCGTTCCCGGGCGACGTGGAGCGGCTGATCGCCAGGCTCAACACCGTGACGTCACTCGGCATCGGCGCGGTCCGCTCGGCCTGGACCGGCCTGCGCACCGAAGCGGCCGACGGCGTCCCCGTGGTGGGGTTCGACGCCGAGGCCGCCGGATTCTTCTGGCTCGCCGGCCAGGGCGGTTACGGTTTCCAGACGTCCTCCGGGATCGCCGAGCTCGCTGCCGCCCAGATCCTCGCCGGGTCCGGCAATCCGCCCGCGGCGGGGATGAGTCCGGAATCCCGGACGGCGGATGCGCTTGCCGCGACGCGCTGGTCCATCCGGCGCTGAAGAATGGGTTCATGACTACCCTCATCACCAACCTTGGCGAGCTCATGACGCAGGACCACGAGCACCGGGTCCTCCGGGACGCCGCGGTGGTGGTCGAGGGTGAGCGGATTGCATGGATCGGGGCGGCGTCCGATGCCCCCGCCGCGGACGAGTCCGTGGACGCCGGCGGCCGGGCTCTGCTGCCCGGCTGGGTGGACTCGCACACACACCTGATTTTTGCCGGTGACCGGACTGCGGAGTTTGAAGCCCGGATGGCGGGGGAGGACTACAGTGCCGGCGGCATAGCCGTCACCACCGGGGCCACCCGGAGCACCTCGGACTACGACCTCACGCGGCTGGCGATGGGCCGGGTGGTGGAGGCCGTCTCGCAGGGCACCACGTACGTGGAGACCAAGACGGGCTACGGCCTGGACATGGAGCAGGAGGCGCGGAGCGCGCGGATCGCTGCCGGCGTGGCCGATGAAGTCACCTATCTGGGCGCCCACCTGGTCCCCGCGGGAATGGACGCCGACGACTACACCGCCCTGGTGTGCGGCCCGATGCTCGATGCCGTGCGCCCCTACGTGGCGTGGGCCGACGTGTTCTGCGAGCGCGGCGCCTTTTCCGAGGCGCAGTCCCGCCGGGTGCTGCAGGCCTGCCGCGACGCCGGACTCGGCCTGCGCGTCCACGGAAACCAGCTGGGCCACGGACCCGGCGTGCAGCTTGCCGTCGAATTCGGCGCCGCGAGCGTGGATCACGTGAACTACCTGGCCGGGGAGGACACCGACGCCCTGGCGTCCAGCTGGTCCGGCTGGGATCCCGTGGCGGGGACGGGGCGGGGGACGGTGGCCACCTGCCTCCCCGCGTGCGATCTCTCCACCCGCCAGCCGCTGGCACCGGCCCGCCAGCTCCTGGACGCCGGCGTGCCCGTTGCGCTCGCGTCCAACTGCAACCCTGGAACGTCCAACACCAGCTCCATGGCGTTCTGCGTCACCACCGCCGTGCTGCAGATGCACCTGAGCGTCCACGAGGCCGTCAGGGCGGCGACGTACGGCGGCGCCCTCGCGCTCGGGCGTGAGTCCGGGAACGACGTCGACGGCGAACGTGCGGTGGGGTCGATCGCCGTCGGGCACCGCGCGGACCTGCACCTGCTGAACGCGCCGTCCGCCACGCACCTGGCCTACCGCCCGGGTATGCCGTTGACGCATGCCGTATGGCGTGCCGGAGTGCGGGTACGGTAGTGGTCCGGGTGAACCAAAAGCCGGGAAGCGGATGACGAAAGATGATCGTTTGGCATCTGTTAGAATCAAGAAACGTCACTTTTCGGTGGCGCTTGGTTCCCTGAGAGGCTAGCATGACCCGCACCGACCGACTGACGGCAATCCTGGATCTCCTTGCCAAAACCGGGCAGGTGGAGGTGGATGAAATCGTCACCCGGCTGGGCGTCTCGCCCGCCACGGCGCGGCGTGACCTCGACAGCCTCGCGAAGCGCCGGCTGCTGAGCCGGACCCGCGGCGGGGCCACCACCGGCGCGCTCGCCTACGATCTCCCCGGCCGGTACAACCGGGACGACCACGCGGCAGCCAAGCAGCAGATCGCCCTGGCGGCCTCGGCCCTCATCGCTCCCGGCATGGTGATAGGACTCTGCGGGGGCACCACCAGCACCGCGCTGGCCCAAATCCTGGCAACCCGGGAAGACCTCAACTCGCCGTCAAACCAGCCCACGCTGACGGTGGTGACCAACGCGATCAACATCGCCTCGCAGCTGGCCGTGCGGCCCAACATCAAGGTCATGGTGACGGGCGGCATCCTCAACCCGCGGTCCTACGAGCTGGTGGGGCCGTACACGGACATCATCATGCAGAAGGTGGTGCTGGACATCGCGTTCATCGGCGTCAACGGCATTGATGCCGAGGTGGGCCCCACCAACACCGGCGAAGGCGAGGCCTCCGTCAATGCGCTGCTGGCCAGCCGCGCCAGCGAGTCCTACGTCATCGCGGACTCCTCCAAGGTGGGCCGCCGGGCCTTCGCCACCATGGACGGCTACGAGTTCACCCGGCTGATTACCGACTCCGGCATTTCCGCGGCGGACAAGGCGGCCTTCGAGGCCAGGGGCACCGAAGTGATCGTGGCTCCCGAGACGCCCAGGACCCGGGCGCTCTGACGGCGAGCCGGCGGCAGCCGGCGCCTAGAAGACCACGGGCGGCGCGTCGAGCACCGTCTCGTCCACCCGGCGCTCCACCCACTGGGTGAAGGGCTTGTCCAGCTCGTACTTGCCCAGCTCAGTGCGGACCAGCATGCGGACCTCCGCATTCTCCGGGTTGTTCAGCGACTCGAAGTATTCCACGGACCAGTGGAACCAGCGCATGCAGAACAGGCGCATGGTCAGGCCGTGCGTGACCAGGAGCGTGTTGGGGGAGTAGTTGGGCTTCGACCAGTGGCGGTAGAGCGTCTCCATGAACGACGAAATGCGGTCATAGACATCAGAGCCGGATTCGCCTTCCCGGAAACGGTAGAAGAAGTGCCCGTAGGCGTTGCGCAGCTCCTTCTGGTCTTCGATTTCGCCGGAGATCTGGAAGTTGGCCCAGTCCTGCTCGCGGAGTCGGGGCTCTTCGATCACCCGTTCGGTGAGGGAGCCCAGGTCCAGCGCCTCAAGGGTCTGGTACGCACGCAGATACGGCGACACGTAGACGGACACCTTGCGGCCGTCCAGTTCGCGCCGGATGCGCTCGCCCGCCGCCTTGGCCTGTTCCAGGCCGAGCTCCGTCAGCGGAATCCGGTAGTCGGGCACCCTGTTGTAAATGGAGGTGTCGGCATTGGCGGCGGACTGGCCGTGCCGGATCATGATGATTTTCCCGGGCGCACTCATAGTCTCCCAGCATAGGGCCAGTCTCCCGGCGCGGAGCCGGAGCCGCAGGCAAACAGGAAAGAACCAGCAACTGCAGGCAAGATAGGTGCATGTTGGTTCCTTCCCGCCGCCGCCTGCGGATCGAAGTCTGGATAGTCCTGGGGCTGTCCCTGGGGCAGTCAGCCGTATATTCGGTGGTCCAGTTGCTGGACAAGATGACGCGTGCGCCGCTGGCCCAGGGCACGTCCACGCTGAACCGTTCGCAAAGTACGCGCGAATACTTCGACCTGACGTACCAGCTGCTGGACATCATCTTTGCCCTGGTGCCGGTCCTGCTGGTCATCTACTTCATGACGGACCAGCGCCAGACGAAGGCCGGTGCGGGGTACGACACCGGCTCGGCGTTCCGGAAGCTCGGCTTCAACTTTGCGCGCCCGGGAAGGGACCTGCTGCAGGGCCTCGGCCTGGCCGCCCTGATCGGCATTCCCTCGCTGGGACTCTACGCTGCGGGACGGGCGCTGGGCATCACGACGGCGATCATCCCCAGTGCGCTCGACGCCTACTGGTGGACCATCCCCGTCCTGATCCTCTCCGCGATGCGCCACTCCATCGTGGAGGAAGTCATTGTGGTGGGCTACCTTCTTGACCGCTTCGGCAAGTTCGGCTGGTCCATGCCGCTGGCCATCTTTGCCAGTTCCATGCTCCGCGGCAGCTACCACCTGTACCAGGGGTTCGGGCCGTTCATCGGAAACGCCGTCATGGGCGTCGTGTTTGCCTGGGTCTACACCAAGACCCGCCGCGTGATGCCGCTGGTCATCGCCCACGCGCTGCTGGACATCGTGGCGTTCGTCGGATTCAGCCTATTCGGCAAGGCAGTGGGCCTGGGATAAAACAATTCGGCCGCCATCGGTGGGTGACGACGTTGGCACCCGCTGATGGCGGCCGAAGCTTTTGCAGCACGCTGCCTAGACCGGCTTCCTTGCCGGGCAGGGCTTGCTGCCGGGGGGGCTTAACGCCCGATCTAAAGGGCGTCAGATGGTGACGGCGCCCGCTGCGGTTTCGAAGGTGACGGACAGGATTCCCGGGGTTCCGTGCGGGGCCACCCAGTTGACGGCGACGTCCTCCAGGGGCTTTTCGACGGGCTCGCCGAGCCACTCGGTGACCCGTTCAGCGGATCCCGCGATGGTGAGGCTGGACATCTTGACATTGCTGTCATAGGCGTTGGACGGGTGAAGGGAGGGGTC
This sequence comes from Arthrobacter sp. ZGTC131, assembly GCF_002929275.1. GTDB lineage: Bacteria > Actinomycetota > Actinomycetes > Actinomycetales > Micrococcaceae > Arthrobacter. The sequence goes on from NZ_PJIK01000002.1 coordinate 257,930, forward strand.
GCCCTCCCACTTCAGCATGTACGGAACCTGGGGATCGGCGATGAGTCCGAGGATGCCGATCTGCTTCCATACCAGCTCGCGGCCGTCCGGGAACTTGCGGTTGCCGTTGACGGCAGACCGGCCCAGGCGGTCCTCGAACGGGGCGAGGTCGTCCACTTCGACGCACCAGCCCATCCAGCCGCCGCCGGCCGCGGACCGGGCACGGACAGCCTGTCCGAAGGGGGCCTTGTCCGACGCCGGGTGGTCCAGCACTTCCACAACTTCCAAATACTTGTGCCCCGCGAGCGGGATAATCATGTTCCGGGTTCCAAACCGGGGGTGCACTCCACCCTTAACGGCTTCGACGCCGAGGGCAGAGGAGATACGTTCGGTGGTGGCAGCCAGGCCATCGTGTTCACAGGCGTAAGAGACGTGATCCATGCGCATGCCATCATCTTGGCATTTTGTGATGGGGCTCTCAGCTAAGGCGACCCTTACCGTCATGGGATGTCTCGAATAGGCGCGAGCGTCGCCATGATTCCGGGCGCCTAGAGGGGGCCGGGGGCAGGTCATGAGCGCCAGCTCCCCGGAAGCCGCGAGTCACACAACCGTCACAATCTTCGCGCAGTCGGCGCCGTGTTTCGTAAACTTGGGCACTAGGTCATGAGTGCCAGCAACAGCCCCGGCTTGCTGGCCGGCAACCCTCCTTTCGCGGCGGGGTGCCCCGGGTGAAGACCTGGCCTGCCGGTCAGTTGCCGGCGGGCAAGCGCGTAGAAGAGGTATACCTATGACGATTTCCGTCACCCGCACCGAAGTTCCGGACGGGACTGTCCAGTACGTCAATATCGGCAGCCTTGGCCTTGAGGCCGGCGGGTTCCTTCCGGACGTGACCCTTGCCTACGAAACCTGGGGGACCCTCAACGACGACGGCTCCAATGCCATCCTCGTCCAGCATGCCCTCACGGGAAGCACGCACGTCACGCGGGGGCACGGGAATGAAGAAGGCTGGTGGGAGCAGCTGGCCGGGCCGGGGGCACCGGCTGACACGGACCGGTTCTTCGTGGTCTCCATCAACATCCTCGGCGGCTGCTACGGATCCACGGGACCCTCGACGGCCGCACCGGACGGCAGGCCGTGGGGATCCCGCTTCCCGCTTGTGACGCTGCGGGACACCACCGCCGCCGAAGCGCGCCTCGCAGACCAGCTGGGCATCAGCAGCTGGTTCGCGGTTCTGGGCGGTTCCATGGGCGGGGCCCGGGCGCTCGAGTGGGCCGTCAGCTACCCGGAGCGCGTGCGCCGCTGCGGCGTCATCTCCATCGGCGCCAGCAGCACAGCCGAACAGATCGCCTTCGCCCAGGCGCAGACACTCGCCATCAGGCAGGACCCCAACTTTAACGGCGGCGACTACTACGGCGGCCCGTTGCCCGAAGAGGGGCTGGCGCTGGCCCGGCGGATCGCCCACATCACGTACCGTTCCGCCTACGAATTCGATTTCAGGTTCGGCCGGAACGCCCAGGCTTCCGAAGCGCCGTTCGAGGCGGAGTCCCTTGGGGTCCGCGGCCGGTACCAGGTGGAAAGCTACCTGGACCACCAGGGGCGCAAGCTCGTCCGGCGGTTTGACGCCAACAGCTATATCGCCATCACGGAGGCCCTGATGAGCCATGACATCTGTCGGGGGCGCGGGACCCTAAGGGAAACGCTGTCCCGGACCTCGGCCGATTTCTTTATTGCAGCAGTGGACTCGGATCGGCTGTACTTCCCGGCGCAGTCCCGCGAGCTCGCTGAGGCGCTGCCCGGCGACGTGGACGTCCATGTGATTGAGGCGCCCATTGGCCATGACGGCTTCCTCACCGAGATCGGGCAGCTCAACGCCCAGCTCCGGGACCACTTCCTGGCATAGCCTTCCTCGGCTGCCCCCTGCTACCCGGCTGCCCCCTGCTACCGGCTGCGCGGCTGTTGCACAACGCACCGGCCACGCCTCCGGAATGTGCATTTATGCAGATGCCTTCTGCACTATTTGGCGTTGAGGTTGCAGCAATGGCAGACCATACTCGTTGGAACCGGCGATTCGTGGTGCGCATCACACACGTCCGCCACCTGACTGGTCCCATGGGCGTCGAAGAAGACCCCGAAGGAGTTCACTAATGAGTACGGATAACTCCGCCGCAAGGCGCGTAGAGGAAACCGATGTCAAGGCATCTGGCCTGAAGAAAGTCGTCACGGCCTCCATGGCCGGCACCGTGGTTGAGTGGTATGAGTTCTTCCTCTACGCCTCGGCAGCCACCCTGGTGTTCGGCAAGATGTTCTTCCCCAATTCAGGCACTGAGCTGGATGGCATCATTGCCGCGTTCGTCACGTACGCCGTCGGCTTCGTGGCGCGCCCGATCGGCGGCATCGTCTTTGGCCACTTCGGCGACAAGTTCGGCCGCAAGCAGCTCCTGCAGCTGAGCATCATCCTGGTGGGTGTGGCCACCTTCCTGATGGGCTGCCTGCCGACCTTCGCGCAGATCGGCTACTGGGCACCGGCCCTGCTGGTCTTCCTGCGCTTCGTCCAGGGCTTCGCCGTCGGCGGTGAATGGGGCGGCGCCGTCCTGCTCGTAGCCGAACACAGCCCGAACAAGTCGCGCGGATTCTGGTCCAGCTGGCCGCAGTCCGCCGTCCCGATGGGCAACCTGCTCGCCACCGGCGTCCTGTTCACGCTGTCCTCCACGTTGTCGCAGGAGGCCTTCCTCGGCTGGGGCTGGCGCGTCGCGTTCTGGCTGTCCGCCGTGATCGTCGTCATCGGCTACTACATCCGCACCAAGGTCCAGGATGCCCCGATCTTCCTGGAGGCGCGCAAGGAAGTCACGGTCGAGAAGAAGGGCTACGGCGTTGCCGAAGTCTTCCGCCGTTACCCCCGCGGCGTCTTCACCGCCATGGGCCTGCGCTTCGCGGAGAACATCCTCTACTACCTCGTGGTGACCTTCTCCATCACCTACCTGAAGGTCGTGGTCCAGACCGACACATCCCGGATCCTGCTGCTCCTGCTGGTGGCGCACTTCATCCACTTCTTGGCCGTGCCCATGGTCGGCAAGCTCTCCGACTCCCTGGGCCGCAAGCCGGTCTACATGGCAGGCGCCATCCTCGCCGGAACGTGGGGCTTCTTCGCCTTCCCGATGATGGACACCAAGAACGACCTGATCATCCTCGCTGCGATCACCATCGGGCTGCTGTTCCACGCCCTGATGTACGCGGGGCAGCCGTCGATCATGGCGGAAATGTTCCCCACCCGGATGCGCTACTCCGGCGTCTCCCTCGGTTACCAGGTGACGTCCATCGTTGCCGGTTCGCTGGCGCCGATCATCGCCACGGCGCTGCTGGGCCAGTTCAAGTCCTCCGTTCCGGTGGCCCTGTACCTGCTGGCAGCCTGCGTTGTGACCGCCATTTCGGTGTACTTCCTCAAGGAAACCCGCGGCATTTCGCTCCACGACGTTGACGCCGCGGACGCCCAGGGCACCGCCGATCTCCTGGCGGCCGGCAAGAAGTAGCGGCCGGAAGCAAGCAACATCAGCCAGGCAGCTGCCCGGACCCGCGGTCATCGCGGGCCCGGGCAGCTGCGTGTCAGCTTTTCACGCAAAGGCAGGATTTTTCATGCGAGCAGCAGTCCTTTATTCCACTGTCCCGTCCGGAACCAGCTACGCCGAAGCGCAGCCGCTGGTGGTGCAGGACCTGGAGCGGCCGGAGCCCCGCGCCGGTGAGCTGGGCATCGACATCACATACTCCAGCCTGTGCCACTCGGACCTCTCCGTGGTGGACGGCTCCCGGGTCCGGCCGCTCCCCATGGCGCTGGGCCACGAGGCCGTGGGTCGGGTCGCGGCGGTGGGGGAGGGCGTTGCTGACATTTCGGTCGGCGATCACGTGGTGCTGGTGTTCGTGCCGAGCTGCGGTGACTGCCGCGCTTGCAAGGGCGGCCGCCCCGCGCTCTGCCACCGGGCCGCGGAAGTCAACGGTTCGGGCGACCTCCTGCACGGGGAGGCGCTGCTGCGGACGCCGTCCGGCGAGCGGATCAACCACCACCTGGGTGTCTCGGCGTTTGCCGATTACGCCGTCGTGGCCCGTGAGTCCGTGGTGGCCATCGATGAGGACGTCCCGGACACCGTGGCGGCGATGTTCGGCTGCGCGGTGCTCACCGGCATGGGGGCCGTCCTCAATACTGCGGCGGTCGACGCCGGCCAGTCGGTCGCCGTCTTCGGGCTGGGGGCCGTCGGGCTCTCCGCCGTCATGGCTGCGTCGCTCGCCGGGGCTTCTGCCGTGATAGCCATCGACCCCAACACCAGCAAGCACCAACTTGCCCTCGACTGCGGCGCGACCGCGGTGGGCACCCCGGATGATGCCGCCAGGCTGATAGCGGAGGCCACCGGCGACGGCGTGGACGTCGCCGTCGAAGCTGTGGGTTCGGCAGGCGTGATCGCATCGTGCCTGGAGCGGGTGACGAGGGGCGGCGCGGTGGTGTCGGTAGGCCTGCCGAACCCGTCCGCCGAGCTGACCGTCCCGGCGCTGCAGTTCGCGGGCGCGGGCAAGCGGCTGCTGGGCTCCTACATGGGCGATGCCGTTCCCGGGCGCGACATTCCGCTCTATCTGGGGTACTGGCGCGACGGCCGGCTGCCGGTCGAGCTCCTGCATACGGACACCAGGCCGCTCGCCGAAATCAACGAGGGCCTGGACGCCCTGGCCTCCGGGCAGGTGGTCCGGCGGCTGTTCCAGGCGTGACGCCGTCCCGCCGCCGTGCCTGTCCCGCCGCTCAGCCACCCAGCGCCGTTCAGCCGGCCAGCAGCTCCTGGCGCGCGTGCACTTCCTCCTTGAGCGACGCGATCACGGCCTGCACCGGGGCTGAGCGCAGCGACTCGGGGCGGGCCACTGCCCAGATGGGCAGCTGGCGCTGGAAGTCGTCCGGGAGGACGGGCACGAACTCCGGGTTGCCCGCCACCATGAAGTTCGGCAGCAGGCCGATTCCGGCGCCCCGGCGCACCGCCTCCAGCTGGGCGAACACGCTGGTGGCCTGGAAGCTGGATTTCGGCATCGGCAGCTGCGCGGACCAGCGGTGTCCCAGCTCGGCCACCTGCAGGGCCGACTCGACGTAGGACACAAAGCTGTGCTGCCCTACGCCGTCGAGCGTTTCCGGGAGCCCGAACTCGCGGGCATACTCCGGGCTGGCGTAGAGCCGGAGATAGTAGTTGCTCAGGAAGATGGTCTGGGCGTTGCTGACGTCGGTCCGGCCCACCACGATTTCCAGGTCCACGCCGGAACGGTTCTGGCTGACCTTCCGCGTGGCGCTGAGCATCTCCACGTTCAGCAGGGGGTGCTGCCGCTGGAGGCGGACCAGGGCGGGGGTGACGAACTCGGACCCGAAGCCGTCCGATGTGCTGATCCGCACCAGCCCGGACAGGGCATGCTGGTCCTGGCTGATGAGTCCGGTCAGCGAGCCCAGGGTCGCCTCGATGGTTTCGGCGGCTGTCACGGCCGAGGCCCCGAGCTGCGTCAGTTCCCAGCCGTGCGGGCTGCGTTCCAGGGTCCTGCCGCCGAGCTGTTTGTCGAGGGCGAGAATCCTGCGGGAGATGGTGGTGTGGGTGGTGCCCAGCGTCTCCGCCACCGCGTTGAACCGGCCCAGGCGGGCCACGGTCAGCAGGATCAGCAGGTCATCGGGACTCGGAAGCCGCCGCAAGTCCACGGGTGTGCCTTTCGCTCGTATGTGCATCAGTGCACATACCGTCTGTGTTTTTTCCCCTTGATTGCACTGTATCAGGGTGTGATGGTTGACACAGAACCTTCGGCCCCAGCGGCCGGAACCAAAGCAAAGGAGCTTACGCCATGGCAGTAATCGGTTGGATCGGTCTGGGGAACATGGGTGGTTCCATGTCGGCAAACCTGGCGAAGGCCGGGCACGACGTGCGGGGCTTTGACCTCAACCCCGCAGCGGTCGCAGCCGCCGAGGCCGGCGGCGTGAAGCCGGTGGCGAGCATTGCGGAGGCCGTGGACGGCGCCGACGTCGTATTCACCATGCTTCCCAAGGGCGAGCACGCCAAGGCTGTTTACCTGGGCGAGGGCGGGGTCCTCGCCCACGCCAACACCCGCACACTGCTGGTGGACTCCTCCACGATCGACATTGCGTCCGCGCAGGAACTGCACGACGCCACCGCTGCCGCCGGCTTCCGCTTCGTCGACGCCCCCGTCTCGGGCGGCATGAGCGGTGCCAAGGCCGGGACGCTCACCTTCATGGTGGGCGGCGAGGCGGAAGCCGTGGCCGAGGCCACCGGCTACATCGAGCCCATGGCTTCCAACATCATTCCCACCGGCGGGGCAACCACCGGTCAGGCCGCCAAGATCTGCAACAACCTGATGCTCTTCATCAACCTGGCATCCACGGCTGAGGGAGCGGTGCTGGCGGACCGCCTGGGCCTGGACAAGCAGGTTTTCTGGGACATCGCGTCAGTCTCCTCGGGCGACAGCTGGGCGCTGCGCACCTGGTATCCCGTTCCGGGCGTGGTTTCCACCGCCGCCTCGAACAACGATTTTGCTCCCACCTTCACCACCGAACTGGCCAATAAGGACATCGGCCTGGCCATCAGCGCCGCCGAGGACACCGGAACGCCGCTGGAAATCGGCAAGCATGTCCAGCAGCTCTTCCAGCAGCTCATCGACGCCGGCGAATCGGGCAAGGACTGCTCCATGATCATCAAGCTCGTGGACGGGTCGCTGGACACCGCCAAGTAGCTCCGCCAAGTAGCCGCGCGCCCGCTTATCGCGCTCCCATTCACCCCGGCGGTCAACGCCGCCCGCCTCCGGAACAGTCTGTTCACGGACCCGCAAGAAAGAGACATCCATGGAAACCATTCCGCATTTCATCAACGGCAGCCGAGTCAGCGACGCCGACCGTTTCGGCCCGGTCTTCAACCCGGCCACCGGCGAGCAGGAGAAGCAGGTGACGCTCGCCTCAGCCGCCCGGGTCGAGGAAGCCATCGCCGCGGCCCGCGCCGCCCTTCCGGCCTGGCGTGCAACGAGCCTCGCCAAGCGCACCAACATCTTTTTCCGCGTCCGTGAAATCCTGACGCAGCGCAAGTCCGAGCTCGCCGCGATCCTCACCAGCGAACACGGCAAGGTCCTCTCCGACGCTGAAGGGGAAATCTCCCGCGGCCTCGAGAACATCGAGTTCGCCACCGGCCTTTCCCACATGCTCAAGGGCGAGAGGTCGGAACAGGTTTCCAGCGGCGTCGACGTCCACTCCGTCCGCCAGCCCGTGGGTGTGGTGGCATGTATTACGCCGTTCAACTTCCCGGCCATGGTGCCGCTCTGGATGATCGGCAGCGCCCTTGCCTGTGGCAACACCGTGCTGCTGAAGCCCAGCGAGAAGGACCCGTCCTCGGCCGTATTCATCGCCGAGGTCTTCGCCGAGGCGGGACTGCCGGCGGGCGTGCTGAACGTGGTCCAGGGCGACAAGGAGGCCGTGGACGTCCTGCTCGAACACCCTGACGTGAAGGCTGTCAGCTTCGTCGGGTCCACACCGATCGCCCAGTCCATCTACAAGCGGGCAGCGGACCACGGCAAGCGGGTCCAGGCCCTCGGCGGCGCCAAAAACCACATGGTGGTCCTGCCCGACGCCGATCTGGACATGGCTGCCGATGCCGCGATCTCCGCCGCCTACGGCTCGGCCGGTGAGCGCTGCATGGCGGTCAGCGTGCTCGTGGCCGTCGGCAACATCGCAGACGACCTTGTGTCGGCCATCAGTAGCCGCATGGCGACGCTGAAGATCGGCCCCGGCACCGACCCGTCCTCGCAGATGGGGCCGCTGATCACCGCTGAACACCGCGACAAAGTTGCGTCCTACGTAGCCGGCGCCGAAAACGAAGGCGCCACCGTCGTCGTCGATGGCCGTTCGCAGCAGTTCGATTCGAACGGCTTCTTCATCGGCGTCAGCCTGGTGGACCACGTCAAGCCCGGCATGAAGGTCTACGACGACGAAATCTTTGGCCCCGTCCTGTCCGTGGTGCGCGTTGACACCTACAACGACGCCGTCCGGCTGGTCAACGACAACGAGTTTGGCAACGGTGTTGCCATCTTCACCCGCGACGGCGGCGCCGCGCGGCAGTTCGAGTTCGACGTCGAGGTCGGGATGGTGGGCGTCAACGTGCCGATTCCCGTGCCGGTGGGCACGTTCTCGTTCGGCGGCTGGAAGAACTCCCTGTTCGGCGACACCCACATGTACGGGCCGGACAGCATCCGCTTCTACACGCGGGGCAAGGTCGTAACCACCCGCTGGCCCGATCCGTCCACGTCCGTCATTGACCTCGGGTTCCCGCAGGTCGACTAAGCGGTCGATTAAGCCTCAGGCCGTCCAAGCACCGGGCCTGCAGTAAGACAGCCCGTGTTCCTGCCGCCAAAAGCGGTGGGGACACGGGCTGTTGCAGTTCGTGCCGCGGATTGCTGGGCGGCGGGTTCTTGCTTCCGCGTTCGCTCACCGGATCGGCCAAGTTTGGGCCGGTTGTTGCGGACGGTCGACGGCGGTAGGGGAGTTGAGCAGGCAGAGCTCGCTCTGCATTCAGGGTTCGGGTTCGTAGCTTCTTGGAGCGTCTGAAAAATGTCAGTGGTCGCTGGCAGACTTCGGGTATGGAAGGCATGGGGGAGCCGGGACAGGTTCGAGAAGCGGCGGCGGGAGCCGGCACGACGGTGCGGGACCTGATCGGGTCCCTGGCCGCCATTCGCCCCTGTAACGGCGGTGCCGGGATGATTGATCAGTTGCGGGACCTGGAGGATCTGAAGTCCGCCGCGGCCGCGCTGCAGGCCCGGATCGCCGTGGCGTTCGACGCCGACCAGCGCCGCGCCCAGGCCGCGGCCGGGGTCCCGGCGGATGAACGCGGCAAGGGCGTGGGGGCGCAGATCGCGCTGGCCCGGCGCGAATCCCCGGCCCGCGGGTCCCGGCTGCTGGGCCTGGCCAAGGCCCTCGTGACGGAAATGCCCCGCACCCTGGCCGCCCTCCATACCGGGGAATTGAACGAATGGCGCGCCACCCTGCTGGTGCGGGAAACGGCCTGCCTGTCCGCCGCGGACCGCTGCGCCGTCGATGACCGGCTCGCCGCGGACACCGGAGCCCTGGCCTGCGCCGGTGACCGGGCCGTGATCGCCGCGGCCCGCGCCGCCGCGTACAGGCTGGACCCGGGCTCGGTGGCGAACCGGGCCCGGAACGCCGTCGCCGACCGGCACGTGAGTCTCCGCCCGGCCCCGGACACCATGACCTACCTGACCGCCCTGCTCCCGGTCACCGCCGGCGTCGCCGTACTCGCCGCCCTCACCCGGCACGCGGACACCCTCGCCGGGACCGCAGACGGCCGCTCCCGGGGGCAGATCATGGCCGATGACCTCGTCGAACGGATCACCGGCACCCCGGGCGGGATCACCGGCATCGAAATCCAGCTCGTCATGACCGACCGCACCCTCCTCCAGGGTGACTCCGAACCCGCCCGCCTCCCCGGCTATGGCATCGTCCCCGCCGCCTGGGCCCGGGCTGCCGTCACGGACGCCGCTGCAAGCGAGGGCGGGACCGCCGCTGCGGAAGCCGCCCACCTCGCGGACGCTGCTAGGGGGAACGCCGCTGTGAATGTCTGGCTGCGGCGGCTGTACACAGCCCCCGGCACCGGGGAACTGACCGCCATGGATTCGCGCGCCAGGCTCTTCCCGGCCGGGCTGCGCCGCCTCATCCGGGCCCGCGACCACACCTGCCGCACCCCCTACTGCGACGCACCCATCCGTCACCACGACCACATCATCCCGTGGCACCACGGCGGCACCACTACCCATGGCAACGCCGCCGGGCTCTGCGAAGCCTGCAACCACACTAAAGAAGCCCCCGGCTGGCGGGCAGAGCCGCGCCGCGGACCCGGTGAGGCTGCTCGAACGAGACACACCCTCGAGATCCGCACCCCCACCGGCCATAGCTACCACTCAACTGCGCCACCACTGCCCGGCACGCCACTCACCGCTGGCGCGGCGCTGCGCTGCACGGTGTGGACCTCGGGCCGCCGACGCAAGCGCGAACTACTGCACCAAGCCAAGACCCTCAAACGCGCACGGCTCAAGAAGGCACGCGCTAAGACCACGCTTGCCGCTTAATAGGCATGCGGGGGCAGTCCCGGTCGATGGAACGGGCGCACCCTTGAATTCTCGATCGGGTGAGGGCTGACATCGGGATGCCCCGTATGCCCTGCCCGATTTACCGCCCGGTGATGGTCCCCAAGCTGGAGCACGGGCCGTCTCATAACCCTAGAGTTTCGAGGCACAGTGGTTTCGAGACACCCAAATTGGGAACCTTTACAGGCACAAGAGTTATAGATGTCACCACGCCGGAGGTCGTTAGCCGGCTTCAGGGGACCCTAGGCATTGGTTCTGGTGACGCGCTTCTCATGCGTTCAGGGGTCCACTCTCGCTGCTCTCCCTCCTTCGGCGTCGTATAGCTGGATTGGAATGGGAGAGGCGAGCCTTGTTCGTATGGGACAACGCCTTGGTCCGGGGTCATGGTGAACCAATTGTCGGCCTGTTTGGTCGCATAGATGAGGACTCGTTGATCGGCGTCCAAGGGGTCACCGTCCGGGTAGGACTCCCCACCCGTGCAGGTCTGGGGCATTGACGAGACATGGATGGGGCCTGGGCCCGGCTCGCCCTTAAGGACGGTTTCAATTTCTATAAGGTGGGTTCTCGCTGCATAACTGTAGATGCTCGTCTCGCCGTCCGGCCGCAGGGGCTTTCCCACTGCAACAAGTTCGGCCTTGTCGAACTGATCTCGGGGGTCCTCAAAACGGACCCAGTCAACACATGCATCAGCAGCAGTTTGTCCGCTACCGCAGCCAGTTCCGAGTACCAAGAGAACAGTTACTGCAGCTGTCACCCTCGCTATTTTCCCCATGCTCAGAAGCTACGCTTGCTCAGCAAGTTGACCTACAGAAGCCAACAGGTTGGAACACCACCGTGACTGGCGGTAGGGGTTGACCAGGGACGAACCCTCTACGGGGTACCCCCGGATTGCCTTGAACTGTGCAACAGGAATGCTCATAGTTGTCTGCCCCGACGCTCCAAATCCGCCCGACGAAGATCTTCCTCGCCCCAGAATTGGGCATCATTTCGGCGTACGCGGAGCATGTAAAGGACTTGGCCAGCGCTGAGCAAAAACCACACCGTGAAAAGGCAGAAGAACCCAATATCCCAACCGTGGTCCAACCCCTTCGTGAATTCGTTGGCGGCGAGGAACGCACTCGCTACAACCTGGGCACCATAAGCCCACATACCGAACTGCCAACTTCCGCGTCCCATTTTCGGCCGCAGGCGCTTGGGACCTTCTGTCTCTGACATATCCGGAGCCTACAACCGCATGGAATACGTGTCATCGCGTCTTGCGCTGTTGTGAGTATGTGGCGCCCGGGAGGAACCTCCATAGGACTGTGCAAGTGAATTTCGCTGAGGCATCAGCTTTCTTGACGGAAAGTTCTCACGTCGTTGCTCGCTACGCTCCTCGGATCGTCAGAACTCCACCCCAAATAACCAAGAGCAGCCCAACCAAGGTTATGACCAAGGAGATTTTGCGCCTCGTGTCAAAAGGTTCCCCCTTCACCCGAGGCTTCCTCGCACCATATGTTGCAGCACCAACGCCGATTACGACACCAATGATCACCAGGACGAGATTCATGGTTCAAACCCTCCCACAGGTGCACCCACTAGCAGCGAGGTCACCAGTCACTATTTGAGGAACCGTCTACGGGACGTACTTCTGGTCGTCACCCATATCCGCCAGATCGGCCACGGAAAGGAGGTGGCTATCATCGGTGACGTGGATGAAATTTTGAGCAAGGGAACGGTGAAGACCTGGCACCGCGATGAAGGGTGGGGATCTATCCGGATCGAGGGAGTAGCCGCAGGATGCTTCGCTCATTTTTCCTGCATCGTCCAAAAGGCAAGTGAGTTTCTTGAGCTTGTCCCAGGCGAGGACGTTATGCTCACTTGGCACGAAGCCCAGCAGGACGAGTTCTCCTTAGTCGCCGACCGCGTGGAGCGTTTTTAAACGAACCCTAAACGGGAGCACGAAGGTCCAGATTGGGCAGGTTGCGGGCACGCCGGGGGCTAAGCAGGAAGCTCCATTGAGCTAGGTTGTAGCCGAGGGCTTCCGCACGCGAAGGTCGGTCTTATTCCCCTATCAGGAGGTTCCCAGGGCATGCCGAAATGGAGCGAACGCGTCGATTCCATGATCGACTATCTAAGAACCAGTCTTCCCAACCTGCAGGTCGATATTCGTCCCGTGACCACCGAGCAGCCTGGTCGGATCATAGCTCTACGCAAGAGTTCGGAACCGCTAGAAGTGATCGAGCTGATTGAAGGTAGGGAAGAACTTCTAATTCTGTTTGGCGTTAACTTGCGGCACGAACTCGATCTGACGGACGAATCCTCCGCCGAGGCATCGCTGAAGGAGGCCGCCCAACTTCTCCAAGCAATCATTTTCGATGGCTACAAGGAGTGCACTTGGGTTCGCAAGAATGGCGTAGTCCGCACGGAAGCGCGGATTAATTTTGCGGGTGAAGACCATAAGTTCGCAACAAGTACATTGACAGGCTTCTTCGGTGGTCGAAAGGAAGTCATTTGGCATTACCCATGGTGACCCGACGGCAATTGGTCTTGTCCATCGGTGGTGATTGAACAGGGCGTCTTTGTTGGAACCCTCTGCGGGCAGTTCTGTTAGCAGAGGATAAGCTCACCGACGACCAGATGTTCTTATAGACAAGCCCTCAGGACTATCGCAGTGTTAGATCGGTACCAGGAAGCATTACTAGTGACCTAAGGGGACGGTCAAAATGGCTGACACTGAAGCAGCGGCCAGATGGGCCAAGGTCACGCGGATTGCTGAGGGCATCACCGATTACGGTATCGGTAAGGCCGTGCGGTCGTACTTCCTGCTGTATCTGCCCGCCGGCGTAATCCTACTGACGGGCATAGGTTTCCTCCTATCAGTACTTATCTTCGGGAACATGCGGGAGGAGTGGTCCATGCACTTGGTCATGGGCCTTTTTCTAACTTCATTGGGCACCGGGGTCGGCGGCTTCATTTACGCGCGGAAAAAGGTCAACCCACAGGTACGCCCGCAGCGGTCAGGAGCCCTTATATGGCTGGACAAGCTCGAAAAGAAGAACATACAGAAGCAGATTTACTGCCGGATCCCCCCAGTACCTGAGCACCTCACCGTTGCCCGCGGCGCCGCCGTCCAGATCCGGCAAGGCCTGGCCCTGTATCTGCTCGTCGGGCCGGCATACCTGTTCCTTGCCCTAGCCCAGCTGTTGAACGCCCCAGGCAGCTTTCTGACCCTCATTGGGATTTTGCTTCTGGGACTCTACGTCGCCCTTTATGCCTTCGTCGCCTGGCAGTTTCATCAGACGGGCCGATTCCTGGAACGCACCGCACCCTGATAAGTCCTGCCGGAGGCAGCCTAACTTCACTCGATGAGGCTGCTCAGACTCTTATGCCGTGCCCGGTCTCAGCCGAACGGTGTCCGAGCAGGCTTGACCGCAAGTCGTCCCGTTAGCCGGTCGATGGAAGGGCGAACCCCCTTGAATTCGCGGCCCGGTGAGGGGCTGACATCCGGATGCTCCGTATGCCCTGTCCGATTTACCGCCCGGTACAGGTCCCCAAATTGGAGAACCGGCCGTCTCATAACCCTTGGGATACAAGGCGTCTCAGCTGAAGAGTAGTGGCTGCCGCTGCCTACGTTCAATTTTCGGGGAATCCTGCAAGTTCCATTGCAACCGGGAAATTCTCGTAACTATGTCTCGCAACCTTCTGGCGAAATCGGCGTGTTCGTTGTTGGTTATGAGACACGTGACAGCAGGCAGTCGAAGGAGCTAATCGGCGCGATGACCTCTAACGATGACGGTGTATCCGGGCGCGAGCTTCACGACGCCCAGCGAAGGCGCCGAGGACTTCTTCTCGCAGATGGCCACGGGTTGACAGTGTGCAGCGAAATGACCGCGCGGCGATCCGCTTGCCGACATCCACAGCAACAACCACGGGTGAAACAGCAGCCACTCCAGTCTGAACAGACATAACAACACACCCCCGAAGGTGCCGGGAGACCCGCGGATCAGCCCCAGGCCTCAACGGAATCTGATACATCCCGTCCTGACGTCTCCGGAGATGCCTGGGAAGGACTAACTCAACTCATATCAGCCGTTGGTGATGTCGTTCCGGCGGGTCATGTACTCCTCCATGGAGATTTCGCCGTTGCTGTACTGCTGGTCGAGTTCGGCCAGCTTGCGTGCGCGGAAACCCTGCGGGGCCGACGGCGGCGGGGGAGTCGACGGGGCAACGCCGCCCGGCGGGGGTCCGGGCTGTTGCGGCTGTTGCGGATGAGGCGGGTTGGCGCGGTACTCGGGGCTGTCCTCGTAAGGCACGGGTCCCTGGTGTCCGGACGGATTGCCACCAGCGCCCGGGGCCCCCGGGTAGGGGGGGTAACCGTAAGGCTGGTCCAGCGGGGGAAGCTCCTGCCGGCCACTTGCCGGCGGAAGCCCGAAGCCGCCGCTGAGGTAGTCCTGCTGTGTGTAGCCGTCCGCGGGCCCGTTGTCCCGCCGGCCCGGATTCGGGCCGCCGAACCGGCCATCAAACTGCCCGGAGAAGCCCTGCCCCTGGTCCCGGCGCTGTACGGACCGCCGGTACATCCGCATTCCCACGGGAATCAGGAGTGACAGAATAATGATCCAGAAAAACAAGTTGTTCACGGTGGAGGGCCTCTCATGAGTGTTATTCCAGCTTAGTCCTCTCCGGATCACCTGTTCAGGAGCGGTCTGCTGACCGAAGGGACGTCGGAATGCCAAGAAAATCCCCGTACCGCGCCACGCTCTGGTCGAGTGCTTGGTTCATCGCCTCTTCGCCGGATCCGGCGAGCGCCGTGGACAGGCGGACGTCGAGCTCGCAGCTCGGCCCGGCCGCCGGCCGTACCAGCCGATGCCGCCAGGCACCCGCCATGTACCCATTCAGCAGAAGCACGTGCATGGGAGCGTCGTTGAATGGAAATACCGGCGCCGTTCCGCCGAAGTATTGGCGGGAGACCGAGTACCCCATGATGTATTCGTCATAGCACTGGACCAGATCGATCCGCTGGATGTCGGGCGCCTGAGAAACAGATGAGTCCGGCGCGTGGAAATAGTAGGTGACGCCGTCGATCGTTGCAGTCTCCAGCGCCGCGGGATCGTCCTCCAGCCCCAGAGTCAACCCCAGCCGCACGTCCGCCATCGTCAGGCCGGACCAGTCCGCGCAGTCCTTTACGGTTGCGGGGCCGCGGCTCCGGAAGTACCGGACTGCCAACGCGGCCAGGGATTCCTCTTTGGACAGGACGGACATGCCGGGAGGCACCGCCTGGACGCGTTCATCGAAGGCCGCGTAGGTCTGACGGAGGGCGCCGCCGGCGCTCCGTATCGGCACACCGCTCGCCAGGACGCCGCTAACTTCGGCGTGCATGATCAGGTAGGCCAGTCCGAGCCCTTTGGCCTCGAAACCCGCTCGCTGCAGTTCGGCTGCCAGCTGCTCCCGCGTCCGGTGCGCACCGTCCGCCACCGCCGCGGCCAGCACCGCGGCGCTCTTCGCCGCAACCTCGGAGTCGATCCCGATCATCCGGTACGTCCCCGCGTTGGCCCGGTGCAGGCGCGGCGCTGACAGTGCCCGCAGCCACGGCAGGTCATCCCGGTGCACGAAGTGCCATGTAGGCCGCAGGATGTGGGTCCGGAGAATCCTGCCGTCAGCGACTGCCCGCTCCACGTCGTCCGCGGTGGCGCCCGCCGTCCGCTGCGCCAGGGACCAGCGGGCATAAGGAAATTCCTGGGCCTGGACGGCGAGCAGGCTTTTCAGGGCGTCGTCCACCGTGGCCGCCACGGGAGCACGGAGCTGCTGGCTTCGCAGCCGGATCCGCACCACATCATCCGGTTCCATCACCGCCGTCGCTCCTTCTACGCCCCAGCCCCCGCTACTGCCGGACCGCATCCTCCGAGCCCAAGGGGCCCTCGCCGGAACCAAGCGGTACACCGGGGCCAAACACCGGTCCCGGCATGGGGCGCTTCGGTGCGATGCCGTCGCCGGACGAACGGTGGCGCAGACGCCGGACCACCCACGGCACAAAGTACTCCCGGGCCCAGACGAGGTCCCCTGTGCGGGCCTCGCGCCAGCTGCGCGGGGGCAGCGGCTTGGGCGCCAGCGGTTCCAGGCTGTGCTGGACGTTCAAGGACTCGAGCACCATCGCCGCAATCGTGTGGTGGCCCAGGGGCGAAAAGTGCAGACGGTCCTCGTCCCACATCTGCGGACTCTTCAGTTGCCGGAGGGACCACATGTCGGCGATGATGGCGTCGTGCCGGGCGGCGATGGTGCGGAGGTTTTCGTTGTAGATGGCCACTTTGCTGCGAAGCCGGCCCAGCACGGACGATCCGGTGTCGGGACCGTTGAACAGCACCACCGTGGCGCCGCTCAATGTCAGGATCTGCACGACGGGGTCGAGCCGTTCGGCCAGGGCGTCGGGGTCCCCGCCGGGGCGGATGAGGTCGTTGCCTCCGGCGGAGAGCGTCACGAGATCCGGCTTGAGGGCCAGGCAGGGGGCGAGCTGCTGGTCGATGACCTGCTGGAGCAGCCGGCCCCGAACGGCCAGGTTGGCGTAGGCAAAGTCCTCGTGGCCGCGACCCAGTTCCTCCGCCACGCGGTCCGCCCAGCCCCGGTAGCCGCCCGGGCTGCTGGGTTCTGGATCGCCGATTCCTTCGGTGAAGGAGTCCCCCATTGCCACATAGCGGCTCCACGGGTGGCGGCCCGGAGGCGCTTGGGGATTCTGCATCGATTCGGCTCCGCTCACCTTCACATCCTGCACTCTCCCTGCCAAGGTACGCCACCGTAAGTTGTTACCGGCGGGTAACTGTAAGAATGGAGCCATGACTTTCGCCGACTCCTTTCCTGCCCCCGTCGTTCTGTGGTCCAAGCCCGAGGAAGCCCGGGCCGGCAAGCCGCTGCTCGTGCTGCTGCACGGCTACGGAGCGAACGAGCAGGACCTCCTCAGCCTGGCGGATATGCTCCCGGAGGACTTTGCAGTGGTTTCGGTCCGCGCACCCATCGCCATGGGGCCGGGCTTTTCCTGGTTCCCGCTGACCGGCACGGCCGATTACTCCCTCGACGCGGTCAAGGCCGCCTCGGGATACGTCCTCGACTGGCTCGACAGCGTCAAGGAAAACCACCCGTCCGTCACGCTCCTGGGCTTCTCCATGGGCATGGCCATGGCCACCACCCTCCTGCGGCAACGCCCCGCGGACTTCGCCGCCGTCGTCGGGCTTTCAGGCTTTGTGGTCAATGCGGGTGCCGACGGCGAGTTCCGTGACGCCGAGCTCGACGGCACCGTGCCCTTCTTCTGGGGCCGGGACCAGCAGGACCCGGTCATCACGCCGGACAAGATCGAGTACACGATGGGGTGGGTCCGGAACCACGTGAAGCTGACTAAGGTGCTCTACACCGGGATGTGGCACGGCATCAATGCCCAGGAGATCGGCCACGTGTCGGAGTTCCTTACGCACGAGGTGCTCAACAAGTAGGCCCGCGCCGGCCGCCCTGAGCCGGCGCAGCCCTCAACCCCGTGCCGCCGCCGCCTTAGGCCGCGGGCGCACTGACCCGGACGGTCCGGCCGTTGACGGTGACCGTGTCGCCGTCGTGAAGCTGCCGGCCGCGGCGGTCATCGATCTCGCCGTTGACCTTGACCAGGCCGTTCTTGATCAGCTCTGCGGCCTCCACGCCGTCCTCCACGAGGTTGGCGAGCTTCAGGAGCTGGCCCAGACGGATCATGGCGTCGCGGATGGGGATCTCTTCGATTTCCTGGTTGCTCATACCAGTAATGATGCCTGACGTAAGGTGAATCCAATGACCCATGCACCCCGGCTTCCGCTTGCCGCCGGCCTTCCCATGGCCGTGGCAGCCGGCTTGGCCATCCCCGTCCAGGGACGGATCAACGGAGCCCTGGGTGCCCGCCTCGGCGACGGTATCGCCGCGGCCGTGGTGAGTTTCAGCACCGGGCTGGTCCTGATGATCCTGGTGTCCCTGATCCTGCCGCGCGGACGGGCGGGCCTCAGCAGGATCCTGCCGGCCCTGCGCGAAAGGCGCTTTCCGCCCTACTACGCCCTGGCCGGAGGGATCGGCGCGTACTTCGTCTTCGCACAATCGTTCACGATCGGCCTGCTCGGCGTCGCGCTGTTCACCGTGTCCACAGTCACCGGGCAGACCGTCAGCGGCCTGCTGGTGGACAGGCTGGGAATCGGCCCGGGGGGCAAGAAGGCGGTGACGGGCATTCGCGTCATCGGCTGCATCCTCACCATTGCGGCCGTGGCGTGGGCGGTGTCGCCGCGTTTCGGCACCTCCGGCGGCGGGGCGGGCAGCGCGGGCGCGGGAGGCCCGGGCGCGGGAACAGGCGCCGCAGGCGACCCCGCCCAGCTCATCCTGCTGGTGCTCCTTCCCGTTCTGGCAGGCTTCCTCATGAGTTTCCAGCAGGCGATGAACGGGACTGCCACCGTGCACTACGGCACGCCGATCGCGGCAACCCTGGTCAACTTCATCGCCGGTGCCTGCGTGCTGTGGACGGCCTGGCTCGTCAAGCTGGCCGTCGCCGGTGCGGGCAATCCGCTGCCGGGGGAGTGGTGGTATTACCTGGGCGGCCCCATGGGCTGCGTCTTCATCGGACTCGGGGCGCTGCTGGTCCGCAGCCTCGGAGTGCTGGTGACCGGTCTCGGCATGATCGCCGGCCAGCTCCTGGGCTCGCTCGGCCTTGATCTGCTGGTTCCCGCCCCCGGCACCGTGGTGGAAGTGCCCACGGTGCTCGGGACACTGCTCACCCTGGCGGCCATCGTCGTCGCAACCCTGCCCTGGCCGCGGGGCGCCTTTCGGAGGTAGCGCCCGGTAGGCTAGGACTCGCAGCTTTCTGCACATTCTTCCCTTCGCATACCCCCGCCCGGCAACCAGCCGGGGTTCCGGGGCCAGAAACCGCGGACCGCACCCAGCGGCCCTGTAGAAATTGGAGTTCCCATGGCAGCAAAATCCGTCCTCGACCAGGTCATCTCCCTCTCCAAGCGGAGGGGCTTCGTTTTCCAGGCCGGCGAGATCTACGGAGGCTCGCGTTCCGCCTGGGACTACGGCCCCCTCGGTGCCGAACTGAAGGAAAACATCAAGCGCCAGTGGTGGCAGTCCGTGGTGCGCGGCCGCGAGGACGTGGTGGGCCTGGATTCCTCCGTCATCCTGCCCCGCCAGGTCTGGGAAGCATCAGGCCACGTCGAGGTCTTCTCTGACCCGCTGGTGGAGTGCCTCTCCTGCCACAAGCGCTACCGCGCCGACCACCTCGAAGAAGAGTACGAGGAAAAGAAGGGCCGTCCGGCCGAAAACGGCCTCAAGGACATCGCCTGCGCCAACTGCGGCACCCGCGGCGAGTGGACCGAGCCGCAGGAGTTCTCCGGGCTCCTGAAGACGTTCCTCGGCCCGGTGGCCAGCGAAGAGGGCCTGCACTACCTGCGCCCCGAGACGGCCCAGGGTATCTTCGTGAACTTCAACAACGTGCTGACCACGTCCCGCAAGAAGCCCCCGTTCGGCATCGGCCAGATCGGCAAGTCCTTCCGCAACGAGATCACACCGGGCAACTTCATCTTCCGCACCCGCGAGTTCGAGCAGATGGAGATGGAATTCTTCGTCGAGCCCGGCACGGACGAGCAGTGGCACCAGTACTGGATGAAGGAGCGCATGGACTGGTACACCGGCCTGGGCATCCGCGAGGAGAACCTGCGCTTCTTCGAGCACCCGCTGGACAAGCTCAGCCACTACTCCAAGGGCACCACGGACATCGAATACCGCTTCGGCTTCCAGGGCTCGGAGTGGGGCGAGCTCGAAGGCATCGCCAACCGCACGGACTTCGACCTCTCAACGCACGCCAAGGCATCGGGCACTGACCTGAGCTACTTCAACCAGGCCACCAACGAGCGCTACACCCCGTACGTGATCGAGCCCGCCGCAGGCCTGACCCGCTCGTTCATGGCCTTCCTGATCGACGCCTACACCGAGGACGAGGCCCCCAACGCCAAGGGCGGCGTGGACGTCCGCACCGTGCTCAAGCTGGACCCGCGGCTAGCACCGGTCAAGGCCGCCGTGCTTCCGCTGAGCCGCAACGAGGACCTCTCCCCGAAGGCCAAGGCCCTCGGCGCCCAGCTCCGCAAGAACTGGAACATCGACTTCGACGACGCCGGCGCCATCGGCCGCCGCTACCGCCGCCAGGACGAAATCGGCACCCCGTTCTGCATCACGGTGGACTTCGACACCCTCGACGACCAGGCCGTCACCATCCGCGAGCGCGACACCATGAGCCAGGAACGCGTCTCCCTGGACAAGGTGGAGGGCTACCTGGCCGCACGGCTGATCGGCGCCTAGCCGTGGCGATCCAATACCGCGAGTGGCGCGAGGGCGACGACCTCGCGCTGCTGGAGATCTGGGGAGACCCGGAAACCGTCCAGGCCGGGCAGTTCCGCGGAACGCTGGCACCGTCCGGCAACTCTCCGTGGCGGCGCTGCATCGTTGCCGAGGACGTCGTGGACGGCGTGGCGATTCCGGTGGCCGCGGGGGTGGTCCACGAGGCCTCCCTGCACCCGGAACGCCTCTGGGCCTACATCGAGGTGGCACGGGACCATCGCCGCTCCGGCGTCGGTTCCACTCTCCTGGTGATGCTCCGGCGCGAGGCTGAAGGGTCGCCGTCGGGCGTTTCCAAGCTGCGGTGCAAGGTGGAGCCGGGCACCCCCGGCGCGGCGTTCGCGGAGGCGGCCGGACTGGCTCCCATCCAGCGCTCGCAGCTCGTGGTGGTGGAGCCGGCAGCCCTGAAGCTCCCCGTCTTCGGGGACGGTTCCGAGGAAGCGGCATCGGAGCGCATCGAGGATCTAGCCACCGGCTCGGTGGAGCTTTCCGACGTGGTGGGCAGGTACTACACGGCCGTGCACGGCTGGGACAGCCCGGGCGAGCTGAGCGTCGCCACGGTGCAGCGGCTGTTCCTGGACGACCTCAGCGGCGCCCACGGCGCGATCGTGCTGCGGGCCCCGAAGGCCAGCGCTTTCGGCCAGGGCGTGCCGGCGTCGAA
Organism: Arthrobacter sp. ZGTC131; assembly: GCF_002929275.1. Taxonomy (GTDB): domain Bacteria; phylum Actinomycetota; class Actinomycetes; order Actinomycetales; family Micrococcaceae; genus Arthrobacter. The sequence goes on from NZ_PJIK01000002.1 coordinate 279,084, forward strand.
GAAAGGCCGGCTGCAGGCGTTCGCCGTCAGCTACGCGCAGGGCAGCTCGGACCATCCCTCGGACGTGTTCCTCGGCCATGAGCCCGAGCTGGACGCGGAGGAGGCCCAGGCCGCGGTCCGTGACCTCCTGGCCCTCATCGCGTACCAGTATCCGGTCCTCATGGAACTGGACGACTCCATGACAGCGGTGCGCGCCGTCGTCGAACCCCTGATGGAATCCGGCAAGGCCCGGCGTCAGGGATCCGAGACGTTCGTCGTAGCCGACCCGGCCTAGCCTTTAACCGGGCTGACCCGCAGCAGTTCCCGTTTCGAACGGGAACTGCTGCGGGTCAGCCCGGTTTAAGAGCTATCTACTTTCCGCTGGGGATCACCGGCGGAACGTAGTCGAACGTCATTCCCAGCAGCCACACCAGCAGGAGCACCACGGGCAGGTGGAACACGAACTGCAGGAACGTGAAGCCCACCAGGTCGCGGGCCCGCAGCCTCAGTACCGCCAGCAGCGGCAGCATGAAGAACGGGTTGATCAGGTTGGGCAGGGCCTCGGCGATGTTGTAGATCTGGACGGTCCAGCCCAGGTTCATGTTCACGTCCGTTGCCGCCTGCATCACGTACGGCGCCTCCACCAGCCATTTCCCGCCGCCGGAGGGAACGAACAGCCCCAGCACGGCGGTATAGAGGGCAATCACGACGGCGAACGCGCCGCCGCCGCCGATGTCAGAAAAGAATTCGGCCAGGTGTGCCGAGAGGGACATGCCGCCGTGGCCGGTGGCCTTCGTGAGGATGGCGGCCATGGCCGCGTAGAGCGGAAACTGGACGAGGATTCCGGCGGTCGCCGGCACGGCCTTGGTCACGGCCTGCAGGAAGTTCCGCGGCGTCCGGTGCAGCACGAGGCCTAGGATGAGGAACACCAGCAGGTAGCCGTTGAGGCTGCTCACCACGGTCAGGAAGGGCTTGGTGAGGAACTGGGACACCAGCCAGCCCAGGGTCAGGACCCCGGCGAGCACCGGCAGGATCATGCTGTATTCCAGCCATTCGCCAGGGCGGGAACGCGGCGCCGGTTCGCTGGGTTCGTCGTCGAGGTCCACACCCAGGTCCTCGGCCGTGCGCACGGCGGCACCGCGGGGTGCAGAGAAGTGCGCGATGACCGTGGTGAGCGCCATGAGGATGACAAGGGTGAGTAGCGACTGCCAGGTGAAAATGGTGGTGCCGAAATCCAGGACGCCGGTGATCTGCAGCAGCGCCGGCGGCAGCGATGCGGCCGTGGCCTGCAGTTGGGCGGCCGAGGATGACAGCCCTAAGGCCCAGACGGCGCCGAGGCCCATGAACGCCGCCGCGCCCAACGCGCGGTAGTCAACTGACAGGTCCGTGCGGCGCGCGATGGCGCGGGCCAGGAGGCCGCCGAAAATGAGGCTGAGGCCCCAGTTCAGGAAGGATACGGACATGGACAGCAGCGCCACGAAGCTCACGGCGGTCTGTGCAGTCGACGGGACCAGCGCGAGCCGGTTGATGAGCTTTGCCACCGGCGGGGACGTCGCCGCCACGTAGCCGGTGAGCACCACCATGGCCATCTGCAGGGTGAATGCGGTGAGGTCCCAGAAGCCGTTGCCGAACGAATCGGCGATGGACTGGGGCGAGGCGCCGATGCCGAGGGCGGCCACGGCAATGAGGACCACCCCGGCCAGCGCGAAGATGTAGGCGTCCGGGAACCACTTTTCCGTCCACGCGGCCAGCCGCTGGGCCAGGCGGGCCAGGCCGCGTTCGTCGATCTCGCTTCTTGTCAGGACTGTGTCTGCCACAGGAAGGATCCCTCTCCATTGAGCACGTGCGTACCCATGGAGCCTAGCCAAAGCGCCGGTAAGCCGGCCGAAGCGCGCCGCCGCGCGTGCCGCGAGTCAGTTGCGGCGCCGCCGGCGCCGCCGCGAGTCAGTGGCGCGGCGGTCAGTGGCACCGCGAGTCAGTGGCGCCGGGGCGGCCAGGGGATGAAGCCGCTCGTGGACTCCACATACTCGCGGTACCCCGGGCGGCCGGACATGGCTTTTTCCGTGAGCGGCTTTCCGGTCTTGCCTGCCAGAGTCCAGATCATCAGCGCGGGGGAGAGAACTGTCAGGGCCCCGGGCCAGGAATCCGCCGCGATGAGGAACAGCCCGGCCCACACGGCGGCGTCGCCGAAGTAATTCGGGTGGCGGGTGTAGCGCCACAGCCCGGTGTTCAGCACCGTTCCGCGCCGCGACGGGTCCGCCTTGAACCGCGCGAGCTGCCGGTCACCCACGGTCTCGAAGAAGAATCCGATCAGCCAGCACAACAGCCCGGCGACGGCCAGCGCCCCCACCGGTCCCGTGCTGAACATGCCCACCTGGACGGTCAAGGACACGAAGAACATCACCACGCCCTGGGGCAGGTACACCCGGCGGAGGGCGTAAACGTTCCGCGAGCCGGGCGCACCTTCAAGCATCGCGGCATAGCGCGGGTCCTCGTGGCCGCCGCGGGCCCGCCGGCCGATGTGCGTGCCGAGCCGGAGCCCCCAGATGCCCGTCAGCACGAGCAGCAGCAGCCGCCGAGTGTCATCTCCGGCGCCGGACGAGAGTACAAAGGAGACCGCTGCGACAGCGACGAAACCCGGCCCCCACGCCACGTCCATCACCGAGTGCCGGCCCTGGGCCACGGCCACCGCAAAAGTCACGCCAAGCACGACGAGAACGGCAAGCGCCGCCCACGGCAGGGCGGCCAGGAACGCGTCCAGCGGGAACGGGCTCACAGCACAACCGGGACGTTACCGGAGGGCGGCACCAGCCGGTCCAGCGCGGCAGCCGCTGAGGACGGCTTGGCCCCGACCGTGCCGGTCCTGTCGCTGAAGGCCTTCATCAGGAATCCGGTGGCCAGCGTGTGCCAGAGCCGCACGCGCCGGAACATGAAGTGGCCGGCACCGCGGAGCGAGACGTACTGCACCACATCGGCGTGCTGACCGGCACGCCGGGCGAACCGCAATGATGCGGCCGGACTTGTCCAGCGGTCCTGGTCGCCGTGCACGATCAGGAGCTTCCGCCCGGTCACCGGCGCGGCCGGTGTTGCGTCGGTCAGCCACGGAGCCAGTGCCACCACGGCGTCCACCTGGGGATCGTCCGCAACGCAGATGGCGGTGAGGCCGCCCATGGAGTGCCCCAGCAGGTACACGGGCAGCCCGGGGTGCGCTTCGCGGATCTTCGCCAGCGCCCAGCGGGCGTCCTTCAGGGGGGACATCTCGCCGCCGTTCCAGCCGCGCACCCGGTTCCGCAGGATCCACACCGCCAGGCCGCGCTTCTTCCCCGCCCGATGCAGATGCCGCGCAAACGGCACCATCCGGGCCGGGCTCAAATGCCGGGCCTCGACCGGCTCGAAACTGTGCGACCGGCCGCCGTGAAGGACCAGCGCCACGCCGCGCGTGGTTCCCGCCGGGCGCAGGATGGTCAGGACAGCTTCCGACGGCGATCCCTCCGGCAGCGCTGCGGGTTCCGTTTCGTGCCGGTCAGTTCTGCGCTGGCTCACTCCTGTGTCCTCCGACTTCCTAGGTCTATTTATCAACATTAAGGTGACCGCCGTAGAGTTCAAGCATGAGGTCTAACTGCTGATGGGTTCCGGTCACTCTCACGGCCACACAGAGCATTCGGAGCCAACGGCCCAAGCGATTGCCGCCCGCAGGAAAGCAAACAGGATTCTGGCCGCGGTGCTGATTCCGCTGACCCTGCTGACGCTCGCGGCCATGGCGGCGCTCTGGCCCTCCGGCAGCCGAGAGGGCCTGACGCTGGCCAACCCCTACGCCGCGGCCCCCGGTGTCACCTTCGATACGGGGCGGATCCAGCGAGTCGTCACGGAGAGTTGCAGTCCGGCGACCGGACAGGACCCGCCACAGGGTTCCCAGGGCGGCGCCCAGGACGGCGGCGGATCACAGTGCATGTTCGCTTTCACCGAGCCGGACAAGGGCGGAAACCCGGTCAAGGTGGTGATCAACCCGGACGTCGCCAAATCGCACGGCGTCCAGGTGGGCGACAACATCCGCTACCTCAACCTCTCCAACGCCCAAGGCGCGGCCGCCGCCCAGGGCACGCCGTCGTACATCTTCGTGGATTTTGTCCGGACCATGCCCATCATCCTGCTGGCCGTCCTTTACGCCCTGGTGGTGGTGGCCGTGGCGCGCTGGCGCGGGCTCCGCGCCCTGATCGGCCTCGTCGGCGCCTACTTTGTGCTGGTGAGCTTCATGCTTCCCGGACTCGTGGAGGGGAAACCGCCGCTGCTGCTGGCGCTCGTGGGATCCACGGTGATCATGATCGGGGTGCTGTACTTCGCGCACGGCTTCTCGGCGCGGACGTCCACCGCGCTGCTGGGAACCATGTTCGGGCTCGCCATCACGGCGCTGCTGGCCGCCTGGGCAACGGATGCGGCGAACCTCGCCGGCGTGGGCAGCCATGACGCCGCCACCCTGGTCAACATCTCGGGCAGCATCTCCATCTCCGGCATCATCCTGTGCGGGCTCATCATTTCCGGGCTCGGCGTGCTGAACGACGTCACCATCACCCAGTCGTCAGCGGTGTGGGAACTGTATGAACTGGCGCCGGCCACCAGCGCCCGCAAGCTGTTCACGTCGGCGATGAGGATCGGCCGGGACCACATCGCCTCCACTGTGTACACCATTGCCTTCGCGTACGCCGGCGCGGCGCTGCCCATCCTCATCATCGTGATGCTTTACGACCGCCAGCTCGGCGAAGCGCTCACCAGCGCCGAGCTCTCCGAGGAAGTCATCCGCACGCTGGTGGGGTCGATCGGCCTGGTCCTGGCCATTCCGGTCACCACGCTCATCGCCGTATTCGTGGTCAAGGCCACCGGCATCCGCACCGGCGGGCGGACCGCAGTGACGCCCGACGACGTCGACGACACCGGTGCCCTCGCTGCGGCGGCGGCAGTGGCCGGGGAAAGCCCGACGGCGGAAACCCAGCCAGCAGAAAGGCCGACGGCGGGAGCCCCGCCAGTGGAAGGCACGACGGCGGGCGAGGACCCCGCGCCGCAGGCCGAGACCCGGCGGGGAAGGCGGGCCGCCCCGCGCGGCTGAGCGCCGTCGTCGGGCGTTCTGTTCGATTTGCCCGGCTTTGAGACAATGGACAGGTGACTGTTGTAGCTACGCCTCCTGCCCCCAAGCTGGAACTTCCGCCGCTGAAACTCGGCCCCATCACCGTGGACACCCCGGTGGTGCTGGCACCCATGGCCGGAATCACCAACACCGCCTTCCGCAGGCTCTGCCGTGAATACGGCGGCGGCATGTACGTGGCGGAGATGGTCACCTCCCGCGCACTGGTCGAACGCACGCCGGAGTCGCTGCGCATCATCTCGCACGACGACGACGAGAAAGTCCGCTCCGTCCAGCTCTACGGCGTGGACCCCGTCACGGTGGGCCAGGCAGTGCGCATGCTCGTCGACGAGGACCGGGCGGACCACATCGACCTCAACTTCGGCTGCCCCGTGCCCAAGGTCACCAGACGCGGCGGCGGCTCGGCCCTGCCCTGGAAGATCGACCTCTTCACCGCCATCGTGCAGACCGCGGTCAGGGAAGCGTCCAAAGGCGGCATCCCGCTGACCATCAAGATGCGCAAGGGCATCGACGACGACCACCTGACGTACCTCGACGCCGGCCGCATCGCCCGCGATGCCGGTGTTGCCGCCGTCGCGCTCCACGGACGCACTGCCGCGCAGTTCTACTCCGGCCAGGCCGACTGGTCCGCGATCGCCCGCCTGCGGGAGGCCCTCCCTGACATCCCCCTGCTGGGCAACGGCGACATCTGGTCCGCGGAGGACGCCGTGCGCATGGTCCGCGAAACGGGCGTCGACGGCGTGGTGGTGGGCCGCGGCTGCCAGGGCCGTCCCTGGCTTTTCGGTGACCTGCAGGCCGCCTTCGAAGGAAGCGACAAGCGGCACCGCCCGGGCCTGCGCCAGGTGGCCGAAGGCGTCTACCGCCATGCCGAGCTCATGGTGGAAACCTTCGGCAACGACGAATACAAGGCCCTGCGCGAGATTCGCAAGCACATGGCCTGGTACTTCAAGGGCTACGTCGTGGGCGGCGAACTGCGCGCCAAGCTGGCCACAGTGCCCACTCTCGAGGTGCTGCGCGAACTGCTGGACCAGCTGGACATGGACCTGCCCTACCCGGGTGTCGATTCGGAAGGCCCGCGCGGCCGTGCCGGTTCGCCCAAGAAACCGGCCCTGCCCAAGGACTGGCTGCTGAGCAGGCAGATGGACGCGGACCAGACCCGCGACATCTCCGCGGCGGAACTGGATGTGTCCGGTGGGTGAAAGCCAGCTCGCCGAGAGCCAGCTGGTCCCCGCCCGGGGGCCGTCCCTGTCCCTGCCCGGTTACCGGCCGCATGACTCCGCCCGCTGGGTGGAGGAACCGCCCAAAAACACCTACCGGTCCGATTTCGAGCGTGACCGTGCCCGCGTGCTGCACTCCTCGGCCCTGCGCCGGCTTGGTGCCAAGACCCAGGTGGTGGCGCCGGACACGGATGACTTTGTCCGCACCCGGCTGACGCACAGCCTCGAGGTGGCGCAGGTGGGCCGTGAGCTCGGACGTGCCCTGGGCTGCGATCCGGATGTGGTGGACACTGCCTGCCTCAGCCACGACCTCGGGCACCCGCCGTTCGGCCATAACGGCGAGTCGGCGCTGAACGAGATGGCGCACGCAATCGGGGGCTTCGAAGGCAACGCGCAGACGCTCAGGCTGCTCACGCGGCTCGAGCCGAAGGTCCTGGACACCGAGGGCCGGCCGGCCGGCCTGAACCTGACGCGGGCCAGCCTCGACGCAGCGGCGAAGTACCCCTGGTCCGCCTTGGACGCCCCGGTGATCCACGGCCAGCGCACCAGCAAGTTCGGCGCCTACGAGGACGATCTGCCCATCTTCAAGTGGATCAGGGACGGCGCGCCGGAGCGGCGGTCGTGCCTCGAGGCCCAGGTCATGGACCTTGCGGACGACATTTCGTACTCCGTCCACGACGTCGAGGACGCGATCGTCGCCGGCCATTTCCAGCTGCGCTGGATGGACAACCCGGACCACCGGGCCCGGGTGGTGGGCTATGCCAAGCAGTGGTACCTGCCCCACAACGATCCCGCTGCCATCGATGCCGCCCTCGCCCGGCTGGAGGCCACGGACGTCTGGGTGCGCGAGGCCGACGGCAGCCGCAAGTCCATGGCGGCCCTGAAGGACATGACCAGCCAGTTGATCGGCCGGTTCTGTCAGAGCGCCCTCGAGACCACGCGCGCCGTCTACGGTCCGGAAAACCTGACACGCTACAGGGCCGAACTCATGGTCCCGGACGAGACCGTCATGGAAATCGCCGTGATGAAGGGCCTGGCCACCACGTTCGTGATGACCACGGACCACCGCCAGCCCATCTACGAGCGGCAGCGTGAGGTCCTCCATGCCCTCGTGACGTCCCTGAACGCCTCCGGGGACCGGCACCTGGAACCGATGTTCGCCGCCGACTGGCGCGACGCCGCCGACGACGGCGCCCGGCTCCGCGTGGTCATCGACCAGGTGGCCTCGCTGACGGACGGCTCCGCGCTGGCCATGTACGAACGGCTGGTCGGCAGCCTGCCGTCCCTGTGGTGATGGAGGCCATAATCTGCTCTTCGTTGTCCGTCCCCGGGGCTAGGATGGCTTCGTGGCTGGGCTGATCAAACGTGAAGATATCGACGAAGTACGCCAGCGCACGGACATCAAGGAAGTCGTCGACGGCTACGTCACGCTCAAGAGTGCCGGGCTGGGTTCTTTCAAAGGCCTGTGCCCCTTCCACGACGAGCGCTCGCCGTCGTTCACCGTCCGCCCCCAGGCGGGCCGGTACCACTGCTTCGGCTGCGGTGAGGACGGCGACGTCATCGCGTTCGTGCAGAAGCTGGACCACACCTCCTTCCACGAGGCCGTGGAGAAGCTCGCCGCCCGGATCGGCTACGAGCTGCGCTACGAAGACGGCGGCACCGGGCCCAACCGGGAAGAGGTGGGCAAACGCCAGCGCCTCCTGGACGCCCACAAGGTGGCCGATGAGTTCTTCCGCGCGCAGCTGCTGACGCCGGGCGCCGCCGAGGGCCGCAACTTCCTGCACGGGCGCGGCTTCGACCGCGCCGCCGCTGAGCAGTTCGGTGTGGGCTATGCACCGCAGGGCTGGGATGCGCTCCTCAAGCACCTCCGCGGACGCGGCTTTACCGATCAGGAGCTCAAACTGACCGGGATGTTTTCCGAGGGCAACCGGGGGATCTACGACCGGTTCCGCGGCCGCCTCATCTGGCCCATCCGCGACATCGCCGGTGACACCATCGGCTTCGGCGCGCGCAAGCTCTACGAGGACGACCAAGGCCCCAAATACCTCAACACCCCGGAGACCACCCTCTACAAGAAGTCCCAGGTGCTCTACGGGATCGACCTCGCCAAACGGAATATCGCCAGGGAGCGCCAGCTGGTGGTGGTGGAGGGCTACACGGACGTGATGGCGTGCCACCTCGCGGGAATCCCGACGGCGGTGGCCACCTGCGGTACGGCATTCGGTACCGAACACATCAAGATCGCCCGCCGGCTGCTGTCCGACGACGGCACCGGGGGAGAGGTCATCTTCACCTTCGACGGCGACGCCGCCGGCCAGAAAGCTGCCCTGCGGGCCTTCGAGGAGGACCAGCGCTTCACGGCGCAGACCTATGTCGCGGTGGAGCCCACCGGCGCCGACCCCTGCGACCTGCGCCAGACCCGGGGTGACGCCGCCGTCCGCGAGTTGATCGGCACTCGCCGGCCGCTCTTTGAATTCGCTATCCGGGCGGCCCTAAAGCGGCACGACCTGGACACCGTGGAGGGCCGTGTGGCCGCGCTGCGCGAGTCGGCCCCGGTGGTGGCCCAGATCCGCGACGCCGGCATCCGGCCTGCGTATACGCGGGAACTGGCCGGATGGCTGGGGATGTCCATCGAGGACGTGGGCGGCGCTGTCGCCGCCGCCGCCAAGCGCGGCGCACCGGGCCCTTCGCAAAACTCGGCTCCCGGCGTTACTGCGCTTCCACCGTCGGGCGTGCTGCCGTCCTTCAACCGTCCCGACCCGCGGGACCCTGTCGCGTCCATGGAGCGACAGGCGCTGGAGGTGGCCCTCCAGGAGCCGGCGATGCTGGGCGGCGGCATCTGGGAGCGGTTTGCTGCCGTCCGGTTCGCCACTCCCGCCTACCAGGCCGTCCAGGACGCCATGCGTGCGTCCGGACCGGGACTCATCGGGGACCCGGTGAGGTGGGTGGAACAGGTGATGCAGGAGGTGCCGGAGCCCCTCCGGCCGCTGGTTTCGGAGCTTGCAGTCGTGCCGCTGCCGGCGAGCAACGCCGAGGGCGTGCTCAAATACTGTCGTGACATCCTGGCCCGGCTTTTCGAACTGCAGATCACGCGAGTCAAGGCGGACAAGATGGGGCAGCTGCAGCGGCTGGACGCCTCCGCCCACCCGGAGGAATTCCAGCGGCTGAACCGCGAACTGATGATGCTGGAAATGGAGCGCCGCTCGCTGCGCTCCGACGCCTGACTCGCCTCTAGGCAACGCGCGGAGCAGCCCGTCCCGGCGCCGATTTCGTTTCCCGGCGGAGTCTTTGCTAGGCTTATACCCGCTTCATTCCTCCTTAGCTCAATTGGCAGAGCATTCGACTGTTAATCGAAGGGTTGCTGGTTCAAGTCCAGCAGGAGGAGCGCTCAGTCCCCGTTCCGGGCCTCCGGAACGGGGACTTTTTTATACCCTGGAAGGGTATCGCGGGGCCGTTGCTGCGCCGATTTCCCATAGCGGCAAGACCTTTGCTAATGTCATACCTGCTTCATTCCTCCTTAGCTCAATTGGCAGAGCATTCGACTGTTAATCGAAGGGTTGCTGGTTCAAGTCCAGCAGGAGGAGCAAGTTGCAGCCCCCGGTCTCCTAGAGGCCGGGGGCTGTTGTCTTTTGACCGCCCGAGCCTCGCTCAGACGAAGTCCATCTCCACTTGGAGGAACCTCTCGGCCTCGGCCACGGCCGCCTCGAAGGCCTCCCTTTCGGTGGGCGACTTCCGGGGCTCCCGGGGATGCCACTCGTGCGGAGAGGAATGGACGCGGGTGAACCCGCCGTCGGGCGGGGCGTAAAAGATGCCGAAGCGCTGCACCGGCCATTCCGGGGATGTTTCAGGGGCCACCAGCAGGGCCGCATTGAAGGCCGGGTTGAACCACTGGGCGATGGGCCGGCGTCGGTCTTCGGTGAAAAGTCCCGCCGCATAGAGAGCCGCCGACTGCGCACTGGTCTGTGTGCACAGCCGGTCCCACCACAACGGCAGTATGCCGGCGTCACACCGCTGCCACGTGGCCGGAAGTGGAGGATGATCCTGCCAGTGGGGCACGTATCAACTTTATCGCGCGCGGGGCCGCGCCGAACAGATGGGCGGCGGCTCTCAGGGCCGGTTCCACGGTCCCGGGTTGAGGCGGTACAGCAGCGCCGAACCCGCCACGGCGCCGAGGATCATGCCCAGCGCCGGGTATCCCATTGCCCGGCCTGCGAAGTACCCTGCCACCGCTCCGAGGACCGCTCCAACGAACAGCCCGCGGCCGTTGCGGTGGGGTTTGCGAGTCATGCTGCCAGACTACTGGCTGAGGGCAGCCCGGGGGCTAGTGGATGGATGGGACGGTCCGGGGCCTGACCACGAGCCACAGCGCTGCGGCGGCGAGGAAGATGCAGCATGCCTGCACGGCACCCATGGGAGTGGCGGAGCTGCCGCCCAGCCAGCCCACCACGGGCGAGATGAGGCCGGCCATCATGAAGGTGGAGGCGCCCAGCAGCGACGCCGCCGTGCCGGCCTGCGCGCCGTGGCTGGACAGTGCCAGGACCTGCACGCTCGGGAAGGTGAAGCCCGTGCCGAGGATGTAGAACCACAGCGGCACCATCACGCCCCAGAGCCCGAACCCCAGCTGGTCGAAGATGACGATCAGTACGGCCATCAGGAACATCCAGGCGGTGGAGCCGGCAAGAATCCACTGCGGAGGCACCCGCCGGATGAGCCTGGAGCTGGTCTGGACGCCGGCCACGATTCCCAGTGAGTTGATGCCGAACAGCAGGCCGTACTGCTGCGGCGTGAACCCGTAGATGTCCTGGAACAGGAACGGTGATGCGGACAGGTACGTGAACAGCCCCGCGAAGTTCATGCCGCCAAGCATCAGCAGGCCGACGAAGACCCGGTCGGAGAAGAGCGCACGGTACCGCTGCCCGGCCGTCAGCCCCGACAGTCCGCGCTTCTCACGCGGCAGCGTCTCGCGGACCAGGAACATCGCGGCAACAATGACCAGCGTGCCGTAGCACGCCAGGAACACGAAGATGCCCGGCCACGGCATGACCAGGAGCAGCTGTGATCCGATGACGGGCGCCAGGATCGGGGCCAGCCCGTTGACCAGGGCCATGCGTGAGAACATCCGGACCATGGCGTAGCCGCTGAAGAGGTCGCGCACCATGGCCATGGCCACCACACCGCCGCCGGCGGCGCCAATGCCCATCAGGACACGGAACACGCCCAGCGTGGCAATGTCCGTGGAAAGCGCGGCCCCGATCGAGGCGGCGATGTGCACGGCGGTGGCCAGGATGAGGGGCATCCTCCGGCCGAACTTGTCACTGAACGGGCCGACCACGAGTTGCCCCAGCGCAAAGCCGAGCGTTGTGCCGGTCAGCGTCAGCTGGACGGCGGCCTCCGATACGCCCAGGCTTGCCTCCAACGCGGGGAAGGCAGGTAGGTAGAGGTCCACGGTAAACGGACCCAGGGCCGTGAGGGCGCCGAGAAGAAGGATGTAGAGGAATTTCTGACGGCGGCTGAGCGCGTCGCCCGGGTTGATGGTGGTCACAGAGACCAATCCTAGGGCGCAAAGATCATACTTTTACAGCGTTGCAGGGCTCGCCGGAAAGTATTTCCAGAAGTTGTGGCTGACCCTGAATGATAGTTTTGTCAGCGGGGACGCGATGTGCCACAGTCCGCCCCGCAGAAGCGGAAGAAGAATCGACTATGGAACCAGTTAGGCGGAACCTATGAGCGGGCGTCACAGCGGGCGGGCCAACCAAGGATTGCGTATTACTGCGCTGCCAAAAACGTTGAAGCTCATCTTCCAACTGGCGCCGCGCCAGCTCAACGACGAGATCGCGCTGGCCAAGGTTGAAGTCAAGCGCAAAGGCAAGCAGCTCGGCGTTGCCGGAGCGTTCTTCGGAGTGGCCGCCGTGTTCGCCGCTTTCCTGCTGACCGGACTGATCGTCGCCGCCATCATGGGACTCGCCACCATCATGCCCGCCTGGCTCGCGGCACTGCTCGTATGCGCCGTGTTCCTGATCATTGCCCTCATCGGCGGGCTCATCGGCCTCCGGAAGTTCAAGAAGGCCATGCCGCTCGTCCCGGAGGACACCATCCGCGGCCTCAAGCACGATCTTGGCATCGCCAAGGAAGGCTCTGACTTCGACGCCGCCGTGCTGGACCCGAATTCGCCGCAGGCCAAGGCAGCCAAGGAAGCCAAGGAGGCGGCCAAGGCCAAGGAGAAGGCAGACAAGGAAGCCAAGGCAAAAGCCGAGGCGATTGACCTGCCTGCCCCTACCGAGCCTGAACTCCGCCGCCGCCTGCACCAGCGCCGCGAGCACCTCAAGGGCGCACGGGACGAGCTCGGTGAGGAGCTGGACGTCAAGCCCCAGGGCGAGGCCCTGCTTGCCGTTGCCCGGCACCGGCTGGACACGGGCAAGGACAGGTTCCGGGAGGGCAAGGAGAGGGCTGCCGAAAAGGTCGCAGCACTCTCGTCATCGGCCCGTTCCGGAGAGGCCTCCGGTACCCTTCCGGGGCAGCTGGAAGCCCGGTGGAAGCCGCTGCTCGCCTTCGCCGCATCCACTGCCGTCCTGCTCGCCCTGCTGCGCAAACTATTCAAGAGCTGAGCGCTGCCCTGATCTTTGACAGGAAGACGCCGCCCGCCATGGAGAGGGGGACCGGATGAGGTTCATCGGCGCTGGTTCCCGGCCCGGCCAGCCGCACGTCGACCGCGATCTGGTCTTCACCGTCCCTAACCTCCTCACCGTGCTGCGCTTTATGGGCGTGCCGCTCTTCATCTGGCTCGTGCTCGCGCAGAAGGAGTACGGCCTCGCCGTGCTGGTGCTGGCCATCATGGGAAGCACCGACTGGGTGGACGGGTACGTCGCGCGGCGGTTCAATCAGACCTCAAAGCTGGGCCGGGTCCTGGACCCCATCGCCGATCGGCTGGCGCTGATATCGGTGGCGGTCACGCTGGTGATAGCCGGAGTGGTCCAGTGGTGGTACCTGGCAGCCCTGGTGGTGCCGGATGCCGTGCTGCTCGCGATGTCGCTCTTCTATTTCCACGGCCATCCGGACCTGCCCGTCAGCCTGGTGGGCAAAGCCCGCACCGGACTGCTGCTGCTGGGAACTCCGCTCCTGGTGCTCTCGAAACTCCCCATCCCCTTTGCGGATGCCTACTTCGTCACGGCCTGGATCGTGCTCGGCCTGGGGCTGATCGGCCACTGGGTGGCCGCCTACAACTATTTCTGGGCCATCCGCCGGAAGGGCAAAACGCTCAAGGACGACGACGGCGGGCACAGCTGATGGTGTGGATTGCGGTTTTCCTTGCGGTACTGGGCGCATTTTTCCTGGCCTTCGGGGCCCAGCGCCAGGGGAGTGCAGTCAAAGCCGATACCGGTGGGCTGGCGCTCAGCTCCAACGGATTCCTGCGGCTCCTGCGGAATCCCCGGTGGGTCCTCGGGCTCCTGCTTTTGTGCATGGGCATGGCGATGAACGCCGTCGCCCTGGTGTCGGCCCCGCTGACGGTGGTGCAGCCCATCGGAGCCATTGCCCTGGTGATCACCACCGTGGTGAACGCCAAGGACCAGGGGCTGAGCATCAACCGGGCCACGGTGGTGGCGATCTCCGGGTGCGTCACTGGCTCGGCACTGTTCGTCCTGCTTGCCGTGAACGTTACGCAGGAAAACCACCACGTCAGTTTTGACGACGAACTCACTATTGTGCTGCTGCTCGCCCTGGCCGTGGGGATCTTCGGCACGCTGGCGGCCATGTTCAAGCACCGCATGAGCGCCTTCGTCTACATCCTTGGCGCCGGGGTTTTGTTCGGATTCGTGGCGGTGCTGACCCGGATCATCGGCAAGCACCTCCTCGATCCGAACGGCCTTGGCCTGCTGAATGTGCAGTGGTACTCGGTGCTCGCCATAGTAGCGGCCGGCGGCCTGGGATCTTGGTTCGTGCAGAGCGCGTACTCCACCGGTCCGCCCGACCTCGTGATTGCCGGGCTGACGGTGATCGACCCCATTGTGGGCATCGCTATCGGCATCGCCATCCTCGGCGAACTGCGTCCGGATGTCCACGCCGTCATGGCGATTGCCATGGGTACGGCAGCATCCCTTGCTATCGTGGGGGTGATAGCCCTCTCCAGGCACCACCCCGAGGTGACCAAGCGGAAGAAAGACGCTCGGAAGGCCGCGGGCAGGGCATCCCACTAGCCGATTTTCACTGCGGGCCAGGCGCCAACGCGCCAGCGGCCACCAGGCGCGGTCAGCCAAAGCCGACCGTACCGTGACCACCAGGAGCTCTCCACGTGACCATGCCCGATGCCCAGCGCCCACTGACCATTCTCATCGCGGCGGACACCTACCCACCCCACGTCAACGGCGCCGCACAGTTCGGCTACAGGCTGGCCAAGGGAATGACGGGCCGCGGACACGACGTCCACGTCCTTGCCTGCCGGCCGGACAAGGGCAAGAGCTTCACCGAGTTCCGCGCTGAGGGCACCGTGCACCGGATCCGTTCCCACTCCGTGCCCACGCACGAGTACTTCCGGATCACCTTCCCCTGGGAAATCAAGAAAGAGATCAGCCTGCTGTTCGACCGCGTCAAGCCCGACGTGGTGCACATCCAGAGCCATTACATGATCGGCGAGCACGTGCTGTACGAAGCCGAGAAGCGCGGCATCCGGATCGTTGCCACCAACCACTTCATGCCCGAGAACCTCAACCCGTTCCTGCCGTTCCCGCAGTGGTTCAAGGACATCATCGGGAAGATCTCCTGGAAGGACATGGGGAAGGTGATGGGCAAGGCGGACGTCGTGACCACGCCTACTCCGCTGGCTGCCAAGGCCATGCACCAGCACGCGTTCCTGCGCAAGGTCCTGCCGCTGTCCAACGGCATCGACTCCGCCGCCTACGAGCCCAGGCCGGACGAAGTCATAGAGCCTCACGCCTACCCCACTGTGCTTTTCGCGGGCCGGCTGGCGGAAGAGAAGCACGTTGATGTGCTGATCCGGGCCGTGGCGGCCAGCCCCGCGGACCTGAACGTGCACCTGGAAATCGTGGGCGGCGGGGAAGTCCGCCCCGCCCTGGAGTCGCTGGTGGAGCGGCTTGGGCTGCGGGACCGGGTGAAGTTCCTGGGAATGGCCAGCGACGAGGACTTGCGGCAGGCCTACATCAAGGCGGACATCTTCTGCATGCCGGGAACGGCGGAGCTGCAGTCGCTCGTGACCCTGGAGGCGATGTCCGCGTCCACGCCCGTGCTGCTGGCCGACGCCATGGCCCTTCCCCATCTGGTGCGGGACGGTGAGAACGGTTACCTGTTCACGCCCAATGACAGCGCCGACCTGGCGGCCAAGCTGACGCGGATCCTGCGCCTGCCGGCCGAGGAGCGGAAGGCCATGGGGCACGCCAGCCGCTGCATGGTGGAGCCCCACAGCATCCAGGGCACCCTTCAGACTTTCGAGGACCTGTACCGCGGCGCGAGCTACGACGACAAGGTGGTCTAAAGCGAAGGTGGTCTAAAGCGAAGGTGGCCTCAAGCCGGCTGCCAGTTTGCTAGAGTGTTTCTGCCCTGCAGATGGCGGGCCCTGGTGATGAACTGCACCCGGGCACGCCATAGCCGGGGCTGCAGTATCCATGGCGTGGGGCTATAGCTCAGCTGGTTAGAGCGCGGGACTCATAATCCTAAGGTCCTCGGTTCAAGTCCGAGTAGCCCTACCATCCTCCACGGGAGCCGCGGCCGACGTTTCGACGCCGGCCGCGGCTCCTTTGTTTTCCGGCGCTGCGGGACACTTTGTTTCCCTGCACATCTGCGGTAAGTTACTGACCAGTAACATACCGCAGACGCAAGGCGCCCGGCCCCTGGGCCGCTGCTGATCACCCGCGAAGGAACATCATGTCCACAGCTGCCACCGACATCAACAACCTGCCCTACGCCGACGGGGACTTCTTCGCCTTCGAGCAGATGCTCAGCAGCAAGGAGCAGGACAGGCTGGCCGAGATCCGCGTCTTCCTCGCCCGTGAAGTGAAGCCCATTGCGGTGGACTGCTGGAACCGGGGCGAGTTTCCGATGGAGCTGATCCCCAAGCTCGCCGAGCTCGACCTGGTCAGCCCGGTGCGGCGGCAGGGCCACTCCAACCTCTTCGCGGGCATTATGCACGCCGAGGTCACCCGCGCGGACACGTCCATCGCCACGTTCATGGGTGTGCATGACGGCCTCTTCACCGGGTCCATCGAGGCGCTCGCTTCCCGCGAGCAGCAGGACGCGTGGCTTCCGGACATCTACTCACTCCGGAAGATCGGCGCCTTCGGCCTCACGGAACCCCTGGGCGGTTCCGACGTCGCCGGCGGAACGCGCACCACGGCCCGACGCGAGGGTGACCACTGGATCCTCAACGGTGCCAAGCGCTGGATCGGGAACGCGACCTTTTCCGACTGGGTGGTCATCTATGCCAAGGACGTCGCCGACAACCAGGTGAAGGCATTCCTTGTGGACACCACGCTTCCCGGGTTCAGCTCGGCCAAGATCGAGAACAAGATATCGCTGCGGACAGTGCAGAACGCGGACATCACGCTCAAGGATGTGGCCGTTCCGGACTTCTTCAAACTCGCCCATGCCAACAGCTTCCGCGACACCAACAAGGTCCTGAAGGTCACCCGCCTCGCGGTTGCCTGGCAGGCCGTGGGCCAGCAGCTTGCTGCCTTCGACGTTGCCCGGCGCTATGCCGTGGAGCGCCACCAGTTCGGACGCCCGCTCGCGTCCTTCCAGCTGGTGCAGAGCCAGCTGGTCCAGATCCTGGGCAATGCCGTCAGCTCCATGGGCATGATGGTCCGGCTTGCCCAGCTCGAAGACGCAGGCCAGGCCAAGGACGAACAGTCCGCGCTTGCCAAGGCGTTCACGACCGCCCGGATGCGCGAGAGCGTGGCCATTGGCCGGAGCCTCCTCGGCGGAAACGGCATCGTGACCGACTTTGAGATGGCCAAGATCTTCGCCGATGCGGAGGCCATCTACTCCTATGAGGGCACCCATGAGATCAATACGCTGGTGACCGGACGGGCCATCACCGGCATCTCGGCCATCGTTTAGTTCAGGGGGTCGTCTAGTTCAGGGGCAGCAGGACCGACGGCCGCAGATCCAGGACGAACTCCAGCGGGTTGACGTACTCGTCTCCGCGGCGCACGCCCCAGTGGACGCAGGGCGCCGGGCCGCAGTGCCCGGTCAGCAGCGTGCCCAGGACCTCGCCTTTGGCTACGGCGTCGCCTTTCGTGAGGGTGCTCGCCACGGGCTCGAAGCTGCTGCGCAGGCCGTTGCCGTGGTCCACCGTGATGACGGGCCGGTCCACCACGATGCCCACAAAGCTCACGGTGCCGGACTCCGGCGAGGTGACCGGCCCGCCGTCGGACGCGGACTTCAGGTCCACGCCCCGGTGGCCGCTGAGCCACGGCTTGTCCGGCGGGTCGAAGGCCCGCAGGAGCGCCGGCCGGGGAGCTAGCGGCCAGCTCCATGAGCCCGCCGCGGCAGCCGGAGGGGCGCTGAAGCCGGTGCGGGCGCCGGGTGCGCCTGCGGTGGGGGAGGTTGAAGGGGCTGTCGAGGCGGTCGCCAGCAGAAGAAGCGCCACGAGCGCGGGAAGTTTCATTCACCCAGCTTGGCCGCCTCCGCCGGCGGCCGGAACGGCCTCCTGGGCGTATGTGGAAAACGCCGCCGGGGCCCCGGAACTGGTGCTTTTGCCGAGTGCCACTGTAGTACACTTGGTGGAGCAGTTTGCTGTGCCCTCAACGTATTCCAGTCTCATGGGTAGCGTCAGCACGCCCCATTCAGGAGTGCGGGGGAGCAGCAGCTGACTACGCGTATCCAGCCCTCCAAAACCGGAAGCGAATGCTTCCTGCCGAGGAGGATTGTGCCTCTTGCGGTCAGGTCCGGCAACGGTCCTGATGAGAAGCGCAATGGATGCCAGGAGCTTGGCCCGCCTGGGCGAAGCTAAATAACCGTCAACTATTGGCAGGGTAAGAGCGCCCGTGGGCTCTCTCATGAATGACCTGCCGGAAGGAGCGTCGGCATGCCCGTCGTAACTATGCGCCAGCTGCTTGACAGCGGCGTCCACTTTGGACACCAGACCCGTCGTTGGAACCCGAAGATGAAGCGCTTCATCTTCACGGAGCGCAACGGCATCTACATCATTGACCTTCAGCAGTCGCTGTCCTACATCGACCGCGCCTACGAGTTCGTGAAGGCCACCGTCGCGCACGGCGGAACCGTACTCTTCGTCGGCACCAAGAAGCAGGCTCAGGAAGCAATTGCCGAGCAGGCCACCCGTGTTGGCCAGCCGTACGTCAACCAGCGTTGGCTCGGCGGTATGCTGACCAACTTCCAGACGGTTGCCAAGCGTATCCAGCGCATGAAGGAACTCGAAGAGATCGACTTCGACGACGTCGCCGGTTCCGCTTACACCAAGAAGGAACTGCTGCTCCTTCGCCGCGAACTCACCAAGCTTGAGTCCAACCTTGGCGGTATCCGCAACCTGACCAAGGCACCCTCCGTGCTCTGGATCGTGGACACCAAGAAGGAACACCTGGCCGTAGACGAAGCCAAGAAGCTCAACATCCCCGTTGTTGCCATCCTGGACACCAACTGCGACCCGGATGAAGTCGACTTCCCGATCCCGGGCAACGACGACGCCATCCGCTCCGTGAACCTCCTCACCCGCGTTGTTGCTGACGCAGTTGCAGAGGGCCTCATCGCCCGCAACCAGCGCGCAACCGGCACTGCCGAGACCCCGGAAGAGCCGCTGGCCGAGTGGGAGCGCGAGCTCCTCGAAGGCAGCAAGTCCGAGGAAGCTCCGGCAGCCGCCGAAGCACCGGCAACCGAAGCTCCGGCAGCCGAGGCACCGGCCGCCGAAGCTGCTCCCGCTGCAGAGGAAGCCCCGGCCGCTGCCGAGGCTACCGACGCCGAGAAGTAAACAACTCCACCGGGATTTCCCGGCTCTGTCCGCAGCGCCGGGTAACTGACAGGATGGCGGCTCACCAGGTGAGCTGCCGTCCTGTCCGTCCGTAAACCACATAAATTTCTAGACAGAGGGGTTCACATGGCGAACTACACTGCCGCTGATATCAAGGCTCTGCGCGAGCGCACCGGCGCCGGCATGATGGATGTCAAGAAGGCTCTCGACGAAGCCAACGGCGACGCCGAGAAGGCCATCGAGATCATCCGCATCAAGGGCCTGAAGGGCGCTACCAAGCGTGAAGGCCGCTCGACCGCTGAAGGCCTGGTTGCTGCCAAGGTTGACGGCGGCGTCGGCGTAATGATCGAGGTCAACTGCGAGACCGACTTCGTCGCCAAAGCTGACAAGTTCATCCAGCTGGCCGACAAGGTCCTCGCCATCGCCGTCGAATCCGGCGCAGCCGACCTCGAGACCCTGCTCGCCACCGACGTCGACGGCAAGCCGCTGTCCGAGGTTGTTGTCGAAGAGGGCGCTGTCCTCGGCGAGAAGGTAGTGGTCCGCCGTATCTCCCGCATCGAGGGCGCCACGGTCGACGCTTACCTGCACAAGACCTCCAAGGACCTCCCGGCCCAGGTCGGCGTTCTGTTCGCTGTTGACGGCGAAGGCGAAACGGCTGTCACCGCAGCCCACGACGTTGCAGTCCACATCGCGGCCATGGCTCCGAACTACCTCTCCCGCGAGGATGTTCCGGCTGAGCTCGTTGAGTCCGAGCGCCGCATCGCCGAAGAGACCGCCAAGGCCGAGGGCAAGCCCGAAGCCGCCATGACCAAGATCGTGGAAGGCCGCGTTACGGGCTTCTACAAGGGTGAAGTCCTGGTTGACCAGGCTTTCGCCAAGGATGCCAAGAAGTCCGTGGCGCAGGTCCTCGCAGAGGCCGGCGTCAAGGGAACCGCCTTCACGCGTTTCCGCGTCGGCTCCTAGTCAGACACGCAAGGGGGGTGGTCACTTCGGTGGCCGCCCCTTTTGCATGCACCGGCCAAGCGGGAATATGAGCTTTGGCCGCGCAGCACGATAATCTAGCTCAGAGTTCACCAACGGGAAGGCACCATGGAAGCCAAAACTTCAGTCCAGTCAGAGAAGAACAGGCGCCGGGTCCTCCTGAAGCTGTCCGGCGAGGTCTTCGGAGGAGGCAAGCTGGGCGTTGACCCGGACACCGTCCGGGGAGTTGCCAAGCAGATCGCCGCCGCCGTTCCCGACGTCGAGGTTGCCATTGTGGTGGGTGGCGGCAACTTCTTCCGCGGAGCCGAACTGTCCCAGAGCGGCATGGACCGCTCCCGCGCCGACTACATGGGCATGCTGGGAACCGTCATGAACTGCCTCGCCCTGCAGGACTTCCTGGAGCAGGCAGGGGTCGAGACCCGGGTCCAGAGCGCCATCACCATGGGCCAGGTAGCCGAGGCGTACATTCCCCGCCGCGCCATCCGGCACATGGAGAAGAACCGGGTCGTGATCTTCGGCGCCGGGGCCGGCCTGCCGTACTTCTCGACCGACACCGTGGCCGCCCAGCGCGCCCTCGAGGTCCACGCAGACGTGGTGCTCATGGCTAAGAGCGGCGTGGACGGCGTCTACACCGCCGATCCCAAGAAGGACCCGGCCGCCGAGAAGCTGGAAAGGCTCAGCTACGACGACGCCCTCCGCCGCGACATCCGGGTCATGGACCAGACCGCGATGACCATGTGCAAGGACAACAACCTGTCCATGGTGGTCTTCGGCATGGAAGGCGAAGGCAACGTCACGCGCGCCATCCGCGGCGAACAGCTGGGAACCCTGGTCACCCCCTAGTTACAGCTAGGATATTTTAGGAAGGTTCCGTCCATCGGGCGGAACCCGGATTGTGAAATGCCCCCGGCCCGCCGGGAACCAATTTCTGAGGAGAGATCGTGATCGAAGAAACCTTGCTCGAAGCCGGGGACAAGATGGACAAGGCGGTTGAGGTAGCCAAGGAAGACTTCGCCTCGATCCGGACCGGCCGGGCAACCCCCGGCCTGTACAACAAGGTGATGGTGGAGTACTACGGCACCCCCACGCCGCTCCAGCAGCTGGCCTCCTTCGCGGTTCCCGATGCCCGCACCATCCTCATCACGCCTTACGACAAGACGGCGCTGCGCGACATCGAACGGGCACTCAGCGATTCGGAGGTCGGCGCCAACCCGTCTAATGACGGCAACGTCATCCGCATCACCATCCCGGATCTCACGCAGGAACGCCGCAAGGAATACGTCAAGATCGTGAAGTCCAAGGGTGAAGAGGCCAAAATCTCCATCCGCAACATCCGGCGCAAGGCCAAGGAAACCCTGGACAGGCTCGTCAAGGATGGCGAGGCAGGGGAGGACGAAGGCAGCCGCGGGGAAAAGGAACTCGACGCCATGACCAAGCAGCACGTCGACGGAATCGATGAGCTGCTTAAGCGCAAGGAAGCAGAGCTGCTCGAAGTCTGATGGGCCAGGCACAGCAGGCCCCCGGAGCGCGGGCCCGATCGCGGACCCGCCAGCCGAGGCCCAACCCGACCCCCGGAGCGGGGCGCAACCTTCCTGCGGCAACCGCCGTCGGATTGGCCATGCTCTTTGCCGTATTGGGCGGTCTGCTGTTCCTGCCGCTCGGCTTCGTCGCCGTCACCACCACCTTTGCCGTGTTCGGCGTGTGGGAAATCTTCCGTGCCCTCGAGGCCAACGGAACACGCCTGCCGATCGTCCCCGTCATGGTCGGCACTGTCGCCATGCCCTTCTCCGCCTACTTCGGCGGACCGGAAAGCCTGTTGTTCGCCATGCTGATCAGCAGCGTGGCCGTGCTCCTGTGGCGGTCTGTCGAGAACGCCACCGGCTCGGCCCGGAGCATCTTCGCCGGCGTCTTCACACTCGCCTGGGTTCCGTTCCTCATCAGTTTCGCCGCGCTGCCGCTCCACGTGGCGGGCGGCGTGACCCCGATCGGCCCCTGGCCCGGCGGAGTGGTGCCGGAGGGGGCATGGCAGGTCGTCATCCTGCTCCTCCTCGTGGTCTCCAATGACACTTTCGGCTACCTGGTGGGAGCGTCCCTGGGCAAGCACCCCATGGCTCCTAAGATCAGCCCCAAGAAATCATGGGAAGGCTTCGCCGGGTCCATCGCCGGCGCCATGCTGATCGGCGTCCTGGCCAGCATCTTCCTGCTGGGCAAGCCCTGGTGGGTGGGCGTGGTCCTGGCAGTGGGCATGGTGGCGTCCGCGACCGCCGGCGACTTCGCGGAGTCCATGGTGAAACGCGAACTGGGCATCAAGGACATGAGCAGCATCCTGCCCGGACACGGCGGGGTCATGGACAGGCTGGACTCTATCGTGTTCGCCTCTCCGGTGGCCTTCATGCTGTTCGTCCTGGTGTCCGGGGCCTGACGCCGGCGCCCGAGACTCCGGGCGTGAGATGCGGCGCCCGGGACTTCGGGCATGACATTCCTGCCCCGCTGCGCCCGCGGCGGCCAACGCGGCGCCCTACAATATTGCGGTTACTACTGAGCTGAAAAGCATTGAAGGAAACAAGGTGAGAGTGGACAGCAAGCGGCAGATTCCCGCGTCTTTTGAGCGTGTGGCACGGACCGACTACGGGTACAACGCCAAGCAGGTGGACCAGTTCCTGCAGCGGGCCCGTGTGTCCCTGGAGACGCCGGCCGCCGCCGTCCACCCCATCAGGAGCGCCGACGTCCGGTCGGTCTCTTTCGACCCCGTCAAGGGCGGATACTCCGCCACGGCGGTTGACGCGGCCCTCGACCGGCTCGAAGACGCCTTCGCCCGGCGGGAACGCGACGAACTCATCGCGGAGCAGGGGGAGGAGGCCTGGCTGCGGCAGATCGGGCAGCTTTCCGGAACGCTGCGGGGCCGCCTGCACAGGCCCGACGGCGACAGGTTCCGCCGCCCGGTCAAGAAGAAGGCACGGAGCTACAACACCAAAGACGTCGACAGGCTGTGCAGGGACCTGATCGGCTACCTCGAGGAGGACAAGCCGCTCAGTGTCGACAACGTCCGGCGGGCCGTCTTCCGCCCGGCGGTCGGCAGTGACGGCTACGAGGAAACCCAGGTGGACGCATTCCTGGACCGTGTGGTCGAACTGATGGCCGCCATCGACTGATCCGGTCACCCCGGAAACCACCCACGCCGGAAACCGCCGCTCCGCCGAAACCGCCCCAGCCGGAAACCGCCGCTCCGCCGAAACCGCCCCAGCCGGAAACCGCCGCTCAGCGTTCCGTGGCCAGTGGCCTTTCGGGCGTGTGGAGCCTGGTCATGACCTTGGTGATGGTCCGCGGCACGCGGGCACTCGTTGCCCGGGACGTCAGGATCATGACGGCAAAGGCGGCAGGCACCGTCCATGCCGCAGGCTGGGCCAGCCAGAACGGCGTCCCGGCCGCCCCGAGCACGGTCCCGGCCACCATGGCCCCGCCGCACAGCACACCTCCGGTCACCATGCCCGCAATGGCGCCGGCATCGGTAAGGCCCCGCCACCAGATCCCGAGCAGCAGCACGGGGCAAATGGTGGACGCCGTGAAGGCGAACACCAGGCCAACACTGCCGGCGAGGGCCAGTGAGTCCGTCATGAACGCCAGGCCCAGCGGCACCATCGCTGAAACCAGCGCTGCAAGCCTGAAGCCGCGGACGCTTCCCCCCAGCACATCCTGGCTGATCACGCCGGCCAGGGAAACCACCAGCCCGGACGTCGTGGACAGGAAGGCGGCGAACGCTCCTGCCACAACGAGGGCGGACAGCAGCTCGCCGGCCGGGCCGTCGATGAGCCGTCCCGGCAGCAGCAGCACCACGGCGTCGGCCTGCCCCGTGTGGGCTAGTCCCGGTGCGAAGACGCGCCCCAGCAGCCCGAACGCGGTGGGGAACAGGTAGAACACGGACAGCAGCCCCAGCACAATCAACGTGGTGCGCCGGGCGGAGTGCCCGTCCGGATTCGTGTAGAAGCGGACCAGGACGTGCGGCAGGCCCAGGGTTCCGAACAGCAATGCCACCAACAGCGAGATGTTTTGGTACGGGCCGGCCGGGGCCAGGCCCGTGGGGTTGGTGGCGGGCGCAGCCTCGCCGGGGAAGTCGTTTCCACCCAGGACGAGGACCATGAAGATGATGGGGACGGCCAGCGCGGTGAGCTTAAGCCAGTACTGGAATGCCTGGACAAAGGTGATCGAACGCATGCCGCCGGCCACCACGGTCAGGCACACCACCACAACCACGGCGGTGGACCCCACCCAGGGCGGCAGGCCCGTGGTGGTCCGGATCGTCAGGGCGGCGCCGTGCAGCTGGGGGACGATGTACAGCCAGCCCACAATGACCACTGCCAGGCTCGTCACCCGGCGCACGGCGAGGGAATCCAGCCTTGCCTCCGTGAAGTCAGGAATTGTGTAAGCCCCCGAGCGCCGGAGCGGGGCCGCCACGAACAGCAGGAGCATCAGGTAGCCGGCCGTGTAACCCACCGGGTACCAGAGGGCATCCGTGCCGGACAGCAGAATCAGGCCGGCCACGCCGAGGAAGCTCGCGGCAGAGAGGTACTCGCCGCCGATCGCCGAGGCATTCCACCAGGGCCGCACGGTGCGGGAGGCGACGTAGAAGTCTCCGGTGGTCCGGGAAATCCGGAGCCCGTAGAATCCGATCACCGCGGTGGCCACGGACACTGCGGTGATGGCGGCGATGCCTACGGCCGGACTCACCGGCTCACCGTCTGTCCTCGGCGAGGTCCCGGTAGCGGGCCTCGTTGCGCGTGGCGCTGCGGATGTACAGCCAGGCGCTGATCCCGGTCACGGGATAGATTCCGGCGCCGAGCAGGAGCCAGTCAAAAGGGATTCCCGCGATCCGGGTCTCCGCCAGCCCCGGGATGGCGCCGAGCAGCACGGGAAACGCGCCGAGGATCAGCAGGAAACCGCCGGCCACCACCAGGGCGAGCCGGAGCTGGGAGCGGATCAGGGACCGGACAAACACCTGCCCCATTGCCGATTCCTCGGCGGCCTCCCGCGGTTCGGCCGCCGGCCTGGCCGCCGAACGGGGAGCCGTCACCCTGACGCGTGTCATGCCTGCGGCCGGATCCGGGTCGCCTCGAGCTTCTCCCGGACGGCCGGCAGGTGGCGGCGGCTGATCGGCAGCTCGGCATCCTCCACGGTGACGCTGGGACGGACCGCGGCGAGCTTCAGGTGCGTGACGTGCGAGAGGGCAATGAGATACGAACGGTGGGTGCGGATGAAACCGGCGTCTGTCCACTGCTGTTCCAGGTCCGCCAGCGGAACGCGGATCAGGTAGCTGGCATCGGCCGTGTGCAGCCGCGCATAGTCTCCCTGCGCCTGGACGTACGTGACGTCGTCGCGCCGGATCATTTTGGTGGTGCCGCCCTGGTCAACGGTGATCATCTCGGGTGCGGCGCCGCCGCCGTCGCGGATCAGCTCGCTGATCCGGCCCACCGAACGGGCCAGCCGCTCCGCCCGGACGGGCTTCAGCAGGTAGTCCACCGCCGCCAGCTCGAATGCCTCGAGGGCGCAGTCCTCGTCAGCGGTGACAAATACGACGGCGGGCGGCCGGCTGCTGCGGGAAATGACCCTCGCGATGTCCAGTCCGGACACCGCCGGCATATGGATGTCCAGGAAGACGGCGTCCACGGACTCGGATTCGAGGGCCCGGAGCGCCTCGGCGCCGGAGGACGCGCGAAGTATGGTGCCGATCCTCTCATCCCTGCCCAAGAGGAAGGCGAGTTCTTCGATGGCGGGCAGCTCGTCGTCGGCGACGAGTACGTTAATCATGGTTCTAGGTTATCTTCCGGCCGGGGCCTGCCGTTCTCAGGCACAGTGCTCAGGCGTTGTGCCCCGGCTGGGACTTGGGGACCCGCATGGTGATCAGCGTCCCCTCGCCGGGCGCCGTCTCGATCACCAGGCCGTGGTCGTCGCCGTATACCTGGCGAAGCCGTGCGTCGACGTTCCGCAGCCCCACGTGCTCACCGTCCATGTGTCCGGCCAGCATGGACTGGAGCTGCACCGGATCCATCCCCACGCCGTCGTCCTCGATGGTGACCTCCGCGAACGCGCCGGAATCGTTGGCGGAGATGGTGATGTGCCCGGGGCCTTCCTTCGCCTCCAGGCCGTGCCGGACGGCATTTTCCACGAGCGGCTGCAGGCTCAGGAACGGTATCACCGTGCTCAACACCTCGGGCGCGATCCGGAGGCTCACCTGCACCCGCTCACCGAACCGGGCCCGCTCCAGCAAAAGGTACCGGTCGATGCACCGCAGCTCCTCGGCGAGGGTGGTGAAATCGCCGTGCCGCCGGAACGAGTAGCGGGTGAAATCCGCGAACTCCACCACCAGTTCGCGGGCCCGCGCCGGGTCCGTGTTGATGAAGGAGGCAATGGCGTTCAGCGAGTTGTAGATGAAGTGCGGGCTGATCTGTGCCCGCAGCGCCCGCACCTCCGCCTCCATCAGGAGGGTCCGGGAGGCATCCAGCTCGGCCAGCTCCACCTGGGCGGCCACCCAGTCGGCCACTTCCGTGGTGGCACGGACCAGGCCGGCGCCGGCCGAGGGGGCAAAGGCCGCAACGACACCCACCACGCGGGACCCTGCCCGGATGGGCGCGATCACGGCGGCCCCAATGGATCCGGACTTCCGGGCTGAGAGTTGCAGGTCGGCGGCGTTGAACACCTGGGTCCTCCCGCCGGAAAGCACGTCGGCGGCGAGCTCCATGAGCCGGGGCCTGAGTTCTTCGCCGGGCCCGTCCCACGCCAGCACGCCGGACACGTCGGTGATGGCGAGCGCGTCGCAGCCCAGCAGGGTCCGGAGCTGCCGGCTGGCCTTCGCGGCACCGGCCGGGTTCAGTCCCGTCCGCAGGTGCCGGCCGGCTTTCGATGCCGCGTGAAGGGTGGTGTAGGTGGCACGCTCGGCGTCGGTGCCCAGCTCGCGGAAGGAGCGGAGCACCTTGAGGCCAACCAGGACGACGACGGCAATCGCCAGGGCGATCACCGCGACGGCGGCTGCGGCGTAGAGCGGGGAGTCGGGCATGCTGCCCAGCGTAGCGCCTGCCGTTTGTCGCAGCATCGCGACCGCTAGGCGACCGGAATCCCGCAAAGACTGGAACCCTGCCCGGGAGCGGAGCACAGTGATGGGAGTCACACTGGTGCGGAGCGTGCGAGCCGGTGTGGGAGTCAGTCTCAATGAGGAGGAACGATGGGTAACAGTGCCCGAACTCCGGACGTCGCGGCGTCCGCGGACTTCGAGGAAGTCCAAGCCACCGAGCAGTTCAAGGAACTGCGCAGGCGCCACCGCAGCTTTGTCTTTCCCATGGCCGTGGCGTTCCTGCTGTGGTACTTCGCGTACGTCCTGCTGGCCGATTATGCGGTCGACTTCATGTCCAGCAAGGTGTGGGGCAACATCAACGTGGGGCTGATCATGGGCCTGCTCCAGTTTGTCACCACGTTTGCCATCACGGGCTGGTACGTCAGCTACTCCAACAGGAAGCTGGACCCCATCGCGGCGGAGATCCGCCACGGCATTGAAGGCCACGAATTCGACAAAGCGGGCAACCGCGTGGGCGGAGCAACCCCATGATCTACATTCCAGCAGCGGTGGACGTCGCCGCGCTCCAGGACACCACCCTCCTGAACATGGGCATCTTCGGCCTGTTCGTGGCGGTCACCATGGTGATCGTCCTGCGGGCGAGCCGGAACAACAAGACCGCGGCGGACTACTACGCGGCCGGCCGCTCCTTCTCCGGCTCGCAGAACGGCACCGCCATCGCCGGCGACTACCTGTCCGCGGCCTCCTTCCTGGGGATCACCGGTGCCATCGCCATCAACGGCTACGACGGCTTCATGTACTCCATCGGGTTCCTCGTTGCCTGGCTCGTGGCGCTCCTGCTCGTGGCCGAACTGCTGCGCAATACCGGCAAGTTCACCATGGCCGATGTCCTGTCCTTCCGCCTCAAGCAGCGTCCGGTCCGCATCGCCGCCGCCATCTCTACGCTTGCCGTCTGCTTCTTCTACCTGCTGGCCCAGATGGCCGGCGCGGGCAGCCTGATCTCGCTTCTGCTGGGCATCAGCGACTGGGGCGGCCAGGCCCTCGTGATCATGGTCGTGGGCGCGCTCATGATCATGTACGTCCTGATCGGCGGCATGAAGGGCACCACGTGGGTGCAGATCATCAAGGCCATCCTGCTCATTGCCGGCGCCGCAGTGATGACGCTCTGGGTCCTGGCCATCTACGGCTTCAACCTGTCCAGCCTGCTGGGCGCGGCCGTGGAGACGTCCAACAACCCGAACGTCCTGAACCCGGGCCTGCAGTACGGCAAGACGGAGACGTCCAAGCTGGACTTCATGTCGCTGGGCCTCGCCCTGGTCCTCGGCACGGCCGCCCTGCCCCACGTGCTGATGCGCTTCTACACGGTGCCCACCGCCAAGGAAGCCCGGAAGTCAGTGGTGTGGTCCATCTGGCTGATCGGCCTTTTCTACCTGTTCACGCTGGTCCTTGGTTACGGCGCAGCTGCCCTCGTCGGCGCGGAAACCATCAAGGGTGCTCCCGGCGGCGTCAACTCGGCCGCCCCTCTGCTGGCCTTCTACCTGGGCGGACCGCTGCTCCTGGGCTTCATCTCGGCGGTGGCGTTCGCCACCATCCTGGCCGTGGTGGCCGGACTGACTATAACCGCCGCGGCGTCCTTCGCCCATGACATTTACGCCAGCGTCATCGCCAAGGGAAAGGCCGACGCCGACACTGAAGTTAAGGTGGCCCGCCGCACCGTGGTGGTCATCGGAGTCATGGCCATCCTGGGCGGCATCTTCGCCAACGGGCAGAACGTCGCCTTCCTGGTGGCGCTCGCGTTCGCCGTTGCCGCCTCCGCCAACCTGCCCACCATCATCTACTCGCTGTTCTGGCGCAGGTTCACCACGCAGGGCGCGGTGTGGAGCATGTACGGCGGGCTGGCATCGGCCATCATCCTGATTGTGCTGTCGCCGGTGGTGTCCGGGGCGAAGACGTCGATGATGCCGGGAGCCAACTTTGCGATCTTCCCGCTCAGCAACCCGGGCATCGTGTCCATCCCGCTGGCCTTCCTCCTGGGCTGGCTGGGCACGGTCCTGGATAAGAAGCGCGAGGACCGCAGCAAGCAGGCCGAGATGGAGGTCCGTTCCCTGACCGGTGTCGGCGCAGAGAAGGCAGTTGACCACTGACGCTGGACATACGCTGTCTGTGACATGCGCCCGGGCCGCTGACCCGGCGGCACGGCAGAAGCCCCCGCGACGCGGGGGCTTCTGTGTGCCCGGCTACCTTTTACTGCTGTTCCGATCCTGCTGCCAGCTGCCTTCCGCTGCGACCGTGGATGGGTGGGTGTGTTCAGCCCTTCGGCTTGAGCCGGATGTTGACCATCTTCAGCTCATCCTTGCCGGCGAAGCGGTAGACGAGTTCGATGTCCTTGCCCTCGCATTTGATGAGCCCGGTCACGTCAGCGATGTTGGTTTCATTTTCGGTGCTGACTTTGAGGTCGTCGTACGCCGTGGAGCAGGACGGGTCCAGCTTCAGGCTCTCGACGCCGGACGCGAAATCCTCCTTTGTCAGCTGCTCTTTGAGCGCAGGGTCCATGAAGTCGTTGTAGGCCTTGTCCGTCTCCCCGGCGATGACCAGCCTGGTGAAGCCGTCCGCAAGGTCAGAGGCATTCCGAGTGGCTCCGCCCACGAGGTTCAGAATCAGCAGCACTCCGACGACTACCAGCAGCAGGACTCCTCCGACGATCCCCACAACGATCCAGAGGCCCTTCCGGCTCCTGGCAGGAGGCTGGCCCGGCAGCCCGAAGGGGGCGGGAGGGAGCGGCTGGCGGCTGCGGAACTGCCGGCCGTACGGCTGCTGGCCGTACGGAGCCCCGGAAGGGGGTTCGCCGGAGGGCTGACCGGGCTGGTACGGGTCCTGGGGGTTGCTCAAGTGGAGCCTTTCCGGCAACCGCCACACACCGGCGCGCCTGCCTACTGGGGCGTGTCGGCGCCCTTCATATCAAGTGGCAATATCCTATAGCGCGGCGGCCATCCTTTAGTGCAGTCCGGGGGGTCAGCGCGGGCGGACACCCGGCGTCATTCGGCCGCGGAACCGCGGTCCAGGAGGGGTTGGATCCGGAACGGAATCAGTTCGCCCATGGCCAGGGCGGTATCCGTCCGGTCCACGCCGTCGCATGCGAGGATCTTTCCGTTGATCCGGAAGAGGTCTTCGGCGTCCAGTGCCACCACGCGGAGCAGAAGGTCCGCGGAGCCTGTCAGCCCATAGCCCTCCAGGATCTCGGGCACGCTCGCCAGCTCTTCGGCGAGCCTGCCCAGTTTCTGCTGCTGGACGTGCACCGAGATGAAGGCCATCAACGGGTAGCCCAGCGACACCGGGTTGATGCGGCGTTCGAATGAGAGGAAGACGTGTTTCTTCTCGAGTTGGGCCATCCGCGCCTGGACGGTGTTCCGGGACAGTCCCAGC
Source organism: Arthrobacter sp. ZGTC131 (assembly GCF_002929275.1). GTDB lineage: Bacteria > Actinomycetota > Actinomycetes > Actinomycetales > Micrococcaceae > Arthrobacter. Next base: position 309,818 of record NZ_PJIK01000002.1, read on the forward strand.
TTCTGCGCCAGTGCCACCACCGTCCTGCGCGGATCGCGGGCCAAGGCTGATAGCAGCCGTGTGTCAGTGCCATCCAAAGCTTGCATAATGCGCAAGGCTAGCACGGTCCAGGGGGGCCGAATGGTGCATTGTGCTCAGGTTCGGCGGCGGTGGTTGTACCCCTTGAGCATTGTGAGTATGGTCACAATTATCCGGGGCAACGGTGCCCCGCGGGCCGTAACGGGGCGGGATCACGAGTCCTTGCGCGGGACGGTCACACGACGTCAGAAGGTTGCGCAACGGTGTTGACAGACGAAGTGGGCCAGGGCGGTACAACCGCCAGCGGCCCGGGCAACAATGCAGGACATCGAGGAGGGGCCAGCCAGAACCTGGTCCAGTTGATTACGCCCCAGGGGGAGCGCGTCAGCCATCCGGAGTACGACCCCTGGGTCCGGGACATCTCGGACGAACAGCTCGGCTCCCTCTATGAGGACATGGTGGTCATCCGCCGGATTGACACCGAAGCCACGGCGCTCCAGCGCCAGGGCGAGTTGGCGCTCTGGCCGCCCCTGCTGGGCCAGGAAGCGTCGCAGATTGGCTCGGCACGGACGCTGCGCGAGGACGACTTCGTTTTTTCCAGCTACCGGGACAACGGCGTTGCCTATTGCCGCGGCGTAGACCTCACGGACATCGTGCGCGTCTGGCGGGGCAACGCGTCCAGCGGATGGGACCCCTACACGGTTAACATGGCCGTGCCCCAGATCATCATCGGGGCGCAGACCCTCCACGCCACCGGCTATGCCATGGGCATCCAGAATGACGGCGCGGATTCGGTGGCCTTTACGTACTTCGGCGACGGCGCCACAAGTGAAGGTGACGTCAACGAGGCCATGGTGTTTGCGGCCAGCTTCCAGGCTCCCGTGGTCTTCTTCTGCCAGAACAACCACTGGGCCATCTCCGAACCCGTGCGGCTCCAGTCCCATGTCCACATCGCCGACCGGCCCGCGGGCTTCGGCATCCCCAGCATGCGCGTGGACGGCAACGACGTCCTGGCCGTAATGGCCGCCACCCGGGTCGCCCTCGACCGCGCCCGGCGCGGCGGCGGCCCCACCTTCATTGAGGCCGTCACCTACCGCATGGGACCGCACACGACGGCGGATGACCCCACGCGGTACCGCGACGCCAACGAACTTGAGGACTGGGCCGCCAAGGATCCGATCCGCCGGGTCAAAGCCCTGCTGGACCGCAAGGGCCTGCTGACCGAGGAGTTTGAAGCCGCAGTGCAGCGCAAGGCCGACGCCGTGGCCCGCGAGATGCGTGCCGGCTGCACCGGTATGCCGGACCCGGAGCCGCTTGATATCTTCAAGCACGTCTACAGCACGCCGAACTCCTGGCTGGACCGCCAGCAGGACCACTACTCCCGTTACCTGGCCTCCTTCGGCGCTCCCACAGGAGCCGAGTCAGAAGAAGGTGGCTACTCCAGTTACGTGGCATCCTCCGGCGATCCCGAAGATGCCGACTCAGAAGAAGGTGCACGCTGATGACGCAGATGACCTTTGCCCGGGCAATCAATTCGGGCCTCCGTAAGTCTCTCGAGCACGATCCCAAGGTCATCCTCATGGGAGAGGACATCGGAACCCTGGGCGGTGTTTTCCGGGTGACCGACGGCCTGCAAAAGGACTTCGGCATGCACCGTGTAGTGGACACGCCCCTTGCCGAGTCCGGAATCATGGGCACGGCGGTGGGGCTGGCCTACCGCGGCTACCGTCCCGTGGTGGAAATCCAGTTCGACGGCTTCATCTACCCGGCCTTCGACCAGATCGTGTGCCAGGTGGCCAAGCTTCACTACCGCACCCAGGGCCACGTCAAAATGCCGATCACCATCCGCGTTCCGTTCGGCGGCGGAATCGGTTCGCCCGAGCACCACTCCGAGTCTCCCGAGGCCTACTTCACGCACACATCGGGCCTGCGGGTGGTCAGCCCGTCCAGCCCGCAGGACGCGTACACCATGATCCAGCAGGCCATCTCCTGCGATGACCCCGTGCTGTACTTCGAACCCAAACGCCGCTATCACGACAAAGGCGACGTCGATGAGACCCTTGACCTGGGCAGCGCGCTGCCCCTGGAAAAGGCCCGCGTCATCACCGACGGGCGGGATGTCACGCTGGTGGCGTACGGTCCGCTGGTCAAGACCGCCCGGGATGCCGCCATTGCCGCAGCGGATGAGGGAGTTTCCGTCGAAGTGATTGACCTCCGCTCCCTCGCGCCGGTGGACTACGCGGCCGTGGAGGCCTCGGTCCGTAAGACGGGCAGGCTTGTCATCACGCACGAGGCGGGGCAGTCAGGAGGCCTGGGGGCCGAAGTCGCCGCCAGTATCACCGAGCGCTGCTTCTACTACCTGGAGGCTGCTCCCGTGCGCGTCACGGGATTCGATGTGCCGTACCCGTACTCCAAGCTGGAGATGCACCACCTTCCCAGCCTGGACAGGATCCTCGACGGCGTTGACCGTGCGCTTGGGCGGCCGAACTCGCTGAGCGGGCTGGAAGGATGACCGCCACCATGATCAAGGAATTCCGGCTCCCCGATCTCGGCGAAGGCCTGACCGAATCCGAAATCGTCAGCTGGAAGGTGAATGTTGGCGACACCGTGAGCCTCAACCAGATCATCGCCGAAGTGGAAACGGCCAAAGCCGTCGTGGAGCTGCCCTCCCCGTTTGCCGGCGTGGTCACTGCCCTGCATGAGCAGCCGGGCACCGTGGTGGAGGTGGGCAAGCCGATCGTCTCCTTCGAAGTGGAGGGCGACGCCGGCGCGCAGGCCGCCGCCGGCGGTGCGGCTGAGGCGCCCGCCGCGAAGCGGGAGCCGAACCTCGTGGGGTATGGCGCCGTCGTCGAAACAACCGGGCGCCCTGCCCGCCGGCCGCGCAACTTTGCCGCCTCGCCGCCGGTTGAGACTGCCGAAGCCAGGCCTGCCGAAACCGACGCGCCGCTGGTTGAGCCTGTCGAAATCAAGCCTGCCGAAACAAGGCCTCTCGAAACCAAACCCGCGGCAACGGTAGCCGGCGAGCGCCCCCGCTCCACGCCGCCCGTGCGGAAGCTGGCCAAGGACCTCGGCGTGGACCTGGAGCATGTCACCGGCAGCGGCCCCGGCGGGCTGATTACCCGCGATGATGTGAGGAACTTCGTGGGCGGCGGCGACCTTCCGGCCGCGGCCCAGGAACTGGCGGGCGAGGCAGCCCGGACGCCGGAACCAGTTCCGTCCGCACAGGCGAGTGAACGCGAAGTGCGCACGCCCATCAAGGGGGTACGCAAGTTCACGGCGGCCGCCATGGTCTCCAGCGCGTTCACGGCGCCGCACGTCACGGAGTTCCTGACCGTGGACGTCACACCGGCCATGGAGCTCCTGGCCAGGCTGAAGGCCAGCAAGGCCTTTGCCGGCCTGAAGCTGACGCCGTTGACCCTCGTGGCCAAGGCTGCCCTGATCGCCCTGCGGCGCAATCCCACCCTCAATTCCAGGTGGGATGAAGCCAACCAGGAGATCGTGCAGTTCAACTACGTGAACCTCGGGATTGCGGCAGCCACGCCGCGCGGCCTGACAGTTCCCAACATCAAGGACGCGGACCGGATGACCCTGGCGGAGCTGTCCACGGCGCTGACCGGGCTGACCGAGACGGCCAGGGCCGGCAAGACCAGCCCGGCGGAGCTATCCGGTGGCACCATCTCCATCACCAACATCGGTGTCTTCGGGATCGACGCGGGCACGCCCATTCTCAATCCGGGCGAGGCCGCCATCCTGGCCATGGGTGCGGTGCGGAAGATGCCCTGGGAGTACCAGGACCAGATCGCGCTGAGGCAGGTCATGACCCTGAGCCTGTCCTTCGACCACCGGCTCGTCGACGGCGAGCAGGGGTCCCGGTTCCTTGCGGATGTCGGAGCCCTGTTGGCCGATCCCGGCATGGCGCTCGCAATGGTCTGAAGCACTATGACCGGCCCTGGCCCCCATGAACGTTGCTGTCCGGCGACGGCTGTGAGGGCCAGGGCCGTTCGTGCGGCCTAGCCGGGCGCGGTGAGGGCTGCCAGCGCCATGTTCTCCAGCAGCGGCCGTGCCGATTTGATGGCCATCCTCCGGCCGTGGTTGCGGACCGAATGCGGCGTGGAATTGATCAGTCCGAAGGTTGCATGGGCGCGCATCCGGAGGTCGGCCGTGTCCGTTTCAGCGTGAATCCCCGCCAGGACGTCCACCCAGAGCTCCACGTAGCTGCGCTGCAGCGCCCGGACGTGGGCCTGGTCCTCGTCCGTGAGGTTGCTGAAGTCCCTGTCCTGGACCCGGATCACGTCCGGATTGCTGAGCGCAAAGTCCACATGGAACTGGACCAGCCGGCCCAGCGCCGCCAGGGGGTCGGCGGCGTCGGCAACAACCCGCCGGCCGCCGTCGAGCAGGTCCTGGCTGACCGTCAGGAGGAGGGCGCCCAGCACGGCCTGCTTCCCCGGGAAGTGGCGGTACACGGCGGGGCCGCTCACCCCGGCAGCTGCACCCAGGTCCTCTAGCGAGACCCGGTTGAAACCGTTGGCAGAGAAGAGGGAGGCGGCGGCGGACAGGAGAGCCTGCCTGCGGGTCTCCTTGGCCCGGCTGCGCTGGGTGGCACGGCTGGGCGCCGCGTCCTGGTCCGGCGGGGCGGGCAGTGCGGCGTCGCTGCCCTCGGCAAGCTGGCCGTGCTCCGTGATCTGCACATTTCCTCCTCGAAACTGCAAACTCTAGCAACTCGTCCGTGTGTTGGACATCACAGTTAATAGAGACTAACCTAAATTTCAGTTACATGGCACTAACCGAAAGTGGCAGGGCCCGGCGGAAACCCGGGCCGGCCAGGGAAATGGAAGCGGTCAATGGAGACACTCGCCAGCAAGCTGGACGCCACCAGCGAGGCCTTTGCGGCCAACAGCCTCGCCCAGGAGGCGCTCGCCGGCGAACTGCGGAAGCGGCTCGCCACGGCGGCCCAGGGCGGGCCGGAGAAATCCCGCGAGCGCCACGTGGCACGGGGCAAGCTCCTGCCGAGGGAGCGGATCAACCAGCTCCTGGACGACGGCAGCCCCTTCCTTGAGATTGCCCCGCTGGCGGCCAACGGTATGTACAACGATGACTCGCCGGGCGCCGGTGTGATCGCGGGCATCGGGCTGGTCCACGGGCGCCAGGTCCTGGTCATCTCCAACGACGCCACGGTTAAGGGCGGCACCTACTATCCGATGACGGTGAAGAAGCACCTGCGGGCCCAGGAGATCGCGCTGGAAAACCGGCTGCCGTGCATCTACCTCGTGGATTCCGGCGGAGCCTTCCTGCCCAAGCAGGACGAGGTCTTCCCGGACAAGGAGCACTTCGGCCGGATCTTCTACAACCAGGCCCGGATGTCCGCGGCCAAGATTCCCCAGATTGCCTCCGTGATGGGCTCCTGCACGGCCGGCGGCGCCTACGTTCCGGCCATGAGCGACGAAACGGTCATTGTGCGCAACCAGGGAACGATCTTCCTGGGCGGGCCGCCGCTGGTGAAGGCCGCCATCGGGGAGATCGTCACGGCCGAGGAACTGGGCGGCGGCGATGTCCACTCCCGCATCTCCGGCGTCACGGACCATTTGGCGGAAAACGACGAACACGCCCTGCAGATCGTACGGGACATCGTCTCCACCCTGCCCAGGCCTGCTGCGCCCGCCTGGGACGTGGACACCACCGTCGAGCCCGCAGTGGACCCCGCCGAGCTCTATGGTGCCGTCCCCACGGACGTCAACGCGCAGTACGACGTGCGCGAGGTCATCGCCCGCCTGGTGGACGGCAGCCGGTTCCACGAGTTCAAGAAGAATTACGGCACCACCCTTGTCACGGGCTTTGCGAAGCTGCACGGGCACCCCGTGGGCATCGTGGCCAACAACGGCGTGCTCTTCAGCGAATCCTCGCTCAAGGGCGCCCACTTCATCGAGCTCTGCGACCAGCGCGGCATCCCGCTGATCTTCCTGCAGAACCTCTCCGGCTTCATGGTGGGCAAGGACTACGAACAGGGCGGCATCGCCAAGAACGGCGCCAAGATGGTCACGGCAGTCGCCACCGCCCGCGTGCCCAAGCTGACCGTGGTGATCGGCGGATCCTTCGGCGCCGGGAACTATTCGATGTGCGGACGGGCCTATTCCCCGAGGTTCCTCTGGATGTGGCCTGCGAGCCGCATCTCCGTCATGGGCGGCAACCAGGCCTCGAGCGTGCTGGCCACCGTGAAGCGTGACCAGTACGACGCCGCCGGGCAGGAATGGTCCGCCGAGGACGAGGAGGCCTTCAAGGCTCCCATCAGGCAGCAGTACGAGGACCAGGGGAGCCCCTACTATTCCACCGCCCGCCTCTGGGATGACGGCGTGATCGATCCCGCCGACACCCGCACCGTCCTGGGGCTGGCGCTCGACGTCGTCTCCCGCACCCCGCTGCCGGAGACCTCCTTCGGCCTCTTCCGGATGTGAGTCGGCTATGACAAATCCAGCAATGACGAATTCAACCAATACCCACCCTTTCCACACTGTCCTCGTGGCCAACCGCGGCGAGATCGCCTGCCGGGTGATCAGGACACTGCACGCCATGGGCATCCGTTCGGTCGCCGTCTACAGCGACGCCGACGCCGATGCCCGTCACGTGCGGGAAGCGGACGTCGCCGTGCGGATTGGTCCCGCCACCGCGGCCGAAAGCTACCTGAAGATCGAGGCGATCATCAGGGCCTGCAAGGATACGGGAGCCCAGGCGGTGCATCCCGGTTACGGTTTCCTGAGCGAGAACGTCGACTTCGCCCGTGCGCTGGAGGCCGCCGGCATCGCCTTCATCGGCCCCGGCGTCGAATCCCTGGAAGTCATGGGGGACAAGATCCGTTCCAAGAACCACGTGGCCGGATACGGCGTTCCGGTGGTCCCCGGCATTGCCGAACCGGGCCTGACGGACGAGGACCTGATCGGCGCGGCCCCGGCAGTGGGCTACCCGCTGCTCATCAAACCGTCCGCGGGCGGCGGCGGTAAGGGCATGCACGTGGTGGAACGGCCGGAGGACCTGCCGGCAACGCTGGCCACCGCCCGGCGCGTCGCGGCCAGTGCGTTCGGCGACGACACCCTCTTCCTGGAACGCCTGGTTATGGCGCCGCGGCACATCGAAGTGCAGGTGCTCGCGGACACGCACGGAAACGTCATCCACCTGGGGGAGCGCGAGTGCTCCCTGCAGCGCAGGCACCAGAAAGTGATCGAGGAAGCGCCGTCGCCGCTCCTGGAATCACTGGCCGACGGCGCAGCCACTCGGGCGCGCATCGGCGAGGCGGCATGCCAGGCGGCCCGCAGCGTCCACTACACGGGCGCCGGCACCGTGGAGTTCCTCGTCTCGGACAATGCCCCGGACGAGTTCTACTTCATGGAGATGAACACGCGCCTGCAGGTGGAGCATCCGGTCACTGAAATGGTCACCGGGGTGGACCTCGTGGAGTGGCAGGTGCGCATCGCCGCCGGCGAGGTGCTCACGGTGGCGCAGGACGATGTCGTGCTTAACGGCCACGCCGCAGAAGCGCGCGTTTACGCGGAGGTCCCGGAGCGGAACTTCCTGCCGTCCTCCGGCGAGGTGGTCCTGCTGGATGAGCGGGGCAGAACCTTTACGGCCCTGGCGGACCTGGATTCCTTCACCCCCGCCTCCGCGGACCCGCACATCCGCATCGACTCCTCGCTGCAGCCGGGGCTGGAAATTTCCAGCGACTACGATCCCATGCTCTCCAAGGTCATCGCCTGGGGCCCGGACCGGAAGGCGGCGCTCGACAAACTTGATACGGCGCTGGAGCGGTACGTCGTCCTGGGGGTCGGAACCAACGTGGAGTACCTGCGGCTCCTGATCAACGACGACGACGTCCGCGCCGGCCGCCTCGACACGACCCTGATTGACCGCAAGATGCCGGACCTCACGTTCCGGAGCATCGGCGACACCGAACTCATCGCCGCGGCCCTCCCGTTCTGGGTCACTGACGAGCCTCCCGCCGGAGTGACGTCACCGTGGAACACCGGCCGGGGCTGGCGGCTGGGCACTCCCGCTCCTTGGCGGATGAGCTTCGGCCTTCCCGGCGGGGCCATGGCCACCGTAGCCATCACGTGGTTGAGCGACCTGGACCTTGGCCACGCCCTGGTCCGTGTCAACAACGGGCCGGAGCACAAGGTCCTGGTCCTGGCGTTGAGCAGCGAGTCCGTCGACCTTGAGGTCGACGGGCAGGAACACACCTTCGCGCTCGGCTCCTACTGGGAAGACCACCCCCGGGAGGGGCGTCCACAGCAGGTCTTCGTGGGTAACGGCGGCTGGTCCGGCGGGCTCGACGTCCTCACCCGCGAATCCCGCCTCGCTCGCGTGCTCGCAGCCATGGAGCGTGAAGAAGGCGTGGCCGATCCGGAAGTCCGCTCACCCATGCCCGGGACCGTCGTGTCAGTCTCCGTGCACAACGGCGAAACCGTGGAAGCCGGGCAGGTGCTGCTCTCCGTGGAAGCGATGAAGATGGAGCACCAGCTCGTGGCCGAAGTGGCCGGGACGGTGAATGTCAGCGTAAAAACCGGAGACCTGGTGAAAGCGGACCAGGTGCTCGCCACGATCCACGCCGAGCCGGCCGCCGGCACGTCAAAACCCCTCATCCAAGACCCAACCAATGAACGTAAGGAAGCCTAGCTATGGCCGATTTTGAGCTCAGCGAGGAATACCAGGACCTCAGCAACACCGTCCGGGAGTTTGCCGACGAGGTCGTCGCGCCCGTCTCGGCCAAGCACGACGAAGAGCACAGCTTCCCCTACGAAGTTGTCTCCCAGATGGCGGACATGGGCCTGTTCGGCCTGCCATTCCCTGAGGAGTCCGGCGGCATGGGCGGCGACTACTTCGCCCTGGCCCTCGCGCTGGAACAGCTGGGAAGGGTGGACCAGTCCGTGGCCATCACGCTGGAAGCAGGCGTTTCCCTGGGCGCCATGCCCGTCCACCGCTTCGGAACCGATGCCCAGAAGGAGGAATGGCTCCCGCTGCTCGCGTCCGGAAAGGCGCTCGCCGGCTTCGGCCTGACCGAACCGGAGGCAGGCTCGGACGCCGGCGGCACCAAGACCACCGCCAGGCTGGAAGACGGGCACTGGGTCATCAACGGCAACAAGGAGTTCATCACCAACTCCGGGACCGACATCACCCGGCTGGTGACCGTGACCGCGGTGACCGGCCAGCACGAGCGCAAGGACGGCAGCGTCAAGAAGGAAATCTCCACCATCCTGGTGCCCACCGACACGCCCGGGTTCAAGGCCGAGAAGGCGTACAACAAGGTGGGCTGGAATGCCTCCGACACCCACCCTTTGACGCTGAAGGATGTCCGCGTTCCCGAGGCCAACCTCCTGGGTGAACAGGGACGCGGCTACGCCAACTTCCTGTCCATCCTGGACGAAGGCCGCATCGCCATCGCCGCTCTGGCCACGGGTGCGGCCCAGGGTTGTGTGGATCTCTCGGTCCGCTACGCCAAGGACCGCAGCGCCTTCGGCCACAACATCGGCAAGTACCAGGCCATCTCCTTCAAGATTGCCCGCATGCAGGCACGCGCCCACACCGCGCGGCTGGCCTACTACGACGCGGCCGCCAGGATGCTCGCGGGCAAGCCGTTCAAGACCCAGGCGGCCATCGCTAAGATGGTCGCAGGCGAGGCAGCCATGGACAACGCGCGGGACGCTACCCAGGTGTTCGGCGGCTATGGCTTCATCAACGAATTCACCGTGGCACGTCATTACCGCGACTCCAAGATTCTTGAGGTAGGCGAGGGCACCACGGAGGTCCAGCTGATGCTGATCGCCCGGGAACTCGGACTGTAGCCGGCCTGAAAGGATCAACGATGATTGACAAGGTTGTTGCCAGCGCTGCTGAAGCGGTCGCGGACATTCAGGACGGCGCGTCCCTCGCCGTCGGAGGGTTCGGCCTGTGCGGGATTCCGGTGGCCCTCATTGACGCCCTCCACGACCGCGGCGCCAAGGACCTGGAGACTGTGAGCAACAACTGCGGCGTGGACGACTGGGGCCTCGGCATCCTGCTCAAGGACGGCCGGATCCGCCGCACCGTCAGCTCGTACGTCGGGGAGAACAAGGAGTTCGCCCGGCAGTACCTCTCCGGCGAGCTCGAAGTGGTGCTTACCCCGCAGGGAACGCTGGCGGAGAAGCTGCGCGCCGGCGGTGCCGGCATCCCGGCGTTCTACACGAAGGCGGGCGTGGGCACCCAGGTGTCCGACGGCGGCCTGCCGCAGAAGTACGACGCCGACGGCAGTATCGCGATCGCCTCCGCTCCCAAGGAAGTGCGGAGCTTCGGCGGTGTGGAGTACGTCCTCGAAGAGTCCCTTACGCCCGACTTCGGCCTGGTCCACGCGTGGAAGGGAGACCGCCACGGCAACCTGGTCTTCCACGCCACGGCGATGAACTTCAACCCGCTCTGTGCTATGGCGGGCAGGGTCACCATCGCCGAGGTCGAGGAGCTGGTGGAGCCGGGGGAGCTGGATCCCGAACACGTCCACGTCCCCGGAATCTTCGTCCAGCGGATCGTCCTCGCGCCCGAGAGCGAGAAGCGCATCGAAAAGCGGACCGTGGCCCTCTCGGCACAGTCTGCAGCCGGCACCACCGACCAGGCAGGAGCGTAGCCATGGAGTCGAACAGCCCGCAGGAGGCCCCGCCCCGCCCCGAAGCCGTCCGTCACGAGTACCGGCGTGCCGCCGCGTCCCACCCGGAGGGCAAGGGATGGACGCGCAACGAACTCGCGGCCCGGGTGGCGCAGGAACTCAGCAACGGCCAGTACGTCAACCTGGGCATCGGCATGCCCACGCTGATTCCGAACTACATCCCCGCCGGCGTGGAGGTGGTCCTGCACTCGGAGAACGGCATCCTGGGCGTCGGCCCCTACCCCGGCGAAGACGAAGTGGACCCTGACCTGATCAATGCCGGCAAGGAAACCGTGACGGTCAACAAGGGCGCCGCCTTCTTCGACTCGTCGCTGTCCTTCGGCATGATCCGGGGCGGGCATGTGGACGTGGCCGTGCTCGGCGCCATGGAGGTTGCCGCCAACGGGGACCTGGCCAACTGGATGATCCCGGGCAAGATGGTCAAGGGCATGGGCGGCGCCATGGACCTGGTGTTCGGCGCCAAGAAGGTGATCGTGATGATGGAGCACGTGGACCGGAACGGCCGGCCCAAGATCGTGGAGCGGTGCACGCTGCCGCTCACCGGCAAGGCCTGTGTGGACCGCATCATCACCGACCTCGCCGTCATCGACGTGACGCCGGACGGGCTGGTGCTGCGCGAGCTGGCACCGAACGTCTCGGCGGAGGACGTCGCCGCGGCCACCGGCGTCGAACTCCTCGAGGAAGACCAGGAACTGACCGTATGACGGCGAACCCTGAACGGAGTGCTGAGGGGGTGTCGGCCGGCCCAGCCGCCGGCAGCCCCCGGGTGATCGAACAGCGCGGGCTCTACTTCGAGGAGCTCGAGGAAGGCGTGGTGTACGCGCACCGTCCGGGCCGGACGGTCACCGAAACCGACAACGTCCTGTTCACCACCATGACCATGAACACGCAGGGGCTGCACCTTGACGCGGCGTGGAGCGCGGGGCAGCCGTTCGGCCAGCGGCTGGTGAACTCCATGTTCACACTGGCCACCGTCGTCGGGCAGTCCGTTCCACAGCTGACGCAGGGCACCATCATCGCCCAGCTGGGACTGACCGACGTGTCCTTTCCCGGCCCGCTGTACCACGGCGACACGCTCTACACCGAGACCGTCATCACCGGCAAGCGGCTCTCCGGATCCCGGCCGGGCCAGGGGATCGTGACCATGAAGCACACCGGCCGCAATCAGGACGGCACCGTGGTGGCCCTCGCGACGCGCAGCTGCCTGATGTGGACGCGGGAGGCGCACATGCAGGCGCCGACGCAAAAATAATCGGACAATGACTGTATGACTTTCGTGATGGGCCCGGCCCTGCTCTTCTGCCCTGCTGACCGCCCCGAGCGTTTCCAAAAGGCCGCCGAGCGCTCGGACGCGGTGATCATCGATCTCGAGGACGCCGTGGCGGCCCCGGACAAGAAGCGGGCCCGGGGCGCCATCCTGGCCCAGCTCGGCAGCTCCGGGGAGGGGCCGGAGCTCGATCCCAGCCGGACCATCATCCGGATCAACCCGGCGGGCACGGAGGACTTCGAAAAAGACCTGCACTGCCTGGCCCACACGCCCTACCGGACCGTGATGCTCGCCAAGACCGAAAGCGCTGAGCAGCTCCGGGCGCTGGACGGCTTCCACGTGATTGCCCTGTGCGAGACGGCGGCCGGCATCGTGAACGCGCCGGCCATCGCCGCCGCCCCGAACGTCGTGGCGCTCATGTGGGGCGCCGAAGACCTGCTCGCGTCCCTCGGCGGGACGTCCAGCCGGAACGACGACGGCGGCTACCGCGCCGTGGCGCTGCACGCCCGTTCCTCGGTGCTCCTGGCTGCCGGCGCCTTCGGCAAGGAGGCGGTGGACGCCGTCTACGTCAACATCCCCGACCTTGACGGGCTGGCCGAGGAAGCGCGGGATGCCGTGGCGTCCGGCTTCGGCTCGAAGGCCTGCATCCATCCCAGCCAGGTGGCAGCAGTCCGCGCCGCCTATGCGCCGTCGGCGGACGAGGTGGCGGCGGCCAGGGAACTCCTGGAGGCCGCCCGCGCGGCCGGGACCGGCGTGTTCCAGTTCAACGGCAAGATGATCGACGGCCCCATCCTCAAGCACGCCGAGGCGACCCTCCGCAAGGCCCGCTGACCCGGCGTCGTTTCTCCAGCCGGCGGACCGTCTTCCTACCGGCGGACCGCGGCGGTGGTCAGCTCCCGCGCCGGAGGGAAAGGGGCGGGATGGCCTCGTACAGCGGCGTCCGGATCCAGCGCTGGCCTGTCTCACGGAATTCGGTGCGGCTGGAGAAGCGGTACAGGTAGGTCCGGGCGCGCACCCACCGGGGGCGCTCGCCGTCGAACGGGTCCTCGCGCAGCAGGCGCAGCACCGTCCTGTCCGCCTTCAGCAGTTTCTCCAGGAACGCGTAGAACCACTCCTCGTGCACGGTGCGCAGGGGCAGGAACCACATCAGCCAGTCGAGCCGCAGGTGGTACGGGGCCCACTGGCGGGACAGCCTCCGCACGTCCCCGGGCTTGCCCTTGAATTCGTACTCCCGCCAGTCCGCCGACTCGTCCGGATCCTCGTCCCTGGTGCCCTCCACGGCCACCTCGATCCGCTGCTTCGTGACCGTGCCGAACGCGCCGTAGGTGTTCACGAGCTGCCAGCGGTTGAAGCTGGCATTCATCAGCTGGTGGTGGGAGAACAGGTTGCGGGCCGGCCAGTAGCTGAGCACCAGGAGCAGCACCGTGACCGCGAGCGTGAGGATGAGCCACCACAGCGGCGTCTGCCCGCTGCCGGCCGCGTGCCAGTCCAGCGGAATGGCCGGCAGGACTGCGTGGGCAACGGGGTCGCTGACTGCCGCGAAGGCCAGCACAATTGCTATCCAGTTCAGCCAGGCGAAGTTGCCGCTGGCCACGAGCCACAGCTGGGTGAAGATGATGATGCCCGCTGCGGCGCTGGCCAGCGGCTGCGGGGCGAAGAGGAAGAACGGCACCACCAGCTGGGCGAAATGATTGCCCAAGACCTCCAGCCGGTGAAAGGGCTTCGGCAGGAGATGCGCCTGCCGGCTCAGGGGACCCGGCATGGGCTGGGTCTCGTGGTGGTAGTACAGGGCCGTGAGGTCCCGCCACTCCCGGCCGCCGCGGATCTTGATCATGCCCGCGCCGAACTCCAGCCGGAACACCAGCCAGGCCACGAGGAGCAGGATGGTCCGGGGCGGATCTGTCTGGTCGGACCCCAGGAACGCCACGGTGAAGCCCGCCTCGAGGATCAGCATCTCCCAGCCGAAGCCGTAAAACGTCTGCCCCACGTTGACGATGGACATGTACAGCAGCCACAGCGCGAGGAAAGCGATCATGGGCAGCCACGGCGGGCCCGTCTGCGGCAGCCCGGCAACCAGGAGGGCGGAGATGGCCAGCCCCGTCCCGCAGACGGCGCGGAGCAGCCGGTCCGAGTAACGCCAGCGGAAGAGCGTGGGGCGCCGCAGCCTGCTGAAACCCTCCAGATAGTCCGGAACGGGAAGGAGGCCGCGCTCGCCGAGCAGCGCAGGGAACTGGTTCAGGGTTGACAGGAACGCAACGAAATAGAGCGCGGCGATGCCACGCTGCAACACTTGCCGGGCGAATTCGTAGTCCGGCGCGTCGAACCAGGAAGCCCAGTCCACGGTTTCCACGTTACGCCTGACGCCAAACCCGTCAAGGCAGTCCAGGGGAGCCCCCGCACACCGTTGCGCGGGGTGTGCGGCGGGACGTGCGGTGGGCGTTGGCGCGGGCCACCGGTTCTGACCCCGGCGAGGGCGAAGTCCCGTGCGGCGTTAGGATCGAACCATGTTTGCTCTGGTGCTCATCGTGGTTGTCGCGGGGGCGTTGGCGCAAAGACTTGCCGGGCTGGGCTTCGGCCTCCTGGTCTCGCCGGTCCTGGTGGTGCTCCTGGGGCCGTTCGACGGCGTGATGATCATCAACCTCTGCGGCGCGGCCTCATCGCTGCTGATCCTGTCGCGGGTCTGGCGGCACGTCGACTGGCGGCGCTACTTCGGCCTCGCGGCTTCCGCGCTGACCGGCGTGGTTCCCGGCGCCTGGCTGGCCAGCCATGTCCCGGAGGCCCCGCTGGAGATCTGCATCGGAGTCCTGCTGATCCTGGGACTGCTGGCTTCCCAGCGGCTGAACCGCAGCTCATGGCAGGCCTCCGGCCCGGCCCCGATGATGACGCTGGGATTTTCCAGCGGGCTCATGAACGCGGCCGCCGGGGTCGGCGGTCCGGCCATCACCGCGTACGCCATCGTCACCCGCTGGGAGCAACGGAGCTTCGGCGCAACGCTGCAGCCCTACTTCATCACCACGGGGCTGTCCTCGCTGCTGAGCAAATACCTGTTCTCCGGCGGCCATCTTCCCGCCCTCGAAGGCTGGCAGTGGCTGGGCATCCTCGCCGCTATGATCGTCGGAATCGTCGCCGGTGACCTGCTCTCCGGCAGGGTGCAGCCGGGCTTCGTCCGGAAGATCGTCGTCGTGATCGCGTACGCCGGTGCGGTATCCACCGTGTCCAAGGGCGTGCTGGACCTCGCGCTCGGCTAATCAGCGTCTGTCCCCCGTCCGGAGGCGGCCCGCGGTGCGGGATACTTAAGCCATGCAGACTTCGGGTTCCGGCCGTCCGGCCGGCCAGCCAGTGACAGGGCAGCCGCGCAGGATCGTCCTCCTCGGATCCACCGGTTCCATCGGCACCCAGGCGATTGACGTCGTCAACGGCGCCCCGCACCTTTTCGAGGTGGTGGCACTGAGCGCCGGCGGAGGCAACCTGGAACTCCTCGCCCGGCAGGCCGTGCACACGAAGGCCGCCGCGGTGGGCATCGCCCAGGGGGATCCCCGCCGTCTCCAGGACCTGATCGACGACGCCGCCCGGGCGGCCGGGCTGGCAGGGTACCGTCCGGAGGTCATCACCGGCCCCGATGCCTCCACCCGGATCGCCGCGGTGGAGGCGGACGTGGTGCTCAACGGCATCACCGGATCCATCGGCCTGGCACCGACGCTGGCGGCGCTGGAATCCGGTGCAACGCTGGCACTGGCCAACAAGGAATCGCTCATCGTGGGCGGCTCCCTCGTCAAAGCCGCCGCCGCGGACGGACAGATTGTGCCCGTGGATTCGGAGCATTCGGCCATTGCCCAGTGCCTGCGTTCAGGGTCCGCCGCCGAAGTGGACAGGCTCATCCTGACGGCGTCGGGCGGCCCGTTCCGCGGCCGGACCCGCGAGCAGCTGTCCACCGTCACCCCGGCGGAAGCCCTGGCACACCCCACCTGGGACATGGGCCTGATGGTCACCACGAACTCCGCCAGCCTGGTTAACAAGGGACTCGAGGTGATCGAGGCGCACCTGCTCTTCGACATCCCGCTGGACAGAATCGACGTCGTGGTCCATCCGCAGTCCGTGGTCCACTCCATGGTCCAGTTCGTGGACGGCTCCATCATCGCCCAGGCCTCCCCGCCGGACATGCGGTTGCCCATCGCCCTCGGGCTGGGCTGGCCGGACCGTGTTCCCCAGGCGGCCACGCCCTGCGACTGGACACGGGCAACCAGCTGGACCTTCGAACCGCTGGATGTCACCGCCTTCCCGGCAGTGGGCCTGGCCATGGACGCAGCGAAACAGGGAAGCACCTACCCGGCCGTGTTCAATGCCGCCAACGAGGAGGCCGTGATGGCGTTCCATGCGGGCCGGATCCGGTTCACGGACATCGTGGACATCATCGAAGCCGTACTCAGCGAACACCCGGGTTCCTCCCTGCTAACGGTCGAGTCCGTGCTGGATGCTGAAAAGTGGGCACGTGCGCGCACGCACGAACGTTTAGCAGTGAGCAGTCTCTAGGAAGCAGCAGATCGAAAGCATGAGTCCCGTCATTCTCTTCATTATTGGTGTCGTCTTCGTGGCCGTCGGCATCGCGGCCTCCATCGCCTTGCACGAGGTGGGCCACCTTCTGCCCGCCAAGCTGTTCAAGGTGCGCGTCACCAAGTACATGATCGGCTTCGGCCCCACCATCTGGTCCACGAAAAAGGGCGAGACTGAATACGGCTTCAAGGCGCTGCCGCTCGGCGGCTACGTGTCCATGATCGGCATGTACCCGCCCAACAAGGACGACGGCTCCGTGCGTCCCTCCAGCACCGGCATGTTCCAGACGCTGGCCACCGAGGCCCGCTCCATGGCCCATGAGGAAGTGGGTCCCGGGGACGAGAACCGTGTGTTCTACCGGCTCCCGGTCTGGAAAAAGGTCATTGTCATGCTCGGCGGTCCGGCGATGAACCTCCTGATCGGCCTGGTGCTGACCGCGGTGATGCTCATGGGTTTCGGCCTGGCCGAGCCCACAACCACCATCGCTGATGTTTCCAAGTGCCAGGTGAAGGCGGGGGAGACCGTCGACCCTGACTCAGCCGACTGCAAGCTGACTCCCGCCGCCGCCGCGCAGCTCAAGCCCAACGACGTCATCACCTCCTTCGACGGCAAGGCCGTGACCAGTTGGGATGAGCTGACAGGATGGATCCGCGCGTCAGCCGGCAGGGAAGTCAGCATCACCGTGCAGCGGAACGGATCGACCGTCACCAGCACCGTCACCCCCGTGCTTTCGGCGCGGCCGGTGGTCGGCGCGGACGGACGCCAGGCGAAGGACGACGCCGGCAACCTGATGTACCAGGACGTTGGCTTCCTGGGCATCGGTGCGCAGACGGCGTTGGTGCCGCAGCCGGCGTCGACCGTCCTGCCCATGGCGGGGGAGAACATCAAGCAGGTGGCCGGCGTCATCCTCAACCTGCCCGCCCGAGTGGCCGGGGTGGCGAAGGCTGCCTTCAGCGAGGAGCCCCGGGACCCCAACGGTCCCATCAGCGTGGTTGGCGTGGGCCGGGTGGCCGGCGAGGTTGCCGCCATGGAGGAGGTTCCGGCGCAGTCCAGGCTCGCAGCCCTGGTGGGCCTGCTTGCCGGACTGAACTTCGCTCTGGCGGTCTTCAACCTGGTGCCTCTGCTGCCGCTCGACGGCGGGCACATCGCCGGAGCGCTTTACGAAGGCGTCCGGCGGCGCGTTGCCAAGCTCTTCGGCAAGCCGGATCCCGGCGCCTTTGACATCGCGAGACTGCTCCCGGTGACGTACGTGGTGGCCGCCCTCCTGATGGGCATGGGCGCGCTGCTGATCTATGCGGACATCGTGAAACCGGTGAACCTCTTCGGCTAGCACCCTCTTGGCGCTGATAGTGGCCTTTCACCTTTTTTCGACTGATTTTCAATAATCAGCTGAAAATGATTGAGGTTAGAAGTTGAGCCGCCTAAGGTTGATGCATGTACGTCATGACCATCGACCAGCGGGGAAGCAGCACTGACATCGACAGGGTGCCCGAATTGCTCGATGACTTGCGGCGGTTCACCAACGTCCGGTTCGAGCGCTCGGTGGGCGACGAAGTCCAAGGCGTTGTGGACGACCCCGCCGCCGTGGTGGAGGTGGCGTTGCATGCGCTCCGCAGCGGCCTTTGGTACGTGGGCATCGGCGTCGGGCCGGTGAACCTGCCGCAGCCGGCCAGCCCCCGCGAAGGATCCGGAACTGCCTTCGTTGCGGCACGCCGGGCCGTGGACCGGGCAAAGGCCGCCGCCAGCCACGTCCCCCTCGCCGTCGTCTCCGGAGGCGTCCAGCGCGGCCTGCCTGCACCCGCGGGCGGTGGCGCCCGGGGGAGTGATCCCGGCCGCGGTGATGACGGGGTCAGGGCCTGCGCCAACGCCGAGGCTGTGCTGCGCCTCATCGGACGGCTGGTCAGGGAGCGGACGGAAGCCCAATGGAGGGTGATCGATGCGCTCCGCGCCAAAAATGAGCGGGATCCAGGCAGGCACGGATTGCAGAAGCAGGTGGCCAGGGAACTGGGAATCAGTGACCAGTCGGTGAGCCGGGCCATCCTAAGGTCCGGATGGCAGGAAGAATGGGCGGCGAGGCCTGCGGCGGAAATGCTGCTGGCAACCGCCCATAGGCTGATTCCCGACACCGTCAGCCCCGACGCAAGCAACCGAGGAGAACGGTGAACGCACTCTGGATCGCCGCAGCACTGCTGACGGCCGGTTTCGTAGGCTGGCCCGTGACAGCGCTGGTGTTCAGGCTGGCCCGGACCATCGACGACAAAGCCGACGCCGTGGCCGGCGGGGACGCTGCGGACGATCCCTCAGCCGACGTCACCGTGGATCCCGAAAAGTTGCACCCCGAAAAGGTGGAGCCTGCAAAGGCGGGTCATGGAAACACCGTGAACGGCGATATTACTGTCGGCGGTGAGACGACCGCGGCGGTGCCCACGGTGCGGATCCTCCGGGGCGGGGCGATCATCGGAGTGCTGGAGCGCCTGGCTGTATGTCTCGCCATTCTTACCGGGCAGCCGGTCGCCATTGCCTACGTGGTGGCAATCAAGGGCCTTGGCCGCTTCGCCGAGCTGAAGGAAACCCCGGTGGCGGCCGAGCGCTTCATCATCGGGACCCTGGCCTCCATGCTGTGGGCGGCCGGAGTCGCGGCTTTCACGAAGGTCGTGCTCCTTGGGTAGGCCGGCTGCGGGATAGGGTATCTGTATGACTGTTTTTGCTGTTGAGTACGTATACGATGCCGAGTCCTCCGAAGCCCGCGACGCCAGCCGCCCGGCGCACCGGGAATGGACCGCAGGGCTGGCGGCGGACGGGACCATCCTGGCGAGCGGCCCTTACGGTGACGGCGCCGGCGCACTGCTCATCTTCAAGGCGGCCGACGAGAACGCGCTGAACGAGATCCTTCGGCAGGATCCGTTCGCGGCAGCCGGCGTCATTTCCGGCACACGCACCACTGTATGGGCGCCGCTGACCGGCCTCCTGGCCGAGCACGCAGCCTAGCCGCCCCCTACCGACCTTCAATACAAGGAGTCCATGTGACCTCGGTCAGCCTGGGAATGCCATCCGCACCGCCGCCCGTCCTTGCCCCCCGCCGCAAGACGCGCCAGATCAAAGTCGGCTCTGTGGGCGTCGGTTCCGATTCGCCCATCAGCGTGCAGTCGATGACCACCACCCCCACCACGGACATCAACGCCACCCTGCAGCAGATCGCGGAACTGACGGCGTCCGGCTGTGACATTGTCCGCGTGGCATGCCCCTCGGCAGATGACGCCGAGGCGCTTCCCATCATCGCCCGCAAATCGCAGATCCCGGTCATCGCGGACATCCACTTCCAGCCCAAGTACGTCTTCGCGGCGATCGAGGCCGGCTGCGCCGCAGTGCGCGTCAACCCCGGCAACATCCGCAAGTTCGATGACCAGGTCAAGGAAATCGCCCGGGCGGCCAAGGACCACGGCACCTCCATCCGCATCGGCGTCAATGCCGGCTCGCTGGAGCCGGGCATCATGAAGAAGTACGGCAAGGCGACGCCGGAAGCCCTGGTTGAATCGGCCGTGTGGGAAGCCTCCTTGTTCGAGGAGCACGGCTTCCACGACTTCAAGATCTCCGTTAAGCACAATGACCCCGTCATCATGGTGGCGGCCTACGAGATGCTTGCCGAGAAGGGTGACTGGCCGCTGCACCTCGGCGTGACCGAGGCCGGGCCCGCTTTCCAGGGCACCATCAAGTCCGCAACGGCTTTCGGCGCGCTGCTTTCACGCGGCATCGGCGATACCATCCGCGTCTCCCTCTCCGCGCCGCCGGTCGAGGAGATCAAGGTGGGCAACCAGATCCTCCAGTCGCTGAACCTGCGTCCGCGCAAACTCGAAATCGTCTCCTGCCCGTCGTGCGGGCGCGCGCAGGTGGATGTCTACACGCTGGCCGAGCAGGTGACCGCCGGACTCGAGGGGATGGAGATCCCGTTGCGCGTCGCCGTCATGGGTTGCGTCGTCAACGGCCCGGGCGAAGCGCGGGAAGCGGACCTGGGTGTTGCCTCCGGCAACGGCAAGGGCCAGATCTTTGTGAAGGGCGAGGTCATCAAGACTGTTCCCGAGAGCCAGATTGTTGAGACACTGATCGAAGAGGCCATGCGTATCGCGGAAGAGATGGGGGAGGCCGATGGCGAAGATGCTGTCAAGGGTAGCCCCGTGGTTAGCGTCTCATAAGGACGGAACCGGCCCGGACGGTGTGACCGTCCGGGTACTCGGCGCCACGGATACGGCCGGACTGCGCCAGCTGGCCGGCGCGGATCCCGTGGCGAATGTCTTCATCCTCGCGCATCTGGAGTCCACCGGAACGGCCGCGCCGACTCCCGGCGGCGCCAACGTCCTCGGGGTTTTTCACGACGGCTTGCTGGTAGGTGCCTGCTGGGCGGGCGCCAACCTGGTCCCCGTCCAGCTTGAGCCCGGGTTGACCGCGGCAGTGGCGGCTGCGGCCCACCGTTCCGGCCGACGGTATGCCTCCATCTTCGGCCCGGCAGACACAGTCCTTGCCTTGCACAGCCATCTGGAGCAGCTCGGCCACGCCGCGCACGAGGTGCGGCCGGACCAGCCGCTCATGACCATTGCCGGAGCGCCGGCCGTTGAACCGAACTGGCAGCTGGGGTTCGGGCAATATGCCGATTTCGACACCATCCTGCCCGCCTGCGCGGCGATGTTCGAAGAGGAAGTGGGCTACTCTCCATACCTCGGCGGACGCGACTTCTACAGCCGGAGGGTCGCCGGGCTCATCCGCCAAGGGCATTCCCTGGTCCACCTCAGCGACGGCGAGGTGGTGTTCAAGGCCGAGCTGGGCGCGGTGACGTCGGAAGTCACCCAGGTCCAGGGCGTGTGGATGAACCCCAGCTACCGCGGGCTCGGCCTGAGTGCCGGCTACATGGCCGCTGTAGTGCTGCTTGCCCGGAAGATAGCGCCCATCACCAGCCTCTACGTCAACGGCTACAATTCCCGCGCCCGGGCCACCTATGAGCGGGTTGGCTTCCGCCAGGTGGGGACATTCGCCACGGTTTTGTTCTGACGGCTGCCAGCGGGCCCGTTCGGGCACGCCCACTTGAATCGGTGACAGCCATCACATAGGTTCTACCTAACCGTGTCTTTTCCGGGCATGGATGGTCTCAGAGAATTAGCGGCATGACCGGCCGCGGAGCCACGCCACCACAGGGATGACCAGCCGGAGACGGCCAGGGGCTTCTTCTGTGGGGCGTGGCTCTTCTTGTAACGCGGCCCCACGGCCGGGAGGACCCGGGACGCGGAAGCCGCGGCGCGGCCTTGCCGGTAGATTAGTACCCAGACAATCAGCACTTTCCCCCAGAAACGGATACCGACCCGTGGTCCTTAGACTCTCCAAGCTGTTCCTGCGCACCCTGCGTGAAGATCCCGCCGACGCAGAGGTGGCCAGCCACAGGCTCCTCGTCCGCGCCGGTTACATCCGCCGCGCCGCGCCGGGCATCTACACATGGCTGCCCCTCGGCCTGAGCGTGCTGCGCAAGGTCGAACAGATTATCCGCGAGGAGATGGCGGCCATCGGCGCCCAGGAAGTGCACTTCCCTGCGCTGCTGCCGAAGGAGCCCTACGAGGCCACCAACCGCTGGACCGAGTACGGCGAAGGGCTCTTCCGGCTCAAGGACCGCAAGGGCGGGGACTACCTCCTGGCCCCAACCCACGAGGAAATGTTCACCCTCCTGGTCAAGGACCTGTACTCCTCCTACAAGGATCTGCCCCTGAGCATCTACCAGATCCAGAACAAGTACCGCGACGAGGCCCGCCCGCGTGCCGGCCTGCTGCGCGGCCGGGAGTTCATCATGAAGGACTCCTACTCCTTCGACGTCGATGACGCCGGGCTGGACGCCAGCTACGCCGCGCACCGCGCCGCGTACCTGAAGATCTTCGAGCGCCTGGGCCTGGAAGTCATCCCGGTGGCGGCCACGGCCGGGGCCATGGGCGGCTCAAGGAGCGAGGAATTCCTGCACCCCACCGAGATCGGCGAGGACACGTTCGTTCGTTCGGCCGGCGGCTACGCCGCCAACGTTGAGGCCGTCACCACCGTGGTGCCTGCCGAGATCGACTTCACGGACGCTCCCGCCGCGGAGATCCGCGACACCCCCAACACTCCCACCATTGAAACCCTGGTGGACGCCGCCAACCAGCTCGTTCCCCGGAGCGAGGCCGACGGCGGCGCCTGGACTGCCGCCGATACGCTCAAGAACGTTGTCCTCGCCGTGACGCTGCCCACCGGTGAGCGCCAGATCGTGGTCATCGGCGTGCCCGGTGACCGCGGAGTGGACCTCAAGCGCGTCGAGGCAAACATCGGCGCCTACCTGCCGGTCGCCGGCGAGATCACCGTGGAGGCCGCAGGCGACGAGGACCTCGCCAAGAATCCCCTCATCGTCAGGGGATACCTCGGCCCGGGCATGTCCCTCGGAGCGCCCCTGCTTGGCCAGGAGGGCGCCGCCAAGCTCCTCTACCTGGTGGATCCGCGCATCGTCAGCGGCACCGCCTGGGTGACCGGTGCCAACATGGCCGGCAAGCACGTGTTCGGGCTCGTGGCCGGGCGTGACTTCGGCTGGGACGGCGTCATCGAATGCACCGAAGTCCGCGCCGGGGACGAGGCCCCGGATGGCTCCGGCCCGCTGGAGACCGCCCGCGGCATCGAAATGGGCCACATCTTCCAGCTTGGCCGCAAGTACGCCGAGGCCCTGGAACTGAAGGTCCTGGACCAGAACGGCAAGCAGGTGGTGGTGACCATGGGCTCCTACGGCGTCGGTGTCACGCGCGCTGTCGCCGCCCTGGCTGAAGCCAACCACGACGGCAAGGGCCTGATCTGGCCCCGGTCCGTGGCCCCGGCAGACGTCCACGTCGTCGCCGTCGGCCGCGGTGAGGAGATCTTCGCCGCAGCGGAACAGCTCGCCCTCGAACTCGAAGCCGCCGGCCTGGACGTCATCTACGATGACCGCCCCAAGGTGTCCCCGGGCGTGAAGTTCGGCGACGCCGAACTCGTCGGCGTGCCCACCATCCTGGCCGTCGGCCGCGGACTCGTCGACGGCGTCGTTGAGGTCAAGGACCGCCGCACCGGCGAGGCGGAAAACGTGGCCGTGGACAAGGCCGTTGACTTCGTGGTCAACGCCGTCCGCAGCAACTGACGCCTAGCCGCCAGGGTGGTCTCGGGGTTCGAGTCGATCCAGCTCGCCACTCTCATCCTGATTGTGGTGGCCGGATTCGCTGCAGGCTGGGTGGACGCGGTGGTGGGCGGCGGAGGGCTGCTGCAGCTTCCGGCGCTGCTGCTCGTACCGGGCATCACCCCGGTGCAGGCGCTGGCCACCAACAAGATGGGATCCATCTTCGGCACCACCACCAGCGCGGTCACGTACTACGGCCGCGTCCGGCCTGACCTCAGGACGGCGCTGCCCATGGCCGTCATTGCCCTGGCCGGCAGCTTCGGCGGCGCCTTGCTGGCTGCCAGGCTGCCGGCCGAGGTATTCAAGCCGATCATCGTGGTGGCGCTGGTCGCCGTCGCGCTTTTCACCGCCCTCAAACCCGACGCCGGCCACCTGACGGTGCTCAGGCACGACGGCGGCACCCACTACGCGGTGGCCTGCACCATCGGCGCGGTGATCGGCTTCTACGACGGGCTGATCGGCCCCGGGACAGGTTCGTTCCTGGTGATCGCGCTGGTTTCGGCCATGGGCTATGCGTTCCTCGAGGCCAGCGCCAAGGCGAAGATCGTCAATATGGCCACCAACGCGGGCGCCCTGCTGTTCTTCCTGCCGAACGGGTCGCTGCTGTGGGGAGTGGGACTGGTGCTCGGGCTGGCGAACATGGCGGGAGGTTACCTGGGCGCGCGCACGGCGGTGAAGCAGGGGAGCCGGTTTGTGAGATTCGTGTTTCTGACGGTTGTCGCTGCCCTGATCATCAAACTCGGCGCCGACGTCTGGCAGGAAAACTTCGCCTGACTGCCAGTCCGTGCTGAGCCACGGGCGGGGACGGACGGACTCTCGCAGGCTGTCCGGGGAAGGCGTAGCATGCCCCTATGTCAGCCGGTGCGGAACCGTATGCGGAGGCCCTTGATGCGGCCGTCGGCCATGCCACGAGGTGGCTTGCAAGCCAGCCGGACCGCCGGGTGGGGCCTGTGCAGGCGGCCGGTGAGCTGGCGGCGGCCTTCGGCGGCGAACTTCCGCGCTCCGGCATGCCTGCGGCTGACGTCGTGGACTATCTTGCCCTGCACGCGGAGCCGGGTCTCATGGCCATGCCGTCGGGCCGCTTTTTCGGCTGGGTCATCGGGGGCACCCTGCCGGCAGCCATGGCGGCGGACTGGCTTGTCAGCGCCTGGGACCAGAACTCCGTGCTCCGCTACGCGACACCCGCCATTGCGGCCATCGAGGAAGCAGCCGGCCAGTGGCTGCTCGAGTTGCTGGGCCTGCCGCCGGAGTCCGACGTCGGCTTCGTCACCGGTGCCACCATGGCGAATTTCACGGGTCTGGCCGCTGCGCGCTGGCGCCTGCTGACGGACGCCGGGTGGGACGTGGACCGCGACGGACTTTCGGGAGCCCCGCGCATCCACTGCCTTGTCGGCGAGGAACGGCACGACACGATCGACCTCGCGCTGCGCTACCTGGGCCTGGGCAGCCCCACCGTGGTCCCTTCCGACGGCCAGGGACGCATCGACGCCGCGGAACTGGACTGTGCCCTTGACCGTGCCCTTGCTTCGGGCCCCGCCCCGATTCTGGTGTGCCTGCAGGCCGGAAACGTCCATTCCGGCGCCTTCGACCCCTTTGCCGCGGCCGTCGCAGTGTCGAAGGCCCACGGAGCCTGGGTGCACGTGGACGGGGCCTTCGGGCTCTGGGCCGCGGCCGTCCCGGAACTCGCCGGGCTGACCGCCGGACTCGGGCGGGCCGACTCGTGGGCCACGGACGCCCACAAGAGCCTCAACGTCCCGTACGACTGCGGCGTCGCCGTCGTGAAGGACATCCGGGCGATGCGGAGCGCCATGGGGGTCAGCGCGAGCTACCTGATCCAGGCTGCAGACGGCGCGGGTGATCCCAGCCAGAAAGTCCCGGAACTCTCACGCAGGGCGAGAGGGGTTCCGGTGTGGGCCGCCCTGAAATCGCTGGGCAGCGACGGCGTGGCCGCACAGATCCGCGGGCTCGCGGCCTCGGCGGCGTTGCTCGCGGACAAGCTCTCGGCCCTGGACGGTGCGGAGGTGCTGAACGACGTCGACTTCACCCAGATTTGCCTCGCCTTCGGCGACGACGCCACCACCCGGGACGTGACGGCGAGAATCCTGGCAGACGGAAAGGTCTGGATGTCCGGATCCCGATGGCACGGGCGGGACGTGCTGCGGATCTCGGTCAGCAACTGGACCACCGACGCGGACGACGTCGGCACGGCGGCCGAGGCGGTCAAACAGGCTCTTGAAGCGGTCCGGGCCCGGTGACGGCCGGACCACCTATGGGTGCCGTCACCGTCACCGTCTCCGCCGATCCCGCCGCCTGGCCCGGTTCGGGCAACGAGTGCGGGGCCGGAAGCCCGTCGAGTGTCCGGCCGGCCAGGGTGCTGGAGACCCAGAGGGAGCGGGCCAAGTCCCCGCCATGACCGGCCTTCGAGGCGTAGTGCAGGGCGTTGTCCACCTCCCGCGCAATGCTCCACTGGCGGGCGGCCTCGGGATCCAGTCCGGCAGCGAGGCTGAAGTCACGGCACCGCTCCAGCAGCCCTGCCGCGGGATCGGCCGCGGGAAGGTCCCGGATCCGGTTCCACAGCAGGGGCGCCACGGCGAACTCGGCCTCGCCCACCATCGGCTGCGGATCGATGGCCGCAAAACTTCCCGGCCCGGCCTGCTCCGGAGCGCCGGGGCGGGCCAGGATATTGAGGAAGTGGAAGTCCGTATTTGCCAGCACGTCGGAGCCGGAACGGCGGCCCACAGCACCCCTGGTCTGGCACACCTCAAGGGCCGCTTCCAGGAGCCACCGCGGGAACGGCCGGCCGAGCTGTTCCCAATCCGCGGGAAGGTCGTCGCTCCACTGTTCCGCGCGCGCCGCGACGTGGGCAAATTCCCGCCACTGGGGACGGCCGTCCGGCACCAGGCGCAGATCCCGCATGAGCCCGCCCCACACCTCAACGGCCCGGTCCATCGCCTCGGTCTGGAGCGACCTGCCGGCGTCCAGCCGCTCCAGCAGCATGGCGCAGGTTCCGGCGTCGGATGCGAGCAGGCGAACGGCGCCGTGCCCGTTCCAGAGGGCCAGCGCATGGCGCTCCACCAAGGCCTCGTCATGGGGGAAGGCAACCTTCAGCGCCGCGGCGGTCCCGGCTGACCGCACCGGCAGAACGATTCCGCCGTGACCGCTCCACGGAAGCGCACCGGGACTGAGATCCAGTTCCAGTTGCCACTGGTCCATGCGCCCGCGGATCATTTCGGGTAGGGACGCCAGCCAGGCGCGGCCGGCGCTGTTGCCGGCGTAGCGGCGCGCCAAGTCGGGTGGAATGGGGATGTCTCGTGGCTGGCTCATCGGTTCCAGCGTAGTTGGTCCAGAACCTCAGAACGCGTAGCGGATGCGGCAGTAAGGCGCGATCTCCTCAATAAGCGCGGTCAGCTGCCGCACGTAGCCTGCCTTGGACCCTGAACGGTAGCGGACGTTGGTGAAGCCGTTGGACGAGACCTTGGATTCCTGGAGGTCCGGACGCCACAGGACGTTCTCGGCCTGCGGATGCCACCCCAGGTTGACCTCGTGGAGCCGCTCGTTGTGGGTCAGAAAGATGACTTCCGCCGCCAGCTGGGCCTTGGCGGCGGCTGTCAGGGTGGCGTCGAGTTGGCGCAGCAGTTCCTCCCAATCCCTGAGCCAGGTGTCCGTGATGATGACGGGGGAGAAGTTCACATGCACCTCGTACCCTGCATCGACGAAGTCGTTGATTGCAGCCATGCGTTCAGCCACGGGCGAGGTCCGAACGTCAATTGACTTCGCCAGGTCCGCGGGCATGAGGGAAAACCGGATCCTGGTGTGACCGCCGTGGTCCCAGCCGAGCAGTGCGGGGTTCACGTACTTGGTGGCAAAGGACAGCTTGGCGTTGGGCAAGTCGCGGAACAGCGTGACCAGATCTTCCACGTTGTCGCTGATCAGCGCGTCGACGGAGCAGTCGCTATTTTCACCGATGTCGTAGACCCACAGTTCCGGGTCGCACTGGTTGGGCTCGAGCTTCATGCCCTGGCGAGTGGCGTGCCGCTCGAGCGCCCGGGCAATCTGGTCGATGTTCGCAAACACGGTCACCGGGTTGCTGTAGCCCTTATGCCGGGGCACGTAGCAGTAAGCGCATGCCATGGCGCAGCCGCTAGCGGTCGAGGGCGCAATAAAATCCGCGGACCGGCCGTTCGGCTTGACGGTTAGCGCCTTCTTGACGCCGAGGACCAGGGCCTCCGTCTTAATCCGGGACCAGCGCGGCACGTTCGTCTCGTCACCGTGCACGTCCGGGATGTTCCAGTGGTTGTCGACAAGCACGACGTCGGCCCCCGGCCAGCGTTCGACGATCGCCTGACCCCTGGGAAGCTCCAGCGCAGCAGGCTGGGCATAGATGCGCCTGATCTGGAGAAGCCGGTTGAAGTCCATGGTTCCATTCTCCCAAGACGCCGAAGATGCCCTGGGCGGTGAAGCCTGCGCATCGTACGCGAGCGGGGAACCCTCACCCCCAACTTGCACAGTGCAGGGAACGGGCTGACTGTCCTCCGGGAGTGCTGAGTCCAGGCGGACTAGACGATGCCGCTGGCCCCCAGCAGGTTGCCGATGGTGAACGTCGCGGCAAGGGCCAGCCCGCCTCCCACCACCACGCGCGCCGCTGCACGGATCCTGGATCCGCCGCCGATCCGCGCACCGAGGCCGCCGGTCAGCGCCAGCGCCAGCAGTACGGCCCCGAAGGTCACGGCGACCCTGAGGTTCTCCGGCGGCAACAGAATGGCCAGCAGGGGCAGGATCGCGCCCAGCGTGAAGGCGATCGCCGAGGCAAAGGCGGCGTGCCAGGGACTGACGATGTCCTCTTCATCGATATTCAGCTCGGCCGAAAGGTGCGCCGCCAGGGCATCGTGCTCAGTCAGTTCCCGGGCCACGTTCCTGGCCGTCTCTTCGCTCAGGCCTTTGCTCCGATAGATTGCCGCGAGCTCATGGAGCTCCTCCTCGGGTTCCTCGGCGAGCTCGCGGCGTTCCTTTTCGATCATCGCCTTCTGGCTGTCGCTTTGGCTGCTGACGGACACGTACTCGCCCAGGGCCATGGACACGGCGCCGCCCACCAGGCCCGCGGCGCCTGCCGCAAGGATGGGCCCGTGTTCGCTCGTGGCGCCGGCGACGCCCACCACGAGCGCCGCGACTGACACAATGCCGTCGTTCGCGCCGAGAACGCCTGCGCGCAGCCAGTTCAGGCGGTGGACGATGTCGTTGTTATGCGGCTCATTTTCGTGGTGCCCGTCAGGGGGCAATGCCGCATTGTCCGCTGAATCCATGCCTCCAGCAAACCACTCCGGACGCCAGCCTGCCAGAGCGCAGCCCTCGGCCCTGACGTGCGGGTTACTCCTCCGGAATCGTGGGCAACAGCGTGGTGTCCAGCACGATTCCTGGAACCGGTCCGGGGTCGGAGCCCCAGCTGATGGCCCGTTGCGCGGCAGTGAGGAGCGAGGAGATGGCCCAGTGCCGGGTCGGGCCGTCGCTCAGGGCCACAAGGTCGCCGTACACCGGCAGTGTTCCGGCCTCCAGGCTGGCCAGTCCAGCGGCGGGCTTTTTCAGGAACGAGGTGCCGAGCGTGTAGCCCGGGTCCCGCGGAGGGATGGGCACGCAATGGACACGGCTGTGCCCCTCGGCCTCAGCCACGAGCGCCTCGTGGCTGGCCAGCAGCTTCGAGGCCTGTTCGGCGGCGGCGCCTTGCAGCCTGGTGAGCGCCACCTGGTAGCCATAGACCGTCTCTACCTCGGTGCGGACCACCCTGTTAAGTGCGTCCGCCTGGGACGCTGCCCCCGGCTCGGCGGAGGCCGTCCCCGCGTCACCCGGTGCGGACTGGACCGTCTGCGAGGGCTGGGAGGCCGGTGCGGACTGGGTCGGTTGGGCGGGAATGGAGGCCGGCGCCGGGCACGAGTCCGCGGCTGTGCGTTGTGGCGCGGGTGCCTGCGGAAGAGCCGGGACCGGTGTCCCGGACGCCTGGGCGAGGGACCTCGCCTGAAGCAGCTGCGCCGTTCCCACCGCGGCCAGCAGGCGTGCCATCCCGCCGTCGGCCTTTTCCGCCTGGGCGAGGCGCTGTTTGCCGCTGGCGGACAGCCCGGCCACCAGGGCCGGAACGGTCACCGGTGCGGGGGTGGCCGTAGCCGTGCCCGTGGAACCTGCGGCCGGGCCTGTAGCCGAAGCTGTGGCCCTGCCCGGCGAAGAGGGGGCCGACGCGCCGGCGGGTCCGTTATCGGCCGGGAGGACCAGGGCCTTGGCCTGCGTAGTCAGCAAAGTCACAGTCCGCGAGAAAAGCTGCCGCTGAGCCCCGGACGCGTCCGCAGTAAGTTCGCGGCTGGCTGCCCTCAGCCGCATGGTGTCAGCCAGTGCCGAGGCCCGTGCCTGCTCGGAAAACGGCGGTACGGCGGGCTCCGGATCTTGGCGTGGAATCAGCGCAAAACCGAGGCTCAACACCAGGAACGCGGTGAAGGTCAGCAGGGCGTAACGGAAATAGTTCCGCGGCCTGCTTTTTTCCCTCGTGTCGTCTTTCACAACAGACCATGTTGTCACGGCGGGAAGGAACTCGGTGCACCAAGCCGGCCGGAAAATGGCTACGCTAGTAGTCACAACATCATCTATCGGGAGGCGGCCGGCATCGTGAGCAATGCAGAAGCCACGACTTCATCAGACCGGACCGACGCGGGAAGGGCTGAACCCGCGGCTGTCCACAATCCCGAGGCTGAACGCCTCCGGGCCTTGCTTGAGCCCGCGGTTTTGGCGCACCGGCTCTACCTGGAGGATGTTGCCATCAACATCGCAGGCTCCAACCGCGTGGTCAACGTGGTGGTGGACCTGCCGCAGGAAGAAACCGGCGGAGTGAGCCTTGATGTCATCGCCGACATCTCGAAGGAACTCTCCGACATCCTGGACGGCGACCCCAGCACAGACAGCCGCCCGTACGACCTCGAAGTCTCCTCGCCCGGCGTGGGCCGGCCCCTGACCGAGCCGCGGCACTGGCACCGCGCCCGCGGACGCATGGTGAGCGTCAAGGTCATCCAGGGCGAGAACGTCACGGGACGGATCCAGTCAGTGGATGAATCCGGCGTGACCCTCGTCCCTGAAATTGCCGTGAAAAAAGGCATGAAGCCGAAGCAGGGCGATCCCGTAAAACTTCCTTTCGACAAGATCCGCAGCGGAAAAGTCGAAATTGAGTTCAGCCACCTCGACGAGGCCGGTCTGGAAAATGAACACAATGGACCTTCTGAGGAGGCCTGATGGATATTGACATGAGCGCACTGAGACTCCTGGAGCGTGAGCGCGAAATCCCGCTGGATCTCCTCATCCCCACGATCGAGCAGGCACTGCTGGTTGCCTACCACAAGTCGCCGGGCGCCTTCGAGAAGGCCCGCGCCGAGCTGGACCGCAAGAGCGGCCATGTGACCATCTGGGCCACCGAAATCGACGACGACGGTGCCCCCATCGGCGAGTTCGAGGACACGCCGGCCGGCTTCGGCCGCATCGCCGCCAGCACCGCCCGCCAGATCATCCTCCAGCGCCTGCGCGATGTTGAGGACGACAACGTCTTGGGTGAATTCAAGGGCCGTGAGGGCGAGCTTGTGGCCGGCACCATCCAGCAGGGCAACAACCCCCACATGATCCAGGTCAACCTCGGAACGGTGGAAGCGCTGCTTCCGCCGCCCGAGCAGGTGCCGGGGGAGAAGTACGTCCACGGGAACCGGCTGCGCGCGTTTGTGATTGACGTGCACCGCGGCACCAAGGGTCCGTCCATCACGCTGTCCCGGTCGCATCCGGGGCTGGTGCGGAAGCTCTTCGAGCTGGAGGTTCCGGAGATCGCCGACCACTCGGTGGAGATCGTCGCCCTGGCCCGTGAGGCCGGGCACCGCACCAAGATCGCAGTGAAAGCCAACACGCCGGGCATCAACGCCAAGGGCGCGTGCATCGGTGAAATGGGTTCCCGCGTGCGGGCCGTCATGACCGAGCTGAACGATGAAAAGATCGACATCGTGGACTTCAGCGAGGATCCGGCGACGTTTATCGCCAGCGCGCTGTCGCCGTCGCGTGTGAATTCGGTCACCATCACCGACGAAGCGACGCGCTCGGCGCGCGTAGTGGTGCCGGACTACCAGCTCTCCCTGGCCATCGGCAAGGAGGGCCAGAACGCCCGCCTCGCTGCGAAGCTGACCGGCTGGCGGATCGACATCGTTTCCGACGCTGCCGCTCCCCGCAGCTAAAAGAACTCCTCCCGGGCCCGGCCAGCCCGGACCGGCACCGAAACTGCCCGCGATTGCAGCGGGCAGTTTCGGGTGACGGGCCCCTGAGGGGCTAGAATAGAATTTGACCGTGCCTCGCAGCCGGCATCAGTGTGCTTGTGTGCGCCCGCAAATTTGCCGAACGGCAGCAGCGGGCCCCCGGGCAGGCAGATATGTATAGGCAGGAAGATACTCGACAGTGGCACACGTGCAACACCTCGGGAATCAGCCGCAGCGTACCTGCATCGGATGCCGGAAAAAAGGGTCGCGGTCAGAGTTACTCCGGCTCGTCTCCGGCGCCGGCGGTTCATCCGCCGTCGTAGTGGATGAACGACGCCGGATGGCTGGCAGGGGTGCATGGCTGCACCCCAGCGAAGCGTGCCTTGCACTGGCGGTCAAACGTCGAGCGTTCGGACGCGCCCTCAACGGCGCAACCGGAACAGCCGACGTTGAACGCCGGATCACGGCAGGCACGCACGCCGTGGACACTCCGGTGGCCGCAGCAACAACCGTCCAACCTGAAAGCGGGTCAGAAAACTGATGGAAACCCGATGAGTTCCCAGCGATGAGTGCGCAACGATGACAACTTTGTTGCGCTCTGCAATGGGCCTTTCAGCCGCGACCGCGGCGGGGGCCCGCAGTAAGAAGTAGACGGTTCGTGCCTGGCTCGGTGCGGACCGAGACAGGAGAAATGTGGCCAAGGTCCGCGTACATGAGCTTGCAAAAGAGCTCGGTATCACTTCCAAAGATGCAGTAACCAAACTGCAGGAACTGGGCGAATTTGTTCGCTCCGCCTCTTCCACCATTGAGGCCCCCGTTGTGCGGAAACTCCGCAACGCCTTCCCCGGCGCAGCCGCTTCGAAGTCCGAAGCGCCAGCTGCCGCACCGAAAGCGCCCGCCAAGGCGGCAGAATCACGTCCCGCTCCGGCTCCCGGTCCCGCTGCCCCGAAGGCTGCGGCACCCGCTCCGGCACCGGCCGCCAAGGCCGAAGCCCCCGCCGCGCCAGCAACACCTGCTGCTCCCGCCCCCGCTGCTCCGGCAGCTCCTTCCGCCAGCGTTCCCGCGGCACCGTCGACCGGCGCCAAGCCCGGCGCGCGTCCGGCACCGAAGGCTGAAGCTCCGGCCGCACCGGCAGCACGCCAGGGTGGTTCGGCTCCCCGTCCGGGCGGTCCCCGCCCCGGCAACAACCCCTTCGCCACGTCCCAGGGCATGCCCCGCGGCCGTGGGGGCGACGGAGAACGTCCGCCGCGCCCGGGTAACAACCCGTTTGCAACATCCCAGGGCATGCCCCGTCCCGGCGGCAGTCGCACTGACGGAGACCGCCCCGGCGGCCCCCGTCCGGCAGCAGGCGCCGGCGGCCCGCGTCCCGGTGCTCCGCGCACCGGTGGTGCTCC
The DNA here is from genome assembly GCF_002929275.1 of Arthrobacter sp. ZGTC131. Lineage (GTDB taxonomy): Bacteria > Actinomycetota > Actinomycetes > Actinomycetales > Micrococcaceae > Arthrobacter. The sequence goes on from NZ_PJIK01000002.1 coordinate 343,179, forward strand.
GGGCGGTGCCCGTCCGGCAGCAGGCGCAGGCGGCCCCCGCCCCGGCGCTCCCCGTCCGGCAGGCGCAGGCGGAAACCGTCCTACGCCAGGCATGATGCCCAACCGCACCGAACGTCCCGCACCCGCTGGTGCAGGCCGTCCCGGCGGCGGAGGCCGCGGTCCCGGACGCCCAGGCGGCGCACCGGGTACCGGTGGCGCTCCGGGTGCCGGTGGCGGTGCTCCGGCCGGCGGTGGCTTTGGCAAGGGCGGCCGCGGTCGCGGCGGAACCCAGGGTGCCTTCGGTAAGGGCGGCGCAGGCCGTGGCAAGCAGCGCAAGTCGAAGCGCGCAAAGCGCCAGGAACTTGAGCAGATGAGCGCCCCGTCGCTGGGTGGCGTGAGCGTACCCCGCGGCGACGGCAACACCGTAGTCCGGCTTCGCCGAGGCTCGTCCATCACGGACTTCGCCGACAAGATCGAGGCGAACCCCGCGGCACTGGTGACCGTGCTCTTCCACCTTGGTGAGATGGCAACGGCTACCCAGTCGCTGGACGAGGAAACCTTCGCACTGCTGGGCGAGGAACTTGGCTACAAGCTTCAGGTCGTTTCGCCGGAGGATGAGGAGCGCGAGCTGCTCAGCACCTTCGACATCGACTTCGACGCCGAGCTCGAGGCTGAAGGCGACGAAGACCTCGAGGCCCGTCCTCCGGTCGTCACCGTCATGGGTCACGTTGACCACGGTAAGACCCGGCTTCTTGATGCCATCCGCAAGTCCGACGTCATGGCGGGCGAGCACGGCGGCATCACACAGCACATCGGTGCCTACCAGGTCACGCACAACCACGAAGAGCTTGATCGCAAGATCACCTTCATCGATACTCCGGGCCACGAGGCGTTCACCGCCATGCGTGCCCGTGGTGCGAAGGTCACCGACATCGCCATCCTGGTGGTCGCAGCGGACGACGGCGTTATGCCGCAGACCGTTGAAGCCCTCAACCACGCCCAGGCGGCCAACGTGCCGATCGTCGTGGCTGTGAACAAGATCGACAAGGAAGGCGCCAACCCGGACAAGGTCCGCGGCCAGCTGACCGAGTACGGCCTGGTTCCCGAAGAATACGGTGGCGACACCATGTTCGTTGAGGTCTCTGCCCGCCAGAACCTGAACATCGACGAGCTGCTCGGCGCGGTCCTGCTCACCGCAGACGCCGCCCTCGACATGCGCGCCAACCCGAACAAGGACGCCCGCGGTATTGCGATTGAAGCCAACCTGGACAAGGGCCGCGGTTCCGTGGCCACCGTCCTGGTGCAGTCCGGTACGCTGCGCGTCGGCGACACGATCGTTGCGGGAACGGCCCACGGCCGCGTCCGAGCGATGTTCGACGACGACGGCAGCGCCCTGACCGAGGCCGGCCCGTCCCGCCCCGTTCAGGTGCTGGGCCTGTCCAACGTGCCGCGCGCCGGTGACACCTTCTTCGTGACCGCTGACGAGCGCACCGCCCGCCAGATCGCCGAGAAGCGTGAAGCAGCCGACCGCAACGCCGCCCTGGCCAAGCGCCGCAAGCGCATCAGCCTGGAAGACTTCGACCAGGCCGTCGCCGAAGGCAAGATCGACACCCTCAACCTCATCCTCAAGGGTGACGTTTCCGGTGCCGTGGAAGCCCTCGAAGACGCGCTGCTCAAGATCGACGTCGGCGAAGGTGTCCAGCTCCGCGTTATCCACCGCGGTGTCGGTGCGATCACGCAGAACGACGTCAACCTGGCGACGGTCGACAGCGCCGTCATCATCGGCTTCAACGTCAAGCCCGCCGAGCGTGTTGCCGAACTGGCAGACCGCGAAGGCGTGGACATGCGCTTCTACTCCGTCATCTACGCAGCAATTGATGACATTGAGATGGCCCTCAAGGGCATGCTCAAGCCGGAGTACGAAGAGGTCCAGCTTGGTACCGCCGAGGTCCGCGAAGTGTTCCGTTCCTCCAAGTTCGGCAACATTGCAGGCTCGATCGTCCGCTCGGGTGTTATCCGACGCAACGCCAAGGCCCGCATCAGCCGCGACGGCAAGATCATCGGTGACAACCTCACCGTTGAGACGCTCAAGCGCTTCAAGGACGACGCCACCGAGGTCCGCACGGACTTCGAGTGTGGTATCGGTCTTGGCTCGTACAACGACATCAACGAGGGCGACATCATCGAGACCTTCGAGATGCGCGAGAAGCCGCGCGTCTAAGCTGGCTGAGCTGTAAAGGTGCGGGGCCGTTGGATTCTTTCCGGCGGCCCCGCACTTTCGCCCAATTCATAGACTCACCTCAGGTGCGTGGCATCAAAACCCAACGTGTGTACGGCAGCCGCTATGGCGCCGTCGTACATCCAAATATTTAGGAGTGGAAATGGCTGATCCGGCACGCGCTGCCAAGTTGGCGCAGCGGATTAAGGTTGTTGTTGCAGAGGCCCTGGGCCGGAAGGTCAAGGATCCGCGGCTTGAGGGCATTACTGTCACCGATGCCCGCGTGACCAATGACCTGCAGCATGCCACGATCTACTACACCGTGTTCGGCGACCAGGCCGTGCAGGCCGATGCCGCCAAAGGCCTGGAGAAGGCCAAGGGCGTGCTGCGGCAGGAAGTGGGCCGGAACATCACCGTCCGCCTGACTCCCACGCTGGAATTCGTGGCGGACCAGATCCCCGTGAACGCCTCCAACCTCGAGGAACTCCTCCGGGCCGCGAAGAAGCGTGACGCCGAGGTCGCGGCCCTGGCCGAGAACGCCAAGCACGCTGGCGACGCCGATCCGTATAAGAGCGACATCATCGAGGACGTGGAACTCGACGAAGACGACTTCGACGAAGAGGACATCGACCTCAGCGCCGACGACGCAATCGACGAGGACCGGAACAGGTAGCGTTCGGCTCGAGTTGCAGTGACTTAAATGGTGTGGCCGGATCCCTCGGATCCGGCCACACCATTTTTCTAATCGTTCTCCGCCGGTCCGGTCACAACGCGCCCGTCCGGAGCCTTGTTCGGTTCCGGCAGCGCATTGACCGTGGCGTACAGGGTTTCGCCCCTGAGATCCACGTCTGCCGTGAGCACACCGGGGAGGACGACGCTCTGCGTGCCCGAGTCGGCCGAAAGCCGGAGCACTCCCTCGCCGAAGAGCGATGCCACGTAGACGTTTCCGTCCTGGTCCATATCGAGGCCGGTGGGGGACATCACGTCGTCGGCAAACAGCCTCACCCGGCCGTCCTCCGGATCGACCTTGAACACCGCGCCGCGGGCGCCCAGGGCCGGATCTTCCGGTCCGCCGGGGAGCACCGACACATACAGCCAGCCGTCCGGTCCCCGCTTAACGTCGGTGGGCACGGGCTCGAACTCATATGTGTGGCCGACAATGCAGCCCGGGAGCTTCAGAGCTGTCGCTTCCTCCGCCGTGAAACGGTGGGGCCGCGACGGCAGCACGGCAACGGTCTCGGCCGCGCCCGTCTCCACGTCCACGGAAACGATGCTGTTGGCTCCCGCGTCCGCCACGTAGATGGTGCCGCCGTAGACGTCTATGCCATACGGATGCGAATCGACGTGGCCCTTGTATGAGACTTCCACTTCCGGGGGCAACTGGGCCGCGCAGGCGCCGGGAAGGTCCCGGAACCCGTAGAGGGTGCCGCCGTCGGCGTTTTCCTTGGTCTCCAGGGCGGCAAGGTCCCCGAAGGTGCGCTGTTTGCCGTCGGCATCAATGCTGCGGAGATGCCCGGCCAGCGCTCTCGGGTCCATGGGCCCGGCTCCCTGGCTCTCCGCCAGATAGATGGTCTCGTCCCGCCGGTCGGTGCCGGCAACGTTCCACGCCGAGTTCTCGTAAACCACGGATTTCGCACCGTCCCGGGCGACCTTCGTCAGCCTGCCGGCAAATTCTTCACTGACCAGGACGGAGCGGTCAGGTCCGTCGCTGAGGTGAAGCGGAGACAGCAGGCCTTGGGCGAGAACGGTTGCCGCGGCTGCGTTCGGGACGGCTGCGTTGGGGTCACCGGCGGCCTGGCCGGCCGGAGCGAAGGACACGAGAAGCGATGCGGCGGCCACGGCCGCCACAAATGATCGTTGATTTTTCATGTTGTCTCCAATGTCGGTGATCATCCAGAGCATTGAGACCGTTGGTTGGGCCCGCAATACGGGGTTCCCCCGACGCGCGCAGTTTAATCCCCTACGGCCCCGGCTGTCGATGGGGCGCAGCAAACCGGGTGGCACCGGGCCGCAGAGTACCCGGGTGCTGGCTATGATCCGGGTGCTGGCTATGATCAGATCATGCTTGCGCAACCTTCAGCTGCAGATGTCGTGGAGTACCTCAATGCGGCCGTGGCCCTGGCCGAACGGAATGTGGCCGCCGGCGGAGGGCCGTTCGGCGCCATTGTGGTCACCGCTGACGGCACCGTCCACGAAGGAGTCAACCGGGTCACCCGGGATAACGACCCCACCGCCCACGCCGAGGTGGTGGCCATCCGGACTGCGGCCGCCGAATCAGGCAATTTCGATCTGAGCGGTGCGGTCCTGTATGCCAGCTGTGAACCCTGCCCGCTTTGCCTGTCGGCGGCCCTGTGGGCACGCATCGGCCGTGTCTACTACGCGGCGGACAGGCACGGCGCGGCAGCTGCCGGGTTCGACGACGCCGTGTTCTACGAATACTTCGGCGGCGCCAGGCCGGAACTGCTACCTGTCAGCCACACTCCGGTTCCGACGTCGGACGCCCCCTTCGAAGCCTGGCGCAGCAACGCGGAACGCACCGATTACTGATCCGTCTCGCCGTCCGTACCGGTGACCGGCGCTACGCCGGCGGTCGCCGGCGCCCTGGCCGGGAGCCTGCCCACTCCCTCCACGAGATCGGCCTGGCCGGCGCACAGCGCTATCCGGATCCAGCCCTCGCCAATGGACCCGAAGGCCGTTCCCGGGGCAAACGAAACGCCGGACTCGGCGAGAAACTGCCGCACCCAAGCCCGGACATTTCCGCCGCTCACATGCGAGACGTCAGCCCACAGATAGAACGCCCCCTGCGCGCTGAGGAACGGGATGCCCTTGGACGCCAGGAGGGCAGACGCCGCGTCACGGTTGGCCCGGTAGTGCGAATGGGCATGCACCACGTAGTCCTGCGGTCCGGTCAGGGCCGCGATCGCCGCGTACTGGGACGGCGACGCCACACAGGAGACGATCGCCTCCATGACGTTGTTCATCCGCTGCTCGAGTCCGGGCGGGCAGACGAGGGCGCCGATCCGCAGCCCGGTCAGGCCGTAGGTCTTCGAGAGCGTCAGCGACGTGAACACCCGCGCTTCGCCCGGCACGGCGCTGTCGAAGCGGGCCGGACTCACGTGCGGAACGTCGTAAGTGAAAGCCTCGTAGCATTCGTCTGAAATGATCCACAGATCATGGCGCCGGGCCAGTTCCACGAGCCGGCGGGTCAGGTCCTCGCCCAGCACGGCGCCGAGCGGGTTGGACGGCGAATTCAGCATGAGGACCCGCGTCCGCTCCGTGATGAGCGCTTCGATGTCCTCGATCCTGGGCTGAAAGTCCTGTGCCGGATACAGGGGATACCGCACCGGCACGGCGTGAAGCAGCCGGCTGGTCATGGCGAACGTGGGATAGCCGGGATTGGGGATCAGGATCTCGTCGCCGGGAGCGAGCAGCAGGCTCATCGCAAGGTGCAGGCCCTGCTGGGCGCCGTCAACGACGTACACGCGGTCGGCTCCAATGTCAGCGCCGGACTGCTCACGGAACCTTGCCGCGAAGGCTTCGCGCAGTGCGGGGATCCCGGCGTTCGGTGTGTAGTTCGTCTCGTCGCGGTCCAGGCAGGCCATGCCTGCCTCCAGGACATGCCGCGGGAGGGGGAAGCCCGGTTCCCCGATGCTCAACACCACAGCGCCCGGAGTTCGCCAGGCGGCCTCGGTGATCTCGCGGATCTGGTTGACGGGGACTTCGGCGATGTGCGCTGCAAGCTCAGGCATGACTGCCATCCTAGTCCCGTCGCGGCTTCTGGCAACGGGGGCTGTGGCTGCTTCGGCTGGAGGATGGCCGGAGGCCGCGGAACCGGCCGCCCGGCTGGCCCCGATATACTGGGAGGCGTGCTTTCTGGACTGGTTATAGTGGACAAACCGCAGGGATGGACCAGCCACGATGTGGTTGGCCGGATGCGGCGGATCGCCGGTACCCGGAAAGTGGGCCACGCCGGAACGCTGGATCCCATGGCCACCGGCGTGCTCGTCGTCGGAATCAACAAAGCAACAAGGCTGCTCACCTACATCGTCGGCACCTCAAAGACTTACACAGCGACCATCCGGCTGGGTGAATCCACGGTCACGGACGACGCCGAGGGAGACATCGTCAGCAGCGCCAGCGCCGCGGAACTGACCGACGACGCCATCCGCACGGGAGTGACCGCGCTGACGGGCGAGATCCAGCAGGTGCCCAGCAGCGTCAGCGCCATCAAGGTCAACGGCGAACGCGCCTACGCCCGGGTCCGTTCCGGCGAGGACGTGAAGCTCGCGGCCAGGCCCGTGACCATCCACCGCTTCGACGTCCATGGCATCCAGCGGGAACAGGGCGGGAACGTGGTGGACGTGGAGGTGACGGTGGAGTGCTCCTCTGGTACCTACATCCGTGCGCTGGCCCGGGACCTGGGCGATTCCCTGGGGGTCGGCGGGCACCTGACGGCGCTGCGCCGGACCCATGTGGGGCCGTACTCGCTGGACCAGGCCCGCACGCTCGAGCAGCTTGCCGAAGAGCTTGAGGTCCTGGAAATGTCCCAGGCCGCCCGTGCCCTCATGCCCAACCGTGAGCTCAGCGCCGAGGAAACCACCGAGATCTCCTTCGGCCGCCGCATCGCCGCCGGCGCCCCGGCCGGCTCGGCGGGCGCAGCCACAGCGGAGCGCCCGGCGGCCGCGTTCGCGCCCGACGGTTCGCTCGTGGCGCTGCTGGCGGACGCCGGCAGTTTCGCGAAGCCCGTGCTCGTGTTCGCGCCGGGAACCGGTGGGCAAAACGCCGGCGGACCGGACACTGGCGGATCGGACGCTGGCGGACCAGGTACCGTCGGGCAGGCCGGATAGCCTTGGACGCATATTTTTACATCATTCTGGGCGTAGGACTCCTTTCCACCATCATCTGCATGGTGGCCGGCATCCTGAAGAAGGCCCCCAACGATGTCACCATCCTGTCGGTGGCCGCCGTCGAACTGGCCTTGCTGGTTTACCTCGTCGGTTCGATCGTCCGGGTGGTCGCCGGGGAACGCATCGCGGGGGAGGCCTGGGAATTCTGGGGCTATCTGGTCACCGCCCTCATGCTGCCCCTCGCCGCCGTCTACTGGTCCATCCTGGAACGGACCCGCTGGAGCAACTTTGTCCTGGCCGCCGTCGGAGTGACCGCCCTGGTGATGGCCGCCCGCATGAACCAGATCTGGTACTGAAGTGGAAGAAGCACGCAACGTGACAGCTACGTCCTCCGAACACACGGCCAAGAAGCCGGCCGACACCCGGAACACCGGGCCGGGCCGCCTCCTCATCGCCGTCTACGCCGTGTTCGCCATTTCGGCAACGGCCCGCGCCGGCTACCAGATTCTCACCAAGTTCTCCGAGGCGCCGCTGGCATACGTGCTGTCGGCTTTCGCCGCCCTCGTGTATGTCGTGGCGACGGTATCGCTGGCGAAGGCAGGGCGGACCTGGTTCAGGGTCTCCGTCATCGCCGTGCTGGTGGAACTGATCGGCGTGCTCGTCGTGGGCGCGCTCAGCGTTTTCGACGCCGTCCAGTTCCCGCACGAAACCGTGTGGTCCCTGTTCGGGCGCGGCTACGCCTTCATCCCGCTTATCCTGCCCGTGCTCGGCCTGATCTGGCTCTACCGCCGGCGGCCGGCCCCGCGGTCCGCCTAGTCACTGCCGCGTGCCTGGCTGATCTTCTTCGCCGGGCAGGTCGACGTCGACTAGCTCGCCCGGGACGGGCGCGCCGGGCTGCCGTGTGGGTTGCCCGAGAGGTTCTGCCGGCTGCTGTGATGCGGAATCGTTCACAGGTTCGGGAACCAGCGCATCCCGCGACTGCCCGCCCTGCGGCTGCCCGCCGCCCAGGATGCCGCCAAGAATGTCCCCGATGCCTCCCTGGCCATGCCCTCCGGCGCCCGCACCGGCACCGGCGGCGCCACCGAGGATGCCGCCCAGGATGCTGCCGAGATCGATGCCGCCGGCGCCTGTTCCACCGGCGCCCGTTCCGCCGGGCAGCTGCGACGCCGGCCCGCCACCCTGCTGCCCGCCGAGGATCTTCCTGGCCAGATAGGACATGATGATCGGGGCCAGAATCGGCAGAAGCCTGCGGACCAGGTCCCCGCCGGCGCCGCCCAAATTGGCCGTGCCAGCCAGTTGGCTCGCCACCTGGTCCTGCTGGCCGCCAAAGACGTGGCTCACGATCTTCTCGCCGTCGGCGGTGTCCACCTGGGTGGCGTCCACGCCGCCGTCGGTCAGGCCGTCCTGGTGCTGGGCCAGCGCGGACTCGAGGGACGCTGCGCCGTCCGGGGCCTGGGCGTTGTTCTGCAGGCCGGCAAGGAGGCTGGGCACCGCGGTCTCCACGGCTGCCTGTGCGGACGCCGTGTCGGTGCCGAGGAGGGCTGCGATCTGGTCAACCGGGATCTGGTCCAGGAGTTCATGGATGTCGGTCAAGGCGTACTCCTTCTGGTCCGCAGGGGGCGCGGATCTGTGGGGGAGCGGCGCAGGCTCGCGTCGCCGGACAGCTGCCCCTGCATCGTAGTCCGGGACTCCCGCCCACGGTAGATCACCGCGTGCACCGGCTCCGCGGCGGTCCGTGGCGCCGGACGAATGCGGGTAATCTTAGAGAGTTCCGGAGCCTGGAAGGGCACCCGGACGTGTTCCTGTTCAGGCAGTAAAAGGCGAGGTTGATGGTCCACATCTGGAACGATCCGACCGAGGTCCCCGACGACTTTGGTCCTTCCGTTGTCACTATCGGCAATTTCGACGGCGTCCACCGCGGCCACCAGCAGGTGCTGTCCCAGCTCATCCGGACCGCACGGATGAACCGCGCCCGGTCCGTCGCCGTGACGTTCGATCCCCATCCGGCGCAGGTCCACCGGCCCGAGAGCGCACCCGAGCTGATCATGGGGCTGGAGGACAAACTCCAGGCCCTCGGCGAGCTTGGCCTGGACGCCGTGCTCGTCATGAAGTACTCGCTCGAGCTTGCGAGCCTCACCCCCGAGGAGTTCGTCGGCTCGGTCCTGGTCGACAGCCTGCATGCCAGCCACGTGGTCATCGGCCACGACGCCCGTTTTGGCCGGGGCAACTCCGGGGACCTGAACACCATGAAGCAGCTCGGCGAGCAGTTCGGCTTCGAGGTTCTCGTCATCAGCGAATTCGGTTCCGAGGGTTTCCCGCTGCACGACGACGGCGGGACGGACCGCCGCTGCTCGTCCACCTGGGTGCGTGAAGCGCTGAACGACGGCGACGTCGCCACGGCCGCCGCGGTCCTGGGCCGTCCGCACCGGATGCGGGGGGAAGTGGTCCACGGGGCCGCCCGGGGCCGTGCTTTGGGATTCCCCACCGCCAACCTCGCGCATGAAGCGAGCGGCTTCATCCCCGCAGACGGCATCTACGCGGGCTGGCTCGTGGACCAGGCCGGCACGCGCTGGCCGGCCGCCATCTCCGTGGGGTCAAACCCGACGTTCGACGGCGTCAGCCGCCAGGTGGAGGCACACGTCATCGACCGCCCGGAAGAGACCATTGAAGACTTCGATCTGTACGGCCAGACAGTAGTCATCGAATTTGTTGCCAGGCTCCGCGGCATGGTGGCATACCGTGGGCCTGAAGCCCTCGTGGAGCAGATGCGCGAGGATGTGGTGCAAACGCACGGCATCCTCTTCAAGCGCTGAACCGTCCGCCCCACACAGTTCTTGGCAAGGAAGGCAACTCTGTGACCGTGGAGAAGAACACCCGAAAACTGGACAAGGGGATCGTCCGCGATTTCAGCTCCCGGATGAGCTACGCGTCCTATCTCCAGCTGCCCACGCTGCTCAGCGCCCAGCAGCCGGTCAGCGAGCCGGAACATCATGACGAACTGCTATTCATCATCCAGCACCAGACCACGGAGCTTTGGCTCAAGCTGGTGCTGCATGAGCTCCGTATGGCCGCGGAACGGCTGCGGTCGGATGACCTCGGCACGGCGCTCAAAGGCATCGCGCGGGTCAAGCACATTCAGAAGACGCTGACCGAACAGTGGTCGGTGCTCGCCACCCTGACGCCCACGGAGTACTCGGAATTCCGCGGCTTCCTCGGCAACTCCTCGGGGTTCCAGTCCAGCCAGTACCGGGCCGTGGAGTTCGTGCTGGGCAACAAGAACAAGAAGATGCTTCCCGTATTCGAATCGGATCCCGAGGCCCACGCACTGCTGCAGGAAGTCCTCGAAGCACCGAGCATCTACGACGAATTCCTGGCGTACCTCAAGCGTCAGGGCTTCGACGTTCCCGAATCCGTGCTCAACCGGGATGTGACCAAGGCCCATGAGTTCGCGCCCGAGCTCGTGCCGCTGTTCAAGCACATTTACGAAAACGCCTCCGCCAACTGGGGCGCCTATGAGGCATGCGAGGAACTCGTGGACCTGGAGGACAACTTCCAGCTGTGGCGCTTCCGGCACCTGCGCACCGTGCAGCGCACCATCGGCATGAAGTCGGGCACCGGCGGCTCCAGCGGTGCAGCCTTCCTGCAGAAGGCCCTCGAACTGACGTTCTTCCCGGAACTGTTCGCCGTCCGGACGGAGATCGGCCAGTGAGCGCCCCTCATCCCCAGGCGACCAACCCGCAGACGGCAGACACCACAGACCGGCTCCGGCAGCGCGCCGCCGAACTCGACGCCGCAGACCCGCTGGCTCCTTACCGAGGCCTCTTCATCGGCACGGAAACCGACCTGTCCTACCTGGACGGCAACTCCCTGGGCCGCCCGCTCAAGCGCACCCCCGCGGACATCAGCACGTTCATCACGGAGGGCTGGGGCGGGCGCCTGATCCGCGGCTGGGACGAAGAATGGCTGGACCTGCCCCAGGCCATCGGCGACCAGCTCGGCCGTGCGGTCCTCGGAGCAGCGCAGGGCCAGACCACCATCGCCGATTCCACCACGGTGGTCCTGTACAAGCTGATCCGCGCGGCACTGGCTGCCGTAAAGGATCCCGCGAGGACAGAAATCGTCCTGGATACGGACAATTTCCCCACCGACCGCTACCTCGTCGAGGGCATCGCCCGCGAAGAGGGCCTGACGCTGCGCTGGATCGAGGCTGATCCCGCCTCCGGGGTGACCCTTGACCAGGTGAGAGAGGCAGTGGGGCCGGCCACCGCCGTCGTGCTTCTCAGTCATGTGGCATACCGCTCGGGGTTCCTGGCCGACCTGCCCGGAATAACGGCGGCCGTGCACGACGCCGGCGGGCTGGTTGTGTGGGATCTGTGCCATTCCGCGGGGTCAGTGGAGCTGGAACTGGACGCCTGCGGCGTCGATTTCGCCGCCGGCTGCACCTACAAATACCTGAACGGCGGCCCCGGCTCGCCGGCCTTCGCCTACGTCAACGCCCGGCACCTTGGCGGGCTGTCGCAGCCCATCTGGGGATGGATGGGCAGGAAGGACGCCTTCGAAATGGGGCCCGGCTACGAGGCGGCCCCGGGCATCCGCGGTTTCCTCAGCGGCACGCCCGCCATCTTCGGAATGATCGCCATGCGGGGCACCCTGGACCTGATCGAGGAAACCGGCATGGCCGCCATCCGGGAGAAATCGCGCCTGCTCACGGCCTATGCGCTGGAACTGTACGACGCGTGGCTGGCACCGGCCGGGGTGAAGCTTGCGACGCCCCGGGATCCGGAACTGCGCGGCAGCCACATCACCATCGACCATCCGGCCTTCCGCGAGGTGACGGCGGCGCTCTGGGAACAGGACGTCATCCCGGATTTCCGCGCACCGCAGGGCATCAGGATCGGACTCTCCCCGCTGAGCACCGGCTTCGCGGAGCTGCACCGCGGAATGGACGCCATCCGGGCCCTGCTTCCGGCCGACTGACGGTGCCCAGCCGAGCATCGCCGCCGCGTTTCGACAAGATTGCAACAAGGCCGGTAAACTAAGCGGTGGATCCGGCTGCAGTCCGTGGTGGCTGGTTCTTGCTTTGTGCGGGACTTCCTCGTTAGAGGGGGCGATCCGCCGGGCACACCCGGCAGTGAAGTACTGACTCGGGCCTCACGGCACATCTCTAGGAGTTATTGTGGCACTTGACGCCGCTGTAAAGCAGTCCATCATCAAGGAATACGCAACATCCGAGGGCGACACCGGTTCGCCGGAGGTCCAGGTTGCGGTCCTGACTCAGCGGATCAAGGATCTCACTGAGCACATGAAGGAGCACAAGCACGACTTCCACACCCAGCGCGGTCTGCTGGCCATGGTTGGTCGTCGCAAGCGCATGCTCACCTACCTCAAGAACACGGACATCGCCCGCTACCGTGCGCTCATCGAGCGTCTCGGCCTGCGCCGCTAGTCTGAACCAGGGGGCGGCCCTTTCCTCGAATGGAACGGGCCGCCTTCTTCAGTAGAAAAACTAAACAGGAGGATCAACCGCATCACGCATTCGCGGTCCTCGGTAGTGATCCCCGGGAAGCTTCGTTGACTGAAGCCCGGCCCGTGGGTCTCGATCGATGACCGGGTGCAGTGCAGGCCAGTAGACAGATGCTGGACTGGGTTGATGCGGCTGGACTTCCGTTAAACAAGAAACGGAGGTGACTCTCTTGGAGGGTCCCGAAATCCAGTTCTCAGAAGCAGTCATTGACAATGGCCGCTTTGGCAAGCGTGTAATCCGCTTCGAAACCGGCCGCCTCGCCAAGCAGGCAGCCGGCGCAGCCATGGTGTACATCGACGAAGACACCGCGCTTCTGTCCGCCACCACGGCCGGCAAGCACCCGCGCGAAGGCTTCGACTTCTTCCCGCTGACGGTCGACGTCGAAGAGCGCATGTACGCCGCGGGCCGCATCCCGGGCTCGTTCTTCCGCCGCGAAGGCCGCCCGTCCACCGAGGCCATCCTGGCTTGCCGCCTCATGGACCGTCCGCTGCGTCCGGCCTTCGTCAAGGGCCTGCGCAACGAGGTCCAGATCGTCGTCACGGTCCTGGCCATCAACCCGGATGAGCTCTACGACGTCGTGGCCATCAACGCCTCCTCGATGTCCACCCAGCTGTCCGGACTTCCGTTCTCCGGCCCGATAGGCGGCGTCCGCGTTGCCCTCGTGGCGGACGAGCAGGGTTCCCAGTGGGTTGCCTTCCCGAAGCACTCCCAGCTGGAGAACTCCGTCTTCAACATGGTGGTTGCCGGCCGCGTAGCCGGTGACGACGTCGCGATCATGATGGTCGAGGCCGAAGCCACGGACAACTCCTGGAACCTCATCAAGGAACAGGGCGCCACCGCTCCCACCGAAGAGGTTGTATCCGAAGGCCTCGAGGCTGCAAAGCCGTTCATCAAGGCCCTCTGCGACGCCCAGCAGGACCTGGCATCCCGCGCAGCCAAGCCCACCGTTGAGTTCCCGGTCTTCCTGGACTACCAGGATGACGTGTACTCCGCCGTCGAGGCCGCTGCAGCCGAGAAGCTGACCGCCGTGTTCCAGATCGCTGACAAGCAGGACCGCGACAACGCCGCCGACGAGCTGAAGGAAGAAGTTGTTGCTTCGCTGTCCGGCCAGTTCGAAGGCCGCGAGAAGGAGCTGTCCGCAGCTTTCCGCTCTGTCACCAAGCACGTGGTGCGCCAGCGCATCCTGAAGGACCAGATCCGCATCGACGGCCGCGGCCTGACGGACATCCGCCAGCTCACCGCCGAGGTCGAGGTTCTGCCCCGCGTGCACGGCTCTGCAATCTTCGAGCGCGGCGAAACCCAGATCATGGGTGTCACCACGCTGAACATGCTCAAGATGGAACAGCAGATTGACTCGCTGTCGCCGGTAACGCGCAAGCGCTACATGCACAACTACAACTTCCCGCCGTACTCCACCGGTGAGACCGGCCGCGTCGGTTCGCCGAAGCGCCGCGAAATCGGCCACGGTGCCCTGGCTGAGCGCGCGCTCGTGCCGGTGCTCCCGTCCCGCGAGGAGTTCCCGTACGCCATCCGCCAGGTGTCCGAGGCCCTCAGCTCCAACGGTTCGACGTCGATGGGCTCGGTCTGCGCCTCCACGCTGTCCATGCTCAACGCCGGTGTGCCGCTGAAGGCTGCCGTTGCCGGCATCGCCATGGGCCTGGTCTCCGACCAGGTTGACGGCCAGACCCGCTACGCGGCCCTGACCGACATCCTTGGCGCGGAAGACGCCTTCGGCGACATGGACTTCAAGGTGGCCGGTACGTCCGAGTTCGTCACGGCCATCCAGCTGGACACCAAGCTCGACGGCATCCCCGCCTCCGTGCTGGCAGCAGCGCTGAAGCAGGCCCGCGAAGCACGCCTGCACATCCTCGAGGTCATCAACGCCGCGATCGACACCCCGGACGAGCTCTCCGAGTTCGCACCGCGCGTCATCGCGGTCAAGATCCCCGTGGACAAGATCGGCGAGGTCATCGGCCCCAAGGGCAAGATGATCAACCAGATCCAGGAAGACACAGGCGCGGACATCTCCATCGAGGACGACGGCACCGTTTACATCGGCGCCACCAACGGCCCGTCCGCCGACGCCGCACGCTCCGCGATCAACGCCATCGCCAACCCGCAGGTTCCGGAAATCGGAGAGCGCTACCTGGGCACGGTCGTCAAGACCACCACCTTCGGCGCCTTCATTTCCCTCACCCCGGGCAAGGACGGCCTGCTGCACATCTCCGAGCTGCGCAAGATCGCCGGCGGCAAGCGCGTTGACAACGTCGAAGACGTCGTCTCCGTGGGCCAGAAGATCCAGGTTGAAATCACCAAGATCGATGACCGCGGAAAGCTGTCCCTGTCTCCCGTGGTGGCCGAAGAAGAAGGCGCCGGCGAAGCCGAGCGCGTTCACGCCTCGGCAAACGCGGAGGGCTCTGACGCCGCCGAGTAGTTCCACGGTTCGGGCGGCGGCATACAGTCGTTGCTGAGCTGAAGACGGCGGGGCCGGTGGTGATCCACCGGTCCCGCCGCCGTTAACCCGGGCTCCCGGGGAGACGCCGACCGCGGGGCCTGCGCTGGTACGATTGCAGGCAGATTTGGCTCCGCTTCCTGAAAGGCCTTGATGACTGTCGTACCCCTGCCCCTGGCGCAGAACCTCACCGGCGACACCCTGATCCACGGAGCCGACGGCGGTTCCGAAGTGCGCCGCTCCGTTCTCCCGGGCGGGGTACGGGTGCTGACCGAGGCGATGCCGGGCCAGCGGTCCGCGACCATCGGTTTCTGGGTGGGCGTAGGCTCCCGCGATGAGGCCCCGGGCCAGCACGGTTCCACGCATTTCCTGGAGCACCTGCTCTTCAAGGGCACCAAACGGCGCACCGCACTCGAGATCGCGTCGGCATTTGACGAGGTCGGCGGGGAATCGAATGCCGCCACGGCCAAGGAGAGCACCTGCTACTTCGCCCGCGTCCTGGACACCGACCTGCCCATGGCCATTGACGTGATCGCGGACATGATCACCGGCGCCGTGCTCGATCCCGCTGAAATGGAGCAGGAACGCGACGTCATCCTGGAAGAAATCGCCATGGACAGCGACGACCCCACCGACGTCGCACACGAAAATTTCGTCGCCGCGGTGCTCGGTACGCACCCCCTCGGCCGGCCCATCGGCGGCACGCCGGACGCCATCCGGGCCGTGGCCCGCGATTCAGTGTGGGACCACTACCGGCGGTACTACCGTCCCGATGAGCTCGTGATCACCGCCGCCGGCGGCCTGGAGCACGACGTCGTCTGCCGCCTCGTGGTGGATGCCCTCCACGCTGCGGGCTGGCCGCTTGAGCCCGGCGCGGCACCGGTGGACCGCCGGTCCACGGTACGCGCCGACATCACCGGGACGGCGGGCCTCCACGTGGTCAAGCGCCCCGTGGAGCAGGCGAACATCATCATGGGCTGCCCCACGATCGTGGCCACGGACGACCGCCGCTACGTCATGAGCGTGCTAAACGCCGTGCTGGGCGGCGGGATGTCCTCCCGGCTGTTCCAGGAGATCCGCGAAAAGCGCGGGCTGGTCTACTCCACCTATTCCTTCGCATCCTCGTACGCCGACGCCGGCTATTTCGGGATGTACGCCGGCTGCACGCCCACCAAGGTCCGCCAAGTGGTGGAACTCCTCGGGGCGGAACTGGACAAGCTCGCAGACGGCGGCATTTCCGATGACGAACTCCGCAAAGCGGTCGGCCAGCTGTGTGGCGGAATCGTGCTGGCGTTGGAGGACACGGGGTCCCGCATGTCCCGGCTTGGCCGCGCGGAACTGGTGTCAGGCGAGTACCAGGACATCGATGAAACGCTCCGGCTCATCAAGGCCGTGACCGCAGGGCAGGTCCAGGAACTGGCCCGCGAGCTTGCCGCCGCGCCCCGCACGGTGACGGTGGTCGGACCCTTCGAGGAGAGCGAAACCTTCGGCCTCTGACGCCGGGGCCTGACCCTTGGCCTCTCACGCCGGGGCCGGTGGTCAGCCGGCGCTGCGCCGGCCGGCATGTCTCTGGACAGTCCCCGCAGGGCGGGCGATGATGGAGCCAACCCCACTCGGGAGGAAGAATGGACCGTCCGCATCCGGGGTCAGCACATGAGGCGCTCGAGATTTTCGTCGGGCACTGGCTGGGAACCACCGAGCTGGCCGCTTCCCACTGGGGGCCCGCCCGGACCGCCACCGCAGAGGTGACGTTTACCCGGGCCGCGGGAGGCTTCGCCGTGGTCCAGACCTACCGGCACGTCGAGGCAGACGGCACCCAGTTCGAGGGCCACGGCGTCTTCACCGTGGACCCTGACCACGAAGAAACACTCTGGTACTACGTGGACAGCATGGGCCGACCCCCGGCGGCGCCTTCGCGCGGCGTCTGGCATGATGCCACGCTCACGGTGGAGCGGCACAGCGACCGCGGAACGGCCAGGCATACTTTCCGGGTTGACCACGGGTCCCTGATCCACACCGCGGAACTCCGGCTGGGCGACGCCCAGGACTTCAACCCGTTCATGACGTCCATCTGCCACCGCGCCTAAGCCGCCCGGCGGTGTGGGGCAGCGACACAGCCTGACCCCCCATGGGTAGCAGCCCGCGTGTTTCCGGGCGCTGAGAACGGCGGGAGCCGCTACGTATTTGGGGTGATGAGCTGAGGAGATTATCCGCCGGCGAACGGCGGCAGAACGTCCACCACGTCGTCGTCGGACAGGACAACCGTCCGGTCCCGGACGGCCACTTCGTTCAGCAGGAAGCTGCTCCGGGCCAGGATCCGCTCCAGCGGAGGAGTGCCGGCCGGCGGCAGCGGACGTTCGACGTCGAGCACGGCGGCCAGCAGCGCTTCAACCGTAGCGCCGGGCGGAAGCTCGAAGCGTTCCTCGTCGACGCCTGCTGCCGCGCGCGCGGCAGCGAAGTACCTTACGTTCAACTGGTCAGCCTCCGATGGCGCTCATGCTGCGGTCCGGCTGGACGAAGTCCGGGGCATCGAGTCCCACGTGGTCCATCCCGTGGGCTTTGGGTTTGATCCACATGGCGTCCTGCCAGCGCCCGGCCAACTGCTGGTCGCTGGCGCCCTCCCGGAGCAGCCCGAGCAGGTCAAACTCCTCGCGGGAGAACAGGCAGCTCATGATCTTGCCCTCCGCCGTGATCCGGGTCCGGCGGCAGTCCGAGCAGAACGGTTCGGTGACCGAGGCGATGATGCCGACGGTTCCCAGCGCGGGGCCGGCTGCTTCAGCCGAACCGGCCGCCCGGCGTCGTACTTCAAAACGTTCGGCGGGGGCACCGTCGCGTTCGCGCGGATCCGGGCTGAGGACATACTCGGCCGAGAGCAGCTCCCGGATTTCGGACGCCGTGATCATGTTCCGGCGCGTCCAACCGTGGTCGGCGTCGAGCGGCATCTGCTCAATGAACCGGAGTTCGTAGCCTCGCGCCAGCGCCCAGGCCAGGAGCGACGGCGACTCGGCGTCATTGATGCCCCGCATGAGGACCGCATTGATCTTGACCGGGCCCAGGCCTGCGGCCCAGGCCGCATCCACGCCCGCCAGGACGCGGTCCAGGAACGGGCGCCGCGTCAGCTTGGTGAAGGTTTCCTCGTGCAGGGAATCGAGGGAGACATTGATGCGCGTCAGCCCTGCAGCCTTAAGCGCGGCAGCCTTTTTGTCCAGGCCCACGCCGTTGGTGGTCATGGAGATCGGGAGCCCGGGGTGGGCCTTCCGGAGGGCTGCAATGATGTCGATGAGGTCCGCCCGGACCAGCGGCTCACCGCCGGTGAGGCGAAGCTCGCGCACACCCAGCAGGTCCACGCCGATCCCTACGATCCGGATGATTTCAGCGGCGGACATGACGGCCTGCTTGGCCAGCCATTCCAGCCCCTCCGCCGGCATGCAGTAGGTGCACCGGAGGTTGCACTTGTCCGTGAGGGAAAGCCGCATGTCGGTGGCGCGGCGTCCGTAACGGTCCGCGAGGCCCTCGGGAGCATCGGCCGGGCGGGCAGCAGGAAGGGGCTGCGCGCCGGGAACCGGAAGGCTTCCTTCGCGGGGCTGCGGGATGCCAAGCTGAACACTCATGAATTCAGGCTACGCCACGCCGGGGCCATCCATCACGCCTGTGACTTCGCGCCCGGGCAGCAGCAGGCGGGGCTGAACGCTCCTTGCGGCCCGGCGCGGGTGTCAGCGCACACCATCGAAACTATGCTTGAAGTGTGAACGAGTCCCAGCCAGCCGGACCCGGGGCAGCAGCCGGACAGCAGGACCACCCCGACGCAAAAACGCGGCCGGCCGGCGCCGTACGCGGGGGACCGGACGAAGCAGGGGCAGCCCCCGTATCAGACGAAGTTCATGAAGCACGGGAAGTCCCTGAAACAGGCAAGGTCCAGGAAACAGGCCGACGGATGCCGCGCCTGTGGGCTGCGGCCGCGGGTGTCGTGGCGGCCGGCACGGGGCTCGTGGCGAGCGAGCTCATCGCCGGATTCGTCAGCCCCTCCCTGTCCACCGTGACCGCGTTGGGTGGTGCCGTCATCGATGCCGTTCCGCCGGGCGTCAAGGACTGGGCCGTTTCGCTGTTCGGCACCGCGGACAAGCTCGCGCTGCTGGCGGGCATGGCGCTGGTGATCTCTGCCCTCGCCGCGGTGTCAGGGGTGGTTGAACTGCGCCGACGGTTCGCGGGCGCCGCGATCTTCGCCGTCTTCGGCATGGTGGGACTGGCCGCGGTCCTGACGCGCGCCCAGGTGACTGTCAGCGCCGTCGTGCTTCCTGTTCTTGCGGCCGGCATCGCCGTGCTGGTGCTCCGGAGGCTGATCGGGCGGCTGGCCGCCTGGCAGCTCGTAGGCCGGCAAGCGGGCGTACAGAGCGAGGCAGCTGACCAGCCTGCGCGGCGCGGATTCTTCCAGCTGCTGGGCGGCACCGCCGCTGCTGTCCTCG
Source organism: Arthrobacter sp. ZGTC131 (assembly GCF_002929275.1). Lineage (GTDB taxonomy): Bacteria > Actinomycetota > Actinomycetes > Actinomycetales > Micrococcaceae > Arthrobacter. Next base: position 362,662 of record NZ_PJIK01000002.1, read on the forward strand.
GAGGAGGCGCCCTTGCCACTGCCTGGCGGGGCGGGGCCGCCGGTGTCAACGAACTCCGCAGGACCCTGCGGCTGCCAACGCCGACGCTCCCGGCGGCTGCCATTCCGCCCGGCGCCGACATCGGGCTCGCCGGGATGGAGCCGCTCGTGACGCCGAACCCCGAGTTTTACCGCATCGACACCGCGCTGTCCGTCCCGGTCATCGATCCGCGCGAGTGGCGGCTTAAAGTCACCGGCTTGGTGGAGCGTGAGGTCGAACTTGATTTCGCCGCGCTGCTGGCCAAACCGATGAGGGAACGCCATGTGACCATCGCCTGCGTGTCCAACGAGGTGGGCGGCGACCTGATCGGCAATGCGCTCTGGCTCGGCTGGCCCGTCCGGGAGCTGCTGGCCATGGCGGGGCCGAAGCCGGGCGCGGACATGGTGCTGTCCAGGAGCTCGGACGGCTGGACGGCGGGGACCCCGCTGGACGTTCTCACGGACAGCCGGGACGCCTTGCTCGCCGTGGGCATGAACGGCGAGCCGCTCCCGCTGGAGCACGGGTTTCCGGTCCGCATGGTCGTCCCCGGACTCTACGGGTTCGTGTCGGCCACGAAATGGCTCACTGAACTCAAAGTCACCCGGTTCGCGGACGACGTCGCCTACTGGACGCCGCGCGGCTGGTCCGCGCGCGGACCCATCAAGATCTCCTCGCGCATCGATGTCCCCCGGAACGGCAGGTCCGCGCCCCCGGGCCGCGTGGAGTTCGGCGGCGTGGCGTGGGCGCAGCACACCGGAATCGGGAAGGTGGAGCTGCGGGTCGACCGGGGGAGCTGGCAGCAGGCCGACCTTGCTCCCGGAATCTCGGTGGACACCTGGTACCAGTGGCGGCTCGGCATCGACCTGCAGCCGGGACAGCACGAAGTCCAGGTGCGCGCCACCGATCTTCGCGGTGCCGCCCAGACCGAGGAGCGCCGGTCCGTTGCCCCGGACGGCGCCACCGGCTTCCACACCATTAGAGTTGACGTAAACCTGTAGCCGCCGCACCGAAGGCAGGACCATGCACAGCCACCCGCAGCCGCACGTCACTGCCACCAGCGCCGACACTTCCGCCCCGCATACGCACGCAGACACGGGGACGCACACGCACACGCACCGCAGCGTGGCGGAACACCGGCAGGCCGTCAGGGAACTCCTGGTACCGCTCGCAGCCGGACGCGGCCAGCGGCTTCCCCTCGTCCAGGCCATGGGCCGCGGCCTGGCCGAGACCGTCACGGCACCGCTGAGCCTGCCTCCCTTTGCCAACTCCCAGATGGACGGCTTCGCGATCCGCTCGGCGGACGTGCCCGACGGCGGCAGGCAGCTGCGCGTGGTTGCCCCCGTTCCGGCCGGCGCCAGTCCTGCAGCCCTGCAACCGGACACGGCAGCACCGATTATGACGGGGGCCATGGTCCCCGCCGGGGCTGACGCCGTCGTACCCATCGAGCGGGCCGTTCCGGCCGCGTTCCCCGCCCCCGGCGAAGAGTCCACAGTGTGGTTGCCGCCGGCGGCTGCCGGAACGTTCATCCGTGATGCCGGCAGCGACATCGAGGCGGGCGAGCGCGCCCTCGGCGCGGGCACTTTCCTGGGGCCCGGGCAGCTGGGGCTGCTCGCCGCGCTGGGGCTCGCGGACGTCCTGGTCCACCGTCCGCTGACGGTTCTCCTCGTGACCACGGGCGATGAGGTGGTGGAACCCGGCGAACCGCTGGAGGATGGCAAGATCTACGATGCCAACGGCACGCTGCTGGAAACGGCGCTGCGGCAGGCCGGCCTAGCCGTGGTCCGGGCAGGCATCTCCACCGACAACCCTGTGGAGCTCCGAAGCCTCCTGCGCAGCCACACGGCCGCCGTGGACTTCATCGTCACTACCGGAGGAGTCAGCAAGGGCGCCTACGAGGTGGTGCGGCAGGCCATGGACGGCCAGGACGTGGCGTTTCAGCACGTGGCCATGCAGCCCGGCGGTCCGCAGGGACTCGGAACGTTCGACGGCGTACCCCTCCTGGGGTTCCCGGGGAACCCGGTCAGTTGCCTCGTCTCCTTCGAGATGTTCCTTCGTCCCGTCCTCAGCGAACTGTTCGGGTCCCCGCCCCCGAGGCCGGTGATCCGCGCCCGGCTCGCACAGCCGCTGACGTCCCCGGCGGGCAAGCACCAGATACGGCGAGGGACGCTGCTGCCGGACGGCACCGTTCGGCTGGAGGGCGGCGAAAGCTCCCACCTGGTCCGGGCGCTCGCGCAATCAAACGCCCTGGTCCACGTACCTGTCGGAGTCTCTGCACTCGCCAAGGGCGCCGAAGTGGAAGTATGGATGTTGTGACTGCAGAAAATGACAATGCCGAGCTGACGCACCTCCGCCGCGACGGTACGGCCCAGATGGTGGACGTCTCGGGAAAGCCGGAGACCACCCGCGAAGCCACGGCCACCGCAACGGTCCGAAGCACCCCCGAGGTCCTGGCACTGCTGGGCTCCGGCGGCCTGCCCAAGGGCGATGCGCTGGCCGTCGCCAGGGTCGCCGGAATCATGGCGGCCAAGAAAACCCCGGAACTCATCCCGCTGTGCCACCCACTGCCCATTTCGAAGGTTACGGTCGACTTCGCGCTGGGTGCGGAGGCCGTGGACATCCTGGCCACCGTGAAGACGAGGGGAGTCACCGGCGTCGAAATGGAGGCCCTGACCGCAGCGTCCGTCGCGGCGCTGAGCGTCTACGACATGATCAAGGCCGTGGACAAGCATGCCGTCCTGACGGACATCAAAGTGCTCGCCAAAAGCGGCGGCAAGAGCGGGGACTGGACACTGTGAGCAACGCCTCGGCTAATTCAAAGCCCCACGTCCACGGGGAGGTGCAGGGCCGGAAGGCCGGCGTCGTCATTGCCTCGACGCGCGCCGCCGCCGGCCTTTACCGCGACGAAACCGGCCCGGTCATCATCGACTGGCTCACCGAACACGGTTTCGAGCCGTTTCCCGCGATGGTGGTGCCCGACGGCGAGCCGGTGGGAGCCGCGATCCGCGCGCTCCTGACCCAGCAGCCCGCCGTCGTCATCACCAGCGGCGGCACCGGGCTGAGCCCCGATGACCGGACGCCGGAAATGACGCTTCCGCTGCTGGATCGCGAAATCCCCGGCATCATGGAGGGCATCCGGCAGGCCGGAATCGCCAAAACGCCGCATGCCATGCTCAGCAGGGGGCATGCCGGCGCGGCCGGACGGACATTCATCGTTAATCTGCCGGGATCACCGAAGGGCGTCATGGACGGACTGTCCGTGCTGGATCCGGTGATCGGGCACCTGTGCGACCAGTTGGAGGGCGGACATGGGCACTGAACCATCACTGACGGGAACATCCCCGGGAACATCAACTCCGGGGCCGTCATTCGAAGTTGTGCATGCGGTGCTGAGCGCGGAGCCCATCTCCGTGGACTGCGCCATCGCGGCCGTGGAGTCGGACACCGCCGGTGCGGTGGTCAGCTTCAGCGGCGTGGTGCGGAACCACGACGGCGGCAAGCCGGTTGACCGGCTCAGCTACAGCGCGCACCCCACGGCACATCAGGTGATGGCGGACGTCGTGGCGCAGCTGGTGGCGGAGCACGAGGGTTCCGGCGCGGCCACGCCGCCGGTCCGGATCTGGGCCGCGCACCGGGTGGGTCCCTTGGAAATCGGCGAACCTGCCCTGGTCTGCGCTGTGTCCGCGGCACACCGCGGCCAGGCCTTCGCCGTGTGTTCAGAACTCGTGGATCGCATCAAGGCACAGGTTCCCATCTGGAAGGAACAGTTCTTCAGTGACGGCACCGTGGAGTGGGTCGGGGCCGGGGAGTAGGTCAGGGTCCCTAGCGGGCGGGGTTCCGGGGCCCGGTCGCGAGGGAGGTAACGCAGGGCGCCCGGTTCCTGCCGCCGGGCGGGCGAAAGGTAGTGTTGAATCCATGACCGAACAACTCGCCGTCGCCGTCCTGGGCGCGAACGGGCGCATGGGCGCCGAGGCCGTCAAAGCTGTGGCAGCCGCCCGCGACATGAAGCTCGTCGCCGCGTTGGGCCGGGGTGACTCCCTGGACACATTGCTCAGCTCGGGCGCCCGGTACGTGGTGGATCTCACCGTTCCGGAGAGCACCGAGGAGAACGTGCGTTTCGCCGTCGAGAACGGCATGCACGCTGTAGTGGGCACCACCGGCTGGGATGCCGGCAAGCTGCAGGAGCTGGAGTCGCTGCTGGCAGGCCGCCCGGACGTCGGCGTCCTGATAGCGCCAAATTTTGCCCTCGGTTCCGTGCTGGCATCAGCCTTCGCTGCCAAGGCTTCGAAATACTTTGAATCCGTGGAAATCATCGAACTCCACCACCCTGACAAGGTCGATGCGCCGTCCGGTACGGCCGTCCGGACCGCCCAGCTGATAGCGGCGGAACGGGCAGCGGCCGGCCTGGAACCAAGCCCCGATGCAACCACCAGCGAACTTGCCGGTGCCCGCGGATGCGAAGTGGACGGCGTCCGGGTGCACAGCGTGCGGCTCCGCGGCCTGGTTGCGCATCAGGAGGTGCTCCTCGGCGGCCCGGGAGAGCAGCTGACGCTGCGGCATGATTCGTTCGACCGGGCATCCTTCATGCCCGGGGTTCTGCTGGGCGTCCGGAACGTCGCGGACCACCCCGGACTGACGGTGGGACTCGACGGCTACCTGGATCTGGGGCTGTAACTACCGTGAAACCGATCCTTGGCCAGCTGAAAAAGAACCGCACCAAGATCTGGGTGGGTGCCGTAACGCTCCTTCTGGTCTTCTACCTGGTGGTGTCTTTCCAGCGCTCGGTGCTCCTGCTGATGGATGCGGAACCAGTGGCCAAGGCCATTGGGGCTGCGTACCTGGTCCTGCCGGTCATCGGCGCGTGGGCGCTGATCCGCGAATTGCTGTTCGGCGCCCGCACCGAACAGATGGCCCGCGTGCTCGAAGCCGAAGGCGGCCTGCCGGTGGACAACCTTCCCCGCACCCCCGCCGGGCGGATTGTCCGTTCCGCGGCGGACCAGGAATTTGAGAAGTACCGCGCTGAGGCAGAAGCTGCCCCGGACGACTGGCGGTCATGGTTCAGGCTCAGCTGCGCCTACGACGCCGCTGGTGACCGCAAGCGCGCGCGTTCCTCCATGCGGGACGCGGTGCGGCTGTTCCAGGCCTCCAAGGGCGCCCTTACGCGGTAGCTCCTGACCTAGCTCCTGGTGCGGTAGCTCCTGGCGCGCTAGCGCAGGCGTTACCGGATCCCCGCCGGCTGGTGCCGTCCCACCTGGTTGGCGGCGTGTCCGAGCCATTCGAGCGGCCCGCGCCACTTCAGGACCGCGAAGACCATCCCGATCAGGACCGCCAAAGCGGCATGGGCGAAGTACATTCCGTCCTCGGTCCATCCGGCCGGCAGGGGCTTGAGGTGGAACGACGCCACGACGCACACGTGAACCGTGTACAGGGACAGCGTCATGGCCCCGGCGCCGCGCAGCGGAAGCAGCAGGTCCAAGGCCAGCCATTCGCCCAGGCGGCCCACCAGCAGGCACAGCCCGACGACGGCTGCCGCTACTCCGCTCGTATGCAGCAGGTCCAGGGTGGTCCCGGAGTGGGGTGCGCTGCTGGCCAGCCACCACCATGAACCTTCCTGCCGGACGCCGGCCAGGTTGACCTGGAGAAGGCTGTCCAGCGGGTAGTTCGGATCCGTCAGCATGGCCTGCAGGGCGTCCCGCCCGCCCCACGCTTCCATCGCCGCCGTACCCAGGACTTTTGAGAAGGCGGCCACCGCGGTGCCGCCGGCCAGCAGGAGTACCGGCACCGCCGCCGTCGCCAACGCCAACCGGCCAATGATGAGGCCCACCAGCAGATACGAAAGCCACTGGAACACCGGATAGTAGCCCGTCAGGAACAGGTCGCCCAGAAGTTGGCCGGGAGTGGACAGATCCTCCCAGCCAGGGTTGTGGTTCAGCTGCAGGGGCGGATCCGCGGCCATGAGCCAAGGCCGCAGCAGGAATGCGATCACGGGCGAGCCCAGGATCCAGCCGGCGGCCCAGGCACAGAGTGCTTTCAGCTGCAGCCCGATAAATGGCAGGACGCACAGGAAGAGAACGGCGTAATGGACCAGGATCACCGCCACGTTGACCTCAAGCCCGCCGAGTGCCAGGCCGACGACGGCAATGACCAGGGCGCGCAGGGCGATGCCCCGCCGTGCCGCCGCTAGGGCACTCCCCTCGAGGGGCCGCTGCTTGCCGGTGGACAGGGCAATCCCGATTCCCGCAAGAACGGCGAAGAGGGCCGCTGCCCGGCCGGAGAAGGTGAGGCCGATCCAGGTCGGTGTCAGCGCAGCGTCGGATTCGAACGTCGGAATAAGGTGGGTGGCCATCATTCCCAGGAGGGCGAGGCCGCGGGCGGCGTCTATGCCCGCAAGCCGGCCGGCTGCGGCGCCTTTCTTGGTTCCGGACGATGCAGCCGTGCTCCGCGAGGTCATAATGCGATCGTCTCACATCTGGCTATGACGCTTTTCCCACCTTCCCCGTTGGTCCGCCGGGACCGGATGAACGGTGGATCGAACCAGGCCTTGTATTCGAACATATGTTCGAATACTATCGGCTGCATGAACAACTCTTCCAGGCATACGTTAGGGCGCGGGTCCGACAATCGCGGGGACTCGGATAAGCCCGCGCACACCGCTGCGCACACCGCCCCGCCGGCGCATGGCAGGTCAGGGCACGGCACTGGGGGGCCGCTGAAGGCGATGAGCCCCGGCGTTGTGGACTACCTGTTCAGGCAACTCGTCGCCGGCGAGCCCGCCGAGGACTTGCAGTGGAGCAGCGAGGGAATCGAGCTCTCGGCCCAGGTTCCCGGGGCGGAGCTGGCGCGCCGGCTCGCCGAAACGGACCTTGACGCGCTGACGCCCACGGAACTGTTCCACTACGTCCGGGCCGCTCAGCGGCTCGCCAGCTGGGCGGAGTCCCTGCGGGAAGCGGCGGTCGAACGCTACTGCGCGGGGACGGACCCCGCCTAGGATGGAGGCGTGACCCCAGCACTGACCGTGACCGCCGTCCAGTACCGGGCCTTGGAGGGCGGTATTGCAGGCAACGTGCCCGAGCATGTCGGCCTTATCGAGGATGCCGATTCCCACGGTGCCAGGCTGGTGGTCTTCCCAGAACTTTCCCTCACGGGCTACAACCTGCCGCTCCTTGGCGACGGGGATCAGTGGCTGGCGCCGGGCGACGCCCGTTTGGGTCCCATCAGGGAGATCTGCCGGCGGACAGGAATTACCGCGGTGGTCGGCGCAGCCTTTCGCGAAGGGGACGGCACGCCGCGGCTGGCGTCTTTGGCCCTCCACCCCGACGGCACCGCCGACGTCGGCTTTAAGACGCATCTCCACGGAGACGAGGCGTCCCTGTTCTCCGCCGGGCCGGGGCCGGCCATCCTGGAGATCGACGGCTGGAAGATTGCCTTGGCCATTTGCTTCGACGCGGCCCATCCCGCCCACTCGGGCACGGCCGCGGACGCCGGCGCCGACGTCTACGCCGTATCGGCGCTCTATACAGAGGGGGAGGGGCACCGCTTGGGGCTGCACCTGGGTGCGCGGGCCATGGACAACCGGATATACACGCTGCTGGCCAACCTCGGAGGCCGGACAGCGTTGGGGCCGTCCTGCGGTCTCAGCGGTTTCTGGGGCCCGGACGGACTGCCAATGCAGCATGCCTCCGGGACCGGAACGGAAGTGGTCACTGCAGTGCTGCGGCGGGGTCCCCTCGAACGGTACCGGAACGAACCGTACCGGCACGCCGCAGGCTGACGCCGCGGGAGCGGGCCCGGCGTTTTCCGGAATTTGACGATCATCACGTGCCGGCCATTGTCCTAACTTGCAGGTGACAGGGTAACGTTTTTCCCATGGCTGACACTTCCGCGAACATTCCCGCTCTTGGTACCCTCGTGACCGCCATGGTCACGCCCTTCACCAAGGACGGCAAAGTGGACTACCAGCAGGCGGCGGAGCTCGCCAGCAAGCTCGTCGACGACGGCTGCGACGGCTTGGTGGTCACGGGGACCACCGGCGAAACCTCCACACTCACCGACGAGGAAAACCTCGGAATGTTCCGCGCCGTCAAGGATGCCGTCGGCGGACGGGCCAGCATCATCGCCGGCACCGGGACCAACGACACTGCCCACTCCGTGCACCTTTCCCAGCAGGCGGCCGCGCTCGGCGTTGACGGCCTCCTGCTCGTCACGCCGTACTACAACAAGCCCAGCCAGGCAGGCGTCCGCGCACACTTCGAGACCGTCGCGTCCTCAACGGACGTGCCCGTCATGCTCTATGACATCCCGGGACGCTCCTCCATCGCGATCGCGCCCGACACCATGATCCGTCTTGCGCAGCACCCCAACATCGTCGCCGTCAAGGACGCCAAGGCCGATTTCGCCGCCGCAACCCGCGTCATGGCCGAGACCGACCTCCTTTTCTACTCCGGCGACGACGGACTGACCCTTCCCTGGATGGCCCTGGGTGCGGTGGGACTGGTGGGCGTCACCACCCATGTCGCCACCCGCCGCTTCCGGGAACTGATCGACGCCGTCAATGCGAACGACCTCGGAACGGCCCGCAAGATCAACTTCGAACTTGAGCCCGTGGTCCGTGCCACCATGACCCGCGTCCAGGGCGCCGTTGCGGCCAAACAGATTCTTAAATGGCAGGGAGTCCTGCCCAACTCGGTTGTCCGTTTGCCCCTCGTGGAGCCGGACGAAGCCGAGATCGAAATCATCCGCGAGGATTTGGCGGAAGGAGGGCTGGTCTTTTCCTGACGGACTGAGACCGGCACTCTTCCGCCTGGAAAGAAGTGCATTATGACCCAAGTAGCCCTACCCGGCCTCGTCACGCCTCCCCGCCTTCCCCAAGGCACCCTGCGGATCGTTCCGCTCGGCGGGCTCGGCGAGATCGGCCGCAACATGGCTGTGTTCGAAATCGACGGCAAGCTGCTCATCGTCGACTGCGGCGTCCTCTTCCCTGAGGAAACGCAGCCCGGCGTCGACCTGATCCTGCCCGATTTCTCCTACATCGAGAACCGGCTGGACGACATTGTCGCCGTCGTCCTGACCCATGGCCACGAGGACCACATCGGCGCTGTGCCGTACCTGCTCCGGCTCCGCAATGACATCCCGCTGGTGGGATCGCAGCTGACGCTCGCCCTCATCGAGGCGAAGCTGCAGGAACACCGAATCAAGCCGTACACCCTTACCGTTGTCGAAGGACAAGTAGAGAAGTTCGGCCCGTTCGAATGCGAGTTCGTGGCCGTCAACCACTCGATTCCCGATGCCCTGGCCGTCTTCCTCCGCACTGCGGGCGGAACCGTCCTGCACACCGGCGACTTCAAGATGGATCAGCTGCCGCTGGACGGCCGGATTACTGACCTCCGCCACTTTGCCCGCCTCGGCGAAGAGGGCGTGGACCTGTTCATGTCCGACTCCACCAACGCCGACGTTCCCGGTTTCACCACCGCGGAAAAGGAAATCGGCCCCACCCTGGAACGGCTTTTCGGACAGGCCAGCAAGCGCATCATCGTGGCTTCGTTCTCGTCGCACGTGCACCGCGTCCAGCAGGTCCTGGATGCCGCCGGAAAGCACAACCGCAAAGTTGCCTTTGTGGGCCGCTCCATGGTCCGCAATATGGCCATCGCCGCGAAACTGGGCTACCTGGACGTGCCGGACGGCATCCTCGTGGACGTCAAGAACATCGGGAACCTTCCCGACAACCGCGTGGTGCTCATGTCCACCGGCTCCCAGGGTGAGCCGATGGCCGCGCTGTCCCGCATGGCCAACGGCGACCACCCGGTGGTGGTGGGCGAGGGCGACACCGTCATCCTGGCGTCAAGCCTCATCCCGGGCAACGAGAACGCTGTCTTCCGCATCATCAACGGCCTGTTGAAGCTGGGTGCGGACGTCATCCACAAGGGCAACGCCAAGGTGCACGTGTCCGGCCATGCCGCGGCGGGCGAGCTGCTCTACTGCTACAACATCCTCGAGCCGCTCAACGCCATGCCCGTGCACGGCGAGACCCGCCACCTGATCGCCAACGGAAAAATCGCCGAGGAGTCGGGCGTGCCGGAGGCGAGCATCCTGCTGGCGGACAACGGCACCGTAATTGACCTCAGGGACCACCAGGCCGACGTCGTGGGCCAGGTCGAGGTCGGGTTCGTCTACGTGGACGGCTCCAGCGTGGGCGAAATCACCGACGCCGACCTCAAGGACCGCCGCGTCCTGGGCGATGAAGGCTTCATCTCCATCATCACGGTCATCAACCGCGCCACCGGAAAAGTGGTCTCCGGGCCGGAAATCCACGCCCGCGGCGTCGCAGAAGATGACTCGGTTTTCGACGACATCATCCCCAAGATCAACGCTGCGCTGGAAGAAGCCGTCCTCAACCGCACGGACCACACCACGCATCAGCTGCAGCAGGTTGTCCGCCGAGTGGTGGGAACCTGGGTCAACCGCAAGCTCCGCCGCAAGCCGATGATCATCCCTGTGGTCCTGGAAGCCTAAACGGGCTTCGCGGGGCTGGCGGCGAAGGCGAACACAGCCCCGAAAGCCTGTAAATCCGCGGATCCGGGGCCCGGGTGGAGTACCGTGGCACATATGGCCACACGTACTTCCCCCGCGCCAAAACGTACTTCCGGCGGCAAAGCAGGCACGTCCGCAAGCCGCACCGGTTCCGCCGCGGCCAAATCCGGCCGGGCAGGAGCGTCGGCCGGCACCGCCCGTACTCGGCAGCTGCCCGCCGTCGAAACCCGGCAGCCCTGGCTGCTGAGGGTAATCGGCGGCGCGTGGCTCGGCGTCGGTCACTTGGTCGGCGGGGGAGTGCGGCGGATCGGCCACGACGTGAGCGACCTCGCACCGGAGGACCGCCGTGACGGTGCCGCCCTGTTCAACCTGGCGCTGGCGGTCTTCATTGCCACCTTTGCCTGGTGGGGCCTCCGGGGCTGGTTCCCGGACGCCGTCTACGCGGTGGTCAACGGCACATTCGGCTGGATGTCCCTTGTGCTGCCGCTCATGCTGTCGGCCTGCGCCTTCAGGCTGTTCCGCCAGCCGGCCGACGGCAGGGGAAACAACCGCGTTGGCATCGGCTTCCTCATCATGACGTTCGCGGGCTGCGGGCTCGCCCACATCGTGGGCGGCCAGCCGACCGTGAGCGAGGGCTTTGACGGACTGCGCCAGGCCGGGGGCATGCTGGGCTTCCTCGCGGCCACCCCGCTCGCGGCCATTCACGCCGCGGTGCCGGTGGTCCTCTACGCCCTGTTGGCATTCGTCTCGCTGCTCATTGTCACGGCCACCCCCTTCGGAGCCATTCCGCGGCGCCTGCGCGGCGCCTACGAGCACCTCATGGGCATCGACCTTCAGGACCACGGCGACGACGGCGGCGGACACGACCGCAGCTACCTCTACGACAGCGCCCCCGCAGAGCCGAAAAAGAAGCGCAAACGGCTCTTCGGCAAGGACCACGACGCCGAAGCCCGCCGCCTTGAGGGTTATGTCGGCGACGAGGCCTTCGAACATGCCGTCATCGATGACGACGCCGCACCCGACTCCGCAAAGGGCGCCAAAGGCTCCAGTGCCGTGGCGCCCGGCGTGCGCCGCCCCACCCAGGCGGAGATCGCCGTCGAAAAGATCAAGGCAGCCCAGGGGCTCGGCAGCGCCGCCGGAGCGGAAGCCGAGAACGCCACTGAAGCCATACCGCTCGTCACCCCCGGCATGGTGGCCGCAGGTTCGTTGAACCCGGCAGCCGGAGCCGCCGGTGCGGCGGCCGCCCAGGTCCCGTCGCGGCCCGTCGCCCCCGCGCCGCCGCCCACGCCCATTCCGCAGCGCACCGAGCAGCTCTCGCTGGCGGGCGATGTCACCTACACGCTGCCGTCGTCGGACGTCCTGACCCCCGGTTCCATCCCGAAGGAGCGCACGGAGGCCAACGACGCCATCGTTGCCTCCCTGACGGAGACACTGACGCAGTTCAACGTGGACGCCCAGGTGACCGGCTTCAGCCGCGGCCCCACCGTGACGCGCTACGAGATCGAGCTGTCACCGGGCACCAAGGTGGAACGCGTCACGGCACTGTCCAAGAACATCTCGTACGCCGTGGCATCGAGCGACGTCCGCATCCTGAGCCCCATCCCGGGCAAGTCGGCCATCGGCATCGAGATCCCCAACACGGACCGCGAGACCGTCTCGCTCGGCGACGTCCTCCGCAGCCAGAACGCCCGCCGCACGGACCACCCCATGGTGATGGGTGTCGGCAAGGACGTTGAGGGCGGCTACGTCGTGGCCAACCTGGCCAAAATGCCCCACCTCCTCGTGGCGGGCGCCACCGGTGCCGGTAAGTCATCGTTCGTGAATTCGATGATCACGTCCATCCTGATGCGCGCCACGCCGGACGAGGTCCGCATGGTCATGGTGGACCCCAAACGTGTGGAACTGACCGCCTACGAAGGCGTCCCGCACCTGATCACCCCCATCATCACCAACCCCAAGAAGGCGGCCGAGGCGCTGCAGTGGGTGGTCCGGGAAATGGACGCCCGCTACGACGACCTCGCCAACTACGGCTTCAAGCACATTGACGATTTCAACAAGGCAGTCCGCGCCGGCAAGGTCCATCCGCCCGTGGATTCCAAGCGCGTCATCCGCCCCTACCCGTACCTGCTGGTGATCGTGGACGAGCTCGCCGACCTCATGATGGTGGCGCCCCGGGACGTCGAAGATTCGATCGTCCGCATCACCCAGCTGGCCCGTGCGGCCGGCATCCACCTGGTCCTGGCCACTCAGCGCCCGTCGGTGGACGTCGTCACCGGCCTGATCAAGGCCAACGTGCCGTCCCGCATGGCGTTCGCGACCTCCTCCGTCACGGACTCCCGCGTGGTCCTTGACCAGCCGGGCGCCGAGAAACTCATCGGCCAGGGCGACGCACTCTTCCTGCCCATGGGCGCCTCGAAAGCCATGCGCGTCCAGGGCGCCTGGGTCACCGAGTCCGAAATCCACAAAGTGGTCGAACACGTCAAGGGCCAGCTCAAGGCGGTCTACCGTGACGACGTCGCCCCGGAGGCGCAGAAAAAGCAGATCGACGACGACATCGGCGACGACCTCGAGGTGCTGCTGCAGGCCACGGAACTGGTGGTCACCACGCAGTTCGGCTCGACGTCGATGCTGCAGCGCAAGCTCCGCGTCGGCTTTGCGAAGGCCGGCCGGCTCATGGACCTCCTCGAATCCAGGGGAGTGGTGGGCCCTTCCGAAGGCTCCAAGGCCCGCGACGTCTTGGTAAAGCCGGACGACCTCGCCACCGTGCTGGCCGCCATGAAGGGCCAGGAAGCTCCGGCAGCCCCTGACTCCCAAACCGCCGCCCTCAGTGACAACGCCAACGCCAACATCGCCCAAGGCGGGTACGCCGAGGACCTCGTGGCCTCCGACCTGGACAACCGCACCCAGAACGTCGAGTACTACGACGGCGCCGACGCCAGCTCCGGCGACGACGAGGACGGTTCCGAAGACGCCTGGTCCCTCACCGGACGGTAGCCCCTCAAGACGGCAGCCCGGAAGACGGTAGCCTAGAAGGGTGACTAGCACCGAAGCGACCGCGGCCGGCTCCAACAGCTCCGGGATCTGGAATCTTCCCAACATCCTCACCATGCTCCGCATAGTGCTGGTGCCGTTCTTTGTGTGGTTCCTTGTGGCCGATGCTCCGGGCCTCCGCAGCGAGTCCGGACTCTGGCGCTGGGCCGCCGTGGCGGCGTTCGCCGTCGCCATCTACACGGACAAGCTCGACGGCGACATCGCCCGGAGCAGGGGGCTGGTCACCGACTTCGGAAAGATCGCCGATCCGATTGCGGACAAGCTCCTCATCGGCTCCGCCCTGGTCATGCTGTCTGTCCTGAACGAGCTGCCCTGGTGGATCACGGTGGTCATCCTGGTCCGCGAATGGGGCATCACCGCCCTGAGGTTCTTCGTGATCCGCTACGGCGTGATCCCGGCCTCCCGCGGCGGCAAGCTGAAGACGGTGGTCCAGACTGCCGCTATTTTCCTCTACCTCCTCCCGCTGTCCGCCCTTGCACCGTGGTTGGTCTGGGTGGCCTTCGCCGTCATGCTCGTCGCCGTGCTGATTACAGTGTGGACCGGCGGCGAATACGTCATTGAAGCGATGAAGGTCCGGGCGCAGGGGCTGCGCCGGAGGGCCGAGGAACCCCACGAACCGGAACACCGTAATCCGGAAACCCGTAATCCGGAAACTCGGGCGGGATAACCATGACCAACCTGCACCGGATCGCCGGCGAGGCCGTCGCCGCAGCCGTGGGCCGGGGAATCACCGTCGCCACCGCCGAATCGCTGACGGCCGGCATGGTCACGGCCATGTTGGCTGACACGCCAGGTGCATCGGCCATGCTGCAGGGCGGCGTTGTTTCGTACCGGAACTCCGTCAAACGGGACGTCCTTGGCGTTCCGCAGGCGCTGCTGGACTCCGTCGGCTCCGTAGACGGCGCGGTGGCGGCAGCGATGGCCGACGGCGCGCGGCGAACCTGCGGCGCGGACCTCGGAGTGTCCACCACAGGCGTTGCCGGGCCGGACGATCACGATGGCAAGCCGGTAGGGACAGTGTTCATCGGCGTCGCGACGGCTGAAGGTTCGACGTCGTTTCCCTACAGCTTCGAAGGCACCCGGGCAGAGATCAGGGCACTGGCTTGCGGGGCCGCGCTGGAGCGGCTTCAGGAGGCGCTGGCTTCGCTAAGCTACCGGGAGTAAGGTTGCCGGGAACAAAAAGCGAATCCGAATAGTTGTTATTTTGTGTCGCCTCCGCATCGGAGAGGCGCCTAGGATGAAAAGACCAATAGCGGTTCGCTTCACGTGAACCGGACTAACGAGGGAGCAAGGCGATACAGATGGTAAAGCAGCCCGTATCCGTAAACGGCGTTGTCCGCTGGAAGGATGTGGGCCTCGCCGATCAGGCAAAGAGCGAACAGAAGGAGCGCAAGATGGTAGTACTTCGTCACGAAATCGGTGATGTTCTGCGCGACGTTCGCCAGCGTCAGGGCCGGACCCTCCGCGAAGTTTCACACAGTGCCCGGGTTTCCCTGGGTTACCTCAGTGAAGTGGAGCGCGGCCAGAAGGAAGCCTCTTCGGAGCTGCTGTCCTCGATCTGCTCGGCCCTTGACGTTCCGCTGTCCAGCATGCTCCGCGAGGTCAGCGACCGCGTGGCAGTGGCTGAGGGCGTTGCCGTTCCGGACACCGTGCCACAGGAATTCTCGCAGCGTTACGGCCGCGACCTTGACCGCGAACTCAATACTGACCTGTCCGACGAACTGGCCAAGGGACTGCTCTCGGGCGCCCGGTAACCAGCTCCAAGGAATAGACGTAAGGCCTTCGGCAGCAGCCGGAGGCCTTAGTCGTGCCATCCCAGGATGTAGGCGTCGTGCATGTGCGGTCTTAGGGGGCGTCGTCTTTCGGGAAGCCGTCACGCTCGTACGTGGCGTTGAGCTTGGCCATGTACGTGGCCAGCGCTTCGAGGTCCTCCACAGGCCACTCACCCAGCCTCTCCCGGAACACCTGCCGCCGGGCATCCTGCACCTGGTGCATTTTCTCTTCGCCCTCCGGCGTGAGCCTGATGGTCTGGGCCCGGCCGTCCAGCGGGTCCGCTTCCTTGACGACGAGGCCGATGCTCTCGAGGAACGCAATCTGGCGGCTGACTGACGGCTTGCCGACGCCGATGCAGGAAGCCAGCTCGGTCAGCCGGATGGGACCCTCTTTGCGTATCACCGTCAGCAGTCCGTAGGCCGCGGGCTCCATGTCCGGGTGCACCTGTCGCGACAGCTGCTGGGAGACCGACCGCGCCCGCCGCCAGAAGATGCTGATCTGATGCTCCACGGTCTTCAGCGCATCATCGAGGGTGTCCTCGGAGTGGGCGGAGACTCCGGGGACGTCAGGGGGGTTGCTCATGGCAACCATTCTAAGGTCAGCGCCCGTGAGAGACTCTATGTCGTGAGGATTAGTGATTTTTGGCGGCTCATGGACGACGAATTCGGCGCAGGCTACTCGCGCGTGCTCGGCGGTTCGCTGGTGCTCGCAGGGGTAGGCGGCCGGACGGCGGAGCAGGCCCTGGCCGCGGGCGTCAATCCGCGCGATGTCTGGCTCGCCGTCTGCGACGTCCAGGACGTCCCCGCGGAGCGCCGCCTGGGACGCGACATCAAGCCCAGCCGGAACTGACCGGAGTCCTGGCCTCCTGAAGACTCCTGACACGCCGACAGATTGTTCGAATATCTGTTCGGGTGCCGCTATGCTTTTTTTGAGCAGGTTATCCACATACGCACTCCCACCCGGCAACAATGTCAGAGGGTGGCGTTAGCGTCAGTGATGACAGAAAACGGGCCGTATAGGCCACTCCAAAGCGAGAAAGCATTAGAGGTGTGAACCATGGCCGCAGCCCCGGATCGTGAAAAGGCGCTTGAAGCAGCGCTTGCCCAGATTGACAAGCAGTTCGGCAAAGGCTCCGTCATGCGGCTGGGTGATGAAGTCCGGGCGCCCATCGAGGTTATCCCGACAGGATCCATCGCCCTGGACGTGGCGCTGGGAATTGGCGGACTGCCGCGCGGCCGGATCGTGGAGATCTATGGACCGGAATCGTCCGGTAAAACCACCGTTGCACTGCATGCTGTGGCGAACGCCCAGCGGCAGGGCGGCATCGCCGCCTTCATCGACGCCGAGCACGCCCTCGACCCCGAGTACGCGGCCAAGCTGGGTGTTGACACTGACGCACTGCTGGTCTCCCAGCCGGACACCGGTGAGCAGGCGCTGGAGATCATGGACATGCTGATCGGCTCCGGCTCTCTTGACGTCATCGTCATCGACTCCGTGGCCGCGCTGGTGCCGCGTGCGGAAATCGAAGGCGACATGGGAGACAGCCACGTCGGCCTGCAGGCGCGCCTCATGAGCCAGGCTCTGCGAAAGATCACGGGCCGGCTGAGCCAGACCAAGACCACCGCCATCTTCATCAACCAGCTCCGCGAAAAGATCGGTGTCTTCTTCGGCTCGCCGGAGACCACCACCGGTGGCAAGGCACTGAAGTTCTACGCCTCCATCCGAATCGACGTCCGCCGGATCCAGACGCTGAAGGAAGGCGCCGATTCCGTGGGTAACCGGACCAAGGCGAAGATCGTCAAGAACAAGATGGCCCCGCCCTTCAAGATTGCCGAGTTCGACATCATTTACGGTCAGGGCATCTCCCGCGAGGGCGGCATCATCGACATGGGCGTGGAGCACGGCATCATCAAGAAGTCGGGTTCCTGGTTCACCTACGACGGTGACCAGCTCGGCCAGGGCATGGAAAACTCCCGGCGCTTCCTTCGCGACAACCCTGAACTGGCGGCGGAACTGGAACGGCTCATTAAGGAAAAGCTGGGCGTCGGTGTGACCCCCGCGGCTGCCGACGCCGAGGCTTCCCCGAAGCTGAAGGCCGTTGACGGGTTCTAACCGCAACCGCCGCGCCGCGTCTGCCGCCCAGGAGTCTGCCCCGCCCTCCGCATTCGCGGAGGACGGGTCGGCGGAGGACAGGTTCGCGGGGGACAGGGAGCCAGACCCTGCGGCGGTGGCGCGCGCCATCGTGCTCCGCCAGCTGACCAGTTCGCCCAAGAGCAGGCTCCAGCTCGAGCGCAAGCTGGCGGAACGCAATGTTCCCGAGGACGTCGCCTCTGCAGTCTTGGACCGTTTTGAAGAGGTCCGGCTGGTTGACGACGCGGAGTTTGCCGACATGTGGGTGCGGAGCCGCTCGCAGACACGCAAGTTGGCCAAGGCTGCCCTCCGCAGGGAGCTGGCGGAAAAGGGCATCGAAGGGGACGTTGCGGTGTCGGCCCTGGCGCAGCTCAGCGACGAAGACGAGGAAGCGGCCGCCCGCCAGCTGGTGGAACGGCGCCTCCGGCCGGGGACTGACCTGTCAGACCGCTCTGAGCGTGACAAGGCCACGCGCCG
The DNA here is from genome assembly GCF_002929275.1 of Arthrobacter sp. ZGTC131. GTDB lineage: Bacteria > Actinomycetota > Actinomycetes > Actinomycetales > Micrococcaceae > Arthrobacter. The sequence goes on from NZ_PJIK01000002.1 coordinate 380,635, forward strand.
TCTGGCGTCCATGCTTGCCCGTAAGGGGTACCAGCCGTCGCAGGCTTTCCGTATCGTCGGCGAGGTGCTCGACGCCGCATCAGGCGGCTAAGCGACATTCGGCTCAGGCCGCGGCCGCTCAGGCATCAGGCGGCCCAGGAGCCTGGCAACCCGGGCTGAGGGAGTTGGGTGCAGCCGGTACGCTTAACGGGTGAGTCTGACCTATCCTTCCCCCGCATCCGGCACCGTTCCAGCAACCGACGCCACCGCCGCGCCCCGCACCTACCAGGTGCGAACGTTCGGCTGCCAGATGAACGTCCACGACTCCGAGCGGATGGCGGGGATGCTCGAGGCCGCCGGCTACGTGCCTGCGGACGGCGCCCAGGCCGACGTCGTGGTGTTCAACACCTGCGCCGTCCGGGAAAACGCGGACAACAAGCTGTACGGCAACCTGGGCATGCTGGCGCCCATCAAGGAAGCCAACCCGGGCATGCAGATTGCCGTCGGCGGCTGCCTGGCCCAGAAGGACCGGGAAACCATCCTGAAGAAGGCGCCGTGGGTGGATGCCGTGTTCGGAACGCACAACGTGGGTGCCCTGCCGGCGCTCCTGGACCGGGCCCGCCACAACAACGAAGCACAGCTCGAGATCCTCGAGTCGCTGGACGTCTTTCCGTCGACCCTGCCCACCAAGCGCGACTCCGTGTACTCGGGTTGGGTGTCCATCTCCGTGGGCTGCAACAACACCTGCACGTTCTGCATCGTCCCCGCCCTGCGGGGCAAGGAGAAGGACCGCCGGCCCGGGGACATCCTCGCCGAGGTGCAGGCCCTGGTGGATGACGGCGCCATCGAGGTGACGCTCCTGGGCCAGAACGTCAACTCGTACGGCGTGGAATTCGGCGACCGCCAGGCGTTCTCCAAGCTGCTTCGCGCCTGCGGCGAGATCCCGGGACTGGAAAGGGTCCGTTTTACGAGCCCCCACCCGGCGGCGTTCACCGACGACGTCATCGACGCCATGGCCGAAACGAGCAACGTCATGCCCCAGCTGCACATGCCGCTCCAGTCGGGCTCGGACAAGGTCCTCCGCGACATGAAGCGGTCCTACCGCTCCGCGAAGTTCCTCGGAATCCTGGACAAGGTCAGGGCGAAGATTCCGCACGCGGCGATCTCGACCGACATCATCGTCGGCTTCCCGGGGGAGACGGAAGAGGACTTCCAAGCCACCCTTGACGTCGTCGAACAGTCACGTTTCGCCACGGCCTTCACTTTCCAGTACTCCAAGCGGCCCGGCACACCGGCCGCTGACCTGCCGGACCAGCTGCCCAAGGCTGTGGTGCAGGAACGCTTTGAACGGCTTACGGCCCTTCAGGACCGCATTGCCGCCGAGGAGAACGCGAAGCAGCTCGGACGCCGCCTCGAGGTCATGGTCACCGCCCAGTCCGGCCGCAAGGCGGAGGAGACCCACCGGCTCTCGGGGCGCTCCCAGGACCAGCGGCTCGTCCACTTCTCCGTCCCCGCCGGAGCCCCGGCGCCCCGCCCGGGCGACCTCGTGACAGTCACGGTGACGGAAGCAGCTGCATTCCACCTCGTCGCTGATCCGGCAACGCCCGCGGACTACTCCCTGCGGCGTTCACGCGCGGGCGACGCCTGGGACAGGGCCCAGGCTGACTCCTGCGGCGCCCCCGCACCGGGCTCCACCGGCACTACGGGGAAGACCGGCGTGTCGCTGGGCATGCCCTCCCTTCCGGTCCGGAGCCGCTAATTAACGTGGACGAAAGTTCCGGAGCCGTGGGCGTCCCGGCGGTCAGCCCGGAACGGCCGCCCGTCATAGCCGTCGTCGGGCCCACCGGCTCGGGAAAGTCCGACCTCGCCGTCGAACTCGCCCTGGCCCTGGACGGCGAAGTCATCAACGCCGATGCCATGCAGTTTTACCGGGGCATGGACATCGGCACGGCCAAGATCACCGATGCCGAGCGCAGGGGAGTCCCGCACCACCTGCTGGACATTATGGACGTCACCCAGGAAGCGTCGGTGTCCGATTTCCAGCGGCTGGCAAGGGACGCCGTCGCCGATATCCACAGCCGCGGCAAGCGGGCCATCCTGGCCGGCGGGTCCGGCCTGTACGTGCGGGCCGCCCTCGACGTCCTGGAGTTCCCCGGTACCGACCCCGAAATCCGCGGCCGGCTCGAGCAGGAGCACGCGTCCGTCGGGACGGCCCCACTGCTGGAGCGCCTGCGGGCCGTTGACCCGGTGTCCGCCGGGCGGCTCGGTGACGGCCGCCGAATCATTCGCGCGCTCGAGGTCTTCGAGCTGACAGGGCGGCCGTTCAGCTCCTTCATGCCGACCCGGGAGTACGTCCAGCCTGCGGTGCAGATCGGCCTTGAGGTGGACCGGGAGTTGCTCCGCGCGCGGCTGGCCGAACGCGTCCACCGGATGGTGGAGCGCGGACTGCTGGCGGAGGTTGAACGGCTCGATGCGGCCGGGCTGCGCCGGGGCAGGACCGCGCCCCGCGCCCTGGGCTACGCCCAGTTCCTCAAGGTCCTCGACGGCGAGGCGGACATCGCACAGGCCACCGAGGAGACCATAGTGGCCACGAGGCAGTTCGCCCGCCGCCAGCTCACCTGGTTCCGTGCCGACCCCCGCATCAGCTGGCTCGACTGGCAGGATCCCGCCCTCGCTGCCAAGGCCGCGGCGCTTTGCTCCTGAGGGCCCGTTTTCCGGACCCCGACGGCGTGCAGGTAACCTTGAGCCATGGATGAAACCCTTGCAGAAACAGCTGAGTCCGCCATCTCGGAACTGAGCGGCCTCCGCTTTTCCAAGGGCCACGGCACGGGTAACGACTTCGTCCTGATCGCCGACCCCGAGGGCCTGCACTCCATCTCCCCTGAGCAGGTTGCAGTGCTGTGCGACCGGCACCGCGGTATCGGCGGCGACGGGCTTATCCGTGCCGTCCCTTCCCGGCTTCTTGACGAAGGCCGGCAGCTGCTTACGTCCCACCCCGACGCCGAATGGTTCATGGACTACCGGAACGGGGACGGCTCACTGTCGGAGATGTGCGGCAACGGGGTCCGCGTGTTCGTCCACTTCCTCCTCGCCGAAGGCCTGGCAGAGCTCCCGGCCGGCGGTTCGCTCACCATCGGTACACGCGGAGGGGCCAAGACCATTGTCCGCACGCTGAACGGATACGCCGTCGACATGGGCCCGTGGGAGTTCATTTTCCCGGCTGAGGCAGCGGCGCGCGCCATGGATTCCCTCGTCGGCGCCGACGGCCTGGAAGTGCCGCGCCCGGCTCTGTCCGTCAGCATGGGCAACCCGCATACGGTCGTCGCGCTGGCTGAACTCTCCGAGCTGGAGGGCATGCGGCTTTTCACAGCGCCGCATGTCGACCCCACCCCGCCCCACGGAACCAACGTCGAGTTCGTCGTCCCGGCAGAGCCGCTGGTCCACGACGGCGTCGGCACAGTGACCATGCGGGTCCATGAGCGCGGCGTCGGCGAGACGCAGTCGTGCGGAACCGGAGCGTGTGCCGCGGCTGTGGCTATCCGTCACTGGGCCGGGCAGGGCGCACCGGACGCCTGGTACGTGAAGGTGCCGGGCGGCGTCGTCGGGGTTAAGTTTTTCACCGTGGCCGACGGCCGCGAGCACGTGGAGCTCAGCGGACCGGCAGCGATCGTTGCTACCGGGACGCTTTCCTGACGCGCAGGATCCGGAACGACTTCGACGTGCTCTCCCGGCTTACGGTGAACGAGTCATCGAGTGCTTCGGCCAGCCAGCGCTGCAGGGAATCCGAGCCGAGGTTCTTCTGAACCACGAGCCAGGCGGAGCCGCCCGGGGCCAGGCGAGGCAGCCAGAGCAGCAGCAGTGAATGCAGTTCGTCCTTGCCGATCCGGATGGGCGGATTGGACCAGATGGTGTCGAAGCGCAGCTCCGGATCAACATTTTCCGGGGTGCTGGCCGTGACGTTGTCCAGGCCAAGCAGGGCAGCGTTCCCGGTGGTGAGCGCGATGCATCGCTCGTTGACGTCCACGGCGTAAACCCGTGCATGCGGAGCGCGCAGCGCCATCGTCAATGCAATCGGACCCCACCCGCAGCCGATGTCCAGCAGGTTTCCCTGCGGAGCCGGCGCGGGAACTTCCGCCAGCAGAACAGCCGTGCCTTTGTCGATGCCGTCCGGGCTGAAGATGCCGGAGGAGGTCTGCAGATTCCGCGTTTCACCCGCCAGTTCCACCGTGAGGGGCTTGCGGGTGAAGGGCCCCGCGGGCGAGGCGCTGAAATAGTGGGCAGACTCCATAACTGGCCAGATTAGTGGGCCACCCGCCCACAAGGGAAACCGGGCCGGGACGTCTGCTAGTCTGTAAGGCATGTTCTTGATCTTTGAGTAGCCGGCCCCGTCAGGCTGGCCGAGCAGCCGCCGTCCCGGCGGTCGGCACGGGCAGTGACTTACCCTCCCGGTGCGATGCAGGCATTAGCCTTCCGCCCGGCGCGCCGCAACACCCCCACTCAGATCAATTGACCGGCCCAGGCCTATGCGCCGGGCCTCACAGGAGACTCTCCATGACCCCTCGCCGTCAGCCCAGCGCGAATACCGCGCCCAAGGGCAGCAATCAGCACTATTCTGAAGATGCAGAACCTTTTAAGGAGACCATGACCAGTCAGCAAAACCCCGGATCCGAACCGGCAGCCCAGGACATGAGTCCTGAGGAAATCCAAGCTGTCATCGACCGGATCCTCGCCAAGGACGTCCCGGCCAAGAACGCCGCCCCGGCGGACGGCTCCGGCGACAGGTCGGTATTCGGCAAGGCGCAGGCGATTTCCCGGCTCGACGAGGAACACAGCCTGTTCGACGGCGATCAGCAGGATCTCGAGGAACGCCGGGCACTGCGCCGCACGGCGGGGCTCTCCACCGAACTCGAAGACGTCACCGAAGTCGAGTACCGGCAGCTGCGGCTGGAGCGTGTGGTACTGGCCGGACTGTGGACGGAAGGCACCCTGGCCGACGCCGAGAACTCGCTGCGCGAACTTGCCGCGCTGGCGGAAACCGCAGGCTCCGAGGTGCTCGACGGGCTGGTCCAGCGCCGCGCCAAGCCCGACCCCGGCACATTCCTCGGCTCCGGCAAAGCCCTGGAACTCAAGGACATCGTGATGTCCACCGGTGCGGACACCGTGGTGGTGGACGCCGAACTGGCACCGTCCCAGCGCCGTGGACTCGAGGACATCGTCAAGGTCAAGGTCATCGACCGCACTGCGCTCATTCTCGACATCTTCGCCCAACACGCCAAGAGCCGCGAAGGCAAGGCCCAAGTGGAGCTGGCCCAGCTGGAATACCTCCTCCCGCGCCTCCGCGGCTGGGGCGAGTCCATGTCCCGCCAGGCCGGTGGCCAGGTGGGCGGCGCCGGCGCCGGCATGGGGTCACGTGGTCCGGGTGAAACCAAGATCGAACTGGACCGGCGGCGGATCCGGACGCGGATGGCCAAGCTGCGGCGTGAAATCGCCGCGATGAAGCCGGCCCGGGAAACCAAGCGGGCCAACCGCCGTCGCAATGCGGTGCCGTCGGTCGCTATCGCCGGGTACACCAACGCCGGAAAGTCCTCCCTGCTGAACCGGCTCACGGACGCCGGCGTCCTGGTGGAGAACGCCCTGTTCGCCACCTTGGACCCCACCGTCCGCAAGACCGAAACCGCTGACGGGCTGGGCTATACGCTGGCGGACACCGTGGGGTTCGTGCGTTCGCTTCCCACGCAGCTCGTGGAGGCGTTCCGTTCCACCCTCGAGGAAGTCGCGGATTCGGACCTGATCCTTCACGTCGTGGACGTCTCCCACCCCGATCCCGAGGGACAGATCGCCGCCGTGCGCTCTGTCTTTGCCGAGGTGGACGCCCGCAAGGTGCCCGAGATCATCGTGCTCAACAAGGCGGATGCAGCAGATCCGTTCGTCGTGGAGCGGCTGAAGCAGCGCGAGCCGCGCCACGTCGTGGTGTCCGCCCGCACCGGCCAAGGCATCCCGGAGCTGCTGAAGGCCATCAGCGAGTCCATCCCGCGGCCCAGCGTCAAGATGGAACTGCTCGTCCCGTACCACCGCGGCGACCTGATCAGTAAGCTCCACGACTCCGACGCGGAGATCCTGAGCCTGGAGCACGAAGAGGGCGGCACTCGCGCCGTGGTCATGGTCCGGGAAGGCCTCGCGGCTGAACTGGAATCCTTTATCAGCAATGACTGAGCGGGCGGCGGACCACGCCGATGCCAACGCCGGCGAGCAGTTCGTCATCGAACTGCTCGACCGCGCGGTGGCCGGCATGGGCGGTCAGAGCCGCAGCGGCCAGCATGAGATGGCCCGTCAGGTGGCCCGGGCGATCGAAACCGGGGATCACCTGCTGGTCCAGGCGGGTACAGGTACGGGTAAGTCGCTCGCGTACCTCATCCCGCTGATCGCCCACTCGCTGGAAAGCGACAAGCCCACCCTGGTGTCAACGGCCACCCTGGCGCTGCAGACCCAGATCGTGGGCCGGGACCTTCCCCGGCTGCTGAAGACCATCACCCCGGCCCTGGACCGGCCCGTCAAGATCGCGCTCGTCAAGGGCCGGTCCAACTACGTGTGCCGGCACAAGCTTGAGGGCGGCTTCCCCTCGGAGGAGCCTTCCGAAGGCCAGCTCTTCTCCCTGGGCGAGGACACCAGCGTGCCGCATTTCGCCGCGGCCATGGGCGGGCCGTCGTCGCAGCTCGGCAAGGAAGTGGTCCGGCTCCGCGAGTGGGCGGAAAAGACCGCCACGGGGGACCGCGACGAACTCCTCCCAGGCGTGACGGACCGGGCCTGGCGACAGGTCTCGGTCACTTCCATGGAATGCCTCGGGGCGCAGAAGTGCCCGCTGGCGGCGGAGTGTTTCAGTGAACTCGCGCGGCACAACGCCGCCGAGGCCGACGTCGTGGTCACCAACCACGCGATGCTCGCGGTCAGCGCCTTTGAGGGCCTGGCCGTACTGCCCGAATACGACGTCGTCGTGGTGGACGAAGCCCACGAACTCCAAGATAGGGTGACCGGAGCCGTCTCCGGGCAGCTGTCGGTGGCCATGGTCCACGCGGCCGCCTCGGGCGCGCGCAAGCACACCGGCATCACCGTGGATGCGCTCAACACCGCCGCCGCGAACCTCGAACTCGCCATCGCCGCGGTGCCCAGCGGCCTGCTCCCGAACGGGCTCAATGACGAACAGCTGGACTGCGTGGACCAGCTCCGCGAGGCGTGTCGGGCCGCTTTGTCCGATTCCAAGGGGGACAGCAACAACACGCCCGACGGCGGGCGGCAGCTCGCGCGCTCGCGCCTCCTGGTGATTCTGGAGCTGTGTGAACGGCTGCTGGCGTCGCGGGAAAACCGTGAGGTGGTGTGGTTCTCGCGGAACAGCACCTTCGATCCGCAGCAGGGCTATTCGGCGCCGGACGAATCGTCGCCCGCCCTCATCAATATCGCCCCGCTTAGCGTCGCGGGCAGGCTGCGGGAAGGCCTGTTCGCCGGCCACACCGTGGTGCTGACATCAGCCACCCTCGCTATTGGCTCCGCTTTCGAACCCGCGGCCGGCGGGCTCGGCCTCGTGGGCGAGGGCGCGCCGAGCTGGACCGGTGTGGACGTTGGCTCTCCCTTCGACTATCCGAAGCAGGGCATCCTGTATGTGGCCGGCCACCTGCCCAAGCCGGGCAGGGGAACCTCGCCTGAGGCCCTCGACGAGCTTGAATCGCTGATCCGCGCCTCCGGCGGCGGGGCCCTGTGCCTCTTTTCGTCGAGGCGTGCCGCCGAGGACGCGGCCGAGGCACTGCGCCCCCGGCTGGACCTCAGCATCCTGTGCCAGGGCGATTCGACCATGACGGCCCTCGTCAAGCAGTTCGCCGACGAGCCGGACACCTGCCTGTTCGGAACCATGTCCCTCTGGCAGGGCGTGGATGTCCCGGGCGGCTCGTGCCGGCTCGTGGTGATTGACAGGATCCCGTTCCCGCGGCCCGACGACCCGCTGATGACCGCACGCTCCCGGGCTGTTGCCCAGGCCGGCGGCAACGGGTTCATGTCGGTGTCGGCCACGCACGCGGCGATCAGGCTCGCCCAGGGCGCCGGACGACTGATCCGGTCCACTGACGACAAGGGCGTGGTGGCGGTACTGGATTCGAGGCTGTCCACCGAGCGCTATGGAGCTTTCCTCCGTGCCGCGCTTCCGCCGTTCTGGCCGACCACCGACCGAAAGATCGCCATGGCTGCCCTGGAGAGGCTGGCAGGCGCCCGGTCCTAGGCGCCGCGCGGTCCTAGGTACGGCGCGGTTCCAAGTACCTAGAGCGAACGCAGTACGGAGACCACTTTGCCCATGACCACGGCGTGGTCACCCAGAATGGGTTCGTACTGGGTGTTTTGCGGAAGCAGCCAGGTGTGCCCGTCCCGCTGGCGGAACGTTTTAACGGTCGCTTCGTCGTCGAGAAGGGCAGCGACGATGTCGCCGTTTGCGGCGTCGCTTTGCCGCCTGACCACCACCCAGTCGCCGTCGCAGATGGCGGCATCCACCATGGAATCGCCGGCTACCCTCAGCATGAACAGTTCGCCGTGGCCCACGAGCTGGCGCGGCAGCGGCATGAGGTCTTCCACCACCTGATCCGCGAGGATGGGCCCGCCCGCCGCGATCCGGCCGACCAGCGGCACCATGGCCGTGTCCATGGCGCTGGGCAGTTGCGAAACTGTTCCGTCTCCCGCGCTGTGGAGCGCGGCATCCTTCTCCGCGGCCGGGGCCTTCGCTCCGCCCGCGTCCAGGGTGAGCGGCATGAGCACTTCCATGGCCCGGGGGCGCTTGGGGTCGCGCCGCAGGTAACCGAGTTTCTCCAGCTGCGAGAGCTGGTGCGTGACGCTGGACAGGCTGGCTAGGCCAACGGTGTCGCCGATTTCCCGCATGGACGGCGGGTACCCGTTCTCATTGACCGACCGCTGGATTGTTTCCAGGATCCTCTTCTGCCGGACGGTGAGTCCCTTGGGTGTCCGCTGAGACCGCTGGCTGCGCTGGGGAGCCGTGCCGCCGGAGGCTTGTGCTGCCATGTTTGCCAACGCCTTTCATTCCACCCGGCATCCGTGGCTGCAGTTGCCGGGAACTTCCGGACTGAAATTGTCAGACCCTGCTGATCAACTGCAGATGTGGTTGTTCTTTGATTCCAAACGTAGGCCAGCCCTACGGGTTTTTCAAACATTTGTTCTAGCGAGTCTCGACTTAATTCGTTGATAAGTGCTAAAACTAAGGAAAGCAAAGTTCGAACATGTGTTCTAGTCCAGGTGCGGGGCCGCGGGGTTATTCGAATATCCCGGCGATCGGCCAGCGGACGGGCACAAACCGGGCAGCACAGATTGGTCCAGGAGGGCTCAGGTCATGTCAGCTTCAACAGTCATGTCAACGTCAACAACCGCTCGGCGCTCAGTTTCGCGGGGCATGAAAAAAGCGGAGCGGAAGAAGCTCCGGCAGGGTTCCCTGCCGGGTACGCCGGTGCGCGGTCAGGCCGTCAAGCCGCCGCGGCTGCGGCTCACGCGCCGCGGCCGGATCGTCCTGATTGGGCTGCCGCTGGTCCTGCTGGCCGCCATTCTGCTGTCCCTGGCCGGACTGCTGAACTCGCCGGCCAAGGCGGCCGACACCTCCAGCGGACTGGCAGTAACGCCGGCGGTGTCCGTCACGGTGCAGCCGGGGGAATCCCTGTGGGCCATCGCCGGAGCGGTGGACCCCGGCCGGGACCCGCGCGATGTCATCGCGGATATTGTCCAGCTGAACGATCTGGACGGCGGCCGGGTCATGCCGGGCCAGCAGCTCTTTGTTCCATCCAAGTAATCAGGGAACCTGCGGGGTTCGGACCCCGCCACATTTGTCACAGTTTCAGCCGCGCCGTCCGAGGCACTTAAACTGTTCAGGTGAGTGACCAGCTTGAGCGACTGAACCGATTGCCCCTCCGGACCAACCTGAGGGGGCTGACACCCTACGGTGCGCCGCAGCTTGACGTCCCCATTCTGCTCAACGTCAACGAGAACACGCACGGCGTGCCGGCTGATGTCAGGGCCGCCATCTCCGTAGCCGTGACCGAGGCCGCCGCGGGCCTGAACCGCTATCCGGACCGTGAATTCACCGAACTCCGGGAAGCCCTTGCCGAATACCTTGGCCACGGGCTTGGCGCCGAGAACATCTGGGCTGCCAACGGCTCCAACGAAGTCCTCCAGCAGATTCTCCAGGCCTTCGGCGGGCCAGGGCGCACGGCGCTCGGTTTCCCGCCCACGTACTCCATGTACCCGCTGCTCGCCAGCGGAACCGACACAGCCTACCTCGCCGGCAAGCGCGCCGGGGACTACGGCCTGAGCGCCGAGGACGCGGCCCGCCAGGTCCGTGAACTCCAGCCGAACATCGTGTTCCTCTGCTCACCCAACAACCCCACCGGCACCGGCCTCGGCCTGGATGTGGTGGGGGCGGTCTATGAAGCCGGCGAGGACAGCCAGACCGTCGTGATCGTGGACGAGGCGTACCACGAGTTTGCCCACGACGGCACCCCCAGCGCCCTCACCCTGCTGCCGGGCCGGGAGCGGCTCATCGTCTCCCGGACCATGAGCAAGGCGTTCGCTCTGGCCGGGGCCCGGCTCGGCTACATGGCGGCGGCGCCGGAAGTGACCGACGCCTTGCGCCTCGTCCGCCTGCCGTACCACCTGTCGGCCATTACCCAGGCGACGGCCCTCGCGGCACTCCACCACCGCGAGGCGCTCATGGCGGACGTCCAGGACATCAAGCGGCAACGCGACCGCATCGTCACTGAACTGACGCGGATGGGCCTGCGGCCGGCTGCATCGGATTCCAACTACGTCTTTTTCGGCGGCCTGGAAAACCCCCACGACGTCTGGCAGGCGCTGCTGGATGCGGGCGTGCTGATCAGGGACGTCGGCATCCCCGGGCACCTGCGGGTCACGGCCGGAACTGAGACGGAAACCACAGCATTCCTGGAGGCGCTGGAAAGCATCCTGGCCAGGCAGGCGGCGCTTCCGGCCTAAACTTGAGCGTAGACCAAGCAACGCCTGCACTCTCCTTCGTCAAAAAGGACACCTATCACCATGAGCGACACCGGAATCAAGGCTGCCGAGGCCCGCACTGCACGCCTGGAGCGTGCCACCAGCGAATCTTCGGTGCTGGTGGAGATCAACCTCGACGGCACCGGAGTGTCGGACATCAGCACCTCCGTCCCGTTCTACGACCACATGCTGACCGCGCTGTGCAAGCACTCACTCATCGACATGACCGTCAAGGCCACCGGCGACATCCACATTGACGTGCACCACACGGTCGAAGACGTTGCTATCACCTTCGGCGAGGTGCTGCGCATCGCCCTCGGAAACAAGGCTGGTATCCGCCGCTTCGGCGAGGCCACGGTGCCGCTGGACGAAGCCCTCGCGCACGCCGTTGTGGACGTTTCCGGCCGGCCGTACCTGGTGCACGGCGGTGAACCTGCGGGGCAGGAGTACCACCTGATCGGCGGCCACTTCACGGGATCACTCACCAGGCACGTCTTCGAGGCCATCACGCTGCACGCGGGCATCTGCCTGCACATGAACGTCATCGCCGGCCGCGATCCGCACCACATCGTCGAGGCCCAGTTCAAGGCCTTCGCCAGGGCACTGCGCGCGGCCGTGGAACCGGACCCCCGCGTTGAGGGCATTCCGTCCACCAAGGGTGCACTGTGACCGGCAAGGTGTTGCGGGAGGGCGCCATCATCGATCCTTCAGCCACCCTCAAGCCGGCGTCCCCGGAGGGCAAGCCGACGGTCACGGTGCTGGACTATGGTTCCGGCAATGTCCGTTCCGCCGTCCGTGCCCTTGAGCGCGCCGGCGCCGAGGTCATCCTGAGTTCCAAAGCCGAGGACGTTCTCAACGCGGACGGCCTGCTGGTTCCCGGCGTGGGCGCCTTCGAAACCGTAATGCGCGAGCTCAAAGCAGTGGACGCGATCCGGATGATCGGCCGCCGCGTCGCCGGTGGCCGTCCCGTCATGGCGATCTGCGTTGGCCTCCAGGTCCTGTTCGAGGCAGGCGTCGAACACGGAACCGAAGCTGAGGGCATGGGGGAGTGGCCGGGCAAGGTCGAACTCCTGCCCGCAGAGGTCGTTCCGCACATGGGCTGGAACACCGTCAAGGTCCCGGAAGGCTCCAGGCTTTTCGAAGGCGTGGAGTCCGAGCGCTTTTACTTCGTGCACTCTTACGGCGTCCAGGACTGGGACTTCGACGTCGTACAGCCCCGTATGGCTCCGCCGCTCGTGACGTGGTCGGAGCACGGCGCGCCCTTCATCGCCGCCGTCGAGAACGGACCGCTGTGCGCAACCCAGTTCCACCCGGAAAAGTCGGGGGATGCCGGCGCAAGGCTTTTGAAGAACTGGGTGGACGGGCTCCGGAGCCACCAGCACCGGCACGCAGCCCCCGCGGCGGGCGCCGCGCCGGCGGACACCACGCCGGCTGGCTCGGCAGCACCTGTGGCGGACGTCTAGATGTGGTCCATCGTGCTGATGGGCCTCGCCGGCCTGCTGGTCGGCGGCGCACTGTCCTTTCGGCAGCAGAAGAAGCCGCTCTGGACGCAGATCGGGTTCTACGTGCTGGCAGTCATGTCGCTGCTGGCCGCGTACCTGCTGACCCTGCCCGGCCAATAGCCCGCACCGGCCGGACTCTCCGGCGGCAAGGCGCTTGACGCAAACAACAGCGCTCCACGGAAACAACAGCAGCTTCATGGAAACAGCGCTACACGAGAACTGAGGACACGAGATGATCAGCCAAACCGAGCTTCCTGTACTGGAACTGCTCCCCGCAGTCGACGTCGTGAACGGCCAGGCTGTCCGCCTGGTGCAAGGTGAAGCCGGCAGCGAGACGAGCTACGGCACTCCGCTGGAGGCGGCCCTCAACTGGCAGGAGCAGGGCGCGGAATGGGTCCACCTGGTGGATCTGGACGCTGCGTTCGGCCGAGGCTCCAATGCCGAACTCCTGCGCGAAGTGGTGGGCCGGCTGGACATCAACGTTGAATTGTCCGGCGGGCTGCGCGACGACGAGTCGCTGGAAAAGGCGCTGGACCTGGGCGTGGCCCGTGTGAATCTCGGCACTGCCGCCCTGGAAAATCCGGACTGGACGGCGCGGGCCATCGAGCGCTTCGGCGACCGGATCGCCGTCGGACTGGATGTCCGCGGCACCACGCTCGCCGGCCGTGGCTGGACGAAAGAAGGCGGCGACCTCTGGGACGTCCTGGCCCGCCTCGAGGACGCCGGCTGCGCCCGTTACGTGGTCACCGATGTCACCAAGGACGGCACCCTCCAGGGACCCAACGTCGAACTGCTGCGGCAGATGGTCGAGAAGACCGGCAAGCCCGTGGTGGCCTCCGGGGGCATCTCCAGCCTTGATGACCTCAAGGTCCTCCGCTCACTGGTTCCGCTCGGCGTCGAGGGTGCCATCGTCGGCAAGGCCCTGTACGCCGGGGCATTCACCCTCCCGGAGGCCCTCGACGTCGCCGGCCGCCGCTAGGCAGCGCCTCCTCATGGCCGAGCACGGACGGACGCCCGAGGGAGCGGAAAGCGCAGAGGAACAGGCTCCGGTGCGCCGCCTTCCGGGGCATATCCAGGCTGCCCTTGCCGGTGCCGGCGGTGCAACCGATTCCGCCGGCCAGCCCTGGGCCGGCCGCAGCCTAGAGGGTGAGAACGCCAGCATCCACAACTTCGAGGACGACGACGGCACAGCGGACGCGGGGTACCTCGCCGCCGTCTCGGGTCTCCTCACGGGCGACGGCGACGAAGGCGCCGTCGTATTGTCGCTGGCCACAGCGCGCGTTTTCGTTCCGATCGTGGCCCAGCTGGCCGAGGAAGCCGAAGGCGTGGACGGGCTGCATGCGGACAAGCAGGCGGACATGGCACTGGTGACGCTGAAGGCGCCCGACGGCCGTCTGGCCATGCCGGTGTTCAGCTCAGCCGAGGCCCTGGCAGCGTGGCACCCCGAGGCGAGGCCGGTTGCGGTTTACGCGGCGCGGGCGGCGTTGTCCGCCGTGGCCGAAGGTGCTGAGCTGCTGGTGGTGGATCCGGGATCCGAGGTCACCTTCGTGGTGCGGCGTCCGGCTGTCTGGGCGCTGGCGCAGCAGAAGGTGTGGGTACCTGCCTACCGCGATGCCGAGCTGGCAGCAGTGCTGCGTTCCGCCGCGGAAGCCCGTCCGGCGGTCCGCGGCCTGGACGTCCTTCCCGGCGGAGGCGTGGCGGCAGCAACGGCCTCGGGTGCCCGGATGGACGGTGGCGGGCCGGGGCCGGAACTGCGCGTGGTGCTCTATCTTGAGGACGGGCTGGATGCCGCCGCGGTCCAGTCCCTCGTTGCCGGCCTCCAAAGCGACTGGAGCCGGAATGTATTGTTTGGTGAGCGTGTTGACTCGATCGAAGTCAAGCTAAGGCGCGCCACGCAGTAGCCGGCGGTCCCAGGTGGTCCGTCCCGCTGCTGCCCGGCGGCGGAACTAAGGACCTACCTGTGAATTTCACCCTGTACCGGGAGCTGCTGGCCATCAGGCCCATCCGGCGGCTCCTGGTCGTCGGCATGATCGCGCGGATACCGCATTCGGCGGCCGGCGTGCTCCTGACCCTGCATATCGTCCTGACCCTGGGAGAGGGCTACGCCGCCGCCGGAGCGGCAGCGGCGGTCATGACCATTGGCATTGCGCTGGGCGCCCCGTGGCGGGGGCGGCGCGTGGACACTGCCGGACTTCGGACGGCGCTCATACCGTCAGTCGTTTCCGAGACCGTCATCTGGTCCATAGTGCCGCACGTCTCCTACCAGTGGCTGCTGCCGCTTGTGTTCGTCGGGGGACTGCTCACACTGCCCATTTTCAGCGTCGTCCGCCAGTCCCTGGGCGTTCTCGCAGACGTTGACCAGCGCAGGACCGCCTTCGCACTCGATGCCATCAGTACCGAGGTGGTGTTCATGATCGGGCCGGCCGCCGGAGCGATCGTCGCCACGAGCGGGCATTCGGTTCTCGGCCTGACGATCGTCGGCGTCTCTACGTCCCTGGCCGGCCTGTTCCTGATGTGGTTCAACCCGCCCACCCGCAGTGCGGACCGCGATGCGACGTGCGAGGCCGACGAGCAGGAGGCAGCCGAAGTTGCCGTCGTGGCGGCTGCCCCCGCCCACCTTCAGGAAGCTGCCGCCGAGCTCCGGCCCGCCGCCGCGGGCAGCCGCCGCCGGGCGGGCCTCCGGAACAAAGTCGTGCACAACTTCGCCTGGTTCACGGCGGCCGTTGCCGCGGTCTTTGCCGTCGCCGCCGGGGCGGGCATGGTGCTGAGCGGCACCGATGTGGGCATCGTGGCGGCACTGGAGACCGGAGGGCACCAACGCGAAATCGGGATTGTGTTCGTCTTCTGGTGTGCGGCGTCGGTCCTCGGCGGCCTGGTCTACGGCGCCATGCACCGCCCCGTGTCGCCGTTCCTCCTGCTTCTGGGCATGGCCGCCCTGACCATTCCGATGGGGTTCGCCACAGACACGTTCACCCTGAGCCTGCTGTCCCTGCTGCCGGGTCTCCTTTGTGCTCCGGTGCTCTCCGCGGCGTCGGAAAAGGTCGCCGACCTCGTGGACGAGGGGCGCCGTGGCGAAGCGATGGGCTGGTACGGATCGGCGCTCACCGCCGGTGTGGCCTTGGGTGCGCCGCTGGCCGGTGTGTTCATCGACGGCGTTGGACCGTGGGGCGGCTTTGTTTCGGTGGGCGTCGCCGGCGTTCTGCTGTGCGTCGTCGGACTCACGCTGCAGCGCCGCCGGCGCCAGCGCGCGGCCAGGGCTTAACGGAACGACGGCGGGCCGACCTCCCCAGGTCAGCCCGCCGTCGTCGGGGTTCTTCGTGTGCGGGGCTTAGTTCACTGCCCCCGTGTACTTTTCGCCCGGACCCTTGCCGGGCGGATCGGGGATGATCGACTCTTCGCGGAAAGCGAGCTGCAGGGAGCGGAGGCCGTCACGCAACGGCCCGGCGTGTTGGGAACCGATCTCCGGAGCGGCTGCGGTCACGAGGCCGGCGAGGGCCGTGATGAGCTTGCGGGCCTCGTCCAGGTCCTTGAGCTCTTCCGCATTTTCTTCGGCAGCCAGGCCGAGCTTGACGGCAGCGGCGCTCATGAGGTGCACGGCGGCGGTGGTGATGACCTCGATGGCCGGAACTTCGGCGATGTCGCGGACCTGCTGTGAAACGTCGGCCTGCTCACCGGGGGCCTGGTAAACGTGTGAATTACTGTCTGGAGTGCTCATACGGTAAGCTTGTCACAGACCGACTGGATGTCGTTATTTTGCCGTGGATGAGACCCACTGACCGCAATGTGCGGGAAGCGGGTAGCTTTCTGTACAATTGACAATCAGTTTGCAAGCGGAGTTCTCTCCCACCCGCGTCAGCCGTTTTCCCGAGCATTTACGGGAAGCAAGGTTGCCGGGTAAAGGTCGGGCGGTTTCATCAGGCATGAGCCTGACAACCGCGTGCAGTCCCTGCGGGGCTTGCACATCCGATCCTCGAGGCCTTCGATTGCTCCGGCAATTGGGGGCCTTCTCTATTTTGCCGGTGGAATACCCATCACGAACACAGGAGCTTTAACATTAGCGAGCCAAGAATCAATGAGCGTATCCGCGTCCCTGAGGTGCGGCTGGTCGGCCCTGCCGGCGAACAGGTAGGAATCGTCCGTATTGAGGATGCCCTGCGTCTGGCTGCCGAGTCCGATCTTGATCTCGTTGAAGTCGCACCGCAGGCCAAGCCTCCGGTGTGCAAGCTGATGGACTTCGGTAAGTACAAGTACGAGGCCGCAGTCAAGGCCCGTGAGGCCCGCAAGAACCAGACCAACACGGTACTGAAGGAAATCCGGTTCCGCCTGAAGATCGACACCCACGACTACGAGACCAAGCGCGGCCACGCCCTTCGCTTCCTCGGAGCCGGGGACAAGGTCAAGGCCATGATCCAGTTCCGTGGCCGCGAACAGCAGCGCCCGGAAATGGGCCTGCGCCTGCTCCAGCGCTTCGCTGAAGACGTCAATGAAGTTGGTGTGGTGGAGTCAAGCCCCCGCATCGACGGCCGCAACATGGTCATGGTCATCGGCCCGCTGAAGAACAAGGCGGAAGCCAAGGCTGAAGCCCGCCGCGCAACGCAGCGTGCTGAAGCCAAGGCCGAGAACGAAGCCAAGGCAGCAGGCCGGGTCGACACTTCAGGTGACGATCAGGCACCCCTGACGCAGTCGCTCGCCGATCTCCTGCCTGAAGGCTTCCAGGTTTCCACCGAGGAAACGGTGCAGGACGCCCCGGCAGCAGCTGAAGCGGCCGCTCCGGAAGCCGCCGTCGAAGCGCCTTCGGCTCCGGTCGAAGCAGCTCCGGCTGCTGAAGCTCCCGCCGAGGAAGCACCCAAGGCTGTCAAGGAGGCCGAGCCGAAGCGCGAGGCACCCCGGGCTGCTGCACCGAAGGCAGAGCCTGCTGCGCCGAAGGCGGCTCCTGTTGCGCCGAAGGCAGCGACGGCTGCTCCGAAGGCCGCCGCGCCTGTTGCTCCCAAGGCGGCGGCCGCTCCGAAGGCCGCAGCGCCTGTTGCTCCGAAGGCGGCAGAAGCTGAGAAGGCTGCTCCGGCAGCGCCCAAGCCTGCAGCTGTTCCTGCTCCGCCGAAGCCGGTGGCCAGGCCGGCCGCGCCGAAGCCCGCTGCGCGCCCCGCGCCGCGTGCCACGCCGAAGCCGTCAGGTAAGAAGACCATTTAGTTCACAACTGCGGAAGGTATCGCCTTCAGGCAGTCAGCAACCAGCATGCCGTCCGCAGGGGCGGCTGCACGAAAGAACTGCGGACCTTGTCCGCGGATACGTTAGGAGATCGGTTCCCATGCCGAAGATGAAGACCCACAGTGGTGCTAAGAAGCGCTTCAAGCTGACCGGCAGCGGCAAGCTGCGCCGCCAGCAGGCCAACCGCCGCCACTACCTCGAGCACAAGTCCTCCAGGCTGACCCGCCGCCTCGCCGGCGACAAGATCGTCTTCAAGGGCGACGCCAAGGTCATCCGGAAGATGCTCGGCATCTAATTTCCAAGCACTCTGACTGAATGCCACCTGGCACCAGTCAACTACCAATAAGCCTTCTCAGGCCGGCCGGGTTACCGGCAGTAGACGCTTGGGATCAGATTTTTGAAGGAGTACGCACGTGGCACGTGTGAAGCGGGCGGTAAACGCCCACAAGAAGCGCCGGGTTATCCTCGAACGCGCCAAAGGTTACCGTGGACAGCGTTCACGCCTGTACCGCAAGGCCAAAGAGCAGCTGCTGCACTCGTTTGTGTACAGCTACGGCGACCGCAAGAAGAAGAAGGGCGACTTCCGCCGCCTGTGGATCCAGCGCATCAACGCTGCATCCCGCGCCAACGGCCTGACTTACAACCGCCTGATCCAGGGCCTGAAGGCCGCTGAGGTCGAGGTTGACCGCCGCATGCTGGCCGAGCTGGCCGTCTCCGACGCCAACGCCTTCGCAGCGCTGGTCAAGGTTGCCAAGGACTCCCTGCCTGCCGACACGTCAGCTCCCGCAGTCAAGGCTGAAGCGGCTGCGGCTCCCAAGGCAAAGGCTGCCAAGAAGCCTGCCGCCAAGAAGCCTGCTGCGAAGAAGCCGGCCGCTGCCGCTGCCGAGTAGTACAGCAACTGGTGGTTCAAGGACCGGTGGCAACTGCCACTAAGGTTCTTATATGAACGAAACCGGGCGCCCGCAAGACTTTCCACTCTCCAACACCCGAGCCGATCGGGTGAGGAAGGTGGCACAGCTTGCCGGGCGCCCGGCCCGTTTAAAGCGCCGCGAGTTCCTCGCGGAGGGGCCGCAGGCGGTGCGCGAGGCACTGACGCGGCATCAGAAGCGGGTGGCCGCGGGGGAGCCCGGCATCGTCTATGAGGTCTACGCGAGCGAGTCCTGCCTGGACCGGCACCCGGACCTGGAGACACTCGCGGAGGGCACCACGGCATACCTTGTCACCGACGAAGTGCTCGCCGCGATGGCGGATACCGTCACCCCGCAGGGCATTCTCGCGGTCTGCGCTTTCCTGGACGTGAGCCTTGAGCAGGTACTCGACGCCGGACCGCAGTTGATTGCCGTGCTCTGCCAGGTTCGAGACCCCGGAAATGCCGGCACTGTCCTCCGGGCCGCAGACGCCGCCGGTGCTGATGCGGTAGTCCTGACAGGCTCAAGCGTGGACATCTACAACCCTAAGGCGGTGCGGTCGACGGCCGGATCCCTGTTCCACCTGCCTGTGGTGCTGGCCGCCGACGTGGACGATCTGGCGGCGCAGTGCAGATCCCGCGGCATCGGCGTCCTGGCCGCGGACGGCTACGGCAAGCTCAACCTCGACAGCCTCCAGGACGAGAGCGCTGCACGGCGGCTCGGAGCGTCGACGGCCGGTTCCGAGTACGCGCTCGAGAGCCCCACTGCCTGGCTCTTCGGCAACGAAGCGCAGGGTCTGTCCGAGGCCGAGCTGGCACTGGCAGACCACCGGGTGGCCGTTCCCGTCTACGGCGCCGCCGAAAGCCTGAACCTCGGAACGGCGGCCACCGTGTGCCTGTACGCCAGTGCCCGTTCCCAGCGGCCGATCCAGTCCCAACAGCCAGCCTAGGCGCCGGCCGGTCTCGGGACAGTCTGCACCTGTTGGACAGACAAAAAGCGGGGACCCACCAACTGGTGGATCCCCGCTTTTCATGTGCAGCTGGTATGCCTAGCGGCTAACCAGCGCCTAGTAGTCTCAGGTGGTCCTGTTACGTCCGGTGATTGCCCCGTAGATACCGGCGACTACGAGGCCGCCGATGATGGCGAGGATCCAGGTGCCGAGGTCGAAGAACGCCAGGTCACCCTTGCCGAAGAGAAGGCTGCCGATCCAGCCACCAACGATGGCGCCCACGACGCCCAATACCAAGCTGGTGACCCAGCCGCCGCCAACCCTGCCGGGCATGACGGCTTTAACAATTGCGCCTACGATCAGGCCGAGAATAATCCAAGCAAGAAAACCCATTGTCTCCTCCTTCATATTCGTCGGGATCGATTAGTGTCAGTCCCGATATGGCTTCAAGCTAACACAGCGCGCGATTATTTGTCAGCACGCTTAGTTTCAAGGATTCGTGGCGTCGGAGCGCCATGTCTGGTGCTCTGCTTCGGGCCGTACGGGTACGGTATTTACCAGACGGCCCGGCATGCGGCCGTGTCCATTCCCTTGTAATCTTCCCGTAAAGAGGTGAAGCCCCTTGGCTGCAAGTGGCGGTACCAAGGCGATCGTCGCGGCTCTGGCTGCAAACCTGACCATCGCTGTCCTGAAGTTCGTCGCATTCATTCTGACCCTGTCATCTTCCATGCTGGCCGAGGCCATCCACTCCGTGGCCGACTCCGGAAACCAGATTCTCCTGCTGGTTGGTGGAAAACGTGCCCAGAAGGCCGCAAGCGAAGAACACCCCTTCGGCTACGGCCGCGAACGCTACATTTACGCGTTCATCGTGTCGATCGTGCTGTTCAGCGTCGGTGGACTGTTTGCCCTGTATGAGGCCTGGGACAAGATCCAGCACCCGCATGCCATCGAGGGGGACTTCTGGTGGGTACCGCTCGCCGTCCTTGTGGGCGCGATCATTGCCGAGTCCTTCTCGTTCCGCACGGCCATCATCGAATCCAACCACGTCCGCGGCTCGCAGTCGTGGGTTAACTTCGTGCGGAATGCCAAGCAGCCCGAGCTGCCGGTGATCCTGCTTGAGGACCTCGGCGCCCTGCTTGGCCTTGTGTTTGCCCTGTTCGGTGTAGGCCTGACCCTGCTCACGGGAGACGGCATCTGGGATGCCCTCGGCACTGCCATGATCGGCCTGCTGCTCGTGGCCATCGCCGTAGTTCTCGCGCTGGAAACGAAATCGCTGCTGCTCGGCGAATCCGCGACCCGGGACGACGTCGCCAAGATCAGGACAGCAATCGAGTCCGACGGCACGGGCATCATCCACCTCAAGACTCTCCACCTCGGGCCGGAAGAACTGCTCGTCGCCGCCAAGATCACGGTGGGCGCCGCGGAGTCCGGACTGGACATCGCCCGGCTCATTGACGCTGCGGAGGAGCGTGTCCGCACGGCCGTGCCGATGGCGCGGGTCATCTACCTTGAGCCTGACGTGCACCGTGCTGAACTGCCCAGCGGGCAGGCGATGGCGGGGGACACCGGGGCCTGACACCCCGGGCATTCGTCCGTCTTTCCGGCCGCTGGCCGCGTAGCCGTTGGTTACGCGGCCAGCGGCTTCTTGCGTTCCAGCATGCCGCTGAGAACTGCTACGCCGAGACCCAGGACCGCCAGCACTGCCCCCACGAGGGCGGGTGCGACGTAGCCCCAGCCCCAGGCGATCACCAGGCCGCCCAGGAACGCGCCCAGCGCGTTTGCCACGTTCAAGGCCGCGTGGTTCAGCGAGGACGCCAGCGACGGCGCATCCGGCGAAGCGTCCAGCAGGCGGGTCTGCAGCGCGGGGACCAGCATGGAGCCGGCGGCTCCCACAACGAAGACCATCACGAAGGCCGACCAGGGCCAGTGCACCGCGACGGCGTAAATGACCAGGGCAACGGCGATGGCAGGCAGGACCCGGTAGATGGTCCCCATGACGGACTTATCCGCGATCCTGCCACCTACAATGTTGCCTGCCACCATCCCGAGGCCATAGAGGGCCACAACGAAGGGCAGCAGAGCCGATGGAATGCCGGCTACCGACGTCATGGTGTGCGCAATGTACGTGTACGTGGCGAAGAATCCGCCGAAACCCACGATGCCGATCATGAGGGCGAGCCAGACCTGCGGGCGTTTGAGCGCACCCAGTTCCCGTCGGATGCTGGCGTCGGCGTGGACCGTCTGGAAAGGAACGAACCGCCAGATCAGCGCCAGGGTCACCAGGCCGAGAGCTCCCACCAGGACGAAAAGCAGCCGCCAGCCGAAGGTCTGGCCGAGCCAAGTGGCGAAGGGTACGCCGATGACATTCGAAACGGTGAGGCCGGCCATGACCATGGAGATGGCCCAGCCCCGCTTCGTGGGTGCCACGAGTGAGGCCGCAATCACGGCCGCCACGCCGAAGAACGCGCCGTGCGGCAGGCCGGCGGCGAAGCGCGACACCAGCATGCTGCCGTAATCGGGGGCGATGAAGGACGTCAGGTTGGCGATGCTGAAGAACAGCATGAGACCCAGGGCGAGGTGCTTGCGCGGAAGCTTCGCACCGACGGCGGCAAGCACCGGAGCGCCGATCACAACGCCCAGGGCGTAGGCAGAGATCAAGTGACCGGCCTCCGGCGTGCTGATGCCGAGTCCCAGCTCCACCTCTTTGAGCAGTCCCATCATGGCGAACTCCGTGACTCCGATGCCGAAGCCGCCCATGGCCAGCGCGAGGATGGCCAGTCCGAGGTGAGTGGGGCCGGACTTGGGCTTGCGGGGGGCTTGAACAGTTGTAGTCATGTGCCTTCATTTCGGGAACGGAAGGTGGTGAACGGCCGCAGGGGCCGGGCGGGGCCCGCGGAAGGCCGGGCAGGACCGGCAAAAGGGCGCAACAAATCGTATTTATTGAACTGAATTTTCAACGGCGAAGGCGCGGCCGGCATTCCCGCTCTTTCCATTCTGCCCCATGCTGCCCCATAGACTAGGGCCGTGACTGAACTTATCAAGGTGGTGGGCGGCGCCGTCCTCGATTCTCTGACGGGTCCCGGCCGGCTCCTCGCCGCCCGGAGGACAGCACCCCCACAGTTCGCCGGCATGTGGGAATTTCCCGGCGGCAAGGTAGAGCCGGGCGAGGCCCCCGAGGCCGCGCTGCACCGGGAGCTCGCGGAGGAGCTTGGCATCGGGGTCCGGCTCGGCGCTGAGCTGCAGGCTCCGAACGACGCCGGCTGGCCGCTCAATGAGCGCGCTTCCATGCGCGTCTGGTTCGCGGAGATCGCCGAGGGCGAGCCCCGGCCGCTCGAGGACCATGACGAACTCCGCTGGATCAGCCTTCGTGAATGTGACGAGGCTCTCGCCCTGCCGTGGATCCCGGCGGACCTCCCCATTGTCCGGGCGCTGCTGGAAATGCTGGCTGCCCCGGTGCGCGCCGCCTCCCTTCCGGGAAATTAAATAGCTCCCTGGCCTGATACTCGTGCGTATTGTTCGGATTTGGGGTGCCTAGGTGCGCCTTGGCAGAATCTATATGCTGGACGCCGCCGCTGCGTCCACCCCTTGGACATCTCCGACGGGGACTGCACGAACCCGTACAAGGAGCCCCATGATCTCGGTGAGCCGCGTCGTTAAGAGCTACGGCTCAGGGTCGGCGCAGGTCCGCGCCCTTGACGATGTGACGCTGACCGTGCAGCGGGGCGAGATTTTCGGCGTCGTGGGTCAAAGCGGTGCCGGAAAGAGCACACTGATCCGCACGATCAACTCGCTGGAGCAGCCTGACTCCGGAAGTGTCCATGTGGCGGGCCGGGACATGACGAGCCTCGCGGGCGCGGAGCTGCGGCAAGCACGCCACGACATCGGCATGATCTTCCAGCACTTTAACCTCCTGAGCAGCAGGACCGTCCGGGCCAACGTTGAACTCTCACTGGAGATCACGGGCGCGGGCCGCTCGGAACGTCGTCGGCGGGCTTTGGAAATCCTTGAACTGGTGGGGCTGCAGGGCAAGGCTGCTGCGTACCCTGCGCAGCTGTCCGGCGGACAGAAGCAGCGAGTCGGGATCGCCCGCGCACTGGCGTCCAACCCGAAGGTGCTGCTCAGCGACGAAGCTACGTCCGCACTGGACCCCGAAACCACGCGCCAGATCCTGGACCTTATCCGCCAGCTCAGCAAGGACCTCGGGCTGACGGTGCTCCTGATCACCCACGAGATGGACGTGGTCAAGAGAATCTGTGATTCCGCAGCCGTCATGAGCCAGGGCCGGATC
The DNA here is from genome assembly GCF_002929275.1 of Arthrobacter sp. ZGTC131. Lineage (GTDB taxonomy): Bacteria > Actinomycetota > Actinomycetes > Actinomycetales > Micrococcaceae > Arthrobacter. The sequence continues at coordinate 404,509 of NZ_PJIK01000002.1, forward strand.
CTTGAACAGGGGCCGGTCGAGAAACTCCTGACCACCGAAAAGTCGCTCCTCGGGCAGGCCCTGTTCCCGCTGGGGGAAATCCCCGAAACATCCGGCGCGGTGGTCGAGATCACCTTCACGGGAATCCCGACAGACCGCCCGGTGATCGCCCAGTTGGCGCGCGAGCACGGCCTCGACGTTGGAATCCTGGGTGCCGCGGTGGAAACGATCCACGGGCGACAGACCGGTCGGACCCGGCTGGAGCTGCCCGGTGACGAGGGAACCGTGGCCGCTGCCGTTGCTGACCTGCGTTCCCAGGGACTATTCGTGGAGGTAATCAAGTGATAGACCGCAACGACCCCTACTTCTGGGCCGACCTGCTGGACACCATCCTCAAGGGTGCCGGAGAGACGTCCTACACCGTGGGCGTGAGCCTGTTACTGACCATCGTCTTTGGCCTGGCAGTCGGCGTGCTGCTCGTCACGACGGAGGCGGGCGGGCTTCTCGCCAAGCCGTTCGGAAGCCGGCTCCTCGGCATTGCCCTCAACCGCGTCCTTGATGTCCTGGTGAACATGGGGCGCTCCATCCCCTTCATCATCCTGATGATCCTGCTCATCCCCTTTACCCGCCTTCTGGTGGGATCATTCATCGGCCCGACGGCGGCCATTGTGCCGCTCACGATCGCCGGCGTGCCCTTCTTTGCTAGGCTCGTCGAAATCGGCATCCGCGAGGTGCCCAAGGGCCTTGTCGAGGCCGCCCAGTCGCTGGGTGCCACGCGCTGGACCATCCTCACGAAGGTCCTGGTCGCCGAGGCCGTGCCCGCCCTGGCGCTTGGGCTGTCCACCACGGTGGTGGGTCTTATCGGATACTCGGCGATGGTCGGTGCCGTCGGCGGCGGTGGACTGGGCGACGTCGCCTTCCGTTACGGCTACCAGCGGTACAGCCCCGAGTACATGTTCGGCGTCGTCATCCTGCTGGTCCTTCTCGTCCAGCTGTTCCAGTCCCTGGGAAACTTCGCCGCGCGCAGGCTTTCCCACCGCTGACGTTTCCCGGTTTCATCCCCAACCGCTCCATCTTCGAAAGAAAAACCATGATCCGATCGAACATCCTCAAGGCAGCCGCGCTCGGTGCGGCCGCCATCCTCGCCCTCACCGCTTGCGGAGGTGGAAGCTCATCCGCAGCAACGGAAACAATCAAGGTCGGTGCCCTCGCGGTTCCCGCGGGCGACATGCTCAAGCACGTCCAGCGGGAGCTTGCCCCCAAGGAAGGCCTCGCGGTCGAATACAAGGAGTTCAGCGACTACAACACGCCGAACCCGGCGGTCAGCGACGGCGACATCGACGCCAACCTCTTCCAGAACACCACGTTCCTGGCCACGTACAACAAGGCCTCCGGCAAGGACCTGGTGAGCGTGGGCAAGGTGTACCTGCCGCCCATGGCCCTGTACTCCAATGGTGTGAAGAGCCTGGACGCCCTGCCGGACGGCGCATCAGTTGCGATCCCGAACGACCCCACGAACGAGTCCCGCGCGCTGAAGCTGCTGGCGTCCAAGGGGCTCATCGAGGTCACCGAGAACCCCATCACGCTCAAGGACGTCAAGGCGAACCCTAAGAACCTGAAGTTCACGGAGATTGAAAACGCCAGCCTTCCGCAGGCGCTCAACGACAAGGACGCCGCGATCGTCACGCTGGCTTTCGCCCTTCCGGCCGGCCTGACCGCCGACAAGCAGCTCCTCGTCGAAGGCAAGGACAGCGCCTACTACAACGTGCTCGCGGTCAAGGCTGACATGAAGGACGATCCCCGCGTGCAGAAGCTGTTCAAGATCCTCACGTCGCAGGACATGAAGGATTTCCTCCAGGAGGAGTTCAAGGGCCTGGTTATTCCGGCCAGCTAAATGCCGGCTGACTGAACGCGACTGAGGGCAGGACGGTTGACCGTCCTGCCCTCAGCCCTGTGTCAGTTCAGAAGAGCGTCGGCTGGGACGCCGCAGGCGCAGCACCGGCGTGTGCGGTCCCGCCGGCACCGCCCTGGGGCAGGCTGCCGGCCGGGTACTGGGCCTCCTCGTCCCGGGGGTCGTCGACGTCGCGGTGGCTGAACCCTTGCGAGCCGGAGAAACCGTGGCGGGCCTTGAAATAGCGAATCCTGCCGGCGAGCCACTCCCGGTATTCCTTTGAGGCGTACGACCCCGTGCCGTAGAGCCTGCGGTACCGGCCGGCCAGTTCCGGATGGCGCGCGGCAATCCACTGCATGAACCATTCGCGGGTGCCGGGCTTCAGATAGAGTGCTCCGGCGGTGACTCCGGTGGCGCCGGCTGAGGCCAGGGCGCCGAACAGCGAATCCAGGGCTTCGTCGCTGTCGGACAGCCAGGGCAGGATGGGCATGGCCATGACGCCGCACGGCAGCCCGGCGTCGCGAAGCCGCGAAACCAGCTTCAGCCGGGCCCGCGGGCCGGGGGTGCCAGGCTCCACGGCCTCCGAGAGTTGCGCGTCCATCATGGCCAGCGAGATCCCAATGCCCACCGGAACCTGAGCGGCGGCGTGCTTCAGCAGCGGAATGTCCCGGGCCAGCAGGGTCCCCTTGGTCAGGATGGACAGGGGAGTGCCGGAGTCGGCAAGTGCGCCGATAATTCCTGGCATGAGGCTGTAGCGGCCCTCGGCGCGCTGGTACGGATCGGTGTTGGTGCCGAGGGCTACCTGTTGCCGCCCCCACGAGGGTTTGGCCAGTTCCTTGCGCAGCACTTCAGCGGCGTTGATCTTGACCACCACCTGGCTGTCGAAGTCCAGGCCGGCGTCGAAGTCCAGATAGGTGTGGCTCTTGCGGGCGAAGCAGTAGACGCACGCGTGGCTGCAGCCGCGGTAGGGGTTGACGGTCCATTCAAAGGGCATCCGTGAACCGGCGGCCACCTTGTTGAGCACCGATTTGGCGGTGACCTCATGGAAGGTGACCCCGGCAAACTCAGGGGTGGAAACGGACCGTACGAGCCCGGCCAGTGGTAGCAGCGGTTCCGCGGCAAGGCCAGCGGTGCCCGTGCTGTTTCCGCCTTGCTCTCCTGGCTGTTCTCCGAGCTTTGGCTTGAGTGCCTGCGCGTCCCATCTCATGCACTCAATTCGAAGGTATGTTCGAATTTAAGTCAAGGCCTGCCGCCGGTGTTTCGCGGCCCGCTCGTCCGGCCCGCTCGTCCGGCCAGCAGGCCCGTCCCGCCGGACGGAAGGGACGCTACGCTTGGTCCATGATCCTCCTCACCGGGTTTGAACCGTTTGGCGGCCAGTCCGGGAACCCGTCGTGGGAGGCAGCAGTGCGTGCCCGGACCATACTCCGGGGAGAGGGCCTGGCCGTCGAGGCCGTTGAACTGCCGTGCGTCTTTGGCGAAGCAGCCACGGCGCTCGGCGAAGCCCTTGAGGCGCTCGAGCCGGAGCTGGTGGTGTGCGTGGGCCAGGCGGGAGGCCGTGACCGGGTGTCCCTGGAACGGATCGCCATCAATTGCGACGACGCTCCCATTCCAGACAACGCCGGGAACCAGCCGGTGGACTGCGATGTCGTTACGGACGGGCCGGCCGCGTATTTCAGTTCGCTGCCGGTGAAGGCGGCGCTCGGAGCCGTGACGATGGCCGGAATCCCTGCAGAGGTTTCGCAGACGGCAGGAACGTACGTCTGCAACCACACCTTCTATGCACTGATGCATGCGCTCGCGTCACGACCCGGCGCACGGGGCGGGTTCGTCCACGTCCCGTATGATCCCGGTCAGGTACCGGCGGGAAGCGCTGCCCCGTCCATGCCGGTGGCATCGATGGCCGAGGCGGTCGCCGTCGTCGTCCGTACATCACTGGCGCACAGTACGGACCTCAGGCTGGCTGCCGGCAGTACCCACTAAGCGAGCCAGCGCGCTATGGCGGCCGACTCCGCACGGCCCGCCCGGCCCGACTCTGTACGGTCAGCGCGCCTGGTCACCCGCCCGGTGGCGGAGCTCCCACTGCACGGTGATGGTGACGCTCACGCTGCACTCACCCGCCTCCACGGACACGGCCTCGGTGGCGAATGCGCGCTGCATCTTTGCCACGGGGACGGGGACGGAGGACGCCGGCTGCTCTGAGACGGTGAGGACGTCGCCCAGTTCAGCGTTGGCCAGCACGGCGAACTGCGCAGCCGAGGCTGCGGCGTCCTGCCAGGCCGCCTCCCGCGCCGCTGCCGTGACTGCCGCCGCGTCGGCGAAACTGAGCTGGAGTCCATCCAGCCTGACGTCGTTGCCTCCCGCCTCCACGGCCGCCGCAATGCTCTCGGCGGCGGCCGCCAGGTTGCGGAGACGCACGCCCAGCACGCTGGACGCCACGTAGCCAGTGACTTTCTGGCCCTGGCCCTCCTGCCAGATGACATCGGCGCGGACGTTCAGTCCGGACGTGCTGATATCGCGGCCGTCGGCACCATGGCTGCGCAGCGCCGCTGCCACCGCCGCGGAGGCAGCGCCTGCAGCCGTGAAAGCCTCGCCGGCGTTCTCCCTCCGGCACTCCACACCAATGGAGATGGTCAGCTGGTCCGGGACGGCCTCGGCCGTTCCGCTCCCCGTGACCGTGACGGTCCTGGATAACTCGCCCACTCAGGCCTCCGTTCCGCCGGCCGTTCCGCCGACCTTGCGGCCGGCCTTGCTACCCATCTTGCCGCGGGGCGTCCGCCGCGGCGGCCGGGGCCGCCTGCGGTCCACGTAGCCGCCGGCTGACAGCCCGGCCCTGCGCTCAAAAAGATTCCCCGACGCCGGATCGCCGGTCCGCAGCACGGACCAGGCTGCGGCGAGGAAGTAGAACACGAGGAAAGGAGCACCCAGGCACCATGCGTACTGGGTGCTGTGCCGTTCCTCATGCTGCAAGAGGACGGGGTTGGCGAAGACCGCATCCGGGCCGGCACGGTAGATGACCACGTTGCCCACTGTGAATGCCCCCGCGAACGGCAGCCGCCACGCGTAACCGGTGGCGATCACCAGGCCGCGCGGTCCGCCAACTGTCCTGGTTCCCGCGAGCTCGGCCAGCAGCAGCCCGAGCGGCGTGGAGCCGTTCAGCAGGTTCGCGATTTGCCTCAGCCGCTGTCCCGGGGTCATGAGGCCATGCTAACGGCAGGCGCCGGCCCTCAACACACCCGCACCAAATGCCGGCCGCTGCGCTCCGGCACCAGAAGCCGGCGCACCGCACCGGCACCACGCACCCGCGCTGCCGGCCCGCGCTGCCGGCCACCAAGCCAGTCAACCGGTGCAACGCAACGCCCGTGCAGTGGGCGATGCCCCGTTCAGGCAGTCCGGCCCGGTCAATTAGACTGGGAACAGTGCCCGCCGGAACCTCCGGCGAGCCTGCCCTTGTTCATTGGGTGACGTCATTGGATGACTTCATGCAATGACGTGCCAGTGACGGACGCACCGCCGGGGAACCGGCACAGCAGCACCGGCCATTGGCATCACCCGACTCGTAGCTAAGAACAGTAGATGACTGAAACTTTGCCGGGCGCTGCCATCCCGAACCCTCTGGATGAAGCCGCCATCGCCGCCGCCGTAGACCAGGCCATCACCGCCATTGCCGGTGCCTCCACGCTCGATGAGCTCAAGGCTGTCCGTCTGGCCCACACCGGGGAGAAATCGCCGCTGAGCCTGGCCAACCGGGAGATCGGCGGCCTGCCCAAGGACCAGAAGGCCGCCGCAGGGAAGCTCATGGGTTCCTCGCGCGGACGCGTCAGCAAGGCGCTCGCCGACCGCACGGCCGAGCTCGAGGCAGAAAACGATGCCCGCATCCTGGTCGAGGAAACCGTGGACGTTACGGCTGCTCCGCGCCGCCGCCGCACCGGAGCCCGCCACCCCCTCTCCACGCTCCAGGACCGCGTCGCGGACATCTTCGTGGGCATGGGTTGGGAAATCGCCGAGGGCCCGGAAGTCGAATCCGAATGGTTCAACTTCGACGCACTGAACTTCAAGCCGGATCACCCCGCCCGCGAAATGCAGGACACCTTCTTCGTGGAGCCGCCGGAGGCCCACCTGCTGATGCGCACCCACACCTCCCCGGTGCAGGTCCGCTCCATGCTGGAACGCGAGGTGCCGATCTACGTGCTGTGCCCGGGCAAGGTGTTCCGCACCGACGAGCTGGACGCCACGCACACCCCCGTGTTCCACCAGTTCGAGGGCCTGGCCATCGACAAGAAGCTCAGCATGGCTGACCTCCGCGGCACGCTGGAGCACTTTGCGCGCCAGATGTTCGGCGACGAAGCCCAGATCCGCCTGCGTCCCAACTATTTCCCGTTCACCGAGCCGTCCGCCGAGCTGGATATCTGGCACCCCGGGGCCAAGGGCGGGCCGCGCTGGATCGAGTGGGGCGGCTGCGGCATGGTCAACCCCAACGTGCTCCGCGCCGCCGGCATCGATCCGGACGTCTATTCAGGTTTTGCCTTCGGCATGGGCATCGAGCGCACGCTCATGTTCCGCAACGAGGTCGGCGACATGCGCGACATGATCGAAGGCGATGTACGTTTCAGCGAGCACTTCGGGATGGAGATCTAACAGTGCGTATTCCCCTTTCCTGGCTGCGCGAATTCGCGCAGGTACCGGCCGGAGCAACGGCCGAAGACCTCATGGCGGAGCTCGTCAAGGTCGGCTTTGAAGAAGAAGCGGTCCACCGTCCCACGGACGCGCTTAAAGGTCCCGTCGTGGTCGGCCAGGTCCTGAGCCTGGTCAAGGAACCCCAGACCAACGGCAAGACCATCAACTGGTGCCAGGTCCGCGTAGTCCCCGAAGGCCAGGAGCAGACCCTGACCGGCAAGGGCATCGACCCCTCCGGCGTGCAAGGCATCATCTGCGGAGCCCACAACTTCGTGGAAGGCGACAAGGTAGTCGTCACCCTTCCGGGTGCCGTCCTGCCCGGCGACTTCCACATCTCGGCGCGCAAGACCTACGGGCACCTATCCGCGGGCATGATCGCCTCCGTCCGCGAACTGGGTATCGGCGAGGACCATGACGGCATCCTGGTGCTCTCCCGGATCGGCCTGGATCCGGAAATCGGCACCGACGCCATGGAGCTGCTGGGCCTCCACGACCAGGCCGCCGAGATCAACGTCACGCCGGACCGCGGTTATGCCTTCTCGATCCGCGGCGTGGCCCGTGAGTACGCCCATGCCACCGGCACGGCGTTCACCGATCCCGCCTCGAAGGTCCAGGCGCCAGCCACGCTGTCCGGCGGCTACGGCGTCAAGATCAACGATGACGCGCCCATCTATGGCAAGCCCGGCTGCGACCGGTTCGTTGCCCGCACCGTCCGCGGCGTGGACGCCACGAGGCCCACTCCGCCGTGGATGTCCTCGCGTCTGCGTCTGGCCGGCATCCGCTCCATCTCGCTGCCCGTGGACATCTCCAACTACGTGATGCTGGAGCTCGGCCAGCCGCTGCACTTCTATGACCAGGACAAGCTGTCCGGCGACATCGTGGTCCGGCGCGCCGTGGCGGGGGAGACGCTCACCACCCTTGATGGCAAGGAGCGCGCGCTTGACCCCGAGGACCTGCTGATCACGGATGCTTCCGGACCCATCGGCGTCGCGGGCGTCATGGGCGGCGCGTCCACCGAGGTCTCGGACGCCACGTCCGCAGTCCTGATCGAGGCAGCCCACTTCGAGGAAGTCTCCATCGCCCGCTCCCGCCGCCGCCACAAGCTGCCGTCCGAGGCCTCCAAGCGCTTCGAACGCGGTGTGGACTGGCAGGTAGCAAACATCGCCGCGCAGCGCGCCGTCGACCTCCTGGTCGAGCTGGCCGGCGGGACGGCAGATGAGGCGGGGACCGACGTCGGAACCGCCCCTGACGCCGTCACGATCGACCTGCCGGCGGAGTTCCCCGCCGCGCGCATCGGGCTGGACTTCACCGAGGAGCAGATCGTCACCTGCCTTGAGGACCTCGGCGCCGCAGTCGAAAAGAACGACGCCGGCTGGAGAGTCTCTGCGCCGAGCTGGCGGAACGACCTGGAAACCAAGGAGGACCTCTCCGAGGAGATCGCCCGCCTGGTGGGGTACGACAAGATCCCGGCCACCCTGCCCGTGGCGCCCCCCGGCCGCGGCTTCACCCGTGTGCAGCAGCAGCGCCGCCGCCTGGTCCAGGCGCTGGCGGATGCCGGGCTGACCGAAGTCCTGGCCTATCCCTTCGTCTCGAAGGCCGCCAACGACACCTTCGGCGTGGCAGAGGCGGGTGCACCACGGAGGGCGCTCAAGCTCGCCAACCCGATCAGCGAGGAGCACGGCTACCTGCGCACCTCAGTGCTGCCGGGCCTCATCGAGGTGGCCAAGCGGAACCACTCCCGCGGTTTCCGCGACCTGGCGCTCTTCGAAGCCGGACTCGTCTTCCTGCCCGGCGACACGCTGGGCACGGAGTCCATTCCGCCGCTCGGCGCCAAGCCTTCCGATGAGGTGCTGGACGCACTGTACGACGGCGTTCCGAACCAGCCGCTGCACATCGCCGCCGTGCTGACCGGCCACGATTCGCCCGCTGCCGCGGGCCACACGCCCAGGGCGTGGGACTGGGCGGACGCGCTGGACATTGCGCGCCAGACAGGCGACGTCCTCGGCGTTGAGATTGTGGTCAGCCAAGGCCACCACCAGGCCTTCCATCCGGGCCGGGCCGCGCAGCTTTCACTGCGTACCGGCGAGGTGGTGGGCTACGCCGGCGAGCTGCATCCGAAGCTCCTGGCCGCCCACGACATGCCAGCCCGCTCCGTGGCGCTGGAGATCAACGCCGACGCACTGTTCGAAGCCGCGGCCGACGTCATCGTGGCCCGCCACATCTCCACCTTCCCCGTAGCTACCCAGGACGTGGCGCTCGTGGTGCCGCAGGATGTTCCCGCGGACGACGTCCTCGCGGCGCTGCGCGAGGGAGCCGGCGAGCTGCTGGAAGACGTGGCGCTCTTTGACGTGTACGCAGGCAAGGGCATCGAAGACGGCAAGAAGTCGCTGGCCTTCGGCCTCCGGTTCCGCGCTGCGGACCGAACGCTGACCGCCGACGAGGCCTCGGCCGCCCGCGAGAACGCCGTGGCCATGGCTGCCTCCCGGTTCGGCGCGGTACAGCGCTAGGACGGGCACAACCGGCCAGGGAACAGCCAGCTTGAGTAAGACACGGAAGACCACGCCAGCCGGCGTGGTCTTCCGTGCCTTCCCGGACGGTCCCGCAGACGATTCGCTGCTGGACCCCGCCGAGCTGGAGCGCGCAGGGGCCATGCAGCCGGCCGTGCGAACGTCGTTCGTGTCGGGCCGGGCGGCCCAGCGGCAGTTCGCCGCCGAGCTCCTCGGCGTACATGCCGCGGACCTGCGATGCGACTACAGCTGCCCGCGCTGCGGCACCGGCCCCGGCCTGTCCCACGGCCGGCCGGGATACGCGCGGTCCGGCGTGCGGCTGCCGCTGCTCCTCAGCCTTTCCCGTGCGGCCGGCTGGACGCTCGTGGCAGCAGTCGTCTCGCCCCCGCCCGGACTCCGGCTCGGCGTGGACATCGAGGATCCGTCCGCAACGGGCTTCCCCGGGTTCGGCGACATAGCGCTGACGGAGGCCGAGCGCCGGGCCCTGCTGGGCTGTCCGGATGAAGACTTGCCATTGGAACGTGCCCGCCTTTGGGCGCGGAAGGAGGCGTGGCTCAAGATGACCGGCGAAGGGCTGCTCGTCCCTCCCGGAACCGTGGACGTGCTGTCGCGTCCGGGGATTTCCGACCCCGGCGCCGCGGCAACGGGGTTGCCGTCCCGGCTCGTGGCGGCGGTGGCGCTCGGCTGACTAGGCGCTCGGCTGAATGCGCGCCGGCTGATCGGGCGCCATCTGGTTGGCTGCCGGTCCTCAGGCTCCCGGCATGGCCGGAAGTGCCTCTTCGTACAGCCACGGGTGCAGCACGGATTCCGAGTCCAGGCCGGTCACGCGGTCAGCTGTCAGGATGAATTCGGCGGTGGACACCGAGCCGTGGCTCCTGGTCCGGGTCCATTCCTGGAGCAGCGTGAAGAAAGCCATGTCCCCGCAGGCCATGCGGAGCGCATGAAGCGCCAGCGCACCGCGCTTGTAGACTCTGTCATCGAACATGAGCCGGGGCCCCGGGTCTCCGACCAGCAGGTTCTGGAGGCTCGAGCGAAGCCGCCGCCAGGCCGCCGCGGCGCGGGCCTGCACGCTCATGATCCCGGCCTCCTCGGACCAGATCCATTCCGCATAGCAGGCAAATCCCTCATGCAGCCAGATGTCGCTCCACGTGCTGGCCGTCAGCGAGTTACCAAACCACTGGTGGGACAGTTCGTGCGCGATGAGGCGCTGGGACTCCCAATCCGGGCGGAGATGGTTGCGGCCCAGGATGGACAGCGACTGCGCCTCGAGGGGAATTTCGAGTTCGTCCTCCGTCACCACCACCGTGTACTCCTGAAACGGATAGGGACCAAAGCAACTGACGAAGGTGCGCATCATGTCGGCCTGGCGGGTCAGCCCGGCCAGCGCTGAATGCGTGAGCGTTGCCGGGACGGCGGCGAACTGGGCCACTCCGCCGGACGCAGGCAGGGTCAGGAGTTCGTACCGTCCGATTTGGACCGTGGCCAGGTACGTGGCCATGGGTTCGGCCTGTTCATAGACCCAGGTCTGCCGGCTCGACCTCGTGGTGTGCTCCACGAGCAGGCCGTTGCACACGGCCCGGTACCCGGCGTCGGTGGTGACGGAGATGCGGTAGCTCGCCTTGTTCCGCGGGTGGTCGTTGCAGGGAAACCACGACGGCGCGCCGTTGGGCTGGCCCGCGACGAGCACGCCGTCGGTGAGTTCCTCCCAGCCCACATCTCCCCAGAGCCCCCTGCGGGGTGACGGGTTTCCTTCGTAGCGGATGTCCAGGGTGAATTCAGTTCCCGCTTCCAGGTCCTGCTCACAGTGCACCACGAGCTGCTCCGCGCGCTGGGTGAATCTGCGCACCCGGGAGCCGTTCAACTGGATTTTCAGGGCCCGGAGCCCGGTCATGTCAAGGACGACGGCGGACGTCCTGCGGGCGGCCACGGCGTGCAGCACCGCGCGGCCGTTCAGGCGGTTGCTGGCGAGTTTGTAGTCGAGGTCCAGTTCATAGCGCACCACCCTGTACGCATCCGTCCCGTGCCCGGGGACGTAGGGGTCGGTGGTGCCGGCGGAGCCGGGCACGGGCAGGACCGCCGCCGGGCCGGGGGAATCTGCGGAACTCATAAAACGTGTGCCTCACTCAAGGTGTCGTCGGACCCGTCCGGGCCTGCCGGGCTGGCCATTACTTCAGGCGGGGAGCCGGAACAGACGGCCCCGTCCAGGGGCTCACCGGGTTGCCCATCCAGTACGTCCCCGCCGGAACGGTCTCGCCCCGCATCACCAGGGATGCCGGACCCACGGTCGCGCCCTTGTCGATCCGTGCCTGCGGCAGGATGACACCGTGCGGGCCCATCGTTGCCCCGTCTTCGAGCGTAACAGTGTCGATGCTCATGATCCGGTCGTGGAAGAGGTGGGTCTGGACCACGCACCCGCGGTTAACCGTGGAGCTGGCACCGAGAGTTACAAGGTCGGCCTCCGGCAGCCAATAGCTTTCGCACCACGTCCCGCGGCCGATCCTGGCGCCGAGGGCCCGCAGCCACCATACGAGGGCGGGGGTTCCGCTGGCAGACCTGGCGAACCAGGGCGCGCTGACCATTTCAATGAACGTGTCCACCACCTCATTGCGCCAGATGAACGAGCTCCACAACGGGTGCTCGCCTGTTTTGATTCTCCCCACCAGCAGCCATTTGGCGGCCACGGCGCTTGCGGCGGCGACGCCACCGGCGAGCAGCATAACCAGCCCGCCGAGTGCCGCCGCGGCACCGTAGTTGAACAGGGCTGCCAGCCAATCAAACGTGACCATGACCCCAAGGGCCAGGCCGACGGTCAGCATCACCGGCACGAAGCGGCACAGCTCCCAGAGGGTCCTGGCCACCTTGAGCCCGAACCGCGGCTGGAATGTCCGGGTGTCATCGGACGCCACAGCTGTCCGCCGAAGCCTGACCGGCGGGCTGCCGAGCCACGAGGTGCCGGACTTCGCTTTGCTGGGCGTTGCGGACAGTACCGCAACCAGGGAGTTCTTCGGGACATTGCGTCCAGCCGCGGTCATTCCCGAGTTGCCCAGGAACGAACGCTTTCCGATCTTGGCCGGAGCGATCCGCATCCAGCCGCCGCCCAGCTCGTATGATGCCACCATCGTGTCATCGGCCAGGAAGGCGCCCTCGCCAACCGTGGTCATCTTCGGCAGCAGCAGGACGGTGGAGGCCTCGACATTCTTGCCGATCTTGGCCCCCAGCAGCCTCAGCCAGACCGGAGTGAAGAGGCTGGCGTAGACCGGAAACAGCAGGTCGCGTGCCATGTCCAGGACGCGTTCGGTGGCCCACACCTGCCAGCCGATGCGGCTCCGGACGCGGTAGTAGCCTTCCTTGAGGCCCACGCCCAGCAGGCGCGTGGTGCCCAGAAGAAGCAGGGCGTTGACCAGGAACCAGGTGAGGGAAGCCAGCGGCAGCGATGCCAGCAGCAGCGGCCACGCGCTCACCAGGGATTCGCTTCCCCTGATGAACAGGAAGACCACGAGGGCAGCCGAAATCGCTGACGCGTAGGGGATCATGGCCAGGACCGCGGAGGCGGCAGCGAAGGCTGCGAACCAGAGCCTGCCCATGAGCGAGCTGACCGGCTCGACGGACGGCCAGTCCTGCTTGGCCTTGCCGCGCCGTTCAGCGGGGGAGCCGGCCACAACCTGCCCGGCCTTGACCTTGCCGAGGACGGCCGAGCCCGGTTCCACCTGGGCGCCGGCGCCGATGCTCGTTGCCGGCATCAGTGTGCTGCGGGCGCCGATGGTGGCCCCGGGACCGACGTGTACGCGGCCGATGTGCACAATGTCGCCGTCGATCCACCACCCGGACAGGTCCACCTCGGGCTCGATGTTGCTGCCGCTGCCCAGCGAGAGGAATCCGGTGACGGGAGGCAGCGAGTGCAGGTGGACGTCGGTGCCGATCTTGGCCCCCAGCGCCCTTGCGTAATAGGGAACCCACGGGGCGCTGGCCAGGCTGATGGCGCTGGCGAGGTCCTGGATCTGCTCGGCCAGCCAGAGCCGCAGGTGCACCTTGCCGGAACGCGAATAGGTCCCGGGCACCACGCCCCGGAGCAACGCCCGCGCCGCGGCCACCGAGATGGCCATCCGGCCAGGCGGGCTCACAAAGACCAGCCAGGACACCGCAATCCACAACCAGGACACCGTGGGAGCGGCGGCAAAGCCTGCAAACGCGGCCAGCAGGTTGTTGGCAGCCATCAGGTAGGTGAGCCAGCGCATGCCAACGAGTATGTGCAGCGGAATGCCCATGAGGGTCTGGAAGATCTGGGATTTGAGCGCCGTGGGCCGCACCGGCCGGTCCGGTGCCGGACCGGCGGCGGCGCCTTCGGGCAGGGACTGCCGGGCGGCGTCGATCAGGGCGCCGACGCGCGGCGTCGCGTAGATGTCCGCCACCGTAATGGTGGGGTAGCGCAGACGGAGGGCGGAGACGAGTTGGGCCGCTGCCAGCGAACCGCCGCCATGGGCGAAGAAGTCTGCGTCGAGGTTTGCCACGTTGCTGCCCAGGACTGACCTCCACTGGTCAACAATCCATTGGGCGTCGTCCGGCAGGTTCAGCGGGGCAGCCGCGGCGTCCGCAGCCCCGGCCCCTTCGAGCAGCCACGGGAGGGCATGCCTGTCCACCTTTCCGCTGGTCTTCGTCGGCAGGCTTTCGACGACGGTCAGCATCGGGATGAGCGGTGCAGGGAGGGTGGCGAGAAGCTGCTCCCTGGCGGCCGCCAGGTCCAGTTCGGCGTCCCCTGCCGGAGCGAGGTAGCCCACCAGGACCTGGTTGCCTGCCGCAGTGGTGCGGACCGCTGCGGCGGCGCCAGCCACGCGCGGAAGGGACTGCAGGGCGGCATCGATCTCGCCGAGCTCAATCCGGCGGCCGCCGAGCTTGACCTGTTCGTCGGCGCGGCCCATGAAGATCAGGCCCGCCTGTTCGTAGCGCACGAGGTCGCCGGAGCGGTAGGCGCGGCGCCAGCCCAGCGAGGGCATGGGGGCATACTTCTCCGCGTCCTTCAGCGGGTCGAGGTAGCGGGCCAGGCCGACGCCGCCGATGATGAGTTCGCCGATTTCCCCTTCGGCCACGGGAACGTCGTCGGAATCCACCACCGCGAGGTCCCAGCCGTCGAGGGGCAGGCCAATCCTGACCGGCCCGCCACCGCCCAGGGGCGCGGCACAGGCAACGACCGTAGCCTCGGTCGGACCGTAGGTGTTCCACACCTCACGGCCCTCCACGGCAAGGCGTTCGGCGAGTTCCGGCGGGCACGCTTCGCCGCCGAAAATGAGCAGCCGGACACTCTCGAGGGACTCAACCGGCCACAGGGCTGCGAGCGTGGGGACGGTAGAGACAACGGTGATGCCGTGGCTGATGAGCCACGGCCCGAGGTCCATGCCGGTCCGGACCAGGGCGCGGGGAGCCGGCACGAGGCACGCGCCGTGGCGCCAGGCCAGCCACATCTCTTCGCAGGACGCGTCAAAGGCCACCGACAGGCCGGCGAGCACACGGTCCTGCGGCCCCACGGGTTCATCCCGCAGGAAGATCCTGGCCTCGGCGTCCACGAAGGCCGCCGCGGACCGGTGCGGGACGGCCACTCCCTTGGGCGTACCCGTGGAACCGGACGTGAAGATGATCCAGGCGTCGTCGTCGGGCTCTGCCGTCCGCGGCTCGGGAAAAGGCTGCGGGCGTTTCTTGTCGGTGACGATGTCTCCGTGGGCCCGCAGGATCCCGGCCACCCCGGCCTCACCGAACACCAGCCTGGCGCGCTCGTCGGGATCGTCAGCGTCGACCGGAACATACGCCCCGCCGATCAGCAGGATGGCGAGGATGGAGATGTAGAGCTCGTTCGTGCCGGACGGGATCCTGACGCCGATCCTGTCACCCGCGCCGAGGCCGGCCAGGTGGAGGCGGCGGCCGGCAGCCCGCACCTCGGCCATGAGCTGCGCGTAGCTCAGGGACCGGTGGCCGTCGTCCAGCGCCGAGGCGTCCGGAAAACGGGCCGCGGAATCGGACAGGATGTCCAGCAGCGTCCGCTCCGGCGGCGCCGCGGCGGCACCCGGCAGTTGGGGGACGTGCACGACGTCGGGCGTCAGTTCGCCCGTGAGGGCGGCGCCGGCGGTACCGGTGGTCTGCGGTAGCTGCTCATTCACAGTTGGATTCTTTCCCGGCAAGATGAACGGAAGGTGTAACGGTTTGCCCGGTGTTCACCGGGCGTCGGCGCAGGGTCTGTCTGATTAAGGAACCAGCAGCACTTTGCCCGTGGTGCGGCGGCCTTCGAGGTCCTCATGGGCCCGCCGGGCCTCGGCCAGCGGATACGTCGCGCCGATCCGGATGTTGAGCTCCCCGCTGGCTGCGGCCGCGAAGACCTCTCCGGCGCGCCAGTGCCGCTCCTGCTCATTTAGCAGGAAATGCGCGAGCGACGGCCGTGTCAGCGTCAGCGATCCGCCCGCATTGAGCCGCTGGGGCTCGAAAGCCGGCACGGGACCGGAGGCGGCGCCGAACAGGACGAGGGAACCCCTGGTGCGCAGGCAGGACAGTGAACCGTCGAAAGTGTCCCTTCCGACGCCGTCGTACACCACGTGCACGCCTGCCCCGTCTGTCAGCTCCCGGACGTGGTGCGGGAAGCCGTGGTAGCGGAGCACGTGGTCCGCGCCGGCTTCGCGAGCCAGTGCTTCCTTCTCGTCAGTGGAAACAGTGGTGATGACGCGGGCACCCTTGGCCTTGAGTAGCTGGATCAGGAGGAGGCCGACTCCGCCGGCACCGGCATGCGTCAGGACCGTGTGGCCGGGTTCCACGCGGAAGGAGGAGTTGATCAGGTAGTGGGCGGTCATGCCCTGCAGCGGCAGTGCAGCCGCCGTGAGGTCGTCCAGCCCGTCCGGCACGGGAAGCGCTTTGCTGGCATCCAGGACGGTATAGCCGGCGTAGCACCGCGAACCTTCAGCCGTGGCCACCCTGTCTCCGACCTTGACGGTGGTGACGCCCTCGCCGACTTCTTCGACCGTTCCCGAAGCCTCGGAGCCCGGAGTGAACGGGAAGGGCACCTTGTACGTGCCGTTCCGCTGGTAGGTGTCAATGAAGTTGACGCCGGCTGCCGCGACCTTGACTAGGAGCTGGCCAGGGCCCGGAACGGGGCGTTCCACCTCCGCGAAATCCAGGACTTCGGGTCCGCCGGGCTGCGGGGCAACGATGGCGTGGGTCATTGAGTTTCTCCTTCTCCGGCCCGGGACCTCCGGCACCTGATCCTCATCTCATCCTAGGGACCGGGGCGCCGTAGGGCGAAGTCAGACTTTGGCTCAGTAACGCCGGGTGACAGTGGCCATGGGGCATTCGAAGTGGCGACCGGCGGAGAGCCCTACGTCATTGAGGTAGCGGACGATGATGCCGTAGGACTGCAGCAGCGTGGTCTCCGTGTACGGGACCTGGTGCTTGGCGCAGAACTCCCGGACGATCACGGAGGCCCTGTCCAGCTGCGGGCGGGCCATGTCCGGGAAGAGGTGATGCTCGGCCTGGCGGTTGAGGCCGCCAAGCAGGATGTCCATGAAACGGCCGCCGGAGATGTTCCGGGACGTCAGGACCTGGCGGCTGAAGAAGTCCACGCGGCTGTCCGCGGGCAGGACAGGCATGCCCTTGTGGTTCGGGGCGAAGGAAGCGCCCATGTAGAAACCGAAGACGGCGAGCTGGACGCCGATGAAGGCGAAGGCCATGCCGACCGGAAGGAACGTGAATGCGAGGACCGGCAGCACGCTGAGCCTGGCCAGAAGGATGGGCAGTTCAACCCAGCGGTGCGTGACCTTGGCGCGGCGGAAGATGAACTTGACCGAATCGATCTGGAGGCCGAGGCCGACCAGGAACAGCAGCGGAAAGAAAAACCAGCCCTGCTTTCGCGTGAGGAAGGAGAACCGTCCCTGCCGGGCTTCAACCGCTTCGGTGTGGAAAGCGATCGGTCCGGGGGCGATGTCAGGGTCCTTGGAAATGACGTTCGGGTGGTTGTGGTGGGCGCCATGCTTCTGCTCCCACCAGGAATAGCTCATGCCGGCCACGGAAGTGGCGAGCAGCCTGGCGGCCCAGTCGTTGGCACGGCGGGAGGCGAAGATCTGGCGGTGCCCGGCCTCGTGGGCCAGGAAGCTCAGCTGGGTGCACAGGATGCCCAGGGCGGCGGCGATGAGGAGCTGGAACCAGCTGTCACCGATGAGCGCGAAACCGAACCAGGTGGCGGTCATCAGGAGCACCAGCACGGAGAATATCGTGATGTAGAAACCGACGCGTCGCTCGAGGAGGCCCTCGGCCTTAACGGTCTTGAGGAGTTCTGAGTAGCTCAAGACAACCGCATTGGATTGCCGGACCCGGGACTGTGGGCGCTCTGAAGTAAGGGAGGGGGTCATGTACTGCGTGCCTCGTAACGTTAACGGGCAACGCTGCAGCCGACATTCGGCCTGCGCGGTCTGGATTACCCTATGCCAAGGATACCGGGACTGCGTGTCCAATTGTTTCGGAAGCTCCCGCGGCGGGACGGCGACGATTCAGGGCGCACCGAGTTAGTGCATAAATATCGGAACCTATGCATAGTCTTGCTGTATAGTCGTTGCCATGACTATTTCTGTAGCCGTTTCCGGCGCTAGCGGTTATGCCGGCGGCGAAGTGCTCCGCCTCCTGGCCGGTCATCCGGACGTCACCATCGGTGCCATCACCGCTCACAGCAACGCCGGTTCCAGACTAGGCGAACTGCAGCCCCATCTCCATGGCCTGGCAAGCAGGATTCTGGAAGACACCACGGTGGACAACCTGGCCGGGCACGACGTCGTGTTCCTGGCGCTGCCCCACGGCGCCTCGGCGGAAATAGCCGCGCAGCTGCCTGAAGGCACCGTGGTGATCGACGCCGGAGCGGACCACCGCTTGGAAGACGCCGCAGCGTGGGAGAAGTTCTACGGCTCCGCGCACGCCGGCACCTGGCCGTACGGGCTGCCGGAGCTCCCCGGCCAGCGGGAGAAACTCAAGGGCGCCACGCGGATCGCAGTGCCCGGCTGCTATCCGACGTCGGCCCTACTGGCGCTCACACCCGGCTTCGCCGCAGGCCTGCTCCAAGGGGAGGACGTCGTCATCGTTGCGGCTTCGGGCACGTCCGGGGCCGGAAAGGCCGCCAAAGTGAACCTGATCGGCGCCGAGGTCATGGGGTCCATGAGTCCTTACGGCGTGGGAGGCGGCCACCGCCACACGCCCGAAATCGAGCAGGGCCTCGGCAACGCCGCGGGGGAGCCCGTCACCGTCTCCTTCACGCCCACGCTGGCGCCCATGAGCCGCGGCATCCTCACTACCGCCACGGCCCGGGTCAAGCCCGGAGTGACGGCCGAACAACTGCGCACCGCCTGGGCCGAGGCCTACGAAGACGAACCCTTCGTGCACCTGCTTCCGGAAGGCCAGTGGCCCGCCACGAAGGCTGTCCAAGGTTCCAACCACGCGGCCATTCAGCTGGCCTTCGACGAACACGTGGGCCGCGTCGTCGTCACCTGCGCCATCGACAACCTCACCAAGGGGACCGCAGGCGGCGCCGTGCAGTCCATGAACATTGCCCTCGGCCTGGCGGAGACCGCCGGCCTCAATCTGCAGGGAGTTGCCCCGTGACCATCACCGCACCCCAGGGATTCCGCGCCGCGGGCGTCAAAGCCGGCCTTAAG
This sequence comes from Arthrobacter sp. ZGTC131, assembly GCF_002929275.1. Classification (GTDB taxonomy): domain Bacteria; phylum Actinomycetota; class Actinomycetes; order Actinomycetales; family Micrococcaceae; genus Arthrobacter. The sequence continues at coordinate 423,228 of NZ_PJIK01000002.1, forward strand.
GCATCCGGAAACCCTGATCTCGCCCTCGTGGTCAACGACGGCCCGTCGAAGGCAGCCGCAGCCGTCTTCACGTCCAACCGCGTGGCCGCCGCCCCCGTCCACTGGTCCCGCCAGGTCGTGTCGGACGGCCGGGTCGACGCCGTTATCCTGAACTCCGGCGGAGCCAACGCCTGCACCGGACCTCAGGGCTTCCAGAACACCCACACCACGGCAGAGAAAACGGCCGAGGTCCTCGGCATTTCAGCCACGGACGTCTTCGTCTGCTCCACCGGACTGATCGGCGAGCAGCTGCCCATGGACAAGATCGTCCCGGGGATCGACGCCGCCGCTGCCGCCCTTAGCGCGGACGGCGGAACGGACGCCGCGACGGCCATCATGACCACGGACACGGTGCCGAAGCAGGCGGTTTTCACCGGAGTGGACGCCGAGGGCAATGAATTCACCATCGGCGGCATCGCCAAAGGCGCCGGCATGCTCGCGCCCGGCCTGGCCACCATGCTGGTGGTCCTCACCACCGACGCCGACGTCCAGCCGGAAATGCTCGACGTCGTCCTCCGCGACGCCACCCGCGTCACTTTCGACCGGGCGGACTCCGACGGCTGCATGTCCACCAATGACACAGTGGTCCTGATGGCCTCCGGCGCGTCCGGGACCGTGCCGTCAGCCGAAGCATTCGGCGAAGGCCTTACCAGCGTTTGCGCCGAGCTGGCCCGCAAACTGATCGGCGATGCCGAGGGCGCGAGCCACGACATCGCCATCCGCACGTTCAACGCGGCCAGCGAACGCGACGCCGAAATCGTCAGCCGTGCCGTGGCGCGGTCCAACCTCTTCAAGGCCGCCATCTTTGGCAAGGACCCGAACTGGGGACGCGTCCTGTCCGCGGTCGGAACAACGGACGCCACCTTCGAACCGGACGAGCTGAACGTCTCCATGAACGGCATCCAGATCTGCCAGAACGGCAGCATCGGCCAGGACCGCAAGCTCGTGGACCTGGAACCGAGGGAGGTGCTGGTGGAGATCGACCTGCAGGCCGGCAGCGAGGAAGCCACCATCTGGACCAACGATCTCACCCACGATTACGTCCACGAGAACAGCGCCTATTCAAGCTAGATCCACCAGCACCTGGAGAACAGCAGCATGAACACCCAGACCCGCGAGACCACGTCCATGAGCGATGCCCAGGACAAGGCCGGCACGCTGATCGAGGCCCTGCCGTGGATCCAGCGCTTCGCCGGCACCACCATGGTGATCAAGTACGGCGGCAACGCCATGGTCAACGACGACCTCCGCCGCGCGTTCGCTGAAGACGTCGTGTTCCTCCACCACGTGGGGATCCACCCCGTGGTGGTCCACGGCGGCGGCCCGCAGATCAACGCCATGCTGAGCCGGCTAGGCATCGAATCAGAGTTCAAGGGCGGCCTGCGCGTCACCACCCCCGAGGCGATGGACGTGGTGCGCATGGTCCTCACCGGCCAGGTGGGCCGCGAGCTCGTGGGCCTGATCAACTCCCACGGTCCCTACGCCGTCGGCATGTCCGGCGAGGACGGCGGCCTGCTCCGCGCGGTCCGCACCGGCACTGTCGTCGACGGCGAAGAAGTGGACCTTGGCCTGGTGGGTGAGGTTGTGGGCGTTAATCCGGAAGGAATCGTCGACATCCTGGCCGCCGGCCGGATTCCGGTGATCTCCACCGTGGCCCCGGAGATTTTCGATGGCGGCACGGCCGACGGCGGAGCGCAGCGGGCCCAGACCACCGGGCAGGTCCTCAATGTCAATGCGGACACCGCCGCTGCCGCGCTGGCCGAAGCGTTGGGGGCCTCCAAACTGGTGATCCTGACCGACGTCGAAGGCTTGTACGCGAACTGGCCAGACCGCTCGTCGCTGATCTCGTCGCTGACCGCTTCCGAACTCCGGGACCTGCTGCCGTCGCTCGAATCCGGCATGATCCCCAAGATGGAGGCCTGCCTCAAGGCAGTCGACGGCGGGGTGGAGCGCGCGCACATCGTGGACGGGCGCCTGGCCCACTCCATGCTGCTTGAAACATTTACGACGGCGGGGATCGGCACCCAAGTGGTCCCGGACGAGGAGACGGACGCATGAGCAACTTTGAACAATCAGCAGTGGTTGAGCAGTCGCCGGTGGCTGAGCTGGTGGAAACCCGCGGCCATGCCGGCGCCGAATGGCTGGCGCGCTACTCGTCATCGCTCATGGGCGTCTTCGGCACGCCGCAGCGCGTCCTGGTCCGCGGAGCCGGCTGCCTGGTCTGGGACGCCGACGGCAAGGAATACCTGGACCTGCTCGGCGGCATCGCCGTGAACGCCCTGGGCCACGCACACCCGTTCGTGACCTCGGTGATCGCCAGCCAGCTGGCCACGCTGGGGCACGTTTCCAACTTTTTCACCAGCCCCACGCAGATCGCCCTGGCCGAGAAGCTGCTGGCACTGAGCAAGGCGCCGGCGGGTTCGAAAATCTTCTTCACCAACTCCGGCACCGAGGCCAACGAGGCCGCCTTCAAGCTGGCCCGCCGGAATTCCGCCGGCCCCGACGGCAAACCCAGGACCAAAATCATCGCACTGGAGGGCGCCTTCCACGGCCGGACCATGGGGGCTCTGGCCCTCACGGCGAAGGAAGCCTACCGGGCGCCCTTCGAACCGATGCCCGGCGGTGTGGTGCACATTCCGTTCGGCGACATTGAGGCCCTCCGCAATGCAGTGGACGACACCGTCGCCGCCGTCTTCCTGGAACCCATCCAGGGGGAAGCGGGCGTGCGGCCCCTTCCGGCCGGCTACCTGCAGGCGGCCCGCGAGCTCACGTCGCAGGCCGGTGCCCTGCTGATCCTGGATGAGGTCCAGACCGGCATCGGCCGCACCGGAAAATGGCTGGCGAGCGAGGACGCCGGAATTGTTCCCGACGCCGTCACCCTTGCCAAGGGGCTCGGCGGCGGTTTCCCGATCGGAGCCTTGGTCACGTTCGGCGAAAAGACTTCATCCCTCCTGACGGCAGGACAGCACGGCACCACCTTCGGCGGAAACCCGGTGGCCACGGCCGCCGCCCTGGCCACGCTTCACACCGTCGAAAGCCAGCACGTGCTGGAGAACGTCCGGGCGGTGGGGGAGCACCTCCGCGCCGCCCTGGCGGCCGTCGACGGTGTCACGGCGGTCCGCGGGGAGGGACTCCTGATCGGCTTCGACCTCGACGCCGACGTTGCCCCCGCCGCCGTGACGGCCGCGCTCGACGCCGGCTACATCATCAACAGCCCAGGGCCGCGGACCATCCGCCTGGCCCCGCCGCTGATCCTCACGGAAGATCAGGCGGACCGTTTTCTGGCCGCCCTTCCGGCCATCCTGCAAACCGCAAAGGAAGCACAGTGACAGCAGCAGTGACTCCCAAACCCCTGATCCGGCACTTCCTCAAGGACACCGACCTCAGCCCGGCCGAGCAGGCCGAAGTCCTCGAACTGGCAGTCCGCATGAAAGCGGCGCCATACAGTGTCCAGCCCTTTGCCGCGGACGGCAACGGCCGCAAGACCGTGGCCGTGATCTTCGACAAGACTTCCACCCGGACCCGGGTGTCCTTCGCCACCGGGGTGGCCGACATGGGCGGCAACGCCCTGATCATCAACCCGGGCGAGGCGCAGATCGGCCACAAGGAATCGGTGGAGGACACGGCCAAGGTGCTCGAGCGCATGGTCTCCACCATTGTGTGGCGGACCGGCGCGCACTCGGGCCTGGTGGCGATGGCGGAAAACTCCCGGGTTCCCGTCATCAACGCCCTCTGCGATGACTACCACCCCTGCCAGCTGCTGGCGGACCTGCTGGCCGTCAAGGAGCACAAGGGCGAACTCAAGGGGCTCACCATGGCCTACCTGGGGGATGCCGCCAACAACATGGCCAACTCCTACCTCCTGGCCGGTGTCACGGCCGGAATGCACGTCCGGATCGCCGGGCCCGACGGCTACCTGCCGGCGGCCGGCATCGTGGCGGCAGCCCAGGAGCGCGCCACCGAAACCGGCGGCTCCGTCCTCATCACCACGGACGCCGCGGAAGCGCTCAAGGGCGCTGACGTCGTGGCCACCGACACCTGGGTGTCCATGGGCCAGGAATCGGAAAAGGAAGCCCGGCTGCAGCTGTTCCGGGAGTACGCCGTCGACGAGGCCGCCATGGCGCAGGCGGCGGAAGACGCCGTCGTGCTTCACTGCCTTCCCGCTTACCGGGGCTACGAGATCTCGGCGGGCGTCATTGACGGCCCGCAGTCCATCGTCTGGGACGAGGCCGAGAACCGCCTGCACGCGCAGAAGGCCCTGATGGCCTGGCTCATGCACCGGTCGGGGCTGGCCTTCGTCGACGGTCTCTCGCCCGTTGAAGGAACTGGGGAGAGCACGTTCTAGTGTCCACCAACCCGTCGGTACCGGGCGCGAGCCCGGCCACCAAGACAGCCCGCCAGGCGCGGATCACCGCGATCCTGACGGGCGAGTCGGTGCGCTCCCAGGCGGAGCTCGCGGCGCTGCTCGCGGACGACGGCGTGCAGGTCACGCAGGCCACACTGTCCCGCGACCTCGTGGAGCTCGGCGCCGTCCGCGTCCGCGGCAAGGAGGGCGTCCTGGTCTACGCCGTCCCCGGTGAGGGCGGGGAACGGGCTGCCAAGAGCGGAGTCAGCCAGGAAATCCTGGATGCGCGGCTGGCCCGGCTGTGCGGGGAACTGCTGGTGACGGCCGAGGCATCCGCGAACATCGCGGTGCTCCGGACGCCTCCCGGGGCCGCGAACTTCCTGGCCCTCGCGATCGACCATTCCGTGATGCCGTCCATCCTGGGCACCATTGCGGGCGACGACACCGTGCTGCTGGTGGCCCGGGATCCGCTGGGCGGACCCGAGCTCGCGGCGCGGTTCCTGCAGCTCGCCGAGGAAGCCGGCACCAGCCAGTAGCGGTCCAGCACGCGGCCGGGTGCGGCGGTGTGGCACGCTTTACCGAACGAATTTTTGCGGCGACTTTTTCAGACAAGCATGATCTACAAACAACAAAGGAGCGTTTCAAGTGACTGAGCGTATTGTTCTGGCCTACTCCGGTGGCCTGGATACTTCCGTAGCCATCGGCTGGATCGGTGAAGCCACCGGCGCCGAGGTCATCGCAGTGGCGGTCGACGTCGGGCAGGGCGGCGAATCGCTGGAGACCATCCGGCAGCGCGCGCTGGGCTGTGGCGCCGTGGAGGCCTACGTGGCCGATGCGAGCGATGAATTCGCCAACGAATACTGCGTGCCCACGCTGAAGGCCAACGCCCTCTACCAGGGCCACTACCCGCTGGTGTCCGCCATCTCCCGTCCCGTGATCGTCAAGCACCTGGTCAAGGCCGCCCGCGAATTCGGTGCCACCACCGTGGCCCACGGCTGCACCGGCAAGGGCAACGACCAGGTCCGCTTCGAGGTGGGCATCCAGACCCTCGGCCCGGACCTGAAGTGCATCGCCCCGGTCCGCGACCTCGCCCTGACCCGCGACAAGGCCATTGCCTTCGCCGAGGAAAAGGGACTGCCGATCGAGACCACGAAGAAGAACCCGTACTCGATCGACCAGAACGTCTGGGGCCGCGCCGTCGAGACCGGCTACCTCGAGGACATCTGGAACGCCCCCACGAAGGACATCTACGACTACACCGCCGCCCCGGAATTCCCGCCGGCACCGGATGAAGTCACCATCTCCTTCGAAGCCGGCGTGCCGGTAGCGATCGACGGCGTCAAGGTCACGCCGCTGCAGGCCATCAAGGAACTGAACCGCCGCGCCGGTGCGCAGGGCGTGGGACGGATCGACGTTGTCGAAGACCGCCTTGTGGGCATCAAGTCCCGCGAAATCTATGAGGCACCGGGTGCCATGGCGCTGATCACCGCGCACAAGCACCTTGAGGACATCACCATCGAGCGCGAGCAGGCCCGCTTCAAGGCCACTGTTGGCCAGCGCTGGGCCGAGCTGGTGTACGACGGCCAGTGGTTCTCCCCGCTCAAGCGCTCCCTGGACGCCTTCATCGAGGACACCCAGAAGTACGTCTCCGGCGACATCCGCATGGTGCTGCACGGCGGCCAGGCAATCGTCAACGGGCGCCGCTCCGAAACCTCGCTGTACGACTTCGACCTCGCCACCTACGACACCGGCGACACGTTCGACCAGTCCATGGCCCGCGGCTTCATCGAGCTGTGGGGCATGTCCGCCAAGGTTGCCTCCGGCCGCGACATCCGCGTCGCAGGGCAGTAGGCCCCGTGGCTAGCGATAGCACCAAGTCTGAGGCCACGAACACCGGCGCGCTGTGGGGCGGCCGGTTCGCCGGCGGTCCCGCGGACGCCCTCGCGGCACTGAGCAAGTCCACGCACTTTGACTGGCGGCTGGCCCGCTACGACATCGCCGGCTCCACGGCGCACGCCCGCGTGCTGCACAAGGCCGGCCTGCTGGACGACGCCGAGCTCGAAGGCATGCTCGCTGCCCTGACGCAGCTGGATGAGGACGTCGCCTCCGGCGCCTACCTGCCGGCGGAGTCCGACGAGGATGTGCACGGCTCGCTGGAGCGCGGCCTGATCGAGCGCGCCGGCACCCAGCTCGGCGGCAAGCTCCGCGCCGGGCGGTCCCGCAACGACCAGGTGGCCACCCTTGGCCGCATGTTCCTGCGCGACCACGCCCGGATCATTGCCCGCGGCGTGCTGGCCACCATCGAGGCACTCGTGGACCAGGCCAAGGCGCACCAGGGAGTGGCCATGCCCGGCCGCACCCACCTGCAGCACGCGCAGCCGGTCCTGCTCAGCCACCACCTGCTGGCCCACGCGTGGGCGCTGCTCCGCGATGTGCAGCGGCTGCAGGACTGGGACAAGCGCGCCGGGGTTTCGCCCTATGGTTCCGGTGCACTGGCCGGCTCCTCACTGGGCCTTGACCCGGAGGCCGTGGCAGCTGACCTGGGCTTCTTCTCTGCCACGCACAACTCGATCGACGGCACCGCCTCCCGCGATGTCTTCGCCGAGTTTGCCTGGGTCACGGCCATGATAGGCGTGGACCTCTCCCGCGTCTCGGAGGAAGTGATCCTGTGGGCCACCAAGGAGTTCTCCTTCGTGACCCTGCACGATTCCTACTCCACCGGCTCCTCGATCATGCCGCAGAAGAAGAATCCGGACGTCGCGGAGCTGGCGCGCGGCAAGGCAGGCCGGCTGATCGGCAACCTCACCGGCCTGCTGGCCACATTGAAGGGACTGCCGCTCGCGTACAACCGCGACCTGCAGGAGGACAAGGAACCGGTGTTCGACGCCGCCGACACGCTGGAACTGCTGCTCCCGGCCGTCTCCGGCATGATCGCCACCCTGAAGTTCAACACCGAACGGATGGAATCGCTCGCTCCGCAGGGCTTCGCACTGGCCACGGACATCGCCGAATGGCTGGTCCGCCAGGGTGTTCCGTTCCGCGAGGCGCACGAGCTCTCCGGTGCCGCCGTGAAGCAGGCGGAAAGCCGCGACGTCGAGCTCTGGGACCTGACCGACGCCGAGTACGCGGCCATCTCGGAGCACCTCACGCCCGAGGTCCGCACGGTCCTCAGCACGGAAGGCTCGCTCAACAGCCGGAACTCGCAGGGCGGGACGGCGCCGGCCGCCGTCGAACGCCAGCTCGCCGCGCTGGAAGCCGAGCTCGCCGGCGTCCGCGAGTACGCAGGCTAACAGCCACACGCTCTCTCACTTCCTGCAGCGTTTCCGCCGACGCTCCTGCATCACTTGCAGGAGGGTCGGCGGATTTCCTGCCAAAGGTGAGAGAGCGTTGTGCGTTCACTGCCGAACATCGATCCCGACGGCTGGCACATCGCCACCTCCAGGACCTCGCGTAAGGGCAGGGAGCTGGCCGCCAACCACAAGGCCGCGCTGAACTTCTACTGGCCGTTACAGGGCCGCCAAGGTCCGCGTGGCGGGGCCCGGCACTTCTACGGCCCCGGCCCGGTGCGGGGCCCGCGTTAAGGCTCATTAACTGTCCGCTACCATTGCCGTATGACCGCAATCACACCGGACACGTTGCTGGCCGAACTCCACAAAGCTGCCGACGTCGTTGCCTCCCAGGCCGGCAAACTCACCGCAGAAGATATCCCGGCACCCTCAACATTGCCGGGATGGACCCGCGGCCATGTGCTGGCGCACATCGCCGGCATCTCGAACGCCATGGCGCGGCAGCTTGAATTCGCCGCCCGCGGTGAAACGGTGGAGCTTTACGACGGCGGTTACGAGGGCCGCACGAGTGCCATCGAGGCGGCCGCCGGCCATGGCATCGACGAACACCGCCGCGATCTCGCCGCTGCGATCGAACGGGCCCTGCACGCGTTCGACTCGCTTGCACCTGGCATCTGGCAGGTTCCCATTTCCTACCGCGGGGGAGTGGTGTTCGACGGCGGACTGGCCCTGTGGCGCGAGCTCGTGATCCATGCGTCCGACCTCGGCACCGGGCGGGGGCCGGAGACCTGGAGCCGGCTGTTCTGCGAACACCTCTTCGATTTCCTGTCCGCCCGCGTGCCGGAAGGACAGAAGTTCGTGCTCCAGCCGCTGGGGCTGCCGCCCGTGGCAATCGGTGCCGGCGGGCGTTCCACGGTCATCAGCGGAATGGTTACCGACATTGCGGCCTGGCTCGCTGGCCGCGAACCTTCACTTGGCAGCCTGCGCGCCTCCGCCGCTGCCGACGGTGTGGACCTGCCGGAGCTGCTGCCGTGGCCGTCGGGAGTTCCGGCGTCCAAGTAGGGGCCCGGCATCGCGCCGCCTGCCTAGCGCGCCTGGGCCGTAAATGCATTGGCGGCGAGAGCGTCCGCCGTGAATGATTCCACTGTAAGAGACTCCGCTGCGAGCGATTCCCTTTCGCGGGCCAGCAGGCTTTCCTTGACGCGGAGCCCCCACCGGAAGCCGCCGAGGGTGCCGTCCGTTCGGACCACCCGGTGGCACGGCACGAAAAGGGCCGCGGCGTTGAAAGCGCACGCGCTGGCGGCAGCGCGCACTGCCTTCGCATTGCCTGACAGTACGGCGTACTCGGTGTAGGTGACGGGGGCTCCCGGGCTGACGGTCCGCAGCACATCCCAGGCGTGGGCACGGAACGGTCCCGATTTCTGCAGCACGGGCACGCTCATTGCCGGTGCCGGGTTGCCGGCGTAGAAGGCCTGCACGGCGGCGGAAATGGGGCCGAGATCGTCCACGGCATCGTAGGCCTCGGGCCGCAGCTCGGGGTGTATCTGGCCGGTGAGTTCGCCGGCGTCCGCGGTCCAGCCCGACGCCAGCACCACGCCGTCCCTTGCAATGATCGTGAACGGGCCGTCCGGGGTGGCCATGGTGAGTAGCTGGGCTTTCATATCGTCGCCTTCGTTGGTTGGGCCGTCCGGGCAGTCTGTGCTGCAGTGGTGGCAGTGGTCTTGGGGGTGGTCTTGGGTGCGGCCGCGGCCGCGCGCCAGAGGTGCATCGTGGCATAGGACCGCCACGGGCTGACCTCGCTGAAATCCGATGTCCGGGCCACCCTGTTTGCGCCGGGGCCGGACCCAGCGCCCTCCGCGCCGGAAAGGGCCCGGATTCCGTTGCGCACGGCGGCGTCGTTGGCCAGGAACACGTCCGGGGCTCCGATGACCCGCATTGCGACATAGCCCACCGTCCAGGGTCCCACCCCCGGCACGGGCAGCAGCTTTGCGCGCAGCCCGGGCAGGTCATCCCCGTACCCCAGCTCCAGGTCCCCGTCGGCAAGGGCCCGGGCGGCTGCCACCAGTGATTCTATTCTGCGCCGCGGCCCGCGCAGCAGCTCCCCGCCCGCCGCGGCGATCTGTGCCGGCGTGGGGAACAGCCGGTCGAGCCCGTCCCCGGCCGCCATGCTGGGGCTGCCGGCGACGGACAGCTGCGTGAGTGCCGTCCGCGCCGCGGCAACCGTGATCTGCTGGCCGGTCATCGCGCGGATCAGGAGTTCCTGCGGGTCTAAGGCCCCGGGCATGCGGATGCCGGGAGCGGAGGCGACAGCCGCCGCGAGCCGTGGGTCAGCGCCGAGCGCACTGTCGATGGCCACCGGATCGGCGTCAAGGTCGAAAAGCCGCCGGACCCGGCTCAGCAGCGCCGGGAGATCCCGCAGGTCCACCGCGCCAATGGTGAGGACCAGCGGCCGGCCGGGAGCGCCGGCGTCGTAATCCACCCGAAAGCGGGCGTCGCCGTGCGGGAGCCTGAGTGAGCGCGCGTAGGAAGCCGGCGTTCCGGTTTCGATCCCCGGGATGGCCCGGACGGCCAGGAAACTGAAGACGCCGGGATCGAACGGTTCGCGGTAGGGAAGATTCAGGGTGAGGGCTGTGCTGGCCGCCGGGGTCGGGTGGTGGCGGGCGGTGCCGCGCAGGGCGGTCGGCGTCATATCGAACACCTCGCCCACCGTCTCGTTGAACTGGCGCACACTGCTGAATCCGGCGGCAAAGGCGATGTCGGCGAGTTTCATGGGCGTGGAGACCAGCAGCGTGCGGGCGGTCTGCGCCCTGCTGGCCCGGGCAAGGGACAGGGGGCCCGCGCCGAGTTCATGGCTGAGGATCCGGTTCAGCTGGCGGGACGAATATCCCAGGCACGCGGCCAGGCCCTCGACACCGTCGCGGTTGATGACGCCGTCGTTAATGAGCCGCATGGCCCGGCCGGCAACGTCGGAGCGGATGTTCCAGGCTGGCGTTCCCGGCACTGCCTCGGGCAGGCACCGCTTGCAGGCGCGGTAGCCGGCGTCGTGGGCCGCAGCCGAGGTTTCGTAGAAGGTGACGTTCTCGGCTTTCGGCGTCCTGGCCGGGCACGACGGCCGGCAGTAGATGCCCGTGGTCCGCACCGCCGTGTAGAACTGCCCGTCGAAACGGGTGTCCCGCGCATCGATTGCGCGGTAGCGCTGCCAAAAGTCCATGAACCCATCCTGCCAGCCGGCACGGGGCAGGGCTAGCGGAAATCGGACATGGGCGTGGGCGGGGTGACGCGTTGCCTCGCGGGCCGTTCGGTAGAGTCTGAGCATGACCGTCAGCAGCAGGCCCTTGGTGCCGGAGGACCGTGTGCGGGAAGTGCTGTCCGGCGATGCCCGGGAGATCGCCCCGCTGCTCTTGGGCGCGATCCTTACCCACGAAACCCCCGACGGCCCGGTCTCCGTGCGGCTCACCGAGGTGGAGGCCTACATGGGACCCGGCGACTCCCAGCATCCGGACCCCGGGTCCCATACCTTCCGCGGCCCCACACGCCGGAACGCGCCGATGTTCGGCCCGGCGGGACACCTTTACGTGTACTTCACCTACGGCATGCATTACTGCGCCAACATCGTCTGCGGACCGGCCGGGCACGCGTCCGCCGTTTTGCTCCGCGCCGGCGAGGTGGTGGCGGGCCGGGAGGCGGCGCTGGTGCGGCGGCCGACGTCGAAATCGGCCCGGGACCTGGCCAGCGGTCCGGCGAGGCTTGCCCTGGCCCTGGGCCTGACCACGGCGGACAGCGGGCGCGACGCGCTGAGCGCCCCCTTCGGGCTGCAGCTTCCGCCGGTTCCCGCGGCGGACATCAGCTCCGGCCCCAGGGTCGGCGTCTCCGGCGACGGCGGATCCCACGACTACCCCTGGCGGTTTTGGCTGACCGGTGACCCCACCGTTTCCCGTTATAAGGCGGCAAAGGTCCGTTCGGCGCCGTAAGTTGCCGCGCAGTAGGCTTGACGCGTGAACCAGCGCGAACCAGCCCCCGCCCCCAGATCCGTCCCCGTGGACGAGCTGATCAGCAGCCTCTGCGCCACCGTGCCAGACTACCCGAAGCCGGGAATCATGTTCAGGGACCTGACGCCCGTATTCGCCGACGGCGGGGCGCTGCGGGCCATTGTGGACGCACTTGTGGAACCCTTCAAGGGACAGTTCGACGCCGTGGCCGGCGTGGAGGCCCGCGGCTTCCTGCTCGCGGCCGCGGCAGCCTATGCCACCGGAACGGGCGTGATCACCGTGCGGAAGGCCGGCAAGCTGCCCCGCGAGGTGTTTTCAGAGGACTACGCCCTGGAATACGGCACTTCCACGCTCGAGCTGCACACCACGGACCTGGCCCGCGGAAGCCGTGTGCTGATCCTGGACGACGTCTTGGCCACGGGCGGCACCCTCGGCGCGGCGGCGCGGCTGTTCGAGCGCTGCGGAGTCCACGTCTCCGGGGTGGGCGTGGTCATGGAACTCGGCGAACTGCGCGGGCGTTCGGCCCTCGCCGGGCACCGAGTGCGCTCCCTGCTGCGCCTCTAGGATCCGCCATGCGGCCGCCAGCTCACTCCGGCCGGCCGCCAGTCCGGCCGCCGCCGCCATGTTCTCCAAAATGGTTGTAGAATGGACGGTCTGTCTTTTGCGATAGGGGAACGTCTAGATGCACGACGCCGATTTGGCCCACGAACGGGACTATGTTGCCGGTTTGTACGCACGGCTTGATGAACTGCGCGCGGAAAAGCGCGCCCAGCTGGCGCAGGTCCGCCGGGCGGGTGCCGTTGGCACCATGCAGAATGTTTCCGAACGCGACGCCTTCGCCGCCCTCTACGAGGACCGCCTGGCACAGCTCGACGCCGTCGACGACCGCCTGGTCTTCGGGCGGCTTGACCTCGACTCCGGTGAGGCGCAGTACATCGGCCGCATCGGGCTCACAACCGAGGACCTGGTCCGGCTCATGGTGGACTGGCGCGCGCCTGAGGCCGGGCACTTCTACCAGGCCACCGCGTTCGACCGCCAAGGCGTGCGCCGGCGCCGGCACCTGATCCTGCAGGGCCGCGAGGTCAAGGCCATTGAGGACGACGTCCTCGACGCCGACATGCTGGCCGACTCGGATTCCCTGCAGGGCGAGGGCGCGCTGCTGGCCGCCCTGAACTCCAAGCGCACCGGCCGGATGTCGGACATCGTCGGCACCATCCAGTCCGAGCAGGACCGCATCATCCGCTCCTCCATCTCCGGGGCCCTCGTGGTCCAGGGCGGGCCGGGCACCGGAAAGACCGCCGTCGCACTCCACCGCGCCGCGTATCTGCTGTATACCCACCGGGACCGGCTCAAGACCGCCGGAGTCCTGCTGGTGGGGCCGTCGTCGTCTTTCATGAAATACATCGAACGGGTCCTCCCGTCGCTGGGCGAAACAGGCGTGGTGATGGCGAGCCTTGGCAGGCTGATGCCGGGCATCAATGCCGTGCCCGAGCCCGAGGCGGACGTTGCTGCCATCAAGGGGCGGCTGGACATGGCCGAGGTCATCGCCAATGCCGTGGCCAACCGGCAGCGCATCCCCGCTGAGAACCGCATTCTGGAAGTCGACGGGCGCAAGCTCGTCCTCACACCGCGCCAGGTCCGCCGCGCCCGGGAACGTGCCCGCTCCACGGGAAAGCCCCACAACGAGGCCCGCGTCACCTTCGTCAAAATCCTCCTGCGGGAACTGACGGAGCAGATGACGGAACTCGTTGAAGCCGGCAGCATCGGCAACAATGCCGACCGCTCCTACCTCGCCGAGGACGTCCGGACAGCCCGGGACGTGCGCATCGCGTTGAACCTTTGCTGGATGCCGATGACACCGGAAAAGCTGGTCAGCGAACTGCTGAGCAAGCCCGCGATCCTGGAAGCCTGCACGCCCAAGCTCACCGCACAGGAGCGCGAGCAGCTGCTGCGCGCCCCTGACGCGCCGTGGACCGAGTCCGACGTTCCGCTGCTCGACGAGGCGGCAGAGCTCCTCGGCGAGCTCGATGCCGCCGCGGGCCGCGGACTCGCCCAGCAGGAGCACGACCGCGCCCGCGACCTGGCCAATGCCCGGCAGACGCTGGTCAACATGGAGACCGCCGGCGTCGATGTCCTGATGTCGGCCGAGGAACTAGTTGAGCAGAACCAGGAGCGCGAGGCCCGGCTGACGGCCGCAGAGCGCGCCACCAGCGACCGCACGTGGGCCTTCGGCCACATCGTGGTCGACGAGGCGCAGGAGCTGTCACCCATGCAGTGGCGCCTCCTGGTCCGCCGCTGCCCGATGAAATCCTTCACCATCGTGGGGGACATCGCCCAGACCAGCTCCGTGGCGGGTGCAAACTCATGGCAGGGCGCCCTTTCGCCGCTGTTCGGCGACCGCTGGCAGCTCGAGGAACTTACGGTCAACTACCGGACGCCGTCGCAGGTCGCGGAGGCCGCTGCCCGCATGGCCAACGCCGCCGGCCTCGTGGTGTCCGCGCCCAAGGCCGTCCGGGAAGGCCGCTGGTCGCCCATCATTGACCGGGTGGAGCCGGGCAGCCTGGTGAGCCGGCTCGTGGAGGTCATCCCGGACGAGCTCGCCGCGCTCGACGGCGGCCTGCTCGCCGTGATTGCCGACGGCGACCTTCTCAACGAGGCCACCACCGCGCTGCGCGCCGTATACGGCCGCCGGATCGGCACCGGGGCAGGCAGTTACGAACAGGACGTCGTGGTGATCAGCCCCCGCGAAGCGAAGGGACTGGAATTCGACGGCGTGGTGGTCCTGGAACCGTCCGCGATGCTGAACCACGAACATGGCAGGGTGGGCGACCTTTACGTGGCCATGACCCGGCCCACACAGCGGCTCCGGCTGATCGCGGGCGCGGGCATACCTGCCGGCATCGAACGCTGAGGTTGTTCGGGAGTGGTTCAGGGCGTCCGTTGCCGGCCCTGATGACGGGCGCCCGGTGAACTGACGCCGGGTGCCGCCGATCCTGCTAACTTAGAAGGCGTGTCACACCTAAACGACCTCGAATCCCAGCAGAACGATCCCAGCTTCGCCAACGTATGGCAGGAGCTCAAATGGCGCGGGCTTGTCCACGTGTCCACCGATGAGGTGGAACTGGAGAAACTCCTCGCGGGGGAGCCGGTCACGTATTACTGCGGGTTCGATCCCACGGCCCCGAGCCTTCACCTGGGGAACCTGGTCCAGCTCCTCCTCATGAGGCGCCTGCAGCTGGCGGGCCACAAGCCCCTTGGACTCGTGGGAGGCTCCACCGGCCTGATCGGTGATCCGCGGCCGACGGCGGAGCGCACCTTGAACACGAAGGACACAGTTTCGGAGTGGGTGGGCTACCTGCAGGCCCAGGTACGGCGATTCCTCAGCTTTGAGGGCGCCAACGCCGCCCGCATGGTGAACAACCTCGACTGGACGGCGCCGCTGAGTGCAATCGACTTCCTGCGCGAGATCGGAAAGCACTTCCGCGTGAGCACAATGCTGCGCAAGGACGCCGTGGCGTCCCGGCTCAGCTCCGACGAGGGCATCAGCTACACGGAGTTCAGCTACCAGATCCTGCAGGGCATGGACTACCTGCAGCTCTACCGCGACTACGGCTGCGTGCTGCAGACCGGCGGCTCCGATCAGTGGGGAAACCTGACCAGCGGCACGGAACTCATCCGCAAGGTGGAAGGCAACACCGTCCACGCGCTCGGCACCCCGCTCATCACCAACGCCGACGGGACCAAGTTCGGTAAGAGCGAAGGCAACGCCATCTGGCTGGATCCGGCCATGTGCAGCCCCTACGCGTTCTACCAGTTCTGGCTGAACACCGCCGATGCCGATGTTGTTGACCGGCTCAAGGTCTTCACCTTCCTTAGCCGCGCCGAGATCGAGGCGATCGGGCTGTCGGTTGCCGAACGTCCCTTTGCCCGCGAGGGCCAGCGCAAGCTCGCGTACGAGGTGACCTCGCTGGTTCACGGCGTCGAAGCGACTGAAAAGGTCATCGCGGCGTCGGCTGCGGTCTTCGGCAACGGGGACCTGTCGGGGCTGGACGAGCAGACTCTCGCCGCGGCCACGTCCGAGCTTCCGTCGGCCGCAGTCGACGGCGCCGGCCTGGGGATCATCGATCTGCTGGTTGCGTCAGGGTTGTCGGAGAGCAAGTCGGCCGCGCGCAGGATCGTTGGCGAAGGCGGCGCGTACGTCAACAACGCCAA
This sequence comes from Arthrobacter sp. ZGTC131, assembly GCF_002929275.1. Taxonomy (GTDB): domain Bacteria; phylum Actinomycetota; class Actinomycetes; order Actinomycetales; family Micrococcaceae; genus Arthrobacter. The sequence continues at coordinate 439,100 of NZ_PJIK01000002.1, forward strand.
GGTGTCCGATCCCGACGCCGTGATACCCAGGTCCGAACTGCTGCACGGCAAATACCTGCTGTTGCGCAGGGGTAAAAAGAACCTGGCCACTGTGCGGGTATCGGGCAGCTAGCACCACAAACTCTCCCTCGCACGCTTCCCCGCAGCCGATTTGCACGGCTGCGGGGGAGCGTGTAATGTCTTCTGAGTCGCCGCCGCTGAGTGGCGACAAACCCCCCAACACTGAGAAGCAATTCTTCAGGTGCAAAGCACTGAATGAAGAAAAGCTTCCCATGGTGCTGGGCGGATTCGTTTCACTGAAGTGAATAACGGGAAAACAACCCGGATTTGCAAAGTGAAAATGAATGAAATAAGCTATAAACATCGCAGCGAAGAAATGCGAAACAAAATAAATTAGCGAATTGAATCGCGAATTGTTTCGAGAAGTATCCGAATGTGTCTGTTGTTTGAGAACTCAATAGTGTGCCAAGTTTGTTGATACCGGTTTATTTTATATGAATTGGTTGAATTT
>NZ_PJIK01000030.1 GCF_002929275.1 Arthrobacter sp. ZGTC131
ATGTGGTGGCTTCTCGCCGAGATACGTTCCAGACAACTCGAGGGTCCTTCCTATCAAATAAGGCTTCAGTTCTCAATCGGCCGGCCCGTAGCCGCGTGGACCAAGGCCAGCTTGGAGACGATACTTGCGCCTGCAGGGCCCGAACGATGTGATCGTCGGGGCCCTGCAGAAACCGATAGTTTCAGGGTGTATAACCTCCGATGCCACCACAGGATGCACTGGTTCGAGGAGGCGGATATTTCGACTTTTTCTGTTCCGGTCGATCTTCGCCTTTCAGTTCACCACCCCTTTCAGTTCACCTGACATCAATATCGACCATTTCGTCCTCTGCCCCCGGAACCGGATTGTGGTTTGATCTTGGTGTATGTGGGTTCTGTTTACTCTGTCCTATCTCCTCAAGGGAGCGGTTGCGAGTCTCTTCAGCCCAAGCAACACAGGCCAGGAAGCCAAGCAAGGTGATACCAGCCCCGATGAACATGGTGGTAGAGACACCCAGAGAGATCAGACCAATTGGAACCAAGAAAGTGCCTATCGCGGCCCCGGCGCGAGTCACTGCGATGGCCACGCCGACAGCGGCGGCGCGAAGGTGGGTGGGGAAGAGCTCATTCGGATATCCCCACTCCAAAATGCCGGGACCACCGGAAAATAGCGCGTAAAGGCAGAAGAAGCTGAGGATGAGGGGGGCAGGGGCATGCGACCATACGCCAAGGGCGAGAAGAGGAAGCACCATGAGCCCAAAGGACCAGATGATGGTTTTGCGCCGTCCCACCCTTTCCAGAAGCCACATCGCCGGCAGACACCCGAGGGCGAAGACCAAGTTGATGAGCGCCGTGCCTAAGTTGGCCGCATTACCCGTGCCCATGCCCATCGCGCCCAACAATTGAGGTCCAAAGGTGAGCAACGCAAATAGCGGGATAATCGCGCAGGTGAAGAAAACGACGACAAACACCATACGCCGCAGATAAATGCCGCGGAACAGTTGGCCGATGCTCTCTCGCATGCTGCTCTGGCGCTCCGGCTCGAGGACACTCAATTCTTTAGTGGTGACCGTCGCGTCAAGGGTTTGCTTGATGACGCGACATGCTTCCTCGGAGCGCCCGACACTGACGAGCCACCTTGGAGATTCCGGAGTGCCGATTCGGAGCAAGAAGATAACAACCGCCAGAATGGCGGAACTGGCAATCATCCAGCGCCAGCCGCCATCACCCAGCACTTCGTTAATGGCGAAACCGACGAGATAAGCCAAAGAGGTCCCCAAATACCAGACGATGATTAGTGCGCTGAACAGCAGAGCGCGACGCTTTCGCGGTAGCCATTCGGTGAGTAGTGAGGTTGCGATCGGGTAATCGGCCGCTATTGCCGCCCCCAGAATAAAGCGCAGTATGATGAGTTGCCAGGCGGACGTAGCAAACACGGAGAGCACCGAGCACACGATCAGTGCTAGCAAATCGAGTGTATACATCGGCTTACGACCGATTTTATCGGTGAGCGGGCCGAAGATCATGCCGCCGAAGAACATCCCGACAAGCGCCGCGACGCCGATCAAAGCGACCGTCCCCGTATCCAAATTCATTTCGCTGCCCATCCCAGGGAGTGCGATTCCCACGATAGCGAGCAAATAGCCATCGAGTAGTGGGCCGCCCGAACACGAGACGATCAGTTTGCGATGGAAGCCGCGGACAGGAGCGTCGTCAACAACAGTGAAGCTCATGAGATTCCCTACAATCAGTTAGTCAAGCACGAGTTGTTTGAGAGCTAGTGAATAACGGAAGGGCCTATTGCTGCCCGCGGGTTGAAGAACTATCCCAGCCGCGGCCCTGCGCGAATATTTGACGGGAGCCCTGGGTTCAGAATGTTCGCCGAGGTCTGGCACAGGTCGCTGCGTTGCACTACGGTCGACACCGTTCACTTTGGGCAACAGTGTGACAATAGCCATGCTCAAATGTCAAGGGATGCATTGAAACTTTTTGGAGCCTTGACACATTCTTATTAATGAGCGCAGGCTGTTGCATAAAGTGAACAGAGTTGCACTATCTGAGATTCGAGATTACTCGTGCACCTCTTAAAACCAACTCAGTTGGGAGAGGCAAGGATGAATTCCATAGCGATTATCGGTGCGTCATTAGCCGGCCTGTCCGCCGCGCGTGCGCTGCGAACCCAAGGATACTCCGGCCGGTTGGTCATCATCGGAGACGAAGACCATCGACCGTACGACCGTCCGCCACTATCCAAGGATTTCTTAGCTGGTCGTATCAACACCGCGGATCTTTTGCTGGAAACGGCCGACGATGATCTTCAGGCAGAGTGGCGGCTGGGTGTGCCCGCCGAACAGTTGGATCCGCAACGCAGGGTCATCAGACTCAGGAACGGCACTGAAGTGCCGTTTGATGGTGTGGTCCTGGCCACCGGAGCCAGTGCCCGCATGCTCCCCGAGTTGGCAGGTAAACGGAATGTGCATACCTTGCGCAGCCTGGACGATGCGCAGAAGCTTCGGGCACAACTGCTGCCCGGCGCAAGCTTGGTGGTGATCGGTGCCGGATTCATCGGCGCGGAGGTGGCCTCAACCGCCAAGGAACTCGGCGTGCACGTCACAATCCTCGAAATGGCCGAAGTACCCCTGCTCGGGCCGCTGGGGGCGCAAATGGGAGCGGTGCTGGGCGACTTGCACGGTCTTCACGGCGTCGATTTGGTCTGCGGCGTGCGAGTCGAGACATTCCATGTGACCGGAGACACGGTCACCGGTGTCAAGCTTGATGACGGTCGTGAACTGAAAGCCGACGTCGTCGTCGTCGGCATCGGCGCAGTGCCCAATATCGGCTGGCTGGCCGGGACGGGCCTGGAACTGGGCAACGGCGTCATTTGCGACTCAATGGGCAGAACATCGATTCCCGGTGTCGTCGCCGTAGGCGACTGCGCCGCCTGGTTCGATCACCGATCAGGGGCGCCCGAACGTGTCGAACACTGGACCGGCGCACTTGAGCGGCCGGCACGTGCGGCGGTGGCGCTACTCAACACGATGTCAGACAGCGACTCGCCGTCTGATGACAGCAGTTCCGAGTTGCTGGACATGCCCTATTTCTGGTCCGAACAATACGGGTTGCGACTGCAGTTCATAGGCACCGCCCGCGGTGCAGATAGAATCCAGATCGAAGCCGGAGACCCAAAAGACCACAGCTTCCTGGCGGTATATTACCGCGACGATACACCGGTGGGCGCCCTGGGTCTGAATCAACCGCGCCTTTTCACGAGATGGCGCAAATCCCTCAACAAGGGAACTGTTCTCTCACCGCAGTCTGTTTCCTTAGCTTAACGTTTCGCCCATTCCGCCAATTCAGGACAGAACCGTCCACCACTGGAATCCCCGTAAGTACCGACGCCTGTCCGAAAGCCAGGTTTCTACGTCTAGTAACGACTACGCCACGTAATCCTCGGTTTTAGGAGCTGAGGGCGCCGACTTCTTCGGTGGTCGTTCGGGCTCGATGGGCGCGGGCAAGAATGTCAAGGTTCGAGGTAGCGACGTTCTTCCTAAACCGGTTCAACAGCCCGTCCGGGTCGCCGAGTTCGATCCCTTGCTCCTGGACTAGCTGGGCAAGAGCCGTTTTGCGATAACGTGTCGGCGACTTCACACAAGGTTTCCTCAGCAGGCATCGTGCTGCAAACCCGCACATAGTCTCCGTGCCTGCCACTTTGAGTCAGGCGGAGTAGCCCATTCGGGCGCTTATACACTGCCCTGCCTGCTTAAGGTGCTCGATCAGATGAGGTGTTTCTTCAGGTTTGGAGCGGAATGAGGGACCGGAAATGCTGCCTGTGTGGTGATGGAGCGGTACGGCATTACCGTTTAAGCCAATTTCGAATTCTTCGTTTTCTTCAAGGACGGGATTCCCTAACCTGGCTTAGTCTGCCGGTATCGGATTGGCGAGCTGGAGGACTGTGAACCCAAACTGATACTTGCCGCGCTCCCCGGGCGACTTCGATTACTCCGGCATCACCGGGTTCGGTCCAGGATTTCCAGAAGTGTGATCGCACGATCTACAGATTGCACGCCGGCTACGGACGCAGCCACTGTTCGTCGGCAGCCCTGGAGATGCTCCGGGCGTTCCATATGGCTAATCCTATGCGGCCGGGAGAGGACATTGGGTGAAGAACGTTCCTAACGTCCGTGGGCAATACACCTAGAATGATGGCTAGTCGGCAGGAGTGCCCTGCAGGTATTTTCGTGCGGGATGAGTCGCATTGTCTCCGTGGCATACGGCTTGATCGCATCTTGTTGCCAGTCGTCGCCCGGAAACGTGTCAAGCAGGACCCAGCAGTTGTGACAGGCCTTTCGCCTGCACGCACGCCCTGGTCGATCTCAACAAGTGCGCGCCGGAGAAGCACTGGACTAGTTACACTGACATTAGAGGTCATGGGGCTGGTTATTAGGTACCAGAAGCACGTCCGCCGGACGCGTGGTCAGCACCAGAATGAGGGCGCGTACGAAAGGAAGGCATGAGGACTCTGGAAACAGTCGATCGCGCGTTGCAGATGCTGCAACTCTTCGATCGTCCCGGGCAGGAGAAAACGGTCAGCGCCCTAGCTGCGGGCGTGGGCATTCACCGCAGCAGTGCCTCCCGGTTCGCAGCCACCTTGGCTGAGCGGGGATTTCTGGAGCGATCGGCGGGCGGTGAGGGGTTTTGTCTCGGCCCTGAAATCGGTAGGCTCGGCATGCTGGCGATTGCCGATCGTGACCTAACCAAGGACGCCCAACCAATCATGCGGCGGTTAGCTGAACAGACCGGTGAAACGGTGGTGCTATCGGTGCTCGATGGTGATGAAGCGCTAGATATTGCACAAGCTGATGGTACTTACCTGATCGGCACCCGCAAGTGGATAGGACGCCGGTCACCCCTATACGCGTCGTCGGCCGGCAAGGTTTTCCTGGCCTTCACCGATATCGACATCTTGGAATTGAGCTTGGAGCCGCGCTCCGGGCGGGCGATCGCCAGCCAGGATCAGTTGCAGGTGGAGATCGAGCAGGTCCGTGATTCTGGATGGGCGGCCGCGCGCGGGGAATTGGAGGAGGGTCTGTATGGTGTGGCCGCTCAGGTGCGTGGCGATAGAGGGCAATGCATTGCCGCATTGAGCGTGTCCGGCCCTGAATACCGGGTCCCGGACACGCGCCTTTCGGAGTTAGCCGTACTGGTGGTTGCGGCGGCTGATGAGATCAGCGCGCGGCTGGGGGGCGTCGTATCCAGCGACCCGTAAAGAGCGGTGGGCACGATGCGTCAGAGTATGCCTTCACGAGGCGCTTCGAAACTACTTATCTATCGTTAGCCGGTGATGGTGACTGTCGTTGCTGGTTGCCCGGACAGCGCGTGCCGGCGAAGTTGGAATAGCAACTTCATTTGGTTGGTATTCGTACTTGATTTAGCCCCACCTGGTAGTGCGATGTTCGTGTTTGCTAGCCTTTCTGCTGTTGATGATGTGACCTCGGAACGTCAGGCCGTCCACGATGGCTGCAGCCAGGGGATGATCGGTCAAGATCTGGCCCAACTCACCAAAGTTCGCACACGGGCGCAGATGATGTAGCGCCCGCATCGGCCCCTGCTTCCCGGCTGCGTGCCCAAGCCGAGGTTCGTGGGGGCAATATGCACCCAGGCTAGGGAACCATTGATTCTAATCCGGCTCTTCGGATTTAGACATGGTTGGCCCGGTTTGATCGGTAACATCGATGGCCATCGGCTGCCAGTAGGCATCTGAGTCTGTGGTTGGTGAGTTGAGGAAGCCGCGGGCGATTCTGCGGGCGGTTCAATGAGGCCATTGATCGCTTCGGTAGACCCGTCGGAAGCGGCCGTTGGGGTCGAGGCCAGGATTGCTGGCTTCCATTGTTTGAGTGTCCGGTCGAGCCGGGGGACTTCCGGGATCGGGCAGGTCGGGAACGATGAGATCACCTCGTTCACGGGTTCCCGTCCGCGTCGCGCATGTGGTCCAGGATCCTAGTGAGCATGCCGGTGTCACGACGCAAGAAGCGCATCCGCTGGGCGCCAGCCTGGGCAGGAAGCAGCATTGGGCATGTATCAGCTCTCTTTGTATCTGGACCCTGGCCGCTAACCATTCAGAGATGCCCTGCCGTTTCCTCCCGCACCACATTGCAGCGGCAACAGGCCGCGCTCCTGCCTCCGGCCTCAGACGGCCCTAACCCGGTTCAAAGGTCAGCGGGAGGGGGGTTTGACCCAAGGGAAGATCGGCGTGGGGGACGCTTCGGAGGATGACTAGTCGCCGGCGCTGAAGTCAGTGGTAAGAGCCCTGTCATCCTCAATGTGATCGGCTTCCCGGTGAACGCTGCCGCAGGCTCCGGACTCCTCCGGCCGCCAGACCGTGTGCACGCCAATATCGAGCAACTTCCGCTCACCGACGTCCGTGATAACCCAGACAAATCCGTGTTCGGAAAAAGGCACGTCAACCCACCCGTGCCCCAATGCCCCGGTTTCGTGGTCTCTCACAGCGATGCGGTCGCCGCGGGCCAGGGAGAGGAAGATTTTGATTTCGCATTCCGTCAAAGACTCTTTCAACCCGTTTTTCCTCGGCCCTGAGTGGAGAACCGCCGTGCGCAGCGAGCAGCCAGCCTGGCGGGCAGCGGGGCAGACCAAACTAAACACGTTGCCCCCCGGCGAGCCGGAGACTTCCCTCTGACGCTCGCTCATCACCGCTCGTTCCCCCACCTTTCGAGTGTTAGGCCCGGGGGAACATCGCTGTTCAAACGCGCTTCATAGCGGCCCGGCGCCAGCCGCGTCACCGAGACGCCGACCTGTTCAGCCATCGCCGCCGGCTTCAGCATATCCACCGCCTCATCCAGGGCGGTATCCAGTTCCATCCGGTTGTCTACGGCTACGACTAGACAATCAGGTGCTGCGTGCATGGTCATGAATCCTTACTCTCGGGGGAATGATGTGTACTGTGCACAGGCCAGGTCGCCTTGGCATCGAGGTCGGGCCGGCAGTCCGCCGGCATGGTCTACAGGAGCCTTGATCGACGCGGAGGGTTGGCCGGCGGAACCTAGGGAACCAGACGTCCTGCAGAAAAAGGGGGCGGACTCTTGATTGCCGCAGAACGGCGGCGGTTGGCTTCCGACAGCCCAATAATGGAGGCTTCAACGTCTGCCAAGATTGTGGATCCACCGAGGGCAGCCAGGTCGTCGTAGCCTTGGGCCGGGTAAATCGATGACGCCTCCAGGAGCGCAGTCCGGCTGCTGATCCTGCCGGAAAGTTCGAGAATCAACCGGAATCCCTGCCAAGGATTCGTCCCGGGACAGGTGCGCGAAAGCTTCCTTTCCAGCGCCACGGTGGGTGGCAGTGACTGTGCGGGGCCAGTCGGACGAGGTGTTGTCCGCGATCGGTCCTTCGGATTGTTCAGGGTGATGTCTTCTGAAAGTGCTCATGGTACGCCGGAAGGGGAGTTCCGGCGGGTTCGTCCCGCCGTAGATCGTCCGCGCCGCAGGCGCCACCGTCCGCCACCGGTATGCCCCTGCGGCACGGACGATCTACGGCTCTTCAAGCCCGGGCGCACCGCCCCCGGAACAATGCAGCCAAATACGAAACAGCGGCTTCCAAGCCACATTCTCCACGCCCCCGGTGGCCCGGTCTTCGGCCTCAACAACACCGACCGCCGGTGCCTCTGCCGGGCTCGTGGGAGTTGCGCGGTTCTGGGCCAACAGGGCACGAAACTCCGCAACTTCGCTCCGCGGTGCCTCGATGACCTGTGACCATCAGGCCTGAGGGAGCCCACGCATGCGCCAGGGGTGGCTGGACCTTGGCCGGGCACCGTTAGCTCCTACCGAATCTCGGCAGATCCTAGAAGCCGGTGATCTCAATCAATCGCCTGACCATGGACTGCCGCCGGGGAGTTACAGCTAGTTTCCTCATAGGGCGGACGGCGGTGACATTGAATCGCCAGCAACACCACCTATGTAATCAATGACGGCAGCGATCAAAAGCTGAGTAACTACGGCGTTTGCCTACTCTATGTAGATTGCTCCGGTAGGGCAGGATCGTTCAGCTAAGCTGACGCGTTCGAATTCTGCCGCGGAGAGATCACCGACATCGGCGATTTGACGATCTTTGTCGAACACAAAAGCGCCCGGTGCCATGCGGACGCAATTGCCTGCTCCGATACAAATTGACTGGTCGAGTATGACGTGAATTGCTTGCTCAGGACTGCTCATGCTGTTATCTCCTGTCGTGATTCCGGTTTCTTGCTTTTTGCAATGAATCTCGGGCCGCGCGCTTAGGAGCTAGCGGCCTTTTGGATAGCGAATAAGTAGCCGCTTGGACAGCAGGGTTTTATTTCTATGCGGCCATCGATAAAGCGTCAGGTCCGCTGTGCCCTGATCCATATTGTGATGACTATAAGAAGGGCCGCCGGGTGCGGTGCCGAACACCATGGTTGAGACCATGTAGCCGCCTTGGCCGGATCGAATGCCAGCGAAGGCGGCTACCCAGGAGGGACAACCACAGCGCGTATCAGCACCTCGGCAATTTCTCATGAAGGGTCAGGTTTCGATGATGACGACTCCGTCCTCGACCGTGATGGGATAGGTCCGCGCGTGGAAGGCTCTATCAGCCAGTGCCTGGCCATTGGTGATGTCGAATTCCCAACCATGCCAGGCGCAGCGCACAATGTGACCGTCCCGACCGTAGGCGAAATCGCGGGAGTCCGTGGGCAGTGTGGTCCCACAGATCGGCCCCTCAGCGAGTGCGCCGCCCTTATGTGGGCAGCCGTTGTGCAGGGCGTAGAACCTGCCTTCAACATTGAAGACGCCGATACTCCGTCCGTCGACGTTAACGATCCGACGCTCGCCCGGTGTTATCTCGGAAGCGTCACATACCACGTGGCGTCGAGTTTTTTTCGTGGCTACTGTGCTGTTCGTCGTCATCGAGTCAGCGCCCCGTCGGTCATCTGCTTGAGCTGTCGCTGCGGCAACTTATAGAGGGCTCTAGCGTTCTCGGAGAGAACGCGTTCCCTCCACTCCTGAGGAATTCGCAAGAAGTCGGGGTCATCGAAGTCCCAATGCGGGTAGTCCGACGCGAACATGAGCATGTCCTCCGCACCGATATCGGCAAGCGCTGGCCACAATGCCGACGGATTGTGGGGTTGCTCCAACGGCTGGGTGGTGATTCGCACATGATCCCGTGCATACTCGCTGGGCAGCCGCTTGAGCCACGGGGTCTCCTTGCGCAGAGCTCTGTAATCCTCGTCCAGTCGCCACAGGATGGGCGGTACCCATGCCACCCCGCATTCGATCATCACTAGCCGCGCGTTGGGCCACTTTTCAAATACGCCGTGAGCGATGGTGCTGGCCAAGTGAGCCATGCCGGTCTCAGCCAGCAATGCGTGGGTCTCCCAGAAGAAGGTCGTGGGGCCGCAGCCGATGGGGGTTGAATTTAGGCCGCCCTGACCCCCCAAGTGCAGCGCGAACGGGAGATCGAACTCTGCGCATGCCTCCCAGATCGGGTGAAAGAAGGGATCACCGTAAGGGCGTTGGGAACCACTGGAGACCAATACCTGGACGATGTCAGGGTGAGCACCGAGGCGGCGGATCTCGGCCGCGGCCAGCTCGGGATTCTGTGGCGCGACCACCAGAGACCCCTTGAACCGCTTGTCCCGCGGTAACCATTCAGCGATCATCCAGTCGTTGTAAGCGCTCGCCAGTGCCTGCGCATAGTAAGGATTGGCGAGCGTGGAGACTTCAATCGCCTCGTCGCCGCCGAGGATGACGTACTCCATGTCATAGCGGTCAAGTAGTTGCTCCCGCATGAGCTCGTAATCCGAACCCGGATGGCCTCCGTTGGGGGGGATCGCGTCATAGCGCATGAAGCCTTCCGGATGCAACCAGGGCCTGTGACCATGCGGGAATGCTCCCTTCGGACCCGGCAACTCACCGCGTTCCATGTACTCACGAAATGTCGGCGGCAGATAGGGCAACAGCACTTCCGCCGTTGTCCAACTGTTGTGAACATCGCAATCAATCAAGGGTCAACTCCCATTCGCCTGTCGCCTTTAAGGCGACTTGTCTCCGAAATGACACCGTAAACGTATATGAGATAAATCACGCGGTCAAGCAACTTGGACTGCTATTGCGTCGAGCCCCGCATGAGCCGTGAGGGTTCATTTCGAATGGATGCAGTGATCTTTGCCGCTGTTCCGGTCGCAGCGGATCGTGAAGCCGTCGGCTGCACTCCCCGGGGTGTCAAGATATCCGCTTTGATCCATTGGTGGATGATCTGATTTTGCGCGGATGGACGGTTTGGCTTTTGGTCCTTGTTCGGCTCTGATCTGCAGCGTCGGGCGGCTGCCGTAGCGCGGGTCTCCCTTGCGCCCCCCAGTGCCTTAGAGTGTCCCGCTGGGCCCTGCGGCGGACCTCATCGACTATGGCTGAGCGGAGCCTGACAACGTGGAACGCGTAAAGGATTAATGCTGGCTTGGAACAGTTCGTCGCGGAACATGTTGCGTGCCGACGAACAGTTCCAAGGCGTCGGTCCTGATCCCGGAGGCTGAGCTCCGGGCCACGGGTTTTGACCCGGTCCGCGTAGGCCTTCCCGGACGGAGGCCCAGCAGCCGGGCATGCACCATTGGGGGTGGGCGTCGCGTGTGTAGGCGGTGCTGGGCGGTAGAGGGATGCCGCGGGAAGACCAGCGGCATGACACCAATTCGTTGTGATCTTCGGCTATATACAGTCTCAGGCCCGCGTACGAATGGCCCAGTGGCGGACTTATTTCGAATCGATTCAGGCTGGAGGGAAGATGAGCGTTCCTGTCAGGGAAATAACGAGGATGACCAGTGTCGAGAGAAGACCCAGTAGGACCGGTCGTCCTCCCACGCGCAGCAGGCCCCTCAAATGGACTCCCAGTCCAAGGGCGAACATAGCTGCTGACAGCAGTAGAGTCTGAAGAACCTGTGCCAAACCCAGAACGTTGGAGGGCAGGGCGTCCGAGGTGCGCAGAAGCATCGCTGCCACAAACCCGAGGATAAACAGAGGGACGACCGGCGGCAATTTGCCACCGCTCCTCGGCTCACTACGGCGCCTATACAAGACAATGCTCGCCATGATTGGGGCCAGCATGAGGACGCGGGCAAGTTTCACCGTGACGGCGACGGCCAGTGCTGCGCTGCCCACTGCTCCGCCCGCCGCCACAACTTGGGCCACCTCGTGAGTCGACGCGCCGATCCAGAGGCCCAGAGACTTCTCGGGAAGCCCAAGCAGTCCCCCAAAGAAGGGAACGGCGGGAATCATCAGGGTTCCGAACAGCACAACCAGGCCGATTGCGGTTGCCACTTCCTCCTCTTTTGCCTTAGTCGCGTTCTCCGTGGCGGCCACGGCGGCTGCACCGCAAATCGAGAATCCCGAAGCGATCAGCAGGCGCTGCGGCAAGCTAATATCCAGCAGCTTCCCTAGCCAGAGTGTCGCAGTGAAAGTCACAACGACCGACAGCACGACAACAAGCAGAACACCCGGCCCGAGCTCAAGGATCGAGGAAAGCGAGAGCTGGAGGCCCAGCAGGACAATACCGCTACGCAGCAGTTTCTTCGAGGAGAATATAATCCCCGGGGAAAGAAAGCCCGGTATGGGGAGGGCATTCCGCCACAGCGCTCCCAGCAGAACGGCAATCAACAACGGGCTCACGGCCGGCATCAAGTTTTTTGCCAATGCCCAAGCGAGAAGTCCGGCCGCCATACACACGATGCTCCCCGGCAGGAATGGCATAAATTGGCCATTGGGCTGCCTATGCGCTGGAGGAGGGGCGGTGGCGCGATCGGAGGCATGATCGGCAGAAGTTCCCGGTTGGCTCTTATTGCTCATGTCAACAACTTCGCAGGCCACGCTGGCCGGCAGTAGCCCCCTCTTTGCCATGACAGACATATCCTTTTGATATGGATACCGCAGGTAAACCACCAATCGAGAACTGGCTGCAACTCCCGGCATTGCGGCTACTTACCGGAATTGCGGATCACGGCAGCCTCAGCGCAGCGGCTCGCGCCGTCGGCATGGCCCAATCCAACGCAACCCGCAACCTCAAGACCTTGGAACGGCGGTTTGGATACACGCTGATTAACAGGTCCAGCCGCGGATCTTCGCTTACTCAAGAAGGCATACTCACTGTCGAATGGGCCAGGGAAGTCTTTGAGGGCATTGAGAAACTGGCTGCGGGTGCCGCTGCACTAGTGACGCCTGCCGGCGAAGAGCTCTCCGTATGCGCCAGCATGACTATTGCCGAGTACCTTCTTCCCACTTGGCTCGGCGCCTTTCAAATGCAGATGCCTGCTCTACGAACAAGCTTGCGAATTATGAATTCCCAGCAAGTCATCGAAGTGATCCAAACAGGAAGCTCGCCCCTGGGGTTCGTGGAAACCCCGGAGATCCCGGAAGCCATTCAATCCAAGACTGTGTGGACCGACCGTCTCGTCATCGTCACGGCCGTGAACCATCCCTGGGCAGGCCGCTTCCGGCCCCTGACCAAAGCGGAATTGACAGATACACCCTTGATTGAACGTGAGCAGGGATCGGGCACCCGCGCTTTCCTCGACCAGACGATCGGCCATGAACGTTCTAAACCAATCGTCGAATTTAACAGCAACTCCGCCATATGCCAAAGCGCGATTGCAGGTTTGGGGCCAGCCGTTCTAAGCAAACTGGCTGTCGAAAGTGCACTGAAGGCCGGACGGCTCGTAGAGATTCCCTATGAACAAGACCTCAAGCGTGAGCTCAAAGCGATTTGGGAAGGACCGGAAGCCCCCAACGGAGCGGCGGGTCGGTTCCTTGACATCGCTACCGGAAAAGCGGAGCCCCGGTCTTACGGCTAGCAGATGCTGGCTTCAACCCAATGCGTGGCCGGTTAGAACGCCGATTGTTGGATTCACTTCCAGGTTTTGGCAGCTCCCTTGGCTGCAAAATCAGGCGTTTGCTTGCCCGGAACCTCGATGACTTACGTGCCCTAGTCCAAGGCCTCACCCGAAAGGGCGTGCTGGTGGTGTCGTCAAAGAAAGTTTGGCTTTACTGGGAAGGACACAATGGTTTGAAGGTGAGGCCGGTTAGGATGTTGCTCGAGTGTCGAACGCTGCAGCCGATTCCCGTAGGAGGCGTGCAACCGTGTCCATCGGGGTGCTGGTTTGCCGGCGCCGGTCGAACCGCCGCAGAACGATGCGTCGTGTACCCAAACCGGGGACGTCCAAGACATCAACGCCGTCTTGGATGAGTCCGCTCAACGCCAAGGTGGGTACGATTGCAATGCCCTCACCCGCAGCGACGAGTGCGAGAGCGGTCAGGGTGTCCTGGTACTGGTGGACAGTTTCAAGCCGGGCGCCTGTTGACTCACGGAGTCGGCCCAGGACCGAAGCGTTGGCAGCTGATGACTCGACGCCGAGCCATGGAAGCGGCAGACGGGCAAGGTCGATGTTTTCGGTGCTGAGCAGTGCGCCTGGTGGAACCACCAGCTTCCATGGCTCGTCCAGTAGGGGTTCCTCGGTCATTCCGGTGGAAAGTGAATGTTGTTCGGCCGTCGTTGAATCAAGCTCGACCACGACGGCGTCGAGCTGGCGCTGACGCAGCAGCCGCATCAGCGCAGGGAAGTCGTCCTCGACAATTCGGATCTGTAACTGCGGGTACCGGTTGCGCCACTCGGGCAGGCGGGGAATCACCACTGTCCGGATAAAGCTGGTGAAGCCGCCAATCCGCGCGGCCCCTGCAACCTTGGCCCCGCCTTCCATGCGGGCGCGGGCAACACTGAGTGCCCGTTCGATCTCTTCGCCGGCTTCAGCTATCGCGAGGCCGGCGGGTGTTAGAACCGAGCCTTTGGGTGTACGCACAACCAAGGCGTGTCCCGTCTCGTCCTCCAATTTGTTGAGCTGCTGGGACACTGCCGACGCCGTAATCCCCAGCTCATAAGCCGCGGCTAGCACGCCTCCGGTACGAGCAATGGCAAGAAGCACGAGCAGCCGGCGCGGGTCGATATCCATGTTAAGTAGTTCTAAACCATATCTTCAGTCAAATGCAATTGATCTAAAGCTGTCTCGTCCACATAATTGCCCTTGGAGCCAACAGTAGAATCCCGGGGGACGAGCTGTTGTGATGGCTGGTTCAGCAATATTTGATGCAGTTTCCGAGACGCACACCTGTGTAGCCCGCCCTTGACTGCGGTCAGCGGTTGGATAACGCCGCCTTATCTATCTTTGAAAGGACATTATGGAACTGCTGTGGGAAATTGCCGGCTGGGCAGGCGCGGTTGCAATACTCGGTGCGTACCTGGCCGTGTCCATGGGTTGGCTGAAAGCCGGCAGGCGCTTCCAAACCGCAAATCTCCTAGGTGCTTGCGCCTTCATTGTCAATTGTGCATTCCATGAAGCATGGCCGTCCGTGGTCTCGAACGTCGCTTGGTTCCTTATCTCCGCGGTGGCGCTTCTTCGCATGCGCTCCACAGAGGCGCCAGTGGCCGCTACTGAGACCCTGCCGGTGCAATTTCCTGGCGTCCCTGACACAACCGGCCAACTGGCCATTACTGACCCGCCCCGAGCAACCTAAGGACCGTGGCCCGCGGAAAAGTCCTGCCGGGCCGGTGGCATTGAGCATCCTACCCAGAAAAGAAGCTCTGATAACCTCGCGGGGACCTTCTGGTCCTGAATGCCTCGTTAGGCTCCGGATGAGTGGCGGCAGACAGTAGTCGACTGGCCTGCGCACCGTTGACTCCCCGGGCAAGACCGGTTTCAGTAGGCACGGGATTGCCGCCCCGCCCCCGCACAACGGCGTGCGCGCCGCAACTTGGGCGACCATCACGCTGATCCAGCCGGCGACTAGCTATGACACGCTGACATTGCCGGTACCGAACCAACCGTTCAGGGCCTGCGGGGCGTATAGTTGCTCACCGCAAGCAACGGCTGTGGATGAGGACTGGTGGAACAAGTGGGATTTCGCGGCAGGATCTAACAACAGCGCGCGGTTTCCCGTTCAATGATGGACTTGTGCGGGTCCGTATCCCATGTTTTCGCTGATTTTTCGGCCGGCCGCTTTCAGCTCTTCGATCAGTCCGGGCACCTTTTCGGGGTCAAATCTGAATGACGGGCCCGCAATGCTGACGGCGCCAATGACGGTTCCTTCGTGGCCATGGATCGGGACGGCGATGCCGTTAAGTCCGTCTTCGAGTTCTCCATGCACTGTGGCGTATCCGCGGTTCGCCACTGTCAGGAGTTGCTCCTCCAGTTCCTGGCGTGAGGTGATGGTCTGCTTTGTTACCGAGGGCATACCCAAATCCTTCAAGATGCGGCTGCGCTGTGCGGTCGACAGTGATGCTAGGAAGACTTTTCCGCTCGACGTAGCGTGAATGGGGGTCAAGCGGCCCATCCAGTTTTGCGTGGCGGCGAGCGTTGAGGGACCGAAGGCTTCGTCGACGTTCACGACATGATCCGAGCTCATAACGGCCAAGTTGACAGTTTCCCCGAATTTTGCGGCGAGGGCTTCAAGGATAGGGCGTGCTTCCCTTGTTAGGTCCAGCCGCATCGGTATGGCATTGGCCAAGTGAAGGATGCCAAGTCCGAGCTGGTACTTCCCCCGCCCGCTGCTCTGCGCCATACCTTGTGCTTCCAGCGCTCTGAGAAGCCGGGAAATGGTCGACTTGTGCACTCCCATTTCCTCGGCGACTTCCGTGACGCCCGCACTGCCGTTTCGCGCCAGGATCTTCAGAACTGCAATGGCACGATCAACTGATTGAAGGCCGCCCCCCTGAAGCTCGGCAGCGGACTGCTCGCCGTCCGTCGTCGTGTCAACATCGCGCACTGGAAATGCCATGTACTTATACTCTCAGACTCGTTTCCCTTGGATCATGGAACGTCATAAAGGCCGCTTGCGGCTTCGTGTGCGGTTCTGCTCAGCTCAGGGCGTCCTATTGCTCTCGGGGCAGGAAACAGAGAGTCCTCTTCCAACGAAACAAGCGCCCAACTCCCGTAAAACTCTTGACCCTGAACGTGATTCGGGTAACACTAAGAGCACAAGTTGCGGAGAACGCAACGTAGTGCACATAGCGAACTAAAGACCCAAACTGTCCTTTGCAGTGAAGAAGCCACCTCTGCAGGGGACGAAAAAGCCAGACGGGCAGAAGTAAGTGCTCGCCATCATCGTGGACGAACTTCAGCGCCGTGCCATCAAAGAGGGAAGCCATGGCATCTTGGTCACCAAGAACGGCTGGACCGCTCCACCGCTGAGCTGAGCGAAGACGTTGCGTCAGGGGAAATCGTTATGTCTTCACTCTGGCTGAAGTGCAAATCAAACGAACAGAGGTGCATGTTTCATGGCTAAAGACGTATCGTTCACTCACAGAAGGAACAGCGACGAAGCTAAACATACCGGTCGCAAGGACGGCAAGCCGATAGGCAGCCTGGATTACATCCGGCCGCGGTACCCCCATAACATTCACCCGGCGTTAGTGCCGGGTATCAGCGTCGATGAACAGCGTCGGCATTACAGTCTGGACAGGGTCGTACTCACTGCGGCTGGTGCCTTGACCGTGGCTTTCGTCGTCTGGGGCATCATCAGCCCATCCAGCGTTTCCGAGGTGGCAAGCGCGGCATTCTCCTGGACCACCACCAACTTGGGCTGGCTCTTCAACTCCGTCGCCACCGTCGTGCTGGTGGCTCTGCTGTGGTTGGCTGTCAGCCGATACGGGAAGATTCCGCTCGGCAAGGACGGTGAGACCCCGGAATTCTCTACGTTTTCCTGGGTGGCGATGCTCTTCGCCGCCGGTCTCGGCATCGGTGTGTTGTTCTGGGGCCCCGCCGAGCCGCTGACCCACTTCGTGAGCCCGCCGCCGCGGACGGTCGAGGCCAAGTCAGTCGAAGCCATGCATCAGGCGCTGGCTCAAACTTACTACCACTGGGGATTTCATGCGTGGGCGATGTATGCCCTGGTGGGCGGCGCGGTCGCCTATGTGGGATACCGGCGCGGACGCCCGCTGTTGATGTCCTCGATCTTCCGGCACCTCTTCGGACAGAGGCACACTGACGGATTCGCCGGAAAACTAGTGGACATCTTCGCCATCATCGCCACTCTGTTCGGCACGGCTGCAGCTTTGGGGATCGCCGCACTCCAGATCGGCCAGGGTATCACCATCGTCTCGGGTGTCTCTGAACTGACGAATACTGTCCTCGTCGGTATCATCGTCGTGCTGACGATCGCCTTTATCCTCTCCGCCGTTTCCGGCGTCGCCAGAGGCATTCGCTATCTCTCGAATATCAATATCATTCTCACTCTGGGCATCGTTGGAGTGGTGTTCATCTTAGGGCCGACGCTGTTCCTGCTGAACATGCTGCCATCGTCGATCATGGTGTATATCGGATCACTGTTCGATCTGATGGCACGATCTGCTTCCTGGGGAGAGGAAACACTCGAGTTCCAATCCACGTGGACTGTCTATTACTGGGCCTGGTGGATCTCCTGGTCACCGTTCGTCGGCATCTTCATCGCTCGCATCTCTCGCGGCAGGACCATCAGACAATTCATCCTGGGTGTGATCTTCATTCCGTCCGCACTGCTTTTTGTCTCGTACGGAACCATGGGGGCAACTGCAATCTGGATGAATCGTGAGGGGAGTCCTGGCTTCCATGATTCGATGGCTCCTTCCGAAGTGCTGTTCACCTTGGTGGACAATCTTCCCTTCGCGGAATGGCTTCCTCTTGTGATCATGGTGGTGCTGGCGATCTTCTTCATCTCCTCTGCCGACTCCGCCTCAGTGGTCATGGGTATTCTCACCACGCGCGGCAGTCAGGATCCCCCCAAACTCGTGGTGGTTTTCTGGGGCCTGGTCATGTCCGGGATCGCCGTGGTCATGTTGTTGATCGGGAACGCGTCCGCTCTTACAGGGCTGCAATCACTGGTGATTGTCACGGCTGTGCCGTTCGCCTTCGTGATGATCCTGATCATCTTCGCCTGGTTCCGAGAGCTGAGATCAGACCCGTATATTTTGCGCGCTCAGTATGCCCAGATCGCGGTGTCCAATGCCGTATTGGAAGGCGTCCACAAGTATGGAGACGACTTCGGCCTCCAGGTCGTCGAGACCGAGCCAGGGCGCGGGGCCGGTGCCGACACCGATTCGGAGAATAAGGAGTATACGGAGTGGTATCAGCGCACCACTGCAGAGGGCGAGCCGGTGGGTTTTGACTACGAAACCGGCAAATGGGCCGACGGCTGGGACCCTGAGACCGGCGAAATCGGCACCGTGCCCGCGCAGGAGACCGAGGACGCAGAAACGGGTGAAGATGAGAAATCTTTGAATAAGGGCGTCCGTTCTCATGACGATTCCTCGCAGCCGGTGCCCTCGCTCTCGCCAGGCGGTGCCCGGTCAACGACGGCTCGACTGTGAAAGGCCAGCGGTGGACGACCCGAGTGATAAGTAAGTCCAAGGTTTGTATGCCCTTGCCCGCGGTGCGTTAGCGATGTAAGAGGCGCACCCGACACCTAAATTTGAGGGTCATTTCCATGAATCTGAGCCTGCCGGCACCACCGATCAAACCTTAACAGCCTTCGATAGGAGCAAAAACCGATGAATGAAATCCGCGAAATTCTGCCCATCCCGGCAGGGAGAAGCCAGCCGGTGACGGCGGCAATGGGAATCCACCAGCAAGAGGCACCGTTCACGCCTGTTGCCCCGCTTCGGGCCCCGGACGGCGCTCCGAACGTGGTGGTCGTCCTCATCGACGACATGGGCTTTGGTGCCTCGAGTGCCTTCGGTGGTCCCTGCGAGATGCCGACAGCGGAAAAGCTGTCCGAAGAAGGGCTGCGCTACAGCCGCTTCCACGTCACAGCCCTGTGCTCACCCACTCGCCAGGCCTTGATGACGGGCAGGAACCACCACTCGGTGGGCATGGGCGTGACCACCGAAATGAGCACCTCGGCCCCCGGATACACCGGATTCCGCCCGGCCAGCGCAGCCACCATTGCCCAGACCCTGAGCATGAATGGCTACAGCACCGCCGCGTTCGGCAAGTGGCACCAGACCCCGCCCCGGGAAGTCAGCCCCTCGGGGCCGTTTGACCGGTGGCCCGTCGGTGAGGGCTTCGATAAGTTCTATGGATTCATGGGTGCTGAGATGAATCACTGGTACCCGCAGCTCTTCGACGGCACAACCCCAATCGAGCCGGCACGCCGGCCCGAAGAGGGCTACCACCTCTCCGAAGACCTGGTCGACCAGGCCATCAACTGGGTCCAGACGCAGAAGACCCTCACGCCGGAGAAGCCGTTCTTCAGCTACATCGCCTTTGGCGCCACCCACGGCCCCTTCCACGTCGCTCCCGAGTGGAAGGACAAGTACCGCGGCCGCTTCGACCAGGGCTGGGACGCCCAACGCGAAGCGACCCTGGCCCGGCAGAAGGAACTGGGCGTCGTCCCCGAATCCGCCGAGCTGAGCCCGTGGGCTGACGTTGTGCCGCTCTGGGATGAACTTGGCGACACCGAGCACCAGGTAGCCGCCGCGTTTATGGAAACCTATGCCGGGTTCGCCGAACACACAGATATCCAGGTGGGGCGCTTCGTTGATGCCCTGGACGAACTGGGCGAGCTGGACAACACTCTCTTCATCTACATCCTCGGTGACAACGGGGCGTCCGGTGAGGGCGGCATCGAAGGCACGATGCGCGAGCATCTGGTAGGCCACGGCTTCAAAGACAGCACGGAAGCCATGGCCCAGGAACTCGATGCCCTGGGCGACGCGAGCACGTATGCCATCTACCCTGTCGGCTGGGCGCTGGCCATGAACACCCCTTACCAGTGGACCAAGCAGGTCGCTTCGCACCTGGGCGGCACCCGCGACGGCATGATCATGCGCTGGGGCAACGGCATCCGCCAGGGCGGCGGCATACGTCATCAGTACCACCACGTCATCGACATTGCCCCGACCATCTTCGAAGCGGCCGGCATCCCGCACCCGGTGACGGTCAACGGCGTAACACAACAGCCCATTGAGGGCACCAGCATGGTCTACACCTTCAACGCCCCCGAGGCTGAAGACCGCAGGCGCACTCAGTACTTCGAAATGTGCGGGAACCGCAGCATTTACCATGAGGGCTGGACGGCAGTGACCCGCCACGGCACACCTTGGGAAATGGTCCCGGAAGGGCTGCCGGCCTTCGACGAAGACGTGTGGGAGCTCTACGACATCCGGACCGACTGGAGCCAGGCTCACAATCTCGCCGAGAAGTACCCCGAAAAGCTGCGGGAGCTGCAGCAGCTGTTCCTGATCGAGGCCAGCAAGTACAACGTGTTCCCACTCGATGACCGGGTCACGGAGCGGGAAAACCCTGAAGTTGCCGGACGGATCGATCTGCTTGGCGACCGGACATCGGTGACCTACCGGGCGGGCATGGGGCGCTTCACCGAAGAAACGACCCTGAACGTGAAGAACAGGTCCCACAGTGTCACGGCCCGGGTTGATGTCCCGGAGGGCGGTGCCGAAGGTGTCCTGATAGCGCAGGGCGGCCGCTTCGGCGGCTGGTCCCTCTATGTGGCGGACGGGCGCCTGAGCTACGCCCACAACTGCTACGGACGGGACCTTTATATTGTCCGCTCGGACGAGCGCCTGGTGCCGGGAACCCAGGAAGTCACGCTGGAATTCCAGTACGACGGCGGCGGCATCGGCAAGGGCGCGGAAATCCGCCTCTCCGCTGATGGCAAGATCGTCGGCAAGGGCAGGGTAGCCCAAACCACGGCCTACTACTTCTCCTTCGATGAGACGCTCAACATCGGCGTCGACCGCGGCACGCCGGTCACCGACGACTACCTCCCGGTCGACAACGCGTTCACCGGCACGATCCACACGGTGCGCATCGACCTGCACGACGACGGCCACGACCAGCACCTCACGGAAGCAGACCGGCAGCGCATGGCACTGGCCCACCAGTAACCCACCGGCGGGCGGAGAATGCCCCTCCCCCACGGCAGTGCAGGGCCCGGACCTGATTAACCCTCGCCCGGGCCCTGCACCCATCCACCGGTGCCTCTCCCGGGGCAGCGCAACACTGCGCCCTCCCCGGGGAACCGAACTTTTATGTAGAGGAAGGACAACTTAATGTCTGGAATGTATCTCGGCGAGAAGTCACAACAC
>NZ_PJIK01000031.1 GCF_002929275.1 Arthrobacter sp. ZGTC131
GCCCACCCTGAAACCCAATGGAGACCACCGATGAGTGAAAACCCGGACGCCATCCGCGCCGACATCGAAGCAACCCGTGAACGCCTCGGCACCAACGTGGACGCCGTCGCCGACAAAGTGACACCGTCCAACATCGTCCACCGCCAAACCGGCAAGGCCAAGGACAAGGTCAAGGACGCCGTCTTCGGAGTGAAAGAGAAAGTCATGGGCACAGCAGAACACGCATCAGGCAACGTCCACTCGGCCACCGGTTCCGCCGGATCAGCCCTCGGCGACGCCAGCTCAGCCGTCAGCTCCACCATGCACGACGCCGGCTCAGCCATCAGCGACGCGCCGCACAAGGCAGCCGTGAAAACACAGGGCAACCCCCTCGCGGCAGGGCTGATCGCCTTCGGCGCAGGGCTCCTCGTGTCCTCACTGATCCCGCCGAGCCAGAAGGAACGGGAGGCAGCCGACGCCCTGAAGACCGCCGCCGAACCGGTCACCACGCAACTGACCGAGGCCGCCAAGGACGTCGCCCAGGGCCTGAAGGAACCCGCCCAGGAAGCCATGGAAAACGTCAAGGCCACCGCCACCGACGCCGCCGAGCACGTCAAGGGAGAAGGCCAGTCGGCCGTCTCCGACGTCAAGACCAGCGCCACGGACGCCAAGGACCACGTCCAGAACACCTGAGTTATTCATAACACCTGAGTCAGCGACGACGACGGCCGCCTAGCCTCCGGGCAAGGCGGCCGTTTTCGCGCCCCGCTGTTCCGGCTGCCGCCGCGTGCTAGTCCATTCCGATTTAGTCCGTCCCGAACCGCAGGCTGAGCTGATTGGCGTGGAAGTCGAAATGGCGGGTCGGATACGCGTAGACGTCGGCAAGGG
Source organism: Arthrobacter sp. ZGTC131 (assembly GCF_002929275.1). Lineage (GTDB taxonomy): Bacteria > Actinomycetota > Actinomycetes > Actinomycetales > Micrococcaceae > Arthrobacter. The sequence continues at coordinate 868 of NZ_PJIK01000031.1, forward strand.
TCATCACCGGGGCGAAGAACGGATCCCAGCGCGTGGGGAAGGCCATCTTCAGGGCGAGGGACTGCTCGGTCTCCCGGGCGAGGCTGCGGGCAAGCGACGCCGTGACCCGTTCCAGTTTGCGGGCCATGCGGCGCCGGTTGAAGTACCGCGCGGCGGCGCGCGATCCCCAGTAGTTAATGACGTCGAACGGCCGGGTGCCTGCATTCAGAAGCCGGGCGAATCCCCGTCCCGCCAGCGGCGGCAGGCGCCCGAAGATTTTCACCAGCGGCAAGAGCGCCTGGACAACCATGTAGCCGAACACCATGTGAAACAGGAGTTCCTCGTTGGTCCATCGCGTCCCGGCGCTGACTCGGCGGAGTTCGCCGTCCCCGGCCCGGCCCAGGGTGGCCGTCAGCTGTGCGAAGGCTCGCCTGTAGTCCGCCACAATGCTGTTCCGGTCCGGTTCCCCCGGACTGCCTTCTGCACCCTGTCCTGCCCTCAGGCCCGGCCCTTTAGAATCAGGTTCCAGTAGATGCCCGGGAAAAGGTCCCTTTCGAGGATCCACGTCGAATGCCGTTCCTTGGACACCTTCACTTTGGGGATTGTGGGCATGGGCCGGTACTGGTCATCGAACTCGGCGAAAACCACCGTCGAACGGGAAACCGTAAACGGGCACGCCGAGTAGCCGTTGTACTTGGCCTTGGGTGTTCCGCCGTTGAGAACGGCTTTGAGGTTCTTGGCCAGCGCCGAGGTCTGCTTGCGCAGAGCAGCACCGGCCTTGGAATTCTTCGTGCCGGCGGCGTCACCGAGGGACCAGACGTTGGGGTAACGCACGTGCCGGAGGGTTTCTGCGTTCACCTCAACGAAGCCGCCATGGTCCCCGGCCGCCGGCAAATCCGTGGCTTTCAGCCAATCGGGGGCTGACTGCGGCGGCACCGCGTGCAGGACGTCATAGGCCAGGCTGTCACTCCTGCCAGTGGCAGAGTCAAGGACCTGCACTGTGCGTGTACCGGCGTCTACCGCGGTAACTTCGCTGTTGCACCGCAGTTCAATCCCGTACTCGGCGATCTTCCGGTTCAGCTCCTCATCGACACCGGGCACCCCGTACACGGTGGGCGTCGGCACCACCATCACCAACCGGATCTGGTTCAGCACGCCTTGCTGCCGCCAGTAATCGCAGGCCAGATACATGGGCTTCTGGGCAGCGCCGCCGCATTTCACCGGGCCCGACGGCATGGTGAACACAACCGTGCCACTGCGAAGCCCGCTCAGCAGTGCCCACGTCTTGGACGCCAACTCATAGACGTAGTTTGAAGACCCGTGCGGTGAGTCCATCGCCTCGGCAAGCCCGGGCACCTTGTCCCAGTCCAGCTGCAGCCCCGGGCAGACCACCACATGGCCGTAGGTGAGCTGGGAGCCGGAGGCGAGCGCAACCGTGCTGGCTGCAGGCTTGACGTCCACGGCGCTGTCCTGGATCCAGGTCACGCCTTGCGGCATGACCGACGCCTGGGGCCGGACGGCTTCCGACGCTTCAGCGGTCCCGCCGCCGATGTGCGAGAACAGCGGCTGGAACAGATGCCGGCCGCTGGGCTCCACCACGGCAACGTCCCGGACGCCGTAGCGCCGCAGCCGGGCAGCCAGGGAGATGCCAGCGTTGCCGCCGCCAATCACCACCACTTCGTGGTGCTTGTTACCGTCGACGGCGGCGCCGCCTGCTGCGATTGCGGGCAGCGGAACCGGCAGCGTGCTCGACCGGGGCGGACCTGACTCTGTGACCATGGCTCCGACCCTACAGCGGGAGTCTGGCAGCGGCCAGTGACAGGCCGCCTGAAGGGACTTCCTCGCGGCCCCCGCGGGGGTCCGGTGGCCCTTCGGTGCCGCCGCGAATTGCTGGACTTCTACGCGGTGACCTGCACAGACTGTCTATTACAGCTGGGAATCCCCGCAGCTTGAGGTTCACCAGCACTGCTATTCCCGCACTCAATTGAGCAGGAATTAGCTGGAGCATAGTTTGGGGGTCTCCCGTCAGGCCTTTTATTGTTTTGAAAGGACACGGCCATGGAGAACCTGGCACCCTTCCTTCCCCTGATTGCCACCATTGCTGCCGTCCTTGCCGGCGTCGCGGTTATTTGGCTGGCGGTAAAGCTGATGTGGAAGGTGGCTGAGCCAAACGAAGCACTCATTATTTCCGGCCTGACGCGCGGGACCCTTGAGAACACCGACGGCATGGACTTCAAGATCGTCACAGGCAAGGGTGCGCTGGTGGTCCCCGGGCTGCAGACAGTCAGGGCCCTCTCCCTGACCCTGAATGAAACGGAACTCAAAGTCTCCTGCGTTACGTCCCAGGGCATCCAGGTAATCGTGGACGGCGTGGTTATATACAAAATCGGTGATGCCCCGGCATTTATCGCGAACGCAGCGAGAAGATTCCTGGGCCAGCAGCCAAAAATGGAAAGCCAGGTCTACAACGTCTTCGAGGGCCACCTGCGGTCGATTATTGGCAGCATGACGGTGGAGGAAATTATCCGCGAGCGCGACAAACTGGCATCCCAGGTCCGCGGGGCGAGCGGTGTGGAAATGGAGAAGCTCGGCCTGGTGGTTGATTCGCTGCAGATCAAGGACCTTCAGGATCCCACCGGATACATTCAAAACATCGCCAAGCCGCATATTGCGCAGGTGAAGATGGAGGCCCGCATCGCCGAGGCCACCAGGAACCGCGAAGCCGCTGAAAAGGAAGCCGAGGCCGCCGCTCAGATTGCTGACGCGCAGAGCGTGTCCGCCATCAAGCAATCCGTGGCACAGGCCAACGCCGAACGGGCAAAGGCCAACGCGGCACAGGCCGGCCCCCTGGCAGACGCAACCGCGCGCCAGCAGGTGGTGGTCCAGGAAACCGAAGTGGCCAAACTCGAGGCCGACCGGGAAGAGCAAAAACTCCAGACCACCATCCGCAAGCCCGCCGATGCCAAGGCGTACGCGCAGCGGACCGAGGCGGAAGCTCAGAAGGCCGCCGACATCAGCGCCGCCGAAGCAAGGGCCAAGCGCACCGAGCTCGAAGCCCAGGCCAACGCCCGGCGCGTGGAAGTCGAGGCGCACGCCAGCGCCACTGCGGCGGCGGCCATCGCCGGAGCCACCCGCGTGACCGGTGAAGCCGAAGCAGCCGCGACGAAGGCACGCGGTGATGCCGCCGCCTCCGCGATCCAGGCCAAGGCGCTGGCGGAAGCCGAAGGCATCAAGGCCCGCGGCGCAGCACTCGAAAGCAACCAGGATGCCGTCATCGCCCAGCAGCTGGCGGAGAACATGCCGGCCATCGTGGCGGCGGCCGCGGAGCCTTTCGGCCATGTGGACCAGCTCACGGTCCTGAACGGCGCCGAGGGCCTGAACGGCATGGTCGGGGGCATCCTCTCCCAGGCCGGCACCTTCCTGCCCCGCATATCGTCCGCGCTCAAGAACGGGCAGGACTCGGCCAAACGGCCTCCGAAGACTCCCGGTGCGTAGGAATGTGGACCGGAGCCTGACCGGAAAGATCGGCAGGGTCACCGGTAGGATCGGCCCGGGAACCATCGGCGAGGTCATGCTTCCGTACCGGGGTGGAACCAGCGCCTTCCATGCCCACCCGTTCGATAAAGTCAGCGTTTTCCCGGTCGGGGACAAGGTGCTGGTGATCTACTTCGAACCGCCCCAAACCGTCTACGTCGATGAGCTGCCGGATATCCTCCGGCCAGACGACGCCGGCTGAGCCACTGAAACCGCCGGTTGAGCCTGCCGAAACCGGCCGCCTTTCGTGTTAACCCAACCTTCCCCTCCCGGTAACGCCTGCTCCCCCGCAGGGTCAGACGCCGGGCACACCGTGGAGGGGTGAGGATCGCAATCGTTGCCGAATCATTCCTGCCGCTGATGAACGGGGTTACGCACTCCATCCTGCGGGTGCTGGAGCATCTGCAGGAACGGGGAGATGAGGTGCTGGTGATTGCGCCGTCGACGTCGGACACTGATGTTCTGGACGTCGTGCACGGGGCTTTTGTGCACCGGCTCCCCTCCGTGCCGCTGGCCGGATACACAAACGTGCGGGTGGCCATGGGCGGTGTGTACCGGGTCAAGAGAATCCTTGCCGATTACGCACCGGACGTGGTCCACCTTGCATCGCCGTTTGTCCTCGGCTGGCGGGCAGCGCAGGCGGCACACCAGCTGGGCATCCCCACCGTGGCCATCTACCAGACCGAGGTCCCCAGCTACGCGGCACGGTACGGGGTGCCGTTCCTGGAGAACTGGGCCTGGAACCGGGTGGAGAACATCCATCTGCTGGCTTCCCGGACGCTTGTGCCGTCCACTTTCGCGCTGAACCAGCTGCGCGGCCGCGGGATTCTGCGGGTGGGCATGTGGCGGCGCGGTGTGGACACCGCGCGTTTTGCGCCGGAAAAGCGCGACGACGGCTGGCGGGCTTCAGTGGCCCCCGGCGGCGAGCGGATCATCGGCTACGTGGGCCGTCTTGCGATCGAAAAGCAGGTGGAGGACCTGGCCGTACTCGCTGACGTTCCCGGCACGCGTCTGGTGATCATCGGTGACGGGCCGCAGCGCGCCGCGCTGGAGGAAGCCCTGCCCGGCGCCGTGTTTACCGGTTTCCTCGGCGGCGAGGAACTGGCCCGGGCCGTCGCCTCGTTCGACCTCTTCGTGCATCCAGGCGAGTTCGAAACCTTCTGCCAGACCATCCAGGAGGCCATGGCATCGGGTGTGCCGGTGGTGGCCACGGGCCGCGGCGGCCCGCTGGATCTGGTGGAGAACTCCCGCACCGGGTGGCTGTACGAGCCCGGTGACCTGGCGGGCCTGCGCCGGCACGTCATGGACCTGATGGGCGACGACGCCAAGCGCCGGGCGTTCGCGGCGACAGCCCACGCTTCGGTCCAGGGCCGGACGTGGCCCGCCCTGAGCGCGGAACTGGTCCGGCACTACAAGGCCGTGATCGCCGGAACCCCGCTGGTTGAGTCTGCCGAAACCCCAAAACCGCTGGTTGAGCCTGCCGAAACAGGGGCCGCCGCCCGCGCAACCCGAGCCCGCACCACCGAAGGAGTCCCGCTGTGAAGATTTCCGTGATCGGCTGCGGCTATCTCGGCGCCGTGCATGCGGCCACGCTCGCGTCCGTGGGCCACACGGTGGTGGGGATCGACGTCGATCCCGCCAAGGTGGCCCACCTGGCCCGCGGGTTCGCCCCGTTCTTCGAACCGGGCCTGGACGAGCTCCTCCGCGACGGCCGGGCGACCGGCCGCCTCAGCTTCTCCACGGATTTCGCCGACGCCGAAGGCGCCCAGGTCCATTTCCTGTGCGTGGGCACCCCGCAGTCCAAAACGTCCGACGGCGCCGACCTCAGCTATCTCGTCTCCGCCACCGAAAGTCTCCTTCCGCACCTGGGCCGGGGATCCGCCGTCGTCGGCAAGTCAACGGTGCCTGTGGGCACGGTGGACATGCTCGGCCGCATCCTGGCCGCCCGCCCGGACGTGTTGCTGGGCTGGAACCCGGAGTTCCTGCGGCAGGGCACGGCGGTGAAGGACACGCTGGTGCCGGACCGTCTGGTGTACGGCGTCCGGGGCGGCAGGGATGCCGCCTTCGAGCGCGGGAAGGGTCTGGCGCGCGGCGTGACGGCGGTGCTCGACGCGGTCTACGAGCCCCTGCTGTGCGCAGGCATTCCGCGGCTGGTGTGCAATTTCGCCACGGCGGAACTGATCAAGTCGGCGTCGAACGCCTACCTGGCCACGAAGGTCAGCTTCATCAACGCGATGGCGGAACTGTGCGACGCCTCCGGCGCGGACGTTACCGAGCTGAGCGAGGCGATGGGCATGGATCCGCGAATCGGCAACCGGTACCTGCACGCCGGACTGGGCTTCGGCGGCGGCTGCCTTCCCAAGGACATCCGCAGCTTCCGGACGCAGGCCCAGGCGCTGGACGTCCCGTCCGTGGATGAGTGGATGGGCGTGGTGGACGCGATCAACCTCGGCCAGCGCGCCCGGACCGTAGTGATGGCGCAGGAGCTCTGCGGCGGCCACCTCGCCGGCCGGACCGTTACAGTGCTGGGGGCCGCGTTCAAGCCGGAGACCGACGACATCCGCGACTCCCCCGCCCTCGACGTCGCCCTCCAGCTCGCCGCCGCGGGCGCGCACGTGACGGTGACGGATCCGAAGGCCATCAACAGTGCCTGGATGCGCTACCCGCAGCTGCGCTTCGAGTCCTCCACCGAGCGGGCCCTGGAAGGCGCCGAACTGGTGCTGCTGCTCACCGAATGGGACGAGTACCGCGACCTGTCGCCGGCCGCCGTCGGGCAGCTTGTACGACGGCGGACGGTGCTGGACGCACGGAACGTGCTGGACGCTGCGGCATGGCGGGCGGAAGGCTGGACGGTCCGCGGTCTCGGGACGAATCCGCAGGTTGAGCCCTCGCTGGTTGAGCATCCGCCGGTTGAGCACCCGCCGGTAGCGCCTGCACTAACCAGGACCGTGCGCCGGTAAAGCCCGCCCCGCTGGTTGAGCTCCTCGAAACCCCCACTGCGCTGGCTGACCTCGTCGAAAGCGGGGGTCGAGTTCGGCGGGTCTTGCCCTTATTATTTCCACAGGGGGAGGACGCTCAATGAATAGTTTCTGGTCTCATTCGGTGGCCGCATAATGGCCGTTACTTCGCGCACCGGGCAGCCGCTGGAAACGGGCACCGAGTGCGCTGTACTCTTCGACGCCCTGCCGGACGCCGTCCTGGTGGTCAGCGACACCGGCATCATCAGCCGGGTCAACGCCGCCGCGGAACGACTCTTCGGGTACGAACGTCAGCAGCTGGTGGGTCAGGATCACCGCATGGTCCTCGCCGAGGGCTACCGCAACGGCTTTGACCGCCTCCTCGCAAAACTCCGCCGCGCCCCGGTACCCGGCAACGATGCCACACCGCTGGCCCCGTTCGAATCCTTCGGCCGGCGCAGCGACGGCACCGAGTTCCAGGGCGAAGTGGCCTGCTCGCTGCTTCACTTGGACGAAGGCACGTCTGTGGTCGCTTCCATCCGCGCCACGTCCCACCGGGAGCAGGCGGACGCCGGCCTGCGGGAGGCGATGTCGCTGCTCAGCGCCACGCTGGAGTCGACGGCGGACGGCATTCTGGTGGTCGGCAGCGACGGGAACATCGCCGGGCTCAACGATCAGTTCACCAGCATGTGGGGTATCCCCCGCGAACTGCTGGCGACGCACGACGACGCCGCCCTCATGGGCTTTGTGCTCGGTCAGCTGTTGGACCCCGCAAGCTTCTTGGAGAAGGTTCAGGAGCTGTATGCGCATCCCACCGCCGAGAGCCACGACGTCCTCGACTTCATTGACGGCCGCACCTTCGAGCGCTACTCGCGGCCGCAGAAGGTGGGTAACACCGTGGTGGGCCGGGTCTGGAGCTTCCGCGACGTCACCCCGCGGCGCCGGGCCCAGGAGCAGGCCAAGCAGGCCATGGCCGAACTCGCCGAACAGGCGGCCCAGCTCAAGGCGATGGCCTTCCAGGACCCGCTCACCGGGCTGGCCAACCGCAAGCTGTTTCACGACCAGCTGACCGAAGCGCTGCACGGCGACTGCAGCGCCGCCGTCGACGTCCTCCTGCTGGATCTGGACGATTTCAAGGAAGTCAACGACATCCTGGGCCACCATGCCGGGGACCAGATGCTGGTGGAGGTGGCACGCCGCCTCAGGTCGTGCGTCCGGCCCAACGATACGGTGGCCCGGCTCGGCGGCGATGAGTTCGTGGTGCTGCTCACGGGATCCTCCGACGCAGACACCGTGGCAGAACGCATCGTGGAGTCCCTGAATGTGCCCGTGTGGATCGACGGATCCATGCTGCGGCCCAGCCTGAGCCTGGGGCTGGCCTCGATGAATGAGGACGCCTTGGCAGCATCGGAACTGCTGCGCCGGGCGGACGTGGCGATGTACGCGGCAAAGGCGGCGGGCAAGAACCGGTACATGCGGTTCCAGCCTGAGATGATGGCCGCCCTCGTGCAGCGCACCGACATGGAAGCCGGCCTGCGGCTGGCCGTCGACGACGGCGAGATCACCGTCAATTTCCAGCCGGTCGTTTCGCCGCGGCTGGGTGAGGTGACCCAGTTCGAGGCACTGGCCCGCTGGGACCGGGACGGCGAGAGGGTCCCGCCCTCGCAGTTCATTCCGACGGCTGAGCGCAGCGGACTGATCTCCACGATGGGCATGCAGATGATGCGGGAGAGCTTTACCCAACTGCGCCCGTGGCTTGCTGGCAGCACGGAGCGCTCGGTCGCAGTGAACGTTTCCGGCGTGCAGCTTAGGGAGCGCGATTTCGCTGGCTCCGTGCTGTGCCTGGCAGAGTCGTGCGGGATGGATCTTAGACAGCTGGTGCTGGAGGTGACGGAGAGCGTGTTCCTCGACCCCGATGAGCATGTGATCCAGCAACTGGGGAGCCTGCGTCACGCCGGCGTGCGGGTTGCGCTCGACGACTTCGGCACCGGCTATTCGTCGCTGGGCCGGCTTCAGGACCTGCCGGTGGACGCCGTGAAGATCGACCAGTCCTTTGTGTCGATGATCCGCACGGGCGCGGAGAAGCTGCCCATCCTCAGCTCCATGATCAACATGGCGCACAGCCTGGGCCTCCGGGTCACGGCGGAGGGCGTCGAGACCGCAGCCCAGGCCGCCTACCTGACCGATCTGCAGTGCGACTCCTTGCAGGGCTACCTGTTCTCCCATCCGGAGCCCGAGTCCGGGCTGGAGCTGGCCATCCTGCGCTCAGCGGACGCGATCGACGCACTCGAGGGGCTCCGGCTGAGGCGGTGAGGGCCGCCGGTTGGGCCTGCCGAAAGCCCCCGGCCGACAAGTCCCATCAGCACCGTCCGCCAGGCCCTGTTCAGGCTGTGGCGGCAGCGTGCCGGGTAATTTTTGATCGGCGGTAGGCCGTGGGGCTTGCGCCGTACCGGCGCTTGAAGGCAGTGCTGAGTGCGTAGGGGCTGCCGTAGCCGACCTTCGCTGCAATGTTCGCTGTGGTCAGCTCAGCGTCGGCGAGGAGTTCGCTGGCCAGCAGCAGCCGCCAATTGGTCAGGTAAGTCATGGGCGGTTCGCCGACGCTGGCCCGGAACCGGGTCGCTAGTGTGGCCCTCGAGACATGAAGCCGACCAGCCACCGCCTCAAGGGTCCACGGTTCCGCAGGGGCCCCGTGAAAAAGTTCGAGTGCCCGAGCGGTGAGCAGGTCGGTTGTGCCGGAGATCCATCCTCCGGGACTGCGGGGGTTGAGGTGCGTCCAAGCTCGGACTGCGTGGACCAGGACCACGTCCAGGAGCCGGTCTATGACACTCCGCTGGCCCGGTGCGTTGCTTGTGATTTCCCGTTCAAGGACGCCCAGAATGCTGGTGTCGACGTTCCCCGCCGGTACGACGGCAATCCGGGGCAGTGATGACGTGACGGCCGCGGTGACTTCCGCATCCGTATCGTAGGTGCCGATCAGCATCATGGCATCCCCGGTGGTTCCGGTCCCCCATGATCTGACTCCCTGGTTCAGTTCAAGGCTGATCTTCGTGCCGGACGGAGTGGTGCATTCCTGGTGCGGTTGGATGATGACGTCGGGCTCTCGTGCCGGATCGTCGGCCATCCGGTACGGTTCGGGGCCGCGCACCAGGGCTACGTCTCCCGGCTCCAGCCGATACTGTTGCCCGTCGGCGATGAGCCAGCCGCTGGCTGCGATCATCGCGATCACGGTCAATGGGGCGCGATCCTGCACTTGGATGGACCACCCGGGTTTCATGAGGACCTTCAAGGCGAATGCGCCCCGGGCCCGGGGACCGTCGAGGACGTGCTGCAAAGGATCCATCTCTGAAGGTTATACGATTACGCATCAAATCAGGTGTTTCAACTATCGGATGACTAGGCCGGGAGTGATTGGCTGGATGCATGACGACTTCATCTAAACTTCTGCTTAGTCCGAAAAGCCTTGGGCGAAAGGTCGCTGCCGGGTTGCAGCAGCTGAAAGGTATCCCGGCGTGAACGGCACGATTGGGACTGCGCTGACTACGGCCACGGCCCTGAGCGCGGGGGTCACAGGGGGCGTGTACGTGGCGTTCTCGGCGATGGTCCTGCCGGCGCTGCGGAATCTCCCCGCAGCGGACTCCCTGACAGCCATGCAGCGGATCAATGTGGCCGCGGTGCAGCCGCCCTTCATGGCGCTCTTCTTCGGTGGCGCTGCCCTGTCCGCCGGCCTCGTGGTTGCCGAGCTCAGCACGGGCCCCTTCACCGGACGGAGCCTGGCCCGGGTGGTAGGTGCCTCGCTCGCCCTGGCATCGTTCGGCCTCACCATAGCCGCGAATGTTCCGCTGAATAATGCCCTCGCCGGCGTCAACCCAGCGGCCGCAGGCGCTGCGGACGCCTGGCAAACGTTCAACCACGGTTGGAGCCGCGCCAACCTCATTCGAGCGGGCGCGGCAATGGCCGGCGCAGCGCTTCTCACGGGCTCCCTGCTGATAGCGCCAAATTAGCCGCCGGGCGGTTGAGCCTGTCAGGGGTGCCGCTGGTTGAGCCTGCCGAAACCCGGGGCCTCATTCAGCGTCAGACGTTGTCCAGCTCAGACCTTTCCGCAGGCTCGCCGGCGCTCACCATCTCCTCGCTGCGGTCCCACAGTTCCCGCGCCAGCCCGGCGTCGTAGGCCTGCTTGTTGGCCTTGGCCAGGGCGCGCTTGGCGTAGTAGGCGCCGGGCACCCAGTCCTGTCCCGGGGTCGACGTCGCGAGCCACACCAAGGTGTCCGCGCCTTGCTCCGGGGTCAGCAGGAAACGGTTGATGACCGTCTTGTAGGCGTGCCGCATCCAACTGGTGGACTCGGCCGCAAAGTTGGTGGCCACAACGCCGGGGTGGAAGGCCGCCGTCGCAATTCCCGCGCCGCCGAAGCGGTTCTGCAGTTCCGACGTGAACAGGATGTTCGCCAGCTTGGCGGTTCCGTAGGCACGGTTGGTCGAGTACTTCCGGGACGAATTGAGGTCGCCCAGCTCCAGCCTGCCGAACCCGTTGGCCGCGCTGGCGGTGTTGATGACCGTCGCGCCGCTGGCTGTGAGGACGTCCATCAGCTGCGTGGTGAGCAGGAATGGTGCCAAGTGGTTGATCTGGAACGTCTTCTCGTGGCCGTCCACGGTCAGCTCGTGCGCGCCCATGATGCCGCCGGCGTTATTCACCAGGACATCAATCCGCGGGTACTTCTCCTTCAGCGCCGCGGCCAACTCGCGCACCTGCGCCAGCTCGGCAAAATCACTGACGAAGTAGTCGGCACCCAGTTCCGCGGCCACCGCTGCGGTTTTCTCGCGGGAACGCCCGACGACGACGATCCGCTCGCCTGCCTTCGCCAGGTTCCGCGCGGCTGCTGCGCCGATGCCGTCGCTGGCTCCGGTGATGACGATGGTGCGATGGGGCATGAAGTGTCCTTTGACTGAAGTCGCTGGTGGGGGCTCTACGTTCCGGCGGTTGAGCCTGTCGAAACCAGAACCAACCGCACTGAGACAACGCCGTCGGGCCGCGTTCTGTTCCGGTACCGGGCCTCGACAAGCTGGATCAGCGGCGGCCCGTTGGTTGAGCCTATGGAATCCCCGAAAGCCTCTCTCACCTCCCGCGGGCTAATCACGCACGCTCTCTCACCTACTGCGGATTAATCTCACACGCTCTCTCACTGGCCGGTGACGACGGCGGTGTGCCGGCCTCGGGTGCCGGGCCGGCGCCTGGGCGATACAGCGTCCCGCCTACGCGACGGGCGGTGCGGGAAAGTGCGGACCTTCGGCTTACTTCTTGATCTCGTAGCGCAGAAGTGCCACGCCGTTTTCGAACGGGGTGGCGTCGACCAGCCTCAGCTCTTGCGAATCCTCGAAAATGCGCGTTCCCTTGCCGCGTGATGTTGGGCAAACCAGCATTCGAACTTCGTCGACGACGCCGGCGTCCAGCAGGGAATGCATGAGTTTCAAGCTCCCCCACAGCCAGATGTCCTTGCCGCTCTGCTCCTTGAGCTCCCGGATGGTGGCGACCGGTGCGCGCGTCACGGTCGCGGCGGGAAAGTCGCCCAGGGCGCGTCATCCAGTTTCGACGAGACGACGACTTTGGTGAGGTTATTAAGCTTCTCGCCGTACTCGCCCTGCTCGTCGGCGTACGGCCAGTAGTCCCTGGACTGGGCGTAGGTATTCGCGCCGAGAATCATCGTGTCGACCGAGTCGATGAACCCCATTTTGCAGAGAGCGTCCCGTTCTACGCGACAGGTAATGAGAGTGCGTCCCGTTCTACGCGACAGGTAGTGGGAGAGCGTCACGTTCCGGGCGACAGGAAGTGAGAGAGGGTCCCGTTCTGCGCGGCAGGATGTGGGAGAGGGTCCCGTTCCGGGCGACAGGTAGTGGGAGAGCGTCCCGTTCTGCGCGGCAGGATGTGGGAGAGGGACACGCTAAGGGGTGCGGGAGGTGGGAGAGCGTTGTGGCGGCCGGGCAGGTGGAAGGGGGGTTAAATGCGGGAGAGCCCCGACCATGGCTGGTTGGGGCTCTCGACCTAATGGTTGTCCGGCGGTGACCTACTCTCCCACACCCTCCCGGGTGCAGTACCATCGGCGCTGTGGGTCTTAGCTTCCGGGTTC
>NZ_PJIK01000032.1 GCF_002929275.1 Arthrobacter sp. ZGTC131
AGTCTTACTTCCAATTCTTTTAAGGTTTGTACGGCACCAAACGGCGCCATTGCCGAGACGGAGCGCCAGGTAAGGCTTGGCGGGATTCTCGCGGAAGAGCTGAAGGGGTCGGTAACCGTCTTTCGCGTCACCGGTTCAACTAGTAACGATATTGGCATGCTCAGCGTCACCTGTCAAGCGGGTGACTGAAGCCGGGGACCGCCCGCTTGGACCGTCCAAGAAGCCAAAGGCCGACTATCCTTTTGTAAAGCTAAGATCGAGGAGGGCTGTCTCCCGCTGAAATCCAGCCCCCCGGCCCATCCGCCTATAGCGGTTCACCGCCCAACTTTGAGCGCCATTTGCTGGCGGCGCCCACGATTGCCTATCTGGCCAGGGACATCAACCCAAAAAGATCTACCCGCTGGTCACGGATCTTGCCGCTGACGGTGTTCCTGTGGCGGTGACCTGCAGGGTGTTGAAATTCAGCAAGCAAGGCTATTACCGGTGGCGAGTTAGTCCGGTGACGGAACGGGACTGGGCGGATGCGCACCTGGTCAACGCCGCCCGGGACATCCATGCCGACGACCCTGCATTCGGGTATCGGTTCATCGCCGACGAACTCCCTGGGAAGGGCCTTGCGGCGGGCGAGAACAGGGTCCAGCGCTTATGCAGAGATCACGGGATCTGGTCGGTGTTCTCAAAGAAACGGGGCCTGAACCGGAAGCCAGGACCTCCGGTCCACGACGACCTGGTCGAGCGGGACGTCACCGCGTCGGCACCGAACGAGCTGTGGCTGACAGACATCACCGAGCACCCCCAGCGCAGAAGGGAAGCTCTACCTCTGCGCGGTGAAGGACGTCTACTCCGGAAGGATCGTCGGATACTCGATGGACTCACGAATGAAGTCCTCGCTGGCGGTGGCAGCGCTCAAGAATGCTGTGCGGGCACGCCGCCCGGCAGGGACCGTGGTGCACTCCGATAGTGAGACTGTCCATACCGGTATTCCCGAGGGTCCTTGACTCGCACAGTGATGGACGCGACAGGATGCTGGTGCCGGGTGCCCCCGGGGTTCTTGACTCTCACTCCGATCGACAGCTGTTGTCTTTCCCCGGATCTGTCAGTCCCCAGGGAGTACCCGGTGAGGCGCTACGCCTCGCCGCCGGAGTGACCTAAGGAGAGCCTGCGCCAAAGGTGCTCATCACTGTCTTGTCCGCCGGTCGGTCGATGCGCGGGGCCGTGCCCTTGCACACCGGATGAACCGGAGGAAAACGATATGACCAGAACGCCCGCAACCAGCGACCCGGACCAGGCATCGACGGCCGTCTTCGCCGGCGTCGACACGCACAAAGAACTCCACGTCGCCGCCGTCATCGACGCCGGCGAGACAGTGTTGGGTACCAGGAGCTTCCCGACTACACGCACCGGCTACCGGGCGATGCTCGCCTGGATCGGCGAGTTCGGTGACCTGGCCCGGATCGGCGTCGAGGGCACCGGGTCCTACGGCGCCGGCCTGACCCGACACCTCGCCAAAGCCGGCGTCATGATCCTGGAGGTCGACCGGCCCGACCGGTCCGACCGCCGCCGCAAAGGCAAGGACGACGATCTCGACGCGATCAATGCAGCCCGCGCCGCACTGCAGGGCCGACGGACCAGCATCCCGAAAAGCAAAGACGGCGCCGTCGATGCCCTGCGTGTGCTGCGCGTCACCCGCGCCCACGCGGTCCGGGAGCGCCGCAGCGCCCTGCAGCTCCTTCGGATGTCGATCGTCTCCGCGCCGGAGGAACTTCGCGACCAGGTCCGCCACCTGACCCGGATGCAGCTGATCCGCACCCTCGCTGCATGGCGGCCGGACGTGTCAAACGCGACCGATCCCGTCACCGCCTATCGGGTCTCGATGAAGTCCCTAGCCCGCCGCTACCTGGAACTCACCGACGAGATAACCGATCTGGACGAGCTCATCAACCCCATCGTCGAAGCCCTCGCACCCCAACTCCTCGAACGCGTCGGAATCGGCATCGAAGTCGCCGGACAGCTCCTCGTGACGGCCGGTGACAACCCCGACCGGATGAAGTCCGAAGCCGCGTTCGCGATGCTCTGCGGCGTTTCACCCCTACCCGCGTCCTCGGGAATGACACAACGGCACCGACTCAACCGCGGCGGCGACCGCCAAGCCAACCGCGCCCTGCACCTCGCGGTCATCAGCCGGATCAGGCTCGACCCGAGAACACAGACCTACGTCGCGAAAAAGACCGCCGAGGGACACTCCAAGATGGAGATCATCCGCTGCCTGAAGCGATACCTCGCCCGCGAGGTCTACTTCATCCTCAACCCCGGCCGCCAGCACATCGTCCCGAACACCAGACAACACCGAACCGCTGCTTGACACTTAGGAGAGCATCCGTGGGTCCCAATTCCGGTCCCGCCGCTTCGTTGAATCACTCCGGCACCACGGGCTCACAGGATCCATGGGCAGGTCCGGTGCATGCGCGGACAACGCCGCGATGGAGTCGTTCTTCTCGCTGCTGCAGAAGAACGTTCTGGACCGTCAGCGATGGCTCACCAGACAGAACCTCCGGCTGGCCATCACGACCTGGATCGAGCGGACCTACCACCGCCGGCGAAGGCAAAGACGGCTGGGGAAACTTACGCCCATCGAATATGAAACAATCAACCGGACCGCGCACACAGCGGCCTAAGACCCCGAGTCAACAAAAGCCGGGGCAGCCCCCCCGGAAGCGAATCGAGATCCGGAATAGGCATCTAACCAGGGACACTAGCGATAGTTCGTGTCAGTAGCCGACCTGCACCCCAAACTGGTCACGGGATCTGATAGCCTGCACGCCTGTACACTCCGGCGGGCCGGGTCCAGCAGGGGATTTTGCCTAGTTTTGGGCATTTAGCGAAGAGACCGGATGCCTTTGCGCATTTCTTCTACGAAGATTTTCGGTTGCTCCCGAGGCGCGTAGTGTCCGCCCTTATCGACCTTGTTGTAGTGGATGAGGTTGGGAAACGCCTGCTCTGTCCAACTTCTGGGGGCTGTATATATCTCGTCGGGGAAGACGCTCACGGCAACCGGAATAGAGATGCCTTTGACAGCGAAGAAAGGGGACCGGTTTCAGCGTAGAGGCGGGCGGAAGAAATCGCCGTGTTCGTCAGCCAGTAAAGCGTGATGTTATCGAGGACATCATCCCCTGCGACAGGTGCGGCGCCGTTTCCTTTTCGGGCCAGCGTGTGGCTTTGATACGCGCGCGCAGGTCCTCAAGTTCCGCGTCGGAGAACGCGAAAGTAAATGGCCGGATCGTGGACTTTTCGAAAGACATGGAGGATCTCCTCGGTCTTAGCTTCCGGAGTCGTGGAATCGACGCCGCGGAGCTTTAGCTGTTGTGAGAGAGAAAGAACCCCTTTGCCGGGACTGCTGCATTTCGAGGCGGCGTATTTGCGGCGTGGCCGCCCATTTGTGAGGGCGGGGGTGAGGGGAATCAGCGGGCTGTACATTGCTTTTGGCAGCCAGCGCCTCTGATTTTTGCTCCGCAGTCGAGGGCGGCGAGCCCCTGTGCAGAGGAGTGCGGGAATTGAGGGCGTTTGTTTCCCTCGTAATCCAAGTTCAGACGTCCCAATGCGGGCGCCGCAACAAGTGCAATTTTTGCCCCGGACGGCCGCTCCATTCCAGAGGAGTGCCGCGATAGACAGCTTCCTTTAGTTGGGTCTCGCGCGGTTGTTCTGTCCGATGTCTCGGCGTTCGCAGGACGGCGCTCCTCAGGCACTCTTTGGGTCTGTGCAACGTGTCGTTGGAGTGGTAAATTCCTGTTCGAGGACGATTTGATTCCTCTTTTGGAGCTGGCCCTCGACGGTCCGCTTCGTCTCCCTTTTTATGGAGTCTGGCCCGCTTACCGCGTTCGTCCCGCCACAGGCGCGACGGGCCGTTCAGCCGATAATGCGGAGCCTGCAATTGTCACCGTGAGCCCAGAACAAACGTTGACGGCAAGGAGCCTGATATGTCTGACACAACCCCTGACACAGCTTTGTCCGAGACAACCTCTGACACCACCGAAGGGCTGGAGATGAAGCTGGAGGTCCTCGTTCTACCTGTGAGCGACGTGGACCGTTCCATAAGCTTCTACCAGAACCTGGGGTGGAAGCTCGACGCCGGATACGAGGCCGGGCCGGAATTCCGCATCGCGCAGCTGACGCCACCGGGGTCGCACTGCTCGGTCCACGTCGGCCGCGGGCTTACCCCTTCACCGCCGGGTTCCGCCCAGGGCCATTACCTCGTGGTCAAGGACATCGACCGCACCCGTGCCGACTTGATCAGCAGGGGTGTTGAAGTGTCCGAGATTTACCACAACATGTATGACACCGGCGCTGAAGTACACGTCGATGGCTATGCTGACAACCGCCGCAGCTACGCGTCATTCGTTTCGTTCAGTGACCCGGACGGCAACAAGTGGGTAATCCAAGAGGTCTCGGAGCGACAGCCCGGACGGTAAGCAACCCCCGGTGGAGAAGGTCCGCAGACACCTCAGCCAAACGTGATTGCCTGTATCTGCATGTGCGACCACGTCACGAATTCGGGTGTCGTGTGCTCCGGAGGCGGTGTTTCTTACCGTCGACTTCCGGGGCACTCCACCCGTCCGGTCGACAGGGCTGGCGGCCCACTTGACCCAGCGTCAACCAACCGAGCAGCAAATACGAAAGGAATACCCGTCATGGTCATGAAGGAAGTCCTCACCAGGGGTCAGGGACAATGACTGCGGACGCACCAGGGCAGGGCACCCCGGACACGGCGGCGGGCACAACCGAGCTCCTCCGCGATTTGTTAATCCGTGCCGAGACGGCGCACGGCGTCTACGAGACCGAAGTGCTGAACGGGGTGCGCGACGAGGAATGGCCCCAATGGTACGCCGAACACATGACCCGTTCACTGGCCGAGAGCGGCTACAGCATCACCCGCAACCCGGCCTGACAGGCCAGGCACCAATAGGCAGCAGCCCAGCGATCACCACTCCAGGAGCACCGCATGGCATTTTTCGACCGCGTTTTCGGCCGGACGACCCGGCGTAAAGGCGCGACCCCCGGCCGCGCGGAAGACGAGATTGCCGTCGAGCGTTACCAGCAAGTGTTGAGTAACGCCCCGACAGACAAAATCGAGCAGGCTCACCTTGAAGCCTTTGCCAAGCTCACCCCCGCCCAGCTCGACGTCCTCTTCGAGCGTTTCACAAAAGATGCCCCGACACCGGATGACCGCCCCGCCGACGCACGGCCGGACACCTTGGCCAGAGCGGCGGCCCGGGCAGAGCGACGCCAGCCCGGCACGCTGACCCGCACCCTGGGGGAAGGCAATAATGTGTCCGCCGGGCGCTCGGTTCTCCAAACCGTTGCAGGCTACGTGATTGCCACGGAAATCGTCAGCGCCTACTTCTATAACGGGTATCACAGTGGGGCTTCCGGCGCCGCGCCTGCCGAAGCCTCTGGTGCCGACGGGACCGGTGACAGCAGGGGCGACACCTGGGGAGGCGGCAGTGGTGACAACAGGGACGGCACCTGGGGAGGCGGCAGTGGTGACAACAGGGACGACACCTGGGGAGGCGGCAGTGGCATCGGCTTCTAAGCAACCGGACACACCGCTTGCCCTTTCCGGGCAGAGCGGAGCGCAGCGATCGACACCGGCGACGGAGTATGACGTGATCGTCTTAGGTGGCGGGGCGGCTGGTGAGAACGTGGCCGACCGCACCGTGCAGGGCGGCCAAAGCACCCTCCTGGTCGAGAACGAACTTGTCGGGGGCGAGTGCTCCTACTGGGCGTGCATGCCCTCAAAGGCGCTGCTGCGCTCGGCCCAGGTGCTGAGGGCCGCGCGGCAGGTCCCTGGCTCTGCGCAGGCCGCCAAGGGCGCGCTCGATGTCCAGGCCGTGCTGGACCGCCGGGACGCCTTCGCCAGCAACTGGTCTGACAAGGGGCAGGTGCAGTGGCTGCAGAGCGCCGGGATCTCACTGGCCCGGGGCCACGGCCGCATCACCGGACCCAAGCAGGTCACCGTCACCGCCAACGACGGCACCACCACGGACCTGACAGCACGCCATGCCGTGGCCGTCGCCACGGGCTCCGATGCGTTTATACCCAATATCGAGGGGCTGCGCGAGGCCCGTCCATGGACCAGCCGGGAGGCAACCAGCGCCCGGTCGGCTCCCGCGAGCCTGGCCATCATTGGCGGCGGCGTGGTCGCGACCGAGCTGGCGACGGCGTACGCAGCTTTCGGTACGGAGGTCACGCTGATTGCTCGCAGGGGCCTGCTCGGTGCACTGGAACCGTTCGCGGGGGAGCTCGTGGCACAGGCGTTACGGGAGCAGGGCGTGTCCGTCCTGCTCGACACCAAGACCACGCGCGTTACCCGCTCCGCGGACGGCGTCGTGGTCCAGACCGCTGACGGCACCGAAATCAGGGCCGAGGAGGTGCTCGCCGCGACCGGCCGGAGCCCCCGGACCGCCGACATCGGCCTCGAGACGGTCGGTCTGACGCCTGGGGACTGGATCGGGACCGACGATACGATGCTGGTGCCGGGTTTCGACTGGCTTTACGCCGTGGGCGACGTGACCAACCGGGCCCTGCTCACCCACCAAGGGAAGTACCAGGCCCGCGCCGCGGGAGATGCCATAGCGGCCCGCGCCCACGGAACGACCCTCTCCGACGCCCCATGGGGTGCACACGTGGCGACCGCGGACCGGGAGTCCGTTCCGCAGGTCACCTTCACCGAACCGGAAGTCGCCTCCGTCGGACTCACCGCCCGGGACGCCCGAGCCTCGGGCTACGACGTGCGGGTCGTCGACTACGAGATCGGACACGTCGCCGGCGCCAGCGTCCGCGCCGACGGCTACGCCGGGACCGCCAGGATGGTCGTCGACGAGCAACGCAAGGTCATTCTCGGCATGACCTTCGTCGGCCCCGATGTCAGCGAACTGCTCCAGGCCGCGACGATCGCCGTCACCGCCCAGGTCCCCCTGGACCGGCTCTGGCATGCCGTTCCTGCCTACCCAACCGTCAACGAAGTCTGGCTCCGACTCCTCGAAACCTACGGCCGCCCCAATGGCGAGTCTATAAGCGCATAACCTAGCCGCCACGGATTGTGGCGACGCAGTCGACTGAGAGTTCAGGACAAAAGCGGATGTTTGCGCATCCTCGTCATCGGCGTTGGCGCGACCTCGTCGATTTACGACGCTTAGGCCCTCGGCACCACCTGCGCGGCGAGGGTCGCAGCGGCTAGGAGTTCCTCCATCGGGGCGCCGGAGGCCGCTTCAACACTGAGGCCGTAAATTGCCGCCATGCCGTACCGCGCCAGCGCTGGTACCGGCCGGCAAATCGCCGTCTGCCAGGGCCTTCTCGAACCGATCCAGCATGGTCCGCCGCATCGCCTCGCGGGCCGCCGCCAGGAGTTCGACTATTTCATGGTGCGCCTCCGCGGATGCCAGTCCCGCTTGAACTGTCATACAGCCGGCGGGCAGACCCGGGGCGGTAAAAGCCTCAACCCGCCCCTTCAGGCGGTCCAACACCGCCTGGTGAGCACTCGGCTGCGCCATGGCCTCCTCTACCTGGCCGGTCCGTTCGCAGGTACCGGTCAAGTGTTCTTTCGAACAGTTCCCGCTTGCTCCCAAAGGCTGCGTACAGGCTCGGCGGATTAATCCCGAGCGCCAGCGTCAGGTCGGCGATGGATGTGCCTTCGTATCCCTGGCGCCAAAACAGTTCCATGGCTGTGTCCAGGGCCACCTGGTCATCGAAAGCGCGCTTACGGCCTCCCGGCATGTGCTGACCTCCTCACGGCGTTCGGTTGCAGTTTTGCAATTTCTGCACACACTTCGTCACCCCCTTGACAGGTGATGAGCGAGCATGTCAGTATCGTTACCAGTTGAACCGGTGACGCGAAGGATTGCCGAACTCTTCAGCTCTTCCCCGAGAATCCGCCAGCCCTGGGCTGGCGGCGGAAGCACCCAAACCGTTGATACCAACCGATAAGGAACCACCAATGGCGCAGTCCACCACCGAGATACTGACAGATGCACTCAAGCAGGCCGAGACTGCTCACGGTATTTACGAAGCCGAAGTCCTGGGCGGGGTGTATGACACCGAATGGCCGCAGTGGTACGCGGAGCACGTGACGCGCACTCTGGACGCGGCCGGACACCGTCTCACCGCCGGTTAGAAACCTCCGACTCGGCAAGGGCACCGCTTGGTGCCGTACAAAGCACTTCAAAAGAATGGAAGTAACACC
>NZ_PJIK01000033.1 GCF_002929275.1 Arthrobacter sp. ZGTC131
GGGAGAAGGGGAAGCTGGCCGGTCACCGACCGCACCCCGCCCACCACATCCTCAGCAAAGGACGAAAAACACCATGACTGAATCATTGAAGTTCAGCGGCCCCGCCGACATCCTCGCGTACATCCCGCACACCCTGGGACAGGAGCCGGAAGAATCCTTCGTGCTGCTAACCCTGAACGGCAAGCGCCTCGGCGCGACCCTGCGCGTGGACGCCCCGGCCGAAGCCGCCCCGGCCGACTACGCCCAGACCCTCGTGACCTACCTCTGCGCGGACGAAAACGCCACCGGCACCATCTTGGTCATCTACACCGACGAAACCGGCCCCGACGGCGGCCGTCCCTACCGGGACCACGTCGACGCGCTCAGCAACGAACTCGCCCTCGCGGACATGCCCCTGAAAGACGCATGGATCATCACCAGCAACCACTGGCGGAACTACCTCTGCACAGACCCCTCCTGCTGCACCGAACAGCCGCTGGAAGCCATCACGGACAGCAACGGCAACGCCGCCCTGATCTACACCGGCAGCAACATCACCGGCATCAAGGAACCCGCACCGTTCACCGGGGACCCGGACACCGCCGAAGCCATCACCTCGGAGATCCCGCAGGGCTGGCCCGAAGACCTCGAGGGCGCCCGCGCCCTCTGGGAGAAGATCCTGAACGACCCCGCCACCCTCACCGCCGAGAGCGCCCGGGAACTGGCGGGAGCGTTCCAGCACCCCACCGTCAGGGACTACCTGCTCGCCGACGTCATCACCACCGCCCCGGAACAATTCACCTCCGTCATCCTCGGAGTCGTCAAAGGCCGCCCCGACTGGGCACGCGTGGACCGCGCCCAGGAACTCGCGTTCGAACTGATGAAATCCACCCCGGAAGGCCAGCGCGCACCGATGCTGTGCCTGATCGGCTGGCTCGACTGGCTCAAAGGCAAATCCAGCTTCGCCGCCCGCTACTTCAAACTCGCCATGGAGGACGTGACCGACTTCCGGCTCGCGGCCCTGCTCGCCGAGCTGGTCAACCGCGGACTCGTCGCCGACGTCGCCCGAAACAAGGCCACCGCCTACACCCCGCCCGCACGGAACTAGCCGCCACGGCCGGACCCCACACAAGGGGTCCGGCCAACGCCCCGTTCCCGGCCGTGAGTGCGCCGACCGTCGGCAACGCTGCGCGGGCGCACCTTGCCAGCCAATCCGGAGGAACCGCGGCTAGGGTGAAAGGACAACGCCGTCCGATCATCCAGGGAGCACCCGTTGGCAGCAGAATTCCGCATGACCGAAGACGACACCGCCGGCCCAGACGCCAGCGTGGCCGAAGACCTGCTGGAGCTGAGCCTGCTCACCGCAGAAGACCAGGGCCTCGGCCCCGTAGACTTTCCCGTGAAAGACCACAGACTCGACGAGCTGCAGATCGACGACGAGCTCTAACACCGGCAGCGACGACGCTGCCCACAGATTTCCTTTTGCTGAGGGAAAAACAGGGAAGGCCGGCACCAATGGTGCCGGCCTTCCCGCCATAACTTAACCGGCCGGCTGCCCGGCGCCGTTCCGGGGTTTCCGGCCCCGCTGCCGCCCGGTACGCCAGCCCCGCAAAGATTCATCCAGCGCCTGTAACTTGGCCGGGTCCAGCTCGCCACGGCGGGCCTTGTACCGCTGGGTATGCAACCACACTCCCAGCTCGTGCTCCTCATCGGTCACAGTCGCCTTGTGCCGGGGCCAGTCATGCCCGGCCGCCCGGTACTTCGCCAGGGCAGCAAGCCTGTCCCGCCACCTGGTCTCATCGGCCAGTGCACGCGGTGCGCCCTGCCAGCCCGGCAGCACGTCCAGTCCATCACGGAGCACCGGTGCCAGCGTCCCGGCTGCGGCGTCGCGGCGGCGGCGTTCCAGCCAGGACGCCAGGCTCCGCTCGGCCGCCGCTCGGGACATCCGCGACGGATACCGCCCCGTGTCCTGCACCATGGCCACCAGTTCGCGCACCCGCTCCAGCCCGTGCGTGCTGACTCGGGGCGACTTCCCCACCGCGGCCTTCTCATGCGCGGACTCAAGACCGGGATCCGCGGCCCTCGCCACCGCGAGGTGATAGCCGACGGTCGCGGCCGGCGTGCCCGTCAGCGCCGCGATCCGGGTACGGGTCAGCCCGCCCCGGTACATCAGCACCCACTCGGCCTTGGGCGCCGCAATTCTTCGAACAGTAATCACCGGATCATCCTGCCACCCGCGACCGGACGAGCCTCAGCCACCGGTACTCATTTACTCAAAGTGAGCAAATGAGTAAACGAGAATCCGTGCGTACCCAACGCAGGCAGTGATACCAGAGAGCAGCGGCACGCCTGCCGGAGGTCAGCCCAGGGGCAGGCCGAGGATGCCTGCGGCGAGTCCCAGCACGGCGCAAACGCCGATGGTCCGCAGGGCCGAAAACCTGAAGCGGAAGATCAGCAGCGCCGCCACGGCGGCGATCACGGCAGCGGCCAGGTTCACGGAGTTGGGGTCCGGCCGCTGCAGGTGCACAGGGCCCCACACCAGCGGTGTGGTCTGCGAGAACACGATGTGGACGGCGAAGTACAGGGCGAGGTTGGCAATGACTCCGACGACGGCGGCGGTGATGCCGGACAGCACGCCGGCCAGTGTCCGATTGCCGCGGAGCCGTTCGACGTAGGGGGCGCCGAGGAAGATGAACAGGAAG
Source organism: Arthrobacter sp. ZGTC131 (assembly GCF_002929275.1). GTDB lineage: Bacteria > Actinomycetota > Actinomycetes > Actinomycetales > Micrococcaceae > Arthrobacter. The sequence continues at coordinate 2,682 of NZ_PJIK01000033.1, forward strand.
CAAGGGACGAAGGTCACCCAGGTGGTCAGCAACGCCCCGGTGAAGGCCGCGGTCCAGGGGTCCAGGGTCCCGGGGTTGCGGTACGCGCCGATGAAGGCGACGAACTGCACGACCATGATCAGCGGCCCGGGTGTGGTTTCGGCAAGGGCCAGGCCTCGGACCATTTCGGCGGGCGAGAGCCAGTGGAAGGCTTCCACTGCCTGCTGGGCGACGTAAGACAGGACCGCGTACGCGCCGCCGAAGGTGACCAGCGCCGTGCCGGAAAAGAAGAGTCCCTGTTGGGTCAGGACTGAGCCGGGTCCGGTCCAGAGCACGACGGCGAGAACGGGCAGGAACCACAACGCCAGACCGGCAACCAGGATCAGCGCCGCCCGCCGGGTGGAGAGCCTGTCGGCGTGAAGGGCGTCGTCGGCGATCACCGGGGCCAAGGTGTCTGTCTGGTCCTCCTCGGGGGCGGGGGCGAAGGTGCCAGGGGCGGCCCGGCTCAGCACCCAGCCGGTGAAGCCGGCGGCGGCGATGACGGCTGGAAACGGCACGGAAAAAACGGCCAGTGCAACGAAAGCGGCGACCGCGAGGGCGATAAGGGCCGGGTGGTTGAGGGCGCGGCGGGCGACGCGGACGACGGCTTGGGCCACGATCGGCAGCGTCGCGGCCGCCACTCCGCCGAAGACCGCCATGATGAGCGGGACCGTGCCGAAGAGAACATAGACAACAGAGAGGGCCAGCAGCGCTACGACGCCGGGCAGGACGAACAGGATCCCTGCGACGAGCCCGCCAAGCCTGCCGTTGAGCAGCCATCCGATGTAGATGGCCAGCTGCTGGGCTTCCGGCCCTGGCAGCAGGACGCAGAAATTCAGCGCATGCTGGAACCTCCGGTGACCGATCCACCGTTTCTCGTCCACGAGGACACGCTGCATCACCGCGATCTGCCCGGCCGGTCCGCCGAAGGTCTCCAGCGAAATCAGGAACCAGGTCCGCACCGCAGTCCGGAACGGAACCAGATCACGCACCGCCGGCCCGGTGTCCGGAACTGCCTTCATCACGGCCTCATCTCTCTTACCCGGTGCAGGCCACCGCCCAGGGGCCGTCCGTCAGAATCTGAGCCATCGTGGCACAGGCCGTCCCATGCATGGAGGGTTCCCGTCACAAAACGACCCGGCCCGACCCGGGGGGTAACCACAGGCGCCCCGCTTCCAGCAGGCACGCTCCGGCGGGTTCCCGGGCAATGCCGGGTCGGTGATGACAGCCGGGACGAACACAACTAGGATGAGTGCACATACATGCACATATGCACCTAGGGGGCTTGGCTCATGCTGGCAGTTCTGCGCAACATCACGTACCGCCGGCTGTTCGCCGCGCAGATCGTGGCGCTGATCGGCACCGGCCTGCTCACCGTCGCACTGGGGCTGCTGGCCTACGACCTGGCCGGCACCAACGCCGGCGCCGTGCTGGGCACCGCTTTGACGATCAAGATGCTCGCCTACGTCGGTCTCGCCCCGGTGATCAACGCCCTGGTGGCGCGCTGGCCAAAGAAGCGTGTGCTGATCGGGGCCGACCTGATCCGCGCCGCCATGGCTCTCTGCCTGCCCTTCATCACCGACGTCTGGCAGATCTATGTGGTGATCTTCCTGCTGCAGTCCGCGTCAGCGACCTTCACCCCGGCCTTCCAGTCGCTGATCCCGACCATCCTGACGGATGAGCGGGACTACACCCGCGCCCTGTCCTTGTCCCGGCTGGCCTACGACATGGAGGCCCTGGTCAGCCCCGCCATCGCCGCGCTGCTGCTGACCGCAGTCAGCTACAACAACCTCTTCATCGGCACAATCGCGGGCTTCCTCTTCTCGGCCCTCATGGTCGCCGTCACCGCCCTGCCGAAGATCCGGACGGGTGATGGGCCGGTCACGTCGCTGTGGCACCGGACCACGCTCGGAGCACGAATTTTCTGGCGGAACCGGCGGCTGCGGTCCCTGCTGGCGCTGAACCTGGTCGTCGCAGCACCGACCGCCCTGGTACTGGTCAACACTGTCGTCTATGTCCGCGACGTCCTGGCCCGGCCGGACACCGATCTTGCCCTGGCGCTGGCCTGCTTCGGTGTTGGGTCGATGATCGTGGCGCTGACTGCGCCCCGGGTGCTGGACCGGTTCGGGGACCGGGCCGTGATGCTCACTGGCGCCGCGGTGATACCCGTCGGCCTGGCCGGCGCCACCGCCCTAACCGCGCTCGGCGTCGGCGGCGCCGGATGGGTGTGGCTGCTGGGTCTGTGGTTCCTGCTAGGCGCGGGGAACTCCACGATCCTCACACCCTCGTCCCGACTGCTGCGGGACGCCTCCACCGAGGCAACCCGGCCGTACGTTTTTACGGCGCAGTTTTCGCTCTCGCACGCCTGCTATATCCTGACCTATCCGCTGGCCGGGTGGGTCGGCGCGGCCGCCGGGCTGGGCTGGGCTGCCGCCGCCTTGACGGTTATTGGGATGATAGGTGCTGCAGGTGCATTCCTGTCCTGGCCCCGGCACCCCGCCGTGGTGCCCCCGGAGTCCGAGAGTGAGGAGCGCAGCGATGAGCAGCCAGCCCGAGCGCGCACCCAAAGCCGCACCTGAGAAGCCGTCCTTGGTCCACCCGGTCACCCCGGGCCCGGAGCTGCTCGAGACCGCCGCTGGCACGTTGCGGATGCTGGCCGAACCCACGCGTCTGCACCTGCTCTGGCAGCTCTCCACTGGTCCGAAAACCGTCACCGAACTCACCGCCGTCGGCACCGTCCCCCGGACGGTGGTCAGCCAGCACCTGGCCAAACTCCGCCTCAGCGGTCTCGTGGACACACGCAAAGACGGTCGGCATATCATCTACTCTCTTCATGACGGGCACTTGGTCCGCCTCATCCGGGAAACCATCAACCACGCCGACCACCGGATCACCGGCGAACCCACCCACGACTAACCGCCCATGACAGTCACCACCGCCCAGACGGCGGGTCGCCCACGCACGCCCGCCGGCGCACCCGCACGGTTTCTGCGCACCCTGGTGATCGCCGCCGCGGTCCTTGGCCTGGCAGCAGCTGCCCACACCGCTGCCGGGGCCGCCCTGCCGCCGCCGCCGGTGATGCTCCTGCTGACGGCCCTTGCTTTTCCGCCGGTCATGGCCCTCTCCCGTCACCGGCTGAACCTGACGGCCCTGGCTACGATCCTTACCGCCGGACAGGGCCTCCTGCATCTGGCCTTTACCGGGCTCTCCGGCTCGCCGGGCCACTGCACCGCTGCCGGCACTGCCGCCGTCGGCCATCACCAAGCCTTCGCCATTCCGGAGTGCGCCGTCACCGGCGCGGCTGCGGCCGGACACCAGGTCGTTGCTGGTACGGGAGTTGCCATGACGGTGACCCATGCCCTCGCGGTCCTGGTCACGGCAATCGTCCTGGCCCGTGGAGAAGATGCCGTCTGGCAGCTGCGCGCCTGGCTCCGCCCCCTGGCCGGCATCCTTCAGCCGGTTTCCGTGGCTCCGGGCGCGCGTGTTCCGGCCCTGCGGATCGGCACCATCCCCCGCTCCACACCACATACCCAGGTCGCGGCCCCGCGGGGCCCGCCATCACGGAGTCTCCGGCCCGCCGTCAAGGCAGTCTGACCTGCTCACCGCGCCGGATCCGCTATTCCTTCATTCATTAGCTTTGCCTGCCGCCTTCCGCGGTCCAGGCTGTCCTGAAAGGACACTCCGTGATTTCTTCCGTTCGCCGTGCCACCGCCGCCGGCACACTCGCCGCAGCCCTGACCTTCGCCGCTTTCCTTGGCGCGGCACCTGCCCAGGCCCACGATGCCCTGGCCTCCACCAGCCCCACCGACGGTCAGAGCATCACCACCAACCCCGGCAAGGTCTCCATCACCCTGAACAACCCGCCGAACACCCAGCTCAAGGGATCCAACATCATCAAGGTCACCGCTCCGGACGGCCACGTGGTCAGCAGTGGCGAGCCGAGCGTCGACGGCGCAACGCTGACCACCAAGGCCGAGATCGATCACCCCGGCAAGCACACCGTGGCCTGGCGTGCCGTCTCCGCGGACGGACACCCCATCGAAGGAACCTTCACCTTCACCTACGCCGGGACCGAGGACCACGCCTCATCAGCCGCAGCCACTACGTCCCCCGCGACGCCGTCCGCTGCCGCCTCGGCCGCGAGCACCCCGGAAACAGCAGCCACCAGCCCCGTCACCCAAGCAGCCGAACCCGCAGTGCAAACGGAAACCAACAACACCGGATGGCTGATCGGCGCCGGCGTCGTCATCCTGGCCATCGCAGCACTCGTCTACGTCCTGACCCGCCGAGGCAAAGCAAACGCCAAATAAACCCGAGGGGAGCGCGGAAGCGATGATGCCGCGCTCCCTCTTGGGCTCGCTTGCAAGGGGTGTGTGAGGACGGTCCTGAAGAGGCTCAGCCCTGCCCGCAGGAACGCCCACCGACGGCCCAGCCATTCCGGTCTCATAGAGCGTTGCTGCTGCCTCCTGTGACGAGAACCGGTCGGTTGCACTCGCCCATCCGAGGACGGCTCGGGGCCGGCCGTTGATTTTCATCGGCCGCAAAACGAACCTCAGTCGCTTCCACCGCACTGAGGTCCGTCCCTTTCTGGAGACTTCCCCCGAGCGGGCCGGTTCCTGGCAGGTACGGCGGGGCAGGGAACACCCGGCAACTCGTCATTCCCGAGCACTAGCGATCCTTAAACGCGTGAATCATGACACTGAATCACATGAACCTGCAGGTCACCTGCATCGACAAGTGTGGTCGAGTTCCGAAAACAGCCTGTGGCACAAAGTGCATGCTCGCGGTGCTCGCACTCGGTCGGGCGTCCGCTGGCGCGGCCGGCTGTTGGGTCCAGTGCGCCCGTCGCAGGGCTCCGGGCACCCTGGCCCTGGTTGTCTACGACGTTTTTTGTCTGCTGTCCTTCGGATTATCGTGCCCGCTCCGGCCCCATCCAGCCCCTCCTTCGTCG
>NZ_PJIK01000034.1 GCF_002929275.1 Arthrobacter sp. ZGTC131
GCGTGCACCACGCGCTCCGGGACACGCTCGCGGTTGAACTGGGCCAGCTTCTCGACCAGGTAGTGGTCGGTCAGGATGATGGCGCCGTCGGCGCCGGTTGCCTGGGAGTGGGCGTCGGACGTGACGGGAGCGCCGGACTGCGTGGTGGACACAGCGGGCGCAGAGATGTTCAAAGTCATCTTTCTCCTATTTTCTTGATTTATCAGTTGCGTTCAGAAGGAAGTTTTTGGGCCCGCTGGCAGTCCCCGCAGATGCCCTGGTACATCACGTCGGCGATCTGGATGGTCATGGGCTGGGAATTGTCGTTCCAATGCGGGGTCAGGCAGGGTGCATGGCCGACCGCGCAGTCGACGTCCTCCACCCGGCCGCAGCTGATGCAGATTGCGTGGTGGTGGTTGTCACCGACGCGGGTCTCATACAGGGCTGGGGAGTGCGGGGGTTCGAACCGGCGCAGCATGTGCAGGTCGGTGAGGTCACCCAGCACGACGTAGACGGACTGGGCGGTCAGCTCCGGAAGCTCTTCGCGCGCCGCGGCCAGGATGCTCTCTGCCGGGGAGTGGGGGTGGTGCTCGACGGCGGCCAGCACGGCCAAGCGCTGTTTGGTCACCCGGCGGCCATGGGCGCGCAGGGCCGCGGCCCATGCTTCGTGGCTCTCCGGGTGCTCCGTCATGCCTCCATTGAACCACTTATTTTGACTAGATCACAATAAGGCGGGGCTAAGTTTCTGCGCGGCTAGAGTTGCCGGGTGGGGAAACTACTGGCAGACATCACTCCGCTGCGCGAAAGCCCGGCCTTCCGCCGGCTCTGGGCAGGCTCGGCCGTCTCCAACGTCGGAAGCCAGCTGACGCTGGTTGCCGTCAGCCTGGAGGTCTACCGGCTGACCCAGGACAGCCTCTACGTGGGGCTGCTGAGCATTTTTGCGCTGGTTCCGCTGGTAGTGGGCGGGCTGCTGGGCGGCTCAATTGCCGACTCGCACGACCGCCGCAGGGTGGCCCTTTTCTCTTCCTCCGTGATGTGGGCGGCCGTGGGCGGGCTGGCTCTCCAGGCCTGGCTGCAGGTGGGAAACGTGTGGCTGCTCTACGCCCTGGTGGCTGTGCAGAGCGGCGCCCAGGCCATCAACCAGCCGGCCCGCAGCGCCATCATTCCCGTCCTGGTCCGCAAGGAACTCCTCCCGGCGGCAAACGCCCTCAGCATGGTCACGTTCGGGCTGGCCATGACGGCAGGCCCGCTGCTGGCCGGAGTGCTCGTGGCCACGGTCGGGTTCGGCTGGACCTACACCCTGGACCTGGTGAGTTTCGCGTTCGCCTTCTGGGCTTTGCTGAAGCTTCCGCCCATGCCGCCCGGCAAGGAGGCAGGACGTGCAGGGCTGCGGTCCGTCGTCGAGGGCTTTCGGTTCCTGGGCACGCGCCCTAACCTGCGCATGACATTCGTCATCGACCTCGTGGCCATGATTCTCGCCCAGCCGCGGGCGCTGCTGCCGGCCGTGGGAGCCCTCATGGTGGGAGGAGGGGAAACCACCGTGGGCATCCTGCTGGCCTCCACGGCCGTGGGAGCCTTCCTGGCGGGCCTGTTCTCCGGACCCCTCGGCAGCATCCGGCGGCAGGGAGGTGCCGTGGTCTGGTCCGTCATGGGGTGGGGAGGGTCCATCGCGGCGTTCGGGCTGGTGGTGGTCCTGGCGGGGAGGTCGGGCGAAGCGGGCGTCACGGCCTGGCTGATTCCCGCCGCATTGTGTTGCGGCCTGGCCGGCATCGCGGACTCCGTCAGCGCCGTATTCCGGACCACCATCCTGCAGTCGGCCACACCCGACCACCTGCGCGGCCGCCTGCAGGGCGTCTTCATCGTGGTGGTGGCAGGTGGCCCCAGGGTGGGCGACATGTTGGCCGGCGGCGGCACTAAAATTCTCAGTGAGGGCTGGGTCCTGCTAATCGGCGGCCTCCTGTGCATTGCGGTTGCCTGGGCGGTGGCGCGCTGGCAGTCCGGCTTCTTGAAGTACGACGCCGGGCACCCGGTTCCGTAGCGACGCCACCGGAGTCAGGACCTGGAGTCACCGACCTGGGGAGGCGCAAGTGCACAAACACTACAACGGCCTGAAGACCGCGGCCCTGTTCGGCGTGCTCTGGGCGGTGCTGTTGGGGCTGGGCGCCTTGATCGGCGCCAATTCACGCAGCGCGGCACCCATCTGGATCATGGCGCTGATCGGCATCGGAACCACTGCTTACGGGTACTGGAACAGCGACAAGATCGCCCTGCGAGCCATGCAGGCCTACCCCGTCACCGAAGCCCAGGCCCCGCAGCTGTACCAGATGGTGGGCGAACTCTCCGCCCGCGCCAACCAGCCGATGCCCCGCATCTTCGTCTCGCCCACCATGGCGCCCAACGCCTTCGCCACGGGACGGAACCCGCAGAATGCCGCCGTGTGCGTCACCGAGGGAATCCTGCAGCTGCTGAGCCCCCGCGAGCTCCGCAGCGTGCTGGGCCATGAGCTGATGCACGTCTACAACCGGGACATCCTGACGTCCTCCGTGGCTGCTGCCGTGGCGGGCGTGATCACCTCGGTGGGGCAGATGCTGCTGTTCTTCGGCGGCGGTGACCGGCGCAACTCGAACCCGCTGGCCCTCATCGCCATGGCGCTGTTGGCGCCGCTCGCAGCGTCGCTGATCCAGGTGGCCATCTCGCGCACCAGGGAGTACGACGCCGACGAGGACGGTTCGCAGCTCACTGCAGATCCGCTGGCGCTCGCCTCCGCCCTGCGCAAGATCCACCAGGGGGTCCAGGTGGCGCCGCTGCCGCAGGACCAGAAGCTGGTCAACACCTCGCATCTGATGATCGCGAATCCGTTCCGCGGCGGCGGGATGAGCAGGCTCTTCGCCACCCACCCGCCCATGCAGGACCGAATCGCCCGGCTGGAGCGGATGGCGGGCAGGCAGCTCAGCTGACCGCCGCCGTCGTACTTGCCGTTTGCCGCTTGGCGGGTCAGAGCGGCCGGGCGTAGCAGACGGAGAGCGGCTCGCCGGCGTAAGGGCCGAAGTTATCGATCAGCCGGGTGCCGGCTTCGTCGTCCCAGGGCTCACGGGTGACGGTGAAGCTCATGTGATCCTTTCGCGGGAAATGACGCGCAAAGGGGACGGCGACACCGGAATCCGAGTGTCGCCGGCTCTCTTGCGTGTCGACTGCCTTCCGTGGCTCCTAGCTGCGGAAGTTGACGAACTGGAGGTCGGCCTCGTCAAAGTCCTTGAGCAGCGCCATGGTGGCCTGGAGGTCATCCCTCGACTTGGAGGTGACGCGGAGCTCGTCGCCCTGGATCTGCGACTTGACGGACTTGGGGGCTTCGTCGCGGATCAGCTTGTTGATCTTTTTGGCGAGGTCCTGCGCGATGCCCTCCTTGATGGAGGCCTCCAGTCGGAATTCCTTGCCGGATGCGTACGGCTCGCCGGTGTCCAGGGACTTGAGCGAGATGCCACGGCGGATCAGCTTGGACTGCAGCACGTCCAGGACCGCAAGGACGCGCTCCTCGGAGTTGGCCTTCATCAGGAGCTTGTCACCGCTGAAGTCGACCTCGGCCCCGACGCCCTTGAAGTCGTAACGCTGGGCCAGTTCCTTCTGCGCCTGGTGCAGCGCATTCGCAACCTCTTGCTTGTCTACCTTGCTTACGACGTCGAATGTGGACTCGCCTGCCATGACTCTCCTTTTGCTCGTGGTTGCTTCGCCCGGGCGGTGCTGGCCCGGGCAGGGCCTGAATGTCTGGATTCCAGCGTAGTACGGTTGGCGCGGATGTGGAGTTGCCGCCGCATTCACAGTTCACTCACAGCGGAGGCGGGGCGGGAACGAAGCTTCGGCGGGCACAGTTGTAGCAGTTGGAAGCCGTTCCGAAAGGTAAGCAATGACCCACCAGGCCGCCCGCTACGTCACCCGGTCCACGTCCGCAGCCGCGGGAACAATCGCCACCGCCGCCTCGTCCGTGGCCGCCGCCGCCGTGGCGGCGTCAATCATCCTCAGCCCCGTCGCCGACTCATCGTCCCGGCTCGACGGCGTGCACGCGGACCTCCAGCGGGCGGTGCAGCTCAACCAGATCACCGAGGACCAGGCCATCCGGTTCGAGGCTAAACTCGCCGGCCGCATCCTCGGAGAAGCCTGACATTCCGGGCTTTTTGGGCCCCTCGCGCCTCGATTCGATTCTTGGGCGGAAGTTCTGTAAGGTTGTCTTGCCGCGGTGCTGAAACAACAACCGCGGTGATCTTCTTTTGAAGTTCGGCAGATTACCCGAGCGGCCAAAGGGGGCTGACTGTAAATCAGCTGGCAACGCCTACGGGGGTTCGAATCCCTCATCTGCCACAACCGAGAAAACCCGTCTGAACCTGCGGAAACGCAGTGAAGGCGGGTTTTTTCATGCCCTAACTCCGGATGCTGGCGTCGTTTTCGGAGCTGAGTGTAGACAAAATGTAGACACTGCTGGCCAGACTGTCTCGTTTCCCGATAGCTGAGAGGCCCCACAAGTTGTGTTCTTGGAAGTGGGGCAGGATGGGCTATGACTTCAGACGAAATAGCCTCGCGGGCGAATGACATTGCCCAATCTGCGGCTGCCGCCGCGTGGTGGTCCGCCGTAGGCGCAGGGGTGACAGCATTGCTGACCCTCGGGCTGTTGGTCGGTGCTGTACTTGCTTGGCAAACAGCCAAAGCGGCTCTGAAGCAGGCCCGAGACACTCAGAAGCAACTCGAACAGGACTGCATCGAGCAGACACGCCCCTATGTCTACGCCCATCTGGTCCCGGGTTTGGCGGGAGTTGCGACGTGGGACCTTGCGATCACTAACACGGGCAAATTTACCGCGCGCCACCTGACCTTGACCTGCGACATATGGCCGGAGAGACGACGTAATAGCCGGCCCGCTCCGAAAGATGTTTTCCTCAAGCCAGTCGCTCCCCGGGTGCGACCATCCGGACATACTGGAAAGTGGGCCTCACCCCGGGAAGTACCTGGGACGACGGAACCCGAGAACCAATGGGGATGCCTTCTGGCACGACAGTAACCCTTCGTTACACCAGTGATGACCCGTCCAACCCTGATTACTGCGACGAGTATCGGCTGGGCGACGAGTTCATAGGCGTAACCCCGACCGCTTTCGATGGTCCTGATCCCAAGGATGGTTTGACCACAGCCGAGCGGGATTTGCATTCCATGCTGGCGGCTATCGCGGGCAACATAGGTGAGCTTCGACGCTATCGGGGTCCGCTTCAAGAGCCGATTTCGGATGACCCGCGGATGGATCTCCGAGGAATCAAAGCGGCTGCTTTTTCTGCGGGGTCCAGGTCGTCCCATCGCAGGCCGCACACCTCGCCCCGGCGCATCCCAGACGCAGCCACTGTTTCGAATAACGCCCCCAACCGATCCGACTGGACCGCGTCCAGGAAGGCTCCCAGTTCCTCCGGCTGCCACGGCTTCACGCGGTTCCGGGCCACTTTTGGCAACTCCACGTCTCTGGCCGCGTTGAACATGACCAAGCGCATCTTGACCGCTGTTCCCAGCGCAGATCGGAGGAGGCATGCACCCGCGTTACGGTGTTGGCCGACAGTTGGTGTCCTCCCGACCCGGAGTTGGTCTGCAACCGTCCAACAGGTCAGCCACGTGGCCGGGGCGAAGGTCCCTGAGCCGCCTGGAGCCGAGTGACGGCTTCAGGTAGATCCGTAAGTGCTGGTCCATCCGGGGTCTACATGGTGTTGATGTCCGGTTTCATGGGAACGCCGTGGGATGGTTGCTGTCGATTTGGGTAACAGGTTCCAGGCAGGTGGACCGGTGGGCGACAAGAGCCGGCAATGCCATGGCAGCAGCTACTGGTTGGGGGTGATCCCCCTGACCGATTCATGCGTTCGCCATTGCATGCTCCTTCGCTGCGGGCTGCCGGCGTTCCTTGGGTTTGGCGAACCTCAGGTAGAGGGACGGCACCACGAAGAGGTTAAGCAGCGTGGACGTCACCAGCCCGCCAAGAATGACCATTGCCATCGGATGCTCGATCTCGTGGCCCGGGATTTCGCCCAAAACCACCAGCGGAACGAGGGCAAGCCCGGTGGCAAGGGTGGTCATCAGGATCGGTGAAAGCCGCTCACCTGCCCCGCGCAGCACGAGTTCGGGCCCGAACTTCATGCCCTCATTCTTCTCGAGGTGCTGGCAGTGGTTGATGAGCAGGATGCCGTTCCTCGCCGCGATGCCCATGACCGTCAGGAAGCCCACAATTGAGCCAAGTGACAGCACGCCCCCTCCGAGGTAGGCGGCGAACACGCCGCCGACGAGGGCGATTGGCAGCGTGAGGATGACCAGTGTGGCCAGCCGCCAGCTTGAGAAGGCCACCTGCAGCAGCAGGTAAATCACTGCCAGTGCCACCGTGGCGAGGGTCAGCAGCGTGGTGGTTGCCTCTTGCCGCTCCTTGTATTCGCCCAGGATCTCGGTGCGGAAGCCCGGAGGCATCTCCACCTTCTTGAGCCCTTCTTCCATCGCCGCGACCACGGTGCGGAGGGATCCTTCCGTCACGTTGGATTCGATGTCGATCCGCCTGGAGTGGGCATCACGTTCGATGACATTGGGCGTTGGTGCAAGCTCGACGCTTGCCACGTCGGACAACAGGATCTTCTGCCCGTTGGGGGTATCGATGGGGAGGTTCGTGATGCTGGTGATGTCCGAGCGCATACTCGGGGAACTCCAGATTCTGACGTCGTAAACTTTTCCGTCCCGGTAAAGGTCACCGACTTCTTCACTGCCAACCAGCGTCGCGGCCGCCCTCCGGACGTCACCCGGCTTCAGCCCGTACTTCTGCGCCTTCTCCAGGTCGACCTCGACGTTGATCTGTGGAATGTCCTTTTGCAGTTCGGTGTGGACGTCGATGGCTCCCTCGGTCCCGTCAAAGATCGCCTGGATTTCGGCGGCCTTTGAACGCAGGAGCGCCAGGTCGTTGCCGTAGAGCCGGACGACGACGGCGGTGCTGGCGCCCGTTAGAACCTCGCGGATCCTCTCCTTCAGGTAGGTTTGAACGTCGCGCACAATACCGGGATAACCTTCCACAACTTCGTGGACGGCGGCCAACGTTTTGTCATAGTCCACTGCAGGGTCGATGCTGATCCAGTTCTCACCGAAATACACCCCCACCACTTCGTCAGCGTTGAAGGCCTGGCCGATGTGGGCGCCGCAGTTCCGGACGCCCGGGATGGTCATGAGCTCAGTGCAGGCCTTCTGGCTGACGCGGTACTCCTCCTCCAAGGACGTGCCGGGCTGGGTCAGCCAGTGCATGAGGAAGTCACGTTCCTTGAAGTCCGGCAGCAGCGACTGCCCCAGCAGCGGTGCGGTGATGGCACCCACGGCAGCCATGGCGCCGAACGTCGCGTAGCCTGCCACGGGACGCCGAATGATCTTACGCAGCACCTTGTGATAGCCGCGCTTGAGCACCCGGACGAGGGGTGGTTCCTGCTCCTTTAGTGGGACCTTGCGCATGAAGATCAGCGCGAGGGCAGGGGTGACAGTCAAGGCCAC
>NZ_PJIK01000035.1:0-3715 GCF_002929275.1 Arthrobacter sp. ZGTC131
TGTCCGGCGGTGACCTACTCTCCCACACCCTCCCGGGTGCAGTACCATCGGCGCTGTGGGTCTTAGCTTCCGGGTTCGGAATGGGACCGGGCGTTTCCCCCACGCTATGACCGCCGTAACCCTTGCTCCGCCACCGCCGCCCTGGGGGTCGTGGTGGGGAAATCTGGTGTTACAACTGTGGTGTTGTTATTCAGTTGTCGGTTCCGTGCAACGTGCCCGTGGTGCGGGTTTGTTGGTTGGGAACCACATAGTGGACGCAAGCAGTCTTGTTTTCTTTTTACCACCCCTGGTTGCAAACGCTTTTGAATCCGTTTGCGGGGTGGTGTGTGGTGTAAGTTATCGGCCTATTAGTACCGGTCAGCTTCACGAGTCGTTAGTCCTCGCTTCCACATCCGGCCTATCAACCCAGTGGTCTGGCTGGGGGCCTCTCACACACAAGGTGTATGGAAATCTCATCTCGAAGCGAGCTTCCCGCTTAGATGCTTTCAGCGGTTATCCCATCCGAACGTAGCTAATCAGCGGTGCACTTGGCAGTACAACTGACACACCAGAGGTTCGTCCGTCCCGGTCCTCTCGTACTAAGGACAGCCCTTCTCAAATTTCCTGCGCGCGCAGCGGATAGGGACCGAACTGTCTCACGACGTTCTAAACCCAGCTCGCGTACCGCTTTAATGGGCGAACAGCCCAACCCTTGGGACCTACTCCAGCCCCAGGATGCGACGAGCCGACATCGAGGTGCCAAACCATGCCGTCGATATGGACTCTTGGGCAAGATCAGCCTGTTATCCCCGAGGTACCTTTTATCCGTTGAGCGACGGCCATTCCACAATGTACCGCCGGATCACTAGTCCCGACTTTCGTCCCTGCTCGAGATGTCTCTCTCACAGTCAAGCTCCCTTGTGCACTTACACTCGACACCTGATTGCCAACCAGGCTGAGGGAACCTTTGGGCGCCTCCGTTACTTTTTAGGAGGCAACCGCCCCAGTTAAACTACCCATCAGGCACTGTCCCTGACCCGGATTACGGGCCGAAGTTAGATGTCCAAAGTGACCAGAGTGGTATTTCAACGATGACTCCACCCGAACTGGCGTCCGGGCTTCAACGTCTCCCACCTATCCTACACAAGCCACTCCGAACACCAATACCAAACTATAGTAAAGGTCTCGGGGTCTTTCCGTCCTGCTGCGCGTAACGAGCATCTTTACTCGTACTGCAATTTCGCCGAGTTTATGGTTGAGACAGCGGGGAAGTCGTTACTCCATTCGTGCAGGTCGGAACTTACCCGACAAGGAATTTCGCTACCTTAGGATGGTTATAGTTACCACCGCCGTTTACTGGGGCTTGAATTCTCAGCTTCGCCTTGCGGCTAACCGGTCCTCTTAACCTTCCAGCACCGGGCAGGAGTCAGTCCGTATACATCGTCTTGCGACTTCGCACGGACCTGTGTTTTTAGTAAACAGTCGCTTCCCCCTGGTCTCTGCGGCCCCGATCCCCTCCCACCAGCAAGTGGTGTTCAAGGTTGGGGCCCCCCTTCTCCCGAAGTTACGGGGGCATTTTGCCGAGTTCCTTAACCATAATTCTCTCGATCGCCTTAGTATTCTCTACCTGATCACCTGTGTCGGTTTGGGGTACGGGCGGCTAAAACCTCGCGCCGATGCTTTTCTAGGCAGCATAGGATCACCGAATCCCCCCTTTACGGGAGTCCCGTCAGATCTCAGGCATCATGAACGGCGGATTTGCCTACCGTTCGCCCTACATCCTTGGACCGGGACAACCATCGCCCGGCTCGGCTACCTTCCTGCGTCACACCTGTTAATACGCTTGCCTCCCAGGATCAGGTCCCGCGCTCCACCAAAAACCGCACACCACAAGGGTGATTGGTCAGGTCTCGGGCGGTTAGTATCCCCTGTTCAGCATGGGCGGTTTTTCGCCGGTACGGGAATATCAACCCGTTGTCCATCGACTACGCCTGTCGGCCTCGCCTTAGGTCCCGACTTACCCAGGGCAGATTAGCTTGACCCTGGAACCCTTGATCATCCGGCGGACGGGTTTCTCACCCGTCTTTCGCTACTCATGCCTGCATTCTCACTCGTGTAGGCTCCACCGCTGGTTTACACCGCGACTTCACCGCCCACACGACGCTCCCCTACCCATCCACACTCCTGAACCACGAAGGCTTGGAAAATATGTGAATGCCACAACTTCGGCGGTGTACTTGAGCCCCGCTACATTGTCGGCGCGGAATCACTTGACCAGTGAGCTATTACGCACTCTTTTAAGGATGGCTGCTTCTAAGCCAACCTCCTGGTTGTCTTCGCAACTCCACATCCTTTCCCACTTAGCACACGCTTAGGGGCCTTAGTTGGTGGTCTGGGCTGTTTCCCTCTCGACTATGAAGCTTATCCCCCACAGTCTCACTGCTGCGCTCTCACTTACCGGCATTCGGAGTTTGGCTGACGTCAGTAACCTTGTAGGGCCCATTAGCCATCCAGTAGCTCTACCTCCGGTAAGAAACACGCAACGCTGCACCTAAATGCATTTCGGGGAGAACCAGCTATCACGAAGTTTGATTGGCCTTTCACCCCTACCCACAGCTCATCCCCTCCATTTTCAACTGAAGTGGGTTCGGTCCTCCACGACGTCTTACCGTCGCTTCAACCTGGCCATGGGTAGATCACTTCGCTTCGGGTCTAGATCACGCCACTGCAACGCCCTATTCAGACTCGCTTTCGCTACGGCTTCCCCACACGGGTTAACCTCGCGACGTAACACTAACTCGCAGGCTCATTCTTCAAAAGGCACGCCGTCACCAGAATCAGACTGGCTCCGACGGATTGTAAGCACACGGTTTCAGGTACTGTTTCACTCCCCTCCCGGGGTACTTTTCACCTTTCCCTCACGGTACTGGTCCGCTATCGGTCATTAGGGAGTATTTAGGCTTATCAGGTGGTCCTGACAGATTCACACGGGATTTCTCGGGCCCCGTGCTACTTGGGATACTCTCCAGGCGGTACACAGCATTACGGTTACGGGGCTCACACCCTCTACGGCCGGCCTTTCAAGACCGTTCACCTATACCTGCACCTCACCTCGCTGTCCCGGCAGAGACAGCACGGAAAGTCCCACAACCCCGCCCATGCAACGCCCGCCGGCTATCACACATGGAACGGTTTAGCCTGATCCGCGTTCGCTCGCCACTACTAACGGAATCACTATTGTTTTCTCTTCCTGCGGGTACTGAGATGTTTCACTTCCCCGCGTTCCCTCCACGCACCCTATGTGTTCAGATGCGGGTCACCAGATCACACGAAGCGTCTGGCGGGGTTTCCCCATTCGGACACCCTGGGATCACAGTCCGGTTATCGACTCCCCCAGGCTTATCGCAGATTCCTACGTCCTTCTTCGGCTCCTAATGCCAAGGCATCCACCGTGTGCTCTTAAAAACTTGACCACAAAAGATCAAAAACGCTATTTTCGAGAGAACCACGAAACCAACCACACCCAACAACACCACCCCAAGGGGCAGTACCATCACGCGCAGCCAGATCCAGGTTCATATTCTTGGAAATTGCTTCTTATAAAAGATGCTCGCGTCCACTATGTAGTTCTCAAACAACAACCCCGTACCACACACCCCACACACACAACCCACACAAAAACGGGCCGATACATGCATGATCGGTGCAGCCAGGAAACCAGAAACACAAAACCCGG
>NZ_PJIK01000035.1:3993-5729 GCF_002929275.1 Arthrobacter sp. ZGTC131
TTGTAGGTGCTCCTTAGAAAGGAGGTGATCCAGCCGCACCTTCCGGTACGGCTACCTTGTTACGACTTAGTCCCAATCGCCAGTCCCACCTTCGACGGCTCCCTCCCACAAGGGGTTAGGCCACCGGCTTCGGGTGTTACCAACTTTCGTGACTTGACGGGCGGTGTGTACAAGGCCCGGGAACGTATTCACCGCAGCGTTGCTGATCTGCGATTACTAGCGACTCCGACTTCATGGGGTCGAGTTGCAGACCCCAATCCGAACTGAGACCGGCTTTTTGGGATTAGCTCCACCTCACAGTATCGCAACCCTTTGTACCGGCCATTGTAGCATGCGTGAAGCCCAAGACATAAGGGGCATGATGATTTGACGTCGTCCCCACCTTCCTCCGAGTTGACCCCGGCAGTCTCCCATGAGTCCCCGCCATTACGCGCTGGCAACATGGAACGAGGGTTGCGCTCGTTGCGGGACTTAACCCAACATCTCACGACACGAGCTGACGACAACCATGCACCACCTGTGAACCGGCCCCAAAGGGGAAACCACATTTCTGCGGCGGTCCGGTCCATGTCAAGCCTTGGTAAGGTTCTTCGCGTTGCATCGAATTAATCCGCATGCTCCGCCGCTTGTGCGGGCCCCCGTCAATTCCTTTGAGTTTTAGCCTTGCGGCCGTACTCCCCAGGCGGGGCACTTAATGCGTTAGCTACGGCGCGGAAAACGTGGAATGTCCCCCACACCTAGTGCCCAACGTTTACGGCATGGACTACCAGGGTATCTAATCCTGTTCGCTCCCCATGCTTTCGCTCCTCAGCGTCAGTTAATGCCCAGAGACCTGCCTTCGCCATCGGTGTTCCTCCTGATATCTGCGCATTTCACCGCTACACCAGGAATTCCAGTCTCCCCTACATCACTCTAGTCTGCCCGTACCCACCGCAGATCCGGAGTTGAGCCCCGGACTTTCACGGCAGACGCGACAAACCGCCTACGAGCTCTTTACGCCCAATAATTCCGGATAACGCTTGCGCCCTACGTATTACCGCGGCTGCTGGCACGTAGTTAGCCGGCGCTTCTTCTGCAGGTACCGTCACTTTCGCTTCTTCCCTACTGAAAGAGGTTTACAACCCGAAGGCCGTCATCCCTCACGCGGCGTCGCTGCATCAGGCTTGCGCCCATTGTGCAATATTCCCCACTGCTGCCTCCCGTAGGAGTCTGGGCCGTGTCTCAGTCCCAGTGTGGCCGGTCACCCTCTCAGGCCGGCTACCCGTCGTCGCCTTGGTGAGCCATTACCTCACCAACAAGCTGATAGGCCGCGAGTCCATCCAAAACCACAATAAAGCTTTCCACCCCCCACCATGCGATGAGGAGTCATATCCGGTATTAGACCCAGTTTCCCAGGCTTATCCCAGAGTTAAGGGCAGGTTACTCACGTGTTACTCACCCGTTCGCCACTAATCCCCCAGCAAGCTGGGATCATCGTTCGACTTGCATGTGTTAAGCACGCCGCCAGCGTTCATCCTGAGCCAGGATCAAACTCTCCGTTGAAGTAAAACAAAAACAGACACAACCAATGAAACCACGGGAAAACGCGGAACCAGGCTGCACAAAATTTGAAACCAGCCAAAAACACCAGACCACACCACAGGGGCGGCACGATCCGGCAAATTCAACCAATTCATATAAAATAAACCGGTATCAACAAACTTGGCACACTATTGAGTTCTCAAACAACAGACACA
>NZ_PJIK01000036.1 GCF_002929275.1 Arthrobacter sp. ZGTC131
GAACCCGGAAGCTAAGACCCACAGCGCCGATGGTACTGCACCCGGGAGGGTGTGGGAGAGTAGGTCACCGCCGGACAACCATTAGGTCGAGAGCCCCAACCAGCCATGGTCGGGGCTCTCCCGCATTTAAAACCGGTTTAGAACAACACACCCGCACCCTCCAGGCCGACCTCAGGGTTACAGCAGGCCCCGAGCAGCGGTCTTGGCGCCCGCATCTAGACTTACCAACTATGACCACTTCTCCCGGCGATGCTTCCTCCGGCCTGGCTCCGGGCGCATCGGCCGGACGCTCCAGACGCGCCACCATCCTTGACGTAGCAGCCGCGGCTGGCGTCTCCCGGCAGACCGTTACCCGCGCCATGAACGCGATGCCGGGCATTCGGCCGGATACTCGTGAGCGCGTCCAGGAAACGGCGCGCCAGCTGGGGTACACACCAAGCCGCTTTGCGAAAGGCCTGGTCCAGGGCGCGCGCACTTCGGTGGGCCTGGCCATTCCCGACCTCACCAACCCGTACTATCCAGCCTTTGCCTCCAGTGTGGTTGAGTTGGCCACGCAACGCGGCTGGCACGTCGTCATGGATGACTACGGCCACGGCGGGGCTACCGGCGTCGAATCCGTGCAGCACCTCGCCCCGCAGGTGGATGCCGTGATCGGGTACTTGGGCGGAGCCGCGGACGAAGCACAGGCCATCCTTGGACGCCGGCCCCTGGTGGTTCTCGACCAGCCAGCCGGGCCTGCGTCCGGCGGGATCTCCTTTGACTACGACCACGCTGCCCAAACCGCCCTGCGACACCTGCAGGCGAAGGGCTGCCGGCAGTTGGCCTACATCGACCGAGCGCCGGCCGGCGCGGACCAACGCGCACCGGGGCCCGTGCGCGCCAACCGGCCAACGCCCGGAACCGACACCGCCCAGAGCGTCCCGACCGTGCGCGGCCAGGCATTCGTCCGCAGCGCAGCCGCCTTCGACATGGCCATGACGGTGGCTGTTTCCCCAGAGTCGGCGGCCTCTGCCAGGCAGGTGACGCGGCGGCTGCTCGAGGAGCACCCCGGCACGGACGGGATCGTGGTGTTCAACGACCTAATGGCGGCCGGGGCACTGAAGGCCCTGGCGGACTCCGGCCGGGCGGTCCCGGCTGATTGCGCCGTGATCGGCATGGACGGCATCCCGCTCGGCCAGCTCCTGACGCCTGAGCTGACCACGCTTGCACTCGACCTGCGGGAAGTGGGGAGAGCCGCCGTCGAACTTCTGGACGGCTTGCTTAGCGGATCCCTTGAGGCGGGCGGCCCGGGCACGGACCTGCTGCTCCGGCACCACCTGGTGCTGCGACAGTCCGCCTGAGCGGAGCCTGACCCTACCCAAACCGTTCGGATCACAGTACGCTTGGACACGTTCGTGAACGTTCACGTCAAGCATCCAAGACCCACCCAGGGGAAACAAACATGTCAGTCGAATCATCCACTGTGCCTGCTGCTTCACGGCCTGCGGCTCGAGCCAGCCGGTCCCTCGACATCTCCTCGGACGAGGTCGGGGAACTTGAGTCGATGGCGCCCGCGGATGGTGCGCTACCGGCGCGCGCGTACCTGCACAGCGATGCCCCGCGAAAGGTCCTGAACGGCACCTGGAAGTTCCGGCTTCACGGCGGGGCGAGGCTGGCTCCCGCTGACGGCTGGCAGCTGGGCCGGGATCTGACCGGGTTCGGGGACTTGCCGGTGCCGTCCAGCTGGCCCATGCACGGCCACGGCACGCCCTGGTACACCAACGTCCAGTATCCGTTTGCGGTGGAACCGCCCCACGTGCCGGACGCCAACCCCATCGGCGACCACCTCGTGGAATTCGAGGCGGGCCCCGAGTTCTTTCCGCGGTCGGTTCTGCGCTTTGACGGCATCGAGTCCGCCGGCACCGTGTGGCTGAATGGGACACGGCTCGGCACGACGCGCGGCAGCCGTCTGGCCCACGAGTTCGACGTCACCAACGTCCTGGTTCCGGGCCGGAACATCCTGGCCGTGCGCGCCGCGCAGTTCTCGGCGGCCAGCTACCTGGAGGACCAGGACATGTGGTGGCTGCCGGGCATCTTCCGCGATGTCACCCTGCAGTCCCGGCCGGCCGACGGGATCGACGACGTCTTTGTCCACGCCGGATACGACCATCGCACCGGCGAAGGGGTCCTCAAGGTGGAGGTGACCCGGGCCGGCGAGGCGATTTACGCCGTCGTACGCGTTGCCGAGCTGGACCTGGAGCTGCCCGCGGGAAGTGAGCAGCGCATCCCGGGGGTGGCGCCGTGGTCGGCGGAGGTGCCCCGGCTCTACGCGGCGACCGTCAGCACGGGCGGCGAGACCGTGGAACTCCAGTTCGGGTTCCGCGGCATCGCCATCGAGGACGCCCAGTTCAAGATCAACGGCCAGCGGATCCTGCTGCGCGGCGTGAACCGGCATGAGCATGATCCCCGTCTCGGCCGCGCCGTGCCGCGCGAGGTGATGGAGAGCGAGCTGCGGCTGATGAAGCAGCACAACATCAACGCCATCCGCACGTCCCATTACCCGCCGCATCCAGAATTCCTGGCCCTTGCGGACCGGCTCGGTTTCTACGTGGTGCTGGAATGCGATCTGGAGACCCACGGCTTTCAAAGCGCGGGCTGGCAGCAGAATCCCAGCGATGACCCGCAGTGGGAGCCGGCGCTCCTGGACAGGATGCGGCGCACCGTTGAGCGGGACAAGAACCACGCCTGCGTGATCATGTGGTCGCTGGGGAACGAGTCCGGCACGGGGCGGAACCTGGCGGCCATGTCCCGCTGGACCAAGGACCGCGACCCCTCCCGGCCCATCCACTACGAAGGTGACTGGAGTTCGCCCTACGTGGACGTCTATTCGCGGATGTACGCGGACCAGGCAGAAACTGCGCTGATCGGCCAGGGAATCGAACCGGCCCTGGACGACCCCGAGCTGGACGCCCGCCGCCGCGCCATGCCCTTTGTCCTCTGCGAATATGTGCACGCGATGGGCAACGGCCCGGGCGGCATGACCGAGTACCAGGAGCTCTTCGACCGGTATCCGCGGCTCATGGGAGGCTTCGTCTGGGAGTGGCTGGAGCACGGAATCACCCGCACTGCCGACGACGGCCAGGAGTACTTCGTCTACGGCGGCGACTTCGGTGAGGAAGTTCACGATGGCAACTTCGTCACGGACGGACTCGTGGATGCCGACCGCAAACCGAGGCCCGGGCTGCTGGATTTCAAGAAGGTCATTGAGCCGCTGGCCATCACCGTCGCGGCAGACTGGACCAGGTTCACCGTCGCCAGCAAGTTCGACTTTGCGGACACTTCCGCGCTCCGGTTCCGCTATTCCGTGGAGGCCGACGGCGGCACTCACGACGGCGGCCTGGTGGCGGTTGCGCCGTTGGCGCCCCGCAGCGAAACAACCGTTGAGCTCCCGGCCGGGCTGGCTGCACGGGCCGGCGATTCGGCCGCGGTGCTGACCGTCCGGGCGGAGTTGGCGGAGGAGACAGAGTGGGCCGACGCCGGGCACGAGGTCGCGTGGGGCCAGGCCGTCCTCAATGCACCGGTCGCGCCGCGGGTCCGTGCCACTGAAGCTGCTGTGGTGGCGGATGCGGCGGGTTCTGCGGGAGATGCCGAGGGTGCCGGTCCCGATGAGCTGCTGCTGGGGCCGGCCGCTTTCTCACGGACCACCGGCGCTCTGACCCGCCTTGGCGGACTGCCGGTGGACGATCTCCGGCTTGTGCTGTGGCGCGCCCCGACCGACAACGACCACGGCGTGGATTGGTGGGGGAACACTGAGGCTCCGACCCTCGCGCAGCGATGGGTCGGGGCAGGCCTTAACCTGCTGCACTCCCGGCTGATCGGCATCACTGCCACCCCGGATGCGGACGGCGGCGAGGAGTTGGAGATCCGGACGCGCGTCGGTATCGCGGACAAGCAGTACGGGGTGTTCGTGGACTACACGTGGACGAGCGACGGTGAAAAGCTCAGTCTGCGGACACGGGTGCGGCCGGACGGGGACTGGAACGATCGGGGCCGCGACGTTCCCTGGGCGCGGATCGGACTGGAGCTCGTACTGGGCACGGGAGCCCGGCACGTGGACTGGTTCGGGCAAGGTCCGCACCAGGCGTACCCGGACACCGGGCAGGGAACGCGCAAGGGATGGTTCTCATTGCCGGCGGCGGATTTGGCCGTGGACTACGTCCGCCCGCAGGAGTGCGGTGCCCGCGCAGCTGTGCACAGCGCAATGCTGCAGCTGGACGCCGGCAACTTGGCCATCAGTGGCGAGCCCTTCGCGCTGACAGTGAGGCCGTACAGCCAGACGGCACTGGATGCGGCCAGTCACCAGCCGGACCTCGTGCCGGACGGCCGCACCTATGTCTACCTCGATCACGTCCAACGCGGAGTGGGGACGGGCGCCTGCGGGCCCGGAGTGCTGGAGGCCTACCGGATCGCTCAACGGGAGGCAGAGTTCACCCTGGTCTTGGAAGCTGAGGGCTAGCCTCTCGGGGGCGGCGTGGAGCGGGCGCGGAGTCGGGCCGGCCCGTGCATGGTCCGTGTTTGGTCCGTGCTTGGTCCGTGCGGCCCCCGGATGGAGGCCTATCAGAACGCCGGAGAAATGTGACGCGCTCCATAGTGGACAGACAACCCCGAAATCGCCCGACGGCCGTTCCCGAGACCGTTGAAATCCGTGCAAACCCGGGGATTTCGGCGACTGCAGCGGGGATGCAGGCGCGTGTTTGGGTGGGTTTGCGGTGGGGGTTTGGTGGGTGTATTGTTTTCTAAGTCGCCGAGAGGGGGCCGGCGAGGAGCTGGTTACCGGAGGCGGCCAAATCCCCTT
>NZ_PJIK01000037.1 GCF_002929275.1 Arthrobacter sp. ZGTC131
AAACATGACTGCGCCGATTCATGCCCGGACCCCGACTCCCACCACGGCGGCACCCACACGGGCAGCATCCCCACCGTGGGTAAACCCGACAGCAAGTAACAAGACGTTCCCCGCCCTGGTGGCATGTGACCTTCCTGGACACGTGCCACCAGGGCTTTCCATTTCCGGTGAAGGAGTAACTCCCCCATGTCCCATTCCCCCGAACCATGACCGTGCAGCTGGGAATCCCGATACTCCGCGCCACGGGCAACAAGCAGGCGCCGGCACCCCGTCCATCAGGACTCCCCCAGGCGCTCGTGGACCGTTTTGGCCGCCAAGCAACCGACATGCGGCTCTCGGTCACGGACAAATGCAACCTTCGCTGCACCTATTGCATGCCGGCTGACGGGCTGCAGTGGCTGCCGAAGCAAGCCGTGATGACGGCCGGCGAGATCCAGAGAATAGTGGGCATCGGCGTCGAGCGCCTTGGCGTCCGGGAACTTCGCCTCACAGGCGGAGAGCCTCTGGTCAGGCCGGACCTAGTGGAAATTATCGCCGGGCTGCGGAAACACCACCCCCGGCTTCCCATCTCCATGACGACGAACGGGGTAGGGCTTGCGCAGCAGGCGCAGGCGCTCAAGGACGCCGGCCTTACCCGGATCAATGTGTCCCTCGATTCGCTGCACGACGAGACTTTTACGCAGCTGACGCGGCGCCCCTTCCTCACCAAAGTGCTCGCCGGTGTCGAGGAAGCCCGCGCCGCCGGCCTGGGGCCGGTCAAGATTAACGCAGTGCTCATGCGCGGCATCAATGACCAGGAAGCCCCGGCACTGCTGGCATGGGCGCTCGACCGGAACGTCGAGCTCCGCTTCATTGAACAAATGCCGTTGGACGCCCAGCATGGCTGGACCAAGCGGGAGATGATCAGCGCCCTCGAAATCCGCACCCTGCTATCAACGGACTTTGTCCTGGAGCGGGACCGGCAGCTGCGGGACGGCGCCCCGGCGGAACGGTTTGAAGTACGACGCCGGAACGCATCCACCGCAGAAGCCACCGGCGCTGTCCTCGGTACAGTGGGCATCATCGCATCCGTCACTGAACCCTTTTGTGGGGACTGCCGGCGCACCCGCGTTACGGCTGAGGGAAAAATCATGAGCTGCCTGTTCTCCCGCGAGGAGTTTGACCTCTTGGGGCTGCTCCGGTCAGGCGCGCACGACGACGAACTCGTAGACCGCTGGCAGGATGCCATGTGGGCCAAACCCAAGGCCCACGGGATGGACCACGCAGGGCTCGGAACAGCTGGGTTTGTGCAGCCGGAGCGCAGCATGAGCGCCATCGGAGGCTAGCCGGCGTCGACGGCGTCCTGCCACCGTTCGCAGCCGGCAGGGGCGTCAGCGAAGCCCGGAACTGGCGGCCAGCGCGATGGCCTCCGTACGCGAGCTGACGCCCATTTTCCGGAAGATGTTCCCCACATGGAACTTGACGGTGTTCTCGCTGATGTTCAGGGCGCCCGCGATGGACCTGTTTCGCTGGCCCGCTGCCAGATGCTGCAGCACTTCCAGTTCACGGCCGCCAAGCTTCCAGGCGCTGACGTCGGCCGGCGTCGCCTGCGGGGCATCCAGCGGCAGGGCCACAGAGACATCGGCCCCCCAGCCCGGCATGATCTCCACCTGCATCTTTCCGTCTAAAGCCTGGACCCTCCGGTCCAGCCTGCCCATACTGGGCGCCTCGACCGAAAGGGAGCCGCCGCCGTCGTCGCGGACGTTGATCAGCAGATTCTCGCCGTCACAATCCCACTGGGCACGGACCCTGCGGACCTCCGGCTGGTCCATCATGACCAGCAGCAGGCCCCGCACGATGGCCCGGGCGGCGTGGGCGACTTCCCCGGGCAGCGCGCGTCCATTCAACGGAGGTTCGATGAACTGCACATCCACGCCACTGAAGCGCGTCAGCGGGAGGAGGTCCTCGCGGAGGCGCTCAAACGCCTTTGCCACCGGTTCTTCCACCAGGTCCGTGGTCCTGTCACTTTGGGTACGCAGGCGCACCAGGGCCTTGGCCACCAGATCCGTGGCTGTTGC
Source organism: Arthrobacter sp. ZGTC131 (assembly GCF_002929275.1). Classification (GTDB taxonomy): domain Bacteria; phylum Actinomycetota; class Actinomycetes; order Actinomycetales; family Micrococcaceae; genus Arthrobacter. The sequence continues at coordinate 2,058 of NZ_PJIK01000037.1, forward strand.
CCGCGACGAAGCATCGTCCAGCGCCGTGGACCGTAGGGCAGCCGCGACTGTTTCGAGTGTGGTCGCGTGCTGGTCCACCAACTCGGAGGTCACCCGGAGCCTCTCGGCCGACGCCGCCCTGGACTCCAACAGATATGAGGGCGGCGCATCCGCAACTTTCTCCTGGATCCTGCGTGCGGCGAGGTGCCACAGGTATTTCACAATATTTCCGCCGGCATTATCAGCGCCAAGTGCGGCGACGGCATCCACGGGGTCCGTGACCACCAGCAGGGCCCTGCTGGGGAGGTACTTCATGGCGAGGACCGAGCGCTCCTGCGCGGCAATCACTGCCTCCCCCTGCCAAGGATCCTCGCCCTCAAGGGCAGCCCGGAGACTGTCCAGTTCATCGATCGAGACCCGCGAAATGATGGCGTCCCGGCCAGCCTTCTTCTGCGGCCTGCCAGTGCAGTCCTCAGTGAAGATGACCAGTGCGCTGCTGCCGAGATAGGGGGCCAGGGCATCACGCAGCACGTCGGCAATGGAGGTCAGCGGCGCATCCGTCACCGCCGCGATGGAGTTCAGCAGCGGCCACGGCAGGCCTGGGCCGCCGGGGTTGCCGGATGGTTGAACGGGCGTGTGCACGGGTGCAGGCGAGGTAATGGAGGCATCCTTTCGAAGCCAATCAAGGCTGGGGCTACCCGAAAGTATAGCCAAAACCACCGGTAGGGGGTGTTACACCCATACCTTTGCGGCGGCAGTATTGATCACGGAAGACATCCCAGCTGATGGGTGGACGACTCTACCAACGCGAAGGAAATACCTTGGGTCCAACCGCACTTGATTCCCCAACCCGGATCAACGCAGGAGCAATCCTCGCAAACATGTCCCTCGTTGCCGGTGAAGTCACAAGCACCGCAGGCCAGGTCGAAGGAGACCAGCTTGAAGCCTTGGCAGCGTCCATCCGCTCCGCGGAACGTGTTTTCGTCTCTGGCGCCGGCCGAAGCGGCCTCGTTCTCCGCATGGCGGCAATGCGGCTGATGCACCTCGGCCTGAACGTCCACGTAGCCGGGGACACCACGACTCCTGCCATCCGCGCCGGAGATCTGCTCCTCGTGGCTTCCGGTTCCGGCACCACAGCCGGTGTCGTCAAGGCTGCCGAAACAGCGGCGGCCGCCGGCGCACAGGTCGCTGCCGTGACCACCAACCCCGTCTCCCGCCTGGCCGAGCTCGCGGACACGATGGTCATCGTGCCTGCGGCACAAAAAACGGACCACGGCTCCGGCGTCACCCGCCAGTACTCCGGGAGCCTCTTCGAGCAGGTCCTCTTCGTCCTGACCGAATCCATCTTCCAGACCCTGTGGAACCACACCGATGCACCGGCTGAAGAGCTCTGGCTTCGGCACGCAAACCTGGAATAAGTACCAATACCCATAACAACAGAAAGAGAAAGATCATGAAGCTTCAGGTAGCAATGGACCTCCTGACCACCGAAGACGCACTCGAGCTGGCCGGCAAGGTCGCCGAGTACGTCGACATCATCGAACTCGGTACCCCGCTGATCAAGGCTGCCGGACTCACCGCTGTCACCGCCGTCAAGCAGGCCCACCCTGACAAGATCGTCTTCGCCGACATGAAGACCATGGACGCCGGAGAGCTCGAAGCCGACATCGCCTTCAAGGCCGGCGCCGACCTTGTCTCCGTGCTGGGAAGCGCCGACGATTCGACCATCGCCGGTGCCGTCAAGGCGGCCCGAGCACACAACAAGGGCATCGTCGTTGACCTCATTGGTGTGCCTGACAAGGTCACCCGCGCCACGGAAGCACGGGCGCTCGGCGCCAAGTTCGTAGAGTTCCACGCAGGGCTGGACGAGCAGGCGAAGCCCGGCTTCGACCTGAACGGACTGCTCAGTGCCGGCGCCGAAGCACGCGTCCCCTTCTCGGTTGCCGGCGGCGTCAACCTCTCCACCATCGAAGCCGTACAGCGGGCCGGGGCTGAGGTTGCCGTAGCCGGCGGCGCCATCTATGGTGCAGCCGACCCCGCACTGGCAGCCAAGGAACTCAAGGCCGCCATCGCCTGATTCCCGCCCAAGATGCGGCGGCCGGCACCGGCAGGTGTGCCGGCCGCCGCATCTGGTAGTGCACCCCTCAGCCCGATATTGTTCTCCGCCCATGAAAGCAGCCGATGCCAGACACCCTCGTCCGATCACCCCGAACAAGAAATGCGCTGCGGGATCCGCGGGACCGTCGTCTGAATCGGATCGCCGGACCGTCGTCGCTCGTGCTCTTCGGAGTCACGGGCGACCTCGCCCGCAAGAAGCTCATGCCCGCTGT
>NZ_PJIK01000038.1 GCF_002929275.1 Arthrobacter sp. ZGTC131
CGTTTGTGCCTTCTCCCGCAGGGACACCAACGACTGTTTTGGTGTTTCGCGGACTTTCGGGCTTTTCGTTGGGGGGAATTGCTGCCAAAGCATTGTCGGCAGGCAACTCCTCGGGTGTATGGGGTTTTAGGTCACTATTAATAGCCATGAGCGGGTCCTTTGCTCGGTGAGGCATGGGCCTGCGGTTAAACAGGGCCCTCGGGAGTCAGACCGGGCGGAAGGTTGGGGGCCTCGTCCGATTCGATGATCATGATGTTTGCCGTCAACAATTTGCACTTCGTGCGTGCGTACCGGCAGTTTGGCCGGGTGCATCCAAGGCTCCAGTGCAAAGGTTGAACGTGGATGCGTGAAGGGGCACTCCACCCAGAAGTCCTCTACATAGCCGTCAGCCAGGAAGGCATCTGGATGTGTACACGTGCCGTCGACGGCGAAGATCTCGCCGGCTTAAGTGTGGAGACGGCGATTGGCGGAGCAGTGTCGAGCCGTAGCGCCTCCCCGGGAGCGAGTTCACTGAGCGGCCAGGCCATGTGCATGCGGCACCTCTTTTTATGTTCGGGAGACTATTCGCGCCAAGTGCGTTAGGACGGGATCGTTCCGCATGACTCAACGGCTTTCGCCCTAAGCAACAGAGTGCGCCCCGTCACATCCCGGTGTCAAGGTATGTCGCGGCTTTTCCCGTCTCTTGACAGCCAGGGTGTTTTGGGTCACTCTGTTGCATATCGCGCTTGCTGTTGCGCCAAAAGCAAATATAGAAGTTTTCGACAACGCCGGTTGCCCGCACCAACTCCGTGGTCGCCACGAATCGCACACTTACCCACGCTTCCCGGGAGGAACTACATGTCTGCTCCAGTCTTGCCCCTCAATCCACGCGGAAAACTCGCTTCATCATTGCCTGCAGAGCAGCTGGCGGAAATCACCGACTTGTTCGAGTTCCGGCGCGTGGGATATTCCCTCGATGCCCCCTTCTACACCGACCCGACGATTTTCAACATCGACATGCAGGCCATCTTTGGCCAGCACTGGATCTTTGCCGCCAGCATCGCCGAACTGCCGGAGCCGGGCGACTATGTCACCGTCGACTACGGGCCTTACTCCCTGATCGTGCTGCGCAACGACGACGGCGGCGTGAACGTCCTGCACAACGTATGCCGCCACCGCGGCGCCCGCGTCCTGACCGCGCCCGCCGGGTCAACAGGAAACCTGGTCTGCGGCTACCACTCTTGGACCTACTCCCCGGAGGGGAATCTGATCCATGCCTCGGCACCGGGGGAAACGAAGTTCGACAAGGGCTGCTTCGGCCTCAAGCGCGCCCACAGCCGCGTGGTGGCCGGACTCATCTTCGTCTGCATTGCGGACGAACCGCCGGCGGATTTTGACGAAACCGCCAAGATCTTCGAGCCTTACCTCGCGCCCCACGATCTGTCGAAGACGAAAATCGCCTACCAGCAGAACATCGTCGAGGAGGGCAACTGGAAGCTCGTCATGGAGAACAACCGTGAGTGCTACCACTGCGACGGCCACCCGGAACTCGCCTGTTCCCTCTTTCCCACCTGGGGCCTGACGGAGGGCCTGATCCCGGCCCACCTTGAGGAAGTGTGGGACCGCAACAAGGAAGCACAGTCATCGCTCGAGGAGCGTTGCCGCCGCTATGGCCTTCCCTACGAGGTGGTGGAGGAACTCGACACGCGCATCGCAGGAATCCGCATCTCACGGGAATCGCTCGACGGCGACGGCGAATCGTTCTCGCCCGATGGGCACAGGCTCTCCAAGAAGCTGCTCGGCGACTTGCGGGACTTCCGCCTTGGCCGCTGCTCGATGCACCTGCAGCCCAACAGCTGGTTCCACTTCCAGAGCGACCACGTCATCACGTTCGGCGTTTTCCCCATCAACGAACACCAGTCCCTGGTGCGCACCACCTGGCTGGTAGCTGACGACGCCGAGGAAGGCGTCGACTATGACCTGGAGAAACTCACCTACACCTGGAAGCAGACCAATCTGCAGGACAAGGCGTTTGTTGAGCTTTGCCAGACGGGCGCCGGCAGCCCCGCCTACGAGCCCGGCCCGTACATGAAGAGCGAGTACCAGGTGGAGGCATTCATCAACTGGTACGTGCAGCGCGTGCAGGAGCACTTGGCATGATTGAACTCCTCACTGAGACGGCAATCCAGGAGCCACAGCGCATTCGCGGTCTTGAGATGCCGTGGAACAGGGTGATGGGCAGCACCGAGGCACCCGCCCGTGCTGCCCGTGCACTGGGCCCCTGGCATCCGCAGGAGTTCATGGCCGAATGTGTGGAGACCGTTCCCGAGGCGGGCGGCTTGATGACCTTCGTGTTCCGCCGCTCCGACGGTGCGCCCCTGGCGTTCCGTGCGGGCCAGTATGTAAACGTCGCTTTTCCGGTGAATGGCGAGGACCAGGACCCGGTGGACCGCAGCTACTCGCTGTCCAGTTCCCCAACTGAGCCTTGGACCTTCAACATCAGCGTCAAACGCGACCCCACAGGACTTGTCTCACCGTGGGTGCACGAGAACGTCAAACCCGGCACTGTGCTCGAGATGCTCGGACCGGTCGGGGCATTCCACCTGCCCGATGCCGACCGCCGGGCACGCTACCTCTTGCTGGCCGCCGGCGCAGGCATCACCCCCATCATGTCCATGGTGCGGACCATCCACTCCCTGCCCGGAACGGCCGATGTCGTGGTGCTCTACCACGGAGCGGAGGCCGGAGGATTTGCCTTCCACCAGGAGCTGGCCTACATCGCCTCCGTAGACTCGCGAGTCAAGGTCTTCTACGCCCTGGGCGACCGCAGTAAACCCGAAGGATGGGAATGGCTGAGCGGAAGGCTGACGGCGGCCATGCTCGACGAGGTGGCCCCCGATGCCAACGGCCGCCAGGTCTATGCCTGCGGCCCCGAAGGTTACCTGAACACCGCAACCGAGCTCCTGGGGAAGATCGGCGTCGACGACACCTCCATCAACATGGAATTCTTCACGGGAGACCGCCAGACGATCCTTGAATACCAGGCGGAGCTCGCGTTTGCAGTGGACATTGCGGAGGAAATCGCTGAGGAAATCGCCGATTCCGCCGAAGACTACTACGAAAGCCAGCCCACCGCGTTCGGACTCTACGAGCCTGGCTACGACGCGGAGGGAACCCTGAAGGCCACGGGCCTGCCGCTGGAAACCGTCGACCCGGACGGGCCAAGTCCCGAAGGCCCCGTCGGCAGGACGGACGCGGGGCCGGAGGCCGAGTCCCCCGATGCGTCGAGCTTTGACACGGTCGGAACGGGAAGCCTCACCCTGTCCTTCATGCGCACCGGCATCAACGTGCGCATCGACCCCGCCGAACACATCCTCGGGGCGGCCCAGCGTGCGGGCGTCAGGATCGGTGCGAACTGCAAGGAAGGCATGTGCGGCTCCTGCAAGGTCGTCAAGCTTTCAGGGGAGGTCGAGATGAACCACCAAGGCGGGATCCGGGCACGGGAAATCGATGCAGGCAAGTTCCTGCCCTGCTGCTCCACTGCGCGGACCGATTTGGTAATCGATGCCTAGCCGCTTCCAGCTGCTCTAGGCCGGACAGCATCAGTGGTTGTATTCACGGCAAGAACACAAGAGCGAGAATGCCACGCGTGGCGTTTCGCTGGCCCCATCCATCAGCACAGTCAGCATGATCCGCCGAGCAAAGGATTCGCTCATGGCTATTAATAGTGACCTAAGACCCCTGACACCTGAGGAGTCGCCTGCCCACAACGGCGTGGCAGACACTCACCCTAGTGAGGAGCCCGAAAGTTTGGGCAATACAAAAAAAGTCATCAGTGTCTTCAAAGAAGAAGACACAAACC
>NZ_PJIK01000039.1 GCF_002929275.1 Arthrobacter sp. ZGTC131
GAAACCATCACCGGCGCCGTGGGCGGCGTGAAGAGCCCGGGCATCAAGGAACGCGCCATCCAGTACTGGACCAACGTCGACGCCGAACTCGGCGCCAAGCTCCGTGCCAACCTGGGCGCAGCCCCGGCGGGCACCAGCTCCGACGCTGAGGCCGCCAACAAGATCGGCTAATCCCCAGCTACCGGAGGGGCACCCCACATGTGGGGTGCCCCTTTTTGTAACTCTGGATTTGCTCGGCCGCGTGAAGGCTGAGGTGCCGGTTGACGAGCCAGCGACTGAGCCCGTCTAGGATGAAACATGGCGAGGTGGCGGTTCGGCTGGGACTTCCACGCCTGGGTACTCCGCATGGACAAGGACACGAGGCGACATGGCCGCACGCAACGACCCGGATCAGGGCGTAGACGCACAGGGCGGCGGCGTCCAATCGGTGGACCGTGCCCTCCAGATCCTGGATATCCTCGCCCGTGAGGGTGATGCCGGCGTCACTGAGATCGCTGACGAGATGGGCGTCCACAAATCCACAGTATCCCGCCTGGTCGGGTCCCTGGTGGGTCGTGAACTCGTCCGCCAGAACAGCGAACGCGGCAAGTACCAGCTGGGCTTTGGAATCCTGCGATTGGCATCGTCTATCCCTGGCCGATTAAGCGTGGTGCACGAGGCCAGAGAGGATTTAGAGAGCCTAGCTGCGCAATACAAGGAAACGGTCAACCTGGCCGTCCAGCGATCGAACTACGACGTCAACGTGGACCAGGCCATGGGCCCGTCAACACTGGCTACCCACGACTGGGTCGGCAGCCTGACCCCCCTGCACGCCACGTCCAGCGGTAAGGTGCTGCTCGCTGCCCTGGCTGCAGACGAGAGGGACACGATTCTCAAGACGACCGGTTTGCCGGCCCGCACGCCGAACACCATTACGAATCGTGCGGATCTCGAGAAGCAGTTGTTGGATATCTCGCGACAAGGCTACGCAGTAGTCCACGAGGAATTTGAAATAGGCTTGACGGCCGTCGCGGTTCCCATCTTTAACCATGTGGGGAACGTCATCGCGGCGGTGAGTATTTCCGGTCCTACGTTCCGGTTCTCCCCGGAAACTGATGCCGGACTCATAGAGGGCCTCCGCGAGGCGGGTCTGGCCATCAGCGTCAAAATGGGCTACAGACGCCAATAAGCCCGGCCGTAGGGCCGGGCTTAGTGGCGGTGTTGTGAGGGCGACGCCCTGTCATTCCCCTGCGTGAGGGCGTCTATTGTGGCTTTCGCATAGGCTGGACGCGACGCCGGCAGTGCTGGCGAGAGAGTCGGAGGCATCCAATCCCCGCGAGCCAGCTGCGTATCCGACCAGGAAGGCTGTGACCGGCGCCGCGGCGTGGGTAATTGTGTCCGCTGACTTCCGGGCCAGATCCAGCAGTATTTCATGGTCGATGGGCAAGTCAGGGATCTGGAGCGCTTGGGCCAGCTCCTGACTCCATTCGTTCAGTATTTGTAATTCTTCGTCGTTGGTCGGCATATGGTTCCTTTCAGAGGCCGCCTAAGCCGGCGGGATGGCGCGCCGTCAGCGGAGACCAAGGTCGCTGTCAACGTACGAGCCGGGGCGGTTTTCGTTCTGGTGGCGGCAGTTGCAGCCACCATCCACCTGCAGCCGAACGGTCACTGGACTTGAGGACTGCAACTGGATATCCGCAGACTCCTTCCCTTCGCTGCTAATCCGGAGGGTCTGTTCTTGGTCGTGGCGCTGGGACATGTGGATAACCTTGCTGTGCGCTGGAGATGGGTGTGCCTAGGCGGCACGGGCCGGAACAAGCCGCGTGCCGCCGGGGCGGTTGCGATTGACGGTGAATCTATTTACTGTCCCGGTCCGCTTGCCGGGCCTCGACGGTGGGGATGCTGCCCGTGTGGGTGCCGCCGTGGTGGGAGTCGGGGTCCGGGCATGAATCGGCGCAGTCATGTTT
>NZ_PJIK01000003.1 GCF_002929275.1 Arthrobacter sp. ZGTC131
ACCTCGGCCCCGGAAATCGAGGCCTGCTCCTTGTACAGGACCCCGATGGCGCCGGCGGTCAGCAGGAACTTCACCACGACGTCGTCGCGGTCCTGCTGGCTCGCCTTATCCATGCCCGGCGCGAAGTGCAGCGCGTAGTACAGCACCGCCGGGATGATGCCGGCTGCGCCGTTCGTCGGGGCGGTGACCACCCGGCCGCCGGAGGCGTTCTCCTCATTGACGGCCAGGGCGATCAGGTTCACCCACTCCTGCCAGTACTTCGGGTCCCGGTAGTCGGGATCATGGTCCCGGCTTTCCTTCAGGAGCCGCTCGTGCCAGTCCGGCGCACGACGGCGGACCTTCAGCCCGCCGGGCAGCAACCCCTCCCGCTTCAGGCTGGTTTCCACGCAGCCCTCCATCACCGAATAGATGTGCAGCAGGCCCTCACGGATCTCCTCGTCGGTCCGGCTGTCTTCCTCATTGATCCGCATGACATCACTGATGCCCAACGACGTGTTCTGGCAGTGCTTGAGCAGCTCGGCAGCGGTGCGGAACGGATACGGCAGCTCCTTCTTGGACTCCTCAAGCTCCTGCTGGGCCGCGTCCTCCTCGCCTTCGCGGACGATGAAGCCGCCGCCCACCGAGAAGAACGTCGCGCTATGCAGAACTTCGCCGCCGCCGTCCGACACGGTGAAGGTCATGCCGTTGGTGTGCCGCGGCAGGACGGTCAGCGGGCGCAGGACCATGTCCTTCACCCCGTAGGGCAGCGGAACACCGTTCCCATCGCCAGCACCGGCCAGCTGCAGCGTCCCGGTTTCGGCGATGGCCGCGAGCCGTTCCTCCACCTCGTCCGGCAGGATCAGCTCCGGGTGGAAGCCCTCCAGGCCGAGCAGGATCGCCGTCATCGTGCCGTGGCCATGCCCGGTCGCCGCCAGCGAACCGTACAGATCCACCCGCAACGACGCCACCCGGTCCAGAACGCCGGACGCCTGAAGTTCCTCGGCGAACACCGCGGCAGCCCGCATCGGGCCCACAGTATGCGAACTGGACGGCCCTATTCCGATGGAAAAGAGGTCAAAGACTCCAACAGCCATTGTCGGTTCCTAACTAGGTAAGTGGGGTCGGTTGGGAGGTTGCTGGTTGGGTGGTGCCTGACCGGATTCCTCCGCGTGCTCGGTCGGGCGGTGGCCCCTGTTGGGAGGCGGATGACCGAATTCCTCCGCGTGCTGCTCCTTCGTCGCTTTGACGCACGCTTCCGGAATTCACTCACCCGCCATTGGCCCGTCACCACAGTGCACATTCACAGGCGGACGGGTTTGGGGAGGAGGTGAGCAGAGGGCCCCTTTGGGGCCGGCATCCGGAAGCGTGCGTCTAAGGGAGCGTCACGTCCGCTCAGCGGGCGTCTTCGCGACCGAGCACGCGGAGGATGTCGGCCCCAACGGGCCAAAGGTGACCGTCAGCTAAATGCCGCCACGCCTGGGTAGAGCGGGTGGGCTTCGGCGAGGGCCTCGACCCGGGAGCGCAGTGCGGAAAGCTCCGCATCGGCGTCGGCAATCAAAGCCTCGGCGATGATGTCCGCAACTTCCGCGAAGGCGGCCTCACCGAATCCGCGGGTGGCCAGCGCCGGGGTGCCGATCCGCAGCCCCGAGGTGACCATCGGCGGGCGCGGGTCGAACGGTACGGCGTTGCGGTTGACGGTGATGTCGATTTCCGCGAGGCGGTCCTCGGCCTGCTGCCCGTTGAGCTCACAGTTGCGCAGGTCCACCAGGACCAGGTGCACGTCGGTGCCGCCGGAGATCACGTTAATGCCCTTGGCGGTGACGTCCGGCTGGACCAGGCGCTCGGCCAGGATCCGGGCGCCGGCCAGCACACGCTCCTGGCGTTCCTTGAACTCCGGGGAGGCGGCGATCTTGAATGCCACGGCCTTGCCCGCGATGACGTGCTCCAGCGGCCCGCCCTGCTGGCCCGGGAACACCGCAGAATTGATCTTCTTGGCGATGTCGGCGTCGTTGGACAGGATGATCCCGCCGCGCGGACCCGCGAGGGTCTTGTGCGTGGTGGACGTGGTGACGTGGGCGTGCGGCACCGGCGAGGGGTGCAGGCCCGCGGCGACGAGTCCGGCGAAGTGGGCCATGTCCACCATCAGGTAGGCACCCACGGAGTCGGCGATCCGGCGGAACTCGGCAAAGTCCAGCTGCCGGGCGTAGGCGGACCAGCCGGCAACGATCAGCTGCGGCTTGTGCTCCTGGGCCAGGCGCTCCACCTCGGCCATGTCGATCCGGTGGTCCTCTTCACGGACCTGGTACGGGATCACGTTGTACAGCCGGCCGGAGAAGTTGATCCGCATGCCGTGGGTCAGGTGACCGCCGTGCGCCAGGTTCAGGCCCATGATGGTGTCGCCCGGCTTGATCAGCGCGTGCATGACCGAGGCGTTGGCCTGCGCGCCGGAGTGCGGCTGCACGTTGGCGTATTCGGCACCGAACAGTGCCTTCACGCGGTCAATCGCGAGCTGCTCCACTACGTCAACGTGCTCGCAGCCGCCGTAGTAGCGCTTGCCCGGGTAGCCCTCGGCGTACTTGTTGGTCAGCACCGAGCCCTGGGCCTGCATCACGGCAACCGCGGTGTGGTTCTCCGACGCGATCATCTCCAGGCCGCTGCGCTGGCGGGTAAGTTCGTCGTCGATCTTCGCCGCGATCTCCGGATCCAGCACGGACAGGTCCGCGTCCAGGGATGGTGAAACGACCTGCTCAAACGCCGCCGTTGCGGCACCTGCCCCGCTCACAGTTCGCCGCCGTTGGCTGCCGCGTACTCTTCAGCAGACATCAGCGGGCCTTCTTCGGTCACGGCCACCTTGAACAGCCAGCCGGCACCGTACGGATCGCTGTTGATCAGCGCAGGATCAGAAACGACGTCGTCATTGATCTCCACAACCTCGCCGGTCACCGGCGCGTACAGGTCCGAAACGGACTTGGTGGACTCCACCTCGCCGCAGGTCTCCCCCGCCGTAACAGTCGAGCCGACCTCGGGCAGGTCCACGTACACAATGTCGCCCAGGGCATCGGCGGCCACGGCGGAGATACCAATCCCCACCGGCCCCGCCCCATCAGCAGCAACCCATTCGTGCTCTGCAGAGTACTTCAGTTCAGCAACTACCTTGCTCATTCCAATTCCTTACTTCTCATTTGTCTGCAAAATCTGTGTAGACGGTGCCATCAAGCTCAACCCCCAATGATCGAGCTTGCAGAGACCACCGCTTTCGACAAGCTCAACCAGCGGCAGGCAGCCAATCCCCCAGCACCCTTGGCTTTCGAAGGCGCTTCCTAAGATGCCTGGACAGGGAGGTGACCCGACCTTGAGGGGCCGGCTGGCCGCGGTTTTCGAAAGTGTGCGTCAAAGCGATGGAGGAGCAACACGCGTGAAAACCGGGGCCTGCCGGTCCCGGAGTCGGGAACCGCTGACAGTCCGGGGGCTACTTAGTGCGCTTGTAGAAAGGCAGTGCGACGACTTCGAACGGCTCCGCCTTGCCGCGGAGGTCGATGTCCAGGGCCGTGCCGGGCTCGGTGAACTCGACGTCGACGTAAGCCATCGCCACCGGGTAACCCAGCGTCGGGCTCGGCTGGCCGGAGGTCACTTCGCCTACCACCTTGCCGTCCTTGAGGACCGGGTAGTGGCCGCGGCCTGCCCGGCGTCCCAGGCCCTTGAGGCCCACCAGCTTGCGGCCGGTGGTGGAGCCGGTGCCGGCGGCCTTGAGCTCGCTCAGGGCCGCCTTGCCGATGAAGTCGGATTCCTTGGCGAGCGAGACAACCGGGCCCAGGCCTGCGGCGTAGGGGTTGCCTTCGAGGGAGAGCTCGTTGCCGTAGAGCGGCATGCCGGCTTCCAGGCGGAGCGAGTCGCGGCAGGCCAGGCCTGCGGGGATCAGCCCGTGCCCGGCACCGGTTTCCAGCAATGCCTCCCACAGGCCGGCCGCGTCCTCGTTCGGCACGTAGATCTCGAAGCCGTCCTCGCCGGTGTAGCCGGTGCGCGCCAGCAGCAGTTCCTGACCGTTAATTTCAACCTCGACCGCCGCGTAGTACTTGAGCTCTGACACCAGCGAGTGCTGCTCGGCCGGGACCAGCGTCAGCAGAATGGCCTCGGCGTTCGGCCCTTGGACGGCGATCAGGGAGGTGACGGCAGAAACGTTCTCCACCGTGACGTCGAAGCCTCCCTCTTTGCCGGAACGGGCCCGTTCGGCCAGTTCTGCGGCAACCACCACGGCGTTGCCGGCGTTCGGGACCACCAGGTACTTCTCCTCGCCCCGGCGGTAGGAGATCAGGTCATCGATGATGCCGCCGTCTTCCTGGCAGATCAGCGAGTACTTGGCCTTGCCGACGGCGACCGCCGAAAGCTTGCCGGCCAGGGCGTAGTCCAGGAACGCGGCGGCGTCCGGGCCGGTGACCCAGACTTCGCCCATGTGGGAGAGGTCGAACAGGCCGGCGGCGGTGCGCACGGCGTGGTGTTCGGCCAGCTCGGAGGAGTACTTCAGGGGCATCTGCCAGCCGCCGAAGTCGGTGAAGGATGCGCCGGCCTTCTTGTGCTCTTCGTAAAGGGCTGTGTAGTTCTCAGTCATCAGGAATCCTCAGTTTTCGAATTCGGAAAGCGGCGGGCAGGAGCAGACCAGGTTGCGGTCACCCGCGGCGCCGTCGATGCGGCCCACGGGCGGGAAGTACTTGTCCTGCCGGAGCGTGTGCACGGGGAACGCAGCCTGCTCGCGCGGGTACTTGCGGGCCCAGTCGGAGGAGACGACGGCGGCAGCCGTGTGCGGCGCGTTGCGCAGCGGGGAGTCCCCCAGGGTGAAGTCCCCGGCGGCGACCTGCTCGATCTCGGCGTGGATGGTGATCATCGCGTCGATGAAACGGTCGATCTCCGCAAGGTCCTCCGACTCCGTGGGCTCCACCATCAGCGTGCCGGCCACCGGGAACGCCAGCGTCGGTGCGTGGAAGCCGAAGTCGATGAGGCGCTTGGCCACGTCCTCGGCCGTGACCCCGGTTCTGGCCGTCAGCTCACGCAGGTCCAGGATGCACTCGTGCGCCACGAGTCCGCCTTCGCCGGTGTACAGGACCGGGAAGAACTCGTTCAGCCGGGAGGCAATGTAGTTCGCCGCCAGCAGCGCCGACTTCGTGGCCTCGGTCAGGCCGCTGCCGCCCATGAGCTTCACGTAGGCCCACGAAATGGGCAGGACGCCGGCGGAACCGTAGCGCGAAGCGGAGATCGCGACGCCGTGCCCGGCCTCGTGCGCGGCCTTGTTGGCATCGCCCGGCATGAACGGCGCCAGGTGTGCCTTCGCTGCGACCGGACCCACGCCCGGACCGCCGCCGCCGTGCGGGATGCAGAAGGTCTTGTGCAGGTTCAGGTGGGACACGTCGCCGCCGAACTTGCCCGGCTGGGCCAGTCCGACGAGGGCGTTCAGGTTGGCGCCGTCCACGTAGACCTGGCCGCCGGCGGCATGAATGGCGTCGCAGACTTCCCGGACGTCGGCGTCGTACACGCCGTGCGTGGACGGGTAGGTGATCATGATCGCGGAGAGTGCGTCCTTGTTCGCCTCGATCTTGGCGTCAAGGTCGGCGTGGTCGATCGTGCCGTCGGCGGCGGTGGCTACCACCACCACCTTCATGCCGGCCAGGACAGCCGATGCGGCGTTGGTGCCGTGCGCCGAGGCCGGGATCAGGCAGACGTTGCGCTGGGCGTCGCCGCGGGAGAGGTGGTAGCCGCGGATGGCCAGCAAACCGGCCAGTTCGCCCTGCGAGCCGGCGTTCGGCTGGATGGACACCTGGTCGTAGCCGGTGATTTCCGCAAGGTCAGCTTCCAGGCCCCCGATCAGTTCACGCCAGCCCTCGGTCTGGGACTCCGGCGCGAACGGGTGGATCGAGGCGAACTCCGGCCAGGAGATGGCCTCCATCTCGGCGGTGGCGTTCAGCTTCATGGTGCAGGAGCCCAGCGGGATCATGGTGCGGTCCAGGGCGAGGTCGCGGTCCGAGAGCTTGCGGATGTAGCGCAGCAGCTGGGTCTCGGAACGGTGCGTGTTGAACACCGGGTGCTGCAGGAATTCGGACGTACGCAGCACAGCCTCGGGCAGCTCGAAGCCCTTGGCGTCGATCACCGGACCGGCGCCAAAGGCGACGACCACCGCGGAGAGGACCTCCGCCGTCGTGGTTTCATCGACTGACACGCCAACCGTGTCCGCATCGATGAAGCGCAGGTTGATGCCGCGGGCTTCGGCAGCCGTGATGACCTTCCGGGCCTTGCCGGGCACGCGGACCGTAAGGGTGTCGAAGAAGGACTCGCTCACCAGTTCGCGGCCGGCGACCTTGAGCGTGGCGGCGAGGGCCCGTGCATTGTTGTGGACGGTCTCGGCGATGGCCTTCAGGCCCTCAGGTCCGTGATAGACCGCGTACATCGAGGAGACGATGGCCAGCAGGGCCTGCGCGGTGCAGATGTTGGACGTCGCCTTTTCGCGGCGGATGTGCTGCTCGCGGGTCTGGAGGGCCAGCCGGTAGGCAGGGACGCCGGCGTTGTCCTTGGAGACGCCGACGATCCGGCCCGGCAGCGTGCGTTCCATGCCGTCACGCACCGCCATGTAGGCGGCGTGCGGGCCGCCGAAAAACAGCGGCACGCCCAGGCGCTGCGTGGAGCCGACGGCGACGTCAGCGCCCTGCTCGCCCGGAGGAGTGATCAGGGTCAGTGCCAGAAGGTCCGCGGCCACGGTCACCAGCGCGCCCCGGTCTTTGGCCTCTGCGATCACAGCGGACTGGTCCCAGACCCGGCCGGAAACACCCGGCTGCTGGAGGACCACGCCGTTAATGTCGCCGCCGGGAAGTCCGTGGGACAGGTCGGCAACCTCCACCTCGAAGCCGAGTGCTTCGGCGCGGCCCAGCACGATGGCGATGGTCTGCGGGAGGCAGTCGGCGTCCATGACGGTCTTGCCGTCGCGGGCGGTCTTATTCTTGTTGGCCCGGCGCATCAGCAGCACGGCTTCGGCGACGGCGGTAGCTTCGTCGAGGAGGGAGGCGTTGGCGACCGGCAGAGCCGTCAGGTCCTGGACCATGGTCTGGAAGTTCAACAGCGCCTCGAGCCGGCCCTGGGAGATCTCCGGCTGGTAGGGCGTGTAAGCCGTGTACCAGGCGGGGGCTTCGAGGATGTTGCGGCGGATCACCGGAGGGGTCACGGTGTCGTAGTAGCCCTGGCCGATCATCTGCACGGCCGTCTTGTTCTTGGAAGCCAGCTTGCGCAGCTCGGCCAGCACCTCAACTTCGCTGAGGGCGCTGGCAAGGCTGAGCGGTGTCTCCTGGCGAATGGAAGCGGGAACTGCGTTATCAACGAGGCCGTCTACGGTGTCGTAGCCGACGGCCTTGAGCATGGTGTCGATGTCTGTTTGGCGCCGCGCACCGATGTGGCGGTCTGCGAACGTGGACGGGGACGAATGAACCGTCATTGAGGAACTCCATAATTCAGGTGGCACAAAGTGCCACGATGATTCGGGTTCCTCCCCGCTCTGTATTGGACCTGAGAGTTTCCGCGTTGCCTGCTCTTTAGCAGGCGCCACTTGCACCGTCGGTGAGCCCGGTTTCCCGGACTGCTTTCCAGAGTTGCCTTGCCGCGGCGGTACGTGGGCCTGAGAGATTCCTGGGGAGGATTTGCTCCTACGGCGCCTGCTGAACGTACCGGCAGGACTCTCCCGCCGCAGATCATAAGCTGTGCCACTGGTGGGTGACACGGCTCACAGACTATCTGCTGCCCGGGCCGGATGCAAAATTTGCGGCACTCGAGGGCGTTATCGTTCGGCAATAAAAACCACGACGGCGGCCTCCCTACCGCTCACTCCGGCTCGCCGACCTGCGCGCTTTCGAAAAGGCTATTGTCACGCGGGCAGGTACTTAGTAGTCTGCGGCCAACCGGACTTCCGGCCACATCAGGCGGCACCCTGAACGGCGCCGCCGTCAGGGGCTAGGCCCCGTACATTTTAGGCGCCCGGCCACCGCGCTGGCGCGGAACACGGGACGCCACGCTTCCATCCAAGGGAGAACCTGATGTTAGGCACCACAGGCCGCATCGCCGCCGTCGTTCTTGCCGCCGCCCTCGTGGCCACAGCCGCGCCCGCGCAAGCTGCCCCCTCCTCGCTCGTGAGCGCGGGTCCGGGAATCCTCGTCGCCGATGGCGCCGCGGTGGATGTTCCCGTCACCTTCGTCTGCGACACCGACCCCGCCCTGATCACTGCAATTCCCGTGGTCCAACTCACCCAAAGAGTCAGCGACGGGCGGATCGCAGGCGGCGGCGGAAACGATCAGCTCGCCTGCACCAAGAAGGCCCAAACAGTCAAGATTCGAGTGATTCCAAACCTGATGGCTTTCAACGAAGGCGCTGCCGCAGCTTCGGTGTTACTACAAACGTGCAGCGCGCAATTCCAGTGCACCCACGTCATTATCCACACCGAGATCATGCTCACCAGCCCAGCCCAAACCGGGCTGCCGCCCCAACGGTGATGCCCGGCTAGGACAGCGTTTGAAGCTGATCCGTTCGTCGACTGGAAGGAAAGGATGGGCGAGAAGGGCGTTTCCGATAGGTTTAGCCGTCGTCGTGCGCGAGGTTGCTGGAGAGTCCGCGGTGGGCGTCCGCCTGATCTTGGAGCACCCTGCCTCGCTCTCGAATACGCCTCCGTGCCAGGTCCAGCAGGTGTGCCCGTTCGGCCTCGTCCAGCTGAAGTGCAGAGGCCACGGCCTCGAGCACCGAGTCTGAAACGCGGGCGGATGCTGCCGCGTTCCAGCCGGGTGTAGTAGTCCGTGCTCACCCCGGCGAGCTGTGCCACTTCCTCACGGCGCAGACCCGGCACTCGGCGCAGCTCCCCGTAGCTGGGGATCCCGGCCTGCTCCGGACTGATCTTCGCCCGACGCGAGATCAGGAACTCACGCTACGCAGCCCGGACTTCTCCCGCACCAAACACGTGATGTACAACCGCGGCTGAGGCTGCTGGACGGACGCTGATGACCCGGACGACGGCGGTACGTCCCGCCGTCGTCCGCTGGCGTTTAATGCCGCTCCCCTGCAGTTCGACTTACTCGCCGAGGAACCGCAGCAAGAAGGGAACGGTGGCGTGCATCGTCCGGAAATCCCCGCCGCTGGCGGCCTGCTCGCCGAGGTAGTCGCCGTGGCCGCCGGGGACGATCAGCAGGCGGGCGCCCGGAATGGTGGCGGCCATCCGCGCGGCGTACTCGGCGGTGACAACGTCGCGGTCGCCGCTCACCACCAGCGCGGGTGCCGTGATGGTGCCCAGTTCTTCCTCCGACCATCCGGGGAAGTCCAGGATGCGCTTGCGGTCCAGTTCGAAGAGCCGCTCCAGGTGGCCGGGTTCCGGGTTGAGGAGGCGGTCGGCGTCCTTGTAGGTTTCCGGCATGTCATCCAGGGTGGCCCTTGCCATGCCGTCCCAGAATTCGTCCGGCACGGCATCGCGGCTGACAAAGGTGGAAGCCACGATCAGGCGCCTGACCGCGGCCGGCCGCCCGAGCGCAAGCGCGATGGCGGTGTGGCCGCCGGCGCTGAAACCCAGCACATCCACGGCTTCCACTCCGAGCCGGTCCAAGACAGCGAGGATGTCGCCGGCCGAGTTCTCGGCAGTGAGGGGCCTGCTGGTGGGCTGGGTGCGGCCGTGGCCCTCCTCCTCAACCGCAATCACCTGGCACTGTCCGGCCAGCAGCGGGATGAGTTCGCTGAAGTTGGTGCCGATGGTGGAGCCGCCGCCCGGGATCAGGAGCAGCGGCGGCTGGCCAGGCACCGCCCTTCCGTGGACCTCGTAGTACACGCGAAGGCCCTTGTTGTCGGCGTAGCCGTGGGTGAAAGTCACACGGCATCCTAACCCCGGGGGCTTCCGGCGAACAGGGGGCACAGACGCGTGGAAAGCGGACGACGGCGGGACATCCCGCCGTCGACCGTTTGCGTTGGGTGCCGCTCCCCCGCAAGGCCGGCCAGCCGCCGTCGGACAGTTCCGGATCAATCAAATTTGCTTGATGGTTTATCGGGATGGACCCATAATTCTCGTGTGAGCCGGACCGCAGTGAGAGCTAGATATGCCCAACGACCCCACTGACATGGTCAGCGTCCGGTACATGGTGAACGACGTCGATGCAGCGATCGACTTCTACACGAAGTACCTCGGGTTCACGCTCAGGATGAGCGCCGCACCGGCCTTCGCCGACGTCGCGCGCGGCCAGCTGCGGCTCCTGCTGAGCGGGCCAACCAGCTCGGCAGGCCGGCCCATGCCGGATGGCACAGTGCCGGCGCCGGGAGGATGGAACCGTATCCACCTGATCGTGAGCGATATCGCGGCGGAGGTGGACCGGCTCCGTGCCGCCGGCCTCACGTTCCGAAACGACATCGTCAAGGGCCCGGGCGGTCAGCAGATCCTGCTGGAAGATCCGTCGGGCAACGTGGTGGAGCTGTTCCAGCCGGCGGGTGGATAGGCACGCCCCTGTCGGGCAGGGACAGCATGGAGGCTGGCGTGGAGCACTCCGGTTCAGGGCGGCGCTTTGTGGTCGGAGCACTGGCTTGCACGGCGGCCGTCATCAGCGGTTGCAGCTCTTCGGAACCCCAAGTCGCTGACACCGGCTCCTCGGCCCGGACTGGCGAAACGGGAACCATCCCGCCCCAGGTTGGCGCCACGGGAACATGGGAGCTGCTTAACTCCGCTGAGGTCACTCCGGATTCCATCACCCTCCGGTTGGCGGTGATGCGACTGGGATGTGCGGGCGGGGTGACAGGGACCGTCCTAGATCCGCAAGTGCAGTTTGAGCAGGAGCGGATCGTGATCCGGACCGACGTCGAACGGCTGCCCCCGGGTGCGTATAACTGCCAAGGGAACAACAGCGTGCCGGTGGCGGTCGATTTGCACGGGGCAGTCGGTAAGCGCGAGCTCGTCGATGCAGCATGTCTGGAAGGGCGCGCCGTCACCACGGCCAGGTGTACGAACAATGGGGTGCGCTGGCGCCCGTGATCTGAGCCGCATCCGCCTGCTCTGCCCATTCCTGCTTCCGTTGCCACCACATCGCATCCTCCTGCATCACATTGCGGCGAAGCATCCGCGAGCCGGTGACAACGTCCGGACGAAGGAGGAGAATTCAGGGCAGAGGAGACCCCCATGCTGCTGAAGCTAAAGCTGCACGCGACGGCCATTGCCGCAACAGTGTTGACCCTTGCCGTAGGGCACCTCACGGGACGCCCAGCCGAGCCCCCGCAGATTCCGGCGCTGCATGCGGAACTCGCCGTGGCCGCGGCCCCAGACGGCCTGCAGGCCGCAGCCCTTCGGGGATGGGGCCGGGTGGTGGCAGGTGACGAGTTCTCCTACACCGGGGCGCCCAACCCCCGGAAATGGAAGGTCTACGACGGCCCCGGTCATGCGGGCCAAGGAATCCGGAGCCCGAAGGCGTGGAAAGTGGCCAATGGGGTGGCAACGGTTAGCGGGAACGCTTCCGGCACCACGGGCCAGATGTCGGCAAAATTCGCCCGGCAAAAATACGGCAAATGGGAAGTGCGGATGAGAACCAGCGTGCGGGACCCGAAATACCACCCCGTCGTGATCCTGTGGCCAAACAGAACCTCCCCGAACTGCGCCGAGGTCAACTTCGCGGAATCGCTCGGGGACACCACCCTGATCAAGTTCAACCTGCACTACGCCTGCCCCGGACGAGGCCCCTACCAGACCCAGGCGGCACGCAAAATCGACACCACCCAATGGCACAACTACGCCGTGAAGTGGAACGCGGCCGGGATCACCGGATACATCGATGGCGCCGTGTGGTTTACGGATACCAACCCGGCACACGTACCGAAGGTCGGGATGCACCAGACCCTCCAACTCGACTGGTTCCCCACCGCCGGTCAACCCACCAAACCAAGTTGGATGCAGGTCGCCTGGGTCCGCGTATACCGGTGACCGGGGCTCCGCCCGGTGGGCCAGCGGGAGGGCCGCGGGACCGAAAAGAGCCCCCGACTACGCACGCAATCTCAGCAGGCATATTCGGCGCCAAGCGTCCTAGATGTCCGCAAGTGTCAGTGCGCTGTCTCTTCGTCTTTGAGATGGTCGCAGCGCAATCGCCGTATCTCGCGCGGCAGGTCCGCCTGGTCGATTGAGCGGCCCGTGCCGTAAACGCGAAACCCTGCTGCCAGAAGGGCAATCGCGATGCCCCGGCCGACGCCTCGGCTCGCGCCGGTCACGAGCGCAACCTTTCCTGCCGGCGCTTCTTTGCGTTCACGATCGTTGGTCATGCTCAGCGGCCCCCGCTTGCCTACGATTCCGCGACCCATGATACGCCGGAGCCGTCGCCAGGGTCCGGCAGCGAACGCAAACTCACTTCGTTCAAATTGCGGCGTTTCCGCGGCGCGGTTGATGCAGCCTCCGCGGACATGCGTGGCCCATTGGGTCCCGGCCGTTTAACCACCAGTCCGTTGAGAAATGGGGCCCGCACGGTGGGAGCATTAATGCATGGACATCATCGCCTTCCTCGAAGCCCGGATCGCCGAAGACGAAGCCATCGCGCTGGCCGCATCACCGGCGCCCTGGGAATGGTTCGGTGAACCAGGGACCGACACCGCAGCCCTCTACGCCGCCAACGAACGAACCGTCCTCGACGCCCGCGCCGACCACGCACCGGGCTACCTCGAATGCAAGTCCGAAGACCGGGTGTACATCGCGCGGTTCAACCCTGGCCGCATTCTCGCTGAATGCGCCGCCAAACGGCAGATGCTGGCCAATGTCCCGCTCGTCACCGACATCAACAGCGAAGTGGGCGGCACCAGCGAATACGTCCTCATGTGTATGGCAGCGCCCTACAGAGACCACCGTGACTACCAAGAAGGCTGGGCCATCGAACTCTGAGACGGCTCCGGCAGCCCGTCATGACGTACCTATTAAGACCCGCCCTCCACGGCAACAACCAGTCTGTCCAAGGATTCGGGCTGGCCGGCGATTTCCACGATGCCCTTTTCTGTCACCAGCGACATGGCTTGGATTCCTAAGCCCCCGATGTATTTCCGTTCCTTGCCGGTGATCCAGCGGCGCCCGGGAAGCATGTCCAGGACCTTGATTTTCTCGGGACGCCCCGAAGGTTCCAACGTGTCGTAGACAGCTGGCTGGAAATCTATCCATCCCGCGCGAGGCGTAGCGATGCCCATGTTCCAGATTCCACTGAGGGAGCCCGGGAGCGCATCGGGGTAGCGCACGTAGGCGTGGATCTGGCCATTCTCCTGGAGGCGGGCCTGGGTCCGGCCCGATCGTGACCGTTCGGATGCCAGCATGATTCCGGACGCAACAGTCCAGAATGTTGCCCCGAAAAGTGAGTCCAAGATTGGGTCCCCCAGAACGAGATGCCCTGCCAACAGCACTACCCACTCGATCACCAGTGCAAGTGCCAGTGCCAACTTGTGATGACGACGGACCCATTGCCTCATGCCCGCAATAGTAATTGGGCTCGGCATGGCGCGCTGCGGACGTGGCCAAGAACATGCTCCTGCCCGCGTTCCTCACGCCCCTATCCAGAGCCGCGGTGCCATGCAAGCATGGGGCTCACCGCAAACGCACAGTGAGGGGCCTCCGTGAAATCCAACGAACTGCTGCTGGACTCCTTCGGCCGGATCCGTGAGATCGTGGCCGCCACTCTGGACGGGGCCGACGACGAGTCCCTGCTCCGCCGTCCGGCTGGCACCGGAAACTCAATTGCTTGGTTGATCTGGCACCTAAGCCGGGTTGAGGACGCGCAGGTGTCTTCCGCCGCCGGCCTGAAGCAGGTCTGGACCTCGCAGGAGTTCGTGAGCCGCTTCGGCCTGCCGCTGCCCGAGCGAGACACCGGCTAC
Source organism: Arthrobacter sp. ZGTC131 (assembly GCF_002929275.1). Taxonomy (GTDB): domain Bacteria; phylum Actinomycetota; class Actinomycetes; order Actinomycetales; family Micrococcaceae; genus Arthrobacter. The sequence continues at coordinate 13,852 of NZ_PJIK01000003.1, forward strand.
GGCCATTCGACCGGCCAGGTCGACGCGGTGCAGGCCCCGCCGGAGCTGCTGCTCGAATACTACGAAGCCGTCCACGGGCAGACCGTCGAGTTCGTGGAAACTCTCGACGACGCCGATTTGGACCGCATCGTCGACAAACGCTGGGATCCGCCTGTCACCCTCGGCGTGCGGCTGGTCAGCACGATCGCCGACTGCCTGCAACATGCGGGGCAGGCCGCGTACGCCAAGGGCCTGCGCACATAAGCACGGGCGCTACGGGCGGACCAGCACCTTCAGGGCTTCGCGGGAATCCATGGCGCGGTAGCCGTCGGGCACCTCGTCCAGGCTGATGGCGCGGTCGAAGACCTTGCCGGGGTTCACGGTGCCGTCCAGGACGCCGGGCAGCAGCGTCTCGATGTAGGCACGGACGGGAGCGGGGCCGCCGGTGAGGGTGATGTTCGGGCCGAACATGCTGCCGAAGCCGATCGGAGCGTCCTCGTACTGCGGCACACCGACGCGGCTGATGACGCCGCCGGGGCGGATCACGCCGAGTGCCTGGTCATAGGCCGGCCGGTGCCCGACGCACTCGAGCACCGTGTGGGTGCCGTCGCCGCCGCTGAGTTCTCGTACCTTTTCGATGCCGGCCTCGCCGCGCTCGGCGATGACGTCGGTGGCACCGTATTCGATGCCCAGATCGGTGCGGGCCTTGTGCCGGCCCATCAGAATGATCTGCTCGGCACCCAATTGCTTGGCCGACAGCACGGCCATCAAGCCCACAGCACCGTCACCGATGACCGTCACAGTGGTCCGCTCGTTGACGCCGGCCTTGACCGCCGCGTGGTAGCCGGTGCCGTACACGTCGGAGAGTGTCAGCAGCGACGGCAGCAGCTCCGAATACTCACGCAGCGGCGCCTTGACCAGGGTGCCGTCAGCGAAAGGAACGCGGACGGCTTCGGCTTGGGCGCCGCCGATCCCGTTGGCGGCCCAGAACCCGCCGTGCCGGCAGGACGTCTGCAGGCCCTCGCGGCAGAAGTCGCAGGTCCCGTCAGACCAGGCGAACGGGGCGATGACGAAGTCGCTCTTCTTCAGGGCCGACACTTCCTTGCCCGTCTCCTCGACGACACCGATGAACTCGTGCCCCATCGGGCTGCCCTGCCGGGAAGCAGGCATGCCATGATACGGGTGCAGATCGGACCCGCAGATGCACGAGTTGACGATCCGCACGAGCGCATCGGTCGGATACTGGATGTCCGGGTCGGGCACGTTCTCCACGCGCACGTCGCCGGCGCCATACATGATGGTTGCTCGCATTTTTCGTTTCGTTTCACTTCCCGGAATCGGAGCTTGGTACGGGTGTCGGAGATACTCACCCGGTGACCTCGTCGACCTCGCGGATCGGGGTTCACATCTATACCAGGAGACTGTCCCCGGATGGGAGGGGCTGTTGTTACAGGTACTCCCAGTGCCTCCCGCCCATCTTTGAAGGCTTCTAGGGCGGATCCCGAAGAACAGGAGACCATCATGAGCGACGTCATTGTTGTCATCGGAGCCGGCTCGATCGGTCAGGCAATCGCCCGGCGCGTCAGCGCGGGCAAGCAGGCTGTGTTGGCGGACCTGAACCAGGGCAACGCCGACGCCGCCGCCGAAGTGTTGGGCAACGCCGGATTCGAGGTCAGCACAATGACCGTCGACGTGTCCTCGCGCCCGTCCGTTCAGACCCTCGTCGAGGCGGCCACGGCATTGGGCGAGGTTACGGGTGTCATCCACGCCGCAGGCGTCTCGCCCAGCCAAGCGTCGCCGTCGACCATCCTGGCCGTGGACCTCTACGGAACCGCCGTGCTGCTCGAGGAATTCGGGAACATCATCGCCCGCGGCGGCGCCGGCGTCGTCATCGCCTCGCAGTCAGGGCACCGCCTCGGCGCTCTCACCCCCGAGGAAAATACCGCTCTCGCGACGACGCCGGCAGACGATCTGCTGGCGCTCCCGATGCTTCAGCCCGGCCAGGTCAAGGACTCCCTTCACGCCTACCAGCTCGCCAAGCGCGGCAACTCGCTCCGTGTGATGGCCGAGGCCGTGCGATGGGGCAAACGCGGCGCGCGGATCAACACGATCAGCCCCGGCATCATCTTCACCCCGCTCGCGAGGGATGAGTTCAGCGGCCCGCGCGGCGAGGGATACCGGCGCATGATCGAGCTGTCCCCGGCAGGACGGGGCGGCACTCCGGACGAGGTTGGCACCGTGGGCGCGCTCCTCATGGGCCAGGACGGCGCGTTCATCACCGGCAGCGACTTCCTCATGGACGGAGGCGTCACGGCGTCCTACTTCTACGGCGAGCTCGCCCCGCAGTGATCAAGTAGTCACGCGGGGCGGACAAACAGAACGGACGACGGCGGGACGTCCCGCCGTCGTCTGACCGGGGCCCGCACTGGGTACGATGCATCCATGACTGGTGACGCAAGCGGACCCATCGATGGCGCCCGATACGGGCACACGAATCTGATCGCGCGGGACTGGCGCCGCCTCGCCGACTGGTACGTGAGTCTCTTCGGATGCACGCCGGTTCCGCCGGAGCGCGACTACTCGGGGCCCGACCTCGAGCGGGGAACCGCCGTGCCGAACGCCGCCCTCCAGGGCGTCCATCTGCGGCTGCCCGGGCATGGCGATGACGGCCCGACGCTCGAGATTTACACGTTCGCCTCGACGGACGGAGCGTCGGAAGTGGGCATTGACCGGCCAGGCTTCCGCCACATAGCGTTCGCCGTCGCGGACGTCCACGCCGCTCGACGCCGCATCCTCGATGAGGGCGGGAGCTCGGTCGGCGAGGTGGTCACCCTCACGACCGCCGACGGGCGCCGGGTCACCTGGTGCTACGTCACCGACCCCGAGGGCAACGCCGTTGAGCTGCAGAGCTGGGCGCCACCGGCTTGAGCGGGGAAGTTCTCTCCTGCCGGACGGACACATCTGGTACGTCCGCCACTCTTGCTGGCACACTAAGCCGATGACCGAACCTCCACATCAGTCCAGGCGGCCCGGCATCCGCGCCGCGATGTTCGTTGACTTCGACAACGTCTACACGGGCCTGATGGCACTGGACCCTGCCGCGGCCAGGAGATTCGCCGAGGATCCCAAGCATTGGACGGAAGCGTTGGCTGATGGCGGAGCGGGTGGGGAATCCCGTCGCTTCCTGATCCGCAACTGCTATCTCAATCCGGTGATCTACTCCAAGTACAGGCCGTACTGGACCCGGGCGGGCTTCCGCGTGATCGACTGCCCCTCCCTCACGCAGCGGGGCAAGAGCAGCACCGACATCAATCTGGTGCTGGACGCGGTGGACGCCCTGTCCGGCGCGGCACACGTCGAGGAGTTCTTCATTGCGTCGGCGGACGCGGACTTCACGTCCTTGGTCCAGCGGTTCCGGGCAGCTGACCGCATGACAACCGTCATCGCTGCCGGCGCCGTGGCCTTCGCGTACCGGGAAATGGCCGACAGCGTGGTGGAGTCCCACGACTTCGTGGCCATCCTCAACGGGACTTCGGCCGGAGTCCCCCGCATGGTGGCCTCCGCCGCGCCCGGCGCCCCGCTCCGCACCGCACCAGGTGTCCCGGGGCCCGCGACGACGGCGGCCGACGAGGTCCGGGCTTTGGTGCAGGCCGCGCCGGGCCCGGTCACCGGGGCAGTTGCGGCGCACAGGGCCCTGACCGCAGACCCGTCGCTCAAGACCGATTGGGGCGGCTTCGGCAAGTTCGGGGCCTGGATCGCCCAGCTCGGCCAGGGCGTGCAGTACTCATCCACGCCGTCGCCTGGCTGGGTGTGGGACGCCAAGCGGTTTTCGCCGGACCTCTCCTCGCTGGCATCCGAGGACCGGCCGGCGATCGAGGAGCAGGTCACCCGGGTCACTGACGTGCCGGCGCTGTCTTCCGAACAGTTCCGGCAGGTTTTCCTGTCGCTGGAGTCGAAGCTACGCGAGCACTCGGGCAACCGCGGCGACCTGTCACGGTCCGTCCGGGACGACTGCGTTGCGGCCGGGCAGCCGGTGTCCCGCTCGGCGGTCAACTTCGTGATCCAGGGCGTGGCCTACGCAGGCGGGTCCCTCACGGACAACATGGCGGCCAGGGAGCTCGCTGCCGCGTGGACTCGAAATGTTGAGGAGCTGTGCCGGCTTGCCCTCATGGAGTTCGACGACGCGGAAAAGCTCGCGCTCCGGCGCTGGGCCGGCGGCGGGCTGCTGGAGAGCTAGCTGTGCCCGGTAACGGACGCAGCGGACGACGGCGGGACGTCCCGTGGAAAGGCCGAAGCCGGCCGCACGGTTGCTGACGCATTTAATTGGCATGAGGCCATGGCCGGTCCGTAGGCATAAGCTAAATCCAGAAGGTCCCAACAACGCCGGGGAGCTCATCATGGACAATGAAACCGCCAGTGTCATCGGCCATGATGTCACCACCATCACCTGCGTGTGCGGTAATACCGTCAGCCAAGACGGGTTGATTCAGTCCAACTCGGAAGGCATTCCGGTTTACAACGGAGGAGACACTTCTGTCCCCGCAGGGCTGGCTAAATGGCCTGAGGATGAGGACCTCCACACCCTGTGCCCATCCTGCGGCCGCGTCTACCGTGACGCCGTCATCGAAGAGACCGGGACGGCGCCCGTTGCCTTCCGGGTCGATGTCAGCGCCAGCCGAATGGCAGAGGCCATCCGAGTCCATTGGGAGCTCAACACCTAGGTCCGACGATGACCGGCTCCGGCATCCGATGACTGGGTCCCGCATCCGATAACCGGGTCCCGCGTCACAGCGTTGCGGCTTCCTCCTGCGCCAGCCTGATCATCCGAAGTTCGTCCTCCACCGCGCGGGACGGCCAATAGTCCCTCGACAGCTCACTTGCCCGGGTTAAATCTGCTGCCGGGAAGAGCTTGCCGAGCAGTCCGGCCGCCTGAAGCAGCGCGATCAGCGCCGTGGTCCTGGTATCGGGCGCCTTGACACCAAGCTTCGCGCGATCAGGCGTGCTGGCATCGGACGGCGGGGCAGCAAGCTCCGCGGGATCAGGCGTGCTGGCATCGGACGGCGGGGCAGCAAGCTCCGCGGGATCAGGCGTGCTGGCATCGGACGCCCCGGCATCAAGCGCCACGGCATCAAACGCTCCGACATCAGCCCACGTCGCATCCGACGCCCCGCCATCAGGCGCCTTGGCATCAGACGCCGCGGCGGACGCCCCGGCATCAGCCGTCCTCGCCTGAGATGCCCCGGACGGCACACTGCTGAGTGCGGCCTGGATCTTTTCCAGGAGTGCCGCCTCCGGAGCGTGGTCCTTCTCCGGGTACCGCACGGCCCGGAACCGCCCGAGGTGCCTTTCGCCGACATGTTCCACGATGCCCAGTGAGGCCATCCCCTCGTAGACACGCTGCACTTCGCCGCGGCCCTCCAGCATGGAGACCCACCGCCGGGGAGTATGGGGCCGGGATTTGCCCCGAATGAGCTCCAGCTCGTGCTGGAAGTCCGTCTGCGGGGCGTTGCCGGTGGTCCTGACGTGCTTCCCCTGCAGCCCGATTGCGCCGAGCAGGCCCAGCTCGGCCAATATCGCGCCTGCCACAGTGGTCCTGAGCGCGAACACCGGCACTTCAGGTTTGCCGGTGGTGTCGTTTGTGGCCAAAAGGAGGAATGCCTGGGGAAGGCTCAAATCCGCGACCTTGGGTATCTCAGCGTTCATACGAACATCGTGGCGCAGGTGCGCCAGCACCACAATGAGGATTTACAAGCGCAGATGTTGCCGTCGCCATTGCCCTGCCGCTGGTCAACAGCTACTGCAATTTTTCGGGCACAATGGGCGTCCGACGGCGGGACTTCCCGCCGTCGTCCGTCTCCGTTTGGTGCCGCTCCGGCGTCCACCGCCTAGCGTTTCACCGGCGCCGGGACCCAGACCTCTTCCGGCGTGGTGAAGCCGGGCAGGACCACGGCAAGCCGATCCTACGCCGCGGTGAACAGCGCCCACTCATGCCAGGGATCCACCGGTAATGGCGGCCCGGTCTCTCCCGGTCCAGCGGCACGTGCAAGGACGTCCGGCCAATCGGACGGTCCCCATTCCGGGCCTTCATCCGCGTGACCGGTGTGGTCCGGCAAGTGTGGTGGTTCCCAGTCCTGTTGTTCGCTGGGATAGGAGCGTCCCGCGGGCGAGATCCAACGGGGTGGCTGGTCCCGGGTGGCGTCAACCGGCCTCCACGCTGTGGTGTGTTTGAGCCGGTGGTGCTTCCGGCATGGCTGCCCCAGGTTGGTGACGCCGGTGCCGCCTCCCTCGGACCAAGCCAACAGATGGTCCGCTTCGTTGTCCAAGGAATGGTTGTTGCAGCCGGGAAAAGGGCACCGGCCATCCCGAAGGCGCAACCATTGACGCATCGTCTTCGGAACCCGGTAGCTGGTGCGTCCGATCTCCAGCGGCGCTCCGCTGCGGGGATCTGTCAGCACGCGCAGGAACGATCCCGCGCCATCCGCGACAAGTCGGCGGGCCATGCTCGGCGGAACGGGACCATACCCGTCCAGCGTGGCCGCTTCCGTCACTTCGCCCAGGAGCGACAACACCGGAACGGTCAGCAACACCTGTGCCTTGGGAGACGGGGTTCCTGCCGCCTCCCCCACCAGCAGCCAGCCGGTGGCCACGTCCACACGGAGCTGGGTCAGGGTCCGGGATTCGGCCGGCCCCTGCAGGGCACGCGCCGCTTCCGTGGCACGGGACCACACAGCCGCCGCCACATCCGCAGTCACGTAGGCCGAGAGCCAGGCCATGCCGTCCCGGTCGGGGACAAATTCCAGCCGGCGGTCCTTCACACCCTTGCGGTGGCGCGCTTCGATGCTTACAGGATGGTGCCGCTCACGCCAGCTGCGCGCTTTGGCACGGAGCCTGCCTGGCACCAACTCCCCCGCCGCGCAGCCACGCGCAGCAAAGGGGGCTTCGGGGTCCAGGAAATGAGCCTCCAAGGCAGCAGCCGCTGCGGGGTCAAGGCCGGCTGTTTCATCGCACATCACCCGCGCGTGCTGCCACGAAATGCTCCCGGACCGCAGCGCAGCGAGAGTCAGGGGCAACCGGGTGGTCAGGGCGGCTGACTCCGCCAACAACGCCGCTGCCGATCTTTCGCTCACCGTCAGGACACAGGCCACCTCCGATGTCACCGCCATTTCCTGGGCGGTGCGCTCCTGCGGGGAAACGGCCGGGGCCGCAATGGCTGCGGCAGCGTTGGCGTATCCGGCCGCGAAGTGCACTTTCAGCGCGGCTATTCCGGCTTCCACCCGGGCCACCGCAGCCATACCGTCCAGGCACCCGTCCGCTTGGTCCTGAAGCGGGTCAGAACCAACCGGGGCCAGGGTCCCGTCCGCGCGACCGGCACCTTCAGCCAACGCAGCAAGGGAGGCGTTTATGGCCTCCAATGTCTCCGCGACTGCTCTGCTTTCCATACCCACAGCATTGCAGCAGGCACTGACAATTTACGCCCGTCACCAGGGATTCAAAGTCAGCCTTCCAGAATCTGCCTGATCCCGAACTCTCCCACAGCGAACATCCGCGGATTATCGTCGGAGTTGCTCAGCATCGCAGTGGACAGGATGAGAGCCCAGCCCCGGGCCCTCATCCAGGTTTCCCTATCCACCGCGGAGCCAAAGGCGACCATGAAGCGGTGGCGGGCGCCGGCGTCGAACATCAGCCACGCCACCGCAAGATCAACAGCCGGGTCCCCCGCCCCGACGTCGCCGAAATCGATGACGCCCGCCAGCGAGCCGTCGTCCGCCAGCAGGATATTGGCCGGGTGAAGATCCCCGTGGAGCATCATGGCCGGGCCATCCCAGACTTTAGCGGCACAGGCCTGCGCCCACACTGCTTTCAGCGCTGCTGCCTGCGGGTAGCGTTCGCTGTCCCCGAGCCGTTCTAGCACCCCAGAGGCACGGTCCGTCAGGGGAACGCCGCGGAAAGGATTCACCGGGACGCCGGTTTTGGCGGGAACGTGGAGGGACAGGAGGAAATCGGCCAGGCCCTCAGCGGACGGCACTCGGTCTGCCGGGCGGACGTCGGCCGCAGCGGTTCCGGGGATCCACCGCACTATGCTCCACGGCCAGGGAAAGTCCGACGTCGGCCGGCCGGCATGGACGGGGACAGGAACCGGAACCGGCGAGCGGCGGGCTATGTCAGGAAGGTAGCGCTGCTCATGCAGTATGAGCGAAACGGCCTCCGCCCTGCGCGGCAGCCTGATGGCGAGGTCGTCGCCGATCCGGAAGGTCGAGTTGTCCCAGCCATTCGCGACCCGCGCTAGAGGACGATCACCGAGGTCAGGCCGCTGGTCCCGGACGAGGCACTGGACAATGGCGTCACTCACTTCCACCGTTGCCGGTGGCATTCCCGCCATTCAGAGGTCCGCCTTCCTTGTCCCCGCTATGCAATCCGGTCTCTTCTCCTTGTCCGAATATAGTTCAAGATCCCGGGAGCAGATGGGGGCGCGGAACGCGGTCAGCGTGGAGAACCGGACGACGGCGAGACTTCCCGCCGTCGTCCGCTTAAGGTCGTCGGCCTAAGTAAAGCTGGCTGCTCGAGGCGCTTCAACGATGGCCAGTTGGCCGGTTTCGGGGACACCAGGAAATTGCACCTGCGGGGCCTCAGCGGCGGGCGCCGGCGACTCCTGTGTGGAGCGCATGCGGAGAAGTGAGACCGCGGAAATGATGAACCAGGCGATGTTCGTGACCACTGACGGCCATGCTTCGTGGAATGCACCATTGATAATGAAGGCACAAGCACCCAGGAGATTCGCGGTCTGGAAGCCCTTGCCAGCCTTCAGCCACCCCATGGACACAGCGAGGTACGCACTGAGAATCGCAACCGCGCCTGCCCAGCCGGAAATTTCAAACAGCAGTTCCATGATGTCCTTTCAGGGGTGACGCCCGGATGCCATCCGCTGGGCGGAGTGAACAGATGTCGGGCTACAGTTACGTTTTTCAGAAGAGGCTATTGCCGAATGGATCAGGGCATTGCTGGACCAGCGCTTGCTCAGCCGTCCGTACGAGGGCTTCAATTCATTTGGGCCGCAAAGCTGAATTTCCGCTGCCGGTTTTGGCTTTCAAGAGCAATTATGAGGACGACATGACTGTAGATCAATTGCATTCTTCTGAAGATGTGGTTTAGAACTACTTAACATGGATATTGATCCGCGCCGTCTGCGAGTTCTCCTTGCCGTTGCCCGCACAGGCGGGGTGCTCGCTGCGGCTGACGAACTGGGGATTACGCCCTCAGCCGTGTCCCAGCAGCTCAACAAGTTAGAGGACGAGACGGGGCATGCGCTGGTGGTGCGCACACCCAAAGGCTCGGTATTGACACCCGCCGGCCTGGCCGTTGCAGAGGCCGGCGAAGAGATCGAACGCGCACTCAGCGTTGCCCGCGCCCGGATAGAGGGCGGGGCCAAGGTCGCAGGGGTGGTGCGGGTGGGCGGATTCACCAGCTTTGTCCGCACGGTGGTGATCCCGCGCCTGCCCGAGTGGCGCATCCGCTACCCGCATTTGCAGATCCGGATGGTTGAAGACGACTTTCCCGCCTTGTTACGTCTGCTCCGGCAGCGCTCGCTCGACGCCGTTGTGGTCGAGCTCGATTCGATGACTGCCGGCCAACGTTCACTTTCCGCCGGGATGATCGAGGAGCCCCTGCTGGACGAGCCCTGGAAACTGGTGGTTCCCGCGGGCGCCCTGCTCTCTACAGAGAACATCGACCTTGGGAATCTGCCGCTTCCCTGGCTCGGCGTCGAATCCTCGGCCGCCAACGCTTCGGTGCTCGGCCGGATCCGTCAGTCCACGGGCGCGCAAATGGAGACGGTGCATCAGTACCAGGAAACGCTGACCGCGCTGGCACTCGTCGCGGCAGGCGAAGGTGTCGCCATCGTACCCACTTTGGCATTGAGCGGCGTCAGCCATGACGGGGTGGACGTCCTGGACGTCCCTGGATTGGGCACGCGACGCATCGTCCTGCGACGGTTCGACCGGCGGCGGTCAGCCAGCATGCCCGTGGACACAGTCGCGCGCCTTCTACGTGAATCGGCGGCGGCGTTCGACACGCGGTCTGCATCCTGACGGGCCTCGTCCTGGTCTCCAATTTGTCCTGAGGTTCTCTAGACAAATAGGTAAGGTCCAGCTATTTTCGGCAACCTGATCCGGGCATAGGGTGATAGCACCATAGCTCCGCGAACAATTGAAGGAGACTCTCATGTTGCTTTGGATAGCCATCATCATCGCCGTTCTCTGGCTTCTCGGCTTGCTCGGCAACATCGGCGGGGGATTGATTCACCTGCTTTTGGTGATCGCCGTGGTCGTCCTGATCTTCCACTTCGTCCGCGGCAGGTCCTCCCGCGTATAAGACGGAACTTTTGTTCTGCCGCGCGGTGACCCGCTCGGCATCATGGCTCGTGCGGATCGAGAAGGCAATCTCGCCGAAAAGGCGCGTTCGGGCGTGAGCGAACGACGGCGGGAGGATCCCGCCGTCGTCCGCTTCTGTTTGGTGCCTACTGGCTGAAGGGGACCTTCTCCCAGCTCAGGACGTCTGCTTCCTTGGTGCTGTTGCCGGCAACCGTGAACCTGACGTAGTTGGTGGCGTTGGCCGATCCGTCCACGGTGATGCGCTGCAGGTCATCGGCGGCGGGCTGGCGGTAGATCTCCAGCCATGGTGATCCGTCTGCCAGCGGCTGGTTCTCGGCAAAAACGTGGCTGTCGCCGTTGATGAGATAGACCGGGCGGTCGAAGCGGTTGGTCTCTTCAACGATGGCCGCAACGATCTCCCGGAACCCGGAGACCGTTTCCGGGTTGGCAGTGGCCGCGGCGAGCAGGGACGGATCGAACATGTCGGCCTGCGTCATCAGCACCACGGCGCGGTCGTTGCGGCGATCGGCGTCAGTGAACGTGGCGCGGACCTGGTCCAGGACGGCATCCGTCCGGTGCTCAACTTCGGCCAGCTGTGCGGGTGTGGGTGTGGTTTCGCCCAGGCCGCTCCACGGCAGCAGCGAGTTGTTGCTGCCCTGGATGTTCACCACGGAGAAGGCCACGCGGTTCTGGTTGAAGCGGACATTTTCCGGAAGCCCGAGGTTCTCTTGGGTCTTGACCGGCATGGTGGCGCCCAGAGTCTTGCCGGGCTCGTCGAAGAAGACCTCACGCAGCTTGTCCAGCCGTTCCAGCGGGTTGTACGCGCCGTTGTTGGTGCGGTGGCAGTCCACCCACTCGTTGTCGCCCGGGGTGAAGACCAGCGGGAGCTCGAAGGTGTCGAACTGTGAGCGGATGTTGGCAAAGTACTCGTCCGAGCAGACCGAAGAGCCGTTCTTGATGTCGCCCACGTGGGTGACAAACTTCAGCGCGCTGTCGGCGTTGATGTCCTGGATGCGGGACGGGAACTTGGCGATTTCGGCGTCGCCATAGGGGATGTCGCCGATGACGCCAAAGGTGAACGCTTCATTGTAGGAGGCGCTGCCGGAGGTGTCGTTGGCCGCGTTGGCGGGCGGGGCCGTAAGGAGGCCGAGCGCCAGGACGGTTGCCGCCGTGGTTGTTTTCAGGGTCTTGGAAGGCATGGAGGTGTTCCTGTTTCTGCCGAGTAGGACTGAGGGTGCTGCCTGAAAAGACTTCCTGCTGAGGAAGAACGGGCACGCCCCCTTCGGTTTCGGCACGGTGAACGGGAGGCGTCGTTTGGACGGTACGGCCTGAAGGGACGTCGTCGCAGAGCCTTGCAGAGGGTCACCGATTAAGAGAATGGCTTCGTGTTGTTCGGGATGCGACCTCGGAAAGTGCATTCGTTAGGGGTTAGGCAATAGTCTGGCCAGATGGTGACCAATGCCGTGAAATCCGGCGAACAGATGGACAGGCAGTCGCGCATTCTCGAGGCCGCGCTGGATCTGCTGTCCCGCCACGGGATTTCGGGTGTGAGCATGCGGGCCGTGGCCCGCGAAGCCGGCGTGGCGCTCGGCCTGGTGAACTACTACTACGACGACAAGACGAGCCTGATACGGGCAGCCCTGCGCCGGGTCGACGAGCACGATCTCCTGCTGGTGGCGCCCGACCCGTCGTCAGACCCGGAAGAACAGCTGCGCCAGTCCCTGCGGCGAGTGGCAGCCGCCGACCTGCTGACCACCCGCTACCTTTCCCTGCGCCTGCACCTATGGGCCCTCGCCCAGGCGGACGAGGGCTATGCACAGATCAACGCCGAAGCCTTCGACCGCTATCTCGACGGCCTCGCTGCACTGGTTTCCAACGCCCAGCCCGGCCTTACCTGGGAGGCATGCAGGGGGCGGGCGGCTGACATTGTCGTCATCCAAAACGGCATGTGGCTGACGGCGCTTCTCGGCATTGATGAGGCCGCCATCCGGCGAAGCATCGCCCGCACCGAGCAAATCGCCTTCGCCCCGCCTCAAGACCACAACCTCTAGGGCTACAGGCCGCAGGAGTCCTAAACCACCGGCACCGGACAGGTAAGCACCCCTAAGTAGCATTGAACAACTGTTCAAGAAAAGTATTGAACACTCGTTCAATGTGCATTACTGTCCCTCATATGACTTACGCCACACCAGCCCATGACGTCATTCGAACCGCCGCAACCGAGACAGCATCCACCCTGTTCATCAACGGTGCCTGGGAGCCAGCCGCCTCCGGCGCTGTCCGCGAAATCCGCAACCCCGCCGACGGCGAGTTGGTGGCCACAGTGTCCGAGGCCGGCCGGGAGGACGCCGAACGCGCCATCGCCGCAGCCCGTGCAGCCTTCGACTCCGGCGCCTGGTCCTCCGTCCCGGCACCCGAGCGCGGCACCTTCCTGCTCAGGGTGGCCGCCGGACTGCGCGAACGCCGGGAAAAGTTCGCCCGCGCCGAGTCACTGGACACAGGCAAGCGCATGGTCGAAAGCCGCATCGACATGGACGACATTGCCGCCTGCTTCGAGTACTTCGGCAGGCTCGCCGGGCAGCAGGCGGGCCGCATCGTCGACGCCGGGAACCTCGCCGTCGTCAGCAAAATCGTCTACGAACCCGTGGGCGTCTGCGGCCTGATCACCCCATGGAACTACCCCTTGCTCCAGGCGGCATGGAAGATCGCTCCCGCACTGGCCGCCGGCTGCACCTTCGTCCTCAAGCCTTCCGAGCTGACCCCGTCCACAGCCATCCTGGCCATGCAGCTGCTGCAGGATCTCGGCCTGCCGGACGGCGTCGCCAACCTCGTGACCGGACCCGGCGCGGAGGCGGGCGCACCGCTCTCGGAACACCCCGCCGTCGACCTCGTCTCCTTCACGGGCGGGCTGGAGACCGGCAAACGCATCGCGGCGGCCGCCGCCGGCACCGTGAAGAAGGTGGCCCTGGAGCTTGGCGGGAAGAACCCCAACGTGGTGTTCGCGGACGCGGACTTTGACGCCGCCGTCGACAATGCCCTGAACGGCGCGTTCGTCCACTCCGGGCAGGTCTGCTCCGCCGGGGCGCGGCTGGTGGTGGAGGAATCGATCGCCGAACGCTTCGTGGACGAGCTGGTCCGCCGTGCCCGGGACATCCGGCTGGGCGGCCCCTTCGATGACGCGGCAGAAGCCGGGCCGCTGATTTCCGCGGCCCACCGCGACAAAGTCCACGCCTACGTCCAGCGCGGCATCCAGGAGGGTGCGCGGCTGCGGACCGGCGGCACGGCGCCGCAAGGAGAAAAGTACGACGGCGGTTTCTACTACCAGCCCACCGTCCTGGACCGCGTCCAGAGGGGAATGTCCGTGGTCATCGACGAGGCGTTCGGCCCGGTGGTGACGGTGGAAACGTTCCGCACCGAGGACGAAGCGGTAGCGACTGCCAACGACACCATCTACGGCCTGGCCGGCGCGGTCTGGACCCAGGATGCCGGCAAGGCGCAGCGCGTGGCATCCCGGCTGCGGCACGGCACGGTCTGGATCAACGACTACCACCCCTACCTCCCCCAGGCCGAGTGGGGCGGCTTCGGCCAGTCCGGCGTCGGCCGCGAGCTCGGCCCCACGGGCCTGGCCGAATACCAGGAAGCCAAGCACATCTACCAGAACACCAGCCCGCAGGTCACCGGCTGGTTTGCTGACCACGGCAAGGAGAACTAGATGCACGTCGACAACATCGAGAACCTCGGCGAGCGCGGGTTCGACTACGTCGTGATCGGCGGCGGATCCGCGGGCGCTGCAGTGGCCGCCCGGCTGAGCGAGGATCCGGACGTGTCCGTGGCGCTGGTGGAAGCCGGACCGGACGACCGGAACCTTCCGGAGATCCTTCAGCTGGACCGCTGGATGGAGCTGCTGGAATCCGGCTACGACTGGGACTACCCGGTGGAACCCCAGGAAAACGGCAACTCCTTCATGCGCCACGCCCGTGCCAAGGTGATGGGCGGCTGTTCCAGCCACAACTCCTGTATCGCGTTCTGGGCACCCCGCGAGGACCTGGACGAGTGGGAGTCCAAGTACGGTGCCGCCGGCTGGAACGCTGATACCGCCTGGCCGCTCTACCAGCGGCTGGAAACCAACGAGGACGCCGGGCCGGACGCGCCCCACCACGGGGACTCAGGACCCGTGCACCTGATGAATGTGCCTCCGGTGGATCCCGCCGGCGTCGCGCTCCTGGACGCGTGCGAACAGGCCGGGATCCCCCGCGCAAAGTTCAACACCGGGTCCACCGTGGTCAACGGCGCCAACTTCTTCCAGATCAACCGCCGGGCGGACGGCACCCGTTCCTCCAGCTCGGTCTCCTACATCCACCCGATCGTCGACCGCGACAACTTCACGCTGCTCACAGGCCTCCGCGCCCGCCAGCTGGTGTTCGACGCGGACAAGCGCTGCACCGGCGTGGACGTGGTGGACTCCGCGTTCGGCCGGACCCACCGGCTCTCCGCGCACCGCGAGGTCATCCTGTCCACCGGTGCCATCGACTCCCCCAAGCTACTCATGCTCTCCGGCATCGGCCCGGCAGCACACCTGGCTCAGCACGGCATCGAGGTGCTGGTGGACTCCCCCGGCGTGGGCGAAAACCTGCAGGACCATCCCGAAGGCGTGGTCCAGTTCGAGGCCAGGCAGCCCATGGTGCAAACGTCCACCCAGTGGTGGGAGATCGGCATCTTCACCCCCACCGAGGACGGCCTGGACCGCCCGGACCTGATGATGCACTACGGTTCCGTCCCGTTCGACATGAACACCCTGCGGCACGGCTACCCCACCACCGAGAACGGCTTCAGCCTCACCCCGAACGTCACGCACGCCCGCTCCCGCGGCACCGTCAGGCTGCGCAGCCGCGATTTCCGCGACAAGCCCATGGTGGATCCGCGCTATTTCACGGATCCCGAAGGCCACGACATGCGGGTCATGGTGGCCGGCATCCGCAAGGCCCGGGAAATCGCCGCCCAGCCCGCCATGGCCGAATGGACCGGCCGCGAGCTGTCGCCCGGTGTAGAGGCGCAGACGGACGAGGAGCTGCGGGAGTACATCCGCAAGACCCACAACACCGTGTACCACCCGGTAGGCACGGTCCGGATGGGGCCGGCCGACGACGGGATGTCACCGCTGGATCCCGAGCTGCGGGTCAAGGGCGTCACCGGCCTGCGCGTGGCGGATGCCTCCGTGATGCCTGAACACGTCACCGTCAACCCCAACATCACCGTCATGATGATCGGCGAGCGCTGCGCCGATCTCATCCGCGCCGGCCACACCGGCGGCGCTATAACGAAAGAGGTTGAGCTCAGCCCGTCCTTCGCCTGAGAGGCAAGTTCCGGAGGCTATTGATTTCACCCGCGTCCAATGGCGGCCGCGGGGTGCATCGTCGTACTTTTCTGACATAGGAGTTCACATTTTGGAACCCAGCAAGAGTATTGATTCAAGCGGCATGGACGAATTTGGCTACACCCAGACCCTGGACCGAAGCATCGGCAAGTTTGCCAGCTTCGCCGCAGGCGTCAGTTACATCTCCATCCTCACCGGTGTTTTTCAGCTGTTCTACTTCGGTTTTTCCATGGCCGGCCCGGCATACGCCTGGTCCTGGCCCATCGTCTTCGTCGGCCAGCTGATGGTGGCGCTCTGTTTCGCCGAGTTGGCCGGGCGCTACCCCGTGGCAGGATCTGTCTATAACTGGGCCAAACGGCTCTCGTCGGGAACTTCATCATGGCTGGCCGGCTGGCTGCTGATGCTCTCCTCCATCGTGGCGCTGGGCTCCGTGGCATTGGCCCTGCAGCTCACCCTGCCCCAGCTCTGGTCCGGCTTCCAGTTCGTCGGTGACGGCACCGGCCCGTACGACTTCGCCATGAACGGCGTGGTGCTGGCCACCATCATGATCACCATCTCCACCCTCATCAATGCCTTCGGTGTGAAGCTGATGACCAGGATCAACAGCATCGGCGTCTTCGTGGAGCTGACCGCTGCCGTGCTTCTGATCCTCGCACTGGGCTGGCATGTAGTGCGGGGGCCCGAAGTCTTCTTCGACACTGCCGGCTTCGGCGAAGGGCACGACCTTGGCTTCTTCGGCGTCTTCCTCATCGGCGCCATGGCGTCCGGCTACGTCATGTACGGCTTCGACACCGCCAGCTCGCTCGGGGAGGAAACAAAGGACCCCAAGCGCACCGCGCCCAAGGCCATCCTGCGCGCCGTCACGGCCTCGTTCGTGCTGGGCGGCCTGATCCTGCTGTTCGGCATCCTGGCCGCACCGGACCTGGCCGATCCCAAGGTGGCCGCTGCCGACGGAGGCCTCCAGTACATCGTTCTCTCCGTCCTGGGCGGACCTTTCGGCAAGGCCTTCCTGGCGTGCATCGTGGTGGCCGTGGTGGTCTGCACCCTGGCCGTCCACGCCGCCGCCATCCGGATGATGTTCGCCATGGCCCGGGACAACAACCTGCCGTTCAGCCGGCAACTCAGCAAAGTGGATCCGGTCCGCAGGACCCCGACTGTTGCGGCGATCGTGATCGGCATCCTGGCCATCATGCCTTTGCTCATCAACGTCATGCAGCCGGCGATTTTCACGATCATGTCCAGCATCAGCATCGTCCTGATCTACCTCTCCTACCTCCTGGTTACCGTTCCCCTGCTGCGCAACCGGTTCCTGAAGAAATGGCCACTCGCTGCAGACGGCACCGAGCCCGGATTCAGCCTTGGCAAATGGGGTCTGCCGGTGAACATTCTGGCGGTCCTCTGGGGCGGGGGCATGACGGTGAACCTGGTCTGGCCCCGCCCGGAGATCTACAACTCGGTGCCGCCGTTCGAGTGGTACCTGCAGTGGGGCGGCGTGATCTTCGTGGCCGCCGTGATCGTTGGCGGGACGATGCTCTACCGCCTGAAGATCCGCCACCAGACCGGAGTGCTGGCGGAGCACGCAGCGGCAGTCGCAGCACATCCGTCGTCGGGCGCCGCGCAGTACGAAGCCCCGGCGGATGCGCTGGCAGTCAAGGTGGCCGCGTCGGAAGCTTAGTAACGCCCCCGGAAGGGTCGACGACGGCGCCCGCCTGAGCGCCGTCGTCGGCCCTTTTGGGTTGGCGGCGGACAGCCTTCTACCTGGCCCACTCGGCGTCGCCGTAGGGGCGGCCGCGGAAGTGCGCGCGGAGGTACTCCCCCACAACGGCGGCCCCCAGATCCCCGACGTCGGGCGCCACCACCCGGCCGTTGACCCGGCGGGCCATCCGCTGGATGAACCGCTCCAAACCGGGGTGATCGCCGAGTCTGAAGAACGTGACCTGAGTGCCGGCACGCCCCAGCCGGTCCAGTTCGGCCACGGTAATCCGGATGGTTTCCGGGTCCGGCGGGTAGTCGAACCACGTCTCGCCGTCTGGCAGCAGGTGCGCGGTTGGTTCGCCGTCGGTCACCACCAGGAGGACGGGCTGCATCGAGGGGTGTTTGCGGAAGAAGCGGCCGGCCAGCAGTAACCCGTGATGCAGATTGGTTCCCTTGTCCCTGAAGGCCGGCAAGGCGGTGAGCTCGCCGATGTCCATGGTCTGCGCGTAGCGGCCAAACGTGATCAGCTGCAGCCGGTCGCCGCGGAAGCGCGTTGTAATGAGGTGGTGCAGGGCGAGCGCCGTGCGTTTCATGGGCACCCAGCGTCCCTGGGCGGCCATCGAGAAGGACACGTCCACGAGCAGGACCACGGCGGCCTGCGTGCGCGCCTCCGTTTCCGCTACCTCGATATCGTCCGGGGCGAGGCGCAGACCGGTGCCCGGGTCGCCGCCGTCGGCAATGGTCCGGCGGATCGCGTTGGTGATGGTTCGCGTGACGTCCCACGGCTCGGCGTCACCGAACTCCCACGGCCGGCTGGAGCCGGTCTGCTCCCCGGCCGCCCCGGCAACGCGCGTGTCCCTGCGCCCTTGCCGGCTGGAGAGTTGCTTAGCGGTGTCCCGCAGCAGCGCCCGCCCAAGCCGCCGCATGGCCTGCGGTGACAAGCTGAGATCCCCGTCCGCCCCGCGGCGGAGGTACCCGCCGTCGTGCATTGCCCGCTCTATCTCCGCAAGGGTGCGTGCAGTCACGGCGGCATCCTGTCCGAGCTGGCGTGCCAGCGCGTCGAGGTCCAGGTCGTCCAGGCTGGAGCCGTTGTAGGACTGGGAGAGCTGCTCGGACAGCTCATCCAGCTCGGCGAGGTCCTGCAGCACGCCGGTGCCGTCGCCCAGACCGAGCCCTTCCTCACCCTCGAAGCGTTCGGAGCCGGTCCAGTCCTCCCCGGGGCGCAGGGCACGCAAGTTGTCGTCGAGTTGGCCGAGCTGGGCCATGAGTTCGGGCGAGCCGAACGCCTGTGCGGACAGGCTCATCAGCTCCTCCCGCTGCTCCCGGGACATGGACTGCAGCATCCGCTGGGCTGCTGCAGCGCGCTGGGCGAGGGCGTCGATCAGCTCCTCGACCGACTGCGGATTTTCGGGGAAGAACTGGCCGTGCTTGGCCATAAAGTTCTGGAATTCCGCCTCGGTGTCCTCGCCGCGCCGGTGCTTGTCGAGGAGCCCGTTGAGGTCCTGCAGCATCTCATTGACGGCCGCGCGGTCCTCATCGGTGGCGTTCTCCAGCGCCTGCTTCATGCCGGCGAACCGCTGGTCCAGGACCTCCCGGCCCAGCAGGTCTTTGATCCGCTCATAGGCTTCACGGGCTGTCGATGACTGCCAGTCATAGGAGGCCAGTTCGTTGACCGCCGCCGGGGTGGACCGGGGCAGGTTCTGCAGCTGCATCTCCCGGAGGGCGCGGTCGGTGTTGTCCATCATGGCGTCGCGGGCCAGCTGTTTGCGCTCCTCCAGGACCGCAGTGTCCAGCAGTTTCCGGACTTCGTTGAGGGTGCCGTCCAGCTTGTGCCGGCCCAGGAGGTCCTTGCGCCGCTGCTGGACACGGCCGGCGAGGTCGTCGAGACCCTGCCGGCTGTGGCCGCCGCGCCGCAGGAACTCCTGCAGGGCGTGCCGGGGAGAGTAGCCGGCCATGACGTCCTCTGCCACGGCGTCGAGTGCCTCCGCCAGGTCCACCGGCGGGGCGAGCGGATCCGGCCCTCCCCTGTACCGGCTGTACCTGGACCGGTTGTGAACGCTCATGCCCCCTCCTGTCCTGCGCCGTGGAACTGCTTAGCCGTAGCTTTAGCCGTAAATCGTCGCCTCGTCATCGGACTCCTTAGTGATCCGCCGCGCGAGGTAGAGGCCTTCCAATGCCAGTTCGACGGCGGCGGCTCGCTGCCCGTCGCTCGTCGCACCCAGGCGCTCACTGATTTCGTCGTAGAGGCCGGAGCCGTTAAGGGACGGTAGGTTCTGCAGGAACTCCCGCGCGGTGACCAGTTCCCCCGTGGTCACCGTGGTGTGGCCGTCGAGTGCGGCTACCAGTGCCCCCATGTCGATGCCGTGGAAGTGCGCCCGCACGGCTTCCGCGGTGGCCATGCGCAGGAGATGGTCGAGGATCTCTTGTTCACGCCCTTCCTCACCGGACTCGAACTCAATCTTGCCGCCAAGGACTTCCACCGCGGCTTCCAGGTCGATGATCCGGGCCACGGCCTCGTCCTCGCCGCGCACACTGGCACGGCGCAGGGCTGCCGCGGCCACGGTTTCCGCACCGGCAATGGCGAACCGCGCGGAAACCCCAGAGGTCTGGTTGATCGCCGGGGACTGCCGCAGCGCCCGGGTGTACCGGGCCAGGATCTCGAGGATGAAGGGCGGGACGCCGGCCACCAGCTGCCCCTCCTGTTGGATGACGGCCACCTCGTCGTCGAGCTCTATCGGGTAGTGCGTGCGGATCTCGGCGCCGAAGCGGTCCCGCAGCGGCGTGATGATCCGGCCGCGGTTCGTGTAGTCCTCCGGGTTGGCGGACGCGACGACGAGGACGTCGAGCGGCAGCCGCAGCACGTAGCCGCGGATCTGGATGTCGCGTTCCTCCATCACGTTGAGCATCGAAACCTGGATGCGCTCGGCGAGGTCCGGCAGCTCGTTGATGGCGATGATTCCGCGGTTGGAGCGCGGGACCAGGCCGTAGTGGATGGTTTCCGGGTCGCCGAGCCGGCGGCCCTCGGCCACCCGCATCGGGTCGATGTCGCCGATCAGGTCGGCGACGGAGGTGTCCGGCGTCGCGAGCTTTTCCACGTACCGTTCGGAGCGGTGGCGCCATGCCACCCGCAGCCGGTCCCCCTCGGTGAGGACGTGGGCACGGGATTGCTCCGTGATGGGTTCGTACGGGTGTTCGTTGAGTTCCGAGTCCTCGATCACCGGCGACCACTCGTCCAGCAGACCGGCCAAGGTGCGCAGCAGCCGGGTCTTGCCCTGCCCCCGTTCGCCGAGCAGGACGACGTCGTGGCCGGCGAGCAGTGCCCGCTCGAGCTGGGGCAGGACGGTCCGGCTGAAGCCGTACATTCCGGGCCAGGGATCGCGGCCGGCGGCGAGCGCGGCGAGCAGGTTGTCGCGGATTTCGCGGCGCAGGTCCTTGTGCACGTGGCCGGAGGCACGCAGTTCACCAACAGTGAAGATATCGGGGCGATCACTCACTCCTCTACGGTAGACCTCCACAGGGCGGGGAATCGAGGGATTTCCGAGATTGCTGCCCACTGGCGGCTGTGCGCCTTACCGCTATCCGGCACCCCCTTCCCTCGCAAGCTCGGGCGGGGCCCCTGCCGCTACGCTTAGATCCTGATGACTGCAGCAGCGCCGCCGGAATCGCCGGCACCACCCTCCGGACCGCCGTCAGGTGCGCCGGGCACCCTGATCCTTTTGGTGCGCCATGGGAAAACGCCGACCACCGGCAAAGTGTTGCCGGGTCGGGCAACCGGGCTGCATCTGTCCGACGGCGGCCACGCCCAGGCCGAACGGGTCGCGGAGCGCCTCGCGGATCTGCCGGTCGACGCGATCTATTCCTCGCCGCTGGAGCGCGCCTGCGAGACGGCGGAGCCGACGGCGGCCCGAACAGGACGGGACGTGAAGCACGATGACGGCCTGCTCGAATGCGATTTCGGCGACTGGACCGGGGCTGCCCTGGCGGACGTTGCCGCCTTGCCGGAGTGGCAGACCGTCCAGCACAGCCCCTCGACCTTCCGTTTCCCGAATGGCGAGAGCTTCACGGAAATGCAGGCGCGGATTGTCGGAACGCTCGAGGCGCTGTGCAGAGCCCACGGCGGCGGCGTCGTGGTGTGTTTCACTCATGCCGATCCCATCAAGGCCGCCGTCGCCCACGCCCTGGGCCAGCCGCTGGACCTCTTCCAGCGGATCGTCATCAGCCCGGGCTCGGTGTCGGCCATCTCGTTTGTGCAAGGTCAGGCGCCGGCCGTGCTCATGGTGAATTCGACGTCGGAACCCCTGAGCGGGCTGAGGGCGTGACGTGGGCCAGACGGTGAATCGGGGCAGACGGTGTCCGGCCGGGAGCTGACGCTGCTCACCGAGGGCAGCGTCGAACTGATCGGGCGCATCCCGCGCAGCAGCAACGAGACGTTCCTGGTCCAGGTGTCCCACGCGGACAGCTCAGCGTACGCGGTCTACAAGCCCGAGGCCGGGGAAGCGCCGCTGTCCGATTTCGAACCCGGCCTCTACCGGCGGGAACGCGCAGCCTACCTGCTGAGCGAGTCGCTGGGGTGGGGTCTGGTGCCGCCGACGGTGATCCGCGAGGAGGCGCCGCTGGGGGTCGGTTCGCTGCAGTGGTTCATCGAGTGCGACTTCCAGGAGCATTACTTCACCTTGTTCACCGATGCACCGGAGACTCATCGAGAGCTGGCGCGCATCGCCCTGTTCGACTACGTCAGCAACAACACCGACCGTAAGAGCGGGCACGTGCTGCGCGGCGATGACGGCCGGGTGTGGGGCATCGACCACGGGCTGTGTTTCTCGGCCAGCTTCAAACTGCGCACAGTGATCTGGGATTTCGCCGGTGACCGCATCCCGGATGCCCTGCTCGAGGATATCGCCCCGCTCGCGGAGGCGGTGCCTCCCGACGTCGTTGATCTCCTCGACGTTGAAGAGGTCAACGCCCTGCGACGCCGGGTGAAACGCCTGCTGCACGATGGGGTGCTGCCAGTTGACCGCACCGGCATGCGCTACCCGTGGCCGCTCGTTTAGGTCTTGCTAACCGTCCAGGCGCACACCGCGGAGTAGCACGAGCGTCCCGCCCACCACTACTGCCGACGCCAGGAAAACTCCTTGTGCGCCAAGCCCGGCCGCCACCACGCCGATGGCGCTGGGCAACACCACCTGGCCTACCCTGTTGCCGGCCAGCCGCAGGGCCAGCGCCCTGCCTCGCTGCCCCGCCGGAGCCTGTGCTGAAAGCCAGGACATGGTGAGGGGCTGGCCGATGCCCAGCCCCAAACCCAGTACAGCCATGACCACAAACAGCAGCCATACCGGCATGGGAAGTGCGGCCGCGCAAAGTGCTGCTGTGGACAACGCAAGGCTGAACACCAACAACCGCATGCGCCCCAGCTTCCGGGACATCTGCCCTAGGCCGAGCCGGGAAACCATGGAGAATACCGCGCGGGTGGTGAGCATCAGGCCCACCGTTGCAGCCGTGAGCCCGCGCTCGGCGCCGAGCGCGGGGAGGTAGACCATCGTCAGGTCCACCACGGCCAGGACGGTGGCACTGGTGGCCAAAGCCCGTGCGACGCCGGGTGTCTTCAGCAGCGAAACAACACCGCCTTTGCCGCCATCACTGTCCCCAACAACTGCTTTCCTTTTGCTGCCACTGACTTTGGCCGAGACTCCGAAAGTGGTCACGAAAAGCACCAGGCTCATGCAGGCGGAGAGCAGGAAGATCGCCTGGGTGTCGGGGCGGACCGAGGCGCCTCCCACCAAGGAAATCGCCAACGGTCCCAGGGCCTGCCCCAGCGATGCCGCGAATGTCAGGTAGCCGAAGGCAGAGTCCATCCTGGATGAGGCAGCGTTATTGGCCACCACCGCCTGCTGCCCCACCACGCAGGCCAGTTGGCCGGCACCGAGGAGAGCGGTTCCGATGACTAGGGTCACGATCGACGATCCCCACAGAAACAGGAAGGCAGAGCATGCAAGAACGACGGCGGATCCGATCCCCATCAGCCGGCGCTCACCCAGCCGGTCGACAAGCCCGCCCGTGG
Organism: Arthrobacter sp. ZGTC131; assembly: GCF_002929275.1. GTDB lineage: Bacteria > Actinomycetota > Actinomycetes > Actinomycetales > Micrococcaceae > Arthrobacter. The sequence goes on from NZ_PJIK01000003.1 coordinate 37,325, forward strand.
GGACGGCGAGCAACAAAGGGAAGACGGCGTAGCTGGCGGCGAGGAGGCCCAGTGCGAAACCGGGAACGTCGAGCTCGAGCGCCCGGTAGGTTGCGGCCGGACGGACCAAGAAGGTCACGGCCTGGATCAGGGCGGAATGCGTGAGGAGGGCTGCGGCCGAGCGGCGTCCGAGTTCACCAATCATGTGATGACGAGGCTGGTGCCCGTGATGGCCCGCAGCGCCGCGTCCCGGGCTCCGATGACGTGGTCGAAGGCCAGCTTCGCGGCTTCTTCAGGGTTTCCGGCCGCCACCGCATCCACCAGGATCCGGTGCTGGGCCAGGGCCTGGTCCCGCCGTTCCTGCGTGCTGTTGGTGAAGTGCCGGTAGCGCTCCATCTGGCTGGAGATCTGGTCATGGAACCGCCCGGCCCACGAATTCCCCGCAATCTCGGCGATTTTTGTATGCAGTGACATGCCTAGTTTCATGGCATCATCGGCAAATTTCACCATCGCGGCGTTGCGCTCAAGAATGCCCTTGAGCGCTTCAATGTCGGCCGCAGTCGCCTTCAGGCACGCCTGCCGCGCCATGAGCGATTCCATCGCCGCGCGCACCTCGTACAGCTCGGAAATTACCGCCTCGTCCAGGACCGGTACCAGCACGCCCCCGGTGGGTTGCTGTTCCAGCAGGCTCTCCGAAATGAGCCGCCTGATGGCCTCCCGCAGCGGCGTGCGGCTTACCCGCAGCGCCTCAGCCATTGCCGGCTCGTAGACGCGCGCCCCTGGCTTTAGTTCAAGGCTAAGGATCTGCCGTTTCAGTTCCGTGTAGACAACGTGTGCCCCGGTGTTACGGGACGGTGAATCTGACATGTGGTGACCTCCACCCATCATCATACTTGTATACATCTATACAAGTATGATGGCCCCAACGGCAGGGACTTCACGTAGTGGAGACTTCGCGATGCGGAGACCTGGCGTCACACAACGCGACGGCATCCGGATCCGGAGAAGCAACGTCCTACCCTTGACTGGTGACTTTGACTAAGATCCGCACCGCCGCCGCGAGCTCCCTCGCCGCCGCAGGTCTCCTGTTTACCCTCGCTGCCTGTTCCACGCCGGCAGCCACCCAGCCGACTAGCTCTGCACCGGCGTCCCCGGCAACGGCTTCATCCAGCGCCGCCTCCGGGCCCTGCGCCGGTGTGAAGGTCATCGTCGATTCGGGCGCCCTGAAGCAGGCTGCCGCTGATACGTCCGTTTGCGTGCCTGTGGACGCGCCGACCCTCGCATCCAAGGTGCTCGACGAGGCAAAGGTGAAAACCGAGGGCACCGCCGAATATCCCAAGGAACTGGTGTGCCGTGTGAATGGTGTGCCGGCCGCAAACCTGGACATCGCCCACAAGGGCGGCACTTACCGGGAAGAATGCAAGAAGATGCCCGCTGCCTTCGCCTACTGGTCCCTCTGGGTTAAGCCGGCTTCCGGGGCCTGGGCATACGCGCAGGAAGGCCTCGCTACCCTGAAGGTCAGCCCGGGAGAGAGCCTCGAGCTGCTTTACACGGTCGACGGCGCACCGGCCGCACCCGCGGCATGACCTTTCGACCCGCGCCGCTACGCGCAGCGGCGGCTCTCGCCGTCGTCTTCATCGCGGCGCGGGTCATCTACCGCATCCTTTTCAACGGGGCGGGCATTGGTGGGCCGGTTCTGCTCAACATACCGGCGGTGCCGCTGCCTGCCCCGTACGCCCACGTAGTCCTCCTCGGTCCAGTCACGGCGCCTGGCCTGTGGGCGGCCGTCCTGTCCGCCCTGCCGATTGCCGGGATGATCCTCGGTCTCGGCCTGCTGAACGCCTGGGTGGACGTGGCCCGCGGCTTCGTGCACCTGGCCCGCGGCGGCCCCCTGCAGGGCTTGGCCCGGACGCTTGTGGTGGCCTGGGCCGCGCTCCCGGCGCTTTCCGACGCCGTGGCCTCCGTCCGCCTGGCTTTTCGGTTGCGCGGCGAACGCTTCGGACCCCGCGCCCTTGTTCCCGTGCTCGAGCGCACCCTTGAGCACGCGGGCCGTGTTGCCGCGGCCCTGGAGCTGCGCGGCTTCGGGAGCCGGGCAGCCCATCAACCCAACCGCGGTACCGAGGCACCGCTTCTCGTCCGGGACGCACACTTCCGCATCGGCGACTCGCCCGTACGCGTCGCGGAGTTCTCGCCGTCGAGCGGGTCAATTACCGTCATTACCGGAGCGACGGGGTCCGGCAAGTCCACCATCCTGCGAGGTATCGCGGGCCTCCTCTCACACGTTGACGGTGGAGAAATTTCCGGCACGGTGCAAGTCGCCGGAACCGACCGTGCCGCCACGCCGCCGCGCGATACCGCCCGCCTCGTCGGCGTCGTCCTGCAGAATCCCCGCGCCGCATTCGCCTCTACCCGGGTCCGGGACGAGATCGCCCTGGCACTGGAGCTCCGCGGCATGGCATCCGGGGCCGCCAAGGCCCGGGTGCTGGCGGTCGCAGAGCATATCGGAGTGTCGGCACTGCTGAACCGGGATGTCAGCACCCTCTCGGCGGGTGAGGCAACGCTCGTCGCCATCGCGGCTGCGGTGGTGGAGCATCCGGCCCTGCTCCTGGTTGATGAGCCACTGGCAGACCTTGACACCGCAGCACGGGGACACGTCATCGCCGTGCTTGACGCACTCGCGCGCGACGGTGTCTGCGTCATCGTGGCGGAACACCGGGCGCAGCCGCTCGTACCGGTTGCCGACTCATGGTGGACCATCGACGACGGCGCCCTGGTGCCGGGTCCCGCGCCGTCCGCTTCCCCGACGGTTGCGCACCCAACGCCGGCACCGCCAGCGGAGCATGCGCCCGTCCTGACAGCGACGAATCTCGCGGTGCACCGCAAAGGCACGCCGCTGGTGCGCGACGCATCCCTGACCCTGCACCGCGGTGAAGTGGTGGCCCTCGTGGGGCCGAACGGGGCCGGGAAGTCGTCCCTCCTGGTGGCGCTCGCGCTCGGTGAAGGCACGGTTGGTGGAGGCACGGGCGGTATAAGAACGGTCGACGGCGGCACGTTCGACGGCGGCCGCGTCGCCCTCGTGCCGGACGCCTCGGACGACCTCTTCACCAGGGATACCGTCGCTGCAGAGCTCCGCGCCGCGGAGCGTCGCCAGGCCCGCGCTGCGCGCCAGGCTGGCGCCGGGCGTCACACAAACCGGCTTCACCCAGACCGGCCGCGCCCGGGTAGTGACCAGGTTCCCCCGATGACTGCGGCGTCACGCTTGGCCCGTTTGCGGGGAGACGTCCGGATTCCCATCGGACATGAGCATCCCCGGGACCTCTCTGCGGGAGAGCGCAGGATCCTGGCCATCGCGCTGCAGACCATGGACGATCCCCAGGTCCTTCTGATCGACGAGCCCACCCGCGGGCTCGATCCCGATGCGCGCACGGCAGTCGCGGCGGCGCTGCGGGCCGCAGCGGACGGCGGCGCGGCGGTCCTGATCGCCACGCACGACCTCGACTTTGCCCACGGCCTCGGCGCCCGCATCCTCCCGATGCGTGACGGCGTCGCGCCCTCTTCCTCGCCGGCCGACGCGCCGGAACCGCCCCTCCCGTTTCCCCGGCCAGCGGGTGCCGGACCGAGGCCACGGGTCATCGAACAAACAGATTCCCAGAGCGCGGAAAGAAAGCGCCGCATCCGGATGCCGCGGGGCGTCGAGTTCGCAGTTCTTGCGGCCGCAAACCTCCTGGCCCTCGCAGCGTTCTGCTGGCCGCTGCTCGCCGCGGCCTTCCCGGAGGATGCCGCCGCGGCTCTGCCCTACGCAGCGCTGGCCATTGCGCCGCTCGCCGCCGTCGCCGTCGTCGTGTCCATGGACGGTTCGGTCCGCTCCGCGCACACGGTGGCGTTGCTCGGCGTCCTGGCCGCCGTAGGCTCGGCGATACGGGTGGCGAGCACCGGCGTCGGAGGCGTGGAGGCAGTCTTTATCCTGCTGATCCTGGCCGGCCGGGCCTTCGGTGCCCGGTTTGGCATGCTCCTCGGCGCCGCCACCATCGCGCTCTCAAGCGCCTTGTGGGGTGGAATCGGGCCGTGGACGCCGTTCCAGATCTTCGCCTGTGCGTGGGTGGGCGCGGGGGCCGGCCTGCTCCCCCGGCGTGTGCGGGGCAAAGCCGAGCTGTGGATGCTGTGCGGCTACGGCGTCCTGGCGTCTTACGTGTTCGGCCTGCTGACCAACCTGTGGTTCTGGCCCTTCGCGGTGGGCGCCGGCACCGGAATCTCCTACGTGCCCGGCGCGCCGCTTGGCACCAACCTCAGCAGCTTCCTGCTCTACTCGCTCGTGACCTCAACGGCGGGCTGGGACACCCTGCGTGGCATCACCACGATCGTCGGAATCGCTGTGGTGGGGCGGGCCATTCTCGCCGCACTCCGGCGGGTGAAGCCGGTCTCCAGCGTGGACAGGCAAGCTGCGCAGGCTCAATCCGCTCAGGCCAGGGACCGGCTTCAACTCACACCTTGAAGTACTTCGCCTCCGGGTGGTGGAACACGAACGCGTCGGTGGACTGTTCGGGGTGCAGCATCAGCTCATCGCTCAGGACCACGCCCATCCGCTCCGGATGCAGCAGTTCCACCACCTTGCGGCGGTCCTCCATGTCCGGGCACGCGGGGTATCCGAGCGAGAACCGCGCACCGCGGTAGTCGAGCTTGAACAGGCCTGCCTTGTCCTTGGGCTCTTCGGCTGCGAAACCCAGCTCCGAGCGGATGCGTGCATGCCAGAACTCCGCGAGCGCCTCGGTGAGCTGCATGACCAAACCGTTGAGCTCGTAGTAGTCGCGGTAGTGGTCGCCGGCGAAGAGCTTGGCAGTCACCTCATCGACATTGCCGCCGGCGGTTACCAGCTGCACGGGGAGCACGTCGATCTGCCCCGATTCGCGCGAGCGCACAAAGTCGGCGAGGCACAGGTGCCGGTCGCGGCGCTGGCGCGGGAAGTCGAAACGCAGCCGCTCGGTGCCGAGCGGACCGCCTGATCCCCCATCCGGGGCGAGCAGGCCCGCGGTGCCGAGGACGCCGTCGCGATCCTCCCCGTGGTGCAGCACCACCACCTGTTCCCCCTCGGAGACCACCGGGAAGTAGCCGTACGCGACGGACGCATCGAGCATTCCCTCGCCGAGGATGCGGTCCATCCAGTACCGCAGGCGCGGCCGGCCTTCGCGTTCCACGAGTTCCTCATAGGAGGCGCCGTCATCGCCGCGGCCGGGCTTGAGCCCCCACTGCCCCATGAAGGTGGCGCGTTCATCGAGGAAAGCCGCGAAGTCGTGGAGCGCCACGCCGCGCACGATGCGCGTGCCCCAGAACGGCGGCGAAGGCACGCGATTGTCGGACGCGACGTCGGAACGGCCGGGCATTGCCTCCGGCTCGGTCACCTTGAATTTCGGGCCTCCTTTATGAATCCGCTTCTTCAGCGCGGGCAGGCCCACCTCTGCGGGGTCGGCGCCGCGGGCCACCTGCACCAGCGGCTCCATGAGCGACAGGCCCTCGAAGGCGTCCTTCGCGTAGCGGACCTCGCCGCCGAACTGCCCCGCCAGGTCCTGCTCCACGTAGGCGCGAGTCAGGGCCGCGCCGCCGAGGATGATCGGCCACCGCTTCGCGTAGCCACGTGACTGCAGCTCGGCAAGGTTCTCCTTCATCACCACCGTGGACTTCACGAGCAGGCCGGACATGCCGATCACGTCGGCGTTGTGCTCCTCGGCTGCGGCGATGATGTCGGCGATCGGCTGCTTGATGCCGAGGTTGATCACCTTGTAGCCGTTGTTGGTGAGGATGATGTCCACCAGGTTCTTGCCGATGTCGTGCACATCGCCGCGCACGGTCGCGATCACCATGGTGCCCTTGCCCGAGGCATCCGACTTCTCCATGTGCGGTTCGAGCAGAGCGACCGCGGTCTTCATCACCTCGGCGGACTGCAGCACGAAGGGCAACTGCATCTCGCCGGCGCCGAAGCGTTCGCCCACAACCTTCATGCCCTCGAGGAGGTAGTCGTTGATGATGCCGAGCGGGGTCATGCCCTCGCTGCGAGCCAGGTCCAGGTCCTCTTCGAGGCCCTTTCCTTCGCCGTCGATAATGCGCCGCTCCAGGCGCGCGCCGGTGGGCAGCGCCGCAAGTTCCGCGGCGCGCTGGTCCTTCAGCGCTGCGGTGTCGACGCCGGCGAACATGTCCAGCATGGTGTTCAGGGGGTCGTAGGTAATGTTGCCGTCGGCGTCGTATTCGCGGCGGTCCCAGACGAGGTCCAAAGCCACCTTGCGCTGTTCTTCCGGCAATGAAGCGAGCGGCACGATCTTGGCGGCGTCGATGATGCCGCTGGTCAGGCCCGCCTGTACGGCCTCGTGCAGGAACACCGAGTTGAGGGCGATGCGCGCTGCGGGGTTCAGGCCAAAGGAGACGTTGGAGACGCCAAGGGTGGTCTGGATGCCGGGGTACTTCGTGGTGATCTGGCGGATGGCCTCAATGGTTTCGATGCCGTCCCGGCGGGTTTCTTCCTGGCCGGTGGCGATGGGGAAGGTCAGGCAGTCGACGATGATGTCCTCGACGCGCATCCCCCATTCGCCCACGAGGGCGTCGACGAGGCGGGAGGCGATGGCCACCTTGCCCTCGGTGGTGCGTGCCTGGCCGTGTTCGTCGATGGTCAGGGCGATCACGGCGGTGCCGTGTTCCTTCACGAGCGGCATGATGCGCGCGAAGCGGCTGTCCGGGCCGTCGCCGTCCTCGTAGTTGACGGAGTTGACCACCGGGCGTCCGCCGATGTGTTCGAGCCCGGCCTGCAGGACGGGCGGTTCGGTGGAGTCGATGACGAGCGGGAGTGTGGAGGCCGAGGCGAAACGCGAGACGACCTCCTTGATGTCGGCCACGCCGTCGCGCCCCACGTAGTCAATGCAGACATCGAGCAGGTGCGCGCCGCCGCGGACCTGCTCGCGGGCGATGTCGACACAATCGTCCCAGCGCTCTTCCAGCATCGCCTGGCGGAACGCCTTCGAACCGTTCGCATTGGTGCGCTCGCCAATGGCGAGGTACGCGGATTCCTGGTCGAAATTGACGTGATGGTAGAGGGAAGCGATGCCGGGTTCACGCTCGGTGGGAAGGCGTTCGCCGTCGGCGCCCCTCCCACCGCTGGTGACGGCGACGCTGGCGCGGAAGGGCGCAAGACGCTCGACGACGGCGGCCATGTGTTCCGGCGTCGTACCGCAACATCCGCCGACGAGACCCAGGCCGAATTCGCGCACGAACTGCTCGTGCGCGGTGGCGAGTTCGGTGGGTGAGAGCGGGTAGTGTGCGCCGTTGGGACCAAGGACGGGCAGGCCGGCGTTGGGCATGCAGGCGATGGCCACGGTGGACTGCTTGGAGAGGTGGCGCAGGTGCTCGCTCATCTCATCCGGCCCGGTGGCACAGTTCAGGCCGATGGCGTCGACGCCGAGCGGCTCGAGGGCGGTGAGCGCCGCGCCGATCTCGGAGCCCATCAGCATGGTTCCGGTGGTTTCGACGGTCACCTCGACGAAGATCGGGAGCCGGACTCCGCGGGCCACGATGGCCTGCTTGCAGCCGTTGACCGCCGCTTTGGTCTGCAGGAGGTCCTGGCTGGTTTCGATGAGGAAGGCGTCCGCTCCCCCGTCGATGAGGCCCTCGGCCTGCAGGGCGAAGGTCTGCTTGAGGTAGTCGTAGGTGGTGTGGCCGAGGCTGGGGAGCTTGGTGCCCGGCCCCATCGAGCCCAGGACCCACCGCATCCGCCCGTCTGTTTTTTCTGCCGCTTCGGCGCGGCCCCTGGCGATCTCCGCACCCTTCCGGGCGAGCTCTTCGATGCGGTCGTCGATGCCGTAGTCGGAGAGGTTGGACCAGTTCGCCCCGAAGGTGTTGGTTTCGACCGCATCGATGCCCACGGCGAAGTACGCGTCATGAATGTCCGCGAGGACATCCGGCCGCGTGGCGTTGAGGATCTCGTTGCAGCCTTCCAGCCCCAGGAAGTCGGCCTCGAGCGACAGCTCCCGCCCCTGCAGCATGGTGCCCATCGCCCCATCGGCAATGACGACCCGGTGGTTCACCGCATCCAGCAGCTCCTGTGAACGGAACGGGCGGGGGACGGACTCAATATCAAGCGCAAAACGAGGCATCTCAACAGATTACGGCCGGGGCCTGACACATTGCGCTGTGTGTCCGTGTACTACGACGGCGGGTGGTGGGTTACCTAGGAGGGTCGTCCGGCTTGCGAGCCCATGGCCCCGCCGCCCTTTTCGCGGCTATTATTACGACACCTCATCTACCTTTTAGATCTGGTGGGAAAAATGAGTATTTCTCGGATTGTCGCCGGAACTTTCCTCATGACTTTACTGCTCACCGGGTGCTCCGGCCCGCAGCCCCAAGCAACGCCCACAGTCTCCGTTGCACCCGCATCGGCGCCTCGCGCAGCAGCTGCCCCGGCCCCTGCCAGCACCGAGAACGGCCGCGGACAGCTGGTCACGAAGATCGGCGAAGCGGTCACACTGTATACCAACGGATATGACGCCCCTTCTACCCTGACCTTCGAGGTGACGTCCATCGAACCAGTCGAATGTGATGCACCCCATGCAACTCCGCCAAACGGCACTTTCATCGCGGTTTCACTTGAAATCGCTACTTCCCCAACGTTTTCAGGACCGCCGCAAGCGAAGGGCCAGCTAGGGAAGATCAGTTTCCGCCCGTACTACTGGAAGGGCTATGCCTCCGACGGCACCCCGATGGACACCGTGGAGTCCTCCGTCCAGAACGACTGCCTTGCCGACTCAGCGCCTTTGCCCGATTACTTCGGCAAAGATGAAGAGTGGAACGGCCAGGTCATCCTTGATGTGACCACACCGACCGGTGAAGTCGCCTTCGATCCGTACGGCGGCGGAGGCTGGGTCTGGGAGTACCCATCGGATTGAGGTGGGAGCCGGGGCTATGGCTGGGGTTCGTAGCCTATTAGCCAGTGGAGGCCGTGGCGGTCTATGACTTGCCCGTCGCTTGCGCCCCATGGTTTGGGGGCCAGCGGGTCCACTATTGTGCCGCCGTCGGAGAGTTTGTCGAACCACTCGTGAAGTACTGCGGGGTCCGCTGTACCCAGCAACGAGAGCATGATGCCTTCAAATCGGAGGCTTCTTTCACCCTCTGCCGCATCTGAGCCGGACAGGGCCACAACTCCATGGAGAACCCCGTGCGCAATGGCGTCGGCAGGGCCGTCGTTGCGGCCAAAGTCCTCGTACGAATGCAGGGACAGCTCGCCGCCAAAGACTTCGGCATAGAAGGTGAGAGCCTCACGTGCCGTCCCGGGAAAACTGACATATATCTGCGGCTCCGTCATGGGCCGATACTACAAGCCCGATCACTCAGCCCCCGCCTGACACGTCGCTAAGCCGCTGTTGCGTACCCCCGCTCGTCGGCGCGAGCAGCGTCAGATGTATGGTTCTCTCGCCCCGTAAGGGCCTGGACCGAAGCACCGATAAGGGATCTTATGTAAAGCTGAACAGTGATTATTACATCCGATGCACGATCACTCCTCCTGCGCCCATTGTCACCCTGTATCGCGTCACTTGAAGCAGGAAAACCCCGTGACCTGCGTAATCGCCGAGCGAATGGTCGGCCTGGGCTACTCTTAAAATCCACCATGCGGCCCTCAAAAGTCTTAAAATCCACCATGCGGCCCTCAAAAGCTGGAGTGCATCGAGCTGGAATGGCCCTTTGATCCGCGGCTTTGCGCACATTCTGCATTAATTGCATGATTCTTGCATCCAATGCAAGGCAGGGCGGCATGCAGGCGCTCTAGGAGGTTGCCTGATCTCAGCCACGAGTAAACTGCATCCGGGGCATGACGTGTGGCGCGACGTTCTCAAGGCGTACCTGGGGCGGCGGTCCAGCACCCGCACACAGATCTAGTTTCGACGTGAAGTGCCCTAAATGCGACTATTCCGCCCCCGTTCTCTTCTCGAGGGTGGGGGCGGAATTTCGCGTTAACCCAAAGCGTGGGAGGCGGGGGCACATCGCAGGGCCCCAGCGACGCGCAGACTTCAAGTCCTGTCCCGCACCTCGAAATCGCCGGTGACCGGCCCTACGCCGGGAACCGGTTGGCAGAAACCTGCAGCGACCGCCGCCTCCGGAGTCAGGTTAGAGAATACGAAGCTGAACGCGTCCGGCGGAGCGTCCTTGCCCTTTCCATTGTCGATAATCCGCACGACGAGAACCTGACCAATGGAAGCGGGTGTACCTTCAGTCACCATGCCGACCACGGTGCCAAGGTCACCTTCCGCATTGACGCAGAACGGATCGGCCTTATATGTCGCATCGGGACCGACGCTTTGTTCGACAGTAAACGTCAGCTTCCCCCTCGCATCAGTTCCGGCTCCGGGTGTAGGGTCTGTCGCGTTCACGTCGACAGTAACGTCTGTGAATTGATCCCCATTTTGGACGCGGTGGGTGCCCTTCCCCAGAACCTGATCGGGCGCAGCGGCATTGGCCGGTCCGCTGACGGTCGCGGTCGCAATCAGCGCGAGCATTGTGGGCAGCAGTAAGCGACGCATCGACATCGGTCTTCTCCTTGTGCTCAGGGCGCAGAAGCGCCTCCGGTTTCCTGTACACCCGAGACCATTGCGGCAGGCTAGCAGGGCTGGATTCGACAGTCTAGACATTGGAGAAAAATCTGGTGGCCCGCCATGGAGCGACTAGCTTTGGCTTCGGTTCATGACTACCGCGACTTCGACGTAGTTTCGCTGCCGCTACAGCAATGGAGGTCGAGCTGGCTACCTGGCCTCAAGGGCGATGGCACTTTGGTTCGACTGAATTGGTCTGGCGCCCGTGCCACCGGGTTCTACGTATCCCCTGACGCCGTCCTGGAAGCTCTTGCTTCTCTGGAGAGAGCTGAGGACTGAGATGAGATTGGTTCGAAAACGAATAATCACCATTACCAGCAGTCATTTTGATAGGACGAACCTCGTTCGTGTCCAGTTTATCTCTTTCCGTTCCGGCCGCTTAGTTCTGTGCGGCGTGCGCTCCTCCGCCACGGTGGCCCGGGGACTCGCAGAGCTCGCGACGGCGATCGCGGAGGAGCAGCTAGAGCAACTTCACGTGGAGCGCAATCGAACGAGCAATACTCAGTTGGACTCGCCCGTCCCTTGTGTCAAGCTTAAGACGCCTAATGCGGGAGCTAGCCATGGGAAACATCCATCAGAAGGCCGATGCCGGTTCGGAGACCGTTCGCACGTCGCGGTGTGGCAGGGCCGAGAGCGCGCCCGGACGAGAAGTCGCCACTGGGATTGTGCTGGCGTTGCAGCGTGCTGCAGGTAACCGAGCTGTCAGCGGGCTGATCGGTTCGGCACGTCTTCAGCGTCAGCCAAGTGGACCTGCAGCGAACATCCCGGCAGATCGTGGTGATCTGGAACGCGGGTTCTTCTCCGTCACCAAGAAAGTGACCTACGGCGTGCGAGTAGCGGGACCCCAACGGCCCGATGGCCTGTGGTTCGATCATCTCTTTGAGTCGCGAGCAGAAGCGGAGGCCTACGCGAAGTCAGTTGCTGCCAAGGGAGAATGGGCAATTCGCGATGTCGGGGCGCTTCCTCGCGCCTGGCCCGCCAAGACGCACAGAGGCGCACCCGTACCCGGAAACCCGGTCGTCAACGTCTATGTCTTCGAAGTGCCGGCCGGCACGTCAACCATCTCAGGCGCCGTACGTGCCCAGCCCGAAAGCAGCGCTGCCCCGGGACTGCCGAAGTCCTACCCGGGAGGTGGACCGCAGACGGTGATCGCCGGGGGAACCAAGTCAACAGTCGTCAGCGTATTCCGCATCGGCGGGGTTGTGACGCCTCCCAGTCACCAGCTTCCGCCCGCTGCAGTAACGAGTGGGGTTTCGGGGGCGGTTGTCAGCGCTGAATCGAGAAGCCTGCTACCAGCCACTCTCAGTAGCGTGTTCCGCGAAGCCGTCGCAAGCGGACTACTCAGGCGCATGGCGCGAAACCTCGTACAGGGCCTGATCATTGGCGCACTGATGGGGCTCATCACTGCGTGGGCACATCGCGGCATCCTCGATCAGCGCCTGGCCAAGTTGGAAGCCGTCATCCGCGACCGGCTGGCGGAGGAACTCCCGTCGGGGATGGAGAAGGCGCTGCGCCACCCGACTGAGACAATCTTCGTCTGCATAGTCATCCGAGTCTCCCACCCGAGCGGGATCTCCCTCGATCTTGGCAGCCGCGGCGAAGGTCCACCCGATGCCCGTCCCGAGCACGTGCGGGTGTTCTTCGACATCGAGCCGCACGACGGCGAACTCGCCCAGGGCAACAGCGGGGATTGGGTGCACTTCGAGACCTGGACGGAGTACGGCAAGTCTGTTCCGCTGGACGCTCTGCTTGAACAGGTGTCTCCGGAGTTGCGGCAAAGCTTCACCGTCGAGAAACAGCGGGCGCGAGAAGCGTTCTACTCCGAGCACCTTGGCCAGCGCCCGCTGTCGAGCGTCTCCTCCAAGCCGAGCGAGGACCCGGTCACGCCTAGTCGGTAGTAGAGCACCCATCTGCCGGTCCGCATCCTGGCCTCTGGATAAAACACGGCATATCCGATGAGGTTGGCCATGACTACCTCGAGTGCGTGACACAAGATGCCTAAGTCTCCCGAACGTACCACCGCCTCAACCGGCGGGACAGGTGGCTGTCGGACTGGTTCCTATCCAGCCACCACCTCTCGGAATCATCGCTGCCTGCGGCCGTTGTCCGCAGGCACGAATAGTTCGGAATCGAATATGCACGCTTACCAGTAGCGGCCGAGAAGGGGTCATCGCTGGGGCTTTCAGCTCTCCAGCCAGACCCTTTTCCAGCCTCGACAGCGGCGAAAATCCAAAGCCAGCCGATGTGTTGCTTGGATCACATTTGGTCTGTGGTTGTCCGGGGCGCCACAGCGTTGTGGCCCCCGACATAGAGCGGAGAAATTTTCGTGACGACAGACAAGCTTCGGCTGCTGGTCCGGGTGGACCTCGACTGCGCAACGGCCCAGGTTGCCGCGCAGGGCCATGTGACGTCCAAAAGCGTCCACGGCCTGTACGACGTCATGAAGCGCGCCAACTCGCTCACCGCGGGCATGACCCTGGAGCTTGATATGACCCGGGCCCGCATCGAGCCCGACGCGCTGGAAGAACTCCAGGCCTGCTCCAAGTCCCACCACCTACCGGCCCGCATCGATCCGTTCCAGTCCGACTACAGGCTCAGTATCCTTGCCCCGGACGACGCGACGCCCCTGACAGCAATGGCTACACAGGCAGCCTGAAACCGAAACCACGTCCCAAAGTGATGGCTCCCCCAAGCCTTCCGGGAACTACACAAGCCCGCTAGTGGAGGATGCGCCATGCTGACGGCATGCTGTCGGATGCAACGCCCTGACGAAGGCGCCTAGCCTTCGCACTCGATGCAGTACGAGTGGCCATTGCTCTCGCGGGCGAGTTGAGACCGGTGCCGGGCAGGGCTATACCGCCCTACTTATCCGACCCAGCGAGGTGAGCAAGTCATGAACATGCAAGATGTGGAACCCATCGATATCAAGGTCCGCGACGGGGCTTCCATGGACCGCTGCATCACTGCGGCGGTGGACCGGATGATCGAGAGCGCCAGGCGGCAACGGACGCACGGCATCTTGGTGACCCGGCTCGGAGACGGACACTTCGTCGTCGGCCTCAGCAATGCAGTCCCTTTTGGCTACACGTATCAACTCGATTCCCGACGCCAAACCGCTTGACTGACTGCAGACACTGTTCCGGCCCTTCCATCCGGTCGGTCCCAAAGATGCCCGGGAGACGCGCCTCACCGTGGACCTGCCAGCCGGGCGGTACGACTATAAGGCCGCGCTCAACGGCAACTGGGATGAAAATTACGGAGCAGACGGGGTACGCAATGGCTCAACCATCGTGCTGGACCACCCAGGCGGTTCCGTTACATTCCGATACGACAATGCCACGCACCTGCTCAGTGCGGTATCCGGAACCAGTAGCCGACGGCCCTAGCCACCGGTAGTCACGGTGAGCTAGGCCCGCTCCTTCAAAACGCACCGTGGGGCCACATCCAGCCGCCGGCCGAAGACGGCATGGGATGGGTTGGAAGCGGCCCCACGGTGTGCCACCTTTCCGGAGTAATACGCAGGGCCGTGAAATAACCAAATCACCAGCAACAACGCACAACAATAAGAAAAAGGATCATACCGTTGTCCACCATCGCCACTCCGGCAAACACCTCAAAATCCGAGCGCATGGCCGACCCCAACTGGTGGCGCCAGGCCTCGGTCTACCAGATCTACCCCCGCAGTTTCTCTGATTCCAACGGTGACGGCATCGGTGACATCAACGGCATCACCGCCAAGGTCCCGTATCTGAAGTCCCTGGGAATCGACGCGGTCTGGCTGAGCCCGTTCTACCCCTCAGCGCTCGCCGACGGCGGCTATGACGTGGACGACTACCGTAACGTTGATCCGCGGCTCGGTACGCTGGAGGACTTCGGCGCCATGGCTTCGGCCCTTCAGGACGCCGGCATCAAGCTGATTGTGGACATCGTGCCCAACCACTCCTCGAACCGCCATGAGTGGTTCCAGGAAGCCCTCGCATCGCCTAAGGGGTCCCCTGCCCGCGACCGCTACATCTTCCGCGACGGACTCGGCGAAAACGGTGAACTGCCGCCGTCGGACTGGGACTCCGTGTTCGGGGGCCCGGCGTGGGAGCGCATCACAGAACCGGACGGAAGCCCAGGGCAGTGGTACATGCACATCTTCGCGAAGGAACAGCCGGACTTTAACTGGGACCACCCCGAGGTCCGTGAAGACTTCCTGACGACCTTGCGCTTCTGGTCCGACCGGGGCGTGGACGGTTTCCGCATCGACGTCGCCCATGCCTTGACTAAGAATCTCGAGGAGTCCCTGCCCACCAAGGCAGACCTCGAAGCCCAGGGCGAGGCGCTTTACCTTGCCGGCTCGCATCCGTACTGGGACCGCGATGAAGTCCACGAGATCTACGCGGAGTGGCGCAAGCTCTTCAACGAATACAACCCGCCGCGCACTGCCGTTGCCGAAGCCTGGGTGCACGCGGACCGCCGCGCCCGCTACGCCAGCCCGGAGGGGCTGGGCCAGGCCTTCAATTTCGACCTGCTGCAGGCAGACTTTGACGGCGCCCAGTTCCGGAAAATCATCACCAAGAACCTCGCCGAGGCTGAGGCCTCCGGCGCTTCCTCCACGTGGGTGTTCTCCAACCATGACGTCGTCCGGCACGCCACCCGCTACGGCCTTCCCGTGTCCGGGCCTTCGGCAGAGGGGGAGATCATGTCCGGCGAGGCCGGCAAGCAGTGGCTGCTCGCAGGCGGCAAGCAGGAGGATGTCGACGTCGAACTGGGCCTGCGCCGCGCCCGCGCCGCCTCGCTGTTGATGTTCGCCCTTCCAGGCTCCGCGTACCTGTACCAGGGTGAGGAACTGGGCCTGCAGGAAGTCGGCAGCGAAATTCCCGACGCAGAGCGCCAGGATCCGGCCTTTTTCCGCAACAAAGGCGTGGAAATTGGCCGCGACGGCTGCCGTGTCCCGTTGCCTTGGACAGCCTCGGGCGACTCGTTCGGTTTCGGGTCGGGCGGCGCCCACCTGCCGCAGCCGGAATGGTTTGCCGGCTACTCAGTGGAGGCCCAGGAAGGGCAGGAGGACTCGACCCTGTCCCTGTACCGCCGGGCGCTGGCCCTGCGGTCACAGCTGCAGACCGCCGAAGCGCTGGAATGGCTGGAGACCGGCCGGACCGACGTGGTGGCCTTCCGGCGCCCCAACGGCTGGACCTCGGTGACGAACTTCGGCGCAGAAACCGTCGAGCTGCCCGCCGGTGAGGTTCTGGTCTCCAGTTCGCCACTCAAGGCAAATTCTCTGCCCGCAGCGACCACTGTCTGGCTCCAGGCGTAGCCGTACCGGGCACTGAAACCAGCCTCCCGGCGCCCAGGCGCCGGGAGGCACCTCCTTGCTATGCCGCCGAACCGAGCAGCACGAAGAAATACCTGAACAACGCCTCGGCCATGCCTCCATAACTATGCAAAGGAAACGTGATGACACGATCCTCAACCGCTATCACCGACGTGCCGTCCGGACTAGGTTTTCGGATAGGAATCGATGTCGGCGGGACGTGGATCAAGGGTGCAATCATCAGCATGAGTAGCGGCACCCCGGTCGGCGGCGTCCGTCAACTCCGGACACCTGCCTCCGGCACGGTCGATGCAGTCGCAGACACCCTGTCCCGGCTCATCGATGAGCTGGGATCCGAAAGCCTTGGGCATACCGACTCTGCTGTCGGGGTCGCTATCCCCTCGGTAGTTCAACACGGAGTGGCCTTGTCGGCAGCAAACATGGACGACAGCTGGATCGGACTGGATGTTCAGGCTTACTTGCGGGAACGTCTTGGTCGACCTGTTTGCGTGGTGAATGACGCGGACGCAGCTGGTATGGCGGAAACCCATTACGGCGTGGGGAAGGACAAACACGGCGTTGTCCTGGTTCTAACATTGGGAACGGGCATCGGATCAGCACTCATAGTTGATGGAAAGCTTGTACCCAATTTCGAGCTGGGCCATTTGGAGATCGACGGCTGCAAAGCAGAATCCCGGGCATCGGCCATCGCCCGCGAAAATGAAGGCCTTAGCTGGATGGAGTACGCCGATCGCCTGCAACAGTACCTGTCACATGTGGAGTTCCTCTTCTCACCTGACCTGATCATCCTCGGTGGGGGAATTTCGGCATGCAGCAACGAATATCTGCCACACCTGTCACTACGTGCCCCGGTTATCCCGGCCAGCTTGGAAAACTCTGCGGGCGTTGTGGGTGCTGCCTTACAAGCAACGACCAGCTAGCCGAATCATTTCAGCAGACCCAGTCGCCGAAGGACGCCAAGGAACTCCACCCCAACGCCTCCAGCACCCCGGCTGCTGCCAGCGTGTTCTCTGACCTTCCCGTCAGCCTGAGCTACACCCAAACCTGACGTCGGAGCGGCCTGACGTGGGAGGACTCGGCCTGTGGGGTGGAGCTCTGGGTTGTTCTCCGACGTCCGACCAGTTACATCAGGTGACATGGGCCGCCCATTGCCCGAAATGGACTTCATAAGATGCGCAACTCCATGGGCTTTCCGTGTTTTCGAACTTCCGGCGACTGTCAGGGTGGATTCTGAGAACATCATGGAGCCACTGTCAGGGAAGCGGAATTTCGCTCTATTCTGATACCAGCGCGTGAGAGCGGCGCGTGCCCTCTCCGAGAAATGCAAATTAGGACGATCGCCGGAACCGAGTAAGCCACCACTATCGGGGTGGCCACCCGAGGCCGGCTTCGAGCGGTCATGCCGCAAAGGATCTTTGTCGGTTGAGGGATGCCTTGGGTCGACTCACAACCACCTCATCGTCACGGAGGCCTTTCTTCATAAGGGCAGTTGCGCTGTTATGCGCAGTTCTTCGGCTGTCGCAGTGCCGAATCCGAAGAACTCGAGGTAAGCGGGGATCATCTCGAACAGCATGTCGCTGCCCACCTGAACTGTGCATCCCTTCTGCTTGGCGGCCTGCAGGAATGGGGTCATTCCGGCCTTCAGCACGACGTCCCCGACATAGGAGCCGGGCGTGATCCGGTCGATGTCGACAGGCATGGGGTCACCGTCCCTCATGCCGAGCGGGGTGGCGTTGACGATCAGGTCGTAGCCCTCGGGATCTTTGGACCCCATGGCGATCTGCACGTCAGGGTAGTGCGCGCTGATGCGCTGGGCGAGCGCGTCGGAGGCACCTGTATCGGGGTCGAACAAGCCGATGCCGGCAAGTCCGAGGCCGGCCAGTGAGGCGGCGATCGGCGAGCCCACGCCGCCGTTGCCGACGACCAGGGCCCGCTTGCCGTGAGGGTCGAATCCTTTGCGCAGGGCGCCGCGGACGAAGCCTGCTCCGTCGAACTGCTCGGCCAACAGTGATCCGTCATCTCGCCTGAGGACGGCATTGGTGGCACCGGCGATCTGGGCAGTTGGGCTGACCTCGTCGACGAGGTTCATGGTGACCACCTTGTGCGGCATGGTGACAAGCGCACCTCGGATGTTGGTTAGCGTGAAGACGGAGCGGAAGAAGTCGGGGTAGTCCTCCGGTTTGATCCCCATGGGGACGACGACTGCATCGATCGCGTGCGTTTCAAACCATGGGTTGCAGATCAGAGACGACTTGAACGTGTGCGTGGGATATCCCAGGTGCGCGATGAGCGTCGTCGTTCCGCTGATCATCGGGTTCGCCCGTTTGCGCGGTGCACCCAGCTCCGTCACTGGAACATCTGTCCAGGAGCAGAGTTGGTCGCCGTGCTCAGCCCAGTACTCGTCCCACTGTGCGAGCTTGGCAGGGTCGCGCTCGAGGCCTCGCTTGCGCAGCCTGTCCTGCAAGATATCGGGAGCCACGCGGACCTGGACGACTTCGATGACAAGAAGCCGGCCAGTTCCTGGCCCTCCTTTGGGCCATGGTCGGTACCTATGACGAGGGCCCCTTCGGCTGTGAGTGCGCTGACGACTGCATCGCCGATTCCGCCGCTTGATCCGGTCACCAGAACGACTTGGTCTGCTCGTTTCATCTTTCTAGGTCCTTACTTGAGGTGTTTCCCAAAGGGTGTGCCATGGCTCCGGGCGCGGCTGCTTCAGTGGGCGTCGCTCCGTGCCCGACCTTCTGCCGCACTGTTGAAGCCTGTTGTCTGCAATCCCCTGGCTCAGGGTGGCGCACGTGCCGGTGCTGACTAGCTGTTGTTCGCGCTGGTGGCGTGGCTTGCCCATTGCCGGCCTTCTTGTTCTTCTGTGGGCAGTCCGGAGGCGGCGAGGATCCGGTCGAGCAGCCGCTGTGTATGGACGGCGTCGCGGCCGGAGGTCAGTGGCTGGGCCCTGTCGGCGACCCGGTCCAGGAAATGGTGGACTGCTGCTGAGAAGCCGAGCGTATCGGTCGCTGTGGCCCAGCCGTAGGCCTCGGCGCTGAGCTCCCGTGAGGTGGTGACTCCCTGGACAGTGGTCGAGACCGTTTCCGGTGCCCTGACTTCCACGGTCTTGCCGGCGCCGTAGGCGTCGAGCTTTTCACTCCAGGCACCTGCTGTCCGGGCTGCCATGAGCACTCCGGTGTTGCCTGTGCTGAAGCGGATCATGGCTGCTACGCCGTCTTCCTCCCAGGGGTCATCACCGGCTGCGTGTGCGGCCACGTCCACGGGCTCGCCGCCGCAGTACCAGCGGAGCAGGTCGACCATGTGAATGGCGTTCTCGAACGTTGCGCGGTATTCCGATCCCGGGCGGTTCTTTTGCGCGACGCAGAAGGTAGCGCCTTTCGCGCCAAACAGCTCACGGCCGGCGGTGTAGACGGGGGCATAGCGGCGGTTGAAGTCGACCATCAGGATGCGGCCGCGCTCATCGGCCAAGTCCGCGAGGCGTTCTGCCTCCTCAGTGGCCGGGGCCAGGGGCTTTTCGCAGAAGACGTCGACGTCGCGGTTCAGGCACAGTTGGACCGCGTGGGCGTGTTCGGACCGGGGTGTGAGGACGAAGACGGCATCCAGATCCTGTGAGTCCAGCATCTCCTCGACGGACTTGTATGCGGTGCCGAAGCCCCAGCGCCTCACCAGGTTGCCCGGGTCCTCACGGCGGGACACCAGGGCGGCCAGCTCAACGTCATCGCGTTGGACGAGTGTGGGCAATTGGGCAATGGTGGCGATGTTTCCGGCGCCGATGACGCCGACGCGGAGGCGGTTGGTGTTCATCGGGCGTTCCTTACGTGAGCGGGATCAGAGAGCATGGCGCGCAGGACATCGACTGATTCCCTGAACCCGTCCTCGGGATTGGGAAGGTCTTGCCGGTGCCAGCGGTATTCAAGTTCGATGCTGAGCACGTCGTCGTAGCCGTGCTGCACCAGCCCGGAGAGAATTTGGGGCCAGGGAACGACGCCGCTTCCTACAACGCGGGACCGTACGGCCCGCTCGGAAGCGTTGACGCGCGCTGTTTCCGTTGCGCGGAAGGCGGCGTTGGGATCGGTGAAGACAAGGTCTTTCACGTGCACGTGGCCGATCAGGTCACCTTGGACGGCGAGGGCCTGTTCGAACTTTTCGTCGTGGGTGAATGTCAGGTTCGCCTGATCGTAGAGAACGCGGATGGCCGGGTGGGCGATTTCGCGGACCAGGGCTGCGGTTTCGGCTGCGGACTGGGTCATTGTGCCGAAGTGGTTCTCAACGCACAGCCGTACGCCTGCTTGTTCAGCTTCGGGTGCAAGGGTTTGCAGCGCATCCACGAGTTTTGCCCATCGGCGTGCGTGGTCGGAGTCTCCGGCATGCCAGGATCCGGCGTAGACGCGGACCCGGTCGGCCCCGACCATGTGCGCGGTTTCAATGGCGCCGCGGAATTCATCGACCGCGCCGCGCCACTCTGCGTCATCGAGTGCGTTGATGGCTGTGGTGTAGGGCGTAAGGCCTACGATCGGGATGCCTTCGCTGTCGGAAGCCTTCAACGCCTCCATCGCGGCGTGCCGGTCTCCCAGAGGCAGCCCTGAGAGGTAGTCGTCCTGGTAGATAACTTCCGCGGCGTCGAGGCCGGCGGCTTTGAAGAGCGCTAGTGCCTGGGGAACCGTGTGGTCCGGGGTTCCGAGTGTGTGACCTGCAAGCCTCATGGTTGATTGTCCTTACTGAAAGTGTCGTGTGTGGCTGTCCAGTCCGCTGGACCGACGAGCCTGGGTGGAGATGCGACGCGGGACCTGTCGACGATTTCCATCAGCAGCCCCCAGGGGGTTGTGAAGTATGTCCAGCGGTTGCCCGCCACGCGCGGACTGTCGCCTGAGACTTCTTTGCGCTCACCGAGCACCCGTACCCCAGGCGTTTCAAGGAGCACGGCGATCGCTTCATCGACGTCGTCCACGACGAAGCACAGGTGGTGTCCGCCGGCATCGCAATGCCGTGGCGGGGTTTCGCGCCGCTCAGCGCTGCTCCACTCGAAGAGTTCAATATTGAGGTTCGGGGGCAGGCGCAGCATGGCGAGCGTGAGTTTCGCATCTGCCGGGACGTCGAAGTTTGTGGGCATGAATTCTTCGTCGGGACCCCGCTCTGAGCGGTACAGTTCCTCGGCCCCGAGCACGTCGACGAAGAACCGGATGCCTTCCTCGAGGTTGGGGACGGTCAGGCCGACGTGGTCGGTGTGCTGGAGCCCCGGCAGCCGCCGCAGTGTTTCTGCCGGGGCGCCGTTAATCTGCGCGGTCATGTGCGTGGTCCTGAGGTGGAGCTGCGGACCAGAAGTTCAGGTTCGAGGACGATGTGGTCCACGGAGCCGTCGATGTTCTGCTTCTCGGCCAGTTCGATGGCGATGTGTCCCATGTCGGCGATGGGTTGCCGGATGGTCGTGAGGGGAGGATTGAACCGGGCCCCCAAAGCCAGACCGTCGAAACCGATGACCGACACGTCCTCCGGTACGCGCACGCCGCTTCGGCCGAGGGCCGAGATGACGGCAAATGCCACCATGTCATTTGCCGCGATGATGGCGGTCGGCGGATTCTCCATCTCGAGGAAATGTTCGGCCCCTCGCGTGCCGGCATCCAGATCTGACCCGCTGTCCAGCACCACAGGTGCGCTGCCGCTCTCAGCGGACAGCTCCAGATACGCGTCCATCCGGTCCTGGGCGGTGTGCGTTCCGGCGATGCCGGAAACGTAGCCGATCGACGTGTGCCCCAGAGAATGCAGGTGGTCCAGCGCCAGCATGATTCCGCGGCGGCTGTCGACGGTGACAGTTGGGACCGCATCGTCGCCTTCCACCCGGTCGATCACCACCACCTTGTGGCCAAAAGCGAAGCGTTTCAGCGCCTCGGTATCGACCTTCGTGGAAGGCGCGACGATCCCAAAGGGGGCATACATGGCCTGCATGGCGGTGAAGTACCCGTCGGTCTTGGCAGGGTCACCATTGGTGACGCACAGCAGCAGCTGGTAGCCGCGCTCGTCCGCCGCCTGCGTCATCGTCTTGGCAAGTTCTGCAAAGAAGGGGTTGGTGATGTCAGGGACGATCAGCGGGATGAAGGTGCTGGTCTTTCTGCGAAGCGCCTGGGCGAGTGGACTCATCGTGTAGCCCAGCCCCTCGGCGACCCGGAGGATGTGCTCGCGGGTTTCACTTTTCACCGCTTCCGGGCGGGAGAATGCCCGGGAGACCGTGGACCGGTGGACACCGGCGGCCTTTGCAACGACGTCGATACTCAGATCAGGCATGTTCTCTTCCTCCGTGCTGGTCGTCATAGGCCTGCCAAATGGGGCGCATGACGTCTTCGAGCTGGGCCAGTGTAGGCAAGCCCTGGAATCCATCTTCCAGCGTCTGGGCGACGCGCCGCACGAACGGATCGTAGAGAGGGTCGCTGTCCACGTCGATCCTGGCGCTCTCCGTGGTCCCATCGGCTGCGGTGAAAGTAGCAGAACCATCCGAGTTAACCGAGGCGTATCCTGCCTCACCAACAGACGTGTAGCTGCAGTAACGCTTCAACGGCGAACCCGGGAATGCGTAGCCAACCTCCACGATGGCTTCCCGTCCCTCCGGCGTAGTGAGGATGAGACAGGCGTGGTCCTCCACATCTCCCCCGTGCAACGTTGACGAAAGCCGGGACTGCACACGAACCGAGGTCTCGTCACAGCCCTGCAGGAACAGGTCCACGAAGTGTGGACCCAGGTTCGCCAGGCACCCTCCGCCCGCCTTGGCCGGGTCCAGCATCCACGCATTGCCGTTATCGAGATAGCGAGAGGGCGGTCCGGCAATAAAAGAGATTCGCTGATACGTTGGCCTGCCAGCCTTGGCGAGCCACCGATCGGCGGGACCGCCCCGCTGGATCAGCGGGACGGTAGCGGCCACACCGGCTGCATCGGCGGCTTTGCGCACCGCAGTAAGTTCGGCAAGGGACGTTCCCAGCGGCTTTTCCACCACAAACGGAATCCCACGCTCGATCAGGGCATGACACTTCTCGGCCATCCCGCTATGGGGGCCAAAAACGTAGGCCAGCCCAATATCGGGAAGGTCAACCAGCTTCCGCCAGTCAGCTTCCACCGGAGCCCCCCAGCCATCGGCAAGCCCCCGGACGAGGGACACGTCCTCGTCGCTGACACCGACGACCTGATGCACTTCGGCAATCGCTTGGACGTACAGCGGAACATGCCAATGGGAAGCACCAAGAATGATCGTGCGTGGTCCACTCATCTGCCAGCCCCTTTGCTAAGTATGAGATCGATTGCTGAGATCGGTTGCAATAACAGTATGGATGGTGGGAGAGTTTGTCAACGACACTTCAACAGTGGCCCAGGTAACAAGGAGCATCGTCCCGCCTGGGCCCCGAGAAAGGCCAGCCATGTACAAGAAACTTCGCACCCTGCAGACCATCGACGCATCAGGCGCCGTCCTCATCGTCCGCCTCGAGAACGCTGAGGTCGCAGAACGTGTTGCCGAAGCTGCCATCGCCGGAGGCTTCCGCGCCCTTGAAATCACGCTCTCGATCCCTGGAGCCGTCGATGTGATCCGTCGGCTTTCGGCCAGGCATAGCTCGAATGGAGTAGCGATCGGAGCCGGAACGGTGCTGGACGAGCACTCGGCCTACGAGTGCATCCGCGCCGGGGCTGAGTTCCTGGTCAGTCCCCAGCTGAACCCGGCAATGATCCGGACAGCAAACCGGTACCAGATACCCACCATCAGCGGGGCCTACACACCCACTGAGCTTGTTAACTCCGCCGAGGCGGGCGCTGACATCCTCAAGCTCTTCCCCACCGAGGCCGGCGGCATCCCCTATGCCAAGTCCGTGCTCGCCCCGCTTGCCCATCTGCCGATCATGCCGGCAGGCGGGGTAACCGTAGAAAACGTAGGCGAATGGTTCGCGGCGGGCGTAGCAGGTGTCGGCGTCGGCAGCTACGTGACCAAAGCATGGCAGCCGGACGGCGACTTTACCCGCGTCACCAAAGCCGCCGAGGAGTTCCTGTCAGCAGTGGCAGAGGCCCGCCGATGACAGTCCCCAGCGTCTTTATTGTTATTGGTCCGGCCGGCTCAGGGAAAACGACGGTTGCGCAGAAAACAGCAAAAGAAAACAACGCGGCATACCTGGACAAGGACCGGGTATGCGGACGCTTCGTCGAGTTCGCGCTGAAGGCGACCGGACACGACCCCACCGACCGGGAGTCCAACGACTACTATCGCGACAACCTGCTCCCCCTCGAGTACGAGACACTCATGGACGTGGCCGGGGCCAACCTGCGCCTG
This sequence comes from Arthrobacter sp. ZGTC131, assembly GCF_002929275.1. Lineage (GTDB taxonomy): Bacteria > Actinomycetota > Actinomycetes > Actinomycetales > Micrococcaceae > Arthrobacter. The sequence continues at coordinate 61,545 of NZ_PJIK01000003.1, forward strand.
GGCAGGTCCGTCGTGCTCGATGCCCCTTTCGGAGCCTACTTCGACGAACCGGATTTCCTGACGCGTGCGGCAGAAAAGTTCAACTGGCCACCGTCTGTGACCACGGTAGTGCGGGTGAGGGTCCCCCAGGACCTTCTGCGGGACCGGATTGCCCGCCGCGGCCTGGAACGGGACCAGTGGAAACTTTCCCATTGGGAGGAATACTGGTCCGTCTACGGGAACTTGGAATGCGCGTGGTCCGGAGCCCGGTTCGTGGACTACAACAACGAGGCACCCCTTCCGGCGGAGGGGTGATGATTGAACCAGCAGACCAGCTCATTTCGGCCAGTTCCACGCCGGCCGCTCTTACAGCTCTCAGCATGAACGGGCCACACCACTCCTAGATCCGGCCGAGGCCGCGCGTCTGCCTCCCGAGGACAAAGCGTGTGCCCTCCCCCAGAGACGGCAAAGCCAGAAGGTGCGACGTGGCTCACAAAAAACGTTGACAAGCCTTGTTTGTCGCCCGTAGTGTTTGTTGCAACCGATCTCTGCAACCGATCTCAGCAATCGATCTTATTGGCTCCGGTGAAAAGCCGGAGGACTGATTGCCTCCGGTTCAATCCCTAACCCCTCCTCAGCAAACGTGAAAAATGGAGAGTTCAATGAAGACCTCAAAAAATGCGCTCGACAGCTCGGGCCCTTCTGAATTTCCGGAAGTGCCGGAGCCGCCCCGGCGCTCCGTCAACATGGTGGCAGGCACGATCGGCCACTTTGTGGAGTGGTACGACTGGTACATCTACGGGCTCCTGGCAGCGGTGTTCGCGGGACAGATATTCCCAAGCGAGAACCCGTTCGCGTCCCTTGTCGCAGCGCTACTCACCTACGCGGTCGGTTTCGTTGTACGCCCGCTCAGCGGAATCATCATTTCGCCGCTGGCCGACCGCTACGGCCGCCGGCTCATCCTGACGCTGTCCATCTCCGGGATGGCGCTCGGCTCTCTGATCATCGGCCTCACCCCTTCATTCGCGACGATCGGCTACGCAGCACCTGTTCTCTTTCTGGTTGCACGCATCCTCCAGGGAATCTCGGCCGGCACCGAGCAGCAGAGCGCCATCGCGTTCATGGTCGAACACGCTCCCGCGAACCGGAGAGGCCTGTTCGGCTCGTTCTCCAACATGGCAAGCGGCCTCGCGACCCTCGCCGCGACCGGTTCGGCCGCGATCGTGACATCATCCTTTGCTCCCGCCGAACTCGCAGCCTGGGGGTGGCGCATCCCCTTCGTTGTGGGCGGCGTCCTCGGCGTCGCCGGTCTCATCCTGCGGGCCCGCTCGGATGAGACCCCTGAGTTTGAGGCAGCTGCCCTCGTCGATCAAAAGTCCGCCTGGGCGCGCCTGAAGGACCTGCTCCGCGAACACCCGAAGGCCCTGCTCCAGGCAGCGGCACTCTCTGCCCCGGCCGTGGCCTACTACACCTGGGCCACGTTCCTCCCCACCTACGCCAAGCTGACCACCGGCCGGGACCTGTCCTCCACCCTGGCCGGGAGTGTTATCGGGCTGGCCTTGCTCGTGGTCATCGTGCCGGTCTGTGGATACCTTTCGGACCGCCTCGGCCGACGCAAGATCTTCCCCATCATCGGCGCCATCGGCATGATCGTGCTCTTCTACCCCTTGCTCCTGCTGCTGAACCAGCCAGGCTTCTGGGTATACGTTCTGGTTTCGGCATCCGGGTGGGTAGTTCTCGGTATTTGGCAGGCCGTTTACCCGACAATCCAGGCCGAGCTGTTCCCGGCCTCAGTCCGGGTAGCAGGCATCGGTTTCGCGCACCAGATCGTCATCGCCGTCTTCGGTGGCACCGCACCACTTATCGCCGCTGCATTCGTCGGCGCCGGACAGCCCATGTTCGTTGCGTACTACATGATCGCCATTGTCACCCTCTCCCTCATCGTCTACTTCACGCTCCCCGAGACCGGCAGCAAGGGCCCGCGTGCCACCGTCGCACCGGCAGACCCCGAAGTGCTGGAAGGAGAGCACCTGCTCTTCGATGCTCCACGCGGCGGGATCCAGACGAAGAATTCCAAGCCGTAGACCTCCATCTCCTCCGCAACACTGCACATGGGGAAAGCCCTCGACCCGCTCCGGTCGAGGGCTTTCCCCTTCCCGGCCGTGGCCGACTCCAAGATGAAGCACACCCCAACCTCGCACAAGGGCATAGGCTCGGGCCCCAGAAATAGGAACGTAAAGTGGTCCACTGCGAGGCTTAAGGTCCGTCGCCGCCCACAGTCAGGGACGATTCTCATGGGTTATCCACCGCTACTGCTGCTCTGGGAGCTAATCCAGGGGCTCCCAATCCAGCTGTGGATAACCCGAATTGCCCCCAACTCTGTGGACGGAACAGGGTCACCCAGCGCAGCTTGTCCGAGCCTCGCCGGGTTGACGGAAACGCTTTTGAGGGCGAGGTGAGCCCGAGGAAGCACGCCTCGTGACCGAATTCGCTGGGATAGCAGTCCGCGCCGCCTTCGACGGATGGGCCGAACTTACCGACGCCGGTCACCAGGCGACGTTCGGCGAAACCTACCAGCGGGTCCGCGGACAACTCGGTACCACCGCTGGAATCAGTCGAATACGCGGTTAGCTGTAAAGGCTCATCGCTGGACGCAGATACTGCTTCCGACTCCGATCCGGGTAGCTCACCCTGTTAGCCTTCCACTAGTGTGAAGGTTGGTGCAGATCTGGTCACGATCGAAGGAGCGGGCATGCGTATAGGCGAATTGGAACAAAGGTCCGGAGTGCCGGCTCGGATGCTCCGTTACTACGAGGAGCAGGGCCTGGTGACACCGCGCCGCCTCGACAACGGTTACCGGGAGTATGACGAATACCTTGTTGACCGCGTGGCGAAAATCCGCGGGCTCATCGACTCGGGTATCCCGACCAGGATCATCGGCAACATCCTGCCGTGCCTGAACCAGCCGCAGACCGTCGTCGTCGACGACGCTGACCCGGAACTCCTGGAAATTCTGCGGCAGGAGCGGGACCGGATGACGCACAAGATCGACGTCCTTTCGCAGAACCGGGACGCCATCACCCGCTACGTCCAGGCCCTGGAGGCCGCCGCCGGCAGCAAGAGCAGCATCGTCACCGAACGCCAGCCGGCGTAGCAGCAGGGGCACGATTTGACCTTCTCACTAGTGAGAAGGTTGCACGATGGGTAGATGACTTCCTCCTCCTCTCCAAAAATGATCCTCGGCCTGCAGCTCGGTAACGGGTACGGCGCCCACGGGTCGGCCTGGCGTGCCGCGGGCGTGGACCCGGCCAATTACACCGATTTCGACGCGCAGGTGCGCTACGCCCAGGCCGCCGAACGGGGCAAGTTCGCGTTCCTGTTCCTGCCGGACTTCCTGGCCTACAAGGCAGATGGCGTGCAGGAGGCGCCGATGCTCACCCTGGAACCGATGCTGACCCTGGCGGCCATAGCCCGCGCGACCGAGCGCATCGGTCTGGTAGCGACCGGCTCGACGACCTTCAACGAGCCCTACAACCTCGCTCGCCAGTTCAAGGCCCTGGATGTGATGAGTCATGGCCGGGCCGGGTGGAACGCTGTGACGACCAGCGACCCTGCGTCCGCCGCGAACTTCGGGCAGGAGATCGCGCCCCGGCCGCAGCGTTACCAGCGGGCGCACGAGACCATCCAGATCACCCAGGCTCTCTGGGGTAGCTGGCAGCAGGATGCCTGGATCAGGGACACGACGAACGCTCGGTTCATCGATCCGGAGAAGATCGAGGCCATCAACCTGCAGGGCACATATGTCGCGTCTCGCGGTCCGCTGCCCATACCGCCATCGGAGCAGGGCCAACCTGTGGTCTTCTCGGCCGGCGGAGGCGCGAACGGCCTCGAGATCGCCGGTCGGTACGCCAGCGCCGTCATCGGCGCCGTGTTCACCATTGAGGACGCGCGCGCCCAGCGCGAAGCCGTCCGGGATGCAGCGCGTAAGGCCGGACGCAACCCTGACGAGGTGAAATTCATCGCCGGAGTGATGCCGGCCATCGCCGCCACCAAGCGGGCGGCACTGGACCGCCGTGTAGCCCTCGGAGACCAAGCCGCCCCCGCCCTCGTTCCCTATCTCGGCTCCATGCTGGGACTGACTCTCGATGCGAGCCAGATCGACGAGCCACTCAGGCCCGCTCAGCTGGCAGCAGCCCGACCCAGCCCTTTCGATCCCCGCTCCCCACGGACTCTGGAAGTCGCCCGCGAAGGATGGACCCTCCGCGATATCCTCGCCCACGGGGTCATCGACTACCACCCCACCCCGGTAGGCCCGGCGTCGGTCACCGCGGACCACATGCAGGAATGGTTCGAGGCAGGCGCCTGTGACGGCTTCTGGGTGTCCATCGACGTCTACGAGGACGGTATTGACACCTTTGTCGATACCGTCGTCCCCCTGCTCCAGGAGCGCGGTCTCTTCCACGACGACTACGAAGGCACCACCCTCCGTGATCACCTCGACGCCCCCGCCCAGTACGGCCTGGACGCTCGACTCGCGGATAACGCCGAATGACGACAACCACCGACAACCCCAGCCACATTATTGATCAGGGTCTCTTCCGTGGCACGGTGGGCCGTTACGCGTCAGGCATCACGATCATCACCGGTCACGATGACCAGGGGCCGATCGGGTTCACCTGCCAGTCGTTCTACAGTGTCTCCGTCGACCCGCCGGTCGTGTCCTTCAGCGTCATGAAAACCTCCACCACCTACCCGAGGATCCGCGACGCCGGAACCTTCACGGTCAACATCCTCTCGCGCGACCAGGAAGCAGTATCCAACCAGTTCGCTCGACGAGGCACGGACAAATGGGCCGACATCCGGTGGAGCCCCACAACACGGGGCAACCCGGTCCTGGTTGAAAGCCTGGCCTGGCTCGACTGCACGATCTGGGCTGAGCACGACGCCGGCGACCATCTCATCGTGCTCGGACGCGTTATCGAACTAGGAACATCCCCTGAAGAACACCCTGATCCCCTGGTGTACTTCCAAGGCCAATACCGGGCCCTCCACGAGCTCGACCCTGCCTGATGCGTGTGTAGGTCGTTGTATCGGTGGGCCGCTTTACCTTCCTCCTCGTCCGGTACGTGACACCCCCGATTTGACCTTCACACTAATGGCAAGGTTGATGATGGAAGGACAGATATCGCACTTGGGAGACACATGAAGATCGGAATCATCGGCGCGGGCTCGATCGGCTCGACCATTGCCCGGCGGCTCAGCCGTCACGGACATGACGTATCGATCGCGAACTCACGCGGCCCGGAGACGATTGCTGCCGCAGCCTTGAGCACCGGCGCGCGAGCCGTCACGGCGTCCGAAGCGGCCACTGGCGTCGATGTCCTCATCGTCTCGGTCCCGATGAACCGCAACGAGGACATCGCCGCCCACGTGCGGCGCGCACCCCAGGCCGCGGTCGTCATCGACACGTCCAACTACTATCCGGCCCGCGACGGCATCGTCCCCGCCTTTATTGAGGGGCAGCCCGAGAGCATCTGGTTGTCCGAGCTGTTCGGCCGCCCCGTCACGAAAGCCTGGAACGCCATCACATCCCAGTCGTTCGACGCGAAGGCCGCCGGGGCCGGGGCTGCAGGCCGGGTAGCCATTCCGGTGGCATCCGACCAGGACGACCACCGGAACATTGCGATGTCCCTGGTTGAGCAGACCGGCTTCGACGCTGTCGATGCCGGTGTCCTCGCCGAGTCCTGGCGGCAGCAGCCCGGCGCCCCCGTCTACTGCACAGATCGTAGACGCGAAGAGATGCCAGCCTTCCTGGCAGCCGCTGAGAAAGAGCGAGTGCCCCAGCGCCGGGATCTGGCCATGGACGCCATCGGCGGGTACATCGCCGCCGGCGGCAGGCCCGATGGCAAGTTCCTCGTCGCCATCAACCGTGCCTGCTACAGCTGACGCTACGTCCCCACAACTCCCCCACGCACCAACGCGCACCTACTGATGCGCGCTCACACGTAAGCCAGGATGAATACCGAATGACTTCTCACGAAGCAACAGCAACCCAAGAGACCGGCGATAACGGATCACGGTCCGACAGTGCAGGCCCGACGCAGAAACCATCATGGGCGGGAGTGGCCTCGCTGAGCGTGGGTGTATTCGCCCTCGTGATGGCCGAATTCCTGCCGGCGAGTCTTCTTCCCCGGGTTGCCGCGGATCTGGGGGTGACAGAGGGTGTGGCCGGTCAGTCCGTCGCCATCACCGCCATCGTCGCAGCCGTTTCCGGCATCACTATCCCTGTCGTGCTCTCGCGTATGGACCGCCGGCACCTGATGATCATCCTTTCGGCGCTTGCCGTCGTATCGGATGTGCTTGTGGCGATCGCGCCGACCTACCCGATCCTTCTGGCCGCCCGCGTCCTGCTCGGCATCGCGATCGGCGGGTTTTGGGCGCTTGCGATTTCCATCACAGCGCGCCTGGTTCCGGCATCAAGACTCGGTCTGGGTCTGACGATCGTGAACGTGGGCGTGACCCTGGCTACCGTCGCCGCCGTCCCGTTCGGCACGCTGCTTGGTGAGATATGGGGTTGGCGTGCAGTGTTCGCTCTGGCCGCGGGCGTCGGCATCATCGCCATGGTCATCCAATTCATCGCCCTGCCTTCGATGGTGACCGGCCCCTCCAGCGGATTCCGGCCTCTCATTCAGACACTGCGCTCCCGCATGGTGCTGCTCTGCCTGTTCACCATGGCCCTTATGGGTGCCGGTCACTTCGCCGGCTTCACCTACATCCGTCCTGCAGCGACCGAGGTCGGCGGACTCGATCCCGAGCAGCTCGCTGTCCTGCTCCTGGTGTACGGCCTCGGAATTGTGGGCGGCAACCTGATCGCCGGACCTCTCGCCGACCGCACCCTGCGCACTGCGACTCTGGTCTTCCCGCTCGTCCTCGGCCTGGCGATGATCGCCTTCGTGTACATGGGCAGCAGCACAGTGCTGCTCTTCATTGCAGCCGCGCTGTGGGGAGCCGGTTTCGGTGCCCTGCCGACGGTCATCTCGACCTGGCTAGCACGAGCCGAACCGAGCCGCCTTGAAAGCATCGGCGGACTGCAGACAGGTGTGTTCCAGGTCGCGGTCGCCCTCGGCGCGTTCATTGGCGGGCTTCTCGTCGACGGTGCCGGCGTACAGACAGCCCTGGTCCTCGGCGGCCTCGCCTCCGTGCTCGGCGGCCTGATCCTGGTGGCAGTCAAACCCCGGACGCTTGCCTAAAACAAGAGGGCTGACCGACCGAACTTGTCTCCGCTGGTGGCGCCCGCCGCACGCCAGGCACCGGAGATTTCCCGCCAAGACGACGGACTCGAGCGCCGACGCCGACACAAATCGGAACGTTAGGGCTTAGCCGATTTGACCTTCACATTAGTGTGAAGGTGAAGACTGAAATACCGACAAGCTCTCCGATCGCGCGGTGCTTTGTCCAAGCGGTAATCCTGTGGATTCCGACCCGAACCGATGAATCTTACGAGCACCTTGGAGTCAACAGCTTATGAGTAGTGACACGCGCCCCGCCCCTGCAACAGGGCCCGCCGGCATCATCGCGGATCCCCAAGGAGCGGTTACCGGCCCGATCGTTACCAGCCCGGCACCAACGAAACGATTGTCTTCGGGAGAGGTTCTGGCGATCTCCGTCCTGGTCTTCTCGGCGTTCGTGGCGTTCCTGTCCGAGATGGTGGTCGGGGTGGCGTTGCCGCAAATTATGGACGACCTGAACATCACGGCTACGACCGGGCAGTGGCTCACCACCGGCTACGCCCTCACCCTCGCGGTGATCATCCCGACCACCGGGTACATCATGCAGCGGTTCCAGCTTCGGACGATCTTCATTGTCAGCGTCGGTCTGTTCACCCTCGGCACCCTAATCGCGGCCGTGGCGCCTGGCTTCGCGCTACTGCTCACCGGCCGAATCGTGCAGGCCCTCGGTACGGCGGTGTTGGTCCCGCTGCTGATGACGACGTCGATGGGTCTTGTTGCGCCGTCTCGTCGTGGACAGATGATGGCGTTAGTTACTGCGGTGTCTGCCGTCGCACCCGCCCTCGGTCCCGCCTTCTCCGGCCTGGTGATGTCGCAGCTGACCTGGCGGTGGCTGTTCATCATCATCTTGCCGCTGTCGGTCCTCGGCCTCCTCATCGGGGCAATCAAGATGCCGAACCTCACTACGCCGCGGCGCATCGGATTCGACACGCTGTCGCTGGTGCTCTCCGCGATCGGATTCGGCGCGTTGGTGTACGGACTGGCGAGTGCCGGCGAATCCAGCGGCGGTCACTTCTCAGCAGCCTTCTGGATCGCCGTCCCGCTGGGCGTGGCGGGAATCGCAGCATTCGTATTGCGTCAGCTCGGACTGCAGCGCCGTGACGCGGCCGTTCTGGACATGCGGATCTTCATGCATGCCGGGTTCGCGCGACCCGTTATCGTCTTTACGTTCCTGGTGATGGGCGCCTTCAGTCTCGCCACCCTGCTCCCTCTCATCCTGCAGGAATCCCTCGGACTCGGTTCGTTGGAGACCGGGCTGCTCATGGTGCCCGGCGGCGCGACGATCGGGATCGTGTCCCTCCTCGTCGGCCGCTACTACGATCGCATCGGAGCCCGGGGGCTTGCTATCCCGGGAGCCATCGTTGTCAGTGCCGGCTGGTGGTTCATGACGACCTTTACCGAGAACACCTCGATGTGGGTAGTCCTGGCCACCTACATGTTCGTCTGCGCCGGACAAGCGTTCGCCTGGGTCGCTCTCTTCACCATGTCGCTGGGATCGCTTCCAAGTGCTCTCGCTCCGCACGGCAGCGCCGCACTCAACACCATCCAGCAGCTCGGCGGCGCGGCCGGTTTGGCAGTACTCATCGCGGTTCTCAGCTCAAACGCCGACGGCACCGACGCTACCTCCATCGCAGATGGAGCACGCGCTGCATTCACTGTCGGCACTGTTATCGCAGTCGTCGCCCTCGTGACCGCAGCATTCCTTCCGCGACACACGCGCAACGCGGACGAAGACTGAATGGCCAACAGAACTCAACTTGCCGGCAATGGGTCGCTTCTGGCAGTGCCGAGATCAACTCGCAGTGGACGCGTAGTAGGAAACCGGCAACCCCGCCACCATCATCAGAACACCCCATCTGGTCATACGTTGACCTACGACTTCATAAAGGACTAGCACATGGGCCAGGAGCTTGTTCAGGTTGGCTACACCCCAACTTGACTTCACAGGCAGGTAGGGAAACGCGTCAGAATAGAGTCCGATCCTGACTTTTCTGGCAGCCGTTCGAGGAACTCTTAGATCGCAACCTGACAGTACCGACATATTCCCTCGCACAGAGCAAACGACGTAGCGTCCTTCATCGGCCTTCCAAACCACGGACAAGTACGGGCCCAAAGTTTTCTGTTATCAGAGCACGAAGGCCGGAACGCAGGAATCGTTGTAGGGCTCGAACCAGTCCTTGAGATCCATAGGTGCGAAACCGGGCTGCATGTTGAGTTGGACGTCACCTTCGAATCCGTCCATCGCGTTCTGGTCGAGCATTTCGTTGTCCCCGCCTTCGAGAGCATGCTTTCTTCAAGCCTGCCGCGCCAGCCGTCCGCAAGGTCAAGATCGTAAAGGTCCTGAATGACTTCCACCTGGTCCAGCAGGCAGCGAACCGCTAACTCCTGGCTCGTGCGTTCTTGGGTTTGCTGATAGCCGGAGTGTGATCGATATCCGAGATCACCCGACTCAGATGCGTGATTCCTGGGCGACCGCCCGGGAGAGGAACCCCGGTTCGATTTCAATCCCCCACCCGGGACCGGCGGGCGCTGGGACCCGCCCGTCCACGACCTGCGGTACCGGCCCGAAGATGTCGGTGGCCCAGGGTGCGTGCTCGATGCTCCACTCCTGCGGGTGTATGCAGGCGGGCATCGCGAGGGCCACGTGCAAGGTGAAGATTTGGAGGAGCGACGCATTGGCGCAATGAGGAGTGCATGGGATGCCTGCAGCCTCCGCTAGAACGGCTACCTTGCGCGTTCGAGACACGCCTCCCAGATAGCCGACGTCGGGTTGGATGATGTCGACAGAGCGTCCGGAGATCATGCGGTTGAACTGCGCAAGACTCGTATCTTGCTCGCCGCCGGAGACCGCGATGTCGAGGGCGTCGGTAACTCGGGCAGTGAGCTCGATTTGGGGGAATGGGCAGGGTTCCTCAAAGTGGAAGTAGTCATGTTCCTCCAGCATCCGGCCGACGCGGATGGCCTCCGAAACGGTGTATCCGCCGTTCGCATCGGCGCTCAGAAGGAAGTCATTGCCGACCGCCTCGCGCATGAGCGGGATGATGCGCCGGGTACGTCCTGGTTCGGCGTCGCCGTCGCGTCCCATCGGCTCGCCGACACGCACCTTCGCCGCCCGAAAGCCATGGGACTCGGCTAGGGCGACGATGCGCTCCGCCTCAGCCTCGGGTGAGATGTCCCGGCGCATACTCGAGGCGTAGACCGGCACGGATGTGCGGGCGGCGCCGCCGAGCAGTCGCCATACAGGCTGTCCTGCACGGCGTGCCATCATGTCCCACAGCGCGGTTTCGATCCCGCCCATCGCCCGGAGCAGGAGGCTGCTCGGGAACTTGTAGGTCTTGCGAAGGAACTCGTCCACCAGCGCCTCTGCGTCCCATGCGTTCCGTCCCAGGAAAAAGGGTGCGACGATCTCGTGGAGGACGGCAACTGTTGAGGCTACCTCGTACGGAGCGGTTTGTCCGATGCCGAGATCCCCGTCAGCGCCGGTAACGCGCACCACGGCGATCTGGCTGTTCCGGAATGTTTCGATACGTTCGATGATCATCGGGGCTCACTGTTCGAATTCGTTTTGACGCCTTTACAGACGTTCGACCTGTAGCAGCGGTCCGGAGCGGTTCACCCTCGACCTTCACTTCACTCTGCATGGCATCCGGGAACGGCAGCCCAGATACCGGCGTGTGCGCAGGCGCAAGGCCAGACAAGCGCAGTTGGATCAGGCAGCCACACGCCGCAACTGCTCTAGCACGAGTTCGGTGATGCGCGTGGGAGCCATCGCCTGCAGCTGGTGGGCGGCCCCCTCGACAATCTCGATGTCTGCCTGCGGGATACCGGTAGCAATCTCTGCGGCGTCGTCGATGGTCGCCCCCGGGTCCTCTGTGCCAACAACAATGAGGGTCGGGCACCGCACCTTCATGAGTCCTGGGCGGATGTCGATGCCGGCCAAAGCGGTGCACAGCGCGGCGTAGGCGGCGTCGTCGGTCTGGGACAGGAGACCGACGTATCGTTCGATAATTGCAGGGTTCGCATCGCGGAATGCGGCGGTGAACCACCGCGGCATGAGCTCCCCGACAATCGCAGCCGTTCCCGATTTTTTGACGAGCTCTCCCCTGCCGGTCCAGAGCGCGCGATCCATTGTTGGCGCCGAGCCCATGACGGCGATGGAACGGATCCTGGTCGCCCTCAGCGCGGCTAGCCGCAGCGCAAGCATGCCACCAATCGACACTCCTGCCAGATGCGCACGTTCGATCTGTAACGTGTCAAGCACGCCGGAAATCTGCAAAGCCAACGCGTCCAGCTCGCGTGGAGCGTTGATGGTCGACGACCATCCGTGTCCCGGATAATCGATGCAGACCACGCTGGTCGCTGCGGTGAGGCCAGGGAGTAAGGGCGCCCATATCTCCACGGACGTGCCTAAGGAGTTGAGTAGCACGAGCGGTTCAGACCCGCCTTCCGATCCCGGGAAGTACGAGTAGTGGAGTTGGCCGGCGGTACGCACGGCGGGCACACCGTCGTCGAGGTGGATCATTCACAGCTCCTGTCCGGGACGCGTGAAGGCTTCTGGCTGAAGGCTTTCAGGCCCTCGCGAAGCTTCCGCATCCTCTCATTTGGTTCTTGCGTCATGAAATTCGTGGATTCTCAGAGCGACGATCCGGCAGCGCGGGCCGGACGGCGCGATGTTCGTCATACCCGGCGCTTCTCCCGAGGGTGACGTCATACTCCACTTCAGCCTGGAGGGCATGCAGGTCAACCAATGTTCCCCCGAGACGGCTCAGCCGCTGGGGGCGGTAGCGGGAGTGGATGGAGTCTGCGTAGTCATGCCAATGCCTGGCAGCGCGCGTCAGGTGACCGACCGCCAGGGCTCGTATCGCCGTGTCGCCGGGAGGATCAACGGTCAGGGCATGAACTGCGACCGCGCCGAGGATCTTTTCGGAGTAGTACCGCCCTAAATGCGCTAGCGATAGCAGGTCACCGAGCACGGATTCGAGTTCGCTGCCCGCCTCAGCTCTCAAAGAGGGGATCGACGACGCGACGCGATCGGCAGTCTCGCGCAAGCTCCGAGCGACCTCGTCAGGGAGGATCCCGTCCCGCATGCCGGCATGGGCATCCGGGATGCTCACCATTCCCGACGTCGGCATCGGCTGACATCGGACGAAGTCGTGAACGGTGTGGAACCCTGTGCGTTGGCGCGGGTGGCTCAGGCATGCCTCCGGATACCAGTCCAAGTCGTACTTGTTGCCGCCGAAATGAAAACGGTTCACCACCGGGATGATCGTCGTGGCCTCTCGCCATACTCGGTATAGGGTGGCCGCGTCTCCACCGGGGTAGCGGCTGGCGAGCCGTCCGATGAAATATGGCTCGTCGAGTGTCGGGTCGTATGCCAGGCGTCCGAACGCTGCGAACTGGTACCACTGGCGGTCGAAGACCAGCTGTCGCTGCGCGGTGGTCTCCTCGAGATCGTAGGTGAGAAACTCGCGACCAAGGATGTAACCATCCGGCCCGAGGTAAAAGCCATTCATGCGGTCCCTGTCGGGGATGCGGGCGAGGTACTCCCGCACGAACTCAGGATCGCCGGGCCGGAGCAGGTAGAAGTCATCATCGCGCACGGTCAACCAAAAGTGCGCTCCGTCTGGCAGCGCGTCAAGAAAGCCGTCCTGGTCGATGTAATGCGGCCGGGACAACGCATGCAGATGTGCGGAGGAGTATTTGTAGCTGAACTCGGGCGTGACATCGACGTCGCCGAAGATGTCGACGATCTCGGTCATCTCCGCCCAGTGAGTTCGGTGGATGAGACGAATCTGCCGGTCCGGCTGGGCGCTCTGCACATCAGCGATCGCTGCACCATACGTTTCACGCAACCACAGCTGATTCACCCGTCCATCAGCGTGCCGGTCCATGTGCTCGCCGGCGGTAACCCCGATTCCCGCGAGCAGCGGATAGGTTGTGAGGAGGGCGCGGACGCTCGCCCGGAAGTAGCGCTTCGTCACCTCAGAATCGAGGGTGTCGTCGATGCCGTATCCAGAACCCTCGGTGCCAAAGCTGTACACATTCCACGTGAAGATCATCACCTCAATGCACCGGTCGTGCGCAAGCTGCATTACGGCGTTCCAGAAGGCGATTTTGTCATCGATCGTCATCCGTTTCACGGTCTCGGCCGATGCCGCGACGCGTTCATTGAACATCCCGATCCCGGTGGTATGTGCGAGCGGCAGAACGGTACCGCGCTGCACGTCGGCGAGTGCAACATTCTCGAACCCCGGCACCCTGACCATCGAAGGGAAAGGATGCAGATTCCACAGCGAAATCAGGTTGTATCGTTCGCCCGCCATCCGGTCGAATAATTCGCGCCAGAAGTCAAGCTCCCAGACGATAGCGACATTGGCCTGCGCCGCATCACCATCGTCGGCGTAGCCCGGCGTGCGCGCATCGAGCGGGACATTGAACTTGATACCGCGATGGCGGATGTCGGGACTCGCCGACTCCGAGCTGACGCAGTGAACGCCGAGGTCTCGCGAAATTTCAGCGACGTGGAGGAGCCCGTACAGTAGTCCGGCGCGTCCGCCCCCAACGACTCGGATGTCAAGGCTATCCGCCGTTCCCGATCGTGCGATCTCGTAGCCCTGCTCGTCGAGCGACGGGTCCAAGGTCGCTCTGATCCGGACAGCGGCGTCACCCGCATCGACGAGCTCGTCGCCTGCGTCGCGCAGTGCGTCCCCGATCGCCGCTCTGGCCACTGAGATAATGGGGTCATCGACCTCGGCGAGCAGCGCGACCCGCAGGTTCACGTCGTTCGCCGGGCCGATACCAACGGCGCGACCTTGATCAGAATGCCTCTGATCGGTACCGAGCGGACAACGCGTCACGAGACAGATGCGATCAGTTCGACTACCTCGTGGACTTCGAGGCGGTCGACGGTGAGCTCGGTCCACTCGCCGTCACGACAAACTGCGAGGTCGGCGCCCGCGACGTGCGCGCGCGCTTCCTCAATCACCGAGTCCCCCGTCCGGATACGCAGGCGCACGGGTCCGTATGGCGTGATGCGTGCCTGACGGCCAGGGATCTTCGAGTCATACAAGAGGCTGTTGACGTGAAGGACGAATCCGGCCGCGGTGCGGTAAAGATTAGTGGCCACCGGGGCGTCACCGCTCACCTGCACGGTCGGCTCGCCGTCGAGAAGCCAACGCACCACGTTGCCGATAATGGCGGCGTGGTCAGGTTGTTCCTCACGATGCGAGCACCGGTCGAGGTCCGCGGGGAGGAACGCAACACGGCCACCACCTGCGGACCGGCCCGTGATGAGAGCAGGGACGCTGGTCTTCGGGTTGCGCATCCAGGCTATCTCAGGGGGGAAGATGGGAAACGCGGGCACCCAGGTAAGCAACACGTCCCGGTCGGGATCCGCAATGACCTCGCGCAACGCGCCCCCGAATGAGATCGTTCGCGTCGCCTCCAGCCCAGTGAACGCCGGATGATCGCTGAGTTCGTCCTCATCGAGTCGCAGGTAGCTGTGGCGTTCCCACTGCTCGATCGAGGCCGGCGGCTTCTCCAGTCCTCCCTGGCTCCGCCGTGTTGCGTGCGCTCCGAAGAGATCGGCGAGGGCGAAGTCCTCCCGTTCTTCTCCGTCACCGTCTCGAAGGCTGGTGTCTCCGGTTGCGAACACCGCACCACCCGCAGCAGCGAAGTCGCGTACCGCGTCAGCCTGGGCATCGGTGAGTACGGCGATATCGGGCAGAACGAGGACCCGGACCTGAGCCTCGGCGATCCGATCAACGTGTACCGGTGTGAAGAGCAAGTTTTGCGTGGTCAGCGCCCTGGTGATTCCGGCATAGGGAGCGGCAACCCGGTTCGCGGGGTCGTCGCGACCATAGAAATCGAGATTCTGCTGCGACCAGACCACCCCGACTTCGGCAACGAGCTGCCGATTGGAGAGGAGATCGGCGTGCTCGCGGTGCCAGTCAAACCACGGGACAGGGGTGTCATATTGACGCCGGTCGTCGTGCACTGACCCGATGTGATGCCACCAGGGTTGCGTGCCCCCAGCCCAGCCATGGGTGAGCCACAGCGCGACCTCGGCGGCAGGCATGCTGGAAAGACGGAACGCGGGATATCCCATGTCGTACATCGCGGTGCACTCCAGCACGTTCTGCCCGGCGGGGAGCACGCTATGCATGCGCTTTGCCACCTCGGCATTCTGCTCGAACCCTTCGTCGCCGTGCCTGCGCTGGTGATCGAGAAGCATGACCGGCGTACGCTCGGCAATGGCGGCAACGTCCTGGAAGACCGCGGCGCTGTGGGCCAGTTGTCCGTGGAGCAGACCGAGCCAGCGACAGTTCACGCCGCCAGCACTCTGGGTCACGCGGTTGTTGTTCTCCCAGAGCTCGGTTCGCCTGGCATAACTCCACCTGATCCACGAGCGGTACCTGGCGTCGTCCCAGTCGACGTTGCGCGGCAAGTCGCCGTGCCATGCGGCGAAGCTCTTGGCACATGCATTGCAGTGGCAGATACGGGTCCGGTCCATTCCTGCCCACCCGTTGTCGGCGAAGCCGTCCGGGGCATATCGCTCGACTACCTCGGTCATCACAGAGGGTATGAATTCGTCATAGTAGGACGTGCTGATACAGGTGGCATGCTTGTCGCCACGCATCATCGGTTGTCCATCTGGGTCGGCACAGAACCAGTCCGGCCGCTCGGCATACACCTCCGGGTCCCCACGGTTCGAGTCCATCCGGGCGAGTACCGCTAGACCATCTGTCCTGGCCGCCTCAACGATCTCGCCGAAAAGGTCACGTGCTTCGATGCCCGGCGCCCACACGTGGTGCGGGACCTTTGATGGGTAATAGGCGGCTATCCCGCCACAGTTGACGACGATGCCATGCAGGTGCGTGCGCCGCCACTGCGCGCGCCAGAAGTCGAGGTCGAAACGACCTGGGTCTGCCTCGACCAAGTTCGTCTGTCCCCACCGTACGGCACTGTCATACCACGGGCGATTCCGCTCGGCGCTACTCATCATTTGAATCCTGTCGTTGCAATGCCACCCACGATGAACCGTTGGGCTAAGAAGAAGAACAGTGCGATCGGCACAAGCGACACCACCGACATCGCCAGCATCGGTCCGAGTCCCGCGCCGGATTCCGTGCTGACTAGTGCGTTGAGGCCGAGCGGCAGGGTGTAGAGCGATGGATTGTTCAGGTAGATGAGCGGGCTGAAGAAATCGTTCCAATTCCATATGAAAGTGAAGATGGTGGTCGTCACGAGAGCCGGGCGCATGAGCGGAAGAATGACCAGGAAGAAGGTGCGGAACGTTCCTGCCCCATCGATCGAGGCAGCCTCGTCGAGTTCCCGCGGCACGCCACGCAGGAACTGCACCATGAGGAACACGAAGAAGGAGTCAGTCGCCAGCAACTTCGGCAAGATCAGGGGCCAGTAGGTATCGACGAGCCCGACAGACGCGAACTCGACATACTGGGGCACCGCGATCACGTGGTACGGCAGCATGATGCCTGCGAGCATGAAAGCGAACATGACGTTCTTGCCCCTGAACTCCAACCGGGCGAAGGCGTATGCCGCAATCGAGCAGGACATGAGGTTCCCGATGATGCAGCCAATGGCGACGATGAACGAGTTCACGATGTACGAGGGAACGCCATTGCCGACCCCCGACTGCCATCCATTGGTGTAATTATCAAGGGTGAAGCCAGTGGGGATAAGAGAGAAAGAGGTCAAAATCTCCGATTCTGGGGTGATCGAACTCTTCAACAGCCAGAGAATCGGATACAGCATGAGCAGCGCGCCGAGCAGCAACATGACGTGCTTGATGTTCTGGCGCAATCGCCGCCGCGGTTGCACCCGCCGCTTCAACGTCGGCGTCGGCCGGTCATTCTTCGGAAGCTCATAAGTGGACAGGACGGCAGTTTCAGTCATTATAGAAGACCCAATGCTTGGAGAAGAGGAAGTTCAATCCGGTGAAGATGCCGATGATGACGAGCAGAATCCATCCCATGGCAGAGGCGTAGCCCATGTTGAACTCAGTGAATCCCTCGAGGTAGAGATACAGCGTGTAGAACATCGTCGAGTCGACCGGCCCTCCCGTTCCCCTGCTGACCACGAACGCCGGCGTGAATGCCTGAAACGCCGCGATGAGCTGAAGAATGAGGTTGAAGAAGATGATCGGTGTCAGTAGTGGCACAGTCACATTTGTGAATTGCCGCCACCGGCCAGCACCATCGAGTTGCGCCTGCTCGTAGAGTTCAGCTGGGATTTGCCGCAAGCCCGCCATGAAAATGATCATCGGAGCTCCGAAGGTCCACAGGTTGAGCACAACCAGCGTCCACAGCGAGGTGTCCGGATTGTTGATCCAGTTGGGCAGATTTTCGAATCCCAGGCCACTGAGCAGCGTGTTGAATCCACCCTTGTAGCCGAACACGATGTACCACAGCAGACCGATTGCAACACTCCCACCGAGCAGAGAGGGGAGGTAGTAGGCAGAACGGTAGGCGTCGATCCCACGTACTCCCTTGTCCAAAAAGATTGCCAGCGCCAATGCGCCGATGAGCTGCAGAGGTACTGACACGAACACGTAGGTGCCAGTGACGGCAAGCGATTTGTAGAAACGCGGGTCCGCCGTGAACATAGTGACGTAGTTCTCGCCACCAACCCACGTTGCCGGTTCCAGCAGGTTGTAGTCGGTGAACGACAAGAACAGAGAGGCAACCAGCGGGCCTGCGGTGATAACCACGGAACCGATGATCCAAGGCAGCAGGAAGACGTATGCCGAGCGCTGCGATTTTCCGCGAACCTTCGGACGTCGTGGGGTGCGCGTTTGGGAAGGAGATATTCCGGTCGCCATGAATCAGGCTCGATCCAGGTCCGACTGCAACTTGTCGATTCCGTTCTGAACTGCCGTGGCAATGGGAACCCCACCGTTAAAGATGTCGTCGGCTGCGCGCTCGACGAGTGACTGCCACCCTGAACCGCCCAAGGGCGGCTCGGGACGAGCACGTGCGGGGCGTTCGTCGATCCTGGCCTGCATGTCAAGTACCTTGGTGGCCGCCGGGTCATTACGCTTGCGGATGGCACTGACGATGTCCGGGTTCGAAGGCACGCCAGACGCGATACCGAGGACCTCCGCCGAGGACGGGTCATTGAGCATGTAGTTGATGAACGACCCTGCGAGCTCCGGGTCTGTGGCGTTCGCTGCGATGCACAACCGAACGTAATACTTGAAGTGGTAGTCATCGCCACTTCCGGCCACCTCGGGCGATTTCGCAAGGACCAGCTCGTGGCCGCCATCGTAGCCCTTCGAGAACGCCTGGCTATCGAGGAACTGGTTGAGCTGGACCAGATAGAGCCCACTCTGGTGGCCCGTTTGCGTCCACTGGTTCTTCCCTCCAGTCACCGCAGCCGGGATCACTCCGCCGGCATCGGTCCACCTCTGCCACCAGTCGAACCAGGTCCCGAGCGCGGCCTGGTCGAAGCCGATCTTGCCATCGGCGGTGAACGCTTCGGCCCCCTGCTGCCGGATCCACAAGTGGGCATGCTGGTAGAAGGCCGCCATATTGGCGATGCCCCACTTACCCTTACCCGCAGCCTTTGCGTAATCGACCGCAAGCTGGCCGAGATCCTCCCAGTCCCAGGCCTCGTCGTCGGGCAAATCAGTGATTCCGACTGCCGAAAACGCCGTTCGGTCAATCATCGTCGCAGGGCTGTACTCTGAATACACCGGCGCGAACTGCTTACCGTCGAGAAGCCGCCACGAGTCCACCGCCTTGGTGTCGAACGCGCTGAAATCGATCGTGCCCTTGGGCAACTTGTCCAGATCGTACAGCGAACCGCTGTCCGCGTAGCTTGTCACGGTGTTCGCGGGCATCCAGAAAACGTCGGGTAGATTCCGACCAGCCGCCTGCACCGAAAGCCGATCGGTGAAACCGCTGAACTCGGCTGGCTCCAATTGCACCTTGACGCCGTCGCGGGTGTTTTCGAATGCCGAGGCATACCCGCCGATCAATCGCTGACGCTCTGAACTCCCCCACCACGCGAAGCGAACGGTTCCGGTGGCACCTGATTTTGGGGGGGCAACCGCGCAGGAGGCCAACCCGCCCGCCGCTACAAGACCGCCGGTGAATGCGAAGAACGACCTCCGTGACACGTTGTGTGAGGCCAATCGTTGGATGGCAGATGCAGATGGTTCCCGGCCCATAACAGCTCCTTTGCTTTAGTTTTGAGCGTGAACTAAATCACGATGGTAAATTCTTATCGCGATACGGAAAATTTGGCAAGCATGCAGCCGAAATTTGTTCTAGGAAAATAGCTGCTAAGGAACGCGGCGCTGGTCCCATATAGGCCGCTTCGAGACGATGGGCGGCAGTTGAAGGCACAGCACTTCCCTCTAAGGACTCCGCAAGGGGTACGGAGTTCGACGCCTCATGGCGACAGATTGTGGTCGCCCCGGCGTAGCAGCCTGAGGGCTCAACGTCGTGCGTGCCCTGCGACTAGCCCCGGGCGGCGCCGGCCCTGGAGAAACGCGGCCTCCACTATGTGTTGGACGTGCCGGTTAACCAGCTAACCAGCGCGTCATCGCCAAAATCTGACCCATTGGCACCGGTTACCGCGCTGATGAGCTCGTCGCTTCACGCTCCGGTCGTTCCCGGCGGACCCGCTCGGCATGGCAGTGCGCCAAAGGTGAGTGCCGTTACGGCTGGCACGCACCCGGATAAACGGCGCCAACGCCCGTCTGCCGGACCTCGGTCCGGGACGCTAAGAGAACGCCTACGCCAACCGGCATCCGCCACAAGTTGCTCCAAGCCATGACGGTTCTGGACGTGTTCACGTCGTAACTGGCTCTTGGTGGTTCATGGGGAAATGGTTTCCCGGATGAGTGTCATGCCGCCGTCCGGACGGCATTCCCATGAGAATAACCGATTTGCAATTGCCGGCCGTGCGTTTGATGTGCATGATCCCCGTGCTATGTGCCACTACCTTGACCGTTGTAGCGCCGGTGGCGATGAGGACTTCGATCTTTTTCCACCATCTGCAGACAGTGCGGTAGAGCTTGTTCGTCTCTGGCCGTGCGGCGGCCTCAATAAGGACTCTGAGGTGGTCTTTCGCTGCGGCTGCGTCGGCGAAGACCCTGTCCGGAGAGCAGTACCCTCAGCTGTTCGTTGACCTTCCACACAGCTTCCAGAAGGCCGGTGGGGTCGCCGGCGGCGAAGACGTCGGCCAGGCGGTGGGCGGCGTTCCCGGTCAGGGTGTCGCCGGCGCGCCTGAGCAGCATCCGGTGCGCCCACGCCTTGTCGACGCCGCGTCCGCGGCGGCTCTTGAACGCTCTTCGTCCGCCGCCTAGTGATAGGCTAAACCTCCGCCACCGGAGCAGCGAACTGCGCCTCATACAGCCGCGCATATGCCCCGCCCGTCTCCAGCAAGGACGTATGCGTCCCCTGCTCCACGATCTGGCCGGCTTCCATCACCAGGATGAGGTCGGCGTCGCGGATGGTGGACAGGCGGTGCGCGATCACGAAGCTCGTCCGGTCTGACCGCAAAGCACTCATCGCCTTCTGCACCAGCACCTCGGTCCTCGTATCCACTGAAGAAGTCGCCTCGTCCAGGATCAAAACGGATGGCCGGGCCAGGAACGCCCGCGCAATCGTCAGCAGCTGCTTCTCCCCCGCCGACACATTCCCACCCTCGTCCTCCAAAACCGTGTCGTACCCCTCCGGCAGCGAGTGAACGAACCGGTCCACGTACGTCGCCTGCGCCGCCTCCAGGATCTCGTTCTCAGTAGCATCAGGCCGGCCGTACGCGATGTTGTCCCGGATGGTCCCGCCGAACAGCCACGTATCCTGCAGCACCATCCCCATCCGCGAGCGCAGCTCCCGCCGGGACACGGAGGTGACGTCCACGCCGTCGAGCGTTATCCGCCCACCCGCATGTGGTCCCGCGCTGCTGCCTTTCCCGGAACGAATCCTGACAATCGATGCGGTTCTGGAGTTGACCGCGGAGCTCAGGTGAGCGGACGACGGCGGGATGTCCCGCCGTCGCCCGTTCTGTGGTTAGGAAGCCACAAGCGTGCCGTCCACGACAGCTTCGAGCTCCTGCAAGCGCGGGAGGGCACGTGTCGTCAGCAGGTGCTCGCGGGTTTCCGCGGAGACAGCCAGGCTGTCCTTCCAGAGCGAGCGGCCAGCCATGGCACCGCCGGCGCCGTTGGCCACCGCAATCTCGACCTGCTTGATGAACGTCTCGTGGTCAACGCCCGCGGACAGGACAGCCCACGGCACGCCGGCAGACGCCTCGGTGACCGCAGCACTGGCCTCGGCAGACCCCGGGTACTGCAGCTTGAGCACCTTCGCGCCGCACTCGACGGAGAGCCGTGCAGAGTCGGCAACCAGGCCAGGGAACGCACTGGCGTAGGCCTCCTCGCTTTCGCCTTCGAGGCGGTAGACCAGGATCTCAACGATGAGGAGGAGACCCTCGTCGGTGCATGCCTTGACGAGTTCGCGGATCTCGTCAGCGACGCGCGAACCGGCGTCCTGACGATCGGGGCGCATGTACCAGAGCATCTTGGCGACGTCACCGCCCAGTTCGCGTACCCTGCGAGGCGACATCCCCGGGACGAACTTTGTATAGCGCAGGCCGTCGGCCGTCTCAAATCCGGAAGCGTCTAGGCCTACAACCAAGGCGGTGTCGCGGGAGAGGACACCTTCGTCCGCCACGCGGGGCAGGGCAACTTCGGGATCGAGCAGGATCGCCGGCGCGGCGTTTCCCAGGTAGCGGACCAGATCCACCTTCGCGTCGGAGAGCTGCTGCGGGGTGATGGACTTCGGCCCGTCGGGTGCGTCGTTCATGACGGCCTTCATGCCGTTGCGCTGGTCGGCGGCGACAATGAGCATCTTGCCGCCAGGGGTCGAGATCGCTGCCATGCCGCGGCGTTCGAGCGTCGTGAGTGTATTCACTTGGTTCTCCTAATTGGGTGGTTTTGGTCTCTGTGGGTCTGGAATCGGGCACGACAAATCGCGCCCTGTACGGGGTGCCGCCCTAGAGGGCGTTGACCTCGGCGGAAGGTTGGAGTGGAAACCGCTTAGCGGCGGCTCAGCGCAGGGCCTCCCGCGCCGCGAAGTCCGCCAGGAAGTGATCGATCTGCTCATGCGGCGCCAGCAAGCCGTCAATGCGGATATGCGCAACGCCGGGTGGCTGGGTGACGTCTGGCGAGAGGAAACGCTCCGGTTCCTTGATCTTGTCGAGGTCGCGCGCGGCCCCGCGGAGCTGCATCCGCCTGACTACCTCGCCCGTCGGGGTATCCATCCAGGCGAGGTGAACCCGCGAGCCGGGAATGGCGAGCCGCTCGACGAGCCGTGCCCATGCGGCCGGGAACGTGCGCTCGGACGTGAACGGGGCTACAACAACCACACTGTTGCCCAGTGCGAGGTTCTCCCGGGTCGTATCGAAGAGGCAGGTGTAGCGGATATCGTTCACGCTCGCCCGCGCTGCGGGTTGTGCGGCCGGGACGTCGACGAGGAACTCGCCGCCCATGTGTTCAAACAACGGGTTGGTGACGGTGTCCAGGTCAAGGATGGTCCAGTGGAGCTGGCGGGCCAGGTCCTGGGCAAAGGTGGTTTTGCCGCTCGCGGGAACTCCGCAGACGATGATCGCCTCGGATGCGCGTTGTTCGGTCATGTTCATGTCATCCATTTCAAAGTGAGGTCAGTTCGCGGCGCCCGTGCGCCGGGAAGACGGTCAGCGGCTGGTATAGCCGCCGTCGATCGGGAGTGATGCGCCGGTGATCATGGCGGCGGCGTCGCTGAGTAGGAAGACGATGGGGCCGGCGACGTCCTCGACAGTGGCCCACCGTCCGAGCGGCATCTGCTCCAGAAAGGGCCCGCCGATTTCCGGCCGTCCCCAGTAGAAGTTGGACATGTCCGTCATGACCACCGTGGGGTTGACGCTGTTGACTCGGATGTTGTGCCCGCCAAGTTCCAGGGCGGACACCCGGGTGATGTTGTCCAGGGCCGCTTTGGAGGATCCGTAGGAGATGTGGCCGTGCAGCGCCACCATGCTGGCTTGGCTGGAAACGTTGACGATTGCGCCGCCGTTGCCTTGGCTGATCATGGCGGGAACCGCATATTTGATAACCAGGAGGGCGCCGCGAGCGTTGATACTGATGACCTCGTCGAAGACGTCGATGTCGGTGTCCTGCGGGGTCGCGATTTCGCCGCCGAAGCCGCCGCAGTTCACCACCCCCCAGAGTGCAAGGCCCTCGAGGGCGTCCCGGATGCTGTCCTCGGAGGTCAGGTCGAAGGCCAAGGGCTGCGCGCCGGTCTCGTCGCAGAGCGCTGCCAGCGACTCGAGCGTGCGCGCGCTGGCGATCACTTTTGCCCCGGCGGCAGCGAGCTGCCTGACGGTGGCGGCCCCGATGCCGCCGCTCGCGCCGGTGACTAGGATGGTGCGGCCGCTGAAGCCAGCCGCTGCTGGGTTTTCGACGGCGGCAGTGCTGATGGTGGGTGAATCGGTCATGAGGTGCTCCTGGTGGGTATCGAAGGTTCGGTGAGGTCCTGGACGGCAGTGCGCGCCCCGGACCGTTGCAGGGCTTCCCTGGCCTGCCGGTATGCGGCGGCGAAGCGGGTGTTCCGGCCCAGTTCGCCGAAGACAGCGGTCAGGTTGAGGAAGGCACCAGGTTCCGCGTGGTCCGCCCGGAGGGCGGCGCGCAGGTCACCAAGCCGTCTGTCGGTGAGGTCGATGGGTTCGCCGTTTTCGTCAGTACCTTCGAGAAAGCGCGCCCAGGCTGCGATCACCAGGGCCGCCCGGTCGATGGGGCCTCCGAGGCGGAGCTGTTCACGGACGACAGGGAGCACGAATTTAGGGATCCGTTCGGAGGCGTCGACCATCTGGCGGGCGAGGGTGTCCCTGACGGCGGGGTTAGAGAAGCGGTGAATGAGTTCGTTCCGGTAGGCGTGCAGGTCGATGCCGGGCACCGGCCGCAGCGTGGGTGTCGCCTCCCGTTCCATGTAGCCGGCGATGAAATCGGCGAACAGCGGATCCGTGCAGACCTCATGGACATACCGGTGGCCCGCGAGGTAGCCGAGATAGCTCATCACCTGGTGGCTGGCGTTTAGGAGCCGGAGCTTCATGAGTTCATAAGGCTCCACGTCGTCCACCAGCTGCACACCGGCGTCTTCCAGGGGCGGGCGGCCGGTGGGGAACTTGTCCTCAAGGACCCATTGTTCAAAAGGCTCGGCAATCACCGGCCACGCGTCCGAGAAGCCGTAGGCCGCGTCCACCGCAGCCCGGTCGGCGTCGGTGGTGACGGGGGTGATGCGGTCCACCATGGAGTTCGGAAAGGCTACGGTTTCGCTGATCCAGCCGGCCAGCTCCGGATCCTTGAGCCGGGCGAAGGACACGAGCGCCTTGCGGGCGACGTCGCCGTTCCCCTGGATGTTGTCGCATGACATGACGGTGAACGGGGCCGCGCCCTGCTCACGCCGCTGCGCCAGGGCTGCGGTGATCAGGCCGAAGGCGGAGCCGGGAACGGTGTTCGGCTCCAGGTCATGGAGGATGTCCGGCGTGCGGGGATCGAATTCCCCGGTGCTGTCGTTGATGCTGTAGCCACCCTCGGTGATGGACAGGGAGACTATGCGGGTTGCCGGATCTGCAAGTTTGCGGATGACCGCTGCCGGGTCGTGGGGCGCGAAGAGGTATTCGGTGATGGAACCGATGATTCTGGCGTCTTCGGCACCTTCGACGCCCTTCAACACCAGGGTATAAAGGCCATCCTGGCTGGTGAGGACACCGTGCATGCTGGCGTCCGAGGGCAGGACACCGACACCGCAGATTCCCCAGTCCTGCGAGCCCCCGAGGTTCAGCAGGCGGTCGATGAACATGGCTTCGTGCGAGCGGTGGAACCCGCCGACGCCGAAGTGGACAATGCCTGTCCGGACGGCGTGCCGGTCATACGAGGGGATGGGGAGCCGGCCTTCCAATTCCGGGAGGGCCGCTTCATTCAGGGACGTCATGTCATTCTTCTCTTCGGTTGGGAGAGGCAGGAGCGGTGCCGTTGCCCGCTGGAGAGTGCGGGCAACGGCGCCGGAAACCGTCTAGCAGGAGGACTTGTAGACATACTGGGCGCCGTCACCACTGATGTTTTCCGCGGTGATCTGCTTGAACCCGGTCTGGATCTCCTTCTGGGTGGACTCGCCGTTGATGGCCTTGATGGCCTGGTCCACACCCTGCGTGCCGATGGAGGCAGGTTCCTGGGCGATCAGGGCCTGGACGACGCCGTCCTTGAGCTGCTTGACCTGCGCGGGCCCGGCGTCGAAGCCGACGATCTTGACCTGGTCCTGCTTGCCTGCCTGGCGGATGCCCGTTGCCGTGCCTTCTGCCGCGAAGGTGTTGGCTGCGAATACGCCCACAATGTCCGGGTCCTTGGCCAAGGCAGCAGAGACGAGCTTGGCAGCTTCGGCCGGGTCGTTGTGGCTGTACTGCACGCCCAGGTACTCGAAGGACGAGTCGGCTTTGGCCCCGTCTTCAAATCCGGCGACGCGGGCATCCGCCGTCGAGACGCCGGGGTCGGTGGAAATTACCAGGACTTTGCCCCCGCTGGGGCTGAGGTTCTTGATGGCTTTGAAGGCCTCCAAGCCGCCGCCTTTGTTGTCCGAGGCGATCGCCGACGCGGCGAATGAGGGGTCCTCCACCGTGGTGTCAACGAGGACCACCTTGATGCCGGCTGCTGCGGCCGCCTTCAAGGGCGCCTGCATCGCGGCCACATCGGTGGGTGCGATGAGGATGGCGTCAGGCTGGGATGCGACGACAGAATCCACGATGGGCTTTTGCAGCGTCGGGTCGAACTTGGCCGGTCCCTGCGTGTTGACCGTGGCGCCGGCCGCCTTGGCGGCGGCGTCGATGCCGCACTGCATGCTGACGTAGAACTCGTCTCCCGCGACGCCTTGGATGAACGTGAGCTTGGGCTGTGTTGCGCCTCCGCTCCCTGCCGAGGCGGTGCCGCCGGCGCAGGCGGTGAGGGACGTTGCCGCGAGGACACCTGCGGCGAGCAGGGTGACTTTAGGGGTTAACTTCATTGTCGGGCTCCTGTGTGTGTGAAGGGGTAGTTGGGAGAATCAGCGGGATCGTCGGCCGAAAAGTTTCCTCTTGCCGTCGGCCTTGGCGGCATGCCCCCGGGCAGCCGCGGCCCGGCGTCGTTGGTCGACGTAGACGGCGACGACGAGGACGGCGCCGACGGCCACCTGCTGCCAGAACGGCTGGATGCCGACAATGACGAAGCCGTTTTGCAGCACTGCGGGGATGAAGAGTCCGACGACGGTTCCGAAGATGGTGCCGACGCCGCCGAAGAGTGAGGTTCCGCCGATCACGACGGCGGCGATGACGTTCAGGTTCGTCGCCGACTGGCCCGCGATGGCGGTGGTGCCGTACTGGGACAGGGACAGAATGCCTGCCACCCCGGCTAGGCCGCCGGAGAGGACGTAGATGGAGATCAACTGGCGGTCGACCTTCACGCCGACCCGCCTGGCGGATTCCTCGTTGGAGCCGACGGCGAAGGTGTAGAGGCCGAAACGGGTCCGGTGGAGCACGGTGCCGAAGATCAGGATGAGGACTATGGCGAGCAGGGAAATCGTCGGCAGGGTGGTTCCCGGGACGTTGCCGTAGCCGATGGTGTCCTGGAGCACTGCCGGGACTTCCCGGATGTCCACGCCGCCGGTGATGACCTGCGCCAGCCCCAAGGCGCCGCCGAGTGTTCCAAGGGTGACGATCAGGGGCGGCACCTTGGCCTTCGCGATGAGGACCCCGTTGAGGAGCCCCCAGCCGAGCCCGCATCCGACGGCGACGAGAATCCCCACAACTGCTGTCCCCCACCCGGAACCGCCCATGGCCTGCATGACCTTGGCCGCCACTACCCCCGAGAAAACAAGGTTGGATCCGACGGACAGGTCGATGCCCGAGGTGACGATGACAAAGGTCATGCCGATGCCCAGGACCCCGAGGATGGAGACGTTCTGGATGATCTGACGGACGTTGCCCCACGTCGGGAACACTTCCGGTGCCAGGGCGGAGAAGGCCAGGAAGATGACCAGCAGAACCAGCAGGATCTGGAACGACTGAACCTGGAGCACCTGCTTGAGCGTGTGTGCGCGTGAGATTTCGGATGCAGTGCCGGCGGTGCGGGGTACGGCTTCGGTTGTGGTCATGAGTGTGCTCCATCAAGTGCGCCGGTCATTGCGCCGACTAGTTCTTCCACAGATGTTTTCTTGGCCTCGTAAGTGGCCACGCGGCGTCCGAGCCGGAGGACTTGGACGCGGTCGGCCACGTCGATGACGTGCGGCATCGAGTGGCTGATGAACACGACCCCCACGCCCTTGTCACGTACCCGGCGGATGGTCTCGAGCACGTTCCTGGTCTGCACCACGCCAAGTGCGGCTGTCGGTTCGTCCAGGAAGATGACGCCCTTGGCCCAGGCAACGGCCCGGGCAATCGCGATCGCCTGCTTCTGGCCGCCCGACATGCTGCCGACGGGGTCGGAGAGGCTCCGGACCGTGGCGCCAAGTTCGTCGAAGGCTTCCCGTGACTTGGCGCGCATGGTCTTGTTGTCCATGAACCCGAGGCGACCTTGAAAGCCGGGCTTGGCGATTTCGCGGCCCAGGAACATGTTTTGGGCCGCATTGAGGTGAGGCGCCAGGGCAAGGTCCTGGTAAACAGTTTCGATGCCCAGGCGGCTGGCCTCGCTCGGGGAACCAAGTTCCACCTCACCGCCGGCGAACAGGATCTTGCCGGAGTCCAATGCCAGGTTTCCCGACAGCGCCTTCACGAGCGTCGATTTTCCGGCGCCGTTATCGCCGATGAGCGCAACCACCTCGCCGGCGTTGACGTCGAAGTCGACGCCGTCCAGGGCGCGTACGTTGCCGAAGCTGCGGGTCAGGCCGCGGGCTTCCAGAACCGGGATTGTTGTCATGGCGTAACACCTGTCAGCTGGTACGGGACGATTGCAGAGGCTCCGGCCGGACAGCCAGAGACACTTCGTTGTGTTGTCACTTTGTCTTCCTCTTCGTTCAGGCCTGGGCCAAGGCTTGGGTGGGGGCTTGCCTCAGGTCGATGATCAAATCGGCCCGCTCCCGGGTGGAGACAACAACATCGGCGTTGCGCTGGTCGCTGCCCAGCGCCCATGCCTCTGCTTCGTCGGGCATCTTGCCGAAAGCTTCGTGCCGCCTCAGCAGCCGGAGCTGCCGTTCGCCGTCATTGATGTCCAGGAACCAGACCTCGTCGATCTGTTCCCTGCATCCCCGCCAGCCTTCGGCGTCGAGCAGGAGGTAATTTCCCTCGGTGATGACCAGGGGGACGTCGCGGGCCACTGGGACCGCGCTGCCG
This sequence comes from Arthrobacter sp. ZGTC131, assembly GCF_002929275.1. Classification (GTDB taxonomy): domain Bacteria; phylum Actinomycetota; class Actinomycetes; order Actinomycetales; family Micrococcaceae; genus Arthrobacter. The sequence goes on from NZ_PJIK01000003.1 coordinate 90,167, forward strand.
ATGGATTCCTCCAGGCTGCGGTCGAAGACCGGGGCATAGATTACCGGTTCGTTGTTTGTCTTGAGCCGGCGCAGCAGGTTTTCATATCCCCTCGGATCAAAGGTGTCTGGAGCGCCTTTGCGGTCCCGGGAGCCGAGGGCCACAAGGACCGAATTGGCCAGATGGAAGGCGTCCATGCCCACCCGGGCAGCCTGGCCGCCCAGGGAATCGGCGATCGCCTGCGCCACAGTGGACTTTCCGGCGCCGGGCGAACCAGCTATTCCGAGGATGCGTCGGCTTCCAGCGGCAGCAAGGACACCGGCCCGCGCCACCAGCTCATCCAGTGAGCAAGTCAGCCGTTCAGCTCCCCGGGCGGGTGCCGGGGCCTGCTCTTCAGCGGTGTTCATCATTGTCTCCTCCGTTGGTCATGCCACGGTGAAGAAGCTCTGCTGCTACACCTTTGAAGCGCTGCCTGAAACGAACCGGTAGGCCCTGATTGCGAGGCTCGAACTTCTGATTCGAGAACTCGCTGTGACCTGCCTGACACAAAACCTAGAGGCCCCATGTCATCGATGTCAAGGAAATTTCAAAAACTTATGTCATCGATGACATGACTTGCTTGAAGTTGCTTTGATCATGGGGCAGGATTGTGTGGGCGGGCGGTTGTCACCGATGACATGATCAGCGCTGGTGGCGTCCCCGCTTTTGAACAGCGCCGCTCTAGGGTGTGCCCAGCGAACGATAAAGGAGCCGAACCGTGACGACCATGCAGGATGTTGCCACGCGTGCCGGGGTGAGCGCCAAGACGGTGTCCCGGGTCTTCAATGATGACCCGCACGTCACGGAAGACACGCGGGAGCGCGTCCAGGCGGCCATGCGCGAGCTCAAGTATGTCCCGAACATGCTCGCTCGCACGTTCCGCGAGGGCAGGTCAGCCGTCATCGGCATCGCCGTGCCCGACGTCGCGGATCCCTTTTTCGCCGCCGTCACGAAGGGGATCGAACTGGCGGCGCGTGAACACGACATGGCTATCGTCGTCACCAGCCTCGGAGACAACCCGGCCCTGGAGAAGAGCATCATTGAAACGACGGTCCGTCGCCAGATCGACGGCCTCATCATCGCCCCGATCGCCGCTGACCAGTCCTACCTGGCGCGTTGGCAGGACAGCTTCCCCATCGTGTTTATTGACCGGATCCCCACCAAGCTTCACGCGGACTACTTCGTTGAAGACGACTTCGGCGGGGCTTTTGAAGCGACGCAGCATCTCATCGCCCACGGGCACCGCCGCATCGCCATCGTTGGAGACTCAACTGAGGTCCCCACAACGAAGCTTCGCCTCGAGGGTTACCGCGCCGCCCTCGAGGCCGCCGGCCTGGAGAACGACGATGACCTGATAGCACTCGGTTCGCGCGACGGCGATGCTGCCGCCCATGTCTGCAGGACCCTGCTGGCGCTGCCCGACGCACCCACCGCCATTTTCTCCTCCAACGCCCGGTTCTCCACGGGCGTTTTCCCTGCCCTGCAGGCCTTGAACAGAACCGACATTGCCCTGATTAGCTTTGGCGACTTCCCCATGGCGGACGTCCTCCAGCCCTCAGTGTCAGTCATCGATCAGAACCCTCGCCACGTCGGACGAGTTGCTGCTGAACGCATCTTGGCCCGGATTGCAGCACCCACCAAGAGGTTCAGGCGGAAGAACGTCATCCCGGTCAAGCTGATCGAACGCCAATCGTGCCAGTCGTCTGTGCCCCATCTGCCGCTCGCAGCCAGCCAATGACGCCCGCATGTAGGTTTTGAGCCTGCGTCGGATACCGCTCTCCTACAGCGCCGACCAGCCGCCGTCGCACGCGAGGACGGCGCCGTTGACTTTGGTGCCGTCGTCGCGGAGCAGGAACGTGGTGGAGGCGGCGAGCTGCGCCGTGGTGGCGGGGGTGGGGACGATAGCCTGCATCAGCGGGCCGAGGCGTTCGGCCGCGAGCTGGGATCCCCAGTTGGCCACGATGCTGGTGATGGTGGGGCCGGGCGCGACGGCGAGGAAGCGCAGGCCCCTGGGGCCGTACATCACGGCCGAGTTCTTGGTCACGCCGACGACGGCGTGCTTGGACGCGGCGTAGGCGGCGCCGGCGGCGGATCCCGCGCAGGCCGGCCTCGGAGGCGACGTTGCCCACGGCGCGGGTCAGACCCAAGAGGGCGGTGACATTGATCCGGAAGACCGGTCCCAGACGTCGTCGTCCGCCTCGTGGATGGGGCGAAGTTGTCCATGATGCCGGCTAAGACGCGGCTATGAGACGGCCAAAAGGGCACCTGGTGCGTCTCTCGGGGACGCACCAGGTGCCCTCTTGCCGTACTTCCGCCAGTGCCACCGCGGTTCGGGCGGCTAACGACTAGCGGCTGAACACGACCTCGTAGGTCCGGGTCTGGCTTCCGTCCTCGCTCCGGATTGTCACCGCGGCCATACCCGTCGGCTGGTCCGCCTGCTGCACCGTGACGGTGGCGTAGGGGTCCGCCGCGATGGCCGTGACCTCCAGGCGTGACCCTTGGGCCTCTGCCCGGTACGAGGTCACGTTCGGGTCGAAGCCTGCCACCGGCTGGCCGTTGACGGAGATCCCGGCGGCCGTGGCGTCAGAGGACTTGCCCGGAGCCAGCGCCAGCACCTGCACCTCGCTAACCGTCATGTGGGTGTTCGGCCGGGCGGTGAGCACCACGCGGACGTCACTTGTGTCCACATTGGCAACCGGGACCGTGACCACCGGGGCGGGGCTGCCGCCGGGGACCTGGATCAGAGCGCCAGCGTTCCGCCAAATGCCGTCGGCTGCCCTAGTCTGCGCCTGGAGGCTTTGGGCGTAGCTGTCGGTGGATCCGTCGCGGTAGAAGTGGACCTTCACTCCGGTCACTGTTTTCTGGTTCGCAAGCGCCACGGACAGGGTGTCGGTGGTGTTCTTGGTGCCCGACTTCCAGTTGGACCAGGCCTTGTCCGTCAGGTTGCCGTTGCCCAGCCCCGCCGTGCCGTAGCCCGGCTCGGTGAACGTGGCGCTGAACGTGGTGCCGGAGTCATCGGCCACGTTGTCGGCTGTTCCCGCTGTGACCTGGACGCGCACGGTGGCGGGCAGCGTCCGCCCGTCGGCGGCGTCGGCGGTGCCCGCCACCGTGGCAACGCCAGTTGCGGTGAACGGTCCGGCGGCATCCCAGACAACCGGCCGCTCCACTTTGCTGCCGCCGGCAGTCACCGCTGTTACGGTGGCGGGCAGCGCGGGCGTTCCGCCGGCGTAGGTTTTGGCCCGGGCCGGAAGCGTCGAGACGAGCTTGTCCACCGTGACTTTGGCCGTCACCGGATGCGCAGCACCCAGGACGTCGGTCGCCGTTCCGCGCACGTCAACGGTTCCGGGTGTGCTCCACCGGTTCTCCGGCGGCATCGTCCAGGTCACCGGAAGTTCGCCCCGGGCGCCGTCGCGGTAGACGGGGACCACTGTGGCGGGTAGCTGCGGAGCGGTCCCGGGAACGGTGAAAGCCGTGACGTTCTGGAATCCCTGAACAGTTTCATCGATGACCCGCCAGCGCTGGTTCTCGCCGGAGTTGGCAGTCCACAGGGTCACTGGAGATCCGTCCGCAGTGGCGTGCCCGCCCACCTCGAGGAGCCTGCCGGTTGCCGCGTTGACGAACGTGTAGGTGCCGTCGCCGGTGGTGGACATGGTCCACTGGGAGGCGTCACCCGGCGATGGTTCCGCCGGGGCCAGCTGGGGTGTTCCGTCGACGACGGCGAGCTGCCGCCCGCCGTCGGGCGTTTCAATCGCGTAGCGGGCACGGTTGCTGTTCTCGCCGCTGAGGCGGCGGATGGTCCACTGCTGGTCGGCGCCGGCCCCGGAACGGATGACGGCGGTGCTGCCGGTTCCCTGCGTGAGGGACTTGCCGCTTTCGACGCCCTGCAGGCGGTAGACGTGATCCGCCTGAATCAGCGCGGCGTCCTTGGCCACGCCGTGCACACCATTGACGAGGAAAGTAGTGACGGATTCGGCCGCTACCGTGAGGACCGCGGTGCGGTCCTTTCCGACGGCGACCGGCTCGCCCTGCACCAGCGCTCCGGAGGCGTCACTGGTCACTGGCGTCACGGTGGCGTTCCCCTGGATCGCACCGAACCCGGAGAGGTCAAGTGCAACTTGGCGCTGCTGCTTGCTATCGTTCACGTGCACCACAGTGGCTCCGGAGTCGGAGACGGCGGCCGCGCTGTTCATGTCGTCCACCTTGACCAGGCGGTCCCCTGGCTTGATGTAGTGCGTGAAGTTCCGCGCGGTGTTGTATTTGGTGTTCGTGTAGATCGGGCAGCTTTCGAGGTTGTCCCCGGCGGCGCAGTCGAAGGGCAGCTGGATCTCGCCCCAGTTGGAGCCAATGGCGCTTTCACCGCCGGGCTTCATATTGTTGTAGTCCTCAACGGGCTGCCAGAACACCCAGGCCTCGGGCTCGAGCTCGCGGAGGTCGTTGACCATGTGCTGGGCCAGGCCAAGGCCCGGCTGCATGCTGGTGAAGTTCTGCCCGTCCATCCACGAGCCGCCGGTTTCGCTCATCCACAGGGGCTTGTCCTCGCCCTTGGCGATGTCCCGGACGGCTGTCCGCTGGCCGGTCCCGTAGGTGTGGACGTTGAGCTGCTCAACGTTTGCCTTGGCGTCGGCGGAATAGCTGTTCCAGTTGTTGGCGAAGGTGGAGGGGTTGGTCTCGTCCATGGCGCTGATGACGGCGCCGGTGTCCGCACTGGCCAGCGCTTTGGCCAGGGACTGGATCACCTTCTGCTGCAGTTCGGGGCCCATGTGGGCGCCTTCCTGCCGACCGCCGACGGGCTGGCCAGCCGTATTCAGGCTGGTTCCCCAGTACGGGGTGTTCGGTTCGTTCATGGGGTCGATGGTGTCGATCTTGATGCCGTGGGCTTTTTCAAGCTGCTTGACGGCGCCCACCAGGTAAGAGGAGAAGTCGTCAACGCTCTCGGTCCGCAGTTGGTCCTGTGAGGAGTTGAAGCCGCCCGAAACGTATCCGCTGACCGTCTGGAACCACGGCGGGGAGTTGCTGAAGGCTTCCCAGTGCGTGATGTCGTTCTTGATCCGGTCCACCCACCAGCGCTGCGTCTGGTCGGCGTCGAGGTTCCAGTGGTCCGGATTTTCCGGATCCCACCAGTCCCTGTCCTGCCGGGTGGTGCCCTCGGGGGCCTTCCACCAACCTTCAACGGCGCCACCGGCCCGGAGGTAGTCCTTCACGTCCGGCGCGTTTCCGCCGCCGATGTTGTACCGCGCGATGTTGAGGTTCAGCCCCTCGTCACCGAAGACCATGTCAGCAAGCTTGTTGCGGACTTCATCCGGATAATCGCCGGTGGCGTTGGCGAACCAGACCAGGCTGGTGCCCCACCCTTCGAAGGCGTCACCCTGGTAGGAGGGGTCCGGCCGCACGGTCACGGCGCCGGCCGGCACAGGTTCGTCGGCTGCCGGGGCGGCGGGTGCGGGTCCGGCCACGAGCCCCGCGGAGAAGACCGCCGCGGTGATGCCGGCGGCGGTCGCGGCCCAAGGCCATCTGGATCTGTTCGTCATTGAATTCCCTTCGGTGCGGTGATGCTGCTGCTGATCTCTGGGGACTGCTGCTTTACTTGGGGCTTTTGAGAACGGCCACGCCGCGGGCGGCGAGCTTGGCTTGCCCGGTGCCCGTGAGCACGGCCCCGGGGACCGCCGAGATGTCGACGGCGTGGTCCGTTCGGTTGATCAGGAAAAGGAAGCGTCCGTCCTCCCCTGCGCGAACGGCGAGTTCGACGGCGCCACACAGTTCCGCGGGCAGTTCAGACCCGACGCCGGCCAGATCGGCGAATTCCCGCAGGACCGGGACCAGGCCGGCGGGTCCGAGCCGTGTCGCCACGTAGCCGGCGGATCCGCCGCCCACGCTGCGCCGGGTTACAGCCGGTTCGCCGGCGTGGTCACCGGAGGTAAACCGGCGCAGGACCTTCGTGTCGCCGGAGGTGGTGGCCACCGGGTCCGCCCACAGCGTGCCGGTTGACCCGTCGTCGAGCGTGGCTTCTTCTCCCGGGGCCAGCGGCCCGAACTCTTCCACCCGGATCCCCAGCAGATCGCTGAGGGCGCCGGGATATCCGCCGAGCCACACGTGGTCGTTCTGGTCCACGATGCCCGAGAAGTAGGTGGTCACCAGGTGGCCGCCCGCTTCGACGAAGGCGGTCAGGCGCGAGCGCAGCTCCGCCGGCACCACGTGCAGGACCGGTGCGATGACAAGCTGGTAGCCCTCAAGGGAGGCTGCCGCCGGGAGGACATCGGCGCGGATGCCGGTGGCCAAAAACGCCGAGTACCAGTCAAGTGCCTCCTGCCGATAGCGGAGCCGGTCGGTGGGATGGGAGTCCAGCTCGCTGGCCCACCAGGAATCCCAGTCGAAGAGGATCGCGGCCCGTGCCGGCTCGCGCCGGCTGCCGGTGATCGGCGAGAGTTCACCCAGCGTGCGGCCGAGCGCGGTGACGTCGCGGAAGAGTCTGCTGTTGCTGCCGGCGTGCGAAACCATCGCGGAGTGGTATTTCTCTGCCCCCGCACGCGACTGCCGCCACTGGAAGAAGCAGACCGCGTCTGCGCCGTGGGCCACGTGGGTGAGCGAGTCCCGGGCAAGCGCCCCGGGCTTCTTGGGCGTATTCACCGGCTGCCAGTTGACGGCGCTGGTGGAGTGCTCCATCAGGAACCAGGGTTTGCCGCCGGCGATGTTGCCGGTCAGGTTCGCGGAGAAGGACAGTTCGTCATGGCCCTGCGGTCCCGGGACCACGTAGTGATCGTTGGAGACGAAGTCGACGTCGGCGGCCCAGGCGGCATAATCCATCCCCTTCGTCTCCCCCATCACCATGAAATTGGTGGTGACGGGGATATCCGGGGTGATGCCGTTGAGGATGTCGCGTTCGGCGCGGAGGTAATCCCGCAGCGAGTCCGAGGAGAAGCGCTTGAAGTCCAGCTGCTGCGTGGGGTTCGGGTAGGACGCGGCCTTGCGCGGCGGGAGGATGTGGTTCCAGTCCGCGTAGCGCTGGGACCAGAAGTCGGTCGCCCAAGCGGTGTTCAGATCCTCAATTGTGCCGTAGCGGTCTTGGAGCCAGCGGCGGAAGGCGGCCGCGGCGTCGTCGGAATAGTCATAGATGTTGTGGCAGCCGAGCTCATTGGAAACGTGCCAGGCGCAGATGGCGGGGTGGTCCTTGTAGCGTTCGGCTATGGCTCGCACGAGCGTCAGCGCGTGCTCGCGGAATACCGGCGACGTGGGCCGCCAGTGCTGCCGGCCGCCCGGCCAGAGGGTTTCGCCGTTCTGGGTGACCGGAAGGATTTCCGGGTGTTCGGCCGCGAGCCACGGCGGCGGGGAGGCGGTGGCGGTGGCGAGGTCCACGGCAATACCGTTGGCGTGGAGCAGACCGATGATGTCGTCGAGCCAGGCAAAGTCCCAGGTTTCCCGCGAGGGCTGGATGCGTGCCCACGAGAAGATGGCCAGGGAGACGATGTTGACCCCGGCCTCCCGCATGAGCCGCACATCCTCTGTCCAGACCTCGCGGGGCCATTGCTCGGGGTTGTAGTCGGCACCGAAGGCCAGCCTCTTGGTGTCCGGGGACGGCCAGCGCAGCCAGCGGTGTTGGGTGGCGTGGGTCATGGAGTTCCTCTTTTTGGGCGGGTTTGGGTGGCCGCGGACGCGCCGGGCTGGCTGGCGCGTCCGCGGAGATGGGTGGGTTGCCTACGGGGTCCTATTCCTTGACCGTGAACCCCTGCTCGGTGCCGTACTTCACCGAGGCTTTTTGCCATGCCGTCAGGCCGTCCTTGAGCTTGGTGCCGGAGACGTAGGCCTGGCCGGCGGTGTCGTTGAAGATGCTGTTGGCGTAGACCTGGAACGGCAGGTAGGACCAGCCGGCGGGAACATTCTTCGCTGATTCGGCGAAGATCTGGTTGGCCTTTTGGCCGCCGAAGTACTTGAACTCGGTGTTCTGGAATTTCTCGGACGCGAGGTCCTTTGACGTCGCCGGGAAGGCGCCGCCGTCGATCCTGGCTTGGACGCCTTCCTCAACGTTGGAGTACTTCAGGAAGCCGTAGGCAAGCGCTGCCTGGCTGCTGGCCGCAGGAATGGCCAGCGAGCTGCCCCCGTTTTCGGCGCTGCTGTTGGCGCCGCCCTTCTCCCACTGAGGCAGGGGTGCGACCCGCCATTTGCCGGCCCCGTCGGCAACGCCGGAGACCAGGTTCCCGGGCATCCAGGCGCCGGTGGAAAGGGTGGCGATGGTGCCGTTGCCGAGGCCCTTGTACCACTCGTCGCTCCAGGAGCTGATGGGGGCCAGGAGGTCCTCGTCAATGAGCTTTTGCCAGGTCTCGGCGAACTTGGCAGACCCATCGTCGGAGAAGTTCACGCCGACGTTGGTGCCGTCCACCTGGTAGGGCTTGCCGCCGGCCTGCCAGATCAGGCTGGTGGTGAACCCGGCGTCGCCGGTGTCGTTCGCGATGTATGCCTTGGGATCAGCCTTCTTCAGCGCACGTCCGGCCTCGAGGAACTCATCCCAGGTGGTGGGCACTGCGATGCCGTGCTTGTCGAAGAGTTGCTTGTTGTAGAACAGGGCCATGGGGCCGGAGTCCATGGGAAGGCCGTAAACGCCGCCCTGCGCCTGCACCGAGGACCACGGACCGGCCGTGAAAGTACCGTCGAGGTCTGCAGCTCCGAACTGGCCGAGGTCCGCCAGTGCCTTGCCGAGCGCAAACTGCGGAAGTGCGTAGTACTCGATCTGCGCCACATCGGGCACGCCGGAGCCAGCGGATATTGCGTTCTGCAGGGCGGTGTACTGGTCGTTGCCGGTGCCTGCGTTGACCAGGTTGACGTCCACGTTGGGGTACTTGGCCTCGAAGCCCTCGGCGACCTTCTTCAGCGACTGGTCCCAGGCCCACACCGTCAGCTTGCCGCCTTTTTGGAGGGCGGCTTCGACGGCGTCGCTGTTGACCGTTTGCTGCGGCGCCGCGTTGCCGCCACCTCCGCAAGCGGTGAGCCCCAGGGCGAGTGCGGCGGCGACGGCAGAAGTCTGCAACAGGCCGCGGCGGGTCAGGGTCTTGATCATGTCTTCCTTCTAACTGCGTTGTTGGTGAGGGTGGGACGGGCGTTATTCTTTGACGCTTCCGGCGGAAAGGCCGGACTGCCAGTAGCGCTGGAGCAGCAGGAACGCTGCGATCAGCGGAAGGATTGTGAGCAGGGAACCTGTGATGACCAGGTTGAAGATGGCTTCCCCGCCGGCGGTGCCGGCCTGCGCGTTCCAGGCGTTCAGGCCCAGGGTGAGGGGGTACCAGTCCGGGTTCTTCAGCATGATCAGCGGCAGGAAGTAGTTGTTCCAGGTGGCCACCATGGTGAAGAGCAGCACGGTGACAATGCCCGGGGTCAGCAGCGGAAGGCAGACCTGGAAGAAGGTGCGTGCCTCGCTGGCGCCGTCGATCCGGGCGGACTCCATGATCTCGGTGGGGATGGCCTCGGTGGCGAAGGTCCACATGAGGTACAGGCCGAAGGGCGAGATGAGCGAGGGGATGATCACGGCCCAGGGGGTGTTGGTGAGGCCCATCTGGCTGAACATAAGGAACGTGGGGACCGCGAGTGCCGTGCCCGGAATGGCCACCGCTCCGATGACGACGGCGAACACGGCCTTCCGGCCAGGGAAATCGAACTTGGCCAGTGCGTAGCCACCGAGGACGGCGAGGAAAGTGGCACCGCCGGCGCCGAGCACGACGTATAGGACTGTGTTGGCGAACCAGCGAAGGAAGATCCCGCCGTCGTAAGTTGCTGTCCGGGCGATGTTGTCCCAGAGGGCAAAATCGCCGTCGAACCACAGGCCGAAGGAGTTGAGCAGGCCGTCCTGCGTTTTGGTGGCGTTGACCAGCAGCCAGAACAGCGGGGCCAGGCTGTAGAGCAGGACAATGCCCATCAGGAGAGTCAGTACCAGGCTGCGGCGTGAGCGCCGGGTCCCGGTTGTGCGTGGAGACCGCAGGCGAGGGGTGCGTAATTTCAGCGGGGACGACGTTCCCACGCCGGCGCTGCCGGGGCGGGCGGCTGTCTGAACGCTCATGGTCAGAGCTCCTTTCGCATGCCGCGGACCTGGACGGCGTAGGCAATGGCCATGGTGATCAGCCCCATGATGATCGCCACCGTGGCGGAGTAGTTGTACTGCTGCCCGGAGAAGGACAGGGAGAAGGCGTACAGGTTGGGCGTGAAATAGGTCGAGATGGTGTTGGGTGAGAGGCTCTTGAGGATGCTGGGCTCATTGAAGAGCTGGAAGCTGCCGATCACGGAGAAGATGGAGGCGACCACGATGGCGCCGCGGATGGCCGGCAGCTTGATCGCGGCGATGACCCTCAGCTGGCCGGCGCCGTCGATCTCGGCGGCCTCATAGAGGGACTTGGGGATGACGGTCAGCGCGGAGTAGAAGATCAGCATGTTGTAGCCGATGAACTCCCACGTGACGATGTTTCCGATTGAGGCCAGCACCAGTTCGGAGGAGAGCGGGCTGGGCAGGTTCAGGCCGAAGGCCTGGTTGATGTTTCCCACCAGTCCGAATCGGGTGCCGTACATGAAGCCCCACATGAGTGTGGCGACGACGGCAGGCACGGCATAGGGCAGGAAGATCGAGATGCGGAAGAACGACTTCCCGTAGAGCCTGCCGCTGTCCAAGGCGAGGGCAACAACGAGGGCGATCGTCAGCATGACGGGCACCTGGACTGCCAGGAACAGCGAAACCCGTCCCAGCGCGGACCAGAACTGCGAATCCCCCAACGCCCGGGCGTAGTTGTCCAGGCCCACGAACGCCGTACCGCCAATGAGTTGGTTGCGGAAGACGCTCAGGTAGATGGAATACGCAATCGGGGCCAGGAAGACCAAGGCGAAAACGGCCATGAAGGGGCCGATGAACCACCAGCCGGCCCACGAACGGCGGCTGGCGCGGCGGCTCGTGCGGGCCGCCGGAGCAGCCGCTCCTGCTGGCGCTGCGACTTGCGGGGACGTCATTGTCATGGAAGGTCCTCTTCAGGGATGCGTCACTGGTGGTGACCGAACGTGTTCTGTTTACGTAAACATCTGTGTGAGCTTTTGTGTATGTTTGCGCAAACATGATTGGTATGATGGTGACATGGAGCACGAATCCGGTCAACCCCCGGTCCGCAATATCTCCCCTGTGAAGGAGACGGCCGGCGCCGCGCTACGGCGCAAGCAGCAGGTGTCCATGGCCGACGTCGCCAAGCTCGCCGGAGTCTCGTCGCAGACCGTTTCCCGCGTGTCCAACGGGAGCCCTGACGTCATCGAAAGCACGCGGCGCCAGGTCATTGCGGCCATGAACGAACTCGGATACCGGCCGAACAGTGCGGCCCGGGCGCTCAAGCGAGGCAGCTTCCGGACCATCGGGGTGATCACGTTCTCGCTGTCCTCCCTGGGTAACATGCGCACGCTTGAGGCCATCGCACTGCATGCAGCCCGGCAGGACTTCGCCATCACGCTGATCCCGGTCACCGCACCAACGCAGGCCGGGATCCAAGGTGCGTTTTCCCGGATGGGTGAACTCGCCGTTGACGCGGTGATCGCCATCATGGAGGTCCACCTCCTGGATGCGGCGACCGTGACGCTGCCTCCTGGAGTGAAGGTGGTCGTCGTCGATTCCGACGCCGGCGAGGAGTACAGCGTGGTGGACACAGACCAGGCCGACGGCGCCCGCAAGGCCGTCAGACACCTCCTGGACCTCGGCCACGAGACCGTCTGGCACGTCGCCGGCCCCGAAGAATCCTTCGCCAGCGAACGCCGTGCCGCCGCCTGGCGCACTACCCTTGCCGACGCCGGAAGGGCCGTCCCGCCGGTGCTCCGCGGCGACTGGTCGGCGGACTCCGGCTACGAGGCCGGACTCCGGCTCGCTGACGAACCCGGCTGCACGGCCGTGTTCGCCGCGAACGACCACATGGCCCTCGGCCTGCTCCGGGCCTTCCGCGAAAAGGGGAAAGCAGTCCCCGAAGACATCAGCCTGGTCGGCTTCGACGACGTCCCCGAAGCCTCCTCCTACGCTCCCCCGCTGACCACGGTCCACCAGAACTTCGCCGACGTCGGCAACCAGTGCGTCGACAATGTCCTCCAACAGATCCGCACTAACACCACCAAACCCGGCATCACTCTCGTCCCCACCCAACTGGTGGTACGCCACAGCACTGCCCCGCCAAAGCACTGAACATCTCGCAACGCCGGACATGCGCCCCCGTCACACGTGCGCGTCGCGAGACGTAGATACGAGACGCGCCGAGCCGTGGAATCACCGCCGGCGGCTGCAGGCCTTGAGACGTCTCGCACACGCTCCACGGGCGGGGACGATGCCCCCGTCAAACCTCCGCCACCGGAGCCGCGAACTGCGCCGCATACAGCGCGGAGTACGCCCCGCCCGCCGCCAACAACTCAGCATGCGTCCCCTGCTCCACGATCTGACCGGCCTCCATCACCAGGATGAGGTCCGCGTCGCGGATGGTGGACAGGCGGTGCGCGATCACGAAGCTCGTCCGGTCGGACCGCAAAGCACTCATCGCCTTCTGCACCAGCACCTCGGTCCTCGTATCCACTGAAGAAGTCGCCTCATCCAAGATCAAAACAGAAGGCCGGGCCAGGAACGCCCGGGCGATCGTCAGCAGCTGCTTCTCGCCGGCCGAAACGTTGGAACCCTCGTCCTCCAAAATGGTGTCGTAACCCTCCGGCAATGAGTGCACGAACCGGTCCACGTACGTCGCCTGCGCCGCCTCCAGGATCTCCGCTTCGGAAGCATCGGGCCGGCCGTACGCGATGTTGTCCCGGATCGTCCCGCCGAACAGCCACGTATCCTGCAGCACCATGCCCATCCGCGAGCGCAGCTCCCGCCGGGAGACAGCGGTGACGTCCACGCCGTCGAGCGTTATCTGTCCCGCATCCAGCTCGTAGAACCGCATCATCAGGTTCACCAGCGTGGTCTTCCCGGCCCCGGTAGGCCCCACAATCGCCACCGTCTGCCCCGGCTCGGCCACCAAGGAAAGCGAAGAGATCAGCGGCTTGTCCGGCGAATAGGAGAACGAGACGTTCTCGAACACCAGCCGCCCCCGCCCGCCGTCCGGCGAGGAACCGGGCAAAGGATCCGGCGACTGCTCGTCCTCGTCCAACAACGAGAACACCCGCTCCGCCGATGCCACCCCGGACTGCAGCAGGTTCGCCATGGACCCCAGCTGGGCCAGCGGCTGGGTGAACTGCCGCGAGTACTGGATGAACGCCTGCACATCGCCCAGCTGCATCGCTCCGGAGGCCACCTGCAACCCGCCCACCACCGCGATCCCCACGTACACCAGGTTCCCGATGAACGTCAGCGCCGGCATGATCAGGCCGGAAATGAACTGCGCCCCGAAGCTCGCCGCGTACAGCTCCGCGTTCTTCTCCCGGAACCGCTCCTCCACCTCGCGCTGCCGGCCGAACACCTTCACCAGCGCATGCCCCGTGTACGTCTCCTCGATCTGCCCGTTCAGCTCCCCCGTGTGCTTCCACTGCGCCACGAACAGCTTCTGCGACCTCTTCGCGATCAGCGCCGTGGTCACCAGCGTCAGCGGCACGGTCACCAGCGCAATCAGCGCCAGCACCGGCGAGAGCAGGAACATCATCACCAGCACGCCCACCACCGTGAGCAGCGACGTCACCGCCTGGGAGATCGACTGCTGCAGGCTCTGCGAGATGTTGTCCACATCGTTCGTCACCCGGCTGAGCAGCTCGCCGCGCTGGATCGAATCGAAGTACCGCAGCGGCAGCCGGTGAATCTTCGCCTCGATCTGCTCGCGCAGCCGGTACACCGTCCGCTGCACCACGCCGTTGAGCACGTACGCCTGGATCCAGCCGAACGCCGACGCCAGCACGTACAGCGCCAGCGCCCACAGCAGCACGGAGGACAGCGCCGCGAAGTCGATCCCGGTCCCCGGCGTCAGCTTCATGGCCCCGAGCATGTCCGCCTGCGAATTCTCGCCGGCCGCCCGCAACCCCGCGATCACCTCGTCCTTGCTCACCCCGGCCGGCAGGTCCTTGGACACCACGCCGGCGAAGATCAGGTTGGTGCCCTCCCCCAGCAGCCGCGGCCCGATCACCGAGAACGCCACGCTCGCCACGGCCAGCGCCAGGACCAGCACCAGCCACAGCCGCTCGGGATGCAGCGTCCCCAGCAGCCGCCTGGCCGACGGCCCGAAGTTCATCGCCTTCTCCGCCGGGACGTTCATCCCCGCGAACGGCCCGCCCCTGCCCGGCCCCATCGGCGGGCGCGGCGGGCCTGCTTGCCGTTCAGCGCTCCCCGCTGCGGCACCCGCAGGACGTCCGACGGCGGACGGCCCGCTTCCGTGGGTCTGCCCGGTGCGGTCTGAGGTGCTCATGCAGCCTCCTCGGCCGCCAGCTGCGAGGACACGATCTCCCGGTACGTCTCGGAGGTCTCCAGCAGCTCGCCGTGCGTTCCGCGCCCGACGATCCTGCCGTCGTCGAGCACCAGGATCTGGTCCGCGTCCAGAATGCTGGACACCCGCTGGGCGATGATCACCAGGGTAGCGCCGGAGGTGTCGTGCTTGAGGGCCTGGCGGAGCCGGGCGTCCGTGGCGGTGTCCAGCGAGGAGAAGGAGTCGTCGAAGATGTACAGCTCCGGCCGCTTCACCAGCGCGCGGGCGATGGCCAGCCGCTGCCGCTGCCCGCCGGACACGTTGGTGCCGCCCTGCGAGATGGGCGCATCCAGGCCTCCCTCCATCTCCCGGACAAAGTCCTGCGCCTGGGCCGTGGCCAGCGCGCCCCAGAGCTCGTCCTCCGTGGCGTCCGGCTTGCCGTACAGCAGGTTGCTGCGCACCGTGCCGGAGAACAGGTACGGCCGCTGCGGGACCAGGCCGATGTGTCCCCACAGCAGGTCCGGGTGCAGCTCGCGCACGTCCACCCCGCCCATGAGCACCGCGCCGCCGGTGGCATCGAAGAGCCGCGGCATCAGGTTTACCAGGGTGGTCTTCCCCGAGCCCGTGCTGCCGATGATCGCCGTCGTCTGCCCCGCGCGGGCAGTGAAGGTGATGTTGCTGAGGACCGGTTGCTGGGCGCCGGGGTATGCGAAGCGGACGCCGCGCATTTCCAGCTCGCCGCGGCGGGCGCCGTCGGAAGCGCCAAAGCGCTCCGGGTGCGGCGGCGGGCGGACTGACGATTCCGTCTCCAGCACTTCGCCGATCCGGTCCGCGGAGACGGCGGCGCGCGGGATCATCACGGCCATGAAGGTGGCCATCATGACGGACATCAGGATCTGCAGCAGGTAGCTGAGGAACGCGATGAGCGTGCCCACCTGCATGGAGCCGTCTTCGATCCGGACCGCGCCGAACCAGATCACCGCCACGCTGGAGACGTTGAGCACCAGCATCACCACCGGGAACGCGAGCGCCATCAGCCGGCCGGCGCGCAGCGCGGTGTCCGTGACGTCGTCGTTGGCCCGGGCGAACCGTGCGGTCTCCAGGTCCTCGCGCACGAACGCCCGCACCACGCGGATGCCGGCCAGCTGCTCGCGGAGCACCCGGTTGACGGTGTCGATCCGGACCTGCATGCTGCGGAACAGCGGCACCATCCGGCTGATGATGATGCCGACGCCGATCAGCAGCACCGGCACGCTGACGGCGATCAGCCAGGACAACTGGGCGTCTTGCCGGACGGCCATGATCACGCCGCCGACGCTGAGCATGGGCGCGGCCACCATCAGCGTGGCGGACATCAGCACCAGCTGCTGGACCTGCTGGACGTCGTTGGTGGAACGCGTGATGAGGCTCGGGGCGCCGAAACGGGTCACTTCCTGCTCGGAGAACTCCCCCACCCGGGTGAAGATGGCCCCGCGCAGGTCCCGCCCCATGCCCATGGCTGCCTTCGCGCCGAAGTACACGGCGGTGACGGCGCAGGCGATCTGCAGCAGGGTGATGAACAGCATGAGGCTGCCCACCCGCAGGATGTAGCCGGTGTCCCCCTTGGCCACGCCTTCGTCGATGATGTCCGCGTTCAGCGTGGGCAGGTACAGCGAGGCGATGGACTGCGCCAGCTGGAAAACGACGACGGCGATCAGCAGCCGCCGCTGCGGCCGCAAGTATTCCACGAGCAGCTTCCAGAGCATCCGGACTCCCCATGACGCGAAGAGATTCGGAGATCAGTCTACGACTGGATTCCGGAGGAATCCCGGAGACGGTTTGCCGGTTCCCGGAGAGCGTATTCTCCCGGGACGCAAGACGACGACGGCGGATGCCCGCCGTCGTCGTCCGCCTCACCCAATGACCGACTAGCCTGTTGGCCGCAGCGAGGTGATCATCCGTTTGATGTCCTGGTATTCGGGGGTGTCCGCGTACATCTTGGCTTTCTCCAGATACGGCAGGGAGGCGTCTCCGGGCGTCTCGTTATTCGCGGGGCTATAGAACGCGCCGAACATGGCAGCGTTGGGAGGCCATGTGAAGAAATGGAAGATGGGGCACGCCGAGTTCCCCGTTGGCGCCGGAACGGACGTGATGCCATAGGCCGCCGCGGGAGTGTTCGCCGGCCCCGGGCCGGTGGCGTCGCCGCGGGTCTCGAAAACGAACCGTGGCGTCACCCCGTTCTGCGTCAGCGCCGCCAGCTCCTGCGACTCCAGGACCGAGTAGGGATACCGCTCCGTGCAGGTGGAACCCGTCGCCATGTTGGTCCGGAGCGTAGCCAGGGGCTTGCCTGCCTGGTTGGTGATCTCGGCGAAGGCACCGCCGCCTTCGGCCAGTTCGCCCGCCGGGTCCTTGACGCTCCAGGCGGAGGGAAGGTCGAAGGCCAACTGGCCGTCCGCCGTCGTGTATGTCTTCCACGCGGCCGACGGCGCGGAAGTGCCGGTCGCGTCCGGCGTCCCGGCCGCCGTCTCCGTTGCGGTTGCAGTTGCCGTTGCCGTTACCGTTTCAGTTGCAGGCGCGGAGATGGCGGAATCGCTCGGGCTCGCAGGCGTCGGCGCCGGCGGCCCGGCCTGCGGACCGCACCCGGTGAGTAGCAAAACGAAAAGACATGCTGTGGAAATGACGAAGCTGGACGAGGCTGACCTTCGCATCTCACCCTCCTTGGGGGCTGGGGTTGAATTCTTCAATTGTGATGCCGCCGGCTGCGTCGGGACCTCCTGCCCGGTTGATTGCCGCTGAACTGTTGCTGGCTGTAACGATCCGGCCCTACGCTCTGGTCCCGCCGACGCGCAAAGGAGGCCTCGGGCCAGGCGCCGGCGCTGACCCTGGTCCGGTTCAGTATCAGCTCGCCGCTGTGGGGTGCTGCTCCTGCCTGGGCCGACCCCGGCCTGTAGGCTGTGAATCACCGCCGGTACACCGCGGTAAATCGCATGTTGAAGATTGGGGACTTCATTGGGGGAACAGCGTTTGGATTCCGGCGTGCCCGGGGACATACCGGCAGCCATCCGAATATCGACGGCGTGCTGGCTCACCAGCGCCGTGGTGTTCGGCATCGTGCCGGTCATCCTGGACGTGGCAGGAGTCAACTTCGGCCAGTCCATGCCCGACTGGGCGGTCCCCTTCATAGTGGCGTTCGCGGTCCCGCTGACAGCCCTGCAGGTGTGGGCCGCAGTCCAGCTGCTGCAAGGAGCACAGTGGGCGCGCCTCCTGCTGACGGCCGCGGCTGTTGTGTCCGTGCTGGCAGCGCCGCTGGACCCGTCGGCGCTCATCCTGGCCGGGCTCGTGCTGACGCTGGCCGGAGCCGTGCTGATGTGGCTGCCGGTGAGCAACCGGTTCTTCCTGCTGGTCCGCTACGGCGCGCAGGCCGAGGCTTTGGACGGGCAGGCCGCGCGGTGCCCGGCGGCGGGGCCTTGAACAGGACGCTCCCCAGACGGGACTAGGCAATGGCTGCCGCGAATGTAGCCGGTTCAAGCCACGTACCTACCGAAGGGCGTTACTGCGAAGCCCGTCCGACGGCGGTCTGCACCTTAATGCCCTGTCGGTAGCGGGCAGTGAGGTGCACACTGTGAATCACCCTGAATCACGAGGAGGCACCCGTTGAACGACCAGACGGGCCAAACTGACCAGACCAAACCCGAGCCGCCGCTGGCCGGCGACGAGACTGCTACCCTCCTGGGATTTTTGGAGCGACAGAGGGCGACCTTCGCTTGGAAGACCGCTGCGCTCGACTCGGCAGGCCTACGGGCGAGGCTCGCCCCCTCGTCGATGACACTGGGGGGCCTGCTCAAACACTTGGCCCGTTTCGAGGACGACATGTCCACGGAATGGCTGCATGGCCGCCGGCAACTCCCCCCGTGGAGCGCCGTGAACTGGGACGCCGACCCGGACTGGGACTGGAACTCGGCCAGCGAGGACTCCCCCGAACAACTCTATGAAAGGTGGCGCGACGCAGTGGCACGCTCCCGCGCCCTATTCGCCGAGGCGCTGACGGACGGCGGTCCGGGCCGCCAGGGCACAGTTGCCTCCAGCCCCAACATCGAGCTTCCCAGTCTGCGCTACATCCTGCTCAACATGATCGAGGAATACGCTCGCCACAACGGCCATGCCGACCTCCTCCGCGAGTCGGTGGACGGTCTCGTGGGACAGGACCCGCCGGGTTGACGACGGTTCTGACCGGTAAGGGCGGGCATATCGTCGGAGATTGGCCACCGGGAACGCCGGCAGGCTGCCGGAGTCCGTCACCAGCCGCCGCGCGTCGGCGTATGTCCCTTTCGGGCGTCGTCGGGCATGGCCATTTCGGCCCGCAGGCCCAGGAGCCGGATCGGACGGCCGGCTTCGATTGCGGCTGCGAGGTCCATGGCCCGCGCGAGGATTTCGTTCCGGTCGAATGTCTCGGGGATCTTCCGGGCGTGAGTCTTGGTGAAGAACGGCGCGTACCGAACCTTGAGGGTCAGCCCAACCACGGGCCGTCCTTCGGCCACAACATCCTCAAGGACACGCGCTGTCAGATCCCGAACGGCGTCGTCCACCTGGGCAGGCTCGGTCAGGTCCCGCTGGAAGGTGGTCTCCCGGCTATGCCCGCGGGCAACCCACGGGGTGTCGTCCACAACGCTGGCGCCGTCCCCGCGTCCGAGCTCCGCGTACCAAGGACCCATCCTGGGGCCGAACTCCGGGACCAGGTCTTGGGGGTCGGACGCGGCGAGCTCGGCGACTGTGTTGATGCCAAGTTTGGCCAGCCGGCCCGACACTTTGGTTCCGACGCCCCACAGGTCCTTGGTGGGCCGACTGCCCATGACGTCGAGCCAGTTCCCGGCAGTGAGGCGGAAGACGCCGGCGGGCTTGCCGAAACCGGTGGCCACCTTGGCCCGGACAAGGGTGTCGCCGATGCCCACGCTGCAATGCAGCTGCGTTCGCTCCAGGACAGCGGCCTGCACCTGCCGGGCGTAGGCTTCCGGATCCTCTGTCTCAGCGCCCACAAAGGCTTCATCCCACCCCAGCACCTGCACGGTGGCGCCGGGCTGCGCGCGCAGGGTGGCCATCACCGCATCAGACGCCGCGAGGTACGCCTCGTGATCGACGGGCAGGATCACAGCGTCGGGCACTTTCCGGGCCGCAATGCGCAAGGGCATTCCGGAACCCACGCCGAACGCCCGGGCCTCGTAGGACGCGGTCGACACCACAGCTCGTTCCGTGGGGTCGCCCCGACCCCCGACAATGATCGGCTTGCCGGCAAGCTCCGGCCGCCGGAGCACCTCGACCGCCGCGATGAACTGGTCGAGATCGACGTGCAGCACCCACCGGATTCCACTCACGCCACCAGTCTGCCCTAAACATCCCCGGCAAGCATCGGCTCTCCACCGAGCTTGGCCGCTGAGCCTGCGGCCTCCTTCCCAGAACGAGGGTCCGCAGGGCGGGGGGAACCCATGATGCACTTTCTCGCATCGGCTAAACCCCCAGATGCCGGACGTAGTCTTCAAACTTGAGCGGCGTAACCTGCTGCTTTTTGGCTGGACACTTTACTGATCGGCTATTAAAGTCTCTGAGTATCGAATTCGGCTAGGGCGCACACGACGCCGGGGAAGGAGGCGCGCATCAACGCTGACCCATATCACCAACGTGCAAATCCATCTCTGAAAGCCCCTCGCTTTGAGGGGCTTTCCTGTGTTTGATGCCTAGGAGTGCGTGTTGGCTGGGCGGAACTCACCGTAGAGCGTGCCTGGAAGTTCCAGCTGAGCTGAGCGGTGGTGCCGACGTATACGGGGGTATCGGTTGGGACTGCCCCGGATTTCGTTGACTCTCGGGGCTTAGCGTTGCTAGCCGGTATTGATTGTGGCGTTCTCGGCGCACGCGCCGACCATCCCCATCGATCCTGTGAGCCCGTGCCCTTCAAACGTCCGCACGAAGGCATGGGAGCGGAATTGAGTACCGCGGTCACTATGAATCACGGTTCCGTTAGGATCCCGACGCGCTATCGCCTTGTGTAGGGCCGGGACGGCCAAGGACGCTTTTATCCAGGACTCGATGGTGTAGCCGACGATCCGGTTTGCTAACCCGGCTGCGCTGAAGGGACCCGCGCCCTGATTGCGTCCCTGTGCAGGAGCTCAGAGCCGTCGGTTTCACTAACGATCGTCGCGTGTTTGGAACTCCTCATCGAGCTCAAAGTGCCGGAACTCCGTCTCCGGGTTCGGCTCGCCCTCAGCAATGACCTCATAGTCGAGCTGGCGCTGGACCTGGCTGTCCAGGACCTGCAGCTGCTGGTCTCCGACGTCGGCCAGGTCCTCGGGAAAATGTTCCTCCGGGGTGAGATGCAGTTTCTCGGTCATTGTGCCCTTCGAACCTTCATGCCGGAGTTTTGATTCCGGCTTTCAATGGCCCGATTCTACAGGTTCCTGCGCGGAACGGCTCGCGGTGGTAGGTGAAGCATGCCCGCGACCATCGCCGTTCGTGTGTCCTGCTACCGATCATCGCGCCGCACACCGTTCACAAAGGACTCATCAGCATTTCGCGGCCGCCAGGGAGCGGATGGGCGGTATTAGATAGAGTTTCGGCCCGCAGCCTTGAACGGAAGAGAGAACCCCTGTGACTGACACAATCCTCATGCGTCAAGCGGGCATCCTTCGCCGACGCCGAGACCACTGTGGCCCAAACCGGCATGTTGGTGGGCGGCGTCACCGCTGCCGGCATCGAAGGGCTCCCGATCTATGTGGACCGGGCCGTACTGGACGCGCCCCGGGTGGTCATGGGCGGCGGGAACCGGTCCAGCAAGATCGTCCTGGCCCCGGCCGAACTTCTCAAGCTGCCCGGCGTCGAGGTGGTGGACGGGCTCGCCACTCCGCGGGAGCCTGCCGAACAGCCGGAGCCTGCCGGACAGCTGGACTGACAGCGGGTTCGTCGGCGACTGGCGATTCACCGGGCAGGCCACTTTTCCGATTTGGCTCTGGTGCGGTGTCCGGCCGCCTGCCTACCGTGGGTGGAGACTTTGCCAGAAGAACCGCTGAACCCGAGGGAAAGAGCAGCATGGCCGCCGTCGTCAACGAATACCCCTTCTCGCAAGTAGACGTTTTTGCTCCCGGACCGAGGCCCGGCAACCCCGTCGCTGTGGTCCATGACGCCGATAACCTGTCCACGGAACAGATGCAAAGCTTCGCCAACTGGACCAACCTGTCGGAGACCACCTTCCTGCTCCGGCCGACGCATCCGGACGCGGACTACAGGCTGCGGATCTTCACGCCGCGCGCCGAGCTTCCGTTCGCCGGGCACCCCACCCTCGGCTCGGCCCACGCCTGGCTGGAAAACGGCGGCCAACCGCAGGGCGAAGGCGAACTGGTCCAGGAATGCGGGGCCGGCCTGGTGAACATCAAGCGGGCAGAAGACGGGCTGTCCTTCGCGGCGCCGCCCCTGCGCAGATCGGGCCCGGTGGACCCCGCGGTGCTCGACCAGGCCGTCGCAAGCCTCGGCATCAGCCATGAGCAGGTCCTGGGCAGTAACTGGGTGGACAACGGCCCGGGATGGCTGGGAATCCGGCTCGCAACGGCCCAGCAGGTTGTTGACCTCAAGCCCGATTTCGCCGCCATGGGCGATCTCCTGGTCGGCGTCATCGGCGCCTTCGAGCCCGGCGGTCCGGCGGACTTCGAGGTCCGCGCCTTTGCCCCCGGCCTTGACGTGCCCGAGGACCCGGTCACGGGCAGCCTCAACGCCGGTCTGGCGCTGTGGCTGCGCGGCGAGGGCGTGGTGGCCGGGGACTACACCGTCCGGCAGGGAACGGTCCTCGGCCGGGGCGGACTGGTCACGATCACCAGCGAAGCCGAAACCATATGGGTGGGCGGCGCCAGCCGCACTGTGGTCCGGGGCATCGTGCGGCTGTAGTCACCGCCAGGAAGTGCAGCTTGGCACTTCCTGGAGGTGCACCTTGGGAACCCCGGCTCGCCGCCGGTTGTATTTGAGAATCGTTCTCATTAGAGTGGGACCATGCACCTCACCGTCATCAGCTCCCTCGATGCCCTCTGCCGCCAGCAGGCCTGCCAGGCCTTGGCCGCCGCCTACCCGAAGGCAGTCGTCGTCCTTCATGACCTGCTGGAGAACGGACGTGTCGTCCGCCGCGTCTTCGGCCAGTCCGGGCCCCTCGAGCGTGAAGAGAACCTCCTGGAACACGGCTGCCTCAGCTGCACGGTGCGCCTGGACGTGGTCCCCACCGTCGAGCGGCTACTGGCACTCGGCGAGGCCCACATCATCATCGGGCTGCCGCCGGCGGTTCCGTCGTCAACGGCCATCGATACCCTGAAGCGGGGACTCGCGCACGAGTTCAGTGTGGACGCGGCCGTCCTCGCGTGCGCGCCGGACGCCGTGGAAGACCACATCTGGGACCATCACACCCTGTTCGAATCCGGATTCACTCCCGTCCCTGACGACGAGCGGACACCAGGGGAATTCCTCATCGGAGAACTATCGTTCAGCGACACCGTCCTTTGGGCAGATCCCGAACTTGTTCCGGTGGACCCCGAGGAGCGCGCCCGCGGCCTGCAGCTGATCCGAGAGCTGGCGCCGCACGCGGACATCACCCCGGATGCGAGCAGCATCCGACGGGGCGGGCATGATTACGCAGAGGCGGCCGCCAGGACGGTCCCCGGCGCCGTGCGGATCCCCGCCGGACCGCCAGCCTCACCGTTCGCCACAGTCATCCAGCGGGTTCAACGCCCCCTTCACCCCGAGAGGTTCCGCCACGCACTGGCCAAGCTGGCGCAGGGATGCTGCTGGCTGCGCGGCCGGTTGTGGATAGCGGCGGCCCCCGGCTGCCGGATCGCCGTCCAGGGCATCGGGCCGCGCATCTGGCTGGAGAACACGGGCCCATGGCTGGCCGATCAGGGCGCCACCCCCGCGGACCGGGCAAGGCACTGGGACGCACGGCTGGACTGGCACCCGGAGTTCGGCGACCGCGGGACGGTCCTCGCGGCCACCGGCGACGACATCGACCCGGAGGAGATTGCCCGGCTGCTGGACGGCTGCGAACTGACCGATGCGGAAATGGCGGCAGGCTTTGCGGGAATGAGCGATCCGTTCGGCCTCGCCGGACCTACTGAAACCGGCCCCGACACCAACCAAACCCAGCCCCACGAAGCCCACCCCAATGACCCCAAACAAAGGAGCAACAAATGAAAGTACGGAACTCACTGCGGGCACTGAAGAAAATGCCGGGCGCTCAGGTGGTCCGCCGCCGGGGCAGGACCTTCGTCATCAACAAGAAGAACCCGCGAATGAAGGCACGGCAGGGCTGAGGCCGGCCGGCACCGTTTTCCGGTGAGTGGCGCCGCGACGCTGCTGCACGACGCCCGCAATTAGTGTCGCGCAGCAGCCTCAGCAAACTGCATTATTTGCCAAAGATCGGCTCAGGATGGGCGCAATGCAGCGGCACCCCAGTGAACTACGCCTCACTCCGGGACGATCTGGCGGCGCGCGTCGTTGGAACAGGTGGCGGAAGGAGGCCACTTGATCATTGTTCTGACCGGAATTGACGGCTCAGGAAAAACGACGGCGGCCCACGACCTGGTTGCCGCCGCCCGCGCGGAGGGTACGAAGGCGCTGCTTCTGAGCAACTACGCGGGCCGGCGCCGGATGTCGCTGCTGGGCGCCAGGTTCGGCGTTCGGTTCCCTAGCCAGCTGGCCGATGCCGCGGAAACTGTCATCCGCGTGGCGAACGTGCTGGTGTCCCATGCCCGGGCCCGGCAGTTTCCCGGTCTGGTGATCATGGACCGCCACCTGCATTGCCAGCTGGCGTTGCGCCGCACCAGGGGCTTGCCCCGCGGGCGGCTCCTCCCCCGCCTCATCGGCGCGCTGCCCCGACCGGACCTGATGGTCTACCTGGACGTCAGCCCGGAGCGGGCGCACGAGAGAATCGTGGCGCGCGGCACCGATGAGGAATCCCTGGATGACCTGCGGGCACTTCGCGATGCCTACCGTTCGCTGCCCGAGTACACGGATTTTGTGAAGATCGACGCCGATGCCCCGCCGGCTGAAGTGCTCGCCCGGCTGACTCAAACCATCGGCCAGGCCTGCGCGCTCAAGGTTTAGTCAAGAATTCCCGAAACCGGGCAAAACCGCCGTCGTGCGGGTGAACGCGACTGTACATTGAATCCCAGCTCTCCGCTTTCCCCCCATGCCGGAGCGCTGGGAAGCCTCCGCGCTTGAGTCACCGAATTCGCGCGGGGGCTTCCTTTCACTGGCCGCGACGGGCGGCCGACGATATAGTAAGCATGCTGATGACCTTTGCTAGGTTGGTCATCATCTGTTCACGTCGACGAAGGAGACACTATGAGCACGCGGGTCGAGAAGCGCATTTTGGTGAACGTACCGGTAAGCACGGCGTACAACCAGTGGACCCAGTTCGAGGACTTTCCGCATTTCATGGGCGGCGTCAAAAAGGTGACGCAGCTGAGCGATGACCGGCTTGAGTGGGTGGCCGAGATCGCCGGCGTGAAACGGAAATGGGAGGCGAAAATCCTCGAGCAGGTACCCGACCGGAAGGTGGCCTGGGCGGCCACCGAGGGTGCCACGAATGCCGGCTCCGTGGAGTTTGAGGACGTGGGCGGCGGGCAGACATCCATCCGGCTCTTCATTGACTACGAGCCCGAAGGGCTGGTTGAGAAGGTAGGAGACAAACTCAACATTGTGGATCGCCAGGCCGAGGCAGACCTCAAAAAGTTCAAGGAATTCATCGAAGCCGAAGAATACGCCAGCGGCGCCTGGCGGGGTTCCGTCAACGAAGGCGCCTCCGTGGGCACCCCCGGCGTTGAGCAAGCGGCCGAGTCGCGCGGTGACAGCGGCAAGGCCGGCATCTCCGGCAAGATGGCTGCGGCCGCCGGAGTGGCCGCAGTAGCGGCGGCCACCGCAGCCACAGCGGGCAGCAAGAGCCCGGAAGCTGCTCCGTCTGCAGGCGAACCGATCACGCCGGTGACCACAACTCCGGGCACCGTGCCCACAGGAGCCACGGGCACTGCCGGAACATCAACCGTGGGAGGATCCCCCCTCGCGGACGAGACGATCGCCCACCCCTTCGACCAGACCAACGGCCTCATCGATGACGAGGGGGACTCAGACGAAACCGCGGCAAGTGACACGCGGAGCGCCGCTGAACGGGCCGAGAATGCGGACCGTGGACCCGGCACAGTCCCGCCCATTGCAGGAAATCCCGGCCAGCACTAAGCGTGGGGGGCACCGCCGTTGCAGGTTCTTTTGACGGCGGGAACCCGGCACGGAACGCATGAAAAACGACGGCGGGCAATCCCGCCGTCGTTTTTCATGCTTAGCAATCGATAGCATTTCTTTTGCTGGTTATACGTTGGATTAGAGGATTGACCTCTACGGCAAGCGGTGAAGGACCTCTCCGGCGGCCAGCGGCAGCGGCTCGCCATTGCCCGCGCCATCCTCCGACTGCTTGGCGAAACCGTTCGCGGGACCGCGCCCACAATTGGGCAGTCCTCCGGCGTGTAGCCGTAACAGCGATCACGGCGGCCCATTAAGGTGCCGCCGTGACCTGTGTGTGGATTTTTGGTTGTTGAGTGGAGCGTCGTGGTCGGCGCTGGAAGCCAGGGGCCTCTCTCAGAGCGCCGGGTCTGGTGCTCCTGCGGGCTTGGTGCGGGTTTGCGTCAGGTGCAGCTGCAGTTTCGCCTCTGCTTCCCGACGACGCCGAGCCTGCTCGCGCAGTTGCCGTGTTGACTCGGAGCCTTCGGGATGGAACATTCCGGCTGATCGATTGCGGGGAGCGCCACCGCCGGAGGGTGCCGCCGCTATCAGTTCTTCGCTCATGCCCCATGGTCACATGCAGTTGTTCAGGCGGGAAGATCTCCGGGCGCAGCGTGACCGGATCGAAATATTGCCGCGTTCGCGCAGCGATCATAAGGGCCGGCGGCGGTTGGGAAGGCACCCCGGGCGAATACAAATCACTCTCCGAGGCTCTTGCCGTCGGCCCCACGTCAATTCTACGAAAGAAACCGTAGCCGAGACAGTGCTTTCGGGAAGCCAACATCCTTTCCATCAAACAGGCGGCCGCCGCCTCGCGAGCAATTTTCCGGCCAGGCCAGCCTCGCCAGGGCACTTCCCCTTGACTCCCATCCCCGCCTTCCCTAAACTTTTCATAAAGCAGAATCTAAATTCCACAAAGCGGAATCTCGTAAGAGGCCGGCTAGCAGGGAAGATAGATCAAAGCCCCTCCTCGGAAGGACCTACGATGACGTACACAGTGAACTGCTCCATCCTCCTGACGGAGCTGCCCTTGCTCGAGCGCCCCGCCGCCGCAAAGGCAGCCGGTTTTGACGCCGTCGAGTTCTGGTGGCCCTTCGAAACCTCCGTCCCCACCGACGTCGAGACCACGGCCTTCGAGCGCGCCATCACCGACGCCGGCGTCCAGCTCTCCGGCCTGAACTTCAACGCCGGCAACATGCCCGGCGGCGACCGCGGCCTCACGTCCTGGCCTGCCCGCTCCACGGAATTCCGCGACAACATCGACGTCGTCGCGGGGATCGGCGAGCGCCTCGGCTGCAGGGCATTCAACGCGCTCTACGGCAACCGCGTGGACGGCGAATCCGCCGAGAAGCAGGACGCCATCGGCGCCGAAAACCTTGCGGCGGCGGCCGCCGGCGTGGCCCGCATCGGCGGCACCGTCCTCCTCGAGCCGGTCAGCGGCGCACCCAGGTACCCGCTCCTCACCGCCGATGACGCACTCAGGGTGATCGCGCGCGTCAAGGCGGAGTCCGGCCTCGGGAACATCATGCTCCTCGCCGACTTCTACCACCTGGCGGTCAACGGGGACGACGTCGCCGCCGTCATTGAAAACCACGCCAAGGACTTCGGCCACATCCAGATTGCCGACAACCCCGGCCGCGGGGCTCCCGGAACCGGTGAGCTTCCCCTCGGCGAGTGGATCGCCCGCAGCCGCGAACTCGGCTACGACGGCTACATCGGCCTCGAGTACAAGGAGCCCGCGGAAACGGCCTTCAGCTGGGCCATCCGCGAGCACGCTTCCAACTAGCCCCGTTGCCCGACCAGCGCATTACACAAAGACTTAGAAAGAGAACCATCATGAGCAACGTTTCAGTCATCGGACTCGGCATCATGGGCCTGCCCATGGCCATCAACCTCGTCAAGGCCGGGCACACCGTCACCGGCTTCAACCGCAGCCAGGACAAGATCGACAAGCTCGTCTCCGAAGGCGGCAAGGGCGCCACGAGCATCGCCGACGCCGTCAAGGACGCCGACGTCGTCATCACCATGGTGCCGGACTCCCCCGATGTTGAGGGCGTAGTCAGCGGCCCCGACGGCGTCTTCGCCAACGCCAAGCAGGGCACCCTCTGGATCGACGCTTCCAGCATCCGCCCGGACGTCGCCAAGCGGCTCTCCGACGACGCCCGCACAGCAGGCATCCGCCCGCTCGACGCCCCGGTCTCCGGCGGCGAACAGGGCGCCATCGACGCCGCACTCTCCATCATGGTGGGCGGCGACGCGGCCGACTTCGAGGCAGCACAGGACGTCCTGAACGCCGTCGGAAAGACCATCGTCCACGTCGGCCCGTCCGGCTCCGGCCAGACCGTCAAGGCAGCCAACCAGCTGATCGTTGCCGTCAACATCGAGGTCCTCGGCGAGGCCATCGCCTTCCTCGAGGCCTACGGGGTGGACACCGATGCCGCCCTCAAGGTCCTCGGCGGCGGCCTGGCCGGCTCCAAGGTCCTCGACCAGAAGGGCCAGAAGATGCTCGACCGCAACTTCGACCCCGGCTTCCGCCTCGCCCTCCACCACAAGGACCTGGGCATCGTCACCTCCGCCGCCCGCGAAGCCAACGTCGCCATCCCGCTCGGCGCCGTCGTCGCACAGCTCGTCGCCGCCACCGTCAACCAGGGCGACGGCGGACTGGACCACTCGGGACTCTTCAAGCAGGTCCTCCAGCTCAGCGGCCGCGAGTAAAAGCACCTCCGGCTGTAGCCGGCTAACAAACAAAACCGGAGTCCCGCCGTCGTACCTAACGACGGCGGCTCCCTCAGCACACCCAAAAACAGACTTTCAAGGAGCACACCATGACGAAGATGCGTACCGTAGACGCAGCCGTCGCCATCCTGGAGAAGGAGGGCGCCACCGAGGCGTTCGGCCTGCCAGGCGCGGCAATCAACCCGTTCTATTCCGCAATGCGGGCCCACGGCGGCATCCGCCACACGCTGGCCCGGCACGTTGAAGGCGCCAGCCACATGGCTGACGGCTACTCCCGCGCGGCAGACGGCAACATCGGCATCTGCATCGGCACGTCCGGCCCTGCCGGCACCGACATGATCACCGGCCTGTACGCCGCATGGGCAGATTCCATCCCCATGCTCTGCATCACCGGCCAGGCCCCCGTGGCCAAGCTGCACAAGGAAGACTTCCAGGCCGTGGACATCGAGTCCATCGCCAAGCCTGTCACCAAGATGGCCATGACCATCCTGGAGCCCGGCCAGGTTCCCGGCGCCTTCCAGAAGGCGTTCCAGCTGATGCGCTCCGGCCGTCCCGGCCCCGTGCTGCTGGACCTGCCCATCGATGTGCAGATG
Source organism: Arthrobacter sp. ZGTC131 (assembly GCF_002929275.1). Taxonomy (GTDB): domain Bacteria; phylum Actinomycetota; class Actinomycetes; order Actinomycetales; family Micrococcaceae; genus Arthrobacter. The sequence continues at coordinate 119,148 of NZ_PJIK01000003.1, forward strand.
GCCGAGATCGAGTTCGACATCGACACCTACGAGCCCCTGCCAGTCGAGAAGCCCAGGGCCAGCCGCAAGCAGCTGGAAAAGGCCCTGGACATGCTGACCGCAGGCGAGCGCCCGCTGATCGTGGCCGGCGGCGGCATCATCAACGCCGGAGCCTCCGCACAGCTGGTGGAACTGGCCGAACTCCTGAATGTTCCGGTCATCCCCACCCTGATGGGCTGGGGCGCCATCGCGGACGACCACCCGCTGATGGCCGGCATGGTGGGCCTGCAGACCTCGCACCGCTACGGCAACGAGAACTACCTGCGCAGCGACTTCGTGATCGGCATCGGCAACCGCTGGGCCAACCGCCACACCGGCGGCCTGGACACCTACACCGCGGGCCGCAAGTTCGTGCACATCGACATCGAGCCCACGCAGATCGGCCGCGTGTTCTCCCCGGACTTCGGCATCGCCTCCGACGCCGGCGCCGCCCTGGCCGGACTGGTGGAACTGGCCCGCGAACGCCGCGACGCCAAGACCCTGCCGGACTACTCCGCCTGGGCTGCCGAGTGCGCCGAGCGCAAGGCCACCCTGCACCGCAAGACGCACTTCGATAACATCCCCATTAAGCCGCAGCGCGTGTACGAGGAGATGAACAAGTCCTTCGGCAAGGACACCACGTACGTGTCCACCATCGGCCTGTCCCAGATCGCCGGTGCCCAGATGCTGCATGTCTTCGGCCCGCGCAAGTGGATCAACGCCGGCCAGGCAGGCCCCCTGGGCTGGACCGCCCCAGCCGCCCTGGGCGTTGTCCGCGGCAAGCCGGACGAGACCGTGGTTGCCCTGTCCGGCGACTACGACTTCCAGTTCATGATCGAGGAACTGGCCGTGGGCGCGCAGTTCAACCTGCCGTACATCCACGTGGTGGTGAACAACTCCTACCTGGGCCTGATCCGCCAGTCGCAGCGCGGGTTCAACATGGAGCAGAACGTGTCCCTGGCCTTCGAGAACATCAACTCCACCGACCTCTCCGCGACCGCAGCGGGCTACGGCGTGGACCACATCAAGGTGGCCGAGGGCCTGGGCTGCAAGGCCATCCGGGTGGAGGACCCCAACGACCTGGGCTCTGCCTTCGACAAGGCCAAGGCGCTCATGGGCGAGTTCCAGGTTCCCGTGGTTGTTGAAGTGATCCTGGAGAAGATCACCAACATCTCCATGGGCGTGGAAATCAACGCCGTGAACGAGTTGGAGGAGCTGGCCGCAACCGCAGCCGACGCCCCCACCGCCATCCTGGCCCTGCAGCCCTAGGCTGCAGCGCTCAACACTAAAGACAGGCACTGCAATGCGCATTGTGATCGCGCCGGACAAGTTCAAGGGCTCGCTCTCCGCCCCGGACGTCGCCCGGCACCTTGAGGAGGGGCTGCAGGCCGGCTTCCGCACCGCGGGGCTGGGTCCCCTTGAGGTACTGCGGATTCCCGTGGCCGACGGCGGTGAAGGCACCTTGGATGCCGCCGTCGGCTCCGGTTTCACGCGCCGGAGCGCCGTAGTCAGCGGCCCTACCGGGCTGCCGCTGACGGCCGAGTTTGCGGTCCGCGGGCGGGAGGCGGTCATCGAGATGGCCGCGGCCTCCGGACTCGCCGTCCTGCCGGGCGGCGCTGGTGAGACCAGCGCTGGCGGGAGTGGCGCCGGTGTAAGCGGCGGTGGTGTAGCCGGCGGCCCGGACTCCGCCACCGCCAAGGCCGCCACGAGCCTGGGCACCGGCGAACTCATCCGGGCCGCGCTCGACGCCGGCTGCCGGCAGATCATCCTGGGCGTCGGCGGCAGCGCCAACACAGACGGCGGGGCCGGAGTGCTGCAGGGACTCGGCGCCATACTGTTCGACGCCGACGGCAACGAGCTCCCGCTGGGCGGCGCCGCCCTGGCCGACCTGGCCAGCATCGACTTCTCCGGCTTCGACTCCCGCCTGGACGAGACCCGGTTCGTCCTGGCCAGCGACGTGGACAACCCGCTGCTGGGCCCGGAGGGCGCCCCCGCCATCTTCGGCCCGCAGAAGGGCGCCACCCCGGAGGACGTCCGTGCACTGGACGCCGCCCTGGCCAACTTCGTGCAGGTCCTCGCGGACGAAATCGGGCCGCGGGCGGTGAAAGCCGCGGACGCTCCGGGCGCCGGAGCCGCCGGCGGCGTCGGTTACGCGGCCATCGCGGTACTGGCCGCGACCCGCCGGCCCGGGATCGACGTCGTGCTTGAATTCACCGAACTGGCGGACCGCATGGCCGGCGCCGATCTGGTGATCACCGGCGAAGGCAGCCTCGACGAACAGAGCCTGCTGGGCAAGACGCCCATGGGCGTGGCCCGCGCCGCGGCGCTGGCCGGGGTGCCCGTGCTGGCCGTCTGCGGCCGCACTACGCTCACGCCCGAACAGCAGCAGGATTCCGGTTTCCGGCAGGTCTACCCGCTCACCGCGCTGGAGGCCAAGGTAGATATATGTATAGCCGAAGCCGCAACCCTGCTTGAACAGCTGGGAACGAACATCGGCCTGGAGCTGGCGGAAACGGCCCCGGCCAACGCCGCGGCCGGGTCCACCCCGCCGGCGAACAGTGCCAGAAACAGTGCCCGCACGAAGGAGCCCCTGAATGTCTGAAGAAACCTTTGACCTGGTCATCCGGGGCCGCCGCATCCTCACCACCGCCGGCATCGCGGCACGTGAAGTGGGCGTGCGCGGCGGCAAGATCGTCGCGATCGAGCCGCTCGGCAACGGCCTCGCCGGCGCCGAAGTGATCGAACTCGGCGACGACGAAACGCTACTGCCCGGCCTGGTGGACACCCACGTTCACGTAAACGAGCCCGGCCGCACCGAGTGGGAGGGCTTCGCATCGGCCACCCGCGCCGCCGCGGCCGGCGGCGTCACCACCATCATCGACATGCCGCTGAACTCCATTCCGCCCACCACCACGGTGGAGGGCCTCAAGCTAAAGCGCGAGGTGGCCGAGGACCAGGCGTTCGTGGACGTCGGATTCTGGGGCGGCGCCGTGCCCGGCAACAAGGCGGACCTCCGCCCGCTGCACGACGAAGGCGTGTTCGGCTTCAAGTGCTTCCTGCTGCACTCCGGCGTGGACGAGTTCCCGCACCTCGAAGCGGACGAGATGGAGGAGGACATGGCCGAGCTCAAGTCCTTCGACTCGCTCATGATCGTCCATGCCGAGGACTCGCACGCGATCGACCACGCGCCCCACCCGGGCGGCGACAAGTACGCGACGTTCCTGGCCTCCCGCCCCCGCGGCGCCGAGAACAAGGCCATCGCCGAGGTGATCGAGCGGGCCCGCTGGACCGGCGCCCGCGCCCACATCCTGCACCTCTCCTCCTCCGACGCGCTGCCTATGATCGCCTCCGCCAAGCGCGACGGCGTCCACCTCACCGTCGAGACGTGCCCGCACTACCTCACGCTCATGGCCGAGGAGATCCCCAACGGCGCCACCGCGTACAAGTGCTGCCCGCCCATCCGCGAGGCCTCCAACCGCGAGCTCCTCTGGCAGGGCCTGCAGGACGGCACCATCGACTGCATCGTCTCGGACCACTCACCTTCGACGCTTGACCTGAAGGACCTGGAAAACGGCGACTTCGCCGTGGCCTGGGGCGGCGTCTCCTCGCTCCAGCTGGGCCTGTCCCTGATCTGGACCGAGGCCCGGCACCGTGGCATCCCCCTGGAGCAGGTGGTGTCCTGGATGGCCGAGAAGCCCGCGGCCCTCGCGCGCCTCTCCAACAAGGGGCAGCTGGCGCTCGGGTACGACGCCGACTTCTCCGTCTTCGCGCCGGACGAGGCCTTCGTGGTGGACGTCTCCAAGCTCAAGCACAAGAACCCCATCACCCCGTATGACGGCAAGGCCCTCTCCGGCGTCGTCCGCCGCACCTACCTGCGCGGCAACGTGGTGGACGGCCAGATCCCCGGCGGCAAACTGATCCGCCGCGGCGGCGTCTGAGGCGCACCGCCATGGCTGTCCACGCCCATACGCCCGCCCCGAGGCTACGGTGTGCCCCGGTTCCGGGGGCTCCGGTTCCGGGAGCTGCGTCGCTGAATCCGGGGGCGCTGAAGGCACCGTCGCTGAAGGCGCGGGGCCTGGCCGTTTGGGTGACCGTTGGGGCGGGGCAGGAAATCGATGAAGCCGTGCTGGCCCGCGCTGCCGAACTCGTGCTGGCGCGCGCGCTGAAGATTGCTCCGGAGGCGGAAGTCCACTGGCCCGCCGCCGGGGCTGCAACGTCCGACGTCGGGATGTCACCGGCCGGAACGCCCCCTGGGGAGGGGGCACCGGCCGGTCCCGACGGCGGCACTCCCGCGCCGTCGTCGTCCTCCACGGAGGACTCCCCGCATACGGACGACGACGGCGCCTCCCTCCTGCCGCCGTCGCCCGGGCCGGTGAGCCGGGTCGCCGTCGACCTCGCCGCGGGCGAGGTGCTGCTGGACGGCGGGCGCGTGGCACTGACCGGCGTCGAATTCAAGCTGCTGCGCTACCTCGTGGAAAACTGCTCGCGCGCCATCGGCCGGGAGGAGCTGCGGCTGTTCCTGGAATCGTTCGACAGCCCGGGCGCGGCCACCCGTTCCATCGACGTCTACGTGGGGCGGGTGCGGCGGAAGCTGCGCGGCGGCCGGCACGCGATCGCCACTGTGCGCGGCGGCGGCTACCAGTTCATTCCCGGTCCGGCGGCCACGGTGCGCGGCCCGGCGGAATACAGCATCTAGGCCGGCTGTTATCACTTTCAGTCCTTGTTTGCCGCACTGAGTCCTCAATCGACGAGCAGTTTTTGCCTGACCAGATTTTGTCTGACATGTTTTTGTTTGACCCAGATCCATCCGAAGGAATGCCATGAGCCCCAACCTGACCAACAAGCTCCAGCCTGGAACCCAGGCGCCGGACTTCACCCTGCGGGACGCCGAAGGCAAGCAGACCTCGCTGGCCGACTACCGCGGCAAGAACGTCATTGTGTACTTCTACCCCGAGGCCGCCACCCCCGGCTGCACCACCGAGGCCTGCGATTTCCGCGACAACCTGTCCACCTTCCAGGGCTCCGGCTACGAGGTGCTGGGCGTTTCCCCCGATGCCCCGGAGAAGCTGGCACACTTCACCGGCGACTTCGCACTGACCTTCCCGCTGCTCGCCGACGAGGACCACGCCGTGGCGCTGGCCTACGGCGCCTGGGGTGAGAAGCTCGTTGACGGCGAGGTCCGCGAGGGCATCGTCCGCTCCACCGTGGTGCTGGACCCCGAGGGCAAGGTCCGCCTGGCCCGGTACCAGGTCAAGGCCCAGGGCCACGTCCAGGCGCTGAAGGAAGAGCTCGGCGTCTAACCCGCTCACACCTTTCGCAACAAAGACCGGAACGCTCTGCCAGCTGATGACAGAGCGTTCCGGTCTAAGCGGCAGGAAGTGGGAGAGCGTCCAGCCGGTGAAGTCAGGCCTTGTCGGCGGCCAGTTCCGACTGCCGGACCTGCGCCTGGGAGATGCCGGCCGGCGTGAAGCGGGCGCCGGCGTCGGGGAAGGCCGGAACCTCGATCCGGGCGTGGCTGTGGACTTCGGTGACGGTGTCCCGGGTGTGCTCCGCGATTTTGGCCATCGTGGTGACCCACATTCCGTCCATGGCCTTGACCCGGCTAATCAGCTGTTCCAGGGCAACCGATTTTGAACGGCCGGCGTCGGAAGCGTCCGGAGTGGTGGTCGACGTCGAAGAACTCGCCGTCGAGCGGCTGGCCGCACAGCATCTGGACCAGGGGGCACGGCAGGACTTCGTGCGCCAGCAGCTGGGCGCCGTGATGGACCACGACGCGCGGCGGAATTCCCAGTTGCTGACAACGCTGGCAACCTGGCTCGACTCCGGCTGCAACACGGCGCAGGCCGCGAGGGAATTGCATGTGGAGCGGCATTCGATGCATCACCGGCTGCAGCGGATTTTCGAGTTGTGCGGCGGCGATCCGCGGGGAACGGGCCGGCTCGCGGCCCTGCATCTGGCCACCCGGCTGGCGGTCCTTTAGCCCCGGGTGAAAGGGACGCCCTCCCACCTTTCGCAACAAAAACCGGGACGCTCTCTCACTTTCCCTAAGAAAGTGAGAGAGCGTCCCGGTTTAGGCGACAGGAAGTGCGAGAGCGTCCCGGTTTAGGCGACGGGAAGTGAGAGAGCGTCCTGAAGCGAAGAATCCCCCGGGCGGTGAACTCCGCACCGGGGGATTCTTGCTGAGACGGCGGGGGTTTAGCCAGGGCCTGGCAGAGCTAGCGGCCGCCTCCGCCGATCACTCCTTTTTCGACTGCCTTCGTGACGGCGACGGCTTCAGCCTGGGTCAGCGTGCCGTCCTTGACTGCAGTATCCAGCGTGGTCTTCAGGGCGGCCGCCCGCTCCGCCTGGGCAGCGGCGCGGATTTCGGTCAGCGCCGCCGTCACCTTGGATTCGTCGACGCCAAGTGCCGTCGCCAGGGACTTGGCCATGGCCGCGTCCATGGCGGTCCGGTCCGGCTTGGTGCCTTCGGCGGGCGGCGTGGTGAGCTTGTTGGCATCCCGGAACGCCTGGAGCGCCTCAGTCACCTTGGCCTCCTCGACGCCGAGCTTTGAGGCGAGGTCCGCAGCGATCTGGCCGCGGTCCCCCTTGTGGCCGCCCCGCTTGCCGTCCGCGGGCGCGGTGCTGTCTGCCGACGCGCTGGCGCTTGCGCTGGGGGTCGGGGTGGTGGCCGCGGAGGCCATTCCGGTGACGCCCAGCCCGGCACCCAGCGCCAAAGCTCCGGCCGCAACGCCGAGCGTGATTCTCTTCGTTCGTGACATGCTGTGTCTCCTAGATCCGCCGTGCGAGACGGCTTGTGATTAAGGGCGTCTGGTTCAACCCCCTCACACAAAGATGCGGCAGCGGGATATGGCACCGCTGTTCGGCAACTGTCAGGAACCTGTGAGTGTCACGGGCCGGTTTACTTCCGGCGCTTCGGCCAATTCACATTGAGCAGCAGCAATCCCAGCAACAGCGAGTCAACTGTCATGATGGCCGCCGTGAGGTAGGCCCAGCCGATCATCATGAGTCGCCCACCGCCAGCCCAAGGCCCGAAGTGCCGGTGTGGATCAGAACGCTCATGACAATCTCCTGACATGGATCCCCCAGCCATTCGATAGTGCATACAGTGTGGCACGGCGCCGCTCTGTAAGGAACGGCCCCGGGCGAACGACGGCGGCCCCCACCGAAACGGGGCCGCGCACCAGAACGGCGGCCAGCACCGAAAGGTGCGAACCGCCGTCGGCGTTTTGCAAGATCGGGGCTTCGTCCCGGACCGAGGCCATTCCGCTGGCCCACAGCAACGGGCTGCGCTAGGGCATGCTCCTGGCGGGCGTAGTGCGGTTCCAGCCGCTGGCCGCGAACTTCCCCTTGCCGGACCGGCGGGCCGGTGACATGGTGGCGGCATGGGGATCGAGATTCGTCCGGCGACGCAGTTCGAGGACGTGAAGGCGGTGCTGGGACCCAAGCGGGCCGACGCGAACGTGTGCTGGTGCCTGAGCTACCGCATCCCCTCCAGACAGCACCTGCAGTTGCACGGCCCGGAGCGCGGGGAAATGGTGAAACAACTGGTGGGACAGGATCCCCCGCCCGGGGTGCTCGCGTACGACGGCGACGAGGTGGTGGGTTGGGCAGCCGTCCATCCGCGCGCCGACACCAGTTTTGCCCGTAACCGCAAGATCCCGCACGTGGACGACCTCGATGTGTGGTCGGTGTGGTGCATTCGGGTGCGGCCCGGGCACCGCCGCGAGGGAATCTCCCATCATTTGCTGAAGGGTGCAGTCGATTTCGCCCGCCGGCACGGTGCACCCGCCATCGAGGGCTACCCGGTGGACAACCATGGCGAGCGGGTCGACCTCACCATGGCGTACGTGGGCACCCGCAGGCTTTTCGAACGGGCCGGGTTCGTCTGGGCTGCCGACACCGACTCGGTGATCAGTGGTTTTCCGCGCGTGCTCATGCGCCGTGATCTGCGTTCATTGCCGACGCGCTGCGTTAACCCCGATTAGTGCAATGTCGGCTCCGTCACAGCTCCGGGACTAGGATCGGACTGGTGGATCTAACCGAGAGGCCGCTACCTGCGGCCTTGTGGCGGGAATGCAAGCCGCAGAAACTACTTGAGAGTATGGATCATGGCTTCGAACAGTGACCCTGAACCTGATGTCGACGCTGAAGCAGGGCAGCATGGAGGCGTTCAGTCCGTGGACCGGGCGCTGGCAGTCCTGGAGATTCTTGCCCGGGACGGCCATGCGGGCGTGAGCGAAATAGCCGAGGAGATGGGCATCCACAAGTCCACGGTCTCCCGGCTGCTGGGTTCCCTGGTGAGCCGGGAAATGGTCCACCAGAACAGCGAACGCGGAAAATACCAGTTGGGGTTCGGCATCCTGCGGCTGGCAAGCTCCATCCCCGGCCGGCTGAGCCTGGTCCGGGAGGCCCGTCCCGTGCTGGAAAGCCTGGCCGAGGAGTACAAGGAGACGGTGAACCTTGCCGTGCTGCGTTCCAATTACGCCGTCAACGTCGACCAGGCCATGGGCCCGTCAACCCTGGCCACCTACGACTGGGTGGGCAGCCTGACGCCGCTTCACGCCACGTCCAGCGGAAAGGTGCTGCTGGCGGCCCTGTCCGCGGACGATCGGGACCGCATCCTGAAGGAGACCGGCCTCCCGGCCCGGACTCCCCGGACCATCACCAACCGGAGCAAGCTCGAAAGGCAACTTCTCGACGTCGCCAGCGACGGCTACGGCGTGGTGCGGGAAGAATTCGAAATCGGGCTCAACTCGATGTCCGTGCCGGTGTACAACCACGTTGGTGCGGTGATCGGCGCGGTCAGCATTTCCGGACCGGCCTTCCGCTTTGATCCCGAGACGGCGCCTGGCCTGCTCGAGGCGCTCAAACAGGCAGGTCTGCAGATCAGCGCAAAAATGGGCTACACCCGGCGATAGTGCTGCCCTAGCGGGCTCCTTCGTGGGAGGACAGCAAGGTCGGCTGACCCTTCCTGACCTTCTTTGCCAAAGAACGACGGCGACACTCCGGACTTACCGGTGTGTCGCCGTCGTCTTGGGGTCAAACAGGGTCAGCGCGGATTTGTGGCCTGGGTTTCGGTTCAAACAGGGTCAGCGCGGAGCGGGCGGCAGAGGTTCCGCAGGGCCGCATAGCTCGCCGCCGCCGCCTCTGTTTCGACCTGAATGCGCTGCGTGAGCAGTTCCACCTGCTGGGAGACCTGGAAGCTGACCGGGAGACGCTGGCCGGGCCAGGTGGATGCTTCACGGGAGTCCGCCAGGGCCTCGGCCAGCGCCTTGGAGGCAGCGTGAACTTTCCACGAGTGCCTGAGGCAGTGGACTGCCCGCCGTTTGAATTCCGGGCTTTGCCTCAGCAGCTCGCGGGTGCCCGATACAAGGCCCCGCAACTTCCCCATAGTTTGAATGCTCTCCATGCCGCACCATCCCCCAGCTCACCGACTCTTCGTTCCGTTGTTTCGAGTGTGGCGAAGGTGTCTCAACTTCCGGTCAAGGCGGTCCAAGGATTTCGTCAAATCGGCCGTCGTGACCTTCTTTGCCAAAAAACGACGGCGACACTCCGGGTTTTCCCGGGTGTCGCCGTCGTTCTGGGGTCAAAGAAGGTCAATCTGGGTCAAGCAGGGGACGTGGTTCATTCGCCCAGGCGGGCCAGCGTCTCCCGCTCGGCCCCGATGGTGGTGTCATCGCCGTGGCCGGTGCGGACCACGGTCTCGGCAGGAAGCGTCAGGAGCCGTTCCCGGATGGAGGTGAGGATGGTCGGGTAGTCGCTGTAGGACCGTCCGGTGGCGCCCGGGCCGCCGTTGAAGAGGGTGTCGCCCGTGAACACTGTTCGCTCGTCCTCAAGGAGGAAGCAGGTGGAGCCCGGTGAATGGCCGGGGGTGTGGATGGCCTTGATGGCCGCCCCGCCCACCGTGAAGACATCGCCGTCAGCGATGTGATGGTCGGGCTTGGCGTCCGGGTAAACCCGCTCCCAGAGGACCTGGTCCTCGGGGTTGAGGTAGATCGGAGCGCCGGCGGCATCAGCAACCTCCCGGGCCGCGCCGATGTGGTCGTTGTGCGCGTGGGTGAGCAGGATGGCCAGGACCTTCCGGCCGCGGACCTGGCTGATGATCGCGGCGGCGTCGTGCGGCGAGTCGATGATCACGCACTCGTCGTCGTTGCCCACGATCCAGACGTTGTTGTCCACGTCCCAGGTGCCGCCGTCGAGCGAAAACGTGCCCGAGGTGACAAGGTTCTCGATGGTGACGCTCATGCGGTCTCAGCCCCCGAACGGATCTCAACCACTGAGCGCAGGACCTTGCCCTCGTGCATCTTGTCGAACGCCTCCTCGACCTGGTCAATGGTGATGCGTTCGGATACGAAAGCATCGAGGTCGAGGTTGCCCTGCTTGTAGTGCTGCACCAGCATCGGGAAGTCCCGGGAGGGCAGGCAGTCCCCGTACCAGGAGGACTTCAGCGAGCCGCCGCGGCCAAAGACATCCAGCAACGGCAGTTCAAGCAGCATCTCCGGGGTGGGCACGCCCACCAGCACCACGCGGCCGGCGAGGTCACGGGCATAGAACGCCTGCTTGTACGTCTCGGGACGCCCGACAGCCTCGATCACGACGTCGGCGCCGAATCCGTTGGTGAGTTCGCGGATGGCGTCGACCGGGTCCGTGGCGCGGGAGTTCACGCCGTGGGTGGCGCCGAGTGACTTGGCCATCTCGATCTTGTTGTCGTCGATGTCCACCGCGATGATGGTGGTGGCTCCGGCCAGCTTGGCCCCGGCAATCGCGGCGATGCCCACGCCGCCGCAGCCGATCACGGCCACGGACTCGCCGCGCTGGACCTCGCCGGTGTTGATGGCGGCACCGATGCCGGCCATCACACCGCAGCCCAGGAGCCCGACGGCGGCCGCGTCGGCGTCCTCGTCCACCTTGGTGCACTGCCCGGCGGCAACGAGCGTCTTCTCGGCGAAGGCACCGATCCCCAGAGCCGGAGAGAGCTCGGTGCCATCCTCGAGCGTCATCTTCTGGGTGGCGTTGTGCGTGTTGAAGCAGTACTGCGGCTTGCCCTTGGCGCAGGCCCTGCACTGGCCGCAAACCGCCCGCCAGTTGAGGATGACCCGGTCGCCGGGCGCCACCTCGGTGACATCGGGGCCCACGGCGCTGACCACGCCGGTTGCCTCATGGCCCAGCAGGATGGGGAAGTCGTCGGTGATTCCGCCCTGCTTGTAGTGCAGGTCCGTGTGGCAGACGCCGCAGGTGAGGATATCCACCAGCGCCTCGCCCGGGCCGGGATCCGGCACCAGAATGGTCTCAACCGAGACCGGGGCGTTCTTTTCCTTGGCAATGACTGCTTTTACTTTGTGAACCATGAGCTGGTGTTCCTTTCGTCAGTCCTTCGGACTCGATGCAACGGTACCCATTGCCAATCTAGCTGACACGCCGGGTTCGGGTTCCTTGTACGCCGCGCGGACCAGGCGAGGGAACGCCCGATCCTGCCTTGCGGGAAGCTGGCGGACTGTGCACCCTGCGCAATTGAGGCCCCAATTGCGTGTCACACAACACGGTGCACATAGTGCGTACTCGAGAATATGGCACCCGCCACAAAGGGTGTCAACAGACCGGGCGAACGAGCCGCTGCGAGGGAGCGGGACCGCACCCGCACACCTCTCCTGCCTGCAACCACGTTCCTCTGGGTGCAACTCACATGTGCACTTCCTGCGCGACGCCAGGCCCCCGGCTGCAGCTCTCTAAGGCACATCCAAGCAATAGTTTGCCGAAAGGCATTGACCGTGTCACACGTCACGCTCTAATCTGATGCAACAGCGTTGCACTGAATGCAACCCCAACACTTTGGTGGATACATGAGTAATGAAGCTCCCTCCCCCGCCACACTTGCGGGACCCAGCCCCGGCAGCGGCGTCAATGGCGACGTCAGCAGGGAAACCCGCCGCAAAGTGGTCACTGCCAGTTTCATCGGCAACTTCGTCGAGTGGTTCGATTACGCCGTCTACGGCTATCTGGCCGCGACCATCTCCTCGGTGTTCTTCCCCGAGGCCGACCGCCAGGCGGCCCTGCTGGCGACTTTCGGAGTCTTCGCGGTCTCGTTCTTCGTCCGCCCCCTTGGCGGATTCGTCTGGGGCCACATCGGAGACCGACTGGGCCGGCGGAAAGCACTGTCGCTCTCCATCGTCATCATGTCCGTGTCAACGTTCTGCATTGCGCTGATCCCGGGTTATGCCAGCATCGGCATGATGGCGCCGGTCCTTCTGCTCCTCATCAGGATCGTCCAGGGCTTCTCCGCGGCCGGTGAATACGCCGGAGCTTCCGCCTTCCTGGTGGAGTACGCACCTGCCAATAAGCGCGGCCTCTATGCCGCCGTCGTTCCGGCCAGCACCGCGGCGGGCCTGCTGCTTGGTTCCCTGATCGCGGCGCTTCTCAGCACTGTCCTTACCCCGGAGGAGCTGCATGAGTGGGGCTGGCGGCTGCCCTTCCTGCTCGCGGCGCCCATGGGCCTCATCGGCCGCTACATCCGCACCAAGCTCGAAGACACCCCCGCATTCCAGGCCCTTGCAGCAGAGGACCACACCGTCAAGACCCCGGTCCTGGCCATGTTCCGGACGTACCGCAAGCAGCTGATCATTGCGACCGGCGCCGTCCTCCTCAACGCTGTGGGGTTCTACGTGATCCTCAGCTACATGCCCACCTACCTCTCGGAGGAACTTGGCTTCGGCGCAGCGGAGTCCTTTCTCGCCACCACCATCGCGCTGGCCAGCTACATCGGCTTCATCTTCCTGACCGGCATCGCTTCGGACAGGTTCGGCCGCAAGCGCATGCTGATCACCGCCTCGCTGCTCTTCATCGTGCTAACTGTCCCGGCCTTCATGCTGCTGGACACCGGCAATTTCCTGGTCATCGTCCTGGTCCAGATCCTGCTTGGCGCCATGCTGACGCTCAACGACGGCACGCTCCCGAGTTTCCTTGCGGAGCTCTTTCCCACCCGGGTCCGGTACACCGGGTTCGCCGTCAGCTTCAACCTCTCGAATGCGCTCTTCGGCGGCACGGCCCCGTTCATGGCCACGCTGCTCATCGGCCTCACCCAAAGCAAGGTGGCCCCGGGCTGGTATCTGGTGGCGGCATCCATCGTCTCCCTGGTCGCTGTCCTGTTCGCCAGCGAGACCTCAAGGAAGCCGCTCAGGCAGGAATGACCCACGCGTCCAGGCCCCGCCCCCTTTGGCCGCACCGCCGGCCTGGCACCACACACTTTCCTCGCTCAACTCAGCACTAAAGAAAGGTACAAACCCATGACCACCATCGAAACCGAGGCCGTCAACGATGTCGCCAAACTGGACCGCCTGAAGGTCCTCAACAACGGCGACAAGGTCCGGCTGACGTTCTCAGACACGGAGTTCGAACGCCGGCTCGCCGGACTGCGCCTCATCATGGCCGAGAAGGAACTCGACGCCGTCGTCCTCACCAGCTACCACTCCATCAAGTACTACTCCGACTTCCTGTTCACCTACTTCGGCCGCTCCTACGCCATGGTGGTCACCAAGGACGACACCGTCACCGTGACGGCCAACATCGACGCCGGCATGCCGTGGCGCCGCAGCTTCGGCGACAACCTGGTGTACACGGACTGGCGCCGGGACAACTACATCCACGCCATCCAGGAAGTGCTGCGCACCCGCGGCATCAATGTCCGCCGGCTTGGCGTCGAGGACGATTCCCTACCGCTGGACAACCGCAACAAGATCCAGGCCGCGTTCGCGTCCGCAACGCTGGTGGATGTGGCCCAGGCCGCCATGCGCCAGCGGATGATCAAGTCCGCCGAGGAGATCGAGGTGATCAAGCACGGGGCGCGCATCGGCGACCTTGGCGGCGAGGCCATCCGCAACGCCATCACAGCCGGGATCACCGAGTACGAGGTGGCCCTGATCGGCACCGAGGCCATGGTCCACGAGATTGCCCGCACGTTCCCGGACTCCGAGATCCGGGACACCTGGGTCTGGTTCCAGTCCGGCATCAACACCGACGGTGCACACAACTGGGCGACCACGCGGAAGATCCAGGAACACGACATCCTGTCGCTGAACTGTTTCCCGATGACCTCCGGCTACTACACGGCGCTGGAACGCACCCTGTTTTACGGCGAGCCCGATGCCCGTTCCCTGGAGCTGTGGAACATCAATGTGGAGGTGCACAAGCGCGGCCTCGAACTCATCAAGCCCGGCGCCGTCTGCAAGGACATCGCCGCCGAGCTGAATGAGATCTACGTGGGCCACGGACTGCTGGCCAACCGGACCTTCGGCTACGGGCATTCCTTCGGCGTCCTCAGCCACTACTACGGCCGGGAGGCCGGGCTGGAGCTCCGCGAGGACATCGACACCGTGCTGGAGCCGGGCATGGTGGTCTCGATGGAACCCATGATCACGGTCCTGGACGGCCAGCCGGGTGCCGGCGGCTACCGCGAGCACGACATCCTGGTGGTCGGCGAAGACGGCGCCGAGAACATCACCAAATTCCCGTTCGGGCCGGAGTACAACATCGTGGGCGCCTAACAGCGCCATCTTTGCCTCCGCGGAAGAGCGGCGCCACGTCAGCCGTGGCGCCGCTTTCCGGCCCTCATGCGGAATGATGGTGAACACCATGACCTCAGCAGAAGCTCCCGACACCAGCGGCAACGGCGACACCAAAGGCACGTCCGTCATAGTCAACGCCATCGCCGTCCTGCGGTGCTTCACAGCGGACGAGCCGCTGCTCGGAGTCACGGAGATCGCCAACCGGGTGGGCCTGCATAAGAGCACCGTCTCCCGGATCCTGGCCACGTTCGAGCAGGAGCGGCTGGTGGAACGGGACACGGAAACCCGCCGCTTCCGCCTCGGCCTGGGCCTGATCGCGGTGGCCGGGCCCCTGCTCGCGGAACTGGAGGAACGGCGCGTCGCGTATCCGGTGCTGCGTGAACTGGCCGAACTGACGGGCGAAACCAGCGCCCTCATGGTGTGGAACGGCTCAGAGTCCATGTGCGTGGAACAGATTCCCAGCCACCACCAGATCAAACACACCACTCCGCTGGGCGCCCGCTATCACGACGCCCTGAGCGCCTCCGTGCAGGTCTTCCTCGCAGCCGAGCCCGCTGAGCGCGTCCGCGTCCTGCTGCGCAGCGGCGCCATCACCTATCCCGGCCTGGATGAGACCAGCCTCGAGGCATACCTGGACCGGCTGGGCGACGTCCGCGAGCGCGGTTGGGCCATCAATTACGGCGAGTCCTCGCTCGATGAAGTGGGCGTCGCCGCACCCGTCCGTGACCACCGCGGCGACATTGCGGCGGCCGTCCTCATCCCCGCTCCCCGGTTCCGTGTTTCGCCGGACACGTTGCAGAGCCTCGGTGAATCCTGCAAGGCGGCGGCACGCCGGGTAACCTCCCGGCTGGGCGGCGAAACTCCTTAATTGCACGGAGGCATCACGCACGGGGCGCCGCCTTGAAC
Source organism: Arthrobacter sp. ZGTC131 (assembly GCF_002929275.1). Taxonomy (GTDB): domain Bacteria; phylum Actinomycetota; class Actinomycetes; order Actinomycetales; family Micrococcaceae; genus Arthrobacter. Next base: position 134,630 of record NZ_PJIK01000003.1, read on the forward strand.
CTCCCCTGCCGGCACCACCGGCAATGCCAACCAGTTCCTGCTCCCCAGGATTCGGCTACCTCGCCGGCACTACAGCTACCAGCCCGAGTCCGACGTCGACAACGTCCGCCACGCCTGATGACAACCGCACGGCATCGCCCCACCCCCTCTGCAACCCCTTCGCCTTCCGACGCCTCGGCGGTCATACGGTCTGGGCCTGCAGCAAAAGGGCGGATCCGAAGTGACAGCCGCCTGACCCGCCCGCGCTGCGGCAATCCTTCGCTGAACCTGCGCTGGATTGCCGTCGCGGAGCCGTCGACGTGCCGGACACTGGAAGAGGGGTCTGCCCGGTGATCGGGCGGCCCCTTATTGGCTCACCCAGCGTCAAGTCTCCCGCCGCCGATCCTATCTGGAGCGGCTCAGCACTGCTGTAGTCTCTTGACACCGACGCCGTCCGTCCGCTTCACTATTACGTATGCTGAAATAACAGTTCCATGATGCGGAAACTGGGTGCCGATGGCAAGCCGGTTTCGCCGGGAGAAGGCCCGGCTGTCCGCATAGCCGTCACCGTGGATGCCAGCACCTGCCTGAGGAATCATCAAGTGAAGCTTGCCGAATTCAACGACGCCGACCGCGCCGCTGCCAGCGCGGTGCTCCGGCCGTGCGTAGACATCCAGCGCTGGGTGGACCAGATCGCCGACGCACGGCCGTTCGCCTCCGTGGGGGAACTCCTGGACGGAGCCCGCGAGGCCGCGGCACCGTTCACGGCCGACGAGATCGAAGCGGCACTGGCGCACCACCCGCGCATCGGGGAACGCCCCGCCGCCCAGACCGCCGAAGCGTCAATGTCGCGGGCGGAACAGTCGGGCGTCGATCCGGCAGACGCCGCGGCTGCCGAGGCGCTGGCCCGCGGAAACCGCGCCTATGAGGAAAAGTTCGGCCGGGTTTTCCTGATCCGCGCCGCAGGCCGCACCGCCCCCGAAATCCTGGCCGCGCTGAACGAGCGCCTGGCCAACACCCCGGCGCAGGAAGACGCCATTGTTGCCCAGCAGCTGCGTGAAATCGCCCTGCTGCGCCTTGAAGGAGTGATCAGCGAATGAGCGTTTCCCACGTCACCACCCACGTCCTGGACACCGGCGCCGGCCTCCCGGCGGCGGGGGTCGCCGTCGTTCTTTACGCGAACGACGGCGGCAGCTGGACACCGCTGGCGAGCGGCACCACCGATGCCGACGGCCGCGCGAAGGACCTCGGCCCCGAGCAGCTGGCGGCCGGCAAATACCGGCTGAACTTCGCCACCGGCGCCTACTACGCGCAGCAGGGCACGGCCACGTTCTTCCCGGAGGTGGACCTGGTCTTCGAAGTGACCGGCGCCGAGCACTACCATGTGCCGCTGCTCCTGAGCCCCTTCGCCTACTCCACCTACCGCGGAAGCTGAAAGGAGCAACCATGAGGCTGATGCGTATTGGCCCGGCAGGCGCCGAGATTCCCGTGGTCCTGGACGACGAAGGCCGGGCCCATGACCTCCGGCCGATCACCCGGGACATCGACGGCGACTTCCTGGAGGCGTGGGCCGGCCAGCTCGGTGATCTGGACCTGTCGGGCCTTCCCCGGCTGACCCTCGACGGCAGGCGCATCGGCGCCCCAATAGCGCGGCCGGGTGCCGTGATCGGCGTCGGCCTGAACTACGCCGCGCACGCCGCGGAATCCGGCCTCCCGGTGCCGGAGCGGCCCATCATCTTCTTCAAGCACCCCAACACCGTGGTTGGACCGGACGACGACGTCGTGATCCCGCCCGGAGCGGAGCGGGTGGACTGGGAGGTGGAACTTGGCGTGGTGATCGGCCGACGGGCCAGCTATCTGGAGTCCGACGCCGATGCCGCGGCCTGCATTGCCGGTTTCGTGCTGTCCAACGACGTCTCCGAGCGCGAGTACCAGCTGGAACACTCCGGGCCGCAGTGGTCGCTGGGGAAGTCCTGCCCCACGTTCAACCCGGTGGGCCCGTGGCTCGTGCCCGCCGCGGACGTCGATGCGGGCGATATCCGGCTGGCGTCCTGGGTCAACGACGAAACCCGGCAGGACAGTTCGACGGCGGACATGGTGTTCGGTCCGGCCGAACTGGTCCGCCGCCTCTCGCAGTACATGGTGCTCGAACCCGGCGACCTCATCACCACCGGCACGCCGGAAGGCGTGGCGCTGTCCGGACGCTTCCCCTACCTCAAGGCAGGCGACGTCATGCGGATGTCCGGCGGCGATCTCCTCGGCGAGCAGCGGCAGCGGCTCGTGGACGCCGGGCCGGCCTGAACGCGGCCGCCTGCCTGAGCGCCCGGCCGCTGGCGGCACCGGCCGCACCGCCGGATGACAGTAGGCTAGATGGCATGGCTTCTGACGATCACCCCACGCCTGAACGGCGCGAAATCACCGTGCGGCGCGCACCCAAGTATGTTCCGTTCCTGATCCTGGGCGGGATTGTGGGCATTGCCGCGGCGGCGGTCATTGCCTACGCGCTTCCCGGCGACGCGAGCTATGACCGCGGCGCGGTCTTCGGCTTCTTCATGGTGCTGTGCGGCGCAGGCGGTGTGATCCTCGGCGCAATTGCCGCGCTGGTCCTGGACCGGCTGAGCGTCAAGCGGGCGCAGCACGCCGTGGTCGAGGCCGCTCCCGAGACGGAACAGGCCCTGCCTGACGCGGAACCGGACACTTCGCGGGAGCGCACGCGGGACGACGGCGGCGAACCCGGCCTCGGGTCATAAACCGGCCGCCGGAAGTTCCCTACCCGATGACGTGAGATAATCGACCAGTGGCACGCGGCGATGGAAAACTTTCTCATGATCTTCTCCCTGGCGAAAAAGGCCCTCAGGACGCTTGCGGCGTCTTCGGGGTCTGGGCACCAGGTGAAGAAGTAGCAAAACTCACCTATTACGGGCTGTATGCACTGCAGCACCGCGGTCAGGAGTCGGCTGGTATTGCCACCAGCGACGGCAAGCGGATCAACGTCTACAAGGACATGGGCCTCGTGTCGCAGGTCTTCGACGAGACCACGCTTAACACGCTGACCGGGCATCTGGCCGTGGGCCACTGCCGCTATTCCACCACCGGAGCCAGCCACTGGGCCAACGCCCAGCCCACGCTCGGTGCCACCGCGACCGGAACCGTGGCCCTGGCGCACAACGGCAACCTGACCAACACCGCCGAACTCAACGCCATGATCAACGAGCGCAACGGCGGCCAGCTCAGCGGCGAGATGAAGCAGGGCAACACCTCTGACACCGCCCTCGTGACGGCGCTTCTCGAAGGCGAAGAGGGCAAGACCCTCGAACAGACCGCCATCGAGCTGCTTCCCAAGATCCGCGGCGGCTTCTGCTTCGTGTTCATGGACGAAGGCACCCTGTACGCCGCCCGCGACACCTTCGGCATCCGCCCGCTGGTCCTCGGCCGGCTGGAGCGCGGCTGGGTGGTGGCCTCCGAGCAGTCTGCCCTGGCCACCGTGGGCGCCAGCTTCATCCGGGAGATCGAACCCGGCGAATTCATCGCGATCGACGAGGAGGGCGTGAGGTCCCAGCGCTTCGCTGAGCCGACGCCGGCGGGTTGCGTTTTCGAGTACGTCTACCTCGCGCGTCCCGACGCCGCGATCGCCGGCCGCTCCGTGTACGAATCCCGTGTGGAGATGGGCCGCCAGCTGGCCCGCGAAAATACCCAGGAAGCGGACATCGTCATTCCGGTGCCCGAATCCGGCACCCCCGCTGCCGTGGGCTACGCCGAGGAATCGGGCATCCCGTTCGCGCACGGCTTCGTCAAGAACTCCTACGTGGGCCGCACGTTCATCCAGCCCTCGCAGACCCTGCGCCAGCTGGGAATCCGGCTCAAGCTCAACGCCCTGGAATCCGTAATCCGCGGCAAGCGTGTTGTGGTGGTGGATGACTCGATCGTCCGCGGCAACACCCAGCGCGCCATCGTGCGGATGCTCCGGGAAGCGGGCGCCGCGAGCGTCCACATCAAGATTTCCTCCCCGCCGGTCAAGTGGCCCTGCTTCTACGGCATCGACTTCGCCTCAAGGGCGGAACTTATCGCCAACGGCGCCACCATCGAGGAAATCACCCAGGCGATCGGCGCCGATTCGCTGGCCTACATCTCCGAAGACGGAATGATCGACGCCACCCGGCAGCCCCGCGAACGTCTCTGCACCGCCTGCTTCACGGGCAAATACCCCATCGAGCTCCCCGGCTCGGACAAGCTCGGCAAGAACCTGCTGGAGCGCACGGACCTCGGCGGCCTGCCGGCTGCGGTCTCCCCCGCCGCTGGTTCCGGCCGTGCCGCTACCCCCGCTGCAGCCCGCGCCACCCCCGCGGAAGCTGCACTCGTCTCCGCCGGAAACCCGGACAACATCCCCGTCACCGAGGACCCGGCTGAGAAGCCGGGCGCCACGGGCTGCGATCCCGGGCCGGATTCCGAGTTCGAGAACCTGCTCACCGACGCCGACCGCGTTACCGACGTCCACCACGACGCTGCCATCGTCGGCGCTGATAAGAAAGAGTCCGTATGACTTCCGCCTCCTCCACTGCTGACATGAATGCCGCCCAGAACAACGCCGGCATCACCTACGCGTCCGCGGGTGTCGACGTCGAAGCGGGAGACCGCGCCGTCGAGCTCATGAAGGGCGCCGTCAAGGCGACCCACAACGCTTCGGTGATTGGCGGCGTCGGCGGATTCGCCGGCCTGTATGACGTCTCGAAGCTGCTGACCTACAAGCGGCCGCTGCTGGCCACTTCCACGGACGGCGTGGGCACCAAGGTCGCAATCGCCCAGGCCATGGACATCCACGACACCATTGGCTACGACCTCGTGGGCATGGTGGTGGACGACATCGTGGTGGTGGGCGCAGAGCCGCTGTACATGACCGACTACATCGCCTGCGGCAAGGTGGTTCCCGAGCGTATCGCGGACATCGTCCGCGGCATCGCGGCCGCCTGCTCCGTGGCCGGCACCGCCCTGGTGGGCGGGGAAACCGCCGAGCACCCGGGCCTGCTGGGCGAGCACGAATACGACGTTGCCGGCGCCGCGACCGGTGTTGTTGAAGCCGATGCCCTGCTGGGACCGGACCGGGTCCGCGCCGGCGATGTGGTGATCGGCATGGCCTCCTCCGGCCTGCACTCCAACGGCTACTCGCTGGTGCGCCGCGTCATCAACCACGCAGGCTGGGCACTGGACCGTCAGGTCTCCGAACTCGGCCGCACGCTGGGCGAGGAACTGCTGGAACCTACCCGCGTCTACGCCGCTGACTGCCTCGACCTCGCCCGCGCGTTCCCGGTAACCGCAGACCGGGCCGTCCACGGCTTCAGCCACGTCACCGGCGGCGGACTCGCCGCCAACCTGGCCCGCGTCCTGCCGCAGGGCCTCGTGGCGACGGTTGACCGCTCCACCTGGGAACTGCCGGCCATCTTCAAGCTGGTCTCGGAACTCGGGCGCGTCCCGCTCGCAGACCTCGAGCGCACGCTCAACCTCGGCGTGGGCATGGTGGCCATCGTCTCCGCAGAGGCCGCTGACGCCGCCGTGGCGCGCCTGAACGAACGCGGCCTGCCGTCCTGGATCATGGGTGCCGTCAGCGCCGACTCCGACTCGGTCCTCAAGACCGGGCCGGACTACGTCCAGGGCGCCAAGGGCGTGGACGGCGGCGCCGTACAGATGGTCAACACCTACGCTTAATCACGTCACTCACGCTTAAATAAGTCATCGAGTGCTCCCCACCGGCCCACACCGGCGGGGAGCACTCGATGCTTTTTAAACCTCCAGGACGCTGAACACGCCGCCCTGCGGATCCTTCAGCGTGGCAATGGAACCGCCGTCCTCGGCAAACTCCGGCTCAACCAGGACCTCGGCGCCGGCTGCCACGGCCGCGAGCACGGCCTCGGACACGCTGGATACGCCGAAATAGACCTGCCAGCCGAGCTCCTCGTCAGGCCGTGTCTTCTCGTCGGGCTCCGCCTCTTCGTCAAGCCCCTGCTCTTCGTCAAGGCCCGGCGCAGGAGCGACCCCGGCCACCTCCGCGCCGTCCACCATCAGCGTGGTGTACGTGCCGCCGTCGTCCTGCGGATACTCGGTCACGTCATGGCCGAACAGCCGCTGGAAGAATCCGACGGCGGCCGCAGGCTCAGCTGTCACCAGCTCGGCCCAGGAAATCGCCCCGGGCTCGCCGTACCGCCCGCAGCCCGGATGGGTTCCGGCCTGCCAGACACCGGTTGCCCCGCCGCCGGGCGGCTCCACGAACACCATGGTTCCGGTATCGGCGATTTCCTCCGGACCGAACTGCACAGTGCCGCCCGCGAGCGGTGTCTCTTCGGCGATGGCACGGGCGTCGTCGGCTGCGAGGTATACATTCCACTGCGCGGGCGCAGAGGCGGCTCCCTGGGCCTGCGGCTGCGGTGCGATGGCCGTCACCAGGTCGTCTTCCAGGAAGGCCTTTGAGTAGCTGCGCCCGTCCGGCGTGGGGAGATCCTCGTAGCGCCAGCCGAATACTGCGGCATAGAAGGACTTCGCGGCCGCCACGTCGGGGGTCTGAACGTCCGTCCAGCACACCTCCCCGCGGTTGTACCCGTTGCGCTGAACCATGCCGCTCATTCCCTCCGTTGGACAGACATCCCTATCAGGCTAAACGTGCACAGGCCGTCCGGTGAAGGCTACCAGCCGCTCCAGGCTGCTGGGCGACTCCGCCACCTGCTGGGCGGGGGCGAAGCTGCCGCCGGCGCGGACTTGGTCGCTGATGGTCTGCATAACAGGTGGCGTTCGGGCACTAAAAAACCCGCAGGGCATGCCAGCGACTGGCATGCCCTGCGGGCGTAATAGTTGTGCGGAACCCCGGGGCCGGAAGGCGAGCCCTCCGGGATCCGGGGAACAAAGAAAAACGGGTGCGCAAAGAATCAACGCACACATGCACGACGGCGGCGTCCAGCTAAGTGCCGAATGGCACCTTCAGGCTGGAACGACTAACCGATTCGACGGGTGTCTACCTCGTCGTCGTCTTCGTCCAAATCGTCCGCGTACTTATCCACGTAGGCTGAATAGTCCGGTTCAACCGGATCATTCGCGAAATGGCTCGTTGCACGACTTCCCGGACCCGTAAGCTCGCGCTGGAGGGCCGAATAGTCAGTGTTCGGGGAGTAGTACTTGATGTCCCGAGCCTGCTTGGTAGCTTTTGCCTTTTGACGGCCGCGCCCCATGGCGTGACCCCCTTTTGTACTTGGACCGGAGGTGGTCACCTTGGCGATCGGTGAGGCCCCGGAATGTTTGGTCAATTTGTCGTACCCCTAGATTACATGCTTTCGGCGGCAACTGCTCGCCGGGCGGACGACGGCACGGCCGGTGTCGTGGCCACAACCGCGGCAATCAAGGCAACGCGTGAAATTTTTGTTCGGTAGAGTCTCCTGATCAGTACCTCCTGTCCAAACTGACCGCTCAATGCCGAGAACGCCCGGAAGGGGTGCCGCCCCCAGTGAATGACGACCATCCGATCCACGGTGAGGACCCGCAGAGGGCCTCCCAATCGCGGACCGCCCCGCCCCAGGCTGCCGTTCCGCCCCAACCCACCGCCCCGCCCCACGCGGCCGTCCCTCCCCAACCCATAGCACCGCCCCATGCGGCCGTTCCGCCCCCGCCGCCCGTTCCACCGCATCCCGCCGGGCCGCCGCGGATCACGCCTCGGATCACATCGCGGATCGCAGCATGGCGCCCCACGGCGAACATCAGGCAGTCACTGGTCAAGGCGGGGTTCGTGGCCGCGTTGCTGGCTGTGGGCGGCCTCCTCATCTGGCTGCTGACCTCGCTGCTGGCTACGGCCACCCTGCAGTCCGCGAACCAGCCCGGGGCGCCTAAGGAAATCGTCTCCCCCGCCACGCCCTCCGCGTCCGCGCGGCCCAGCCTGCCTCTTAACGGAGTGAGCCCGCTCGATTTCCGGGTGGGTGACTGCTTCAAGGACTTCGATCCCGAAGCGATCGAATCCACCGTGGTGGCATGCACCACCGATCACTCCGCCCAGCTGGTGGCTGTCCACCATTACGATGCTGCGGACAGTTATCCCGGCAGCGAAGCCATGAAGGCCAAGGCGCGGGAGGCGTGCCAGCGGGCAGCGCTGACGGGCAAATCCAGCGCCTATGACCTGAACTACCGGCTCGCCTATCCCAGCAGCACGAGCTGGGGACAGGGCGACCGCCGCGTTGACTGCTACGTCACCGCGGCGGCCGGCAACATCATCAAGGCCAGCCTGATCCCCTAGCCATCCCGGTGCAGCCGTTCCGGGCCTGCGTCCGCCAGCCGCCCGCTAGTTCTTCCGGCGGACCGAGAGTCCGCTGCCGGCGGGGGCGCCTCCGTCGGGTCCCACGAGGGCTTCGAGCCCCTTAATGGTGAGTTCGTCGACGTCGGCGCCGGTGTCCACGAGCACGGTGTCACCGTCCGCGATTTCACCGGCCAGGATGGCCTTCGCCAGCCGGTCCCCGATTTCGCGCTGCACCAGGCGGCGCAGCGGCCGGGCGCCGTAGGCGGAGTCAAAGCCGGACATGGCCAGCCAGGCGCGCGCGCCGTCGGTCACCTCGAGCGAGAGCCGCCGTTCGTGCAGCCGGCGGGACAGCTCCGAAACCTGGAGCTCCACGATCCGAGCGAGCTCGTCCACGGTCAGGGGATCGAACAGCACCACTTCGTCCAGCCGGTTCAGGAACTCCGGCTTGAAGGACGCGTTCACGGTGGCCATCACGGCGTTGCGCTTGGCGTTCGCATCCAGCGTCGGGTCCACCAGGAACTGGCTGCCCAGGTTGGAGGTGAGCACCAGGATGGCGTTGCGGAAGTCCACGGTGCGGCCCTGGCCGTCGGTGAGGCGGCCGTCGTCGAGCACCTGCAGGAGGATGTCGAAGACCTCCGGGTGGGCCTTCTCCACCTCATCGAGCAGCACCACCGAGTACGGCCGACGGCGGACGGCCTCGGTCAGCTGGCCGCCTTCCTCGTAGCCCACATAGCCCGGAGGCGCTCCCACCAGCCGCGCGACGGAATGCTTCTCGCCGTACTCGGACATGTCGATCCGGACCATGGCGCGTTCGTCGTCGAAGAGGAAATCGGCCAGGGCCTTGGCGAGCTCCGTCTTCCCCACGCCCGTCGGTCCCAGGAACAGGAACGATCCGGTGGGCCGGTTGGGGTCGCTGATGCCGGCGCGGGCACGGCGCACGGCATCGGACACGGCGGTCACGGCCTTGGACTGCCCGATCAGCCGCTTGCCGAGTTCCTCCTCCATGTGCAGCAGCTTCTGGCTTTCGCCCTGCAGCATCCGCCCGGCGGGAATGCCAGTCCAGGCCGAGATGACCTCGGCGATGTCATCCGCCGTGACCTCCTCGGCGACCATGAGTTCGGGTTTTGCGGCTCCGCTGGCCACGCGGGCCGATTCCTCCTCCGCTGCGGCATTGAGCTCGCGCTCGAGCGCAGGCAGCTCGCCGTACAGGATCCGCGATGCCGCTTCGAGGTCCCCTTCGCGCTGGTACTTGTCCGCCGCCGAGCGCAGCTCGTCCAGCCGCGCCTTCAGGTCGCCCACATGGTTGAGGCCGGCTTTCTCGGCCTCCCACCGGGCATTGAGTCCGGCGAGGGCTTCCTTCTTGTCAGCCATGTCCGCACGCAGTGCTGCCAGGCGTTCCACCGACGCGGCGTCCGTCTCGCCGTTCAGGGCCAGCTCCTCCATGGTGAGGCGGTCAACGGCCCGGCGCAGCTGGTCGATCTCCTCCGGCGCGGAATCGATCTCCATGCGCAGCCGGGAAGCTGCCTCGTCCACAAGGTCGATCGCCTTGTCCGGCAGCTGCCGTCCGGAAATGTAGCGGTTGGAGAGCGACGCCGCCGCGACCAGGGCGGAATCGGCGATGGCTACCTTGTGGTGCGCCTCGTAGCGCTCCTTGAGCCCTCGAAGGATGCCGATGGTGTCGTCCACGCTGGGCTCTCCGACGTAGACCTGCTGGAAGCGGCGCTCGAGGGCTGGGTCCTTCTCGATGTTCTCGCGGTACTCATCCAGCGTGGTGGCACCGATCAGCCGCAGCTCGCCGCGGGCCAGCATGGGTTTTAGCATGTTGCCGGCGTCCATGGAGCTCTCCCCCGTGGCGCCTGCCCCCACCACGGTGTGGATCTCGTCAATGAACGTGACAATCTGGCCGTCCGAGTTCTTGATTTCCTCCAGGACGGCCTTGAGCCGCTCCTCGAATTCGCCGCGGTACTTTGCGCCAGCCACCATGGAGGCCAGGTCCAGCGCGATGAGGGTCTTGCCGCGCAGGCTTTCGGGCACGTCGCCCGCCACGATCCGCTGCGCCAGGCCTTCGACGACGGCCGTCTTGCCCACGCCGGGCTCGCCGATGATGACCGGGTTGTTCTTGGTCCGGCGGCTCAGCACCTGGATGATCCGCCGGATTTCGGTATCCCGGCCGATGACGGGATCCAATTTGCCGGACCGGGCCATGGACGTCAGGTCGGTTCCGAACTTCTCCAGCGCCTGGAAGGTGTTTTCCGGATCCGCGCTGGTCACCTTGCGGTCGCCGCGAACGCCCGGCAGGGCGGCGAGCAGCGCTTCATGGGACGCGCCGGCGTCGCGCAGTTGCTTTCCCACCCCGCCACTGCCGGCCGAGAGGCCCAGCAGCAGGTGCTCCGTGGAGACGAAGGAATCACCGAGCTTGTCTGCCTCGTTCTGGGCGTTCTGGATGGCCTGGAGCGCGGCGCGGGACAGCTGCGCCTGCTGCACGGAGCTTCCCGAGGTGGCCGGCAGTGCCTTGATGGCCGTGCTGGCCTGCACGCTGACGGCATCCGGATCCGCACCGGTGGCACGGAGAAGCGCGACGGCGACCCCCTCCCGCTGATCCATCAGCGCCTTGAGCAGGTGGGCCGGTTCCACCTGGGGATTTCCGGCGGTGGAGGCGTTCATGGCTGCAGCCGAAAGAGCCTCCTGGCTCTTGGTGGTGAATTTGACGTCCAAAGCGAGCTCCTTCCGGGAAGTGCGATATTAAGTTGAGTCTATATCGCTCAACTTTGTCCCGGAGGCCCCCGCTGCCCGAGTTTGCCGACAGCGAAAACAGCCTTCGGGGAGCAAGTGAATTTCCGGCGAACCACTGCCCCTGAACTGTATCCCCGGCACCCGAATCCCCCTAGGATCGGAGCTGTGACCGGGGCCGTTGGTCCCAACGGCACGTTCGAGAGGAGCACCCGCAATGACGAAGTTCGTAGTTCTTTACAACGCACCGCAGTCCGCGCAGTCGCAGATGGCGGAGAGCTCCCCGGAGGCCGCCCAGGAGGGCATGAAGGCTTGGATGGAGTGGGCGGCAAAGGCCGGCGACGGCATCGTGGACATGGGAAATCCGCTCGGCGCAGGCAAAGAGGTCACCGCCGCGGGAACCACTGACACCAACACCCAGGTTGGCGGGTACGGCATCCTCCAGGCCGACGACATGGACGGCGCCCTGGCACTGCTCGACGGCCACCCCCACCTGATGATGCCCGGCGCGAGCATCCAGGTTTACGAGGCACTCGACATCCCCGGCATGTAACGCAGCAGCGGAAAATAAACCGGCGGGCGGCTCCCCCAAGGCGCCGCCCGCCGGTTAGCCTGTTCGCGCTAGGAGCCCGCCACCCCGGAAACACTGGTGATCCAGCCGAGGTTCCGCGCAACGGACGCGTGGTGGTTGGAGTAGCCCGCGTAGTCGGCCGGGTTCTGGGCCGGCAGGATGCTGGACGTGGACAGCACGCCCGCGAGCTTGCCGTTGACGATCAGCGGGCCGCCAGAATCACCGTTGAGGGTATGGCCGGTCCGGGACCGCGTGCTGACGGTCGGGCCGCCGGACGGGTCGGAGCCCTGCCCCGCGACGGTGACGTCGGCGGCCTTCAGGAAGTAGGACATGGCGCCGGAGCCCTCGGACTGGTATCCCCAGCCGTAGACCTTGGCGGGCGCTCCGTTCGCGGGAAAGGAACCGGAAAGGCCCACATACGACCCGTAGTACGGCGCGGACAGCTTCAGCAGCAGGACGTCCCCCATGGGCGAGGCGTAGCGCGCAGCCACCTGCCTTACCGCCCCTCCGCTTTGCAGGTAGGTGGTGCCGAGGCGGACCGACCTCAGGCCCGGTGAGTTGCAGTGCTTGGCGGTGATGACCCAGGTGGCCGAGATCTGGCTGCCGGTGCAGCCCACTTTGGTGCCCGCGGCATCGAAGGAAACCTGCACCGCGAACGGCGCGGCGGAGACGGACGTGGTGCTGCCGCCGGCGATGTTTTTGTGAACCGTACCGTCCTCAGCAGGGGCGGCGGTGGCGGCGCCCGCGGGCGCCAGCAGCAAGGCCGCGGCGGCCAGCCGTGTGGCGATCTTCAAGGCGGTGGCTCCTTCGCACTGGGAGGCAGGCGCCGGGAATCGCGCTTACGCTCCCGACGCGCCCTTTTCGGATGAGCGGTTCGCTTAAGACACTACGGGCAGTTACACCGGTTGTCATATTTGATGACCGAACTTGTCACAGCTTCACGCCGGGTAGACGGACACCGCGCCCGCCTTGATGACGAAGAAGACGGTCATGCCGGGCGCCAGGCCCAGATCGGCGGACGCGGCCGGCGTAATGTCGGCCGACAGATCCCCTGCGCGGACACGAATCTGATCGCCGTGCGGCTCCAGGTCCGTGACGGCCACGGGGAAGGAGTTCCGCGGGCTCCCGTGCGCTTCCGTCAGGAATACGGACACGGCCGACGGCGGGAACACGGCCACGCCTGCCTGGCCGGGAATGAATGCTCCCGCCTCCGTGGCGGAGTCATGCTGGCCGGCGAATTCCTGCCCGGCAGCCGTCCGGACGCCGTGCTCGGTGAGGGTGCCGGCCACCAGGTTGAGTCCGGCCAGCCCCGCCACGAACCGGCTGCGGGGCCGCTGCAGGACATCGCGGGTGGGGCCGGCCTCGGTGACCCTGCCGTCCTCGAGGACTATCACCCGGTCTGCCAGCATGAGCGCGTCCAGGACGTCATGAGTGATAATGATCGCCCGCCGCTCCGCAAGGACCTGCTTGAGGAGGCGTCGCAGCAGCGGAGCCGCGTGGATGTCCAGTGCGGCCATCGGCTCATCCAACAGCAGGAGTTGGGGATCGGCTGCCAGCGCCCTGGCCACGGCAACCCGTTGAGCCTGGCCGCCGGAAAGCTCCGCAGGCCGGCGGGCGGCCAACTCACCCGCGTCGACGGCGCCGAGCCAGCGGCGGGCCGCCTTCCGCGCCTCCCGCCGCGGCACCCCTTTGCTCCGGGGACCGAAGGCAACGTTTTCGAGCACGGTGAGGTGGGGGAAAAGCAGCGGTTCCTGGGCCAGCAGCGCGGTTCCGCGCAGATGCGGCGCCGTCCAGGAGGGCCGTCCGCCGGCAAGGTCGAACAGTATCTTGCCGTCCACCTCCGCCCCGCCCGCGTCCGGGTGGAGCAGCCCGGCGATGACGGCAAGCAGCGTGGACTTGCCGGCCCCGTTGGGTCCCATGATGGCGACCGTCTCGGCCGGGCCGACGGTCAGCGACACGTCGAAGCCGCGGGCCTCCACGGCGGCGTCCAGCCGAAACGTCACTGGACGCCCCCGCCGGTGGCGCGTGCCGCCGTCGTGCCCGCTGCGGTTCCAGTTCTGCGCGGACCGCGGTAGGACAGTGCCACCACCGTAACTGCGACGGCCACCAGGACCAGGGAAAGGGCGACGGCGGCATCGGCGTCCGTCTCGCGCTGGAGGTAGATCTCGAGCGGGAGGGTCCGCGTCACGCCCTGCAGGCTGCCGGCGAACGTGAGGGTGGCGCCGAATTCCCCGAGGCCCCGCGCGAAGGAGAGCACGGCCCCGGAGGCCAGGCCGGGCAGGACGAGGGGAACGGTCACCCGCCGAAGCACCGTGCCGGGCCGGGCGCCGAGGGTGGCGGCCACAGCCTCGTATCTCCCGCCGGCCGTCCGCAGGGCTCCCTCCAGGCTCACCACCAGAAAGGGAAGCGCCACGAACGTCTGGGCGAGAACCACTGCCGCTGTGGAGAAGGCCACCTGGATGCCCAGGAGTTCCAGGTTCCGGCCCAGCAGCCCCTGCCGCCCGAAGGTGTAGAGGAGCGCGATGCCGCCCACCACCGGCGGCAGGACGAGGGGCAACAGCACGAAGGACCGGAGCAGCCGCTGGCCGGGGAAGGTTGCGCGGGCCAGGACGAGGGCGAGCGGGACGCCGAGGATGATGCACAGGGCAGTGCTGGCGGCCGACGTCCTGAGGCTCAGCCCCAAGGCCGTGAGCGACGATTCCGAGGTGATGAGCGGGATGAACTGCGGCCAATTGACCCTGGCGGCCATGGCCGCCACCGGCAGGAGGACCAGGAGGCCGCCGAGGGCCGCCACGGCATAGATCCACGACGGAATCCCGGTGTAGCCAGTGCGCCTTCGGCGGACGCCACCGTACCGCCGCCGGCCATTCCTCACGGAGCCCCGAAGCCGGCGTCGGCGAGCATTCTCTGCCCGTCGCTGCCCGTCACCAGGGAGATGAACGCGGCCGCCAGCTCCTTGTTCCTGGCCGTGCCCACCGAGGCTATCGGGTAGGTGTTCAGTGCCTGGCGTGCTTCCGGAAACGGGATGCCTTCGACCTTGCCCACGGCGTTCTTCACGTCGGTGACATAGACCAGCCCGGCGTCGGCCTCGCCCGAGGCCACCTTGCCAAGGACGTCTGTGACCGACGATTCCTCGCTAACGGGCTTGAGCGCCGCGTCTGTTGCTCCCTCGATCTTGTCCGCCGCCGCTCCGCACGGCACCTGGCTGGCGCAGACCACCACCTTGATACCCGGCCTGGCGAGATCGGCGAAGGAGGTGATCGACGCCGGATTGCCCGGCGGAACGGCGATCTCAAGGGTGTTCGTGGCGAAGTTGATCGGAGCGTCCACGAGCGATTCCGCCTGCAGCTTTGCCATGTTCTTGCTGTCCGCGGATGCAAAGACGTCAGCCGGGGCGCCCTGGCTAATCTGAGTGACCAGGTCCGAGGAGCCCGCGAAGCTGAGGACCACCTCCGTGCCGGGGTTCCTGCTCTCGAACTCGCCGGCCAGCCTGGTGAAGACTGACTTCAACGAAGCGGCAGCGAAGACGGTGACCTTTCCGGAAAGCTGCGGGCTTCCGGTACCGGATGCCGCGGCGTTCCCTGGTCCGTTCGATGTGTGTCCGGTACCGCCGGGGGCTCCTGGAGCGCAGGCCGACAGGACGGTGGCAAGCAATCCGGCGGTCAGAAGCGCAGCGGGCAGAGCGGCGGGATTCCTACGGGCGGATTTCATATGACGCCCCGCCCCTGGGGAGTTTCGATGATGACCGTGGTGGCTTTGACCACGGCCGTGGCCACGGAACCCAGTTCCAGCCCCAGTTCCCGGACGGCCTCGCTGCTCATGAGGGATACCACCCGGAACGGCCCGCACTGCAGTTCCACCTGGGCCATGACTTTGTCCGCCGTGATGCCGGTGACGAGACCCACGAAGCGGTTGCGCGCCGAGCTGCCCGACCTGGCAGGGTCCTCCGGAAGGCTTGCCTGCTTTTTGGCCAGCCGGGCGAGCTCAAGTCCGTCCACCGCCAGGCGCCCGGCAGGGTCCCGGAGCGGAGTCAGGCTACCGCTCTCGGTCCACCGGCGGACGGTGTCATCACTGACGCCGAGGAACCGGGCGGCCTCCGCAACGCGAATCATAGTCATCCGGCTAGTTTATTCCAGATTTGCGGAACAGAGTATGCCATGGGTCCGCAGATGCGGATGACGCCTTCTTGGCGGCCACACCGGACTTGAACTGCCGGGGCGGCCCGGCCGGGCGGCCGCCGCCTGCGTTCCGGCTATGGCCTTGGCCTCGCCGCTGGCACTAGTCTGGGGGCCTAATGGTTGCTCCGCGTTTGCCCGATGCCTGGTGCTTGTTCCACCCGCAGCAGGTTCCATTCTGTGATGTGAGGGACCATGACTGGACCGTCGAGACAGCGGATGTGGTCCGCCGTGGTTCCGGCGGCCTTGCTGGTGCTTACCCTCATACTGACCGGTTGCCAGGCCGGGCAGCCGCGGCCGCCGTCCTCGGGCCGGCCGGTAACGCCCCCTTCCATCGATCCGGCGGTG
The DNA here is from genome assembly GCF_002929275.1 of Arthrobacter sp. ZGTC131. Taxonomy (GTDB): domain Bacteria; phylum Actinomycetota; class Actinomycetes; order Actinomycetales; family Micrococcaceae; genus Arthrobacter. The sequence continues at coordinate 150,696 of NZ_PJIK01000003.1, forward strand.
CCCACCGTCCACTTCACCGCCCAGGGCGATGTGGGGCTCGGCACCGGAGCCCGGCAAGTCCTGGACACGATCGCCAGCCTCCGGCCGCAGCTGAACCTGGGGCTCGGGGACTACTCGTACCGAGCCGGGATCGAGCAGGAGTTTTGCGACATGGTCACGGACAAGCTGGGCACTGATTTCCCCTATCAGCTGGTGACCGGGAACCACGAAAGCGACGGCCACGACGGCGACATCGCCAACTTCGTCAAGTGCCTGCCCAACCGGCTGCCCGGCCTCCAGGGTGAGTACGGAACGCAGTGGTACGTGGATTATCCGGAGCAGGACCCCTTGGTGCGGTTCATCATGGTGTCTCCGGGCATCACATTCCATGGCGGAAATACGCTGAACTATTCGCAAAACAGCAGGCGCTGGAATTGGACTGCGCGCGCACTGGACGGTGCGAAGTCGCGGAACATTCCCTGGACCGTCGTGGGAATGCACACGCCATGCCTCAGCGTGGGCAGATACGACTGCCAGGCCGGGCAGGACTTCACCAACATGCTGATAAGGAAAAAGGCGGACCTGGTGCTGACCGGCCACGAGCACCTGTACCAGCGCAGCCACCAACTGGGCGGCGGAACCGGCTGTCCTATCCTGGTGCCCGACGCCTTCTCCGGTGACTGCATCACCGATTCCGATGCAAGCATGGTCGAGGGCGAGGGAACCGTTTTCGCAACCGTGGGCACAGGCGGAGTGGGGCTCTACGACGTGCGGGATGACGATTCCGAGGCCGGGTACTTCGCCAGCTGGTCCGGCGGGAACCGCGATCCCGCGCTCGGCACGCTGGACGTGACGGCCACCGCAGACCGGCTTTCCGCCAGGTTCGTTCCGGCTGAGGGATACACGTTCACCGATTCCTTCGATATCAGGCGGAAGAAGCCGCTGCAGCGGTGACGGGTCAGCCCGGTCACATCAGCCCCGACGGGTCAGCCGGTCGGGGCGGGTCAGCCCGATCATCAGCGTTTGGTCCAGATGGCGATCCAGTCGAGGTAGACGTGCCCGGCCGTGGCCGGCGCCGGGCAGCCCGTCAGGCAGGATTCGGTCTGAAGAATGTAGTGCATGGGCGTGTTCGGCACCCTGGTGGTTCCCGCTCCCAGCGAGACGCCATCCAGGAAGAATTCGACCTTCCCCGGGCTCCACTCCATCGTGGCGACGTGCCACGTGGTGAACATGGCGTGCGACCTGATCAGGTCGGAATCCGTCGGACTGTTACTGCGGCGATGCACGGCTCCGTAAAAGGATGTGGCGAGATCACCTTCGGGATAGTCGATCTCTCCCTCCTTGGGCCACGCACGGCTGTCCGGCCACAGAAGCCACGCCGTCTTGAATCCCGGAAGAGCATCGGCCTTGAACCTGACCGAGATCCTGCCATAGAGCAGGCTGTTTGCACGGGGTGGATTCCACGTGGCGTTCGGAATCTTGGGAGTAGGCGCGGCGCCCATGGAGATCCCGTTCTCGGTATGGAGGAACCAGTCCAGCATCCCGTTCTTGACGCTCAGCACTTTGGACGGGTAGTAGCGGGATTTCTTCCCCTTCTGACCGGCCGTGTCCGGCGTTCCGTCCTTGTATCCCGCACTCCAATTGGCCTCGTAGGCCGGACCGGGAAAAGCGCCGATGGGAACGTCTCCGCTGGTGAAATCCTCCCGAAAGACCTGTTTCCACCCGGGCAGGTCGCCCACCGGCAGCTTGGTGAGTGGATTGATTGGAGGCACTGCACGGACCGACGGCACGGCAGGAGGGACAGCGCTAGCGGGCGGTTTCGCTGGTGCCGCGGTGCCGCGGAGCGGCTTGACCGAAGGCGCGGTAGTGGCCGGCGCGGCGGTGATCGGGGCCGTTGTGGCAGGCCCGTCCACGGGCGGAAGCTCGCCGAGCGGCAGCCGCTGGGCTTCCTTGGCCACTGACCCGCAGGCCGTCAGCATGACGACCGTGGCGAGCACGGACACGTGCCGAAGGGCCGCGCGGCGGCGTTTCAAGGGATGGTCCTGTGCTTAGAGATACCCATGGGGAAAGTGTGGCATTGGAGACTCCCTGTCTCCAAGGCTCTGCCGACCCCCAAAACTGGGGTTGCCAAAAGGGACCCCAAGCTTTTTACAAGTTGCTAAATCGAACATATACGAGGGGGAGTGCAAGCAAGTCGCCCTTGCCGCAGCAGCGAGCGCTTTGGTCTACTTCCCGGTTAACCGCCGGGAGGGCTGCTGTGGGGGCGAAAGCAAACAACTCCATGAGTGGTGAGGTTAGTGACCATCCCTATACTTGTTTCCAATCTGCGGGCACCGGAATCGGTGCCAACCCCCGTGGCTTCCGTCAGCGTGGTGATCCCCACCCTCAACGAGGCCATGAACCTCCCCTGGGTCCTTCGCCGCATGCCTTCTTACGTGGACGAGGTAGTGATCGTTGACGGACGGTCACTGGACAGCACTGTCGACGTCGCCCGTGCCCTCCGCCTCGACGTCGTGGTCGTTTCGGAGCCGCACGCCGGCAAGGGTGTGGCCGTCCGGGCCGGGTTCGCCGCTGCTTCCGGGGACATCATCGTCATGCTGGACGCTGACGGAAGCATGGACCCGCAGGAGATCGGATGGTTTATTTCGCCGCTCCAGCACGAATTCGACTTCGTTAAGGGCTCTCGCTACGTCACGGGCGGAGGCTCGGACGACATTACCCTGCTGCGCAGCGCCGGTAACAGGGCACTGACGGGGCTGGCCAACATTGTCCTGCACAGCAACTACTCGGACCTTTGCTACGGCTACATTGCCATGCGCCGCGAATGCCTCGAGATCCTGGAGCTGGAATCGGAAGGCTTTGAAATCGAGACCGAGCTCGTTGTCCGGGCGTCCCGAGCCGGCCTTCGGATTGCCGAGGTACCGAGCAACGAACTCACCCGGATCTCCGGCAACTCGAACCTCCACACCTTCCGCGACGGGTGGCGGGTACTGCGGACCCTCGCCCGCGAATGCGTCGGGTGGGACGCGCCCACAGCCGGCGCCCGCGCAGAGGCCCTGAGGCGCGTGAAGTACAAGTACCCCAGCATCTCCCTCCCGCATGTGCCAACGGATCCCCGGACGGTCCTCGGACTCATGGCGGGTGAATGAGATGAATCAGTCCGAGGGCCTGCCGGCCGTCTCCGTGGTGATCTGCTCGTACACAGAAGACCGCTGGGACATGCTGATGTCCGCCGTCGACTCCGTCCGCGCCCAAACGGTGCCGCCCCAGCAGACGATCGTGGTTGTCGACTACAACATGGACCTTTATAAGAGGCTCATTTTCACGGTTTCGGATGTGGTGATCCTGGAAAACACCGGCCCCAAGGGCCTGTCCGGTGCCCGGAATACAGGGGCTGCCGCCGCGACCGCGGGGATCGTCGCCTTCTTGGACGACGATGCGGAGGCGGCACCGGACTGGCTGGAGCGGCTGACGGCACTTTACGACGACCCCGACGTCCTGGCCGTGGGCGGGCGTGTTGTGCCGGAATGGGAAACGGGTCGCCCGGACTATTTCGGCGAGGAACTGGACTGGATCGTAGGCTGCACGCACCGGGGCATGCCAAAGGTGGCTGCCGAAGTGCGCAACGTTATCGGCGCCAATATGTCCTTCCGTTCCCAGGTTCTGGAAGTCGCGGGCGGTTTCAACACGTCACTCGGCAGGCAGAATTCCCTGCCCCTGGGCTGTGAGGAGACGGAAATCTGCATCAGGGCGGTCATAGGCGCGCCAGGAGGCCGCGTGGTCTACGAACCCGCTGCCGTGGTGCGACACTACGTCCCCGCGCAGCGCGGAACACTCAACTACATGCTGCGGCGCGCGTGGTCGGAGGGGATATCCAAAGCTATGGTCAGCAAGATCGTCGGCCACAAGCGTGCCCTCGGGCCCGAACGCCGGTACGTCGCCAACGTGTTGCCGCGCGCGGTGGCCCGGGGCACCGTGGGCCGGATCCGCGGTACGGACCCCGCCGGCTTCCGCCGGTCGATGGCCGTGATCGCCGTTCTGACCGTCACTACCTGCGGGTACATCCGGGGACGCCGCCTGCCCCATGACCCGGCGAACGTGGGACTCGAGCCGCACGAGCCGCACGCCAGCTGGAGGGAAGTCAAATGATCCGGATGTATCCGCAGTACATTACCCCGCATACCGCCGAGACCGCCGGAGGGTACGGGCCATGAGCCAGGCCGAAAAAGACGCTCTGAAGGACTCGGTCCCGTCTGCCGGTACCAGTTTCGATGTCCACGGACTCGTCGGCATCGACGTGGCTCCCGGCACCCCCGGCGAAGCCCAATTACGGGACATGCTCGCACCATTCCTAGGTCCGTCCCGGGCGCCGCTGCGGCTGCATATAAGTGCGGAAACGGCGGATGTAACCGGCCAATCACACGCCGAGGACACCTACCGTTTCACTGCGGACTCGCTCTATATCCCGGCCGACCGTGTCCAGATCCAGGAAACCCGCGACGGTTACTCTATCCAGGGCCGGGGCGAACTGCTCACTGCCGTTATCCCGTTGCTGGACTGGCTCTCCATTAAGGAAAACGCCGCGATGATCCATGCGGCGGTGGTTGACTTCCGGGGGTCAGGAGTCCTGCTACCTGCCTGGGGCGGCGTGGGGAAGACCAGCACGGTCGCAAAGCTCGTGGCCATGCCCGGTGTGCGATTCATGGCCGATGACTGGGCCTTCCTGGACGCCGACGGCATGCTCATGGGCTACGCCAAACCGATGTTCCTGAAACCACACCACCGGAGGATCTATCCGGAGGTCTTCAGCGGGGCCCGCAAACCCCTGGCCCCAGGCTGGCTCACAAATTCGGTGGCCCACCTGGCCACGGCCGTCCACCCGTTCATCGTCAGGTATCCAAAAACCGCGGCGTTCACGCGCCACTGGTCCCCGGAACACCGGATGGTCCATCCCGAACAGGTCTTCGGGCAGGATCACATCTCCTCGGCTGCGCTTACGCGACTGGCGATTTTCCTCGAACGTTACGACGGTTCCGATGCCCGGCTGGAGATGCGGAGCCGCGAATGGATGACCTCCCGCATCGTGGGGAACTTCCATTCGGAGCTCCCTGTGGTGTCACGTCGGCTGATCGAGGCCCTCGGCGCGACGGGACTGGTTCCCTTGGAGGAATTCTTCAGCCAGAAGGCAGCCGTGGTGCGGCGGGGGCTCGATGACGTCCCCTGCTTCCTGCTGCGCATTCCCGCATCGTGGTCCGCCGACCGGACGTCGGACTACGTTGCCGGCCAGATCAGCGCCAAGCTGGAGGAATGACATGGGCGCCCACGTAAGCGACCTTGAATTGTCGGTAGTGATTCCTGCACGGAACGCTGCCCGCTCGTTGGGCGAATGCTTGGAATCCATCCGCGCGGAGAGGCCGCGCGAGATCATTGTTGTGGACGGCTGCTCCACCGACAACACCGTGGAAATTGCACTTTCCCTCGGCGCGCGCGTCCTCTCGGATGAGGGCCGCGGGCTGCCGGCAGCGAGGATACTCGGCGTCCAGAGCGCGTGCAGCGACGTTGTGGCGCTGATCGACGCCGACGTCGTTCTTCCGACGGGCGCTTTGGGCGGTCTCCTGGACGAGTTCAAGGCCTGCGGTTACGACGGGCTGCAGTTCGCCATGGTCTGCGAGGCGGACGGGCGTGGATATTGGGGCGCGGCCCTTGCCTGGCACCACCATCACAGCCGGGTGCGCTCATGGTTCGGCGCGTCCGCCACCATGATGCGGAGGAAAGCCCTGCTGTCCGTGGCGTTCGATAACACTTTCCGGTCCGGCGAGGACATCGAGCTGAGAATCCGGCTCGAAGAGGCCGGCTACCGGCTTGGCGTCTCCAGCATCACCGCAGTGAGGCATCGGTGTACGGACTCGTTCGATGCCGCCCGTGACCAATGGCTCCGGGACGGCGCCGGTTTGGCCCGAACCATCCGCAAGCACCCCGGCCGCGCAGGCTGGCTTGCGGTCTTGCCGCTGCTGGACACCATTCGCGGCGTCGGCCTGTCGCTGCTGCATGCACCGCGTTTCCTGCCTTACTGGACCTGTTTCCTGGTCTATAACTACAGGTCGATGTTCGGCGAATTCCTGCGTCCGCCCGGGACCGGGCACTCCGTAGGCGGTAACGCGGCCTGGCTAAGCGCTGCAAGGATCGCGCCGATGGCCACAGGATTCCTGTTCTGGGCGCTGGCGGCGATCATGCTGCCGCCCGCGCAGCTCGGCATGGGCTCCGCCGTAGTGGCCGCGGCGCTCCTCACTGTGCAGCTTGGGATGCTGGGCATCGGCCAGGCTACTCTCACTCTGTTACCTGAGCAGCTTGATGGCGGTCGGCGCCTCATTCCCAGCAGCCTCCTCACTGTGGGGGTGTCCACAGTCGTCCTGGCCGGGGCAGTGGCCGGTGTGACCTATGCGCTGGGATCCGGCGTGGGCCTGGCCTGGAACGACCCGCTCCTGACGGGGATGTTCGTGGCATCAGCGTTATTCGCCGCCGCCGCCTATCAACTCGACCATGTAGGCGTCGCGCAGGAACGCTCCGACCGTGCCCTGGTCAGGAGCCTCGCCCAGAGCCTGGTGCAGCTCGCCGTACTGGCTCTGGCTTGGGCCGCCGGGATCCGGGAAGTGGCCGTGGTGGTCGCCGCGATGGCCGCAGGCGCCCTGGCAAGCGTGATCCTCGGGTTGCGCCAACTCAACCGCACCGGCGTAGCACCGGACTGGAAGCACGGACTCAGGCCGGGACCCGCCTTGCGGCTGCTGAAACCGGGCTTGCCCAACCACATGCTGATGCTTGCAGACCGCGCCCCTGGCTATCTCCTTCCGCTGGTGGTGGCCGCTACCCTCGGCCCGGCAGCAACCGCGTCCTGGTACATGGTGTGGATGATGGCCTCGGCGGTCTTCTTCTTTCCCCAGTCTTCCGGGTTCTCCCTGCAGACCGCGCTGGCCGGGGGCAGGGCACGGCCTGGGCTGGTGTCCTCCGCACTCAAGGCCAGCCTCGCCCTCACGCTCGTCGCCGGAGCGATGGTGCTCATAGCTGGCCCCTACCTTCTCGGTTTCCTTGGCCCGGATTACGGGGCGACCGCCGTCCTGCTGCCTGTCCTGGTGCCGGCGCTGGTGCTGGGCTGCGTGACCCAGGTCTATTTCGGTCTGTGCCGGGCCCAAGGCCGCCAGGCCGAGGCCACAGCCGTAGCGGTGTTCGCTGCCGTCCTGATGGTAGGACCAGCTTCCCTTGCCGCCAGCCAATTCGGCCTCCTCGGCCTCTCAGCGCTCTGGTCCGCCGCCCAGGCGTCCGCGGCTCTGATTGCCATCTGGCGTCTCAGGATGCTGATGCCAGCAACCCCCAACGCTGAACGGGTCCAGCTCGCGTCAGCGGCAACAAACCAGCCGACCGGAAGCGAGTAACCATGACATCCGAACCTACCTCCGCGGTGCCCACGGCGCCGTCGTCGCCGGCCCCGCAGCGCCACGCCGAAACAAAGCACGGCGCCGCCAAGCACGGCGGTCCGGTGCCGCCCGCCGTCGTTTATCACGGTCCCACGCCCCCCTGGCAGCTTGTGACGCTGGTGGCCTTGGCCGCCGTCGCCCTGGCTCTTGGGGTCTGGAGCCTGTTGAGCGTAGATCCCGAACGGATTGGCGGGACAGGACTGGTGGAGGCGGTACCACCGGCCTACTTCGTTGCGATCTTCCTCAGTCTGGCCGGGTTCGTGGCCACGCTCAACCTGCGCCGCCACACTCCAATGTTGCTGGCCACTCAGGTAATGGTGTTGGTGGTGATCCTGCATGCCGCCGACCCTATCGTCCATGGCCTGCCCCGGTTGCAAGCCAGCTTCCGGCACCTCGGCGTCGCCGACCACATCGCCAGGTCTGGCCAGCTGGACACCACCCAGGACGCTTATTTCAACTGGCCGGGTTTCTTCGATCTCCTAGGGTTGCTGTCCGGCGCGACTGGCGTCCACGACCTCATGGGCCTCGCCACATGGGCTCCGCTGGGCGTGAATCTGCTGCTGCTCGCGCCCCTTCTGGCTTTGGCCCAGAGGCTGACATCCCAGCCGCGGCAGGCGTGGGCCGGCGTATGGCTCTTCTACCTGGCCAGCTGGGTGGGCCAGGATTATCTCGCACCCCAGGCCTTCTCCTTCCTCCTCCTCGTCACGATGCTTGCCTGCCTCCTGAGCGCTTTCAGCGGCTGGGCCTGGCCCACCGGCAGCAACCGGTTCACAAGGTTTCTGGCCCGCGGAGTAACCCGGCTTGATCCAACCGTTCCGCACCAGGGCATGTCCAGCCCGCCGCCGGTGGATGCAGCGGTCCTGCTGGTGGTCAGCGTCGGCCTCCTGATCGCAATGATTGCCTCACACCAATTGACGCCGTTTGCCGCGATCCCGATCCTGACAGTGTTCCTCCTGAGCGGACGGCTCCGGGTGCCTTCCCTGCCCATCCTCGCTGCTGCGCTCGCGATGGGCTGGCTGATGTTCGTCGCAAGTGACTACGTCGAGGGCCACCTGACCCAGCTGTTCGGAACTTTCGGTGATGTCGAGGCGCACACCATCGATGCGGTGTCTCAAAGGGTTACCGGGAGCGATGCCCATGTGCTGGTGGTTTACACGCGCCTGGCAGAGGTGGCGCTGGTATGGCTGCTCGCCGCGTTGGGAGCCTTCCTGGCACACCGGCGGCGCACCGCCTGGCTCACGGCGGCGCTCGGGGCATTGGCCCCACTTACCCTGATTCCCGGCCAGGCCTACGGCGGCGAGTTGCTGCTCCGGCTGTACCTCATCAGCCTGCCGTTCGCTGCCTGCCTCGCCGTGCTGACGCTCGTACCGGACCGCCGCGGCGCCCTCGGCTGGCGGCGGGCAGTGGGCCTGCTGGTGATGGGGTCCCTGCTCGCCTACACCACCGTGGTGACCCGGTACGGCAATGACAGCATGGAGAGGTTCACACCCGACGAGGTAGCGCTGGTTGACCGGCTTTACGAATCTGCCCCGCCTGGGAGCATCCTCATAGAGGCAGTAAGCAACACGCCCTGGAAATTCCAAAAATACGTGGAATACCGCTACCGCATACTGGTGCCGTCCCAGCAGGAGCCCGGAGCACGACCGCTAACCTGCAATGCAGGCAACAACTTCGCGGCGCAAGGCTCCGACGACGCCTACCTGATTATCACGACCAGCCAGAAACGCGCGGCGGAACTTCTCGAAACAATACCTCCAGGGGACCTTGACCGCTTCATTGCCACGTGCGGCAGCTCGCCGGGCTGGTCGAAGGTGTTAGAGAACGCCGGGGGCGTCGTCTTCCAGATCAAAGGAACGGGCAATGGCAACTAATCGTAAACACGTCGCATGGGTTGTGGCCGCCGTCGCCATTGCCGCGGTGCCCCTGTCGTTCTTCGGCCCGGCGGAACTCCGGCTAGCAGTCATCGGCCTGCTGATGCTCGCCGGACCGGGAACGGCCTTGGTTCTCTATCTCCGGTTGACCTCCGCGGACACCGACGACGCCGACGGCGCTGTTGCCGACGGTACCGGCGCCCACCGCTACGCTAAGCAAAGCGCCCTCCCGCTGGCGATAGCGATCGCCGTTGCTTCAAGCCTCGCCCTCTCCACCATCGTGGCGACGGCCATGGTTTTTGCCCGGGTGTGGTCCCCGCCGGCGGCGGTGTTCGTACTGTCGCTGATAACCCTCCTCCTGCTAATCCTCGGGGCGAACAGGTCCCGCGAGCCCCAGACAGGTGCGTCATGATCGTCTTTTTGGCTGGTTTGGCCACCGTCGTGGCATTGGTCACGTGTGATACTTTGCGCATAGTTCGGCCGGACGCCCCGTTGCCGAAAGCTGCGGTTTACACCGCGGCGGCTCTCCTTTCCCTCATCTGCGTTTCGGTTCTGACCAGGCTCATCCAACTGCTTTGACGGCGTTTCGCCCCTGGGGCGGGCTGACTGACTGACCGCTGGCTCGGTACCGGCACCCTGCCGGTACCGAGCCCCAACACGCCGCCAAGGCTGCGACCTGCGGAGCCGGGCATCCACCGGCGGGGCTGCGTTCTGGCGAGGACAGAAGCGCGGCGGTCTACACTTTCCTCCATGGCCATTTATCTGGATCCGCCGCTGTGGCCGGCGCATGGAACGCTGTTTTCGCACCTGATCTCGGACACGTCCCTGGCAGAACTGCACGCCTTCGCCGAGGCCGCCGGCATACCTGACCGGGCCTTCGACGGAGATCACTACGACGTCCCGGAGCGGCGATACGAGTCGCTGGTGGCCGCGGGCGCTCTTCCCGTGGAAGCCCGGATCCTGGTCCGCAAGCTCATTGCCAGCGGGCTGCGGATTCCCGCCCGTGAACGAAATTCATCACTGAAGATGCCGCTGCTGAAGCGCTGGAACAGCGTGCTGCCAGGCCACGAAGTGCTTTTCCTGGACCTTCTGGACCGCTGGAGCGAACCCCACCGCAGTTACCACGGCCGCACCCACCTGCTGGCGGTGCTCGAGGCGCTGGATCTGCTCACAGAACCTGCCATTCCGCCGCGCGCCGTGCTGCTTGCGGCCTGGTTCCATGACGCCGTTTATCACGGGATTCCGGGGCAGGACGAGGAAGAGTCCGCGCGGCTCGCCGAAGAAAGGCTTTCCGAGGCCGGCCTGCCCGCCGCGGAAGTGGCTGAGGTGGCTCGGCTGGTCAGGGTGACCTCCGACCACCGGCCCGCTCCCGGGGACGACGGCGGCGTCCTCCTTTGTGATGCCGACCTTTCCGTTCTGGGGAGCGAACCCGGGCAGTACGCACGGTATGTAGCTGCCGTCCGGAAAGACTTTGCGCACGTCGGCGACGCCGACTTCGCGGCCGGGAGGGCCGCCGTCGTCCGCCGCCTGCTGGATCTCGATCCGCTGTTCCACACCGACCGGGCGCGCCGACTATGGCTGGAGGCCGCACGGCGGAACCTGGCAGCCGAGCTGCAGACGGCAGGCCTGTGAACTCGCCCCCGGTGAGCTTGGGTACCGTTCAGCGGTAGGCCGCGAAGGGCGCATTCGTGGGAACGATCTGCTTTCCCAGCGGCATGAGCGAAACAGGAATAAGCTTCAGGTTGGCGATGGCCAGCGGGATGCCGATGATGGTCAGGGCCATGGCTACCGCCGTGACCACATGTCCGATGGCCATCCAGATGCCGGCCACCAGGAGCCAAATCACGTTGCCCAGCAGCGCAAACACACCGTTCCCTCCGGGCTTGTCCACGACCATGCGGCCGAAAGGCCACAGCGTATAGGAGGCGATCCGGAAGGACGCGATGCCCCAGGGGATGGTGATGATCAGCAGGCAGCAGATCAGGCCCGCCACGAAATAACCGATGGCCAGCCAGAGGCCGCCGAACACGAGCCAGATGATGTTCAGGAGTGTCTTCATCTGACCATTCTGCTCCCCGGACGGCTGCCGGTCCTCCGGGACTTGCCCTGAATTAACCCCTAAGTTCAGAACCCGGCGGGGGATCAGGCCTTGGCGGCAGTGACGAACGCGCGGATCTTTGCCAGATCCTTGATGCCGCGGGACTGTTCGACGCCGGAAGAAACGTCAACGCCCCACGCCTCCGCAGCCCGGGCTGCCTCCGCGACGTTTGCGGGATCCAGCCCTCCGGCGAGCAGCCACTTCCGCGCGTCGAGGCCCTTGTCCCGCATGGAACCGTAATCCCAGCTCTCCCCGGACCCGGGAACGGCCGCGTCCACGAGCAGCAAGTCTTCGCCCCAGTTCTCGAAGGCCTCCGGCGCAGCGCCCATGGCGACGGCGCGGATGATCTTCATGCCGGCGTCGTGGACGGTTGTGACGTCTTCCGGGGTGCGTTCGCCATGTAGCTGGATCCACTCCAGACCGGCTGCACGCGCGATGGCCACGGCGTCGGCAACCGGTTCGTCACGGAAAACACCGACGGCGGCGACACCGTCCGGAACATTGCTCAGCAGTTCAGCGACGTGCGCAGGAGACACCACCCGGGGACTCGCCGTCAGGACGAAGCCCACGGCGTCCGCCCCGGCGTCCACGGCCTCCCGGATAGATTCAGGCGTACTCAACCCGCACACTTTGACGAACATTCACCGGCTCCTCTGCTTGATATGTCCCCCAAAAGACCTACTCATACTGCGCTGACTTTACGCAGGCAGGGTGGCGGGGGCAACGAAGTGACCGAACCTGCCGCTCTGCGACATCTGGAGCGCTGTATTTTTGGGAGCAGCGTGCTGAGTAGAACTAGGCTGGGCGGATGGAGATCATCCGCTTCGCAGACCTCAAACCGCAACCGTGGCGCAACGGCGGAGGCGTCACTCGGGAGCTGGTCAGCCATCCCCTGGCCGCGTCGGCGCAGGACGGCGCGTGGGACTGGCGCGTCAGCATCGCCGATGTTACCAAGGCGGGCGACTTCTCGCCCTTCCCGGGGATGGAGCGCGTGCTGACGGTGATCGCCGGCGAGCTCCTGCTGCTGAATGCGGGCGGCATTGAGCACCCACTCGAGAGGTACCGGCCCTTCCGCTTCTCCGGCGAGGCGGAGTGTTCGGTCACGCTGCCCACCGGCGACATCCGGAACCTCAATGTCATCACCCGGGCCGGAGCGTTCAAGGGCTACACGTCAATTGTGGAGCTCTCGAAGAAGCGGGCGCATCCCGTCTTCGAGGGGCAGCTCGGCATCTTGCTCGAGGGCCAGGCGACCGTTTCCGTCACCGTCGCCGCAGCCGAACCCGCAGCCGAACCTCCGGCTGAGCCCGCCCCGGCGCCAGGTGAACCGGAGGCACTCAGCCGTTATGACGCCGTCGTCGGTTCAGACACGCAGACGCCCGAAATCCTGGGCCGCGGGTTCCTGGCAGTCGTGTCCATCGATCCAGGGGCAGGCTAGCCTACGCTTTCTTACCTGAGGCTTTCCACACTGGTCCCCCTGCGTGCCCGAACCTAGACTCGGGCCATGACGAAATCAAAGTTTAATGATCTTCTCGCGGTCCAGATCGGCAACGAATTCGCGGCGTCGCAGCAGTACATAGCCGCGGCAGTCTGGTTTGCCGGCCAGGACCTCCCGCAGCTGGCCAAGTACTTCTACCGGCAGTCCGTGGAAGAACGGAACCACGCCATGATGATGGTCCAGTACATGCTGGACCGGAATCTTCCCGTCTCCGTTCCGGGCGTCCCAAATGTCCAGAACAACTTCTCCAAGGTGACCGAGCCGCTGGCCCTCGCCCTGCAGCAGGAGAAGGACGTCACCAGAAGCATCGAGAGCCTCTTCAGGGCTGCCAGGGCGGAGGACGACGCACTGGGAGAGCAGTTCATGCTGTGGTTCCTGAAGGAACAGGTCGAGGAAGTCGCGTCGATGAGCACGCTCTACAACATCGCTGAACGGGCCGAGAATCTGTTCGATATCGAGAACTTCGTGGCCCGGGAAACCATCGGCGACAGCGGGCACGACCCATCCGCACCGGAAGCCGCAGGCGGGTCACTCTAGGTTGATGTGGCCTGCAAGGGCGAGGCGCCGCTGACGGTGCGCTGACACCGGTACGGCTCAGCCGCCGTCCGGACGCCAGTACCGCAGCCCGCCGCTGGTGGTGCCGTCGCGGGCGACGTCGACCACGGCGTACGGGAATGCCCGACGGTCCGACTGGTCAGGTCCGCGCCCCCGGACGTCCGAACTCCAGGTGCCGGTGTTGACGTACCGGGTGGGGCACGCCTCGAGCGCCGACTCGAGGGCCCGGTGGGTGTGGCCCGAGACGTACCAGGGCACCCCGAAGCCGTGCGCCTCGAGGGTACGGGCAAACCGGCCCGCTGTAGCAGGAGCCTCGTCGCCCGCGACTCTGCGCCCGGCCGCCGCGAACACCATGCGAGTCGCGGCGACCGGAAGCGCCGACACCGTCCGGAACCGGGACAGGCGCGCCAGGTCCCGAACGGCCACCCGGTCGAGCGCGAGCCGCCGTGACTCGGCCTGCAACAGCTCGTCATACGCGAGCCTCCGGACGCGGCGTTCCGCCCGCTCGGACGCCAGACAGGCCCGGGCAACGGCTCCGACACGGCTCAGGCGCGACCTCGACGGATGGGCGTTCCAGGCGGCGAGTGGTGGTAGGTCCAGCTCGTCGGTGCCGTTGACCGCCGCACGGAGCACCTCGGGCATCCGATGCAGCGCGTGGTGCTGGTGCCCGTGCTCGGCCACGAGCACGTGGGGCACGTGCAGGAACCACGGGTACACCCGGATCCGCGTGGGCTCTGCGGGTGACAGCAGCGCCGACAGGCGGGCGGCAACCGAGGGCCGGGCAAGTTCCACGTCGTGGTTGCCGCACACGAAATGCAGCTGCACGCCGCGCGCCGCACAGGCCTCCAGCGCCCGGAACGTGTCGGGGTGGCGGGCCAGGATGGACTCGAGCCGGGCCAGGCTCTCATCCTCGTCTAACCCGATCAGCTCGAACGTGTCACCGACGAAGGCGACGTGCTGCTTCGGACCGGAGGCTGCGAGCACCTCGCGGCGCAGGAACTCGGCCAGAACTCTGCCGGGGCACCGGGGGTCGTCGTCCGACACGCCCAGGTGGAGGTCGCTGAGGAGCCACCACCGCGCCGCGCGGCTCACGCGAGCAGTCCCAACACTCGTGGAAGGAAGCGGAGCAGGTACATCGTCCGCAAGACGGCAACGACACTTGCCCCCTCGGTACGGCCGGTTGCTTCGAACGTGCCTGTCATTGCGCGTCTCGCGTGACGCGCCGGAGGACGGCGATCAGCCGGAGGCCGGTCGCCGCGGCCCCGATGGAGAGCACCACCAGCCAGGCAAGGGCCATGGCGGTCGGGCCCCTGTCGGCGGCCGACAGCGCTGAGGTGCAAAGGGCGACTCCGAGCGTCACGCCGACCACGATCGCCTCCGCGTAGCGGCCGCGGGCCCGGCACACGGCGTTGTAGGCCTGCAACACCGCGTACGGCACCAGTCCGGCCGCCAACAACCGCAGAGCGCCGGCGGACGAGTCGGCGTACCGCTCGCCCAGCAGACTGAGCAGCGGGTGAGCGAAGAGGACGAGGACGGCGGCAGCCAGACCTCCTACGGCGAGCGACCAACGGAGACTCGCCCAGGTTGTGGACACCAGGCGGCCCGCGTCGCGGACACCCTCGGAGAACTGGACGATGCCTATCAGCGTCGGAGCGGTGTATGCGGCCCAGGCCATCATCCATGCGGGATACCAGTAGGCAGCGGCCTCCGGCGCCACCATGTGTGCGAGCAGGAGCGGCAGCACCAGACCGGGCGTGCGCTCGGTGAGGGTGAGGAGCTGGTGCGGAATGCCCAGCGCCAGCAGTGGACGGCCGCGCGCTAAGCGTAAGGACGGCCGCGGCCGGTAGCCCACCAGTCTTCGCAGCTGGACCGCGCCGACGACGCAGGCCACGGTCGTCCCGAGGGTCCAGCAGGCCATCAGCACGTCGGCAGAGGCGCCGTGCGCCTGCCAGGCCACGAGCGCCGCAGCCCCGAGTGCGACCCCACCACCCCACGTGTACCTCGAGGTCGCGCTGGCACCGCGTCCCAACGCCACGAGCGCCTGGTCCAGCACGATGACCAGGGTGCCGGTGACGGCAGCCACGAGGAATGTGAACCAGAAGAGGACCGATACCGAGGCCGTGTCCGGCATCACCGCCGACTGCAGCGCGAGGTAGCCGAGCGCCAGCACGGTGCCGGCTACCCCCACGATGGCGAACGCCGCGTCCAGCACCCGCGCGGGCGACTCCCCACGCCCCACCGAGACGATCACGGCCGACCCTGCGCCCAGCACCGCGAGCTGCGTGCAGATCATCACCGCCGAGACCGCGGCGGTGGTGAGCCCGACCTCGCGGTCGGACGTCGCGCGCGCCGCCACGATCCAGAAGGCGAAACCCGCGCCCGTCTGGGCGGCCTTGGCCACCACGAGGCCGAGCGAGCTGCGCAGGGCGGAGTGCCGGACGGTTGAGGCGTCCGTGACAGCGGCCCCCCGCTTAGCCCTCACCGCGCGAGACCCCTTGCAAGGCCCACGTAGTTGTACCAGCAGAAGGCGATGTAGTAGCGCAGCCACCGAGGCTGGCGCGCGGCGAGGCTCAGGGCGCTGCCCCGGACTGCCGCGGCGGCGGGCAGCAGCGCCAACCTCGCACCCCGCCAGCCGTGCTTGCGGATCATCCGTCCCAGTCCCGTTCCGTCCATGAGGAACTGGTCGAGCGCGAAGTCGAAGTCGTCTGCGGCGAAACGATGTTCGACGAACACCCGGCGCGACACCGCCGTTCGCAGCCCTGACTCCCGCATCCGCCAACGCAGCTCAATGTCCTCACCCGACTTGAACGAGTCGTCGAAACCAACGCCCATCATCAGGTCTCGGTCGACGAGCGTCGCCACGAGCCCGAACCAGTTGCGGCTGCGGCCGGTGCGATGGTGATGCGCCAGGGCCTGCCCCCAATAGCCGGGTCCACCGACACTCTCCAGACCGGCTTGGAGGGCATCGTAGCCGCTCTCCACGAACTCTGTGAGCAGGTCGGCGACCCCCGAGGGCCCGAACACGACGTCGGAGTCGACGAGCAGGACCCAACGGGTGCTGCTGCTCCGCACACCGAGCGTTCGAGCCCATGGCAGGCCGCGGCCCTCGTCACTCAGTACCCGGGCACCGGCTGCGAGGGCGATGCTGGTGGTGCTGTCAGTTGAGCATCCGTCCACCACGATGATCTCGGCGACACCGGACTGACGCAGGGCCTCCAGGCAGCGCGGGAGCATGAGCTCCGCGTTGCGGGCCGGAACGACCGCTGTGACTTCGGCAGGGCTGTGACCCACTGTGCACCACCCCTCAGGCTTGCTCGTCGAGGAACGACGGCAGCAGCTGCTCGAGATACCGGACGATGTCGTCCGACGCCTCGTCCGCCGTGTACGCGGCGGGCACCTGCAGCAGGTGGCAGGGCCGTCCGTCGAGCGCCTTGCTCAGCATTAGCCCCTTCGCCGCGAAGTGCTCGCGCCAAGGGACGACGGACGTGGCCGCCAGGCCGGTCACGACCCGCTGCGAGAAGCCCGCCATCTCGATGTGGAAGTTGCCGAGCATGCGGTCGACCATCCACTCGGTGGTCCGCTCGACGATCCGGGACCGGGCGCCCTCGAAGCGCTCGACGTAGATGGCGGCCGCGAGCGGGGCCGAGGTGGTCACTTCCCGCCCCGGGAACGCGGTCCCCGGGACCACCATGCGGTGCTCCGGCGACCATCGCCGGGAGAAGTCCGCGAGGCGCGGATAACGGATGACGTACGGGTGCACCACCGTGGTGAGACGGCCGACGCTCTTCGAGAGCCGTGACGGGACGAGGGGTTTCCGGACACCTTCGAACAGGTGCGGGTAGATGTTCCGGTGGTGCGGCTTGATGAACATGGGCTTCGCGTAGCCGAGCAGCGTGGCGTCCTCGGCCAGGAAGGCCCAGTCGTCGCCCATGAACGACCACCCCTCCCGCCGCATCAGCTTGGCGACGGTGCTCGTCTTACCGGTCCCTCCGGCGGCGGGAAGCGCGATCGCGTGACCCCGGTATGCCATCGTTGCCGCGTGGATCATGCCGGCTCCTCGACCGACCATGGCGGCATCGAGAACAGGGACCACGGAGGTCAACAGCTCGCCCGGCCCGTGAATTCGCCACTGTTCTCCGTCCCTCACCACCTGGACCCGCTCGGCTTGGAAACGCACACTGTTTCCCGTGTACGCGAGCTCGTGCTCAAGCAGACTCGCATCCGGCATCGGCTCCGGCCGGTCGTCCACGACGATGTCGGCCGGCCGTTCGGTGTCGGTGGCGAAGCACGCCAACATGCTCTGGAGCTGGGCCGCTGCCGGCGCCTTTGCGTCGACGCGGATCGTGACGCGGCCGTGGATGTCGAAGTGCAATGCCTTGGTGTGCGAGTTGCGCATGGGTCGTCCCCTGTCTGGGTGGTGTCGGTCAGATGGTGTTGCTGGTGTGCACGGTGTTGGCCCCTGTCGACGGTGGCCTCCTAGTTCCTCAGCGTGAGCACCAGCTTGGGTGCGGCTGTGCTGCCGGCCTCCTTGGAGTTGAGGTCCAGGCCGTCACTGCTGTTGGCGTCCATACCAAGGGAGAGCTGTTGGCCGAGCTCACCGGTCACACCGCTGACCGTCAGCGGAACGCTGTAGTTGGTGTTGGTCGTTGTCGCGCCGAGCGTGCCGATGCTGGTGCCGAGCGCCGGACGGTTGTTGTACGTGATCCCGGTCTCGCTCCAGGTGTCAACGGAGACCAGCTTGACGTTCTGCGTACCCGTTGACCCGCTCCCGGCGCTACGCAGCTGCAACGTCGCACTATCCAGCGTCCTACCCGCATACGCCGACAGGTCGAACTTCAAGTACGCGACCTCCACCGGGCTGTTGTCCACACCCAACATGGTGCTCGTGCCGAAGTTCGTCGTCAGCGCCCCGTTCGTCACATAGCTGTCAGCGGTGGCCGTGAGGGTGACGGTAGTCGTGCCGCCACCCGCGGGAGCCGTGGTGAAGGTCCACGTCCTGTCGGCCGCCAACGCGTTACCGGCAACGTCCTTCACCCCGGCGGAGCCGCCCTTGATCGTCGCCGTGTACGTCGTACCGGCCGCCAGATTCGCACCGGGGTCCAGTGTCGCAACGTTGCCCGAGGTGCTGTACGTTGCCGAAACCGTCTGTGTCCCCGCCGTCAACGTGAACGTGCTCGACGTGACCGTCGACGCGTTCATCGCCTCCGAGAACGTCCCCGTCACATTCGCCGTCACCGCCACACTGGTCACACCAGCAGCCGGAGACGTGGCCGCAACCGTCGGAGGCGTCGTATCACCGCCGCCCGCGGTAGCCGTGGTGAAGGTCCAGGTCTTGTCCGACGCCAACGCGTTACCGGCAACATCCGTCACCCCGTCGGAGCCGCCGTCGATCGTCGCCGTGTATGTCGTACCCGCCGCCAGATCCGCAGTCGGGTTCAACGTCGCAACGTTTCCCGTGTACGACACAGCGGCCGGCACCGTCGTTCCGGCCGGGGTCTTCAACGTGAACTTGGCCGACGTGACCGTCGACGCATTCATCGCCTCCGAGAACGTCCCCGTCACATTCGCCGTCACCGCCACACCGGTCGCACCATCAGCCGGAGACGTATTTGCCACCGTCGGAGGCGTCGTATCACCGCCACCACCGCCGCCGCTGGTGTCCGAAAAGTGCCAGTACCGGCTGGTGGCGTTCACATCGGCAAGGAGCAGCAGACCGCTGTTGGCCGTGCCCCGCGCCGTACTGTTGAGATTCTGCTTCGTCGACGTCACGTTGTGGACATACTGGTCGGCGTCCACGATTCGGGCCGTCTTCGCAGTGCTGAAGCTGATGCCGCTCAGCGGCGAGGACTTCTCGTAGATCGCGCCCCCCGAGCTAGTGCAGACGCCAGCGTTCGTCGTGCCACTCGGCTTCGGATAGGTAGCGAACGTACGCAGCCTTTGCGTGCTCTCATCAATCAGGACGATCACCCGGTTGGGGCACTCCGCCACGGTCGCGATTGTGTGCGCCGTCCACGTCGTACCGTTCAGTGCCAACAGCTGGATCAGCGGCTGAGAGGCTGACGTGAACGACGTCTTAATGGCGGCGAAAACCTGATTATTCGTGGAGTCCAGCCACTTCAAGTTCATATGGTCATCACCGCTGCGCAGGCCCCTCACCGCCGCCACAGGAGTGGTCCAGGTGGTGTTTGACGCTCCATCGACGTGATAGCTCCAGTACATGCCGTCATTGGCGTCACCGAGCTGCCGGCTCCACATCACGCCGATCTTGTTGGACCCGAACGCGATCACAGCCGACGTGTCGTCCACAGACACGCTGCTCAACGACGCAGGGTGCTGGAACGGCGTCCCCCACGTCACGCCATTTGTGCCAGTGACGTTCAGATAGATCCGGTTCCCCTGCTGCCACGTGGCCCACAACCGGCCAGTCGAGTCCTTATCGATGGACAGGGCCTCAACGCGGTGGTTGTTGATGTTTGAGGAACCAAGCAGCGAGTACGTCTTCGCACTCGAGTTGTAGCTGTAACGCCGCATCGTCGTCGGGAAGTTCGGCTCAGCCGGCAGACCGTCGTTGACGAACCGATAGCTCGCAACATACAACGTCGTCCCGTCCCACAACACGTCATGATGAGTGTTCGACCGCGTGTCCGTCGCCACACCCGTATCGACCCACGCGCTCGTCGCGGCATTGAACCGGAAGATATGAAAATCCGAGCTGGAAGTGTCCCACAGGTTCCCCCACCAGACCCCGTCGTTGAACCACAACCCGCTCGTCGCCCGCTTCGAACCCGTCGGCGTCCCCGTCCCCGTATGCGAGGGACCCTCAACCCCAACATCACCCGGAGCAGCCGACGCCGCAACCGGCACCACCAGACCACTCAGCGCAAGCAGTAGGGCTGTCAGCAGGGCATGGAGCCCCAGATTCCGCAACCCGTGGAGACGAAGACCAGCCGAGCGACCACCCCGCCTTCCGCCAAGCCAGGAAGTCCTGCGGCCTGTACCACGCCCGCCCTTGTGGATAGATGTACGGTCGTGGAGCGTTGCTCTGCGGAGCTGAACGTCGTCCTGTGTAGGGTTGGTCACTAGCCTCACCACTCATTGAAGTTGTTTGCCTATGCCAGTCCCGAGCAACCTTCCCTGCTGGATACGAGAAATCGAGCCGCCTGCTGTTGCGGTCCTGGCAACTTGCTTAAACTCCCCCTCGGAACATGTTCGACCGAATAACTTGTAAAAAGCTTGGGATTGTTCGAACCGGGCCCAGTCTTAGGGGTCCAAGAATCCTTGAGCGCTACTTCACGGGGCGGGCTACCGTCTTCTCTTTGCTGACCACCGAGGCGATCGTCGCGGAGATCGACGAAGTATCCCGCGAAACGACCTTTTGAGCCCCAAGGGTTACCGTGCCGGTGGCAGAGGAGGCCCGGCTCTTGGCACCTTCCGACGATACAAAGCGGATGCCCCCGGAAAAGGATACGGACTTTGCAAAAGTTGTGGTCGCCCGAGCCGTAGCCCGGAAGGACACGTCGGCCGTCATCGGCGAGACTGCCGGGTTGACGGGGTCGGCATAGTCCGTGAATTCCAGGGACATCCTCAGACGCCCTCCAGCCAACCCGTTCGGAACAACCAGGTCCAGGGTACTCGCCTCGCCAAACCCGTTGATCAGTGTTGTGAGTGTGCATGTGTTGACCTGCGTGACGCTCACAAAGCCCAGCTTGTCGGGCGTAGTCGATCCGGGGACCGTGAAGACGCTGCCGAACACGCTGACGTTCGTCTGAATGCAGCCGTCCGTGTGGTCAAATTCCGCGGTCACTCCCTCGCCTCTCACGATGGTTTTCGTAATGACGGGCCGCTCCGCCTTCTTAATGAGCGGTCGCTCCGCTGCGGTGCTGGGTCCGGCGCCAGCGAGTTGAACGAAGAGTGTTCCGGCCAGTGCCAGTACTCCGAGTGCTGTCCTTTCCATGGCGCCTCTCTTTCGTTGGGCAGCGAGTTGTCAAGGTCATCGGACCGTATGGGCGCGAGGTTGGGAAAACAGTGGAACGGCGCCGCTCACGGTGAGGTTGGCCATCGGCGGTGGCCAGCCGCCGTCGGCCGTTGCTATGGTGAGAACAAGATCCCGATCAGCGGATCTCCGGACGACGGTTCAGTACCCGGCACGCGACAAGACTGGCCAAAGGATCTGTCATGTCGTGGTTAATCCTCATCCTCTCGGGCGCTCTCGAGGCCGTCTGGGCCGCAGCGCTTCACCGCGCGTCCCGGTCCTCGGGCCGGCGCCGCATCGCACCCCTGGCCCTTTTCCTCGCCTCGGTGGTGGCCAGCACCGCCGGCCTTGCCGTCGCGATGCAGTCCATACCCACCGGAACCGCGTACGCGGTGTGGGTCGGCGTGGGCGTGGTGCTGACGTCCGTCTACGCGATAGCCGCCAAGGTTGAACGGCCGACGGCGGCGCGCATCGCGCTGCTCGCCGGGATCGCCGCGTGCGTGGTTGGCCTCAAGGCGGTGGCGTGATGCTTGCGAAGCCTGCCACGGCCTGGGTGATCCTGCTCGCTTCGGCCGTCCTGGAAGCCGTCTGGGCCACCGCCCTGGGCCAGTCCGACGGCCTGACCCGGCCCCTGCCGACCATTATTTTCGCCGTGACCGCCGCGCTCAGCCTCCAGGGCCTGGGCATGGCGGTGAAGACCATCCCCCTCGGCACGGCCTACGCCGTCTGGGTGGGGATCGGCGCGGCCCTGACCGTCGGCTGGGCCATGGCCACCGGCGTCGAGCCTTTCAGCCTCCTTAAGGTGCTGTTCATCGCCGGGATTGTGGGATGCGCCGCGGGGCTCAAGATGCTGCCGCCGTCGCCCTCAAGCACCGGCGCTGATTCTCCCCACGTCTGAATGGCCCTGCCGGCGGGTCGTGCCGAAACGCCGGGGCGTCCGAGCAGTCAGAAGTGAAACCGGGGAGATTCGGCGGCCCTGAAGTTGCCGGAATACTTGCCCCACCGCCTTGGTTCTTGGCTGGGACGGTCCTTCCTGAAGACGGAGATTGAAAATGACGAACAACCCGGCAGCACCAGTTCATCTGGGTGACGGCCTCCGCGTAAGTCCGCTCGGGTTCGGCGGCATGGCGCTCACTCCCGTATACGGCGAGGTTGAGCCGGCGGACGCGCTCCGGACGCTGCGGCACGCGGTGGATGCGGGCATCACCTTCATTGATACGGCGGACATCTACGGCGGCGGCAGCAACGAGGAGCTGATCGCCAAGTTGCTCAAGGACCGCCGCGGCGACGTCCAGCTGGCCACGAAATTTTCCCTCGTGGGCACGCCGTCCACCGGCTACACCGACATCCGCGGGGACGCAGCGTACGTCAGGGAGGCAGCCGACCGCAGCCTCCTGCGACTCGGCACCGACGTGATCGACCTCTACTACATGCACCGCCGGGACGTCCGGGTCCCCATCGCGGAGACGGTCGGGGCCATGGCCGAGCTCGTGCAGGCTGGCAAGGTCCGGCACCTGGGCCTGTCCGAGGTGACGGCCACTGAACTGCGCGAGGCCGCTGCCATCCACCCCATTGCCGCAGTGCAAAGCGAATGGTCCATCTGGAGCCGTGACGTGGAACGGAACGTGGTTCCGGCTGCCGCGGAACTGGGCGTGGGCTTCGTGCCGTATGCGCCGCTCGGCCGGGGTTTCCTGACCGGAACGGTGGACGCGTTAAGGCTCGGCGACGGCGACTTCCGGCGCAACATTCCGCGCTTCGCCGAGGGAGCACTGGACGCCAACGCCGGAGTGGTGGACGCCGTGCGTTCCGTGGCGGCCGAGCTGGAAGCGACTCCGGCCCAGGTTGCCCTGGCTTGGCTGCTGGCCCACGGCAGGCGGCTCGGCCTGCCGGTGGTCCCGATTCCCGGCACCCGCAAGGCGCACCGCATCGACGAAAACCTGGGAGCTCTCGCACTCGAGTTGAGCGCCGCCCAACTGGACGTGCTCGACGGCGCCGCGGACGCCGTCGTCGGGTCCCGGTCCGCGGATCCGCGGTGGGTGTCGCAGGGACGCGAGTAGGCGCGTTCTCCGCCTCTGCCCGCCTCGGCCAGGCAGCTGAGCGCACAAAACCGCCGCGCCTCCGCATTCCGATACTGGAATCCGCGGTAGGCGTGGCGGCATTGTGCTCAGCCCTATTCTGGCTCGACGTGCTCCGTTGGCTCAGCTTCGTAGACTGAACCGCATGGACACGCTCATTCACTCACTCCGGGACATCACCATCCGCCGCATTTCAGTCAGCGAGATGGACAACAACGTGTATCTACTCACCGCCAAGGAATCCGGCGCGCAGCTGCTGATCGACGCCGCGGACGATCTCCCCGCGATTCAGTCGCTGCTCGCGGACGCCTCGGCGGACACCTCCGCGGCGCCGAAGCTGGCCCTGGTCGCCACCACGCATCAGCATTGGGACCACGTCAGGGCGCTCCCCGGCCTGGTGGAAGCCACGGGGGCCCGGACCGCCGCCGGAACTGATGACGCGCCGGAACTTCCGGTGCCCGTGGACGTGCTGCTGGACCACGGGGACGTCGGCAACTTCGCCGGCTTCGACGTGACGGCAGTGCATCTCCGCGGCCACACGCCCGGATCCATTGCGTTGGTGTACCAGGATCCGGAGGGCCCGGCCCACATCTTCTCCGGGGACTCGCTGTTCCCCGGCGGCGTAGGGAACACGCAGAAGGATCCCGCACGGTTCGCCCAGCTGATCAGCGACGTGACCGAGCGGCTGTTCGACGTCTATCCGGACGACACCGTGGTGCATCCGGGCCACGGCAAGCCCACCACCCTGGGTGCCGAGCGTCCGCACCTTGACGAGTGGCGGGCCCGCGGCTGGTGAGCCTACGGGTATCCGCTGCGCTTTTGGTTCACGCGCGCTTTTGGACCGGCGCGCGCTAAAAGACGGACGCTACGGGAATCCCCGTAGCGTCCGTCCTTTTGACTAGCGAAAAACCGTAACCCTAGCGGCCGCGGCGTTCGTTCGAAGCCGGAGCCGATGCGCGGCGGGGGCCGCTGCGTGCCGGACGACCTTCGCCGGAACGGCCGTTGCCGCCGCCGGCGTAGGAGCCGCCCGAGGTCCCCCCGGTGTTGGAGGACCAGACTGCCTTGTTGCCGCCGGTGGCGCTGCCGGCAGCGCGCTGGCCGCCGGTGTTGCCGCCGGTGCGGGCACCGGCGCCGGCAGCGGCTGCACGCTGGCCCGTTGCCGGACGTCCGCTGCGCTGGCCACCCGTCGTCGGGCGACCGGTGCCGCCGCGGGGAGCATCGCTACGGGTGATGCGGGATTCGGAACGTCCGTCCGAACCGCGGCCAGCCGATGTACGGCCACCGGCGGCCGGAACGTCGTTGCGGTGCGTGGACGCCGTGCCACGGCCGCGTGCGTTGCGGCGTGCAGCTGCGGCTGCCTGGGCCCGGTCTTCGTTTTGCTCGATGACGCGGTCTGCGGCGTTGCGGGCTGCGGCCTGGCCTTCATAGGCCACGGCGCGGCGCTCTGCACGGGGCAGGTCGGTGCGGGGGGCTTCAGTCGAAACCCGTCCGCGTCCGCCGCGTCCGCCCCGGCCACCCGCGGTGGGTGCAGCCTGGCGGCGTGCGCGCTTGCGCTCTGCGTTGGCACCGGTGGAGGTGCCGCCGCCGTGCTGTGCAGCCTTGGCGGCGAGCAGCGCGGCGCGGGTGCGCGGATCGATCTTGTCGGCCATTTCGCCCACGAGTTCAGCAACCAGCGGGGAGTTGGCGGTGACGCGCTCGAAGTTGACCTCGACGCCGGCAGCCTTCATCAGCTTCTTGACGTCTGTCTGCTGCTCGGGCAGGGTCAGCGTGACCACGGTTCCGTCCGAACCGGCACGTGCCGTACGGCCGGAGCGGTGCAGGTACGCCTTGTGCTCCGTGGGCGGGTCGACGTGGATGACGAGTTCGACGTCGTCCACGTGGACGCCGCGGGCGGCGACGTCGGTGGCCACCAGGACGCGGACCTCGCCGGAGGAGAACTCGGCCAGATTGCGGTCACGGGCGTTCTGCGACAGGTTGCCGTGCAGGTCGACGGCGGGAATTCCGGCGTCGGTGAGGGTCTTGGCCAGCTTGCGGGCGTGGTGCTTGGTGCGCATGAAGAGCACGCGGCGGCCGGCGCCCGAGGCGAGCTCGACGATCAGCTGCTTCTTGACGGTCTGGTCGTTGACCACGAGGACGTGGTGTTCCATCGTGGTGACGGCGGCCTGCGGATCGTCAACGGAGTGCGTCAGCGGGTTGGACAGGTAGCGCTGGACGATCTTGTCCACGCCATTGTCCAGCGTCGCGGAGAACAGCAGGCGCTGGCCCTGGCTCGGGGTCATGTCCATGAGCTTCTTGACCACCGGCAGGAAGCCGAGGTCGGCCATGTGGTCGGCCTCATCCAGCACGGTGACCTCAACGGCCTCGAGGGTCAGGATGCGCTGGCGGATGAGGTCCTCCAGGCGGCCCGGGCAGGCGATGACAATGTCGACGCCGGCGCGCAGGGCCTTCTCCTGGCGCGCCTGGGAGATGCCGCCGTAGATCACGGTGGTGTTCAGGCCCATGGCCTTGGCCATCGGTTCGATGGTGGCGTTGATCTGCGTGGCCAGCTCACGGGTGGGTGCAAGGACCAGGCCCATGGGACGGCCGGGCTTGCGGAAGTGCTTGGCTTCGCGTTCGGCGAGGCGGGCCACCAGCGGGATGGCAAAGGCGATGGTCTTGCCGGATCCGGTGCGGCCGCGGCCCAGGACGTCGCGTCCGGCCAGGGTGTCCGGGAGGGTCTTGACCTGGATGGGGAACGGCTCAACGATTCCCTGTGCGGTCAGCGTTTCGGCGAGTGCCTTGGGCGTGCCGAGGGCAGCGAAAGTAGTCATGTGTTTATCAGGGTCTTTCGGGCGGTATCCATGCGGATATCGGCCCCCGATGCCGGTTGGCTCAGGGGGTCGCCGAGGAAAAGTCAGGTGATCAACCGGCCGGCGTAATGCGGCTGGGACCAAATAGCGTTCATCGACGCAGGATGTGCCTCTCACATGAAAAAAGCCCACCCCCTGCAAGGACGGATCCGTTGCGGGGTTCCGGTTGATGGACCGGAACAAAGTGGGCATCACTGCACATCAAGTTCCACCAGTCTAGCATCAGCCAACCGCGCACCCGTCATCGGCCCTGTCACCGAGCCGGGCGCCGGGCACCCGGCTCACCGCCGGGACAACACCGGCGTCATCCTCCTATGGGCCGCGCGCGACGCTGTGACGAATATTACGTCGGACACCGGGCGACATTTGAGGCTGTCATGCTGAACAGATGTCGACTCTCTCTTCGTCGCTCCGCGGCCCGGCCGGCGGTGCCCGCCCCGCCTTGGCGCGAGGCCACAAATCCCCGCTACGCAGGGAAAACGCCCCTACCCGCCGGCAGGACCCCGCAAACTTCGCCGGCGTTCGGGCGGCCGGTGCCGCCAGCCGGCACGGTCGGGCGGCAGGCCTCAGGGTGGCCGCCTGCTCCTAGTCTTAACCCACCCCCAAATTGTTAGTTCCGTCACATCGTCGGCGGATCAATGCGGCCGGCTATGTACCTGGATGCATCGCCGGCACCTGTGACAAGGAAGAAGACTTGATGTCTGAACGCACCACCACCGTTCCCGTTCAACCACCCACAGCAACTGGCGCACCCGGACAGGGCAAGGACGAGCACCTCAGCCGGGCCCTGGGCAACCGCCACATCCAGCTCCTGGCCATCGGCGGCGCCATCGGCACCGGACTGTTCATGGGCTCGGGCAAGACCATCTCCCTCGCCGGGCCCTCGGTGATCTTCGTGTACATGATCATCGGCTTCATGCTGTTCTTCGTTATGCGCGCCATGGGCGAAATCCTGCTGTCCAACCTGAACTACAAGTCCTTCAGCGATTTCGCGGGCGACCTCCTCGGTCCCTGGGCAGGGTTCTTCACGGGCTGGTCCTACTGGTTCTTCTGGGTGGTGACGGGCGTGGCTGACATTGTGGCGATCGCCGGGTACGTCGACAAGCTCGCCCCCGGCACACCCCTGTGGATTCCCGCGCTGATCACGCCGGTGGTCCTGATCCTGCTGAACCTCCCTACCGTTAAGGCCTTCGGCGAAGCCGAGTTCTGGTTCGCGATCATCAAGGTTGTGGCGATTCTCGCCCTGATCGCCACCGGCGCGATCATGATCGCCACCCACTTCACCTCGCCCAGCGGCGCGGTGGCCAGCCTTGCCAACATCTGGAACGACGGCGGGATGTTCCCGCACGGCATGTTCGGCTTCATCCTTGGCTTCCAGATCGCCATCTTCGCCTTCGCCGGCATCGAGCTGGTCGGCACTGCCGCAGCGGAAACCAAGGACCCGGAAAAGAACCTCCCCCGGGCCATCAACTCCATCCCCATCCGCGTGCTGCTGTTCTATGTCGGCGCACTCGTGGTCATCATGGCCGTCAACCCGTGGCGCAGCATCGACCCCGCCAGCAGCCCGTTCATCGGCATGTTCACCCTGGCCGGCCTGGGGATCGCCGCCGTGGTCATCAACCTGGTGGTCCTGACGTCCGCCGCGTCCAGCGCCAACTCCGGTATCTACTCCACCTCGCGCATGGTCTACGGTCTGGCCCAGGACGGCAACGCCCCGAAATCCTTCGGCAAGCTGAGCGCCCGCAAGGTCCCGCAGAACGCCCTCCTGTTCTCCTGCATCTTCCTGCTGGCCGGACTGATCCTGCTGTATGCGGGCGACTCCGTGATCGGCGCGTTCACCGTGGTCACCTCGGTGGCGTCCGTCCTCACGATGTTCGTCTGGTCCATGATCCTCGTCAGCTACATCGTGTTCCGCCGCCGGCGCCCGGAGCTCCACGCGGCGTCCTCCTTCAAGATGCCCGGCGGAACCTTCATGCCGTACGTGGTCCTGGCGTTCTTCGTCTTCATGCTGGTGGCCCTGGCCCAGGCCGAGGACACCCGGCTCGCCCTGGTGGTTGCCCCGCTGTGGTTCCTGCTGCTGGGCGCCGCCTGGTACTTCAACCGCCAGACACCCCTCCAGCAGGCCAGGATCGCGGAATGGACGGCGGGCAACAACGCCACCGCCGCATCGCCTGCGGCCAAGGCCTAGCTCCCGAAACCCCTGCTAGAGAGCCACAAACCGCGCGGCGGAACACTTCGGTGTTCCGCCGCGCGGTTTCTTTGTGCCGGCAGCCACGTCCGCGGCCGCGTCCACCGGGCCGCCCACACGGTTTCCGCGCCCACGGTGTCCCGGTCCACGGTGAGGAAGGTGTTAAACGGAAATTACACGGCCAGCCGGGCGCTGTAACAAGCGCGGCGAAGGATGGACGTATGCCGGGCCGCCAACCTGGTGCAGCGTCCCTCCGCCGAAAGGATCTGACCGTGACCTTGAAGAACCTCTTCCTCCAGGGCGTCTTCCCGTTCGACGGAGCCGGCCTGGAAAAGCCGGTGCCCATCCACAGCCAGCTCTCGCACTACGTTCCCGACGGCGTGATCAACCAGACGCTGTATTTCCGGGGCGGCAACTCCTCCCCTGAGCTCATCACCGTGGTCCTGATGCGGGACGGCGTGCCCATGCGGTACTTCCCCATCGGGGCCAAGGGCAATGTCCACGTACCGCTCCGGGTGGTGGAGGACATCGACGGCGGTTCGCTGATCGAGCTCCAGCTGCTCGCGGACACGGGAGTCACCGGCGCCGTGGTGGTCGATCTGGGCATGGTGGAGCACTGATGACCACGCTGGCCAGCCGGGCCGCCCGGACCAGGACTGTTGATTCCCGCCGTCGGCTGGTGGTGATCGGCAACGGCATGGCCGGGGCGCGCGCCGTCGAGGAGATCCTGGCCCGCGGCGGGGCGGTGCAGTATCGGATCACCATGTTCGGTGACGAGCCGTACGGAAACTACAACCGGATCATGCTCAGCCACGTCCTCTCCGGCGAGGAGGACACCGGCAACATCTTCCTCAACTCACTGGCCTGGTACCGGGACAATGACATCACGCTGCACGCCGGAGTCCGGGTGGGCAGGATCGACCGCTTCGCCAAGCTGGTGTTTTCCGACGACGGCCGGGCCACTCCGTACGACGTCCTGGTCATCGCCACGGGCAGCCGCTCGCACCTGCCGCCGTTGGACGGCATGTACACGCCGGGCGGGCGCCTGCTGCCGGGGATTTTCGCCTTCCGCACCATCGACGACACCACCGGCATGGTCGCCTACGCCCAGCAGGACAACCATCACCGCGCCGTGGTGATCGGCGGCGGCCTGCTGGGGTTGGAAGCCGCGCGGGGACTGCAAAGCCACGGCATCGACGTCGAGGTGGTGCACTCCGGCAACCACCTCATGAACGCACAGATGGGGCCCGACGGCGGGGCGGTGCTGCGCCGCAGCGTGGAAGCCCTCGGCATCACCGTCCACACGGGCAGCCGGACCACGGCCGTCCTGGGCGTGGACAAGGTGCGGGGCGTCAGGCTGCGGGACAAGCCGGACATCGAGTGCGACATGGTGGTGGTGGCCGCCGGCATCCGCCCCAACGTGGACGTCGCGGTCACGGGCGGCCTGCCCGTGGAGCGCGCCATCGTGGTGGATGACCAGATGCGCGTGCCCGACGAGGACGCGATCTACGCAGTGGGAGAGTGCGTCCAGCACCGCGGCGAGGTGTACGGGCTGGTGGCGCCGCTGTGGGAGCAGGCTGCCGTGCTGGCCGACCACGTGACCGGCGCCAACCCGAAATCGGCCTACCTGGGCTCCCGGACCGCCACCAAACTGAAGGTGGCCGGCGTCGACGTCGCGTCCATGGGGCTGCAGGGCCCGGAACGGGACACCGATGAGCACGTGGTGTTTTCGGAGCCGAGCCGCGGGGTCTTCAAGTCCATCGTGATCCGGGACGGCAAGATCGTGGGCGCAACCCTGCTCGGTGATAGCCGCAAGGTGGCGTACCTGACGCAGGCGTTCGACCGCGGCCTGCCGCTTCCCGAAGAACGCGTCTCGCTGCTGTTCGACATCGGCGGGCCGGGTGAGGAAACGGGAGTGGCGGAACTGGCCGGCGACGCCCAGGTCTGCAACTGCAACGGCGTCAGCAAGCAGGCGCTGGTGGATACTGTGGCCGGCGGCTGCACCACGCTGGCCGGCGTCATGGATGCCACGCGGGCGGGCAAGGGCTGCGGCTCGTGCAAGCTGCTGGTCCGCCAGGTGGTGGAGTGGGCCGCCGACGGCGCCGTGGAGGAGGACCCCGCGGCGGCGTATTACGTTCCGGGCGTGCCGCTGGAAAAGGCCGCGCTGATGACGGCGATCCGCGAGCAGGGGCTGCGGTCCGTGTCCGCGGTGTTCGCTGCCCTGGCCCCTGGCGGCGCCGAGGACGCGAAGTCGAAGATGGGCCTGGCCTCGCTGCTGAAGATGATGTGGGCCGGCGAGTACATCGACGAGCGGGACGCGCGGTTCGTCAACGACCGCGTCCACGCCAACATCCAGCGCGACGGCACGTTCTCCGTGGTGCCGCAGATGAAGGGCGGCGTGACGTCACCGGAGCAGCTCCGCCGGATCGCCGACGTCGCGGACAAGTACAAGATCCCCATGGTGAAGCTCACCGGCGGGCAGCGGATCGACCTGCTGGGTGTTCCCAAGGAGGACTTGCCGAAGGTCTGGGCCGATCTCGGCATGCCGTCCGGCTACGCCTACGGCAAGAGCTTCCGCACGGTGAAGACGTGCGTGGGGCAGGAGTACTGCCGCTTCGGCACGGGCGACTCCACCCGGCTGGGCGTCGAGATCGAGTCCCGCTTCCAGGGCATCGAGTCGCCGGCGAAGCTGAAGCTTGCCGTGTCCGGCTGCCCGCGCAACTGCGCGGAATCGCTGGTCAAGGACGTTGGAGTGGTGGCGGTGGACGGCGGCCGCTGGGAGGTCTATGTGGGCGGGGCGGCCGGGGCCCACATCCGGAAGGGCGATCTGCTGGCAACGGTGGACAGCCCCGAGACCGTGAAGCTGCTGGCGGGCCGCTTCATGCAGTACTACCGCGAGCGCGCCAACTGGCTGGAACGGACGTACTCCTTCGTGCCGCGGATGGGGATCGAGCACCTCCGTGCCGTAATTGTCGACGACGCCGAAGGCCTGGGCGCGCAGCTCGACGCCGCCATGCAGGAGTCGGTGGACGCCTACGTTGACCCGTGGACCGAACGCGACGACCCCTTCACGCCCGGCCAGTTCCGCACCTCGCTCCCCCTTGAGGTCCTTCCCCAGGTGCCGGTCCGATGAGCCCCGAACTGAGCCCCGGTCAGGGCGCCGGTCAGGGCGCCGGCCTGCATGTCCTCGGCCCGCTGGACCAGGTTCCCGTGGGCGAGGGCCGGGCGTTTGGCGTGGCGGGCGAGCAGGTCGCGGTGTTCCGGCTGCGGGACGGTTCGCTCCGCGCCCTCTCGGCCGTCTGTCCGCACAAGGGCGGCCCGATCGCCGACGGCACCATCGACCAGGCCGTGGTGATGTGCCCGCTGCACCAGCACGCCTTTGCGCTGGACACCGGATGCTCCACCACCGGGGCCGGCCCGCTCCGCAGCTATCCGGTGTTCGCGGACGGGAACCGGAACATCGTCCTGCAGCTCCCCTGATCCCTTCCCCGACAAGGTCGCAGTTGTTGTCGTTATGGGGCTCAAAACGACAACAACTGCTACCTGGTTGGGCATGAGGAGACCTAGTTGGGCACGGGATTCTGTGGCAGGGTATCCCCATGGACTACACCGCAGATCCGCGCGTGGACGCCTACATCGATGCCCTGCCCGAGTGGCAGCAGGCGGTGTGCCGTCAGGTCCGCGAACTGGTCCACGCCGCCGATCCCGATGTGGTGGAAACCATCAAACGCACCCGCCAGCCCTACTTCGTCCTGGAGGGCAACGTCTGCGCGCTCCTCGCGGCCAAGGACCACGTGAACGTTTTCCTGTACGACGGCGGGCTGACGCCGGATCCGGAGCACCTCATCACCGGCGGGCAGGAGAACAAGACGGGCCGCACCGTGGCCTTCTACGAGGGCGAGTCGCTCAACGGCCCG
This sequence comes from Arthrobacter sp. ZGTC131, assembly GCF_002929275.1. Lineage (GTDB taxonomy): Bacteria > Actinomycetota > Actinomycetes > Actinomycetales > Micrococcaceae > Arthrobacter. Next base: position 183,164 of record NZ_PJIK01000003.1, read on the forward strand.
GCCCTGACCGACATGTTCAGGTCCATCATCGCCAACAACCGCGCGGGCGGCTGGCGCAAAATCAAGAAGGACCAGTAGCCATGGCCGGCAACCAGCACTCCCCCGCCAGCAACAGCGAAACCAGCCCCTCCGAAGCAAAGCACGACGGCGCCGGTCACCATAGTGCGGGTAACGAGCCCGACAGCGCGGCGCAGCTTTGGGACGAAATGTACCGGAGCCGGCCCCGCGTGTGGAGCGGCAGGCCCAACCCGCAGCTCGTGGCGGAAGTTGCCGGCCTCGCACCCGGGACCGCACTGGACCTCGGCTGCGGTGAAGGCGCGGACGCCCTGTGGCTCGCAGAGCACGGCTGGACGGTGACCGCGGTGGATGTGTCCGCCGTCGCGCTTGAACGCGCAGCCGCCCACGCGGCGGAAGCCGGGTACGGACACCGCCTCACCTGGCTGCAGCGGGACCTGGAATCCTGGGCGCCCGAGGAGCGGTTCGACCTCGTCTCCGCGCAGTTTCTGCACTCCACGGAAATGCCGTGGCAGCGGTCGCACCGGATCGCGGCGGGCGCCGTCCGGCCGGGCGGAACGCTCCTGGTGGTGGGGCACCACCCGGACGGGCTGCCGCCGTGGTCCAGCCAGGCAGCCGCCAGCCACAGCCGCGCCGACCACGCCGACGGAGCCGACGGCGACGCATCGGACGGCCATGCGGCTGCCCATGCGGCGGGGCGGTTTTTCACCCCCGAGCAGCTCGTGGCCGAACTCGGCATCGCGCCACCGGAATGGAGCGTCCAGGTGGCTGAGAGCCGGGAAAGGGAGGCCACCGGCCCCGACGGGCAGATGGCCATTCTTGCCGACGCCGTCCTTCGCGCCACCCGGCTGAAGGCCGCGGACACCCCCTAACCGGACATCCCCTACCAGCCAACGCGAGGAGCGCGGACCCATGGCAAGACTTGTCGCTGAAATGACGATGTCCCTGGACGGCTTCATCGCCCTCCCGGACGACTCCGTGAACGGCCTCTTCGACTGGTACGGCAACGGGCCGGTGGAGGTCCCCACGGCCCGGCCGGACATGACCTGGCACGTCTCGGAACGGAGTGCCGAGCACCTGCGCCGCACCATGTCCACGGCGGGCGCCCTGCTGGTGGGCCGCAGGATCTTCGACATCACGCACGGTTGGGACGGGCGGCACCCCATCGACTGCCCCATCGTGGTGCTCAGCCATTCCGTTCCGGACGGCTGGCCCCGCGAGGGCGTCCCGTACACGTTCGTCACCACCGGCTTTGCGGACGCGGTCAAGGAGGCCACGGCACTGGCTGGCGGCAAGGATGTGGGATTGGCCGGACCCGATGTCATCCGGCAGGCCATTGACGCCGGGCTCGTGGAGGAGATCCGGGTCAACCTGGCACCCTGGCTGCTGGGCGAAGGGATCCGCTTCTTCGACAACCTCGCGGCGGCGCCGGTGAAGCTGGAGCAGACCCGGGTGATCCAGGGCGACGCCGTCACCCACCTGTACTACAAGGTCCTGCCGCGCGCCTGAACCGCCGGCGTCGGCCGGCTAGGCAGGCATCAGTCCGTAACCCGCGGCGCGATGGCGACCCCGGCCGCGGCGATCACCGCCGTCAGTGCGAAGACCCCGGCGAAGGAAGCCGCCGTCGTCGTCAGCGCGGTGAACACGATCCCGGTGGTGGCCAGCGCGAGGGCCCCGCCCAGGGAGTCGGAGATGGACATCGCCGAGCTGTTGAAGCCTTCGGTGTCCGGCGTGGACAGGGCGAGTGTCATGACGCTCAGCCGCGGGTACATCAGGCCCATGCCGCCGCCGGCGAGGATCCAGCCGAAAATCGCGACGGCGGCCGGCCAGCCAACCGCGGTGGTCACCAGGGCGAGGACGATTGCGGCCAGCACCAGCAGCGAGCCGGTCCGCACCGCGGCGGGGCTGCCCAGCCGCCCGCCGAGGCGCCCTTGGATCCCGGAGGCCGCCGCCCAGGCGAGCGCGCCGCCGGTCAGGGTGAGGCCGGCGAACGTGGGCGAGAAGGCGTAGCGCTCCACGAGCAGGTAGGGAAGGTAGACCTCGGCGCCGAAAAACGCCGCGGACACGAGCCCGCGGGTGAGGATCACGCTGGGCAGCCCGCGCCGGGCGGTCAGGGTCCCCCGCGGCACCAGCGGCCGGACGGCCAGCAGGGCAACCACGACGGCGGCCCCCGCCATGAGCGGACCGGCCACCGGCACCCCGGCGGACAGGTTCAGGCCCAGGACGGCCAGGGCGGCGAGCGCAGCCCAGGCCAGCCGCCCGAAGGCCCACGGGACCGGCTGGTCCTCCGGGCCGGACCGGACCCTCCGCAGCGCCGGCACCAGCATGGCCAGCGCCGGCACCACGAGCACCACCACGCCGAGGAACACCCAGTGCCAGCTGGCCAGCTGCGCCACGAGCCCGGCGGCGAACGGACCCACGAGGGACGGGATGACCCAGGCGGCGGAGAAGGCGGCGAAGATTTTGGCGTGCAGGACGGCCGGGTACGCACGGGCCACCACCACGTACAGGGCCACGGTCATGGCGCCGCCGCCCAGGCCCTGGATCAGGCGGCCCGCCACCAGGGCTGGCATGCTTTCGGCGGTGCCCGCGACCAGCAAGCCCAGCGCAAAGACCGCAACAGAGACATACAGCGGTGCCACGGGGCCGCGGCGGTCGGACCAGTTCCCGGCGCCCACCATGCCGATCACGCCCGTGGCCAGCGGCCCCGCGAAGGCGAGCGCATACAGGGCGGCGCCGTCGAGCTCGCGGCTCACCACCGGCATGATGGTGGTCACGGCGAGGGATTCAAAGGCCGCCAAAAACACCAGGGCGCACGCGCCAACGGTCACCAGGAGGTAGGGGCGTTGGAGGATCCCGGCGGCTGGCGGGGCGGGGAGCGGCGGGGCGGATTCGTGCACGGCGGCCTGATCGGTAGTCATGGGGCGGGCGGTCATTGGGCGGGCGGTCATTGGGCGGGCGGTCATTGGGCGGGCGGTCATTGGGCGGCGACGGTGCCCGGCACCGTCCCTGGAGCTAGGGGGCCTAGCATGCCACACGACACTGCCGGGACGCACCTCCCCGACCAGGTAGCAGCTGGCGCGGTTCCCAGCGTTGAGACGCGCGTCAGTTGCCACCCGGTTGGGCGGACCCGGCAGGAACGACGACGGCGCCGCTCGCCGTCGAGTCCGGGTTCAGCATCCAGCCCACCCGTTTGACGGTGGTCAGCATGACGACGCTTTCCACCAGTTCGATGCCCGGCACCTTCTGCTGCAGGGCGAGTTCGGCATCCATCACGTCAGCCAAGGACTGGAGCCACATGATGATCACGAAATTCGTGGGTCCCGTGGTTGAGGCGCTGAGCCGCACGTTCCGGATGGTCCGGAGGGAGGCCGCCGCGGCTTCGTGCTGGCCGGCCGGTACGTTGACGAACCACTGGCAGGTTACGGGAAAGGACGAGTATCTTTGCGCGATCTCGCACCGCAGGGACAGGATCCCGCTGGCCAGCACCCGGTTCAGCTGCCGTTGGACCGTGGCCGGGCTGCGGCCGAGCGCGCGTGCGATGTCTGCCGCCGTCGCGCGCCCGTCCTTGGCGAGGAAGGGCAGGAGGGCCAGGTGGCTCGCGGGCAGCGGCGCCTGAACGGCGTCGGAACGTTCGGGCTCCGCCGGCCCGGGCCGCGCCAGCGCCCTGACGGATGCCTGCTGCGCACGGCTCAGCACGTTCAGCCGCCAGGAATCACCGCCGGTGTGCAGCCGGGTGCACAGTGCGGCCTGGTACTTGAGGAGCCCGTCAATGTCCTTCAGCCGCGAGACCACGTTGGTGCTGAACTCCTCCAGCGATCCGGTGATGACCGTCAGCATGAGGTCCCGGTTGCTCGCAGCCTCTTCGACCGTGACGATCTCCGGCATCCCTGCGAGGCGGGCTGTGACGTCCTCCCTGCGGTTCATCTCGCAGTCCACGGCCACGAACGCGAGGCACATCTGTTTCGGGTCGCCGATCAGGTGCGCCGTGATCCAAGAGGCGCCGCCTGACCGCAACCGTTCCCACCGGGCCGCGAGGGTGGTGGCATGGACGCCCAGGACCTCGGCGGCGTCGGCCCAGCTCAGCCGCGGTGCGATCTGCAGGGCATGGATAAGCGCCAAGTCGTCCTCACTCAGTTCCACGATCATCCTCCGCTCTGCGTGAATCCTGCGTATTTGGCTTCCCGAGTGGATATTTCCAGCACTTCCACACAATGTGAAGTAGACCACTTCAGAATAGACCCACAGCGAGAAACCACAGACGAGGAGTACACGTGCCGATTGCCGCAGACGCCCGGGAGATGCAGGGAGATATCGCCCGGCTCCGTCACGACCTGCACCGGGAGCCGGAGATCGGCCTCCATCTGCCGCGAACCCAGGAAAAAGTGCTGAAGGCCCTGGACGGCCTGCCGTACGAGATCACGCTGGGCAAGGACACGACGTCGGTCACCGCAATCCTGCGCGGCGGCGCCAAGGACGGGACCGGCTCCGGGACCAACCCAGCCGCGGGCGGCGCCAACGGAGGGCCGCAGGACAGTCCCGGGAGCGCCCCGGCGGTGCTCCTCCGCGCCGACATGGACGGGCTGCCCGTCCAGGAAAAAACGGGTGTGGGCTACGCCTCCACGATCGACGGCGCCATGCACGCGTGCGGCCACGACCTCCACACCTCCATGCTCGCCGGCGCCGCCACGCTCCTTGCCGAACGCCGGCACCAGCTGGCCGGCGATGTGGTGCTGATGTTCCAGCCTGGCGAGGAGGGCTTTGACGGCGCCAGCTACATGATCCGCGAAGGCGTGCTGGATGCCCCCGGCCGCCGGGTGGACGCCGCCTACGGCATGCACGTGTTCTCCTCCCTCGAGCCGCACGGAACGTTCTGCACCAAGCCGGGGGTCATGCTCAGCGCCTCGGACGGCCTCGTTGTCACGGTGCTGGGTGCCGGCGGCCACGGCTCCACCCCGCACTCGGCCAAGGACCCGGTCACAGCGGCCGCCGAAATGGTGACCGCCCTGCAGGTGATGGTCACGCGCCAGTTCAACATGTTCGATCCCGTGGTCCTCTCCGTGGGCGTGGTCCACGCCGGCACCAAGCGCAACGTCATCCCGGAGACCGCCCGCATCGAGGCCACCATCCGCACCTTCTCCGACGAGTCCCGGCAGAAGATGATGGATGCCGTGCCGCGGCTGCTCAAGGGAATCGCGGCGGCGCACGGCCTGGACGTCGATGTGGACTACCAGCAGGAGTATCCGCTCACCATCACGGACGAGGACGAGACGCACACGGCGGAAAACGTCATCGCCGGGCTGTTCGGCGAATCGAGGCTGTCGCGGTGGGCCACCCCGCTCGGCGGCTCCGAGGATTTCTCCCGCGTCCTGGCCGAGGTGCCGGGCACCTTCATCGGGCTGAGCGCGGTGCCTCCGGGCGCGGATCACGCCACCTCGCCGTTCAACCACTCACCGTACGCAACGTTCGACGACGGCGTGCTGGCTGACGGAGCCGCGCTCTATGCGGAACTCGCCATCTCCCGCCTGGCGGCGCTGGCAGCACAGTCCCCTTCCCCCGCACCGGCCGCTTCCTAGCCCACCCCACCACAGGGAGAAATCCATGACCGCCATCATCAACCCGCAGCGCGCGGACCGGGCGTCCACCCGGAAGACCATCGTCGGCACCGGCATCGGCAACGCCGTCGAATGGTACGACTGGGCCATCTACGCGACCTTCACGCCGTTCATCGCCAGCCAGCTCTTCAGCAAGTCGGATCCGGCATCGGCGGTGCTGTCCACCCTGGCGATTTTCGCCGTCGGCTTCGTGGCCCGTCCGTTCGGCGGGTTCCTCTTCGGCTGGATCGGCGACAGGGTGGGCCGCAAGGCCTCCATGACGCTCGCCGTCGGGCTCGCCTCGCTGGGCAGCCTGATGATCGGCATCGCGCCGACGTTCGCCGCCGTCGGCGCCTGGGCCTCGCTGATGCTCCTGGTGGCCCGGCTGGTCCAGGGCCTGGCCCACGGCGGTGAGCTGCCGTCGTCGCAGACCTATCTTTCGGAGATGGCGCCCCGCGAGCACCGCGGATTCTGGGCCACCCTGATCTACACCTCCGGCACCGCAGGCATCCTGTTCGGAACGCTGCTGGGGGCCGTCCTGAACATGGCGCTGAGCACCGAGGTCATGAATGCATGGGGCTGGCGGATCCCGTTCCTGATCGGCGCCGCGATGGGCCTGTACGCGCTGATCATGCGGTCCCGGCTGCACGAGACGGACGCCTTCGAGGGCGAGTCCGCCACCGAGAAGCGCGCGCCCATCTGGCCCCAGATTGTCCGCTACCGCAAGCAGGCCCTGCAAGTGATCGGCTTGACCGTGGGCCTCACGGTGATCTACTACATCTGGGGTGTGGTGGCCCCCAGCTATGCCACCACCGCGCTGAAGATCGACCGCGGAGAGGCGCTGTGGGCCGGCGTCATCGGCAACATCGTGTTCATTGCCGCCCTGCCGTTCTGGGGCAAGCTGTCGGACCGGATCGGCCGCAAGAAGGTGCTGTGGGCCGGTGCCAGCGGCGCCGCCGTCATGCACTTCCCCATGACCTGGCTGCTGAAGGATTCCGCGTGGCAGCTGGCTGTGAGCATGTCCGTGATGCTGATCTTCATCGCCGCGAGCGCCGCCATTGTGCCCGCCGTCTACGCCGAACTGTTCCCCACGAGCATCCGGACCGTGGGCGTGGGCGTGCCGTATTCCATCTGCGTGGCGCTCTTCGGCGGGACCGCTCCGTACCTGCAGCAGTGGCTCGGCACGACGCTCCAGATGCCTAACCTGTTCAACGTGTACGCGGTGGTTCTGCTTGCAGTGAGTGCGGCGTTCGTCTTCACCATCCCCGAGACCAAGGGCAAGGACCTGACGCACTAGCCCTTCCCGTCCGCCCGGGTTGAGCTATCAGTTGCTGCTGTTCTGGAGGGCTCAGAACAGCAACGACTGATAGTTCAACGTGTTTGTGGAGGGGAGGGGGCAGCGACGGGGGTCAGCCGCCGACGTACCGGTTCCGCCCGGCCCGGTACCCGAACACCGCCGCGAGCGCGCCCACCGCGAGGAACAGCACCCCGGCGGCCGCGAACGATCCCGTTGCCTGGTGCAGCTGGCCCACCATGAGCGTTCCGGCGGACCCGAGTCCGTAGCCAACGCCCTGCATCATGCCGGAGAGGTGCGCAGCGGTGTGGCCGTCCCGGGTGCGGAGCATGATCATGGTCAGGGCCACGGCGGTGAGGCTGCCCTGCCCTAGGCCCAGCAGCCCGGTCCACAGCCAGATCAGCTCCAGCGGGCCGAAGATGCTCAGCGCAAAACCGCCGCCGGTCATGAGAGCCACCACCGTGTTGATCACCCGCTGGTCCCGGAACCTGGCGGCCAGCGCCGGGGCGAAGAGTGAGCCGAGCATCTGCAGCACGATCGACGCCGACACGATCAGCCCCGCCGTTCCGCCGTCCACGCCGCGCTCGCGCAGGATGGGCGCCAGCCAGGCAAAGACGCTGAAGGACATCATGGCCTGCAGCACCATGAAAATTGTGACCTGCCAGGCAACCGCCGAGCGCCATACGTTGACGCCGTCCCGCACGGCCTTGTGCTGCCCGTGCCGCTGCCGTACGGCAACCGGAAGGAAAAGCAACATCACGACGGCGGCCGGCACCGCCCAGAACCACAGCGCCGGAGCCCAGTGCCCGGTCGCGTTGAAGACCGGGTAGGTGAAGCCGGCGCCCAGGGCAGCGGATGCGCAGATCGCCGTCGTGTACAGGCCGCCCATCAGCCCGAGCCGGTGCGGAAAGTCGCGTTTCACCAGCCCGGGAAGCAGCACGTTGCAGAGCGCGATCGCCGCGCCGCAGGCTGCCGTTCCGGCGAGCAGCGCCGGCAGGTGTCCGGCTCCGGGGAGGTCAGCGGGGCGGAGGAGCAGGCCCGCAGTCAGTACCGCCATGGCGCCGAACAGCACGCGCTCGGCGCCTAACCGGCGCGCCAGGACCGGGGCCAGCGGCGCGAACACCCCCAGCAGCGTCACCGGCACGGTGGTGAGCACCACCACCGCCCAGCCCGGCAGGCCGGCGTCGGACGTCACCTCCGGAAGTACCGCCGAAAAGCTGGAGAACACCGTCCTCAGGTTCAGGCCGATCAGCACCAGGCACAGTCCCAGGTACACCAGCGCCCGCCGGCTGCCGACGCGCGTGGGCTCGGCGGCCGGAACGTCATCGATCTCGGCATCCACGAGCGTGGAGACGGACGGGGCGGCGGCGTCGGAGGTGCTGGTGGACCGCGGATTTTCAGTGTGCGTCACAGGGCCCATTCTGGCAGGACGCTGCGCCGCCCCCGGGCAGCCGGCCTTGGGTCCTCTCCTGCGCGACGCGTCAACGGGCCCAGAGCGGCCAGAGCCGCTCGGCCTTGCGCCTGACCTCCGAGTAGGGAATTTCCGCGCTCTTGGCTTGGGCGAAGATGCTCAGACCCACCACCGACGTCGCGAGGGCACGGACCGTGTGGAAACGGTTTTCAAACAGACTCCGCTCACTGATCCACGACACCGCATCCGCTTCGGGTTTCCACGCGGCGGTGTATCGTGCCGCCGCGACGGGCAGTTGGTCCGGCAGGTTCCCCTCGGCTTTGATGCACTGATCGAGTGCCATGGCCGACTCCATGGCGCCGTTGACTCCCTGCCCGATCGGCGGGTAGGGGGCCGCCGCGTCACCGATCAGCACGGCTTTGCCGCCGTGGAACTGTGAGCAGTTCAGGCTCCGTCCAATGTGATAGCACGTTCGCTTCGCGAAGGTTTCGACCTGTCCGTCGCCGGCGAATTCGAGAACGCGCGGGCAGCGTTCCTGCAGGAAGCGCCGGGCCTCTTCAGCGGAGGAGAATTCGATGTGTTTCTTCGTCCCTATCGCGCAGAACCACCTGGCGGACAAGGATCCCTCGTCGCCTTTGATGGCTCCGGCCACGCAGAAGGGGCGCGTCGACAGCCCGTGCAGGTAATTCTTGTCCAACCGGTTTCCGACCTTGTCGAGTTCGATCATGGTGCAGTAATTGGGGAAGGATTTGGCGGTGACGGTGAATCCGGGGATCTGATCCTGGAGGGCCGCGCGGGTCGTGGAGCCGGCCCCGTCCGCGCCGACGATGAGATCAAACGTTCTGGTCATCACGGTCCCGGTTTCAAGTGCGACCGTAAGGGACCCGGATACCGTGTCCGCGATTTCCACTCGGGTTTCGAACTCCGTGGTCACGAGGTCGCCGTACTTTTCGAGGACTGACATGAGGGCGCGAAGGATGTCGCCCCGCGATCCGGTCCATCCCGGGAGCGTCCATTCCTCGGTTCCCCTGCCGGGGATCTTGAGGCCCTTGAAGCTGATCATTCTGTCGTCGAACTCGGAGCAGGCATCAATGTGCCGAAGGGCCTTGAGCCCGTGCCCGGAGATGTCGATCGTGTAGGAACGGTCCGGGTTGAAGCGCGGGGCGGCGTCAGGGTGGACGTCACGTTCGAAAACTGTTGACCTGAGTCCGCGGCGGGCGAGCGCAATCGCGAGCACCAGCCCGGACGGACCAGCCCCCAGGATCGCGATGGTTCCGGCGTTGGTCTTTGTCCCTGGCTCGGGAGGCGATGATTCCATGGCATTTCCTGAAGGCCCGATGATATGGAATGGTCGGCTGCCGGGCGGGCCCGCTGGTCTCCGGACACGAACAGCCATAAGCGTGAGTCGGTGAGCGGCCGACCTCTGGGATAGCAACACTTTACGCCTGCCGGTTTAGGGAGTGAACCACCGGCATGCGCCTCCATGAACTCCACTATTCTGGAGGTGATGAGTGAAACACCAGAATCCCCCGAGTCGCCTGACGTCGAGCCGCCTGAAAACGAGTCTCCCGCAAACCCGAACCAGCCCCGGCCCGTCACACCCGGCAGCCAGGCCTCCTTCGGAACCTACGGCGGTCGGCCGGTCAGCTTTGTGCGTCGCGGAACCCGGCTGCAAGGGCGCCGCCAGGCGGCCTGGGAAACGCACTCGGACCGCTGGGCCGTGGACGTTCCGCGTCACGTTGCGAACACCTCCGTCCACCCGGACTACACGTTCGACGCCGAAGCCGAGTTCGGCCGCACGGGGCCGCTGATCGTCGAGGTCGGCTCGGGGCTGGGCGACGCCATCTGCCATGCCGCCGAGGAGAACCCGGAGACGGACTTCCTCGCCGTGGAGGTCTATACGCCCGGGCTGGCCAACACCATGATCAAGATCAACAGCCGCGGACTCACCAACGTCCGGGTCGTGGAGGCGAACGCCCCGGAGGTCCTGGCCACCATGCTGCCGCCGGGATCCGTCAGCGAACTGTGGATCTTCTTCCCCGACCCCTGGCACAAGTCCCGGCACCACAAGCGCCGGCTCATCCAACCCGAGTTCGCCGAACTCGCCGCCAGGGCGATAAAGCCGGGCGGCCTCTGGCGGATTGCCACGGACTGGTCCAACTACGCCGTGCACGTGCGCGACGTCCTCGCCGGTTCGGCGGCCTTTGAGAACCTGCACACCGGAGAACGCAGCGGTCCGGAGAGCCCCCTCACGCACGTCTGGCAGAGCGGGGTCGAGTCGCTCGTGGGCGGTGCGCCGGTGAAGGAAGGCCGCGCCCCGGTGAGCACGGAGCACACAGGGCCCAACGAAGGCATTGACGAAACCGGCGGCTGGGCGCCGCGGTTCGAGGGCCGCATCCGCACCAGCTTCGAGAACAAGGCGCACGAGGCCGGACGGTTGATCTTCGACCTCTGCTACCGCCGGCTGTAGCAGAGACGGGCCCGTCACCGGCGTGCCGCAGTACTGCCTACGGCGTCTGTTCCGGAGCCCTGACGCGTGGCACGATGATCGTGTGGCGGGTAGCCGCGGGAGATGCACCAGGGTGCGGGCGAAGGAACGATCATCAAAAGAGAACTGAGAAGCGCAGCGGGCAAGGCCGAAGACGCCACGAACTCGCGCGCGCTCGAGATGTTGGCCAGGGCGGGGTTTGCCGTGAGCGGCGTCCTCCATTTCCTGGTCGGGACCATCGCCATCGGGCTGGCCACCGGAAAGAGCGGCCGGGCGGACGTCAGCGGCGCCGTCGGGGAGCTGGCCAGCCAGCCCGCGGGTCCTGTGCTTCTGTGGGGCAGCTTCGCGGCGTGCGTTGCCCTGGCCCTGTGGCAGACCAGTGACGCCATCTTCGACTTCGAGCATCTGCCGCCGAAGGACAAGACGGCCAAGAAGGCCAAGGCCGCAGCGCAGGCCGTCGTCTATGCGGCACTCGCTGTTACGCTCGCAGCGTTCGCGCGCGGGACCGGCCAGGACAACAGGGAATCCACCAGCGACATGACCGTCAGCGTCCTGAAGGCACCGGGCGGCGTCCTGCTCCTGGTACTGATCGGAGCGGGCGTGGCCATCACCGGGATCTTCTACGCTGTGCGCGGTTTCAAGAAGTCCTTCGAAAAGCACATCAACATGCCGCCCTCACCCAACGCACGGAAGGCCGTGACCGGGCTGGGCATCGCCGGGTATGCGGCCAAGGGCGTTGCCCTCTTCGTGACGGGCCTGCTGGTTGTCATCGCCGCCGTCACGGCGCATCCGGAACAATCGACGGGACTCGACGGCGGCCTCAGGGCGCTGCGTGAACAGCCGTTCGGGATCTACGTTCTGGGCGCCGTGGGCGTGGGACTCATCTGCTACGGCGTCTACATGGTGGTGCGGGCCAAGCTCGCCCGGATGTAGCCCGGCCTCTCAGCTTCCACCCGCGCGCCCACGCCCGCCGACGGGCGCGCCTGCTCAACCGCCCGGCACTGCCACCACGGCTATGGTCTGCTGCCGGTCGTTCCGCAGCTCAACGCTGGCGATGCTCGTGTACTGAACCGGCGTGGCGCTGGTGACCGTGACCCGTCCGCTGGGAGTCGCCATCCAGGCGCAGGCGCGGTCCTCGGCCCCGGCGCGGTCCTTCACCCACAGCGACAGCTTTCCGTCCTGGGGCAGGCTCCGTCCGTCCACGGCAAGTTCAGTGCCCCACGTCTTTTTGACCATGCCCACGGTGACCTGGATGCCGGTGTCCGACTGCACGGAGTAGCTCGCATCAGGCTTCCTTGCCGGGTCCAGAAGCGGCGCCGCCGCGAAGCCGAGGGCAAGGCAGGCGGCCGCGATCACGCCGACCAAGGCGGCCAGCCGCCGTCGGGAATTCCGACGGCGGGCGGCCAGTTCGTCGAAGACAGTTTGCGGAACGCTGACCGCCGGCTCTCCTGCACCGCGGCCCGAACCGGGTGCCCGGTGCGCCGGGACGGCGAGCGCCACGGCGTCGGGCACCGGCACCGCCGTCAACAGGCCGGGAAGGCTTTTCAGGTCCTCTAGTTCGCTGCGGCACATGCCGCATTGCTGGAGATGGTCCTCGAAGCGCGTCTTGTCTGCGTCATCGAGTCCTCCCAGCAGGTATGCCCCCAACAGCTCGTGGAGTTCCTTGCCGTTCACCGTTCCACACCCATTTCATCAAGAATTGTCCGCAGGGCCTTCACCGCGTAGAAGGCCCTGGATTTGACTGTGCCGCTTGGAATGTTCAGCTGCACCGCGGCCTCGTTCACCGTGAAACGCCGGTAATGCAGCGCCACCAGCACATCGCGGTGTTCCGCGCTCAGCCGGAGCAGGGCCTCCTCCATCAGGACCCTGTTCAGCAGCTCGTCGACCCTGCCGGTAACCTCCGCCGGGTCCGCCAGCTCGCGGTCATCCGCCTCCTGCGGCCTTCGCTGGGATTTCCGGTAGTTGTCGATCATGACGTTCCGGGCCGTCCGGAACAGGTAGCTGCGCATGCTGCCCGTGATCTCGGGCGCCTGCTGCCAGACGCGCAGGACTGTTTCCTGCACAATGTCATCAGCCAGGTGCGGGTCACGGGAGGCGCTGAGCACGAACCGGCGCAGGGCCGTTCCGTGCTCACGGTAGATCGCGGCCACCACGTCCTCATCCAGTGGCATGTGCGACCTCCCTGCAGCGACACGATGAAGCCGGTCCGCGTGAACCGGCATTCCTGGCAAATACGACGTCGGCGGCCGCCGAAAAGTTCATTCCTGCGAGTCGCAGATTCTTTGAACCATTCTTCACCTTTGTGCGTCATTCCAAATAGCGCCGGTTCCCAGTCTGCCGGCCTGAGCCAAGGAGCAGCACATGAACAAGCAACTGAGCGTTGGCCTCGCAGTTCTGGCCCTAGCCGCCTCGCTGACTGCCTGTGGCGGCGGCACCGGCACAGCGCCCACCACGGCCGCCCCGGAGACCACCACCGCATCGCCGGCAACCACGGCCCCCGCCACCGAAGGCGCCACGGTGGACCTCAAGACGGCAGAGTCCAGCGCCGGCAACATTGTGGTTGACGGCAAGGGCATGAGTGTTTACTACTTCACCAAGGACGTCAAGGACTCCGGAAAGAGCAACTGCACCGGAGAGTGCCTCGTGGCCTGGCCGCCGGTGATCACCACCAGCGACACCCCGAAGGTTGAGGGCGTGACCGGGACCGTCGGTACCATCACCACCCCCGACGGCAAGAAGCAGGTGACCGTCAACGGCATGCCGGTCTACCTGTGGGAAAAGGACAAGGCCCCCGGTGACGTCACGGGTCAGGGCGTGGGCAACGTCTGGTACCTCGTGGCACCCGACGGAACGATGATCAAGTAGCAGGCAGCAATCCTGGCGGCCGGCGCCTGCCCGCAGGCGCCGGCACTACCATCGGAGCATGACAACTACACACGACCTGAAGTCCGCCGCAAAGACGTGGCAGACCATGGTGGATAGCAATCAGGCGCTGCTGCTGCGGAAGTCCGGGCATGATGTCACCTGGTGGGCAGCGAAGGGGCACGCCCAGGGGCTGAAAAACGATGCCGAGCTCCGCGCCTGGATGCGCGACGAGCACGGCATCACCGGGTACGCCCAGTACGCCGTGTCCTGGGAGATGTTCGGCTATCCGGAGTTCATGCTGCGCGACGCCGATGAACTCATCGATGGCCAGTACGAGGACCACCCGCACCTGCGGCCCATCGCCAATACCCTCCTGGCATGGGCCGCAGCCCACCAGGGCGTGGAAATCCAGATGCGCAAAGGCTACGTGTCCCTGCACAGCAGCAGGCGCAAGTTCGCCCAGGTGACCCGGGCGAACAAGACGGCGGTGGACGTGGCACTGAGGATCGAGGCGCCTAGTGGGGGACGTCTCGAGGAGGTCAAGGTCCGGGCCGGGGACTTCTTCGACCGCAAGGTGCGCCTCACGTCCGTGGAACAGGTGGACCAGGAACTCCTGGACCTCCTGGAGACGGCGCTGGAACAAAACAGCTAACCAGCGCCGCCACCGCCGATCGATCCAGGCCCCGCCGATCGACCGGACCTCGCGTCCGTTTCGACGGTTCCGTGCACACTCGACGACGCGAAACCGCTGACCTCAGCCGGTGACGCTGAGGCTCACCAGGGTGCCGCCGTCGCCCTCTGCCAGCAGGCCGACGGCGGTGCTTGAGCCCGCGGGGAAGACCTGGTCGGTGATGGTGGCCAGGCCGTCCTGGGCGAAGACCTCCACCGAACAGCGGTCCAGGAACACCCGGAGCCGAAGCCGGCCGTCAACGAGGGGAACTGCCACCCGCTCGACTGAGGGGAAGGCCTCGTGGAAGCCGACATTGCCTGACGCCGTCCGGTCGAGGCTGAGCTCCCCCGAGCCGGAATCATAGGCCAGCACGGTGCGCTCCGATCCGCCAGCAAGTCCGTCGGCAGACGCTTCGGCAGCCCCGCCGGCAGCTCCCCCGCCCGCACGGAGCACGAAGCCCACCTTGCCGGTAGAGCCGGGCCGGAATTCGGCATCGATCCGCAAAACGTCACCGGACGCCGCGGCCGGAAGCCAGGTGACGCCGTCGGCCAGTTCCTGTCCGCCCCGGGCGAGCAGCTCCGTTCCCGAAGCCGCCAGCGGATCCACGGCCTCCTGCACCAGCACCGGACGCCCGCCGCGGGTCTCCAGCCGAACCTCCCGGACCAAGGACATCGCACTTCGCCAGCCGTCGGACGGCGTGGCGGCGGCGTACTGCCAGTTGTTCATCCAGCCGATCATGAGTCGGCGGCCGCCGGGGACGTTGCTGAAGGACACGGCCGCGTAGTAGTCCCGGCCCCAGTCCAGCCAGCCGTAGTCGGCCATGCGGCTGTCGTCAGCCTGGCGGCCCTCGGTGACAGTGGTTTCGGAACGGAACGCGACGCCGTCGAACGTTCCGAGGAAGTACTGGCCGCCGGAGCCGCCGGCGATGCCGCCCGGGCTCAGGTTGACCACCAGCACCCACCGGGTGTTCCCGGCGTCGCCGTCCACGGGCAGTTCAAACAGGTCCGGGCATTCCCAGACGCCGTCGGTGGCGTTCGCTGGTCCGAAGGTGCTCAGGTACTCCCACGACTTCAGGTCCGGGGACTTGTACAGGACCACCTCATGCTTGAGTGCCTCGACGGCGACCATCACCCAGTACCGTCCGGCAGCGCCGTCGTACCAGAAGACCTTGGGGTCCCGGAAGTCCGAGGACTCCCGGTCCAGCACCGGGTTGCCGGCGTACTTGGTCCAGGTGGCGCCGTCGTCCGTGCTGTACGCCAGGGACTGCGCCTGCCGGCCGGCGAGTGGGGAGGCGGGCGAATAGGCGCTGGTGTAGATCGCCACGAGTGGCGGCACTCCCCCGGCACCAAACCCGCTGGTGTTGTGGACATCCAGCACGGCGGACCCGGAGAAGATGGCCTCCTGCTCGTCGCAGGAGATGGCAACGGGCTGCTCGTCCCAGTGCAGCAAGTCCGCCGAGGTGGCATGACCCCAGGACATGTTGCCCCAGACGTCGCCGTGCGGGTTGTGCTGATAGAAGAGGTGGTACACGCCGTTGGCGTACACGAGGCCGTTGGGGTCGTTCAGCCAGTTGCGTTCCGCGGCGTAGTGCCACTGGGGCCGGTACCGGCAGTCAAGCGCGGTGGTGGTATTCAGGGAAGTCATTGTCAGCTTTCGCACTAGGAGCAGGCCGGAATCAGCCTTTGACACCGCTGGAGGCGATGCTGTTGATGAAGGAGCGCTGGAACGCGATGAACAGGATGACCACGGGCACCGTGATCAGGGACGCGTAGGCCATCACCTCGCCCCAGGAGACGTTGAGCTGGAAGAAGTACTGGATGCCGATCATCACCGGGCGCAGTTCCTCGGACTGGACCACCATGAGCGGCCAGAGGTAGGAATTCCAGGCTGGCAGGAACGTCAGGATGGCCACGGTGGCGGTGGCGGGGCCGGCGAGCGGCATGACCACCTGGCGGTAGATCTTGAACCAGCCGGCGCCGTCGATCCTGGCGGCCTCGTCCAGTTCCTTCGGGATGGACTCGAAGTACTGGTGGTACAGGTAGATGGAGAACGCGTTGGCGATGAACGGGATGATCTGGACCTGGTACGTGTCCAGCCAGCCCTTCGAGATCTCCAGGCTGAACCCGTTGAGCTCGAAGTACGGCAGCTGGTTCACCCACCACACCAAGGGCAGGGCCAGCGTCTGGAACGGCACAATCAGCGTGGCGAGGATGGCCGTGAAGACCACGCGCTTGCCGCGCACCTCCATGCGGGACAGAGCGAAGGCGCACAGGCTGTTGATGAAGATGCCGAGCACCACGGTCACCGCGGAAACCCCGATGGAGTTGATCAGGAAGCGGGCTGCCGGGACACGGTCGAACACCGCGGTGTAGTTGTCCAGCGAGATGTTGCCGATCGGCAGGAACGCGGCGACGGAGGACATGTCACCGAAGATCTGCTGGTCCGGCTTGAGCGAGGACACCAGCATGAACACGATCGGGAAGGCGGCGACGGCGGCGAACACGATGCGCACGAGCATGGCGCCGAACGAGCTGAGGCGGAGTGCGTTTTTCACGTCAGTCCTTCTCTCGGGTCAGGTAGCGCTGCACCGCTGAGATGAGCAGCACGAGGACAAAGAAAACAAGCGATATGGCCGAGGCGTACGCAGTTTCCTGCTGCTTGAAGCCGGAGCGGACAGCCTCGTAGATGATGGTGGTGGTGGAGTCGAGCGGACCGCCCTGGGTCATCACGCTGACCTGGTCGAAGAGTCCCAGCGCCTGGATGGTGATGGTCACCAGCACCAGGCTCCGGGTGTGCTTGAGGCCCGGCCAGGTCACGTAGCGGAACTGGTGCCAGCGGCTGGCGCCGTCCAGCTGGGCGGCCTCGTACAGTTCACCGGAGATGCTCTGCAACCCGGCGAGCCAGATGATCATGTGGAAGCCGGCTGCCTGCCAGATGGACAGCGCGATGATGGCCGGCATGGCCGTGGCTGGGTCGTTGAGCCAATCGGCGCCCTGGATGAGACCGAAGCTGAAGGTGGACAGCAGCTCGTTGATCAGGCCGTCCTTGCGGTACATGAACAGCCACAGCAGGGAGACCACCACCATGGACGTGACCACGGGCAGGAAGTAGACGGTGCGGAAGAAATTCACGCCGCGGAACTTCTTGTTGATGAGCAGCGCCATTGCCAGTGCCAGGGCCGACTGGACCGGCACCACCACGACGGCGAAGTAGCTGACATTCAGGAGTGCCCGCCAGAACGTGGGATCGGCGAAGAGCCGGGCGAAGTTGTCCGTGCCGACGAACTCCACGGGCCGCGGCGAGATCAGCCGTGCATTGGTGAACGCCAGGCCGAAGCCGAGGATCGCGGGGAGGAACACGAAAGCGAGGAGCAGGACGGCGGCCGGCGCGATCATGCCCCAGCCGCTGAGCTGTTCGCGCAGGTAGCCGGCACGCCGGCGGCGCGGGGCGGCGGAGGGTGCCGGGGCGCCGGGTGGGGTGGCGCCGGGACGGGGCCGGGAGGGAAGCTGGGTGGTTGTCATGGGAGTCTCCGTTGACAGTCAGTGCCGGGGGTACGACGACGGCGGCAGTTGCCGGCCGCCGTCGTCGGACCGTTGGGCGGCTGGCTAGCTCTTGTAGCCGCCATTGGACTTGATGTTGGCGTCAATCGCCTTGACCGCCTTGTCCAGCACGGTCTTGGGGTCGGCACCGGCCAGGATGTCCTGGACCGCCTTGCCGTACTCGGTGGCGATGAACGGGTAGGCGGGCGTTTCCGGCCGCATGACCGCGTAGTTGCGCGAGAATTCCATGAAGACCCGGTTGGCGCCGTCCTCGGCGAAGGCCGGCAGCAGCGCCGCGGCCTCGTCGGTGGCGGGGATCGTTCCAGTGGCCTTCGCCACGGCGGCCAGGTTTTCCGGCTTCAGTGAGTAGGAGAGGTAGTCCATGGCGGCGTCGGAGTTCTTGCAGTCGCTGGTCACGCCCCACTGCCAGGAGGCGCCACCGATCTTGGGGCCGTTGCCGAGGTCCACCGTGGGCATGACCACGAGGTCCTTGCCGAGCGCTGCCCGGGCTTTGTCGGCCGCCCAAGAGCCGGTGTACAGGAGGCCGCTCTTGTTGTTCAGGAAGTCCTGGGTAGAGTCCTTGCCGCTCTTTTTGGCCATGAAGCCCTGGTCGGCCAGGCCGCGGAACCACTCGGCCCATGCAACGGCCTTGTCCCCGTTGAGGGTTCCGTCCGCCGACTGGAAGCCGTCGCGGTTGATCAGGTCGGCGCCGAAGGACTGCAGGAACGGCGAGTAGCCGTAGGGCAGCCACTCCCCCGAGCCGGCCGTGCCCATGTCCAGGGGGTACTGCCACTTGCCCAGTGCCTTGAGCTTGGTCAGCGCATCCTGGAACTCCTCCTTGGTCCACGGCTTCTCGATGGTGGCCACGCGCACGCCGGCCGCCTTGAGGTCCGAGGCCCTGGCGAGCATGGCGAGGGCAACGTCGTAGTGGCCCACTGCGTAGGTTTCACCCTCCCACTTGGCCACGGTGCTGGGCAGGTTCTTGGAAAGGTCGGCCGAGAGCTTCAGCGGGGTCAGGTACTTGGCCCACGCCCAGTTGGGCACGTTGGGGCCGTCGATGTCCACGATGCACGGCAGCTTTCCGGCCGCTGCGGCGGAGACCACGGAGTCGTTGTAGGAGTCCTGCGGGAACGCCTGCACCTTGATCTGGGCCTTGGCGGCGCCGCTCTTGTTGTAGGAATCCACAACAGATTTGATGGCCGCCAGTTCCTCCGGGTTGCCTGCGTTGTGGGTCCACATGGTGATTTCGTTGGTGGCGTCGGAGGTGGCGGATGCGCTGCCCTTGCCGCAGGCGCCGAGGCTGCCCACGAGTGCCGCCGCGGCTATGCTGGTGGCCAGGATCCGTGTGAATCGCTTGTTCATAATGGTCCAGTCTTTCTGCTGATTTTGCGCGTGGATGATTGGCCCGGGGTCCTAAGGGGCGCGGCCGGTGCAACGGCCGCGTCCCTTCTTATAGGGACACCGGGAGGTGTAACGGTGGTGGTTGATGCTGCTGCTACTGCTGCTCAGCTAGGCCGGAGGCGGCCCTACTGATCCCCGTTCGATGAGGGGGCAGGCGAGCTGTGCCTGCTCAGCCGGAGCGCCCGGATGGTCGATGTCATCGAGGATTCGGTTGACTGCCCAGCGGCCCATCTCGTAGTGCGGGAGGGCCACGGTGGTCAGCCCCGGCCACAGTGCGTCAGCGATGAGCTCGAGGTTGTCGATGCCCACGATGGAGACGTCCTCCGGGATGCGGAGCCCCAAAGCCGTTGCCGCCTGGTAGGCGCCCATGGCCACCCGGTCGCTGAAGCAGAACAGTGCGGTTGGCCGTCCCGGCTGGCTGAGGAGATTCAGCGCGGCCTCACGGCCGCCGGCGGTCTCGGGCACAACGATGACCAGGTGTCGCGGGTCATGCTCTATTCCGTGGCGCCGGAGCGCGTTGCGGAAGCCATCGAGGCGGCCGTGGGTCGCCGGGATGTCGTCCACGTTGTTGATCATGCCGATCCGCGTGTGACCGGCCCGGATGAGGGCCTCAACCGCGGTTTCAGCCGCGTTGACCTCGTCCGGGACGACGGACGAGACGGCAGAATCATCAGTGACGGCGTCCAGCAGCACCGTGAGCATGCCGGCCAGTTCCTGCGGGAGCTGTACGCCCTGGTGGTACAGCCTGGCGTACACCACGCCGTCCACCTGGTGCTGTTGAAGCATGCTGATTTCGCGGTGTTCGAGCTCGCTGTCCAGGCCGGAGTTGACCACCATCATCACGTAGCCGCGCTCATAGGCGGCGTCCTGTGCACCGCGGATCATTGCCCCTGCGAAAGGAGTTGTGGTGATCTCGTCACTGACCAGGCCGAGGATCTGGGAGCGCTGGTTGCGCAGTCCGCTGGCCAGCCGGTTCGGCGCGTAGCCAAGGTTCCTGGCGACAGCCCGTACGTGCTGCTGGGTTGCGGCTTTGACCCGGGAGCTGGTGGCGTCGTTAAGGGCGTGCGAAACAGTGGTCACTGAGACCCCGGCGGCTCTGGCCACCTCTCGTATCCCTACTCGCGTCGTCATCGACTTCCTTTGCAAAACGTTTTGGTTCTGACGTGAATTACGATACACAAAACGTTTTGCATGTGTCAAGCGTCACCCTGGATGTGCGGGTGTTCGGGGTTTCGACAGGCTCCACCAGCGGGACATGGGTCCGGCCCGGCGCTGCCCCTCTGGGCGGCGCCGGGCCGGAGTTCTCAATGTATTACCGTCCTGTGGTGAAGCTCCAGGACAGTCCGCTCAGCGGGTTCCCACCGGCATCCTTGATGCTCGTGGAAATCGTGGCCGTGTACCTCGTGTTGGCCGCCAACGTCACGTTCGGGTTCAGCGTCGCCACCCGGGTCGTGGCGTTGTAGCTGACGGCGTAGCTTACGAGCGCCCCCGTGGCGGCATTCCGGAGGGCAAAGGTTCCGTTGCCCACGCCCGTGACGCTTTCACTGATCGTCGCCGTGACATTGGCCGTGCGGCTGACCGCCGTCGCGTTCACTGCGGGCGACTTTGCGGTCACGATCGGGCGGGGGCCGGTCGTGAAGGCCCAGGAGTTCGCAGCGATCGGGTTGCCGGCGATGTCCCTGATGCCTGCAGTCAGGGTTGCAGTGTGCTTCCGGTCGGCGGCGAGCGTTGCGTTGGGGTTCAGCGTGGCCACCCGGGTGGTGGCGTTCCAGGTGACGGGAGCCGCGATCACTGCCCCTGCGGAGTTCTTCAGGGTGAAGGACGCTGTTCCCAGGCCGGCGATAGGCTCGCTGAAGGTTGCCGTGACGTTGGCCGTCTGGCCTACCATCAGCGAGTTCACGGCCGGAGCCTTGGCAGTGACCACCGGCGCAGTTGTGTCGACCGTGATCGAGAGTGAGCCTGTCCCCATGGTTTCGATACCAGCCGGGCCCACCTCGCCGGCCGTCACGGTGTGCCGGCCGTTGGCCAGGGCCCTGCTGGACGTGATCGAGTAGCTGCCGTTCGCGGCTACCGGTGCGCTTCCACTGGCGATGCCGTCAACGTAGAGGTTCACGGTGGTGGCGTCCGGCAGTGCGACGGCTCCGGTGAAGGTTGGAGCGGCGATGCGCGTGATGTTGTCCGTCGTGGAACTGCCCGTGTCAGCGGCGGCGGTCAGGTCCGGAACCGTCGGACCCTTGGCAAGCGGGGCGGTGCAGTCCGGCGCGGCCGGGCCGCCGGCGGCGCCGTACTCGAAAATCGTGACTTCGGTAAGGAGGTCCGGGTTGCGTCCCAGCCACATCCCCCGGCTCTCGGAGGTGGGCGATACAGCCCGGTCTGCATCGGACAGGCCGTCGGCGCCCGCGCCGGTAAGGCCGGTCCACGTCGCCGTCCACGTGGTGAGGCCGGGCCCGTCGTAGGTGATGACGCCGTCATCCCCCGCGCCGGGGGCGCTGGCACGAAGCGTGCGTCGCCCGTTGAGGGCGAACGCCTGGTTGGGGGCCACAACTCTCGCTTCCAACTGGTCCGCGGGAAGCTGCCCGCCACCGGATGCAACTGCCGTTCCCTTCATCACGACCGTTCCGGCGTTGACCTTCGTGGCGGGCTGCGTGACCGTGACGTTCCCTGTGAACGTCTGCTCGCCGACGTCGGGTGCCGTCAGTACGCGGATCACGTCGCCCGGGCGGATGTCCGGGGTGACGCCTTCCCAGCACCCGCCGCCGTCATGGTTGACTTCCACTATGCCCCCCACCGGAACCAGGTTGGAGGCGGTGCCGATCACTGCGCCGCCTCGAAGCACCTGAATGGTGGGGCGGTCGCCGTCTGCGTATCCTTCGGCGGAGACCATGTCCCGCTGGGGGAAAACAGTGACAACGTGTGGATCGGCCACCGGGTCATTGATGACGGCGAAGGCCGGAACAGCGGTGGGTATGGCCAGCGCGGCCAGCGCACCCGCCGTGATGACAACCGCCAGGCGCGGATGATTTCTTGCTGATTTCATGGAAAAGCTCCCCTCAAAGGCCCCAGACTTCACCCGAGCTGAGACCCAGCGAGGGTGATCCACACCGGCCTACGGGCTGGTGTGGATGCCAGTATCTGGATGCGACCTTAGGAAAACCTTCGACGCCGCCCGGCCGGACCCCGCATGCGGGGTCCCGCGCGGACGACGCCGGCATGGCAGCTATGCGTTGATCAGGTCCTCGTCCAGCTCCTCGAACTCCACGGCGGCCACGATTTCCTTGGTCTCGGGGTTCAGCATGAACGCCTCCTCGTCGTCCTCGATCATGACGAAGTCGCCGTGGTCGGTGCTGAAGTGCCAGGCCAGGACCGTCTCCCCGTTGTGCTCGTAATTGGGGTCGCCCATGGTGATCTTCTGCAGCGCATAGCCGGCGATGTCGCAGAGTTCGCGGATGATCACCTCGAATTCCGGGGCGTTTTCCAGGGCCTCTTCTTCGGCTTCGGCGCGCCGTTCTTCGAGGTCAGGGATCTGGGCGACGCGCTTGGCGATGTGGGCGGTGAGCTCGTCCTCGTTCAGGATCAGCAGGCCCTCCTGCGCCCGGAGCCAGGCCGCATTGAGGGCGATGAGGTCCTCGGTTTCGAGCAGCGCCTCGAATTCGGCGTCGAGGTCTTCCATGGCCTGCACTGCCTCGGGGAGCTCTTCGTCGGCGTCGCCGTCGGAGTCGCCGTCAAGGTAGATCTCCTCTTCCTCCTCGGAGAGGGCATCGAAGGCCTCCACAGTGCGATCGAAGAGCTCCAGGTGGGCGGCGGCGCCCATCCCTTCGAAGCCTTCGCGGATGTAGGTGTCCAGCTCCTCGCGCTCCGGTGCGGTGAAGACGTACTGCGCGAAGCCGCCGCCCAGCGACTGGGCGAGGTAGAAGTCGACGAAGTAGCTGCGCAGGGCGTTGGGGGCGATTTCCTCGGAGTTGAGCAGCTCCTGGTACATGGTGTTCACCACGGTCACGTTGGCGTCAACAACCTCCTCGTTGCCGGCGTTGGCGCCGTCGACGGTCAGGACGACTGGATACTCGCTGGAAGTCATGGGGAATTCCTAACTGCTGAAAAGCCGGTGGTGCTCAGGACCCTTTCAACGTACGCGCCGCCCCTCGCCAGCAGGTTGAGGGGCAGGTGAACGTCAGGCGAAGTTTCAGGGCCCCTGCCGGCTGACTAAGATGGATCAGATAACCTGCAGATTTTTGACCTGCTGAAAGTAGCGCGCACCATGCCATCCCAACCGGACGAGAGTGCGGCACTGGCAATCCAGACCCCCGCGATCAACGACCGCTCCCTCGCGGCCGGGCTGGCCTATGCCATGGGCAGCCGCGTCTCCGGGATTTCCTTCGATGCCGCCACGGGCCTGATGCTGGGCAAGGTGCGCGGCGGCTCCGATGCGCCGTATTCGACGACGGCCAAACTGGTCCGGAAAGCGGGCGGCTGGAGCTGCACCGTGGGCGTGTGCAGCTGCCCGGTCCGCAAGGACTGCAAGCACGTGGCAGCGCTGCTGTTCGCCGCCGAGGACAACCCTGCGATCCGGGTGAAGCTGCTGGCCCCGTCCGAGGTGTCCCGGCTGTCCCGCGAGCCCCTGCGGCCCGAACTCGCGGACTGGGAGCAGGCGCTGAGCCCGCTGATTTCGCAGCCCGGCATCACTCCGTCCACGGGCGGCATCCCGCTGGCGCTGCAGTTCGAAGTGGAAGAACCGGCCCCGCACTTTTCCTATACCGGCCGCAGGGACCCCCTCCGCAGTGTCCGCCAGCTCAAGGCCCGGCCCGTCATCATGGGCGCCAAGGGCAAGTGGATTCGCGGCGACGTCTCCTGGAACACGCTGAGCTACCTGAACTTCCGCCGCGAGTGCAACGAAGCCCATGTGGAGTGGATGCAGTCCTTCCTCGCCGCGCACACCGCCGCCGCAAACCGGGTGCATTCGTCCACAGCGCTGTGGCTGGGGATGAACACGTTCGCCGGCAAGAACCTGTGGAGCCTGCTGGACGAGGCCCGGAAAATCGGCGTCGCCTTGGTCCACAGCCGGGGGCAGGAGCCGGTCCGGGTCGCGGAGGATCCTGCCGCCGTCGGCCTTAGTTTGAGCCGCTTCGGCAGCACCACGCCCGACGGCGGTGGGCTTGAGCTCGCGCCCACCATCACCGTTGAAGGGGCTGAAGTGGATCCGGCGGCGGTGGGCACCATCGGACGCCCGGCGCACGGCATCTTCCTCACCTCCGGCGGGGATGCGCTGCCGGGTGTCGCAGCCGACACCGTGATCACTCTCGCGCCGCTGGAAAGCGGGCTTAGCGAGGAGCTCCTGACGTTCGTGACCGCGGGCAGCACTCTGCACATCCCGGCGCGGGACGAAAGCCGGTTCCTCACCGGCTTCTATCCCAAGCTCAAACAGTCGGCCCGCGTCACCGCGGCGGACGAATCGGTGGAGCTGCCTACCCTGGCCGTGCCCAAGCTGTCGCTGCTGGCCAACTATGGAGCGGACCACCGCGTCCGGCTGCACTGGGAATGGCACTACACGTCCGGGAACCTCGTCACCGCGCAGCCCCTCTGGCGCCACCCGGGCGATCACGGCTACCGCGACGATCCCGCCGAGGCCCGGATCCTGGAAGCGGTGGGCCAGCCGTGGGACGTGGTGCCGAAGCTCGGCGAATCGGCCACCGGCGGCTGGGGCACGCCGCGCCTCGCGGCCACGTCCGAACTCAGCGGCCTGGACACCCTTGCCTTCACGGAGGAGGTCCTCCCCCGCCTGCGGGACACCCCCGGCGTCGAGGTGGACACCTCCGGCGACATTGCGGACTACCGCGAGGCCGAAGAGGCTCCCGTCGTGGCGATTTCGACCAAGGCGACCGACCAGCGGGACTGGTTCGACCTCGGCATCGTAATCACCCTGGAAGGCCAGCCGGTGTCCTTCGCGGCGCTGTTCTCCGCCCTGGCTGCGGGCCAGACGCGCATGCTGCTGCCCAGCGGCGCATACTTCTCGCTCGACCTCCCTGAACTGCACCAGCTGAGGGCCCTGATCGACGAGGCGCGCGAACTGCAGGACAACAAGGACGCACCGCTGCAGATCAGCCGTTTTCAGGCGGGCTTGTGGGACGAGCTGGCGCAGCTCGGAATCGTGGATGAGCAGGCGGCCGCCTGGCGCGACGCCGTGGGCGGGCTGCTTGAGGGCGGCGTGAAGGGCCTGCCGCTGCCGGCCACCCTGAACGCGGAACTGCGGCCGTACCAGCTGGAGGGCTACAACTGGCTGAGCTTCCTGTACCGGCACGGGCTCGGCGGCGTGCTCGCGGACGACATGGGCCTGGGCAAGACCGTGCAGGCGCTGGCCCTGATGTGTGCCGCCAAGGAGCACTCCCCGGATGGCGCACCGTCTGTTGATGGGGCTTCGGCGGACGGCAAAACGGCTCCCGACGGCGGCGCTCCCTTCCTGGTGGTGGCCCCCACCAGCGTCGTGGGCAACTGGGAGGCGGAAGCCGCCCGCTTCGCCCCGGGCCTGACGGTCCGTGCCGTCGGCGAGACGTTTGCGAAGAGCGGATCCGACCCCGGCGCGGCGATGGCCGGCGCGGACATTGTCATTACGTCCTACGCGTTGTTCCGGATCGACTACGACGCCTATGCCACACAGCGCTGGGCCGGACTGGTCCTGGACGAGGCCCAGTTCGTGAAGAACCACCAGTCCAAGGCCTACCAGTGCGCCCGGAAGCTGCCGGCCGCCTTCAAGCTGGCCATCACGGGAACACCGCTGGAAAACAACCTCATGGAGTTCTGGGCGCTGACGTCGATCGTGGCGCCGGGACTGTTCGCGAGCCCCAAGCGGTTCGCCGAGTATTACCAAAGGCCCGTGGAAAAGAATGGCGACAAGGGGCAGCTGGACAAGCTCCGCCGTCGGGTCCGCCCGCTCATGATGCGCCGCACCAAAGAGCAGGTCATCCACGACCTGCCGCCCAAGCAGGAGCAGATCCTGGAAGTGGTCCTCAACCCGCGGCACCAGAAGGTCTACCAGACGCACCTGCAGCGCGAGCGCCAGAAGATCCTGGGCCTGATCGAGGATGTCAACAAGAACCGTTTCACCATCTTCCAGTCGCTGACGCTGCTTCGGCAGCTGAGCCTGGATACCTCGCTGGTGGACGCGTCCTTAAGCGGGGTCCGCTCCAGCAAGCTGGACGTTCTGTTCGAGCAGCTCGAGGACCTGGTGGCCGAGGGCCACCGTGCGCTGATCTTCAGCCAGTTCACCGGCTTCCTGGGCAAGGTCCGCGAGCGCCTCGTGGAGGAGAAGATCGAATTCTGCTACCTCGACGGCAGCACCCGGAACCGCACCGACGTGGTCAACGAGTTCAAGAACGGCGCGGCGCCGGTGTTCCTGATCAGCCTCAAGGCCGGCGGCTTCGGCCTGAACCTGACCGAGGCCGATTACGTGTTCCTGCTCGATCCGTGGTGGAACCCGGCGTCCGAGGCGCAGGCCGTGGACCGCACGCACAGGATCGGCCAGGCCCGGAACGTCATGGTCTACCGGCTGGTTGCCAAGGACACCATCGAAGAAAAGGTCATGGCCCTGAAGGCCAAGAAGTCCCAGCTCTTCGCGGACGTCATGGAGGGCGACGCGCTCTCCGGCAGCTCATTGACGGCGGAAGATTTGGCTGGGCTCTTCAACGACTGACGGACCCTACGCCGACGCGGGCGCTGTAAGCGACGGGAGCGAGGCCCTAGTGCGGATCCACCGGCCGAGGGCTTTGCCCTTGCCCTTCCACCAGCTGTCCTCGTCACTGTCCGTGCGCCACCGGTAGGTCACGACCACCAGCACGAACATGCCGGCGGTGACGTCCGGCCATGCCGCGCTCGCCGCGTCGATCAGCACGCTGAATGCCGTGAACAGAATGGCCGGCGGCGCGAGGGTCCGGAACACCGTGTTGGCCAGGTAACGGCGGTGCGAACGGGGAACAGAGAGCGCCCGGACCATGTCGAAGCAGGCGCAAACGACCACGAGCGCCTGCCCCAGCGTCAGCAGGATGGAACCCGGCAGCGATCCGGCGAACTGCACGGCCGAGGTGAGCCCCGGGCTCATGGCACGTTCCGTGACGCTCTAGGACCGGGCGCCATGAACCCCTGCCCGGGCACGGCCGGATTTTGTGTAAAGACCATGGTGTTGCCCCCCGCCGATTTGAATCGTTGCCCTGCCAGACCATTCAACGGCCCGCCGTGCGGTGAAGTCACGCGAGGCAGCTACCCGTCTTTCCGGGCCGGAACTACCCGGAACGTTCCGCACTACGCACCCGGCCATCGCGTTCAGCACTGGAATGACCGCGAACGGGTGGCCCTGCCTGCGCATCATGGAGCCTCGCGGTGCCGCTTTCCGCAATCTCCACGCTGCCGCCGTTGCCCACGTGCCGCAGGCGCCAGGCATCCAGGGTGTCGTGCACCGGGTGGTCAAGAAAGTCGACATCGAGTTCCACGGTCACCTGTGAGGCCGGCGGCACCGAGCCCAGCACCTTGCTGAGGCGCGGGAGCGAGAGGAAGCTGCAGGACCCGTCAATGACGACGCGCCAGCGCTGCCCGTCAGGTCCGCCCAGCGGCTCTGCATGGATCCGGGCGCGGACCACGCGCCACAGCACCAGGAACATGGCGAGGCCAAGACCGGTCAGCACCCCCGCCAGGAGGTTGACGAACACCACCGTGAAAAGAGTCAGGGCATACACCGTCATGTCCCCCGTCAGCCGGGCGGTTTGGAAGTCGGCCACCTTCACCAGCCGCGCGCCGATAATGATCAGCAGTCCCGCCAGCACGGCCTGCGGAATCAGCTGGATGAGCCCGGCCAGAAGAAGCGAAAACACCAGGACCCAAATTCCGTGGAGCACGGCGGACTTGCGGGTTCGCGCCCCGGCCTCGAGGTTGGTTGCGCTGCGCACGATCACCCCGGTGATGGGAAGGCCGCCCAGCATGCCGGACGTCACGTTGGCGGCCCCCTGGCCGAGGAGTTCACGGTTGAAGTCCGTTCGTTTGCCGTGATGCATCCTGTCCACGGCGACGGCAGAGAGCAGTGACTCGACGCTGGCCACCAGCGCGATGGTGATAACACCCACGACGACGGCGCCCCACTCCCCTTGCGGAACATGCGGGATGGACAACGCGTCCAGGAGGGAACCGTCGAAGGTGATCCGGTCGACGTCGGAATTGAACGGCAGCGAAAGCGCGGTGCCGGCGATCACTGCCACCAGCGGGCCGGGGACGCGGCGGACGGGCGCCGGCATGTGCTTCCACGCGAGCAGCAGCGCGATGACGACGGCGCCGAGAAACGCCGCCTGCGGGTCGAGGACGGCCACGCTTGCCGGAAGCGACGTGACGTTCTGCCATGCCGCCTCGCCCGCCTCGGCGCCGAGTATCACGTGCAACTGCTGCAGGACGATGATGATGCCGATTCCGGCCAGCATGGCATGGACGACGACGGGCGCGATGGCCAGCGCCACGCGTCCCACCCGGGCCAGGCCCAGGAGCGCCTGCAGGACGCCGGCGGCCACGGTGATGGCACAGGTGGCTGGCCAGCCGAACTGCTCGATCAGTCCGGCGACGATGACCGTCAGGCCCGCGGCGGGGCCGCTGACCTGCAGTGGCGAACCGCCGAGGCTGCCGGCCACGATCCCGCCGACCGCCGCTGCGATCAGGCCGGCCATCACCGGGGCGCCCGACGCCGCAGCGATGCCGAGAGACAGCGGAACGGCAACAAGGAAGACCACGAGGGATGCCGGAAGATCCCAGCGAAGTCCGGATTTCAGGAGTGTCAGGAGCGGGGGCCGGCTGTTCGTCGTGGGGAGGGTGTCGGGGTCCGTGGCGGCTGGGGCGGGCATATCAGTCCTTGGCTCGTTCGAAGGTTCCCGATCCACGCTATTGACGCGCCAAGGATGGCCGCAAGGGTGCCGGCGGTGAGAAGAAACACCGCCCGCAGCCGCAACAAAGCGCTTAACACAGCCAAAAATCCATTCGTTTGCATAAGCCCGCCGCCCTCCCGGACTGTTACGGCCGGGAGGGCGTGCAGCGCCACATCATGCTGACCGGACTGTGGTTCCGCGGGAAGCCCCGGGACAGGATGCGCTCGCGCCGGATGAGCGGAGCGCTGTGGCCGAAATCAGGGGCCGGTTCAAGTCACATGGGAACCGGCAACTGTGTACCCCGGGCCGTGCCGGATGATTCTTTTCGCCGGACGCCGCCTCGCGCTCGTGTTGAGCGGCCGCGGCACCACGTTGGAAGTGACGGCCGGCTACTTCGCGGCGATGGCAAGGAAACGGATGGGCAGGTCCGCCTGACTGGTCAGAGTGCGGCGGTGCGGGCGGAGCGGAGCGCGAGAGTGCGCTGGATTCCCGTGTGATCGAGGGCGCCGTCGCCGCGGTCCACCATCTCACCGAACAGTCGGGTCACGCTGCTGCTAAGTGGAAGCTCAAGACCTCCGGCGGAAGCGGCGTCCAAGATGAACCCGAGGTCTTTGAGCTGGTTCTTTGCGCTGCCGCCTCCGGAGAAGTCATCGCTCAGCCAGCGGTGGCCCTTCTGGCGAAGGACCTCGGAATCAGCAAGTCCGCCGCGTAGCAGCTCAAGCATCACCGACAGGTCCAGGCCCCCGCTGCGGGCCAGGAGCATCGCCTCGGAAACGGCCGTGACGGTGGCAGCCACGACAATCTGGTTGCAGGCCTTGGCCAGGGCGCCCGAGCCGCCGGGGCCCATGTACCGGATGGTACTACCCATGGCGGAAAGGACGGGGCTGATGGACCGCGCAGCCTCCTCGTCGCCTCCCACCATGATGCTGAGCGATCCGTTTTCAGCCCCTACGGTGCCTCCGCTGACGGGCGCGTCAAGGACCCGGACCCCGTGCTCATGGAGCATCTTCTCCCCGAAGGCCGCCACGGCGATCGGGGAAACCGTCCCGTGGACCACCAGGATCGGCTTGGCGGTGCCCTTGGCGGCCCACCCTGCCAGCAACCCGTCAGGACCCGGCAGCAGCGACTCGACCTGGCCGAGGTCCGGCAAGACCGTGAGAACAATGTCGGACGCGGCGTCGGCCGGCGAGGAAGCGGCGAGGGCACCCAGCGCGACCAAGGGCTGCGCCTTGGACGACGTCCGGTTCCAGACGACGAGGCCGTCATGGAACTCCAGCAGCCGGCGTGCCATGGGCTCACCCATGGGCCCCAGTCCCAGAAGCGCGAGCGAGGGTCGGGCGGTTTCCATCATGAAGGTCCTTTGCTTTTGGGGCGCTCCGGCCGCGAGTCGCTTCGCAACGCAGGCCCGGCCGGTGGTTCGCGTAAACAGGTCGTGGAACCGGTTTACTTTTGTACCATGCCGTCGGGTCGGCTGTAAACGAGCTGCGGCTATTTGGACCCAGGCCGCGCGACGCTGGACCGCTCAATGAGCTCGGCCTCAACCCGGATCGTCGTCGGCTTTCCCGATGTCTGTCCGCTCGCGTTGGAGAGGGCAAGCTGCACGGAGTGCCGGGCGAGCAGGTCGATGGGCTGCCGGACAATGGTCAGCGGCGGCGTCATGAGTTCAGTCCAGGGGGAATCCTCGAACACGATCACCGACAGTTCGTCCGGTATTGAAACTCCGGCGTGCGCCAGGCGGCGCAGCACCGTCGTCACCTGAGCGGTGTTAGCCACCACGAGGGCCGTGGGGGGATGCTCCAGGCTCAGCAACGCCGTGACTGCATCCCCGCCGGCCGCCCCGCGGAACGCCGCCGACCGGATGAGGAGGTCATCCTGGTCCAGGCCTGCCGCCTCAAGGGCTTGACGGTGGCCCGCAATCCGGTCGCGCCCGGTGGTGGACGAGGCCGGCCCCGAGATGATTCCGATGCGGCGGTGACCGTGCGCGGCCAACAGGGCGGTAGCGGCCCGTGCCGACTCCGTGTTGTTGATGCTTACGACGTCGACCTCCGGCAGCGAGGGGATCGAACGGTCCACGAAGACCACATCGGCGCCCATGTCCTGGAGCTTTTTCCAGATTTCCAGGTTGTTCCCGGTCGGAGTCGCGATGATCCCGCTGACCCGGCGCTCGATG
Organism: Arthrobacter sp. ZGTC131; assembly: GCF_002929275.1. Classification (GTDB taxonomy): domain Bacteria; phylum Actinomycetota; class Actinomycetes; order Actinomycetales; family Micrococcaceae; genus Arthrobacter. The sequence continues at coordinate 214,495 of NZ_PJIK01000003.1, forward strand.
AGCGTGGACAGGCGCTCCGACTCCAGCCGGTCATCCTCCTGCGTGGTCATGAGCAGCACCTGGATTCCACGGGCATGCGCTTCCTGCACCACATGGTCGGCCAGCCGGGCAAAAAACGGGTTGGAGACATCGGCGAGCAGGAGGCCTAGGGTGGTGGCGGGCCCGTGCTTCAGCTCCCGGGCGGCAGTCCGCGGGTGGTATCCGAGGGTCTGCATCACATCGTTCACCCGGCCGCGCGTCGCTGCCGCTACAGGGCCGGAGCCCGGATTGAGGACGCGGGAAACGACCGCGACGGACACCCCTGCCGCATGGGCAACGTCACGGATCGTCGGTTGCTTTTGCACGCTTACTCCTCGTTCTGCTTAGCGTCCCCGAGACATCTGGGAACTTTTTCAGCCTAGGGTATTGACCTCACCCCAAGCCCTATGACATAAAAGTGTAACCGGTTCCACTCTGTTTACCCAGACCCGATCCCCAGGCCGTCGCGGCACATTCTCGAAGGAGAGAGCGCCCAGGCCGGGTTCGGGAACGGTGGGCCCCCAAGCACACGGCTTGCAACGGCAACGCCGTCGGTTCGCATCCAATCCGGGACAGCGCCGTATCCACGAAAGGTAGCCATGAATCTGCACAAACTCCTGACCCAACGCGAGGCCGAAGGCAATCCCATCCGGGTGGGGCTCATCGGCGCCGGCCGGTTCGGCACCATGTACCTGGCGCAGGCCCGCAACATCCCCGGGATCCATGTCGTAGCTATTGCCGACATCAACGCAGAACGGGCCAAGGGCGCGCTCAAGCTTGTCGACTGGCCTGAGGAAGCCTTCGTTGAAGACATCGAGACGGCTATCTCCACGCGAGCCACCACCGTCGTGACCGACGCGTCCGTACTGTTCGACGCTGACCTTGACGTCATCGTCGAGGCCACCGGCAACCCCATCGTCGGGATCAACCACGCACTCCGCGCCATCGAGACCGGCAAACACATCATCATGGTGACCGTTGAGGCAGATGCCCTCGCCGGACCGGCGCTGGCCAAGCGCGCCCAGGAAGCCGGCCTTGTGTACTCACTGGCCTACGGTGACCAGCCGGCCCTGATCTGGGAGCTGGTGGACTGGGCACGGACCTCGGGCTTCGACGTCGTCTGTGCCGGCAAGGGCGCCAAGTACCTCTCGCACTACCACCAGATGAACCCGGACAACGTTTGGGAGAACTGGGAATTCTCGAAGGAACTGACGGACTCCGGCCAGCTCAACCCCTACATGCACACCTCCTTCCGTGACGGCACCAAAGCCGCCATCGAGATGGCGGCCGTTGCCAACGCTGCGGGCCTGCGCCCATCCGATGAAGGACTGACCTTCACCCCCGGCGACGTGGAAGAGATCGCCACGATCTGCCGTCCCGCCGCTGACGGCGGCGTGCTCGCCAACGCCGGAAGCGTCGACGTCATGTCCAGCGTGACGCGTGAGGGCGACTGGATCCCCCACAACACCCAGGAAGGCGTGTTCGTCGTCGTCAAGGCCACCAATGACTATGTTTCGGGCTGCTTCCAGGAATACCCCTGGCACCCGGACCCCACCGGCCAGTACGCGGCCCTGTACCGCCCCTACCACTACGTCGGGCTGGAGCTCAACGTCTCCATCGCCAACGCCGTACTTCGCGGTGTCGCCACCGGCGCGCCGGAAGGCTTCCACGCCGACGTCGTTGCCTGCGCCAAGAAGGACCTGCGCGCCGGGGAAATTCTCGACGGCGAGGGCGGCTTCACGGTCTGGGGCAAACTGATCTCCGCTGAAAAGTCGGTCCGCGACCGGGCTCTTCCCGTCGCCATGGCCCACCACGTCAAGCTCGTCAACGATGTACCCGAGGGCGGCATCGTCGGCTGGGACGACGTCGAAATCGATACCTCCCTGGAAGAAGCCCTGAAGCTGCGGCGTGAGACGGAGGCCCTCGCACTCGAAGTGGTGCCCGCGCCATGATCGACCGGCGTACATTCCTGGGAGCCGCCGCAGCGAGCATGCTGCTCGCCGGCTGCGGGGCCACCCCGGGCATCGACCCCAACCGGGCGGCGTCGGCCGGCGGCACACTGAAGTTCGGCAGCTGGCAGTGGCTCGAACCGGGCCGCGGCGAGGCCATGTGGCAGGCCATTCAGGCCTACAAGGCAGCGAATCCCTCCGCCAGCCTGGCCCAAAGCACCACACCGTTCCTTTCCTTCGCGGACAAGCTCAACACCGAGCTTGGCGGCAAGGGAGGCCCGGACGTCTTCGTCGTGCAGGACGTCAACTTCTACCCGCTGGCCGCGGCAGGCATCCTGGCCCCGCTCACCTCCGTCATCTCCTCCCACAAGGGCAGGCCGTTCAACCATACGAACAAGTCCGGGCTGGTCAACGGGGTGCAGTACGGGATCACGTGGGAGCGGCTGAACTGGAACTTCTTCTGGAACCGCAACATCCTGGAGAAGGCCAACGTCACCCCGCCCACCAACGTTCCGGAGCTCATCTCGGCTGCAACCCAGATCCGTTCCGCGACGGGCCTGGACGGGTTCGGCGTCCGCCATCAGATGACGGAATTCGATTCCTGGTTCATGGACTTCGATGTATGGACCTACGGGCACGGCGGATCCTGGTCGGACGGCACCCGGCCAACCATCGACTCGGCGGAGAACATTGCCGGCGTCGAGGCATTCGGGGAAATCTACCGCTCGGGCGCCATGCCCATCGGTGACGACGCATCAACGATGCGCACCAAGTTCCGCGAGGGACGGCTCGGCATGATGATCGACGTCTCCTCCACGGTGGCCGGTATCCTGCGGTCCTCCAAGACCCTGAAGTCGGCCGACATCGGTTTTGCCGACCGTATCCCGCTCCCCCAGCCGTCCGCGCACCAGGAGATCGTGCTGGCCGTCAACGGTTACGGCAAGAACAAGAACCTGGCCGTCGATTTTGTCGGCTGGGTGGGGTCGGACGCCGGGCAGGCAGCACTCCGAAAGGCCATGGGCCCGTCCACGCTGGCCACCGACGTCCCCCTGGCACCGGACTACGCCGCGGCCAACCCGTGGGCCAAGGCCTTCATCGACCTGGCTTCGGAGTCGCGCAGCCCCCTCATCAGGGGCTACGAAGCTCAGACCAAGGCCATCATGCGGGAAGTGATGACCCAGGTGGAACGCTACCTGGTGGACGGCGGTGACGCCGCTGCGGCACTCTCCACCGCACAGAAACAAGTAACTCAGCTGCTTGGCTGAGTGGACCAAAGCAAAGGATCCGGGCAATGTCGCTCCGAACTTCGATCTCCCCGCCCGCCGTGGCACAGAACCAGATACAGGATGCTCCCTCCAGGCACCACATGTGGCAGCGGATCTCCCCGTATATCTACATCGGCCCCGCGGTTATTTACCTGATCATCTTCATGATCATCCCGGTGGTGCAGGGCATTCAGCTCAGTTTCACCAAGACCCCGCTGGTACGGCCCGACGGCGGCACCGGCGTGGGGCTGGAGAACTACTCCCGCCTGCTCAGCAGCCCCCAGTTCTACAACTCGCTCGGGGCCACCATCCTGTACACGGCGGCGACCGTCATCTTCGCCGTTGCCATCGGCGCAGGATCAGCCCTGCTCCTCAACCAGGCCTTCAAGGGACGGACCATTGTCCGGGCCATCATCACGTTCCCGTGGGCCGTCCCCACGGTGGCGACCGCCCTGATCTTCAGCTGGATCTTCAACCGCTCCGACGGCGTCCTCAACGAAGTCGTCGGAGTGCTCGGAGTCGGCCAGCAGGGCTGGCTGGTTGATCCGAAATTCGGCATGGCCGCTGTGGTCCTGACCTCCGTCTGGAAGGTCATGCCCCTCGTCATGCTCGTGGTTCTTGCCTCACTGCAGTCGATCCCGAGCGAACTTTACGAGGCCACCCGCATGGACGGCGCCGGTGCACTGGAAACCTTCAAGGCCGTCACCTGGCCACATATCGCCCCGACAGTCCGGGTAGTCACCCTCCTCATGACGATCTGGTCCATCCGCCGTTTCGAGATCATCTATCTCCTGACCGGTGGCGGCCCCGTAGACACCACCAACACCCTCGTCGTCAACGTCTACCGGCAGGCCTTCAGCAACCAGGAACTGGGCCGCGCAGCAGCGATCGGCGCCCTCGGCCTGGTTCTGTCCCTGCTCGTCACGGTTGTCTACTTCATGATGGAACGGCGCAACGCCGCCAAGGAGGCCTAGAACAATGACCACGCAAGAAGCACCACCTATCGCCCGGACAGCCCCTCACAAGCGGCGTCTGAAGGCACCGGGCAACCGGAACTTCAGCAAGCCGGTCCGTTTCATCATGCTGGCCGCCCTGGTCCTGTTCTCCGGCTTCCCGCTCTACTGGATGCTGAACACGGCGCTGAGCCAGGACTCCGAACTGTACGGCCAGGCCCAGGGCTGGTGGCCGCACTGGGAGCGGCTTGCGGACTTCGGCGACGTCATCGGTAGCGTCCCGATCTTCAAATGGCTGACCAACTCCATGGTCATTGCCGGCGGAACCACCCTGCTGTCCCTCATCTTCGCGGTCTTGGCCGGCTACGCCCTGTCCCGATTCAAGTTCCACGGCAAAGGCGCTGCGGGGTTCCTGCTCTTCGCCACCCAGATGCTGCCCGAAGCACTGCTCGTGGTCCCCATCTACGCGCTTTTCGCCTCACTCGGCCTGCTCAACGGCATGGGCGGCCTGATCCTCGCCAACGTTGCGTTCACGATGCCCGTGAGCGTCTGGATCATCAAGGGAGCCATCGATGCGATTCCCTACGAAATCGAAGAGGCCGCCGCAGTGGACGGCTGCCCCCGCGTCACCATCCTGTCGCTGGTGCTCACCCCGCTGATCCTTCCCAGCATCGCGGCCGCCGCCGTCATCAACTTCTTCGACGGCTGGAACGAGTTCCTCCTGGCCAAGACGTTCATCGCCGAACGCGACCTGTGGCCGGCGTCGGTGGGACTGGCCTCGTTCGTCGGCCAGTACCTGACCTCACTGAACTCCGTCATGGCCGCAGCCCTGCTGTTCACCCTGCCGGCGTTGATCTTCTTCCTTCTTGTCCAGCGTCGCATCGTCTCGGGCCTCACGGCCGGCTCAGTCAAAGGTTGATCATGGCAAAGCTCTCACTACGCAACATCAGCAAGCGCTTCGGAGACACCCGGGTCATCCACGACTTCAGCGCCGACGTCGACAACGGCGAGTTCCTCGTCCTGCTCGGCGCGTCGGGGTCCGGAAAGTCGACCCTGCTGCGCATTATTGCCGGGCTCACGGATGCCAGCGCAGGCGACGTCATTTTCGACAACCTGCGCGTGAACCGTCAAAGCCCGCGCGAACGCGACGTCGCCTTCGTGTTCCAGTCCTACGCGCTCTATCCGCACCTGACGGTCCGCGAAAACATCGCGTTCCCGTTGGCTCTGGACAGGTTCAAGGCCTGGCACCACATCCCCGGCATCAGCACCTTTGCACGCCGGATCTTCGGGTCGTCCAAGGACGTCGTCAAGCAGGTCGCCGACGTCTCCTCAATGCTGGAATTGGACGAGTACGCGAACCGTAAGCCCGGAGGACTCTCCGGCGGCCAGCGCCAGCGTGTGGCCCTGGCACGCGCCCTGATCCGTAACCCTTCGATGTTCCTGCTGGACGAACCGCTGTCCAACCTCGATGCCAAGCTGCGCGCGGAACTCCGGGGCGAAATAGTCAGGCTCCACCGGCTGACCGGCAAGACGTTCATCTACGTCACCCATGACCAGGTCGAAGCGATGACCATGGCCACGCAAATCGTGATCCTCCACAACGGCATCGTGCAGCAGCACGCCACGCCCCAGGAGATCTACGAACGGCCGGCCAACACCTACGTGGCCCGCTTCATCGGCAGCCCGCCCATGAACCTCATGAACGCGACCGTCACCGAGGGGCTCCCCACGGTCGGCGGGCTGCGCCTCCCGGCGCCCGAAGGAGTCCGGATCGGGAATGGTGCGGTCACGCTGGGGCTGCGGCCCGAGCACCTTAGCCTCTCGGGCGACACCAGCGAGGACGGACTGCCGGCAACCGTGCGCAGAATCGAAGACCTCGGCGCGGACACCCTGATCGGCGTCCAGCCCGGCCAGGACCTCGGACTGAAACTCTGGGAACTCAACCAGGACGAACTGATCTGGATCCGCCAAGCGGGCCAGACCCGCCTGATGGTCGGGGATCCCTGCACGGTGAAACTCCAGGACAGGCTTGCAAGCTACTTCGACAGCGAGACCGGCCTGAACCTTGCTCCGGCCAAGGAAATCTCAGCGGCCGGCATGCTGTCCTCGCTCGGCTAGCCAACGCCCCCCCATCCGCCTGACTCCATCCCTGAGGACTGCCGCGGACCGACGGAGTTCGCTCCGCCGGTCCGCGCCCATTCCTCCTTCCGCTTGCCCTTCACAGACAAGGAAATGACACCAATGCCCATCATCGTCACGGCAGCGTTCACCCCCAAAGACGGCGCGTTCGACCAGGTCGTCGCCGCACTGTCCCCCGCCATCACCGAAGTACACCAGGAACCGGGATGCCTCCTGTACGCCATCCACGAAGCACCCACGGGCGAGATCTTCATGATCGAAAAATGGGAGACCGCGGAACTGCTGGACGCGCACGGCGAGGGAGATGCGGTCAAGCGCCTCAACGCCTCCCTCGACGGGTTGCTGAAAAAGCCGGTTGAAGTCATCCGGCTCGAACCCATCGCCGCGGGGACCCCGCACCAGGGAACGCTCTGATGCGAGGTCCGGTGGTGGTTATGGGCGTGTCCGGAGCCGGAAAATCGACTGTCGGCGAAGCGCTTGCCGCCCGCATCGGGGCGGTCTTCACGGACGCCGACTCCCTGCACCCTCCGGCGAACGTGGCGAAGATGGCGGCGGGCACCCCGTTGACCGACGAAGACCGGTGGCCGTGGCTCAAGCTCGTCGGCGCGGAGCTCTCCACCGGGCGGCCGGAGGGAACCGTCGTCGCCTGTTCGGCGCTCAAACGCGCCTACAGGGACGCTATCCGCGACATCGAACCGTCAACCACATTCGTCCTGCTGAGCGTCGACCCGTCCGTGCTGCATCATCGCCTGACCGCACGTCCGGGGCATTTCATGCCGGCTTCGCTCCTCACCTCACAACTCGAGACCCTCGAGCCGCTCGAAGCGGACGAAACCGGCGTGATGCTGACCTCAGAGGGAGGCGTTGAAGCCACCGCTGCCCGGATCGTTGAGCACTTGGCACGCAGGACCGACGCGACCGTGTAGGGGCCAGGTGTTGGGCTGGCTGTTCAATCAATCGGCACACGGCGCGCTTTGGCGGCGATGAACTGGCGGATCCATCCGATGGTCTCCGGATGATCGAGAGCGGTCGGCGCTGCCTTGGCCGCTGCCGCCGATCCCCCGCTGGTCATAGCGGATGACACGGAAATGATGTGCCAGGGCCTGGGCGGTAGGCCCCCACCCGGCCATGCCTGTTGCCTGGCCGGCGATCAGGAGCAAGGGCTCCCCCTCGCCGTCATCGACCCACACCAGCTCTGCGCCGTCAGGGGCCAGGGCAATCTTCACCTGCACACTGTACCCAGCAGGGTCCCCTCACCGCTGTGGCGCGGCGCACGCCGCCTACGTGGTTGTGTCGCCCAGGCGGGGTGTCTTCAGTGCGGAGGCCAGGGCGGCGATGCCGACGATCCCGAAGACCGTGTACACCGCGGGCTGTACGGGACCGAGGACGGCGACGCAGATTTGGGCGAAGCCCGTCCCGATGACGGCGCCGGCCACCGCCCGCCCCGCGAGGACGAGGGCGCCGCAGAGGCACCAGGGTGCGTCTCCCCTCGTCGTCCGGGCTGGGTGGGGCCCGGGCTGCGCCCGCTCACATCTGTGGCAGCGGGCGCAGGTCAGCTGGCGCAGCCCTCGGGGCTTCATCCGCGGCGCGGGCCGCCCCCCGGGACGCTGCTTAGTGCTTGACGGCGTCGAGCTTGAGCATCTTGGCGATGACGCCGTCCAGTTCGGAGTCGTCGAAGATCTTCTTCCAGTCGTCCTTGATGATGGTGTCCTTGCCGTACTGGATGGCGATTTCGCAGGCCTCGGAGAACGGGTTGGAACCGCGCAGGGCGTTGGTCAGGGCGATCTGCACGTGGCCGAACAGCATGGCCTTGGCGGCTTCCTCCGGAACGCCGCAGGTGTTGACCGTCTCGTGCAGGGCTTCGTTGAGCAGGGTGCCGATCATGCAGGCCACGGTCTCCACGAGGGTGGGCTCGAGGATGGCGAGCTGCTTGACGGTGACCCAGTGGACGTCGATCACGGGGGCGTAGATGGTGCGGATGACGGCCTCGGCCGAATCGCGGGTTGCTGCCTGGGTGTTCTCGTCGATCGCGGCGACCACGTTCTGCGGGGCGCCTTGGCCGCCGAAGGTGTCGGCCCATTCTTCCTTGGTGGTGCGTTCAAGGAACACGGACGGGTGGCAGGGGTGCGCCACGGCCTGGACCACGTCGTCACGCTTGGCCAGCAGGCCGGCGTAGGCGGCGGCCGGGTCCAGGGTGAGCAGGATGGCGCCGGACTTCATCTGCGGCACCACACCCTGGGAAACGACGCCCAGGACGGTGTCCGGGACGGCGAGGATCACGACGTCGGCGTCCTTGATGGCGTCCTCGGTGCTGCTGATCTCGCGTCCTTCGGCACGGACACGGTCCTGGCCGGCGGGTGAGTTCTCGCTGTAGAAAACGGTGTGCGCGCTCTTCTGGAGGTTGGCTGAAACACGCAGCCCCATTTTGCCTCCGGCTCCGATGACGGCGACGGTCAAGTTTACTGCTGACATTTCATTTGCTCCTTAGGAAATCGAGGCTCTGCTGGGTCCACTGGTTTTCGAGGCGGACGGTGTCCGCCTCGGAGTCCTGCCACGGCAGCCAGTGTTCGACGATCTGGTTGATGTTTCTTTCTTTGGGCTGAAACTTTCCGGCCATGTAGTCATAGTCGAGAAGGCCTTCGCCGAGCGGTGCGCCGGAGTATGTGAACCCGACCCACCCCTCCTTGCGGCTGAACGCAAAGTCTTTGATGTGCATGTTCAGGACATACGGCGCGACGGCGTCAATCACCTCGCGGGGCGGCTCCAGCGCCGCCACGGTGTTGGCGGGGTCGCTGCAGATCCCCAGGTAGGGACTGTCCACGCCGCGGATGACCTCCAGGATCCGGGACGTGGGGACCTGTTCATACGTTTCCACGGCGATCTTCACTCTGGCCGCCTCGAACTCCGGCAGCACTTCCTTGAAGATGGCCACGGCTTCCTCGGCAGTGGGCGTGTGCCCGGGAACGTTGAACATGGTCCGCAGCAGCGGCGCGCCCAGGATGCCTGCGATGTGCAGGAACTTCCGCAGGTGCTCCGGCCGGATGCCCTTGGTGCCCAGCTCGAGCGCGATGCCCAGGCGGTCCGCCGTGGCCCGCACGGATTCCAGTTCGGCGTCGGTCATGGCTTCCAGCGGCGCGTAGTCGCAGATCTGGAACAGCTCCACGCCCAGCGCCGCGGTCTTTTCCAGGGCCTGGTGGATGGAGAGCGGTTCGGTGACCTTGTCAGAGAGCTGCCAGAAGAACGCGTAGCTGCTGAGTCCGATAGTTGAACTCATGCCCTTCCTCCCACCGGGGAGAGCAGGCCCAGCCGTTCGGCCGTCTCGTCCAGGATGTCCCGCAGCGCCGCCGGGTTGTGCGCGAACCTGCCCAGGAACAGGCCGGCGACGGCGGAGTCCAGTTGGCTGATCAGGCCGGGGCCGGCGCTGCCGCCGTAGATGACCCGGCTGTCCGCCTGGCCCGGCAGGGCGCGCAGGTGCGCGTCCAGTCCGGCGATGACGGCGCTGATGTAATCCGGCGTGGCGGGTTCCGGGGCGCCGATGGCCCACTGCGGCTCGTAGGCCACGATGGTCCGGGCGGCGGGTCCCAGAGACTGTGCCCGGTTTAGCGCGGCATCGATCTCGGCGGTGCAGCGGGCGATGGCTTCTTCCACCGAGCCCTGCTGCAGCTCGCCGACGCACAGGACGGGGTTGAGGCCGTTGCGGTAGGCCGCGGCGGTCTTGAGACCGATGACCCTGTCGTCCTCGCCGAAGATCCGGCGGCGTTCGGCGTGGCCGATCTCCGCATACCTGCCGCCGAGTTCCGCCACGGTCTTGCCGCCAACCTCGCCGGTAAAGGCTCCTTCGTCCTCCCAGAAAATGTCCTGGGCGCCGGCCGCTGCCCCGGCAGCGCCGAGAATCCGCGACGCTTCGGGCAGGGCCGGAAGTATGGGCAGGACGAACAGTTCAATGTCGCCGCTCTGCACCGCAGGATGGGCCAGCGCGATGGTCGCCACCTCGCGGCAGTAGTCGAGGCTGCGTTCGTAGCCGAAGTACATCTTCAGGCTGACGCCGATGATGGCCTTCGCGCCGGTTGCGCCTGAGGCTGTGCCCGCGACTGTGCCAGCGGCGGTGCCGGTGGGGCGGTTAGCAGGAAGTGACACCTTCGTAGTCCTTAATCAGGGTGACTTTCTCGGCCGAGGCGGAGCTTTCGTCAAAGGTGTAGGTGAGCCATTCGCGGGCGAGCCGGCGGGCCAGTTCCAGGCCGACGACGCGCTGGCCGAAGGTGAGGACCTGGGCGTTGTTGCTCAGCACGGAGCGTTCCACGGAGAAGGAGTCGTGCGCGGTGACGGCGCGGACGCCGGGGACCTTGTTCGCGGCGATGGCGACGCCGAGCCCGGTGCCGCAGACCAGCAGTGCGCGGTCGGCCTTGCCGGCGGCGATCAGCTCGGCGGCGGCGATGGCCACGGACGGGTAGGGCGTGTGGCTGGTGGCGTCGACACCGACGTCGGTCACGGATTCGACCAGCTCGGAGGCCTCCAGGTCAGCCTTCAGGGCTTCCTTGTACTCGAAGCCGGCGTCGTCGGCTCCGATGACCAGGCGCAGTTTGGCGCTCATGCGTTCTCCTTGATGGTTGTTTCTGCAGCTTTCGCCTCGGCGAAGGTGTTATGGATTGCTCGGACGATCAGCGCCATGGACACCGCGCCGGCGTCGGGGGTGCCGAGGCTCTTCTCGGCGTGCGGCCGGGCGCGGCCCATGAGGGGCAGCAGCTGCGCAGTGTCCTCGGCGGCCTGCTGCGCCACGGTGGCGGCGGCGCCCCAGGCGTCGGTGAGGGACTGCCCGGCGTCCACGCCGGCGGCGAGGGCGTCGCGGAACGGGACCAGGACGTCCACCAGGGTCTTGTCCCCGGGCTTGGCCTTGCCGAAGTCCATGATCGCGGCCGCAGCGCCGGCCACTCCGGCGGCGACTGCGCCGCCGTCGGTCGCGTTGCTGTCCCCGACGGCGTCTCCGACGGCCCGCAGGGCCATGCCCCACAGCGCACCGGAGGTGCCGCCGGCCTTGTCGGCCCAGGCGTCCGCGGCGAAGTGCAGTGTGGTGCCGGCTCCGGCGCCGCGGGCCACAGCGTTGCGTGCGGCGTCGACGGCGGCGCGGACGCCGCGTTCCATGCCGATGCCGTGGTCACCGTCCCCGGCAACCGCATCGATCCGGCCCAGTTCGTCGGCGTTGGCGTCCACCACGTCCTTCGCGGCGCCGAGCGCGGCGAGGACCCGGACGGCGCCGGCGCGGGACTCCGCCGTGGCGTCGGGGATGGAAAGCTCGACGTCGGCCAGCTCACTGCCATCGCCGGCTTCCAGTGCCGCCGCGGTGACGGCGCCGCGGCGGAAGGCCGGGGCGTCAGCGGGAGCGTTCCAGAGGAACTCGAGTTCGTCGTCGAGCCAGAACAGGGTCAGGGAGGTGCCGGCCATGTCGAAGCTGGTCACGAGTTCACCCACCTGCGGGTCCACGGCTACCAGGCCGGCTTCGGCCAGGAGCTGGGCGACGCGGCGGTAGACGACGAAGAGCTCTTCGTACTTAACGCTGCCCAGGCCGTTCAGGATAGGCACCACGCGGGCGCCGTCCGCTTTCAGGCCCTCGGGGATTTCGGTGAGGAGCTTGGCGACCAGCAGCTCGGCGAGCTGATCCGCCGTCGGGATCTCTGTTTCGTCAATGCCCGGTTCACCGTGGATGCCCATTCCGACGGCCATCCGGCCCTCGGGGACGGAGAACAGCGGATGGACCGCGCCGGGAAGGGTGCAGCCGCTGAACGCCACGCCGAAGGAACGGGTGCGGTCGTTGGCACGCTCGGCGATTTCCACGGTCGCGTCCATCGAGTAGCCCGCTTCGGCGGCTGCGGCGGCCACCTTGAAGACGGTGAGGTCGCCGGCGATGCCGCGGCGTTTGGTGCGTTCGGCGAGCGGCGCGGAGGAGACGTCGTCGGTGACGGCGATGCTGCGGCAGTCGATGCCGTCCTTGCGGAGGCGGTCCTGGGCCTGGTTGAAGTGCAGGACGTCGCCGGCGTAGTTGCCGTAGCCGAGCAGCACGCCGCCGCCGTTGTTGGCGGCCTTCGCCACGTTGTAGATCTGCTGCGCCGAGGGGGAGGCGAAAAGGTTGCCCATCGCCGCGCCGTGCGCCAGGCCCTGGCCCACCAGGCCGGCGAACGCCGGGTAGTGGCCGGAGCCGCCGCCGATCACCAGCGCCACCGTATCCGGCGTGCTCTGCGTGTTGCGGACCACGCCGCCGGAAACGCGCTTCACCCAGCGGCCATGGGAGGCAACAAAGCCCTCGATCATCTCGTCAGCGAAGGCTGCTGGTTCATTGAACAGGCGGGTCATGGGAGCTCCTGGGCCTAACTAAGGGGAAGTCGGTTCGGGTGGGGTCTGGGTTGGAGCGGGGACGCCCTCGGGGGGAAGGGCGCCCCCGGGTCTGTTACGGCTCGGCGTGGTGCCCGGCCCCTGCGGGGTCCAGGGCCTCGGCCGGGATGCCTTCGCTGACCTTGCCGGAGCGGCTCAGCGTCACCATGAGGATGGCGGACAGGAGCATGAAGCCGCCGACGACGAACATCGGTACCGTGTAGCCGCCGGTGAGGTCCTTGAGCCAGCCGGTGACGTACCCGGCGCTGAAGCCGGCGAGGTTGCCGATGGTGTTGATCAGCGCGATGCCCGCTGCGGCGGCTGCACCCGTGAGGAACTGGGTGGGCACGGTCCAGAAGTTGGGCAGTGCGGCGAAGATCGACATGGCCGTGATGGTGATGACGGCGATGGTGGCGGCCGGCGAGCCGGCGAACAGCGCCAGGGGGATGCTCAGCCCGCCGATGAGGGCCGGGAGGGCGATGTGCCAGGTCTTGACGCCGCGTTTGGTGGCATCCTTCGACCAGAAGTACAGGGCGAATGCTGCAGGCAGGTACGGGATCGCGGTGATCAGGCCCTTCTGGAACACATCGAACTTGGTGCCGTAGATGCCTTCGAAGCCAGCGATGATGGTGGGCAGGAAGAAGCCGAGGGCGTAAAGGCCGTAGATGAAGCCGAAGTAGATGGCGGAGAGCATCCAGACGCGGCCGTTGCCGAAGACGGTGCGGACGCTGACGTGCTTGTTGCTGGCAGCGGTTTCCTTCTTTTCCGTCTCCAAAGCGCCGGTCAGCCAAGTCTTCTCTTCCTGCGTCAGCCACTTGGCCTTCGCGGGGGAATCAGCAAGGTAGAACCAGGCGATGATGCCGACGATGATGGCGGGGATGGCGACGCCAAAGAACATGACGCGCCAACCGGCGAGTCCGAAGAGTCCGTCCTGCTGGATCAGGAGGCCGGCCAGCGGGGCACCGATCACGGTGGTCAGCGGCTGGGCCAAGTAGAACAGGGCAAGGATCTTGCTGCGGTGCCGGGACGGAACCCAGAGGCTCAGGAACAGGATGGCGCCGGGGAAGAAGCCGGCCTCGGCCACGCCCAGGATGAAACGCAGGACGTAGAGCTGCTCCACATTGCCCACCCACGTGAACAGCAGGGAGACGATGCCCCAGCTGACCATGATGCGGGCCAGCCAGCGGCGGGCTCCAAACTTGTGCAACGCCAGGTTGCTGGGGACCTCGAGCAGAATGTAGCCGATGAAGAAGACGCCGGATGCGAAGCCGAACTGCGCTGCCGAAAGGGCAAGGTCGGTGTTCATGCCGTTGGGGCCTGCGAAGGAAATGGCCGTCCGGTCCAGGTAGTTGATGAAGAACATCAAAGCGACGAACGGCACCAGCCGGACCGCCACTTTCCTGATTGCGGATTTTTCGACCACCGATTGTGTGGTGTCCACATTGACTCCTAGATGTTGATGTCCCGGCCGCATCCTGCACTGGAGGCGCGGGGCTGGTCTCACTGCGTCCGCCGGCAGAGGACCGGCAGCGGCTAAAGCGTGTGATATCAACCATAGGGCGGGACAGGTAAATTGGTCAACCGGTTGACGTATTTTTTCTTTTCACGCCCTGCCAGCCGGAAAGTCGCCAGACGGTTGCTACGCTTTGGAGGTGTCCGAAAATTCCGCAGCCGCGACGGCTAAGATCAGTGCCGCCCTCGGTTCGATGGAGCAGGGGTCCGTTGTTTCCGAAGTGGCGGAGCGCCTACTGGCGTTCTTCACCAGCGGCGACATCCCTGTAGGGACCAGACTGCCGGCCGAACGCCAGCTCGCGGCCTCCCTGGGGGTCGGGCGGTCCGCGGTGCGCGAGGCCCTGGCTGCCCTGGAGATCCTGGGCATCGTCATTGTCCGCCCCGGCTCCGGAACCTATCTTCGGGACGGCATTTCCGAGCTGCTGCCCCGCACACTGAGCTGGGGCCTGATGCTGGGCGCACCCCGGACGCGCGAACTCGTGGAACTCAGGAGCGGCCTGGAAGTGCAGGCCGCCCAGCTGGCCGCGGAGCGCATTGGTGACGACGCCCTCGGCCGCATGCGGGCCAACCTCCAGACCATGGAGGACAACCTCGAGGACCTGGCTGCCTTCGTGGAGGCGGACGCCGCGTTCCACCGTGAAATTGCGGTCAGTTCGGGCAATCAGGTGCTCCGGGAATTGCTCCAAAGCATCCGCTCACTGCTGCGCATCTGGGTGGACCGCGCACTGACAGATGAAGGTCACGCCGCGGCAGCCCTGAAGGAACACCGCGAGATCTTCAAAGCCCTGGAAGCTCACGACCCCGCCGCCGTCACGGAAACGATGCGCTCGCACATGGCGACGGCGTCCCGGCGGCTCCTCGCAGGCTTCGACGCCGCACAATAGACGCCATGCGGGAACCCTACGTACATGAGGCCACCGTTGCGATGGGACCCGAGGGTGACGTGCAGGGTCCCGGGGCGGCGATCACGCTGGAACTGTGCGGCAGCTGGGAGCACCGGCCACCGTGCCCGCTGGCCGCCCACCACACCCAAGCCCTACGGGACGGCGAAACGGTCCTCCTCCGGGTGGTCTTCGCCACGGAGCCGGAGCACGAAAACGACGTGCGCCGGAGGATCGATCGGGCGCTCCGCACGGGTTCCGTCACCGGCCCGGACGGCATCACCACCCAATGGGAGTTCCGCGCCGGCAAGGCTGGCACACTCAGCCCGGCCGAGGCCGATCACGGCCGCCGCATCGCGGGCACTTAAGCGTGCTTGGCTTCGTCGTGCCACCAGCCTGCCCAGGCAGTCGAGGTCAGCTGGCCGCTGGGAAATGCGGAGCCGGCGCCACCAAATTCATGCCGGTCATTGCGGTGGGAGTCAAGAAAGAGGGTAAGGCTGTTCCAGATCATCATGGCTGTGTCCTTCCATTCGCCGTCCTGACGACGGGTTCCGAGTAGGCATCAGCGTAGCCAAGCAGTGTTTCGTGTGGTCGACGCCACGTTTCGGATTTGTATCTGGAATCTATCGTTGCTTCGCGGGGCCCTGGTTCTGTATCCATTGCAGAAGGAGCTGCCCGGCGGGAGAATGACCGTACCCGCCGCTCCCCCCACCGTCAGCACGGACAAGCAGAACGGATAGGCGCATGACGAGATTACTGATCATCGGCCCTCCGGGATCGGGCAAAGGCACCCAGGCCCACCGCATCAGCGAACAGCTGGGCATCGAGGAGATCTCCACCGGTGACATGTTCCGCACGCACCTGGCCAACCGCACGCCGCTGGGTGTCGAGGCCCAAAAATACCTGGACGCCGGTGACCTCGTGCCGGACCATCTCACCACGGCCATGGTCCGCGAACGGCTGCAGCAGCCGGACACAAAGAACGGCTTCCTCCTGGACGGTTACCCCCGGACGGTCAGCCAGATGGAGGACCTGGACGGCGTACTCCAGGAGACGGGCGACAGCCTGGACACTGTCCTGGAAATCACCGCGGACGACGACGAGATCGTCCGCCGGCTCCTGTTGCGGTCCCAGGCCGAAGGACGCAGCGATGACACCGAAAGCGTCATCCGGCACCGCCTGCAGCTCTACCGCACGGAAACCGAGCCCGTCATCTCCCGCTACGCCCAGCGCGGCCTCCTGGTCCGGGTGGACGGAACGGCCGACGTCGACCACGTCACCGCGGGCGCGCTGAAGGGCATCGAAACAGCCAGGGCGAACCGGGCAGGGTAGCCGCCGGGACTACGCCAGGGCCTTACGCCTGTTTCCAGGCGTACCGGCGTTCGGGGCGTCCGACGCCGTACTTAAGCGTCACGTCCACCATTCCTTCGTCATTGAGGTACTCAAGGTAACGCCGCGCGCTCACCCGCGACGTGCCGACGACGACGGCCAGTTCGGCGGCCGAAAGATCGCCCGTGGAGGCGAGCAGCGCCCGCTCGACGAGTTGCAGCGTCTCGGCGCTGCAGCCTTTGGGCAGCGGCCGGTCGCTGCGCTCCAGCCCGAAGACCCGGTTGACGTCAGCCTGTTCCGCCACGTCCTTGGAGGAAGCCAGGCTTTGATAGGTGGTCCGGTAATGCTCCAGGCGCTCCTGGAGGTCCGTTTGGGAAAACGGCTTGATCAGGTAGTGAACGATTCCGCCGCGGAGGGCCCGGCGCACCGTCTCCACCTCCCTGGCCGCGCTGATCACCAAAACGTCGAGCTCGGGCGCCACCTCCCGCAGCTGATGCATCAGGTCCAGCCCGTTGATATCGGGGAGATGGATGTCCAGCAGCACCAGGTCGGGCTGCAGCCGCTGCGTTTCCAGCACCGCCTGCGCGCCGGTATGGGCGACGCCGACGACCCCGAACCCCGGCGTGCGCTGGATGAACCCGGCGTGGACCTTGGCCACCATGAAATCATCATCAACGATCAGGACGCTGATCATGGCTGCTTCCCCTCATTGATCCGTTTGTCGCGTAATTTCTCGGCGTGCACCGGGCCCGCACCGGACAGTTCTGCGGTGAACACCGCGCCGCCGTCGTTGTGCACGGTCAGCCGGCCGCCGCGGCGCTGGCAGACCACCCGGGCGAGCGCCAGGCCGTAGCCGCGGCCGCCGTCGGGCGAATTCTTCGTGCTGAACCCCTGACGAAAGATGTCTTCCATGACCTCCGCCGGGACACCCGGTCCGGAGTCCCGCACCACAACCCGCACGCCGCCGTCGTCGTCCTCCTCGATGAGCACCTCCACCTCGGCGTCGTCAGCGGAGTTGGTGACGGCGTCGAGCGCATTGTCCACGAGGTTGCCCACCACGGTGGTCAAGTCCCGGGACAGCGCCTCATCAATCCGGCCCAGCCGGGACTCGCCGGCCAGCTGGAGTGACACACCCCGCTCCGTGGCAAGGCTCGATTTGGCGATGAGCAGGGCGGCCAGCGCCGGGTCCTGGATCCTGCTGGTGACTTCGTCATTGAGGCGGGTGCGGTTCGACGTGGTGCCGTTGACGAACTGCACGACGGCGTCATACTCGCCGATCTGGATCAGCCCGGAAATCGTGTGCAGCTGGTTGGCGAACTCGTGCGCCTGGGCGCGGAGGGTGTCCGTGGCTGTCCGGGTGGTGCCCAGTTCCCGCTCCAGGGAAGCCAGTTCCGTCCGGTCACGCAGAGTGGTCACGGACCCGATGACGCGGCCGTGCGAGCGCATGGGCATCCGGTTCAAGACCACCAGGCTCTCGCCCACCAGCACCAGCCTGTCCGGACCGGGCTGGTCCTGCGTGAGGACCTCCTTCAGCGCGGGCTGCACGGCGAGGCTGCGGAGGTCCTTCCCCACGCAGTCGTCGGGAAGGCCGAGGAGGCGCCGGGCGCTGTCGTTGACCACGGTGATCCGCTGCTGGGGATCCAACGCCACCACGCCCTCCTTGAGCCCGTGAAGCATCGCCTCCCGGTTTTCGACGAGCCCGGTGATCTCGTCCGGCTCCATGCCCAGCGTCTGGCGTTTGACCCGCCGGGCGAGCAGCAGTGAACCGGCCACCCCCAGGACACTCGCCACGCCCAGGTATGTCAGCAGGTTCGGCACGGCATCGCCCAGGCGCTCCAGTGCGGACGGGAAGTTCCGGCCGACGGCGGCGATGCCCACCATTTTGCCGCCGTCGTCCAGGACGGGAACGTGGGCGGAGAGCGCTTCGGCACCCCCGGTATCCACCAGGCCGGTCCAGGCCCGCCCGGTCATGACGACGCTGTCGCCGAGTTCCATCCCGCGGCCTTCCTGCGAAGGATCCGAGGACGTCACCACCGTCCGGTCGGCGCGGGCCAGGGCGACGTGCGAGGAGCCTGAGATTGTCCGCACGGATTCGGCGACGGCGGGCAGCGCGGACCCGCTTCCGGGCTCGGCATTTGCCAGCAGGCTGCGGACGGCCGGGTGTGCCGCGAGCGTTTCGGCTGCCGACAGCGCGCGGCGGCCTTCGATCCGTTCGAACGCGGCCGCGGACTGTGCCAGCGAGATCGCCACCACGGCCACCAGCACGGCCAGCACGATCAGCAGCTGCAGCCGGAGATACTGCCCCGCAAGGGACATCCCTCGCCGTCGAGTCATGTGCTGCAGTCTTCCTGTGTGTCAGTGGGCGCCGCGGCGCGAAAGGTGGCGTGCGGGTTTCGCGGCCCGCGATTCCGCGCCGTTTCCATGGCGGTGGGGTGAACTATACCGCACCTGTGCTGGCCGGTTTTCACGGGCTCCGGAGGGACCGGACTGCGCGCTGGTCCGGGTTCAGGTCAGCGCGGTGGCGTTCGCGGGCGACCCGGTTCCGCCGGTGATGTTCAGCGGTTTGATGTTGATGAAGGCATCCCAGTTGCCGGTGGTTTTCATGTGCCGGCTGAGGGGTCCGAGCCGCCACAGTTCGCCCAGTGGCATGCCGAGCTTGGCGAGGAGCTGCTGGTGCATCATGCCGTGGTCGTTGGGGGCGGAGCGATGGAAGGGGCTTGCCGGCACGGCGGGCAGGCATTCGAGGGCGAAGTTGTCGGCGGCGAGGAGTGCGAGGCGGTGGTCCCACGCCCAGGCGACAAACTCCTGTGACTGGGCGACGCCGCTGGCCCGCCGGCTGCTGCGGCCCCGTTGTTTTTCCTCCGGCGTGAGGGCGAGGAACCATTCGCACCAGCCCGTGTGGAGCATGAGGATGTCGCCCGGCCGGAGGCTGAGCGACCGGGCCTCGATTGCCGCCTGGATCAGGTTGAGGCCGAGCGGTTCACCGCCTGCATGGTCGATGGGAGCACCATGGCCGGCGCGGTATCCGTCGAGGTCCACAAGCACTCCCCTGCCGACGATGGGGTTCTCTGCCCATTGCTGGATGCCGAGGTCGGGCGTGCCTTCCCGGATTCGGTCATCCGGCGTGCCGTTGTAGAAGCCGATGTCGTCGGCCCTTCGGTGCCTGAGCCCGTCGATCTGCGTGGATCCCTGGAGGTAGTAGCCGTCCAGGTAGTCGTCGCGGTGGGCCGGGTGTGAGGAGTAGATGGTGTGCCTGGGCGCCCGGCGTTTGAGCGACATTCCGGGATCGAAGGCGTCGGCCGGATAGTCCAGGCCGAAAACCGCGCCGGTTCTGATGCACTTCGTCGCTTCCAGGACGGCGTCCGGGGTGATGAAGGTGGGGGTTCCGCGGTCCGGTTCGGGAAACAGGCTCCATGAGGTGCCTGCGAACTTGCCCTCCCTTTCGAGGAGCTGGGCGAATGTCGGGTAGGCCGCGTCCCCGGCCGGCGCCGTCATCGCGTCCTTGCTTTCTGCGGCTGCCCCTTGCTCTGGTGGTGCCTGTAGCTGAGGAGAAAGCCCGCGATCGCACAAAGGGAGGCCGCGGCGCACATTGGAGGCTTGACGGATTCGTCGAAGAATTCCAGCCAGCTGCTTTGGCCTGCGATCAGGGAGACGGCCTGGCCGGTCACGAACACCACTCCTCCCAGGAGGAGCGCTGCGAGTGTCAGGACGAAGAGGACTTCGATGGCCCGTCGGATCTGGTGCATGGTCTTGGTTCCTTTAGATCGGCAGGACGCCGACGGCGATCAGCACACCGATGGCCAGCAGCGGCAGAGCGTAGTGCGTGAGCAGGCGGGCGAAGGTCTTGACCGGATCGACGTCCGCAATGCCGCAGGCGACATACAGGGGCGCACCTCCGGGCGGGACCGCTGCTTCGCAGGAGGAAAAGACGAGCACGGCGACGGCGGCGGTGGTCGCAGGGACGCCCGCGGCAACGAGCGTGGCGACGCCGACGGTTCCGACGGCGGCCATTGTCGCCGTCGAAGACAACGGGGCGGCGACGGCGATGACGATCAGCCCGATCAGGATCGCGAGCAGCCACAACGGCAGGTTCATCTGGTTGAGCAGGGCGGTCATCTGCTGGGGCAGCCCGGTGGCGGCGAGGGCGTTGGCTCCGGCAAAGGCGAAGACCACTGTCACCCCGACGACGCCGAATCTTGGGGCGGAGTTCTGCAGCAGCGCCCACCAAGCGCGGCCGCTGCCCGGCAGCTGCTTCCGGCCCAGGAAGGCACCGGTGATGATCAGGACCACCGGGATCCAGACGATGACGCTGACGGACTTGGTGATGTCCCCGCCGCTCCAGTCCGAAAGTGCCGCGGCGACGGCACCGGAGGTGATGACGAGCGGGATGGCCACCACGACGAACAGCAGCATCGTCGCCCAGCCGCGGCCGAACGCTGCCCCCACCGGCAGCCGGTGGGCAGCGTCCAGGGGGGCCATCCCGCTCTTGTGTATCAGCAGCCACGTGACGATCAGCCGGTGCAGGAAGCACCACAGTCCGCCGATGAGCAACGGGAGGACGAGGTCGTTGACGTCCAGCAGCGGCCCCACCGTGGCGGACCCGACGAGGACGAACATTGACGCGCTGAACGGGAAGGTGATGCCCATACCCGCGTTCCCCGCGACCAGCGTCGCCGCCGACGGCTTGTCCAGCCTGGATTTCTCCATCCAGGGAATCGTCACGGAGCCGACGGTGGCGGCGATGGCTGCCTGGTTGTGGACCACCCCGCCGAGGCCCGCGGATGCCACGGTCGAGACCCAGGCGGGCCCGCCCTTGACGCCACCGATCAGGGAGTTCAGCAGGTCGATGAGCCGGTCTAGCACCCCGGTTTTGTCCAGCAGGTATCCCATGAAGACGAACGCCATGGTGGCATAGACGATTTCGTCCGTCACGGCCGTGGACAACGCCGTCCATCCCGTCTGCGCCGCGGCCGCCCCCGTGAAGGGAAGCACCACGAGGAATCCCAGGATCATGGCCTCCCCGACGCTGCGTTTGATCAGCGTCGTCCACAGCAGGATGACCGCAAGGTAGGCTCCGAGGGCCCAGATGCCGATCATGCTGCCGCTCCTGACGGGGGTGTCATTGCCGGTGGAAGGTCACCGTTTCCTGTTCCTGATTCTGCCCGATGCAGGAGTCAGCGCAAGGCCGGTGCCTTCTGCGTGGTTTCGGCGGCGATGCGCGTGAGCGCGGTGGCTGAAGCCGCGGTCATCTCGGCCGGGACTCCCAGATCCGCCGAGAGGTAGCTGGCGGTGTCCTGCATTTCCCTGGAGCGGCGCAGGGCGTGCTTGGAGGTTCCGGTCAGGAACCTGTCGATGACTGCCTGCCCGTCGCCGGCGAGCTGCCGGGCGATCTGGGCACGGATCCATTCCTCCAGGCCCGCGGCCCGTCCGGCGGTGACCGCTTCGACAACCACGGAGGCCAGGCCCTTCATCAGGACGCTGCGGAGCAGCTTGTGGGCCATGGCAGCCCCCGGTTCCCCGTCGGCGATTTCGACGTCGGCGCCCAGCGGCGACAGGAGATGGGCAACGGCCCGGGATCCGGGGCCGCTGACCATCAGCGGTGTCTTCACCCCCTCGGTGGGAACGGGTCCAAGGATGGCGACGTCGGCAAAGAGTGCTTCGCCTGGCAGCTGCCCCAGTTCCTGCATGACGTGGGGTGAAGAGGAGGTGAAGTCCGCATAGCAGCTGCCGGCCGGCAGGACCGGCAGGCATTCCTGGGCGACGCTGCGCGCGGCGGCCGCCCCGGTGAGGACCAGGACGATGTCCGCTCCGGCGCAGGCCTGCGCTGCGGTTGCGGCGCGGGTCACGCCGGCCGGAGCGGATGGTGCGACGGGATCGAATCCTGTCACGCTGTGGCCTGCTGCGACGAGGGCTGCCGCGTAGGTGGCTCCGGCCTCACCGAGGCCGATGACGGTGCACGCTGTCATTTGTCTTGTGTCTTTCTTGCTTAGCGGCGGTCGGCGACGATGGCCGCCCGGCGGTTGGTTTCGTCGGCGAAGACGGCTTCCGCGGCCTGTGCCACGCTGGCTGCCTGTTCCCGGGGGATGACGACGACGCCGTCGGAGTCGCCGATGATGACATCACCCGGGAGAACGGGCAACCCGCCGAACGAAATGGGGGTGCACAAGCGGGAGGGGCCGTTCTTGTACGGGCCGGCGGGAGTGATGGCGCGGGCAAAGACCGGCATGCCGATCTCGCCGAGGGCTTCGGCGTCACGGGCCGCGCCGTCCAGTGCGAAGCCGGCGAGGCCCAGGTTGATGGCCCGTTCGCCGATGAGTTCACCCAACAGGGCCCGGGACTCGTCCCCGCCGCCGCAGACGACGATCACGTCTCCGGGGCGGGCGAGCTGCAGCGCCCGGTGGATGCCCTGGTTGTCGCCGGGGCGGGTCCAGACGGTGAAGGCGGGTCCGGCGAGGCGGGCGCCGGACCAGATGGCCTGGATGGCCGAGTCCGCGACGCCGAGGCGGTCCATGGCGTCGCCGATGTTGGCGGCCGGCAGTTTGGCTAGGCGGTCGACCACGTCCCGGTCGGGGCGGGCGAAGTCTGCGTTGATGTCCTCAAGGACGGGAGTTGTCATGGTGGATTTCTTCCGTGGATGGTGTCTGGCGGGAGGGCTAGTCTTTTTTCATGACCATCGGGAGGACCTTCTTGAAGTCCTCTTCCTGTCCGGCCCAGAACGTCTCGTATTCCTTGCCGGAGAGGTAGCTGGTCTGCAGGCCGAGGTCCTTCATCTTCTGGGCGACGGCCGGATCCTCAATGGCCTTCTGGATAGCGGCTTCGAGCTTCTTGGCGACAGCGTCCGGCAGCCCTGCCGGAGCGGAGTAGCCGCGGGCGGTTCCTGCTTCCACTTCATAGCCGGATTCCTTGAAGGTGGGGACATCCGGCAGTGCGGGTGAGCGTTCGGCGGTCATTACGCCCAGGACGCGGGCCTTGCCCTGCTTGGTCAGGTCGTTCACGTCGCTGACATTGGCGACGAGGATGTCCACGTGCTTGCCCAGGAAGGCCGTGGTGGCCTGGGATGCGCCTTCGGAGAAGTGCACCGGTGCGAATTCCGCGCCGGTGGTTTCCTGGATCTGGGCCAAGGCAAAGTGTTCGCCGGTCTGCAGGCCGGTGGTGCTGGCGGTCATCGACTTCGGCTGGGCTTTGGCAGCGTCAAGGAGTTCCTTCAGCGTCTTGTACGGGCTGTCAGGCTGCACGGCGATCACGGCGGGGTCGATGACCTGCCGGCCGAGGGGCTGGAAGCTGGCGCGGGTGTACTTCGCGCCGCGTGCGGGGTCCAGCGGTGAGACGACGACGGACGGGGAACCGGTTGCGCCGATGGTGTAGCCATCGGGCTCAGCGCTGGTGAGTTGGGTGTAGCCGATCTGTCCGCCGGCGCCGGGCTTGTTGATGACCTCGACGTTGGTGCCGAGTTCTTTCTCGAGGATCGGCTGGACGAGCCGGGCCGCGGTGTCCACGGCTCCGCCGGATGAGAAGGCCACGATCAGGTCGATCGACTTGCCTTTCTTGGGGAAGTCATCCCCGGCGGCGGTGGTGGCGCCGGCGTTGGCGCCGCAGCCAGTGAGTGCGATGAGGGCTGCTGCGGCGAACGCGACGGTGATGCGGGTGCGGGTGCTACGGGTGCGGGTCAAGGTTCTTCTCCTTTGAAGGGGTGGATCAGGTAGGGGTTCGGGTGGGGGTGTGGTTTAGGTTTCGGGGTCTTCGTTGAGGGCTTTGGGCTTACGGAGCTTGAGCAGGGGGCTGAAAATGATCAGGACGCCGATGCCGATCAGCACCATGGAGATGGGGCGGTTCACGAAGATGCCGAAGTCGCCCTGGGAGATTTCGAGGGACTCCCGCAGGGACCGTTCCATGAGGGGACCGAGCACGAGGGTGAGGACCATCGGGGCGAGCGGGATGTCCAGGTGCCTCAGTGCGAGGCCGAGGAGTCCGAAGCCGATCATGACGAACACATCGAAGACGCTGAAGTTGATCGTGTAGGCGCCGATGACCATGAACAGCAGGATCAGGGCGGTCAGGATCGACGCTGGCACGCGCAGGATGGAGGTCCACAGGCCCACCAGCGGAACGTTCAGGAGCAGCAGGAGCAGGTTGCCGATGAAGAGGCTGGCGATGATCGCCCAGGCGATTTCCGAGTTCTCCGTGAACAGGGTGGGCCCGGGGGTGAGGCCCTGCTGGAGGAACGCTCCCATGAGCACGGCGATTGTCGGGGATGCCGGGATGCCGAGGGTGAACAGCGGGATCAGCGCGGCGTTGGCGTGGGCGTTGTTGGCCGTTTCCGGCCCGGCGACGCCTTCCACTGCACCTTTGCCGAGTTCGTTGCGGTGCCGGGAGAACTTCTTCTCGGCACCGTACGCGAGCAGGGATGACACGGAGCCGGTCATGCCCGGGATGAGGCCCAGGCCAAAGCCGATGCCGGTGCCGCGGGCCATCGCCGGGGCGCTGCGCTGCCATTCCGTCCGTGACGGGAGCAGGGACCGCAGGCCGGGGGCGTGCACTGTGGCGGCGTGCGGGTCCTTGCGGTAGGACAGGATTTCGGAAAGTCCGAAGACACCGACGATGACGGCCACGAAGCTGACACCGTCCAGGAGCCTGTCCATGCCGAAGGTGAAGCGGGGAGCGCCCGCCACAGGGTCGATCCCCACCATGGAAATGAGCAGGCCCAGGGCTCCGGAGATGAGGGCCTTCACCATCGACTTGCCGGCCAGGGCAACCAGGAGGGAGATGCCCACCACCATCAGGGCGAAGAACTCAGGCGGTCCGACCAGCAGGCCCAGCTCGCCCAGCGGTTTGGCGGCGGCCACCAGGCCGAGGGTGGCGATGGTTCCGCCGACGAAGGATCCGACGGCGGCGATGGTCAGGGCGGCTCCTGCCCGGCCGATCTTGGTCATGGCGTAGCCGTCGATGGTGGTGATCGCGGAGGCTGCTTCCCCGGGGGTGTTCAGCAGGACGCTGGTGATCGTTCCCCCGTAGGCGGTGCCGTAGAAGATGGCGCACAGCATGATGATCGCCCCGGTCGCGTCCAGGTTCATGGTGAGCGGGATGAGCAGGGCGACGCCGGCGACGGGCCCGATGCCGGGCAGCACGCCGATGACGGTGCCGAGCAGGCAGCCGACGAAAGCGAACAGCAGGTTCTGCCAGGTCATGGCGGCGGCGAAGCCGCCGAGCAGGTCGTTGAGTATGTCCATGTCTAGAGTCCGATCAGGTTCAGCGGAGAAAGTGCCGAAACGGGAAGGGCGACGTTCAGGCCGTAGTTGAAGGCGTAGAACGCTCCGACGCTGCCGGCCAGGGCGATGATCAGCGATGAGATCCAGGTCCTGCGCCCGCGAACCTTCAGGTGGTACATCAGGAAGAGGAACATGCTGAGCTGAAAACCGAGCAGGTCCATCACGGCTGCCACGATGGCCAGGCTGGCCACGACGGCGATTACGAGGCCGCGGTCCACACCGTCGGACGTTTCGCTGGGGCGCCGCAACTCCTGGACGAGCCAGATGACGGACATCGACACCAGCACCCCGCCCATGGCAAACGGGAACAGTCCGGGGCCGGGCCCCAGGGACGTCCACAGGCCGAGGCCCAACGAACTCACCAGCACATACACGCCGACTGCGACGAATGCACCGATGCCCACCAGCACGGAGGGGGCGACCCGGGCGGCGCGCCCGGGCTTGGTCATTACTGACTCCGTTGTCATCGTTTCCTTCTTACGTTCCGTGGTCCTTCATTTCATAGAATGAAAGAGTATTGCGTCTGAAGAAATAGTGACAGGAGACACAAAGCCTGTCAAGCGCAAGGAAGTTACATACAATGAAAGAATGACGGTGACTTCGACTCATTCAGCCAGCTCTCCCGAGGACGGCCCGAAGTCCGGAAACATGCGCTCCCTGTCCAGGGCGATGGAGGTCTACGCCGAACTGCAGCGCGCGGAGCGGCCGCAGCGGCTCAGTGATCTGGCCAGGGCCTGCGGCATGAGCCTGCCGACTACCCTGCGGATACTGCGCGTCCTTCAGGATTTCGGCATGGTCAGCCAGACCGACAAGTCGTACCGGATCGGGCCGGCGGTCCTGCCTGCCGCCCGAAGCTATCTGGAGAACGACCCCCTGGTCGTCGCCGCCCGGCCGATCCTTCAGCAGGTGGCCTCCCAGACGGGACTAACGGCATCCCTGTATACGAGGCTTGGCTTCGAAAGGATCCTCGTGGCACGCGTCGACGGCGACTCGCCCCTCCGCTACGACCTGCCGCTGGGCAAACGCCTCCCCCTCACCGTGGGGGCGGCCGGGAAAATCCTGCTGGCCTCCGCCTCCGAGGCCGAACTCCGGCAGGCGGTGGCTGCTGCCGTTGCGGCCGGCCACGAGGACGGCACCTTCACGATCGACGGACTTCGCTCACGCCTGCCGGAAGCCGGCGCCGACTACGCCTACTCCGCAGACGAGCGCGCCACCGGCGTCCTGTCGGTCGCCGTCGCGGTCCCCAACAGGGGCGGGCGCCCCAGCGAATCCATCGCCCTGACCAGCCCCGTCGAGACAGCCACCGAAGCCGGCCTCAAGGCCGGAGTCCCGGAACTCCGGCGCGCCGCCGGCCGCCTCTCAGAACTCCTGGAAGGGTCCGTCTACTAGTCCGGTGTCACTTCCGGCGCGCGTCGCGCCGGAGGCGGCGGCAGAAGCCAAAGCACGCTCGTTTGTGAACCTTTCCTTGGGCGGGTAGGCGCCGCATGATAGGCGCATGACTCACATCGCATCAGCCGACGAATCCGCCGTCGTAAGGGCGCAACGCGAACTCCAGGATGCCGGCGTCCGCACCGTGATCGGCACTGTGGTGAATGCTTCGGGCGTCACCCTGGCCAAGAGCGTTCCGCTAGCCCGGCTCGGAATTTTCCACCATTCCGGGATGGGTGCTGCCCCTGTCTGGCATGTCTTCGCCATCGACGGCGGGATTGCGTTCACGGACACCATCACGCCCGTTGGCGATATGCGCCTCAAGATCGATATCGCGGGACTCCGTGTACTGCCGGGGGGCCGGGCATGGGCGCCGGCCAACCTTTTCGAACAAGACGGAGCCGCGTCTCCGGCCTGTGCCCGCGGCATCCTGGCCGACGTCGAGGGCAGACTCGACGCGGCCGGATACCGGGCACTCGTGGGCCACGAACTTGAATTTTTCCTCGTCTCCCCGGATGGTTCAGCGCTGGAGAACACACCTTGGGTGCCGTACGGGGCAACCGGCCTTCTGGACCGCTCCGAGCTCCTCGAAGATCTGCTGTCAGCGATGAACCAGGCGGGTCTTCCCATCGAGCAGATCCACGCCGAATACGGCAGAAACCAGTTCGAGTTTTCCCTTCCCCCGGCCTCGCCCGTTCACGCCGCGGACACCGCGGTCTTCGCCAAGGTCATCGTTGGCATCGTGGCCAGAGCGCACGGCATGCAGGCCTCGTTCTCCCCCCTGCCCTTTGCCGGCGCCGTCGGAAACGGTGCCCACCAGCACCTGTCGCTCCAGACGAACGGCATGTCGCTGTTCTCCGGCGGCAGCGGTCCGCACGGCATCTCCCACGAGGGCGGCGCGGCCATCGGTGGAATCATCGAAGGACTCCCCGATATCCAAGGTTTCCTCACGGGATCAGTCTTGTCCGGAAGCCGGTTGGCACCCGGCACGTGGTCGGGAGCCTACTTGTGCTGGGGCCTGGAAAACCGGGAAGCCTCGGTGCGCTTTCTGAACGAGGGCGAGAGCAATCCGCACGGACCCAACGTCGAGGTGAAAATCATCGACCCGTCGGCAAACGTGTACCTGGCCTCCGCAGCCATCCTTGCTCTCGCCCTTGACGGCATCCGCAGCGGGCGAGAGCTCCCGGGAGAAATCCCCGGCGACCCGGCAAGGCTTTCCGAAGACGAACGGCACCGGGCCAATGTACGTCTGCTCTCCGACTCCCCCGCCGCCATCATCGACACGCTGGACAAGTCACGCCTCGCACGCGGGCTTCTCGGGGACGCCATCGTCGATGCCACCGTGGCCGTCCGGCGCTATGAACAGCGGACCTCCGCGGAACTCGCGCCGGACGCGCTTGCCGAACGGTTTCGACTTGCCTGGTCCATCTGATGGCTGGCAGTTCCTTCGCGGACTTCGTCGAACAGGTCAGTCTCGTTGACCACCACGTGCATGGCGCGTTTCAAGCCGACGGCGATGAGGCACGCTTTCAGAACTCACTCAACGAGGGGAACAACGAGCCCCTGACCCAGCCCGACGACACCTACAACACGCAAGTCGGGCTGGCCATCCGACGCTGGTGCAGCGGCATTCTTGATCTGCCCCGGCACGCCTCACCCGCGGAATACTGGAGCCGCCGCTCCGAGCTTGCGGAACTCGAGGTCAGCCGCCGCATGACCCGCGCTGCCGGGGTGAGCGACTGGCTGGTCGACACAGGATTAGACGCCGCCGACTACCTCGGGCCGGCCGGCATGGCCGACGTTTCCGGCGGGCGGACCCACGAGATCGTCCGGCTGGAGCTGGTGGCCGAGTCGCTGATCCAGCAGCTTGCCGACCCGGCAGATTACGTCGAAGAGTTCGGGCAGCGGCTTCAGACCCTCGCCCTCAGCGCTGTGGGCTTCAAAACAGTCCTCGCCTACCGTGCAGGATTCGACCGGGACCTCAGCCGACCGGCCCCGGCTGCTGTTGCTGAAGCCGCCCGCCGCTGGCAGGCGAACCTGGGCGACGGGACGACTCCGAAGCTAACGGACGTGACACTCATCGCCCACGGGATCCATACGGCGGTGTCGCTGAACCTTCCGTTGCAGTTCCACGTCGGATTCGGTGACCGCGACCTGGACCTCCACAAAACCAATCCCCTGTACCTCCTGGACCTTCTCCGATCCCCCGGGGTCCGAGACACACCGATCATGCTGCTCCACTGCTATCCGTTCGAGCGCGAGGCCGGCTACCTGGCCCACGCCTTTGAAAACGTCTACATTGACGTCGGCCTTGCGGTGAACTTCACCGGGTCACGGAGCCCGGACTTGGTGGCCCGCTCCTTCGAACTGGCTCCCTTCACAAAAGTCCTTTACTCCTCGGACGCCTTCGGCCCGGCCGAACTCCACTACCTCGGAGCGAGACTCTGGCGCAACGCCATCACCAAGGTAGTCGGCGGCTGGATCGACGACCACGACTGGTCAGAGGCGGACGCCCGCAGGATCGTGCAGCTCACCGCGCGCGACAACGCCCTCCGCGTATACGGGCTTCCCTGAGGCACCGATCTGCCCGTGCCACCAACCCGCCGCAGCAAGCAGGGCTGATAAGCCCCGACGGCCCGCCGTGCGCCCCCGGAAACGTGAACGCAATGAACTTAACGTTCTCTGGTTACACAAGAGTGAGCCGCATCACTTTCGGTCCTAGCATCAGAACACACCGATCAATCGGACCAACGAGAAGAGGAACAACATGCGCGGATTGAGCGCATTGCGCGTAGCTGCAGTCGCAGCAGGCATCGCCCTGATGGCTTCAGGCTGCGGAGCAACCAGCAAGCCTGCCGCCGGCCCCGCCACCACCGGCGCGGACGCCGCCCCCCTCGCCGGGCTGCGGATCATGGTGCCCAACACCCCCGGCGGCGGCTACGACACCACGGCCCGCGCCGCGGCGAAGGTTCTCGAAGACGAGAAACTCGCCACCAACCCCGAGGTCTTCAACCTCGCCGGCGCCGGCGGCACTGTGGGCCTGGCCCGCATCGTCAACGAAAAGGCCAACGGCGACCTGACCATGCTGATGGGGCTCGGCGTCGTCGGAGCCAGCTACACCAACAAGTCCGAGTCGAAGCTGACCGAGACCACCCCGCTGGCCAGGCTCATCGAAGAGCCCGGCGCCATCATGGTGTCCAAGGACTCCCCGTACAAGACCATCGACGACCTCGTCACCGCCTGGAAGAAGGACCCGTCCAAGATCAGCGTCGGCGGCGGCTCCTCAGCCGGCGGCCCGGACCACCTCCTGCCCATGCAGCTCGCAGGTGCTGTTGGCATCGACGCCAAGAAGGTCAACTTCGTTTCCTACGACGGCGGCGGCGACCTGCTCCCGGCTATCCTCGGAAACAAGCTGGGCTTCGCGGCTTCCGGTGCCGGGGAATACATCCAGCAGATCAAATCCGGAGACATCCGCGTGCTGGCAACCAGCGGCGAGAACCGGCTTGAAGGAGTGGATGCCCCCACGCTCAAGGAATCCAACATCGACCTGGTCTTCACCAACTGGCGCGGCATCGTAGCCCCTCCGGGCATCAGCGATGCCGACCGGGACGCGCTGATCGCCACCCTGCAGAAGATGCATGAGTCGGCGTCCTGGAAGGAAACCCTGAAAACGCGCGGCTGGACCGACGCCTTCATCACCGGCGACGAGTTCAAGTCCTTCCTCACGGACCAGGACAAGCGCGTTGCCGACGTCCTGACGAAGCTCGGCCTGGCGTGACCTCCTTGTCCACCCGTCTCAAAGGCCGCTCCGAGCTGGGCGTCGCAGCCCTGCTCGGGGCGGTCGGCGCCTTGGTCCTCTTCGACGCAGCGCGCCTGGTTGTGCCCTACTCCCAGTCAGACCCGGTGGGCCCCAAGGCCTTGCCGATCATCGTAGGATCGCTGCTGCTGGTTTGCGCCGTGATGCTGGCAGTAAACGTTTTGCGCGGCGGCCACGGCGAGGCCGAAGCCGGCGAAGACATCGACCTGAGCCATCCGGCCGACTGGAGGACCATCCTTCCGCTGGCTGGCGCCTTCATCGCCAACATCCTGCTGATCGACTGGGCCGGCTGGGTCATCTCCGGAACAGTGCTCTTTTGGGGCAGCGTCTGGGCTCTCGGAAGCCGCCACTATGTCCGTGACGGACTGATCGCGCTGGCCCTGGCGCTCCTGACCTTCTACGGCTTCTACCTCGGCCTGGGCATCGCCCTTCCCGCCGGGCTCCTTGAAGGGATTCTCTAGATGGACATCCTGTCCTCACTCATGGACGGGTTCGCGACGGCGCTGACCCCCATGAACCTCCTGTATGCCCTGATCGGCGTCCTCCTGGGCACCGCCGTCGGCGTCCTGCCCGGCATCGGTCCGGCCATGACCGTGGCGCTGCTGCTCCCGGTGGCCATGGTCCTCGAACCCACCAGTGCGTTCATCATGTTCGCCGGCATCTACTACGGCGGCATGTACGGCGGTTCCACCACGTCGATCCTGCTCAACACACCCGGCGAATCGTCTTCCGTAATCACCGCCATCGAGGGCAACAGGATGGCAAAGGCAGGCAAGGCCGCCCAGGCATTGGCGACGGCGGCCATCGGCTCGTTCGTGGCCGGCACCATCGGCACCGCCCTGCTCGTGGTCTTCACCCCCATCGTGGTTGAGTTCGCCGTCAGCCTCGGCTCCCCCAGCTACTTCGCGATCATGGTCCTTGCACTGCTGGCCGTCACCGCGGTCCTGGGTGCGTCCCGGCTCCGCGGCTTCGCTTCGTTGGGCCTCGGCCTGGCCATCGGCCTGGTTGGTATCGACTCCGTTTCCGGGCAGCGGCGCCTCACGTTCGGTCAGCCCCTGCTGGCCGATGGGCTCGACATCGTCGTCATTGCCGTCGCGATCTTCGCTGTGGGCGAGGCCCTGTGGGTCGCCGCCCACCTGCGCCGCACACCGCTGCAGATCATCCCGGTCGGACGGCCGTGGATGGGCAAGCAGGACTGGAAGCGCTCATGGAAGCCGTGGCTGCGCGGCACGGCATTCGGATTCCCCTTCGGCGCCCTGCCCGCAGGTGGAGCCGAAATTCCTACCTTCCTCTCCTACGTGACGGAGAAGCGGCTGTCCAAGCACCCCGAGGAGTTCGGCAAGGGTGCCATCGAAGGTGTCGCCGGTCCCGAGGCTGCCAACAACGCCGCCGCTGCGGGCACCCTGACCCCGATGCTGGCTCTGGGCCTCCCGACGAACGCCACCGCCGCCGTCATGCTGGCAGCGTTCACCCAGTTTGGCATCCAGCCGGGACCGCTTCTGTTCGAAAACGAGGGCCCCCTGGTATGGGCACTGATCGCCAGTCTCTTCATCGGCAACACACTGCTGCTGCTGGTGAACCTTCCCCTGGCACCGGTCTGGGCGAAGCTGCTCCGGCTGCCCCGGCCCTACCTGTACGCGGGCATCCTGTTCTTCGCCACGTTGGGTGCCTACTCAGTCAACCTGCAGGCGTTCGACCTGGTGATTTTGCTGGTCGTGGGCGCACTGGGCTTCATGATGAGGCGCTTCGGACTCCCGGTGCTCCCGCTCATCCTAGGCCTGATCCTGGGGCCACGCATTGAAAAGCAGCTCCGCCAGACCCTGCAGCTGAGCGCCGGTGACGTCTCCGGCCTTTGGAGCGAGCCGATCGCCGTCGTCGTCTACATCATCGTGGCCCTCGTCCTGGCCTGGCCCCTGCTGTTCAAGGCATGGCGCCGCATGCGGCCGCGCACCGCCGTGGCTGTTGGCGGCGGTACAGTTGCCGCCGGCCCCGCCGCAGGCGGTCCGACGGCGGAACGTCCGACGGCGGAACGTACGACGGCGGTTTCGCCCGGTCAGGCTGCTGCCGCCGACGGCAAAACTACGGATGCCAACACCGCAGACGCCACACCCGCCAACCACGGACAGGAGAAATCGTGAGCATCATCGTCGGCTACGTCCCCACGGCAGAGGGCACGGCAGCACTCGACCGCGCCATCAGCGAGGCCCACAAGAGCCAGAGCCGCCTGGTCATCATCAACTCCTCACGGGGCGACGCCATCGTGGACAAGCGGTACGCCCAGGCACAGGACATCAACGAGGTCACGGAACGGCTGGAAAAGGAAGGCATCGACCACCTGGTCCTTCAGCCGGTCCGCGGCAACGACGTGGCCAGCGAGGTCCTGGAGGCTGCGGACAAATACCGGGCGGAACTGATTGTCATCGGCCTCAGGAAGCGCACCCCCGTGGGGAAACTGATCATGGGCAGCACGGCGCAGCAGATCCTGCTCGAAGCGTCCTGCCCCGTGCTGGCGGTCAAAGCCGGCGCCTGACGCTGCCGGAACACCACCAGCCGCGTTTCACTCATCACACCCCGGGCCCGGGTCCGGATCAATCGGGATCCGGGCCCCGGCCCGCGGCACCTTAAAGGGTCCACCCTTGACGGCACGCGGATCGCCGGCGGGATTCCCGGCGGGGTTCCCGGCGGGGTTCCCGGCCAGGCGCGCCGGTCGTGACCGCAGGCCCTGACAGCCGCCGTCCGATACCGTAAACCCATGAACCAGTACCGGCTAGCCATCCTGGACGACTACCAAGGAGTCGCGGAGGACTACGCCCCGTGGAGCTCCCTGGGGCAGCGCGGCGTCGCCGTCGTGGTGTTCGGCGGGCATTTTGGCTCGGAAGCCGAAACCCTGGCGGCCCTCGCGGACTTTGACATCGTCATCGCAATGCGGGAGCGCACGCCGTTCCCCCGCAGCGTCATCGGGCAGCTGCCCCGGCTGAAGCTGCTCGTGACCACCGGCGCCGCCAACGCGGCCATCGATCTGCAGGCGGCGGCCGACCACGGCGTGGTGGTGTGTGGAACCGGCGGCTCACCCACCGCGGCGCCGGAACTGACGTGGGCGTTGCTGCTGGCTTTCGCCCGGAACCTGACCGCGGAAGAAGACTCCCTGCGGTCCGGCAACTGGCAGCAGGCCATCGGCTTCGAGCTGTCCGAAAAGACGCTGGGAATCGTCGGGCTGGGGAAGATCGGCACGCGGATCGCCGGCTACGGCCGCGCCTTCGGGATGGACGTGCTGGCATGGAGCCAGAACCTGACCGAGGATACCGCCGCGGCCGCCGGGGCCCGCAAGGTCAGCAAGGAAGAACTCTTCACGGAGTCCGACGTCGTGTCCCTGCACCTGCGGCTGTCGCCGCGGTCCGAGGGGACGGTCGGCGAACGCGAGCTGCAGCTCCTTGGGCCCGAAGGTGTCCTGGTGAACACCGCCCGCGGCCCGCTCGTGGATCAGCAGGCCCTCGTCACCGCCCTGCAGGAGGGGTGGATCCGCGGGGCAGCCATTGACGTGTTCGACGAGGAACCCCTTCCGGCAGGGCATCAGCTGCTGGCCGCTCCCCGTGCACTCCTGACGCCCCACCTTGGGTATGTCACGCAGGAGAGCTACCGGGCGTTCTTCGGCGGCGCGTTCGAGGACGTGACAGCCTGGCTGGACGGCGCCCCGGTCCGGACGCTGACCCCCTAGCCGGTACGGCGGTCCGCCGGCAGGCCGGCCGTATACCGTCGGGTGATTAACCCGCGGCGGGCCCCGGCGCCGCAGTCACGCCTCGGCGGGCTCGGGCTCGAGCGTGACCGTGCCGGCGTCGCCGTCGACCCTGACCTGCCGGCCGCTCGTCAGCCGCTGCGTGGCCACGCCCGTGCCGAGAACGGCGGGGATGCCGTATTCCCGGGCGACGATGGAGCTGTGGCTCAGCGGTCCGCCCACATCGGTGACCACTCCCGACGCCATGGCGAACAGCGGCGTCCACGCTGGCGTGGTCATGCGGGCCACCAGGACTTCCCCCGGCCGCATGGTGGCGAAGTCCTCGGGGCCGCCGAGGACGCGCGCCGGCGCGGTCACCTGCCCGGAACTGGCGCCGACTCCGGAGAAGGTGTCGCCGGGCTGGTCCTGGGAGCGGGC
Organism: Arthrobacter sp. ZGTC131; assembly: GCF_002929275.1. Taxonomy (GTDB): domain Bacteria; phylum Actinomycetota; class Actinomycetes; order Actinomycetales; family Micrococcaceae; genus Arthrobacter. The sequence continues at coordinate 249,565 of NZ_PJIK01000003.1, forward strand.
CGGCATCATGCTTCCGAACGCCCGCTCTACCCAGCGGCTCTCGGGCAGGAGCTGCGGCGCGGCGGCCTTCCGCTGGCCCCGCCACAGCATCTTGCGCTGCTCCACGGCCTCAGCCCGTACCGGCCGTTCGGTGCCGGTGATGGCGGCGCCCGGTGTGGCAAGGCCGAAGTCGATGGCATTGCGGAGCTCGCCGAGCCTCAGCCAGAAGATGTCGGCGGATTCGGCGATGATGCCCGAGCCCACCAGCCGCTGGCCTAGCTCCAGCAGCATCCGGCGCATCAGCGGCCATGCCAAACCGATGTCGGCCAGCGCATCCTCACGCACGGGTGCCGCCCTTTGTGCCCAGCGCAGCAGCCGGACAAACCCGGCCCGGCGGGCGGGCCCGAGCCTGTCGCGGATTGCCCGGCTCTGGTCCTCGCGGCGCTCTGCCGACCGCTGCTGGCGCCCATGCGGGTCGCTTCCCTCGCCGCGCACGAAGAATTTCAGGGTTTCCAGCAGGGCCGAAGGATCGTCGGCGGGCACCGGGTTGACGAAGTCAAGGTTGTACACGGCATGCCCGAACCGGTCCAGATGCCGCTGGAAGCGCGTGCGCCACTGCTCCCACTCCCCCGCGTCCACGCCGGCTGGCGTGTCGCCCGTCCGGACCGACTCGGCGATCGACTCGGCGGGTCCGGAGGTGAAGGCTGCGGCCAGCTCCGGATGACCGCGGGTCCATGCCGCAAGGTCGTACAGCGACTTCTCGGCGCGCATGGGCTCGCTGTCGAATCCGAGCAGGAACGTCTGCCCGGGCGGGTCGCCGGCACGGCGGACCAGCCGGTCGTAGAACGCCCGGAACGTGATCTCGCTTGTGGCCGCGATCGGGATGACGGACTGCACCGCCGTGTAATAGGCGGTTCCGGCGTCCAGCAGCTCGGAGACCCCGCCCAGCAGCTCGGTGGAAGGCAGGTCCTTCAGCGGCTTGGCGGACCAGCGACGCACCAGCCCGCGGTAGCGGGGGTGGGAATGGTCCCGCCAGCCCTTAATGCCCATGTGCGCCTTGCCGCGGGCGAGGGCACGCACCGCCGTCAGGGACTTGCCCATCACCCGCCACATGCCGCTGGAGCTGTAGTAGTAATAGGCGTAGCCGTTGATCGTGGGCAGGGAGACGTCGCCGTCCCGCACCACGTCACGGCCCACGGCCTCGGACAGCAGGGCCCTGATCGACCGCGTCACCGAGCCGTCGATGAGGTCGGCGAACAAGGGTGAGAGCGGATCGGGCAGCTGCTCCACGATGCTTGCCCGGAAGTACATGCCCTTCGGATAGGGCAGCGGCCAGTCTGCCGGGGTCTCGGCAGCGGGTTCCGGCAGCGCGGTGACCGGCCGGGACTGGACAATGAAGAACTCGCCGGCCGAACGCGCCCATTCGATGTCCTGCGGCGCGCCGAAATGCTCCGCGACGGCCACCCCCTGCCGTGCCAGCGCGGCCGCCGCCGCGTCGTCCAGGACCGGCCGGCGGCGCTGCTGTTCCGGGACCGGCCACTCCATGGTGCCCTTGTCCGCGTAGCCGGTCATGACCTCCTTGTCCGCCGTCCGCCGCGACTCCACGCGTCCCGCGCCGGAGTCCACCACGACGTCGTCGGTGGTGACGGCTCCGCTGACCACCGACTCACCCAGACCCCAGGCGGCACTGATCACCACTTGGTCGCGCCGGCCGTTGGAAGGGTTGGCGGTGAACATGACCCCGGCGGCCTCCGACTCGACCATCTGCTGGACCACTACTGCCAGGCGCACCGTGGCAGGATCGATCCCGGCACGGGCCCGGTAGGCCATGGCGCGCGCATTCCACAGGGACGCCCAGCAGTCAATGACCGCCGCCGCGACGTCGCCGGGGCCCCGGACATTCAAGTAGGTGTCCTGCTGGCCCGCGAAGCTGGCCGAGGCGAGGTCTTCGGCAGTGGCCGAGGACCTGACCGCAACCGGCGTATCCGTAACGCCGCCGTCACCCGGGGCTGCTGCCTGCCGGGAGAGCACGCTGTATGCCTCACTCAGCTCGCGGGCGATGTCCTCCGGCATCACGCCGGCGGCGAACAGCGCCCGGATGCTTTGCGCAGCGGCGTCGTAGTCGGTTCCCTCTGCACCGGGTGGAAACGTGGCAAGTTCGAGGATGCGCGGCACGAGGCCGTTGGCCTCGACGAAGTCCGCATAGGCTGCGGTGGTCAGCACGAAGCCGGGCGGAACGGGAAATCCAGCCCGGGCAAGCTCCCCGAGGTTGGCGCCCTTGCCGCCTGCCATGCCGACGTCGCCGCGCCCCACCTGGTCAAAGTCCTTGGTGTAGGTCATGACCATGCGTCCCTTCTGCCCGGGCCAGCTGACAGCGCCGACCAGCTGGCAGCACGCCCGGTCCGCAGCGCTGGGCCTGGCTGATCCCATTTTGGCACGGCGGATCCAGCCGTCCTATGGCCCGACGTGACGCATCAGAAGCGCCTGGCGGGCCTGTTGAGAGGCGCTTACTCCATGCCGTGCGGCCGCCACACCACCACGGCCTGGGACCTGGCCCGCGGCCGCTGTCCCCGGGCCAGGCTGACCACGTCTCCGGCCGTGCCGGCGGCGAAGATCCGGGAGTCCAGGGGCTGACGACGGCGGCCCAGTTCCTCGGTCAGTTCGCTCACCCGCCGCTGCAGTGCGGCCACCTGGTTCTCCAGTTCGAGGATGCGTTTGATCCCCTCGAGGGAGACGCCTTCGTGGGAGAGCCGCTGCACCTGACGCAGCATGGTCACGTCCCGCTGGGAGTACCGGCGGGACTTGCCCGGGGCGCGGCTGGGAGAAACGATGCCGAGCCGGTCGTACTGGCGGAGCGTCTGTGGGTGCATGTCAGCGAGCTCGGCTGCCACCGAGATGACGAAGATCGGCTGATCGAAGTTGATGTCCACGGCTGACGCCCGTCGCTAGAGCCGGGCCTTGGCTGCCAGGCCCTCGCGGACATCCGCGCCGGCGGTGGCGGCTGCGAATGCTTTCACGGCCTCCTCGGCTTCCTTGCTCAGATTCCGCGGAACGGCGACGTCGATGGTCACCAGCAGATCGCCGGCGCCCTTTGAGGTCTTCACACCGCGGCCCTTGACCCGGAGCGTCCGCCCGGACGGTGTGCCGGCCGGCACCCGGACCCGGACGTGTTCGCCGTCGATGGTGGGGACCTCGATGTCGGCACCCAGGGCGGCCTCAGGGAAGCTGACCGGCACATGGATGCGGAGGTTGTCGCCGTCGCGGGTGTAAAAGTCGTGGGGTTTGACGTTGACCGTCACCATCAGGTCGCCGTTGCCCGAGGGGCTGTACTGGCCCTTGCCGCGGACGCGCACCTTCTGGCCGTCCTTGATGCCGGCCGGTACCCGCACGTCGATGACCTCGCCGTCCGGCTCGCGCAGGCCGATCGTGGTGCCGCGGATGGACCCGGCGAAGGAGATGCTGGTGGTCGCCGTCCGGTCTGCACCCTTCTGGGGCGCGCGCTGGTAGCCCGCCGGGCCGCCGGCGCCGCCGAAGCCGCCGCCGAACAGGTCCGCGAACTCGGGCGGGATGCCGCCGGCGGTGCTGAACCCTCCGGAGTGCCGGCCACCGCCGCCGGTGAACAGGCCGCCGAAGAGGTCCTCGAAGCCGCCGTTCGCGCTGCTGCCCGCACCGTGCGGAGCGAAGCGGGCGCCGCCGCCCATGGCGCGGATGGCGTCGTACTGCTGGCGCTCATCGGGGTCGGACAGCACTGAATATGCCTCGGAGATGTCCTTGAACTTCTTCTCCGAGGCAACATCGCCGGAGTTGGTGTCCGGGTGGTGCAGGCGTGCGAGCTTCCGGTAAGCCTTCTTGATGTCAGCGTCGGAAGCGTCCTTGGCGATGCCAAGGATCGCGTAAAAGTCCTTGTCCACCCAGTCCTGGCTAGCCAATGGCGTTTCCTTTCAAAAGTTCAAAAGCGTTAAGGCGAGATTACCGCTGAACGCCGTAGCGGATGAGGGGCCCTGAGTGGCTGGTCCCCCTCATCCGCGAGGGCGTGGGTTAATTACGCCGGAACGGCCACAATCACTTGTGCCGCACGGAGGACGCGCTCGCCCGACTTGTAGCCGGAGCGGAGCACCTGGCTGACGGTGTCAACCTCGATGTCCTCGCCGGGCTGCTGGATGAGTGCCTCGTGGATGGTCGGATCGAACTCCACGCCGGTCTCATCGATCCGGGCCAGGCCGTACGTCTTCAGCGCGTTTTCCAGCTTGACTGCGATCGCGGCGAACGGGCCGTCCGCGAGGTCACCATGCTGGCGGGCGGCGTCGACGTCGTCCAGCACCGGGAGCAGCGAGTTCAGGACGCCGATGACGGCCATCTCCCCTGCCACGGCACGGTCGCGTTCAACGCGCTTGCGGTAGTTGACGTACTCGGCCTGCAGACGCAGCAGATCGTTCTTCAGCTCCGCGGCCGCGGCGGCTTCCGTTCCCTGGGCCACCGACTCTTCCGCCGGCACCTCCACCTGGTTGAGGATTTCCTCAGCCTGGGCGAGGGCGTCGCCGTCGGAATCGGCGGCAGTGTCAATGGGCTCGGCCACCGGTTCGTTGTGGTGCTCGCCCTTAGGGTGGCGTGCCTGCCCGGTCACCGGGTCCACCTTGCGGTGGTCTCGGATGACCGGCTCGTCACGCTTGCTGCCCTGGTCGCGGGAAGAATCGTGCTCTTCTTCGTTACCGTGATGCGGCATGGTTACTTCTTCTCGTCTGCGACGTCTTCGTCAACGATCTCAGCGTCGACGATGTCCTCGTCAGCCTTGCCGCCGGCTGTGGAACCGCCAGCGGCGCCTTCGGCACCTGCGGCGCCGGTTGCACCGTCCGGCGAGCCGGCCTGTGCGTAGATGGCTTCGCCGAGCTTCGACTGGGATGCCTGCAGCTTCTCAAACGCAGTCTTCACGGCTGCGTCATCGGTGCCCTCGAGCGCCTTCTTGAGGGCGTCGACGTCGGCCTTGACCTCGGTCTTGACCTCTTCGGGCAGCTTGTCGCTGTTGTCGGCGATCAGCTTGTCCACGGAGTAGGCGAGCTGCTCGGCCGTGTTGCGGGTGTCCGTTGCCTCGCGGCGGGCCTTGTCCTCGGCTGCGTGCTCCTCGGCGTCCTTGACCATGCGGTCGATGTCTTCCTTGGAGAGCGCGGTGCCGCCGGTGATGGTCATGGACTGTTCCTTGCCGGTGCCCTTGTCCTTCGCCGAGACGTGCACGATGCCGTTGGCGTCGATGTCGAACGTGACCTCGACCTGCGGGACGCCGCGGGGAGCCGGTGCGATGCCGGTCAGTTCGAACGTGCCCAGCGGCTTGTTGTCGCGGGTGAACTCACGCTCGCCTTGGAAGACCTGGATGGCCACGGACGGCTGGTTGTCATCAGCCGTGGTGAAAGTCTCGGACCGCTTGGTGGGGATGGCCGTGTTGCGCTCGATCAGGTGCGTCATGACACCGCCCTTGGTTTCGATGCCCAGGGACAGCGGGGTGACGTCGATGAGGAGAACGTCCTTGCGCTCACCCTTCAGCACGCCGGCCTGCAGGGCCGCGCCGACAGCGACGACCTCGTCCGGGTTGACGCCCTTGTTGGGCTCCTTGCCGCCGGCCAGTTCCTTGACCAGTTCGTAGACGGCGGGCATACGGGTGGAACCGCCCACGAGCACGATGTGGTCGATCTCGGAGAGCTTGATGCCGGCAGCCTTGATGACGTCCTGGAACGGCTTCTTGGTGCGCTCCAGCAGGTCCTTGGTGAGGTCCTGGAACTTGGCGCGGGTCAGCTGCTCGTCCAGGTGGACCGGGCCGTCGGGGGTGACGGACAGGTACTGGAGCGAGACGTTGGTGCTGGAGGAGGAGGAAAGTTCCTTCTTGGCCTGCTCGGCGGCCTCACGGAGGCGCTGCAGGGCGATCTTGTCCTTGGACAGGTCGATGCCCTTGACCTTGAGCTGGTTCAGCAGGAACTCCACGACACGCATGTCCCAGTCGTCGCCGCCGAGGTGGTTGTCACCGGCAGTGGCGCGGACCTGGATGGTCGAGAAGTTGTCTTCATCCTTGCCGACTTCCAGCAGGGAAACGTCGAACGTTCCGCCGCCGAGGTCGAAGACCAGGATGAGTTCGTCTTCCTTGCCCTTGTCCAGGCCGTACGCGAGCGCGGCGGCGGTGGGCTCGTTGACAATGCGGAGGACGTTGAGGCCTGCGATTTCGCCGGCTTCCTTGGTGGCCTGGCGCTGGGCGTCGTTGAAGTACGCCGGAACGGTGACCACAGCATCGGTGACCTTTTCACCGAGGTAGGACTCGGCGTCGTTCTTCAGCTTCATCAGGATACGCGCGGAGATTTCCTGCGCGGTGTACTTCTTGTCGTCGATCGCGACGCTCCAGTCGGTGCCCATGTGGCGCTTGACGGAGGCGATGGTGCGGTCGATGTTGTTGACGGCCTGGCGCTTGGCGATCTCGCCGACCAGGACCTCGCCGGACTTGGAGAACGCAACGACGGACGGCGTGGTGCGGCCGCCCTCGGCGTTGGCAATAACGGTGGGCTCGCCACCTTCGAGAACGGAGACGACGGAGTTGGTGGTTCCGAGGTCAATACCTACTGCACGTGACATGTGTTGCTTCCTTCTTTCCTTGGAAACTTTCTGCCCCCGATCCCGGGCGCTCCGGCCGGGCTTTCGCCCGCCGCGAGGACTGCAGGTCCGCTTGACGGGGCCTGTCGAGATCGAGGTTCGCTCACTCCTTGAGCGATCTGCACTCAACTTTACTCAGGACCGTATTTAAGTCAATCCAAAGTTGAGTCAACTACGCTCAACTCTTGCTCGTGAGGGAGTGCGCACCCAAGGAAAGACCCCCGGTGTTCCGCGGATATCCGCGGAACACCGGGGGTCGGGACGACGCCGCCAGTGCAATTTCGCTGAGCGTGAACCTATGGGGGCAGCGCCTTGGCGGGGGTCAGCTGCCGTCGTCGTCCTTCCGCGGTGCGTTGACCTGGCCGTCTGTCAGTTCATCCTTCAGGTCATCTGCCGTGCCGGGCTCGGGGGCCGTTCCCGTGGCGCCGTAGTCGCCCTCGGGGTACTCCCCCTCCTCGTCGCCGGGCAGTTCCTGGCCAACCGTTCCGGCCTTCCCGTAGTCGCCTTCCGGGTAGGCGCCTTCCTCGGCGTCGGCGGGGACTTCGACCGTTCCGGCGTCGCCGTAGTCGCCGGCGGGGTATTCGCCTTTCTCATCGGCGCGAGCATCATCGCCCGCCACGCCGGCGTCGCCGTAGTCGCCTTCCACATACTGGCCGCTGTCGCCTTCGAGCGCCGGATTCCTGGTGCTGTTGTGGGTCTTTCCTGCGGCTTCAAACTCGCTGTTCTCGGTCATCGCGTAATCACTCCTTCGGAGGACTGGGCGCGCCCAGCCGGGCGCAGTGGCAGTCTACTCAGCTGCGGCAGGCGGCAACAGGGCGCCCGGAGCGGGACCCCCTCAGCTCCCCGCGGCTCAGGTCCCGGCCAGGCCGGTAGTGGCCACACCCCTGATGATCTGCCGCTGGAAGAACAGGAACACCACGATCAGGGGCAGCGCGGCGAGCAGTGCCGAGGCCATGTTCTGGGCGTACTGGATGCCGTAGGCGCTCTTGATGGTCTGCAGGCCCACGGGAAGGGTGAGCAGCGAGCTCTCGTTGGTGGCAATGAACGGCCACAGGAAGTTGTTCCAGGCCCCGATGAACACGAAGATGGCCACGGCGGCGAGGATGGGCCGGGACAGCGGGAGCACAATCGTGGTGAAGATCCTCAGCCGGCCAGCCCCGTCCATCAGGGCCGCTTCCTCGAGTTCACGCGGAATCTGGTCGAAGAACTTCTTGAGCACGAACACCATCGGCGAGTGGATCACCTGCGGCAAGATCAGCGCCCAGTACGTGTCGATCAGGTCTAGCGACTGCATCTGCTGGAACAGCGGGATGATGAGGACCGGCGGCGGAATGATGATGGAGGCCACGATCACGCCCATCAGCATCCTCTTGCCGCGGAAATCGATCCGCGAAATGGCGTAGGCCACGGACGCGGAAATCACCAGCGTAATGGCGGTGATCGCCGCGGAAGTGAACAGCGAGTTGAGCGTCCAGGTGGGGATGTTTCCGCTCTGCAGCACTTTGGCGAAGGCCTCGAGCGTGAAGCCCGACGCCGGTATCCAGCTGATGGGGGTGGACGCGGCATCCGTTTCGGTCTTCAATGCGGTGACCGTGGCCCAGGCAAAGGGCACGAGCCACCCCACAGCCAGGACGGACACGACGACCGTGGCCAGGATGCGGGACAGCGGCATCTTCGCCGGCCGGTTTGGCGCAACTGCGGGGGAGCCCTTGGGCCGGAGTGCAGGCTTGGCAAGTGTGGTGGTGGCCATGGCTAGGCGCTCCTTTTCCGTGTGGTGAAGACCTGGGCCAGCGCGATGAGCAGGATCAGCCCGAAGAAGACATAGGAAATGGCTGCGGAATAGCCCAGCCGGTAGCCGGTGAAGCCGGCCTCGAAGATGTACTGCACAATCGAGCGGGTTGCGCCTCCCGGTCCGCCTTCGGTCATCTGGTAAATCTGGTCAAAGACCTTCAGGGAAGCCAGGATCTGCAGGATCACGATCATCACCGTGGTGGGGCCGAGCTGGGGAAGGCTGATGGAGAAGAACTGGCGCCAGCCGCCGGCGCCGTCGAGCGATGCTGCTTCATAGTGCTGCTGCGGGATGTTCTGCAGCGCGGCCAGGTACAGCAGGAAATTGAAGCCCACGGTCCACCAGACCGTTGCAATCACGACAGCCCACATCGCCACCGAGGGGTCGTTCAGCCACGCCACCGGCGGAATGCCCAACTTTGCGAGCAGGTCGTTGAACAGCCCAAGCTCCGGGTTGTACATCCAGGCAAAGAAGAGCGAGACCACGGTGGAGGCGAGCAGGTACGGGGAGAAGAAGGAAAGCCGCCACAGCCACTGTGCGGGCAGGCCCATGTTGACGAGTGCTGCCAGCGCCAAGGCGATCACCACCAGCGGCACGGTGCTGATCAGCGTGAAGTACAGCGTGTTCCCCAGCGACCGCCACATGTCCGAATCGGCAAACGCCTCGGTGTAGTTGGCCAGGCCGATGAAACCGCTGTTGGCGCCGGTGAGCGACTTTCCGGTGAGGCTCATGATGGCTCCGGAAATCATGGGCCAGACCAGGAACGCGAGGAAGAAGACCAGGAAAGGGGCGGAGAAGGCCCAGCCGTGGATGTCGTCCCGCCTGGAGCGGGACGATTTCGCAGCGGGCGCCGGAATGTCGTTGCGCCGGCTGCGGGACGATTTCCCGGCGGACGCTGGTGTGGTGGCGGTGCTCATGAGGACTCCTTTGTCACGAACGGGTCGGTGCTTAGTCGGGATTCGGCGGTCATGCAGGGTTCGGTGCTCACACCGGGTTTGGCATGGCGAGGACCGCGTTGATGCGCTTTATGAAGGCGTCCCAGCCCTCTGCGGCCTTGTCCCGTCCGAGGAAGACGTTCTGGACGTTCTCGGCGAAATAGCTCTGGAAGTCGGATCCGGAACCGGTGAACCAGGCCTCGGGGTCGTAGTTGATGATGTCTGCTGCGTGCGCATAGTCCGCCTGCGGATCCAGTGCCGCATACTCACTGGACTTCACCACCGGCTGGTAGGCCGGAATGTGGCCTGCCTCTGCCCAGCTCAGGGATCCCTTGAGCATCGACGCAACGAACTGGTACACGCCGCGGCGCTTGGATTCGTCGAGCCTGGCCTGGTGGGGCAGCACGAACGAGTGCGAGTCGGCGAAGGCCGCCGGCGTTCCGAACAGGGTGGGGATGGTGGTGGCCCCGAGCGGAACACCCGCCGTCTTCATGGTGGGCAGCTCCCAGACGCCGGTGAAAAGCAGCCCTGACCCCTGGCTGGCGAATTCGGCGATGGCCGTTCCGCCGTCGCCGCTTTTTGTGGAAATGGTGTTATCCAGGAGTGACGTGATGAACTCCAGGCAGTCGATGGCCACGTCCCGGTCCACCTGGGCGGGCTTGCCGGGGTCCAGGACGAAGTCCGCGCCGTGCTGGCGGTAGAGGGTGTAGAACAGCCGCCACATCTGCGCGCCGTCGCCCAGGTAGCCGTAGGAGAGCCCGTGCTTGCCGGTGACGCGCTGCAGTTCGCGGCTCACTTCAAGGAACTGCGAGGGCGACGAGATCTCGGCCAGCCGACCGTCGTTCCCCAGTACGCCGGCCTTGCCCGCCACGTCCGTGTTGTAAAGCATCACGAACGGGTGCGAGTCCAGCGCCAGCGAAAACACCTGGCCGTTGAACTGGCTCTTCTCCCAGATTCTCGGGCCGAAGTCCTCCGGCCGCACCCCGAACTCCGCCAGCAGATCCAGGTCCCAGGCATCCAGCAGCCCGCCGGGAGCATAGCCGGGCACCCTGGCCGCATGCATGACGGCCACCTCGGGCGGCCGCCCGCCCGCCGAGGCCATGGCTAGTTTCGTGTAGTACGGCGCACCCCAGGCGAGCACCGTGGGCTTGATCCTGAAATCAGTGTGGTCCGCGTTGGCTTTGTCGATCATGGACTGCATCTTGATGCCGTCTCCGCCGGAGAGCAGGTGCCAGAAGCGGATGTCATTGCCGGCGGCCTGCGCCGCCCCGCCGCAGCCCGTCAGGCTTGTCCCCAGGGAGAGGCTGCCAACCAGCGCCCCTCCTCCGAGCAGCAATTGCCTGCGGGAAAGATGCACAGGGCCGAAATCAACTTGCTTCACCGTCACTCCTTTGGACGTAGCCGCTGGCAAACAGGCGGCCCCGGCAACTGGCCGGCGCCACGCTCAACGACTGTGGGCTGAGACACACTTTACATCGTTGTAAATAGCCGCACAAGACATTTTTGTTAGCGTTCACAAAATTATAGCGGCCCCTCTTCTGGCCGGGCACTGCGGCACCTATTCGAGTCCGGCGACACCCGCCAGTATCCGCAGGTGGTGCTCGAACAGTTCATCCCTCGCGGAGAAGGTGTCCGCGCCGTACTGGCCGAAGACTTCGAAGCTGATGGCCCCGAAGACCGACGTCCAGGCCAGGGCACCGCGGGCCAGCAGTGCATCCGGGACAGCCAGGTCAAGCTCGGTGCGGATTGCTTCGAGGTCCGCAGCCAGCGCGGGAACCACGGCGGCGTCCGGAGGAGCCAGCTTGCCGGCCCGGTAGGCGGCGTCGAGGATTCTCATCAGGCTAATGACCACCCGGGTGCCGGGGCCGGTGGTCCGCTCCGCCGGCGCCTGATATCCGGGCACGGGGCTTCCGAACAGGAGGGCGTAGCGGGCAGGCTCGGCGAGCGCCCATTTCCTTACGGCGCGCGCCAGTGCGGCAAAACGGCCCCAGTGGTCGCCGGCCGGAAGGGACTCGACGGCGGCGTCCGCCGCATCGCCCAGCTCACCGTAGGCGTCGATGAGCAGAAGGGTCAGGAGCTCATCGCGGCTCTCCACGTAGCGGTAAACGGCGGAAGATACGACGCCGAGCTCACGGGCCACGGCACGGAGCGAGAGCGCGGCCGCTCCGTGCAGGGCAAGGTGCTCCCGGCCGAGCCTGATGATCTGCTCGACCGTGCGGATGCGGGCCTGCTCGCGGGGCGTCTGAATTTTTACCGGATCGGCCATCCTCCAAGGATGACATGGAATAGAGCAGTGGACACAATTGCGAGCACTGCTCTTGACACAGCTCGGCGCGCCGTCCATTCTGAATTCAGAGAGCAGTGCTCTCATAACACTCGGAATGAAAGCGGGTACACACATGCCAGAGAAACTATTTGTTGTCACAGGCGCCGGGCCGGTGGGCTGGACGGTCGCCGAACAGCTCGCCGGCCAGGGCCACCGCGTGCGCATCCTGACCCGGTCCGGCAGCGGCCCGGAACACCACCTGATTGAAAAGCGCGCAGTGGACGTTTCAGACCGGGCGCTGGTGGCGGAGTCGCTGGCCGGCGCCAGCGCCGTTTTCCACTGCATCCACGGCTCGGCCTACAGCGCCAAGGCGTGGGAGAGGGAACTTCCGCGGGCGGAAGCGGCCATCCTGGCGGCGGCAGGCGAAGCGGGCGCCGTCGTCGTCTTTCCCGAAAGCCTCTACTCCTACAGTGAGCCGGACCGGGTGATGATGGAGAAGGGCCCGCGCGGGGCGCGGGGCGGGAAGCGTGGTGTGCGGACGGCGCTGCTGCAGGAACGGGAGGCGAGCGCCACACATACCGTGAGCGTGGTTGCGGGGGACTTTTTCGGACCCCGCGTGCGGGCGGCGCACGCCGGCGAGCGGATGGTGCCGAGGATCCTGGCACGGCGGCCGCCGCAGGTGTTGGGCAGCGCGGACCAGCCGCATTCGTTCACGTTCGTGCCCGACCTGGCCGCGGCAATGATCAAGGCAGCACAGACGCCCGCGCTATGGAACCGCGTGCTGCACGCCCCCACAAATCAGGCTCTCACCCAGCGGCAACTCGCCGGCGCGCTGGGTGAAGCGGCCGGGGTGCCCCGGCCAAGGGTCGGCGTGCTGCCGGGCTGGCTGCTGCGCGCGGCGGGGGTGTTCTCGGCCGACATCCGCGAACTCGCAGAGATGCTCTACCAATTCGAGCGGCCGTTCGTGATGGACTCCGCAGCCAGCGAGGCAGCGCTGGACCTGCGCCCCACTCCCCTGGCCGCCGCGGCCCGGGCCACCGTGGAGTGGTGGAGGCAGGAAGCCCCCGCATCGGCGGCAGATCCTGTCCGCGTCACGGGGCGGTGAATTAACGAGCCGCTACCTGACGCCGGCCTGCTGGATCTCGGGTTTCCCGGCCCCATCCGCCGCGCCGGCCGGGACGGGCTGGTCCGCGCGCCCCAGCTTGCTGGGCCACCAGATGCGCCGGCCCAGGTCGTAGGCCATGGCCGGTACCAGCAGCGAGCGCACCAGCACGGTGTCCAGCAGCACCCCGAAGGCCACGATGAACGCGAGCTGCACCAGGAACATGATGGGGATGACCCCCAGCGCGGCAAAGGTCGCGGCAAGGACCACGCCTGCGGACGTGATCACCCCGCCGGTCACACCCAGACCCCGCAGGATGCCGGGCCTGGTGCCGTGTTTGAGCGATTCCTCGCGGACCCGGCTCATGAGGAAGATGTTGTAGTCCACGCCGAGGGCCACCAGGAACACGAAGCCGAACAGCGGCACTGTGGCATCGGCTCCCGGGAAGCCAAGGATGGTGTTGAACACCAGGGCGGAGACTCCCATGGCTGCAGCGTAGGAAAGGACCACGGACGCCACCAGCAGGACGGGTGCCAGGACGGATCGCAGCAACAGCATCAGAATGACCAGGATGACCCCGAGCACCACGGGGATGATGGTGAGCAGGTCGCGCTGGGCCGTGGTGTTGGTGTCCAGGGCCGTGGCTGTCACTCCGCCCACGAGCGCCGCCGGGTCCAGCCTCTTGACGTTCTCGCGCAGCGCAACCACGGCATTTTCGGCGTCGTTTGAGTCGGCCGCGAAGTCGAGGGTGGCGTTGATCAGCACCCTCCCGTCGCGGACGGCCGGGGCGGTGGCCGCGCCAGGCGCACCGGTAATCGGCACACTGCCCTCAGCCAGCAGGTAGGCGTCCCCCACGCCGTCGGCCGCCCTGACCTCTGCCAGTACCTCCCCGGCCCTGGCCTCCGAAACCACGATGACCGCTGGGCTTCCGCTTCCGGCGTCGAAATGGCGGCCCAGAGCGTCCTGGCCGTCCACGGCATTGGAGGCGTTCAGGATGACATCGGTCTGGGGAACGCCGTGGGCCTTGAGCTGCAGGACGCCTGCCGACGCGGCAAGCAGCAGGAGGACAGACGCCACCCACACGGCGCGCGGACGCCTGGACACCAGGGAACCTGCGGCACGCCACAGCCCCTTCTGGCCTTCCAGTCCGGTGGCCAGAATCGGTTCACGATCCCCTTCCGGCACCAGCCCGGGGCGGAACGGCCAGAAGGCACTGCGCCCCAGGAGCCCCATCAGCGCGGGAAGGAGCGTCAGCGCCGCGAACAGGGCACACAGGATGCCGGCGGCAGCGACGGGACCCAGGGCCTTGTTGGAATTAAGGTCGGAGAACAGCAGGCACAGCAGGGCGACGATCACCGTTGCTCCGGAGGCCAGGATCGGCTCGAAGGACGCCTTCCAGGCGGTGACGACGGCGGCTGTCCGGTCCGCGGTGTGCGTCAGCGCCTCGCGGAACCGTGCCACGTAGAGCAGGGCGTAGTCAGTGGCGGCGCCGATCACCAGGATCGACAGAATGCCCTGGCTCTGGCCGTTGAGCTGGATCCAGCCGAGCTTGGCCATACCGAACACCAGCAAGATTGCCGCGCACAGGGCGAACACCGAGGTCAGCAGGACGGCAAGGGGCAGCAGCAGGGACCGGTAGACCACCAGGAGAATGACGAACACTGCTCCGAGCGCCACGAGCAGCAGGAGGCCGTCGATGCCGGCGAAGGCTCCCGCGAGGTCCGCCGCCAGCCCGGCCGGGCCCGTGACAAAGGTCTGTGTGCCCTCCGGCGCTCCGTCCCGGACCGCCTCCCGGAGCTCGTGCACGGCGTCCTTGACCTCGCCCGACGACGGAATGGGCACGATGAACTGCACGGCCCGCTGGTCTTCGGCGGGGATGGGGCCGATCACCGTACTGCCCGCCCGCAGCGCCTCCAGCGCGCCCTTGAGCGCCGCCGCCTCCCCCAATTGGGATGGCGTGAAGGCGGCGCCGCTTTCAATCACGACGACGGCGGGAACCTCGCCCGAGTCCCTGAACTTTTCCTGCCAGTCGCGGGCCTCGGTGGCTTCCGCGCCGGCTGGCAGGAATGACGCCTGATCGTTGGACGAGACTTCGTCCAGCCTGCCGAAGGTGGGTCCGCCGACGCCGGCAATGGCAAGCCACGCGAGGACCAGGACGACGGGAGTCAGCCACCGCAGCCAGAAGGGGACGTGCGGGGGGTTGTGGGCTGTCTTCTTCATGACGACCTCCAGTGTGGACGTGCCTGGGCTCGTGCAGGCCGGATTAGAATGAGTCCACCATAGACTATCTCCACCATGGAAATAAACCCTGTGGACGTTATCTGGCAGGTTGGAGCAGGCGGATCGGGGCGCCCCCTGGAGTAAACTCCGGAGGGCGTCAAAGGGAAAGGAGGCCACCGTGTCCGAAGATCCGGCTGAGCGCTCGCACCCCCATATGCCGAATGCGGCCATGCCCGGCGGCCCGCCACAGCCCCTGGTGCGGCTGCTCCAGGAGTTCACGCTTGAGGCCAACCGGTACGTCGACTCCGCGGGCGGCCGGAACGACATGCACCGCACCGACCTCAACGCACTCGCCGTGATCATGCGGCACTCAGCCAAGGACGAGGTGATCACCCCCGGGACGCTGCGCAAAGAACTCAACCTCAGCTCCCCTGCCACCACGGCGCTGATCGACCGGCTCTGCAACTCCGGGCACGTCGTCCGCGAGCGCCAGGGCCAGGACCGCAGGCAGGTACAGCTCCGGATGACGGACAAGGCATACCGCGACGGCAGCGCCATGTTCCTTCCGCTCGCCCGGCACATGGGCGCGGCCATGACCGGGTTCACGCCGCAGGAACTGGAGACCGTGACCCGGTTCATGAACGCGATGATCGATGCCACCGTCCGCGCCGGCCTGGAAGCGGCCGGCAAGGCGCCCTCCAGCGACACGGAGAACTGACGGCGGCTTGAATTATCCGCCCCTCGGCCCACCAGGTCGGCTCGCACCGTTTTGACCCCCCACCCCCCAAAAAAACGCCCCCTGCTGCTACCTACTTGGGGAGAGCGGTGCGTATGCCGTTTCCATTTGGAGAAGGAGGAGTAGCGTTTCCCTATGAGTGCGCAGCAGCCAGACGATGTGTACACGCACGGCCACCACGAGTCGGTGGTCCGGGCCCATGCCTCCAGGACAGCGGAGAATTCCGCGGCGTTCGTGATCCCCCACCTCACCACCGGGGTCTCAGTGCTGGACGTCGGGTGCGGGCCGGGCAGCATCACGTGCGACTTCGCCGGGCTGGTGGCCCCCGGAAAGGTGACCGGTCTGGACCGCTCCCCGGACGTCATTGCCCACGCCCGGGAGCTGGCGGCCGATCGCGGCGTGGAGAACGTTGAGTTCGTGGCCGGCAACATCTACGACCTGGACTTCGAGGACGACACGTTCGACGTCGTGCACGCCCACCAGGTCCTGCAGCACCTGACCGATCCCGTGGAGGCGCTGCGCGAGATGCGGAGGGTGGCCAAGCCGGGCGGCATCGTGGCCGTCCGCGATGCCGATTTCCACGGCATGAGCTGGTACCCCGCCATCCCCGAACTCGATGAATGGATGAAACTGTACCAGCGGATCGCCCGGAGGAACGGGGCCGAGCCCGACGCCGGACGCCGCCTCGTTTCGTGGGCGCAGGCCGCCGGCTTCACGGACGTGGCGCCGACAAGCAGCAACTGGCTGTACGCCACCGGGCAGCAGCGGCGGTGGCAGGCCCGGGTGTGGGGCGAGCGCGTGCTGCACTCCGCCTTCGCCGACCAGGCCCTCGAGTACGGGTTCGCGCAGGAGGCGGACCTCACCCGCATCTCCGCGGGCTGGCACCGCTGGGGCTCCACCGACGACGGCTGGTTCCTCATCCCCAACGGCGAGGTCATCGCCCGGGCCTGAAAGCGGGCAGAAAGCGGCCTGAATGCGGGCGAGGACGCGGGCTCCGACGGACCACACTAAGCTTGTTTGGTGCAATTCTCCCTGTGGCTGGCCCTCGCGGGTGCCGGCGTCCTCATCAGTTTCACTCCCGGCGCGGGTGCCATCAACACCATGAGCAACTCGCTGACGTCCGGTTTCCGGCGCTCCATCTGGGGGATCCTCGGCCAGCAGGCGGCGCTGATCGTGCACGTTGTCATCGTTGCGCTGGGCGTCGGAGTCCTCGTTGCGGGATCCCCGGTGGCCTTCAACGTCATCCGTTACGCCGGGGCCGCCTACCTGGTGTACCTCGGGGTCAGGCAGTTCCTGCACAAGCCGGACCTGGACCAGGAGAAGGCCGCCGCGCTCAGGAACGAGCCCGCCTGGTCCATGTTCCGCCGCGGCCTCTGGGTGAACCTGCTCAATCCTAAGGCGATCGTGTTCTTCCTGGCCTTCATGCCGCAGTTCATCCGGCCCGAGCATCCGCTGCTGCCGCAGTACCTCGCCCTCACGGCAACAGTGGTCATCATCGACATCCTGGTCATGTGGTTCTTCTTCGCGGCGGCTGCGAAGTCGTTCCAGCGCTTCACCCACGATGTCCGGGGCCAGACCAGGCTCAACCGGATCTTTGGCGTTCTCTTCGTCGCCGTGGGCATCCTGCTGGCGTTCATCCACTAGGTCCGCGGCTGCGGTTCCACTAGCTCCGGCGGCTGCAATTTCGCAAATTATGACCCGGCCAGAAGGCAACTTTACAGATTGGCCGAATCATAAGGGCACTTACTAGCCAAGGAGGACCGCCATCCTCCATGCTTAGCACCATGTCCTCAATGACCAGCCCCTACCGGATCATCGCGGTCTGCACCGGCAACATCTGCCGCTCCCCCATGGCCGAAGTGATGCTCACCGATGCCTTCGCTGCAGCCGGACTGGCCGGGGACGTCGTCGTCGATTCCGCGGGCACCACGGCCTACGAGGCCGGGCGCCCCATCGACCCACGCGCGGCGCGGATACTGGCCGCCAACAACCTCACGTCGGACCGTCACACTGCCAGGGAATGGCGCGCCGGGTGGTTCACGGAACGCGACCTGATCCTAGCCCTGGACGTCGACCACTACGGCTGGCTCCGCGCGTCGGCGCCGGACGGAGAATCGCTCGCCAGGATCCGGATGCTGCGCAGCTTCGACCCCGCCCTCCAATCGAAGGATCCCCTGGAGCAAGGCATCGAGGATCCCTGGTACGGCGGGCATGCGGACTTTGCTGCCGTGTGGGATCAGGTCCAGGCGTCGGTGCCGGGAATCGTCGAGTACGTCCGCTCGGCCATCGCCGAGTCCATCAGTGAGTCGCTCGCTGAGAGCTTCGTTGGGACCATCGCTGCGGCACCAGGGGAAGACGCCCCGCTCCAGCTTCGGAACAGCGAGCAGGTACGCTCTATTTCATGACCCCCGCTCCTGTGATCATTGCCATTGACGGGCGGTCCGGCGCAGGCAAAACCACATTGGCCATCGAACTGGCGGCACGGCTGCGGAACCACCACAAGGTCTCCCTGTTTCATCTGGAGGACATCTACCCGGGCTGGAACGGGCTCGCCGCGGGCATTGAACGCTATGTCACCACGGTGCTGGCGCCACTGCGGCGCGGCGAACCGGCAACGTGGGTCAGCTGGGATTGGTCGCGGCATTACGACGGCGGCGCGCGCGTCACGCTGCCCGCCGAGATCGTGATCGTGGAAGGTGTGGGGGCAGCTGCCGCCGCGGCCAGGCCGCTGCTGGATGCTGTCATCTGGGCGGATTCTCCGGAGAATGAACGCCGCACCCGCGCCCTCGAGCGCGACGGCGACACCTATGAGCCCTACTGGGACCAGTGGGCCGCCCAGGAATCGGAGCTCCTGGCCACGGACAGCATCCGGGAGCACGCGGACATCCGGGTCCTGAACCGCGCCGACGACACCGCCCCCGCGGACGTGCTGCAGGCGCTGACGTACCTCCCGGCCCTCGCCAACGTGCTGGTTCCGGAACTCTCCGCGCGCCGCGGCCTCCGGCTCCTGGCCGAGCGCATCGGGGGCCGCCCGGACGCCGCCGCCCTCTTCGGATCGCTGTACGGCAAGTCAGCAAATGCCGTCTGGCTGGATTCGTCCCTCGTTCCGCCTGCCCCGGACAGGGAGGGCTGGCAGGGGACGCCCGCCGCGGAGCGCAGCCGCTTCAGCATCCTCGCGGACGACGGCGGCACGTTCGGCCAGTCGGTCCGGCACCGTTCGGGGACCAACCGGATTACGGCAGGGTCAGCCACGGCCGAGGTGTCCGGCGCGTTCTTCCGCTGGCTGGAGACCGTCTGGGGCCGGAAGGCGGTCCGCGGCCCGGAGGGCTATCCGTGTGACTTCACCCTGGGCTGGCTCGGGTACCTCGGCTATGAGCTCAAGCGTGAAACCGGCGGATCCGACGTCGCCGCGGACACCCCGGATTCGGCCCTGATCTTCGCGGGCCGGGCAGTGGTCCTGGACCATGCGGAAGGCGCCGCCTGGTTGCTTGCCCTTGACGCGCCGGATGCGGCCGAGTGGCTTGCCGAGGCGCGCGCCGCCGTGTCCACAGCCGTAACCGCTGCTGGCCGAACCGCCGCAGAGGCGGGCGCCGGCAACCCCGCGGGCGGCAGCAACGGCGTCGTGAGTCCGGCGGCGCCGGCCTTCACAAGCCGCGACACCGAGGCCGGGTACAGGCGCAAGATCGCCGAGGCCCAGCACCAGATCGCCGAGGGGAACTCCTACGAGGTCTGCCTCACCACCACGCTCACGGCCGTCGTGCCCGCCGGCGGGATCGATCCCTGGCCGACGTACCTGGCGCTGCGGAGGCGGAACCCCGCGCCGTTCGCGAGTTACCTGCGCTTCGGCGGGCTGACGGTGGCCAGCACGTCGCCGGAGCGTTTCCTGCGGATAGCGTCCGACGGCGGCATGCGCGCCGAGCCGATCAAGGGCACCCGGCGCCGGGCTGCCGACCCGGAGCTCGATGCGGCGCTGCGGCGCGACCTGGCGACCTCGCTGAAGGACCGGGCCGAGAACATCATGATCGTCGATCTGCTCCGGAACGACCTGAGCCACTTTGCCGAACCTGGCTCGGTCACTGTCAGCCGGCTGTGCGAAATCGAAAGCTACGCCACGGTGCACCAGCTCGTGAGCACCATCGACGCCAGGCTGCTGCCGGGGTCGCCGCGGGCCGAGGCGGTGGCGGCGTGCTTCCCGGCCGGCTCCATGACGGGTGCGCCGAAGATCAGCACCATGGCCATCCTTGACCGGCTGGAGGACGGCCCGCGCGGCATCTACTCCGGGGCGATCGGGTACTTTTCGCTCAACGGGGCCACGGACCTTGCGGTGGCCATCCGCACCCTGGTGATCGAGTCAGACGGCAGCGACGACGGCGGGGCGGCCGACGGCGGAAAAGCCGGCGGCAGCGACGGCGGGATCGTCACCGAAGGGGGACGGCCGGCCAGGGTCAGTCTCGGCGTCGGCGGCGCGATCACGGCGGATTCGGTGCCGCAGGAGGAATACGACGAAATCCGCACCAAGGCCTTCGGTGTGCTGTCCGCACTGGGTTCGGAATTCCCCGGCAGCTGAGCTTGCCTATATCGCCGGGTTGCACAACGCTCTGGCATCTTGACCGCCCACCACTGACGGCCGCTCACGGTTCCGTCGCTTCGAGCCGGTCGAACACGGTACGGAGCAGCGCCGGGGCGAGGCTGCAAGCCGCAATCCACAGTCCCGCGACCTGGATCCGGGTTGCCTTGCCACTGCCTAGTTCGCTCACCTGAAACCATCTGTTCCTTCGACTGGGGAGACCATCGTATGGGTGGTGTGCTGACACTTTGCGGAGCCGGAAAAGCCCCGGCGACTGCTGTACACAGCATGCCCACCGGCATCGCCGGACGGGATCAGTGACCTGTGGAGAAGTGCCTTCCTGTTATCTACCAGAATCGACGGCGCGGCTGAGCGCCTTGGGAGTGTCGGCCGGAGCCTTCCCGTGCTGCGGCCCGGCGACCGATGGAGCACGTCCAGTGCGCAGACACTGCGTGCACGGCGGAGTCAGGCATTCCCTACATAACAGTCGTTATCGGCGTCTGAAAATGGGTGGGGAGCGGCAGGCTACGGGTGCCTGACACCAAACCTTGCCGTTTTCGCCCACAACTTCCGGTGGTCAGAACTGGTCACCCTCGCATTATGCGCTTCCACCAGGTCTACCAACGGCTGTCACGGAACGTGACAGCCATTCGGCTTCTGCCAGCGGTGAAGGCACCGGGCTTAGGGATGCCTATTGCTCCTGTCAGGCGATGTTGATGACAATTTTCCCAAAGGCTCCCTTAGCCAGCTTCTCGTAGGCTCGGGGGGCGTCCTCAAAGGCAAAAGTGCTGTCCACGACCGGCTGGATGGTGTGTTCGTCGAGGAAGCGGACCAGTTCTCGGAACGAGCGCAGGTGGCCGACGGCGATCCCCTGGATGTGGGTCTGGTGCCAGATGACGTCCATGAGGTCGATGCTGGCTGTCTGTCCCTCGAGGAAGCCGATGACAGCCACCAGCCCGTTGCCCTTGGCGGCCCTTACTGAATCGCGCAGGGCCTCGCCTCCTACGACGTCGAGAACGACATCGACGCCCTGGCCCTCAGTCAGTTCCAGGACCGCTCCGGCCCAGTCCGGGGTGGTGCGGTAGTTGATGGTGTCCGTGGCGCCGAGTTCTTTGGCCTGCACAAGCTTTTCGTCACTGCTAGAGGTCACGATTACGCGTGCCCCGAGTGCTGAAGCAAGCTGGATAGCAAAAATAGAGACGCCTCCAGTGCCCTGGACCAGGACCGAGTCGCCGGCTTTCAGGTTCCGGTACTCGCGCAGGACGAACCAAGGTGTGAGTGCCGCGATCGGCAGGGTCGACGCTTCGGCGTCAGTCATGTTGGAGGGTGTGGGGACCACGTTGTCCTCGCCGAGGATCTGGTATTCGGCCAGGCCACCGTTCAGGGGTCCGCCCGTCTGGAAGTCGGCGTACTCGGGGAGCCAGGGCCCGTCGTGCCACGTGGAGTAGAAGTGTGACGTCACTCGATCACCCACGCGGTATTTGGTGACGCCCTCGCCGACGGCCGCGACAATTCCCGCCGAATCGGCCACAGGGATAAGCCCCTTGGGCATCTTCTCCGGGGCATAAATGCCGTCCACCAGTGCCTTGTCTCGGTAGTTCAGCGATACGGCAGAGACTTTCACCAGCAGCTCATGGGGCCCTGGTGTGGGCGTCGGCACCTCCCGAAGATTGAGGTTTTCCAGTCCGAACTCATCTAGTGTCCAGGCACGCATGGGTGACTCCTTAGTGTGGTGTTGGGGTGGGCGCGGAACCTGCGACAGGGTGTCGGCAGGACCGCCTTCGTGATACGACCCTACGGCAATATTTTGATCTACATCAAAATAGACTGTCATCAAACTAAATGATTGCAGAGGCAGCCCAGCGCGGCGGCTATCCTAAGGAAGCGGCAGCATCCCGCCGCGCATAAGATCGGCTTCAGGAACCCAGACTGCGCCGAAACCAACATGATCGCGCACAGCGCCAGATTGTGCATGAGAGGTAAGAGATGGCCCGAGGACGGGAAATAGCCGACGAACCCGAGGTGAAGGACTTCGATTTCCCACGGGTACTGAACGCCATTGCGGATCCAATCCGACTGGCCATCGTCACCCAGCTTGCCGCCGCACCCAATGACGTTAGCTGCGGCTCCTTCATCCTGCCCGTGCACCCGTCCACAGCCACGCACCACTTCACTGCACTCCGCCAGGCAGGCGTCATCCACCAGTACTACGCCGGAACCTCCCGCATGAACGTTCTGCGGCGCGACGACTTGAACGCAACCTTTCCCGGCTTTCTCGACGCCGTCCTCAGTGCCGCCGCGAAGACGCAAACCTCCGCCACATAAGAGCGGACGTGTAGTCGAGGGCAGGTCAGCCAATGGCCCTCGGGGCCCGACGGAGGATCCGCTCTGCTCGTACTGTGACCGGGCGGTCGATCATCTGCCCGGCTACTTGAAAGGCGCCGCCGCCTTCGGCATCGATGACCGACCGTGCCCACGAAATTTCCGCTTCGGTCGGGGCGAAGGCGGCGCTGACGGTACTGAGTTGTTGACGAAGTCGGCACCTGCACCGGTCAAAGCAGCGCGCCCGGAACTCTCTGGTGGTTGACGGCCGGTCCGCTGGCGTTCCACGATGGATCGCACCGGCCCGACAAGTCGTGTCCTAACTCGACACCCACCCATCACCCCCTGGAAGGACCTCTTCATGTCCCAGACGCCCGGATATGCCTATGGAGATCGAAATCTGGTTCAGAGTCCTGTGTCACTGGAGGACCTTGCCAAGCTCAAGGCCACCGTGCTGTGGAGTGACAAGGACCATGCACTGCTGAAGCGGGCAGGGGAAGTTCTCGTTCCGCGTACCGACCGCATCCTTGACGTCTGGTATGGCTTTGTTGGAAGTCTGGACCATCTCCTGGTGAGCTTCTCCGACCACCAGGGCAACCCCAATGCCGACTACCTTGCCGCAGTGCGGCAGCGGTTCGCCATATGGATTGCCGATTTGTGTACGCGCGAATACGACCAGGAATGGCTCGACTACCAGAACGAAATTGCCCTTCGGCACACCGCGGCTAGGAAAAACGAAACTGACGGAGTCGACTCAACCAGTGAGATCCATCTTCGCTACGTCGTGGCCTTTATCGTTCCGCTGACCATGACCATCCGTCCATTCCTCGCAGAAGAGATCAGCGACGAGGATGAATTGGATGCGGTGTACCACGCATGGTTGAAAGCCGTGACCCTGACGGCGACACTGTGGGCCCAGCCGTACAGCCCATCCTGGTAGTCGCGCCGAGCCGGCGAACTGGTCAAGCGTGCCGATACCGGTGTTCCCAAGCCGGTTCTTGCCCGCGATTAAGGGATCAGTCGGGAGACGGTGTATCAGTATCTGCGCCAAGCCTAGCTGGCGTGAAACCCTCGCGATTAGTTGACGAAATCACGGTTATCGGCGCTCGAAAAAATCAGTGAGAAGTGGCGGGAAAATACGGTCCGACCAGCGCTCGGCAGGGACATTTCCGCTGAGAACTCCGTTGACCCACTCCTTGTTTCCGTTTTGGCGTGGGCCTGCTGGCATGGATGAACTACGCACGGCGGAGATTTGGCCGAGAACCACTGGGTGAAGGCCTCTTTGCGGCCACTCCCTCGCCGATTTTCAAGAGCCGATAACGGATATACGTCAAGCTATGTCTTAGACGCAAACCCCTCAATGTAAGGCAGCTGGCTTTGCGGGGGTGGTAACACCTGGTGCACCAGCGTAGCGTCGGTTGGACGAATAAAGTAGCAGCCGACTGGTCGGTACTGGACGGGGCGGTGCAGCCTGCTGAAGCCGTCGAAGTAAATCCTATGAAGGAGCCGGGATGGCTGGATGGAATGCTGACACTGCCGCCGGGCCGCTTGGGCCCGGGACCGTCACGTTGGTGGAGGGCTCATCCTTTTGCATTTCCTCCGCGAACGGCGATATCCACCCTGAAAATCCGCACGGGGTTTTCTTCGAGGACACCCGCATCCTGTCCCGCTGGAATCTGACCGTCAATGGTGAGCCCTTGGAGCCGCTGGCCGCCAAGACGAAGGAGCCGTATCGTGCCCTCTTTGTCGGCCGCGTAGCCCGCTCGGACGGATACGCGGACAGCCCGCTGATCGTGGAACGCCTCCGCGAGGTAGGCGCCGGAATCCTGGAGCAGATCACCGTCCGGAACTACTCCCCGGCCCCTGCCGAGTGCATGGTTTCCCTTAAAGTCGAGGCGGACTTCGCTGACCTCTTCGAGGTGAAAGAGGCACGCATCCAGCGGCGCTGGGACGAGTCCCGCGAAGCGGATGGCGAATCCCTGACGATCCGGGCCGCCTGGGAGGATGTCCGGAAGGGTGTCGTCGTGTCGGCCAAAGGCGCCGACGTTGCGCCGGAGGCCCTGACGTACTGTGCCGTGGTCCCGCCACACGGAGAATGGAGCGCCACTGTGAGCGTGGTGCCTACCGTCGGTGGGACCCGTCCCGTTGCGCCAGTTTTTCGTAGGAATGAGGGCGAAATGTCTCCGCGCGACCTGCGCCGGCAGGAGTGGGTGTCCAGGATCCCGGTCCTGCGGATGGGTAACCGCTCCATTGAGCGGACCCTGCGGCGCAGTTATGACGATCTGGGGGCACTTCGCATCGAGGACCCTAATCACCCGAACCGAATAGTGGTAGCCGCCGGCGCACCGTGGTTCATGGCGCTGTTCGGACGGGACTCGCTGTGGGCGTCCATTATGGCAATCCCGGTGGATCCATCCCTGGCCCTTGGTACCATTCAGACGCTTGCCGACCGTCAGGGCAGCGCGGTGAATCCGATGAGCGAGGAGGAGCCGGGCAAGATCCTGCACGAGGTCAGACTCGATGTCTCCAGCGGGTTGGCGCTGGGCGGCAAGTCCGCCTACTACGGCAGCGTTGATGCCACCCCGTTGTTTGTCGCCCTACTGGGCGAAGTCAGCCGATGGGGATTTGCCCCGGAGACCATCACGGCCCTCCTGCCCCATGCTGACCGGGCGCTGGAGTGGATCCGGGATTACGGGGACAAGGACGGCGACGGGTTCGTCGAGTATGAACGTCTCAATGACCAAGGGTTGATCAACCAGGGCTGGAAGGACTCATGGGACGGCATCAACTTCGCTGACGGCAGGATGGCCGAGCCACCGATCGCGCTCTGCGAGGTCCAGGCCTATGTCTACAGCGCGTATCTGGCCCGCTCCTGGCTAGCCTTCGACGCCGGGGACATGGACTTGGCCACCGAGTATAGGGAGCGCGCTGCACGGCTGAAGAGGCAGTTCAACGAACAGTTCTGGCTGCCCGAGCACGGTTATTACGCCATCGCGCTGGACCGCGACAAGCGGCCGGTTGATGCGTGCGCGTCCAATATGGGCCATTGCCTGCTGTTCGGACTCATCGATAAGGACAAGGCCCCGCTGGTAGTTGAACGGCTGATGTCCCCGGAGATGTTCAGCGGCTGGGGCGTGCGGACCCTGGCCAGCAACATGGGCGCCTACAACCCCGCGAGCTACCACAACGGGTCCGTCTGGCCCCACGACAATGCCATTATCCAGGCCGGGCTCCTGCGCTACGGCTTCGTAGCGGAAGCGCAACGGATCTCCACAGCCCTGTTTGAGGCGGCCGAGTACTCAGACGGGCGGCTGCCCGAACTGTTCTGCGGCTTCAGCCGCGAGCACTACGACGAACCTGTGCCCTACCCCACGGCATGCTCGCCCCAGGCATGGGCCGCCACCACCCCAATCCAGCTGGTGAAGAGCCTGATGGGCTACTACGCCGACGTCGCCCTCGGCGGCTTGTGGATGGATCCCGTGCTCCCGGAATCCTACGGTGACCTGCACATCACCAACGCGCCCATGGCCGGCGGCCGGATCACCATCGATATCTCCGGTTCCACCGCATCCGTTCAGGGGCTGCCCGAGGGCATGGTGTTCCACCAGGGAACCCGGCCGTGGGCGGCTGACCTCGTGGAACAGGCCAGAAGACGCGGAAAGTTCCAAGCATGATCGGAAGCGCAGCGTCGGGTCTGCTTTGTCTCGTTTCGGGGCAGAGCAGACCCGACGCATTGTGCAGGGTTTTTTGTGCAGGGTTTTTGGGTTAGGCGACTCGTGCTCCGGAGGCGAGCTGGACGGCGACGTCGACGATCATGTCTTCCTGTCCGCCGACGTATCCGGCTTTGCCGATTTCTTCGAGGATCTGCCAGGCGGGGACGCCGTAGCGGTCGGCGGCGCGTTCGGCGTGGATGAGGAAGGAGGAGTAAACGCCGGCGTAGCCCTGCATGATGGAGGCGCGGTCCATGATGGGCATCCTGGTGATGATGGGTTTGACCACGTCTTCGGCCGCTGCCATCACCCCGTGGACGTCAACGCCGGTATGGATATTAAGCCGCTCGAACGCAGCTGCCAGCACCTCGGTCGGCGAGTTTCCTGCGCCGGCGCCGAGGGCGAGGAGTGTCCCGTCGATCTGTTTGGCGCCCGCGCGGGCGGCGTAGACGGAGTTCGCGACGCCGAAGCTGAGGTTTTGGTGGCCGTGGAATCCGACCTGGGCGTCGTTGCCGAGTTCGGTAACGAGGGCGGAGACGCGGTCCGAGACGTCTTCGAGGATGAGGGCTCCGGCTGAGTCCACGACGTAGACGCACTGGCAGCCGGCATCGGCCATGATCCGGGCCTGCTTGGCCAGGTTCTCCGGTGTGGTCCGGTGCGAGAGCATCAGGAACCCGACGGTTTCCATGCCGAGTTTGCGGGCGTGCTGGAAGTGCTGGATGGAGACGTCGGCCTCGGTGCAGTGCGTGGCGATGCGGGCCACGGACGCGCCGGCCTCGTGGGCCTGGTTCAGGTCGTGGATGGTGCCCAGGCCCGGGAGCATCAGCACAGCGATCTTGGCGTTCCTGGCTTCGTCCACGGCGGCTCGCACGAGGTCAAGCTCGGGCGTGAGGGAGAAGCCGTAGTTGAAGGAAGAGCCGCCGAGGCCGTCGCCGTGGGTGACTTCGATGACTTCGATTTTGGCGTAGTCGAGGGCGCGAACGATGGAGCGTACGTGGTCTTCGGTGAATTTGTGGCTCATGGCGTGGGAGCCGTCGCGCAGGGTGGTGTCGGTCAGCCGGACGCTGAGGTTCTGGGTCTCGGTCATGGTTATGCTCCTACGGGTGTTGAAGGAATGGTGGCGTCCATGCGTTCGGCCAGCAGGTCAGCTGTGCGGGTGGCGGCGGCGGTGATGATGTCCAGGTTGCCTGCGTATTCGGGCAGATAATCGGCTGCGCCCTTGACCTGGACCCAGATACCGACCCGGCCGTTTCCGTTCCAGTCTTCGCGGGCGGCGTCGAACTGGGGCTCCACGCGCAGGGAGTAGCCGGGGACGTAGTCCTGGATCCGGGCGACGGCCTCATCAATCGCGCCCCGGATTTTGTCCTGCAGCTCGCCGGGTTCGGCGGCTTCGGCGGGGATGGCCGCGTAGATGGTGTTGCGCATGATCATCGGCGGTTCGACGGGGTTGATGATGATGATGGCTTTGCCTCTTTTGGCCCCGCCGACCTCTTCCAGGGCCTTGGCGGTGGTTTCGGTGAACTCGTCGACGTTGGCGCGGGTTCCCGGTCCGGCGGACTTGGAGGCGATGGACGCGACGATCTCGGCGTAGTCCACGGGGACCACGGAGGAGACAGCGGCCACGATCGGGGTGGTGGCCTGGCCTGCGCAGGTGATCATGTTGACGTTCAGGACATCCTGCAGGGAGTCCAGGTTCACCACCGGGCACAGGTAGGGTCCGACGGCGGCCGGGGTCAGGTCGATCGCGTGGATCCCGGCCGCCTTGTACTTGGGCGCATTGGCTTCATGTGCCTTGGCCGAGGTGCATTCGAAGACGAAGTCCGGCAGGTCGTCCTGGGCCAGGAGCCAGTCCACCCCCTCAGCGGACGTCGTGACGCCGAGCCGGGCGGCCCGCGCCAGCCCGTCCGAGGCCGGGTCGACGCCGATCATGTACTTGACCTCAAGGTTCTTGCTGCGGCGCATCAGCTTGAACATCAGGTCGGTGCCGATGTTGCCTGAGCCGACGATGGCGGCGGTTTTCTTTGCCATGGTGGGTGTCCTTAGTCTGTGAAGTGAATGGTGAGTGAGCCCAGGGGGCCGAAGTCGGCCGTCGCCGTGCTGTCAGCGACGACTGGCATGGCTGCCGTGAAGGATCCGGGGAGAATCAGCTGACCGGCTTCGAGCGCCACGCCCTGTTCGCCGAGGACGTTGGCAAGCCAGGCCAACGGCGCAAGGGGGTGCCCCATCACATCGGCGCCGGTCCCGGAGCCGGTGACCTCACCGTCGATCACCAGGGAACACGTAACGTCCATCAGGGCCACCGGGTCTCCAAGGTCCAGGTCGAGAGGATGGGTCCCGACGGCGATGGCTCCGCAGGAGGCGTTGTCCGCAACGGTGTCCACGAGTCTGATGTCCCAGTTTGTGATGCGGGAATCGATGATCTCGATCGCCGGGTAAATGGCACCGATGGCGGCCGCGGCCTGTTCCAGGGTGACACCTGGTCCCTGCAGGGGCTCTTTCAAGACGAAGCCGAATTCCGGTTCCACCTTGGGCTGAATGAACTGGGACGCCGGGATCCGGGCGTCATCGTGGTGCACCATGTCCTCGAAGAAGAAGCCGAAGTCCGGAGAATCCACACCCAACTGCCGCTGCATCGCAAGCGAGGTCAGTCCGACCTTGCGGCCGGCAAGAACCCGTCCTGCTGCGACGTGATGTTCAAGCTGTGCGGTCTGAACGTAATAGGCGTCCGTAAGGTCCATGTGGTCGAGCCGGTCCCGCAGGGGTTTCACGGGGGTCAGGGAGGTGGTGGCGTCCAGCAGTTCGGCAGCGAACCGGTCCAGGGCGTCGGTGCAGGAGGGCTGTGTCCGGGCGGTCATTACTTCACCACCGCCGTCGTCACGCCGAAACCTGCGATGAACTCTGGGATCGGGCGGTAGTACTCCGAGGTAACGGTGTACTCTCCGGCCGCGCGCAGCGCGTTGTAGGCTGCTACCCAGTTGCGGACCTCATGGGCGGAGTTGCCGGCGGTCGCCGCCATCTCCGCTGCGGTCCAGGTGTCCAGTTTTTCCAGCTCGCCGGAGGCGATGATGGACAGGAACTCGCGGTCCCATTCGGGGTTCAGGTCCATGATGCTGGCCTCTCCCTTGGCGAAGGCTGCGGCGGTGTCGATGACGCGCTGTTGCCGGGCGTTGCGGGCTGCAGCGGTGGGGTGCCGGCCGTTGAGCAGCATCGCCTTCTGCTCGGGGGTAGCCGTGGCGATCTGGGGTACGGGCGGGTCGTGGGAGAGCCCGCCGGAGCCGATCAGGAGCACCTTTTTATCCAGGGTCTTCAGGTAATTGCCGACGGCGGTACCGAGCTGGCGCACGCGGCGCATGGACGCGAAGGGCGGCGCGACGGAGTTGACGAAGATCGGGATTACCGGTTTCGCCGCGATGGAACCGAAGAGCACTTCCAGCGGTTGCACAGCGCCGTGGTCGATTTCCATTTTGAGGGAGATCGCGGCGTCAAGGTCGGCGTCGATGACGGCTTGTGCCAGGTCCTTGGCGATGTCGGTGGGGACGTTCAGCGGGCCCTCCTCGCTGCCGTAGTCGCCGACGCCCACGGCTTCGTAGCCGATGCAGAATGGGGGCATGAGCTCATAGAAGAAGCCGTTGTAATGGTCCGGCGCGAAGGAGACCACGAGGTCGGGATTGAAGTCCTCCACGAACTTGCGGGCGACGGCGAAAGCGCCGTCGACGTCCTTCTGGATTTCCTCCGGGGGGTCGGTGACCTCCAGCAGGGGGCTATGCGACATGCAGACGAGTGCGAGCGTCATTGCTTACTCCTTCCTTGAACGACATGGCTGCCAGGATGGCGGCGAGGGTCTTGGGGGCGTCCTGGGTCAGGCAGGCTCCGGCGACGAAGCGGTCCGGGCGGACAAACACGACCGGTGTGGGGCGCTCATCGAACCATTTCTTGAGCCGGCCTGTGGTGTCGCCGGCAACGATGACCTCTGCCGGGTAGCGCTCCTCGCACCAGGTTCGCTGGCTTTCGGGAACGAGGCAGACCAGCTGGGCGCCGAGCTCCTCGAGCCTGGCCAGGTCGGTGGCGGAGAACACGTCCTCGGGGTTGTTCCCCCAGACCAGGACGGTCCACCATTTCCCGGTGACATCATCGAGCAGGACGTTGGACTGCGTCTTGGTGGCGACGCGTGGTTGCGGGAACTGGACGCCGACCGGTGAGACCTGGGTGTTGGCCGTGAGCGTGGGGATGAGTTTGCCGGTGAGTTTGGCGACGGCGGAGCCCGGCTTGTGGCTGGTGGGGTCGACCACGACGCCGCGGGTGTAGCGCGGCATGGGCTTGAATTTCATGTCGGAGAAGTAGGACTTGACCTGGGGGAACAGGTTCAGGCTGGCCGCGATGGCGTCCCTGGCGGCCACCATCGCGGGGTGGGTCACCTTGATGACGTTGCCCAGGGTGAGGGACAGGTCGATCATGGCTTTGGCGTGGTCCCGGCGTTCGACGTCGTAGGTGTCCAGCAGGTCATCGGTGGCCTGGCCGCGGAGGATGGTGGCGAGCTTCCAGGCCAGGTTCGTGGCGTCGCGGACTCCGGAGTTCCAGCCTTGGCCCATCCAGACGGGCATGAGGTGGGCGGCGTCGCCGGCGATCAGGACCTTGCCCCGGCGGAAGGAGCTGGCTATGCGTGCGTGGTGGGTGTAGACGCGGCGGCGGATGAAGTCCAGCCCGGCGGGATCCGGCACGTGGTCGGCGAGCAGGTCATTGACGAAGTCGGGGTCGGTCACCATGGCGTCGGTCTCGCCGTCGAACAGCATGAATTCCCAGCGGCGGATGGCGTGCGGCAGTCCGATGGAGACGTAGGGGCGTTTCGGGTCGGCTCCGAGGAAGACGTTGGGAGTGCCGAGCGGATCGTTGTTGACGTCCACGACCAGCCAGCGGGTGGAGGGGGATTTTCCGTCGAACAGCACGCCCATCCAGAGCCGCGTGGCGGAGCGGCCGCCTTCGCAGCCGACCACGTACTTGGCGTGGATCTGTTTCAGCTCGGTCTTGCCGTCGGCGTCTTTGACGTTGACCGTGGCCAGGACGCCGTTGTCGGTTTCCCGCAGCGAGAGAACTTCGTGGTTGAACCTGACATCTACGGTGGCGTGCCGGGACAGGCCATCGAGCATAGCCTGGTCTACCAGGGGCTGGATGAAGGCGTTTTTGCGGGGCCAGCCGAACTCGTCGGTGGTCGGGGCGTTGTGGGTGAGGATCCGGCCCTTGCCGTTGACCAGCCGCATGATGTGCTGGGGCGTGGTGTGCGGCAGGACGGTCTCGGTGAGTCCTGCGGCTTGGACCGAACGCAGCGATTCGTCGTCGATGCCGACACCGCGCGGGTAGTCGATGAGCTCGGGCAGCGCCTCGAGCAGGGTCACGTTCTGGCCGTAGGTGCCCAATAGGTTGGTGAGCATCAGGCCGACGGGGCCCGCGCCGATCACCAGTACGTCGGTGTCAAACTCCATGGTGGTTCTCTGTTCTGTGTAAGCGTGGAACTGGGAGGGAAGCGGTTGTGCTCAGCGGGCGAGCATGAAGTCCAGGAAGATGCGGTTGAAGGTTTCCGGGTCCTCGTACTGGGGCCAGTGGCCGCAGTTCTCCATCACGGCGAGTTCGCCGTTGGGGATGAGCCCGGCGATGCGGCGGCCCTCGTCCACCGGACCGGAGGGGTCCTTCGTGGTCCAGAGCACCAGGGCCGGTGCTTTTATCTGGCCCAGTGCGTCGTCCGTCAGCATGTTCCGTTTCCGGGTTTCCGGGTCCTGCAGGGCCATGTTGGCCTGGCAGGCTTTGAGCCAGTCCGGCTGCTGGAAGATCGCCTGGCGGGTGCGGATGAGGTCGTCGGTGACCATGGCGGGATCGGCCATGAGCCATTCGAGCCGGGTCTTGACCCGCTCCCAGGACGGATCCTTGGCGGCTTCCATGGACAGCGTGTAGAGACGCTCCATGACCACCGGATTAGCCATCGTTCCGCCCATGGTGTTCAGCAGGACCCGCTCAACTTTTTCCGGGTAGTCGATCGCGAACCGTGCCGTGACCCAGCCGCCCAGGGATTCCCCCGTCAGGTAGGACTTCTGGACCCCGATTGCGTCCATGAAGCCCAGCAGCTGGTCGATGTAGTGCCTGATTTCCAGCGGGTGGTCAGGCTTGTCACTGTAGCCGTGCCCGATGAAGTCGATGGCCCAGACGTCGAAATGCTCCGAGAGCGCCTTCAGGTTCCGCGCATAGGCCTCGGCGTGGCCGGTGATGCCGTGCATCGCGATCAGTGTCGGCTTGGACGAGTCCCCGGCGTGCAGGTACCGGGTCCGGTACGTCCCGGCCTGGATGAAGCCCTGGCTGAACTCAACCTGGGCAAGATCAGACCAGACGCTGGTGTAGGGGCGCTCTGTCATGGAAGACTCCTTTGGCAATGTCCGTTCGTGTATTTATCGCCCATCTTCAAGCGTTATTTGCACGATTAATGACAAACATCACACCACGGGGGCCCGCGGGGTGTCAAGGGTGACGAACCCTCGCCGGCTGCTTCAGCGTCGCCGGCTTGGTCAGATCGCGCCGTCAGGCCAGGCGGCCGGAGATGCGCTCCGCGGCGGCAATGATTGCCTTAACAGCGCCTTCCGCAACTTCCTTGCGGGTGGTGATGAGGTTTATGCACGCCGCGACGTCAGGCCCCGGGCCCTTGATGGGTGCGGCGAGGCCGTACATGTTGGGCTCCACCTCGCCGAAGGTGATGGCAAAGCCATTGGTCCTGGCGCTGCGGACGTCGTCGGACTCCCCCGGAGTGGGCGGCTGGCTTGCCTGGATGGCCAGTCCGGCGGCTCCGCGGTTGAGGGGGTGCCGGCTACCTTGGGCGAATGAGACGTGGTAGGAGGGTCCGCGGGGCTCCACCACCGCAAGCGCTACGGCCTCACCGCCCTCCCTGATAAGCAGGGAGACCGTGGATGACAGGTCGTTGGCCACGTCGTGCAGGACCGGAAGGGCCGCGGCGCGGATAGCGTCATGCGCGGCGGATGTGAGCTGGAGCAGTCCTGCCGCGCCCCGGTAGCGGTTGTCGTCGCTCCGGTGGATCAGTCCGGCGTCGCTGAGGGTGTTCAGAATGCGGTAGGCAATGGTGCGATGCACCCCCAAGAGTTCGGCGACGTCGTTGATTGCCAGTCCGTCGCGGGCGCCGGCGATCGCCTTCAGGGCCGTCAGGCCCCGGGCCAGGGTCTGCGAGCCAGCAGTTCGCGACGCGGGCGCCGCCTGTTCTGTAGTCACTACGCCATCCTAGTGAGCCGCCTCGGCGGGATTGACAACCATCGGTGACGTCCGTCACTCTTGCTACTAATAGTATTCACCAGAGTGCGATAAATACACACCCTTCCGAATCTTCCCTCCCTCACCAAACAACGGAGTTTTGATGTCACAGCTGACGCCCGCCGCATCGACCGAGGCCGCCCCTCCACGCACCGCCCAACAGCGAAGGGATAGCCGCCGGGCCCTAGTGTCCAGCTATCTCGGCTCCACCGTGGAGTTCTACGACTTCCTGCTCTACGGCACCGCCGCCGCACTTGTCTTCCCGCAACTGTTTTTCAGCGGCGTCCCCGAGGCAGCCGGCATCGTCCTGTCCTACATCACCCTCGCGGCCGGCTACGTGGCGCGTCCGCTGGGCGGCATCATCTTCGGTCACTTCGGCGACAAGCTCGGCCGCAAACAGATGCTGTTCATCACCATGATGATCATGGGCGGCGTCTCCGTGATCATGGGCCTGCTTCCCACCTCCGCGCAGATCGGTGTTGCCGCCCCGATCCTGCTGGTCTCCCTCCGCGTCCTGCAGGGCATCGCCGTCGGCGGCGAATGGGCCGGCGCCGCACTCATGGGCATGGAACACTCCAAACCGACAGGACGCGGCTTCGGAGCAAGCATCGCCGTCAGCGGCGGACCCTCCGGGGCAGTGCTGGCCACGGTCGTCCTTGGAGCATTCTCCACCATGCCCGAGGATGACTTCTTGGCCTGGGGATGGCGGATCCCCTTCCTCCTCTCGGCAATCCTCGTCGGCGTAGCCCTCTTCATCCGGTACCGGGTCACTGAATCGCCGGATTTCCTGGCCGCCAAAGCCGCCAACGCCACAGCAGACCAGTCTCATAAGGGGGCACCCATCATGCAGGTACTGCGCCGGTATCCGAAGGAACTCGGACTCTCGATCGTGGCCGGCTTCGCACCGCTTTTCCTCCAGTCCCTGCTGGCGACATTCGCCCTGACATACGCGGTGCAGACCGGCCACTCCCGGGCGGATGCCCTGCTGATGCTGACCATCGCCAACTTCCTGCACATCTTCACGATCCCGGCCGCCGCTGCACTCTCGGACAGGATCGGCCGACGCAAGGTCATGCTCGCCGGGGCCGCGGTCGGCGTCATCGGCATCTGGCCCATGTTCGCCCTGATCAGCGACGGCAACATCTGGCTCCTGCTCATCGGGTTCATCATCGGGAACCCGCTCATCCAGGCACTCATGTACGGCCCAATGGGCGCCTTCATCTCCGAAATGTTTGCCACCGAAGTCCGCTACACCGGAGTCTCCCTCGCCTACCAGGTATCAACCACCCTCGGCGCAGGGTTCGCGCCACTGATCGCCAGCGGCCTCCTCCTCGCCGCAGGCGGCACAACCACCGCCCTCGCCTGGTTCTTCTGCGGACTCTGCATCATCAGCGGCATCGCATTTTCCCTGGCACCCGACCGCCGATCGCAAGCATAAAAACTGCTGAGACCCAACGCTGATCCGGTCCGTAACCTTTCCCCACAAAAATTGAGGGCAATGAAGTTCACCAGATTCGATGACTGGCCAAAGATCCAAGGAGCCGAAGTCGAGATTTGGCAACGTGGAACGCCTGACCGACGCCTCTGCGGACGAAATAACGGGCCTTCGACAGTGGATCGCCTTCTATAAGCAGGAGCGGGACCTCCTGCTCAGCGGGGAGGTGGTCCGGATGGACGGCAACGATGCGAAGGTCATGGCGCACGGGGTCGTCAGCGCGGACCGTTCGCGGGCCATTTTCGCGGTCGCAGCACTGGACAGCCTGTACCCGGACCCCGCCGGGCGCCTGAAACTGCGCGGACTCGACCCGGACGCAACGTACAGGGTGGAATCCATCTTCCCGGGGCCACACCCTCGGGGCTATTGCCACCCCAATGGTGGGGCCAGCCAACAGCAGGCGGCCGCCCAATCGAACGAACATCCCTCCGTGGAACCACACAGGATGACGTCATCTTCCCCAGCTCCGACTTCCCTGCCAGCATCCTGGCACACGCCGGTCTCGCATCCCCCCGAATCCACCCGGACCAGGTGGTTCTGTACCGCATCACCAAGACCGGCTAGGCCACCGGCAAACATCTTCATTTGCTCGGGAATACTATCTGATTGCGCTCAGTTATGAGTGTAGTCACTACCGCTCGCGGTCAGTAAGTGGATCTACTGTTGGACGGCAGCCGAACATTGGCTTGGCGCGGTTGTGATGCTCTGACACTTCGAATGCAAAGGACGAACTCCCATGAGCCCTGCCTCTCTATGGCAACCCTTCACACTTGGCCGCTTGGACCTTCCCCACCGGCTTGCGCTGGCACCAATGACCCGAAGCCGTTCCAACCCGGATGGTACGCCGGGCGACCTGGCCGCGGAATACTACGGGCAGCGCGCGTCCCTGGGTTTGATCATTACCGAGGGCGCGCAGCCGTCGGCAGATGGACAGGGCTATATGAACACGCCGGGGATCTACACCCCCGAGCAGATCGAGGGCTGGCGGAAAATCACCGAAACCGTGCACGCCCGTGGTGGGGCGGTGTTCATCCAGTTGATGCATGTGGGCCGGATGTCTCACCCGGACAACACTCCCCACCACCGTCAGCCGCTGGCACCGTCGGCGATCTCCGCCGACCAGGACATATTCACGCCAACAGGGTTGCAGAAGACGCCGGCCCCGCGGGAGCTGACCCTGGAGGATATCCAGGCCACCGTGGCTGAGTTCCGTCACGCCGCAGCTTCTGCCATCGCGGCCGGCGCCGATGGAGTCGAAATCCACGGCGCAAACGGCTATCTTTTGCACCAGTTCCTCTCCCCCAACGCCAACCATCGCACCGACTCCTACGGCGGATCGGTGGAAAACCGGTCCCGGTTCGTGATCGAGCTCGCCCAGGCCCTGGCCGCGGAAATAGGAGCGGAACG
The DNA here is from genome assembly GCF_002929275.1 of Arthrobacter sp. ZGTC131. Lineage (GTDB taxonomy): Bacteria > Actinomycetota > Actinomycetes > Actinomycetales > Micrococcaceae > Arthrobacter. Next base: position 286,019 of record NZ_PJIK01000003.1, read on the forward strand.
GGTTGGCATCCGCCTCTCCCCCGCCATGCCCCTGGGTGGAATCAACGAGGGCGACACCGAGAGTGTGCACGCCCAGTACCGGCACCTGATCGGTGAGCTCGCCACCCTGAACCTGGCCTACCTGCACCTTCACCATGTGGGCGACGACGAACTCCTCCGCTCACTCAGGGATCTATGGCCGACGGCGGTGCTGGTGGTCCGCTACGGACGTAACCGCGAACAGATCGCGGGCGACATCGAGGCTGGCCTTGCTGACATTGCCCCGTTGGGCCGTTTCGCCCTGGCCAACCCCGACATCGTCGAGCGCCTGCGTTCCGAAGCCCCCCTGAATGAGGTGGACCCCACCACTCTCTACGGTGGCGGAGCGTCCGGGTACACCGACTACCCAGCCCTTGCCCACGCCTGATCCAGCGCCCTACGCTGCCCGCCCTTGCTGATCCCCTTGCAGCCAGGAACGGGCAGCCACCAAGACACGTCAGTACCATCCGCGCCGACCGATGCGGATGCAGTCCCGTCACAAGAAAGGCCATGAAAATGCCCTCACTCGATGGAGCAGTCGTCCTCGTCACCGGAGCAAACGGCGGCATCGGAACCCACTTCGTCCACGACGCCCTCGCCCGCGGCGCAAGCAAGGTGTACGCCACCGCCCGTACCCCCCGCACCTGGGAGGACGAACGCATCGTCCCGCTCACCCTCGACGTCACCGACCCCGCCTCGATTCACGCAGCAGTCGCAGCCGCGGGAGACGTCACGGTGTTGATCAATAACGCCGGAGCCTCAGTGGCAAGCCCGGGCATTCTTACCCACACAGATGCCGAGATCCGGACCAACGTCGAGACGAACTTCCTCGGCCCACTGTTCCTCGCCCGGGCCTTCGCGCCGATTCTGTCCGCGAAGGATGGCTCCGTGATTATCGACATCCACTCCGCAATGAGCTGGTACGCCGCCGGTGGCATTTACAGTGCCACCAAGGCCGCCCTCTGGTCGGCCACCAACTCGCTGCGGCTGGAACTCGCCCCCGACGGGGTGCACGTGGTGGGCGTCCACGTCGGGTACGTTGACACGGCGATGGCTGCGAACGCCACCGATCCCAAGATGGCCCCGGCTGATCTCGTCCGCACCGTGTTGGATGCTGTCGAAGCCGGTGCGTACGAGGTTCTAGGCGACGAGACGTCCGTGCAGCTCAAGGCCGGACTCGGCGCCCCCATCGAGGCTCTCTACCCACAACTTACCCACAACAAAGCCTAGGAAAAACGATAGTGCCGTGGGCATGACTCAAGTTCATGACCACGGCACTACCCAATGCCGGTTCATCGACCCCCATGGCCGACTCCGAGCCGGGAAGGACCGCCAGCACCCCGTACATAGGCAACTTGACCAAAAATCTGAGTACAGTCATAATTGAATGCAATCGGGATTCGGACTGTCCCGCCCACAGCCCAATTACAGAAGGAGCAACACGGCATGCGAGCGTTCGTCGTCACCAAGTACAAGGAGCCGCTGCGCGAAGCCGAGGTTGCTGAGCCGACCGTCGGCGAACGGGACGTGCTCGTGCAGGTTCAAGCAGCGGGCCTGAACCAGCTGGACGAGAAGATTCGGCTGGGTGAGTTCAAGCAGATCCTCCCCTACAAGCTCCAGCTGATCCTCGGCAACGACGTCGCCGGCACCGTCCTGCAGGTAGGGGAAAAGGTGCGCGGGTTCAAGCCCGGTGACGAGGTCTACGCCCGCCCCGACAAGGACCGCATCGGCACGTTTGCCGAGCGCATCGCTATCGCCGAGGAAGACCTTGCGCTGAAGCCCGCGTCGGCCAGCATGGAGGAGGCGGGCTCGCTGCCGCTGGTGGCACTTACCGCATGGCAGGCCCTCGTCGAGCAGGGCAACGTGTGCCCCGGGCAGAAGGTTCTCATTCACGCCGGCGCCGGTGGGGTCGGGTCGATCGCCATACAGCTCGCCAAGCACCTCGGCGCGACCGTTGCAACCACCGCTAGCGGTTCCAACGCCGACTTCGTGCGCAACCTCGGGGCGGACATCGTGATCGACTACCGCACCCAGGACTTTGAGCAGCTCCTGAGCGGATACGACCTGGTGCTGGACAGCCTCGGCGGGGAGAACCTCGAGAAGTCACTGCGCATCCTTAAGCCCGGTGGGAAGGCGATTGGGATCTCCGGCCCGCCCGATCCGGCGTTCGCGCGCAAAGCCAGCCTGAGTCCTGTGCTGCGTCTGGTGGTCACCGGTCTCAGCAGCAAGATTCGGCGGCAGGCGAGGAAGCTCGGCGTCAGCTATGAGTTCCTCTTCATGCGTGCTAGCGGCGACCAATTGAGCCAGATCAGCGCCCTCGTCGACGACGGCGTGCTGCGCCCAATCGTAGGGAAGGTCTTCACCTTCGACCAGGCCCCACAGGCGCTGCAGTCCCTGGCTGCGGGCGGATTCCGCGGCAAAGCAGTACTCACTCTCACCGACTGACCCGCCACCAACCATCAGCCATTCATCCCGCAGACCATCCAGGAGAACAACCGTCATGGACAACACCAACACCCCGAAGGAATTCGTCGTCACCTCGTACGCGAAAGCACCTGCCAGCGCCATCACCGCCGGAGGTGTCACCTACGCCTACCGTGAGCTGGGGCCCAAGGGCGGCATCCCCGTCGTGTTCTTCGTGCACCTCGCTGCCACAATGGATAACTGGGATCCCCGCATCATCGATCCCATCGCGAAGAACCGCCACGTCATCACCTTCGACCAGCCCGGTGTCGGTGCCTCCACCGGACAGGTTCCCGACAACATCGAGGCAATGGCCGACGACGCCCACACCTTCATCAAGGCCCTCGGGTTCGACAAGATCGATGTCTTCTCTTTCTCCCTCGGCGGCATGATCGCCCAGGACCTGGCCCTCAAGCATCCAAACCTTGTCCGCAAGCTCGTGCTCACCGGGACTGGCCCGCGGGGAGGCAAGGACATCGACAAGGTCGTCGGCACCACCTACTGGGACATCCTCCGCGCAACCCTGACAAGGTCCGACCCCAAGGAGTTCCTCTTCTTCAACCGCAACGCCACCGGCAAACCCGCAGCGAAAGCGTTCATCAAGCGCCTCCAGGAGCGCACCGTCAACCGTGACAAGCCGATCAGCACCCGTGCATTCCAAACGCAGCTGAAGGCAATCCAGGCGTTCGGCCGCTCCGCACCGTCGGACCTGTCCAGGCTCACGCACCCCACCCTCATCGCCAATGGCGACAACGACCGCATGGTGCCATCCGTCCTCTCAACGGACTTGCACCGGCGCATCAAGGGGTCCGAACTGATCATCTACCCCGACTCGGGCCACGGCGGCATCTTCCAGTACCACGCCAAGTTCGCCCCCGCCGCCGTCGAATTCCTCGCCAACTGACCCACGTTCAGAACTTCGACGTCTCATCATCGAGAGTTCGCCGAAACCGTGGCCGCGATGGCTTCTTCACCCGCAGCGCGGTCAAGCAGCTTTCCCGCGCCGATACCGCTGGCTTCGGCAAATCACGCTTATGACATAGACGCCGCGCTCACCTACGTGAAGCACGGCCGAGCCTTCCCACTGCTAGAAGTAGACAGGCCGGGTGCCATCAACTCTTCGCGGTCGTTATACTCATAACTGAGTCTAGTCAGTTACGTTCCGGAGGAACCTTCATGCCCGTCGCATCCCAGCCGCTTGGACGACGCGAGCGGAACAAGCAGCAGAAGCTGGACCGCATCACTGCCGCGGCTAGTGAGCTGTTCGCGGAACACGGGGTCGAGGATGTCACAACTCAGCAAATCGCCGATAAGGCCGACATCGGCACCGGAACCCTGTTCCTTTACGCAAAGACCAAGGGAGAACTCCTCCTGCTCGTGCAGAACGCGCACTACGCGGAAGCGCTGGAGCGGGGCCGGGCTAATGCTGAAGCCATCCCGGATGCACTGGATGCAGTGATGACCATCGTGCGGCCGATCGTGGAGTGCAACCGCGTTCAGGTCGACAATGGGCGCACCTATCTGCGCGAGATGGTCTTCGGGGACCCGACGGAGCCACAGCACAGTGAAGCCCTTTCCATCGTCGCGCAGACCGAGGAGGCCATCGCCGCCGTCCTGGGCCGGGATGAACTTGTCAGTGCCGATGATGCCGCAACATCCGCACGCATCGTCTCGGCCATCATGTTCCTCAGCATGGCAGTGAGTGCGAATCCCGCTCTTCGCATCGACGACGTCGTCCAAGACATCAGAACCCAGATCCGCCTGATCCTGCCCCGCTGACGCAAGAACTTTCACCTATCGCCGTCAGGCTTGCCGCATGTCAGCCCGGAACTACACCCCAACCTGACGACGATATGCCTTCCAGAACCAGGGTGGACAACGAGGCTGCCGCGGCCCACAACCGGGGACAATTCTCATAGGTTATCCACCGCTACTGCTGCTAGGGAGCTACTCCAACGGCTCCTGATTGCAGCCGTGGACCGCTCATGTCACCGTAGTGGGCAGGAAGCAAGGCTTGTCCAAGCGTCGGCAGGTTAGCGGAAGATCCACTATCAGTGAAGGTTGTCGGACGCCTGGGCATTGTGGGAACAAAAAAGCTGACCGGCTTGTGCCGGTCAGCTTTTTGACAACCGCTTAGAGCGGCTGGATGTTCTCCGCCTGCGGACCCTTAGGGCCCTGGGTGACGTCGAACTGAACCTTCTGGTTCTCGTCGAGGGAGCGGTAACCGCTGGATGCGATTGCCGAAAAGTGTGCGAACACGTCAGCGCTTCCGTCGTCGGGGGCGATGAAACCGAAGCCCTTTTCGGCGTTGAACCACTTGACTGTACCTGTTGCCATGCTTGTTTCCTTCACGGGTCGCGGGCCGGATCCGCTTTTCGGATTGCCGTCCCCGCCACTCACACCATGAGCCTATGTGGCAGCAGTGGGGGCGGGCAAGAGATTGGTCAAAGGCTGGACTCCCGGAGGACGGCAACATGAGGTTGCGGCAGCCTGCCTTCGACTACCTAGCAGGCGCGCAGTGCCCCCTCCGGGAGACGACACGACTGGCCTGTTGCCTCATTGAAAAACCTCCGGGAAGGCGTGCTCACGACCGCGCTTCTTGAGTGGTTGTTGTGACTGAGGTACCGGCTTTGTGTCGGGAGATGGTCTCGAGTTCTGCAGTGAGCGAGAATTTTGGCGCGTTAGCGCCATCACGCGGATCTTCTTGAACTTCCATTTTCACCAGCTACCCGCGGGCAGCCTGATCATGACATTCGGATTCCACGGCTCCCATCATGACGGGGCAGGGCGGCACCGGGCGCTGCCGGTGATGTGCGGCAACTGCGGCACAGATCGCCATGTCAGGATCAGATCCGTCATGGACGTGCCAGGCCAGCCGGCCGACGTCGTGCTGGTTTCCTACACATGCCACCGGTGCGGCACCTTTAGCGAACATCGCGCCCAGGTCGCCGACCTGTCGATGATCCTGGCACGTCCGGAGCAGGCAAGGGACGTGCTCATATTCGGCAGCCACTACATGCACTGCGGAGAGCCGATGGCAAAGGCCGGCTCAGAGCTGCGCAAGCTCTCCGTGCCACTGTCCACCGAAGGTGCAGCCAAGGACTCCCTGGGCGTCTACCTCTCCACCCGGGTTCTCAAGTGCGACTGCGGCTTCCAAATCGAACTGCCTGAATAACCAGCCCACTGCAACCGCTATGCGAGCCCGTACCCCAACACCAGCGAGCCGTGCAGAACGACCAGACGTTTCTGCACTGTGCTCTCACCGGGCCGGCAAAGGAGATCCCGCCATTGAGTGAAGACAACAGCCCCCGCACTGGAGAAGCCGCTGTACGGACCGGAGCCAATGACCACGCGTGGGAACGCGAGCACCGCCATCCCACGCCCACCCAGGCCCGCGGCATGCTCCAGCGACGAAGGGATGCCGAGGCAAAGCTGGAGCAGCATCAGCGGGAGGCCCGGCGCAGGGCCGCGGAATAACGAAAGCCCGCCCCTGAACGTCTCACTGTAGTGAGAGGGACGGGCCTAGGAAGGACCGCCCGGAAAGGCTGGGCGGAGACATCCGGAACGGCCAACTCCATTAGATCTTCTTCTCCTTAGGGGAGCCCCTTCCGCCCCCGCGGAACTGTCTGGCGTGTCGTCACGTCCGCCAGCCGCCATACCGCGTTGGACTGGCTACTGCGCGTGATGCCCAGCCTGTCGATTGGCTCTCCGCTCCCGGCGTCGTTCCCGCTTCTCGTCGCGATCCACACGAGACAGCAAAGTTCTTCATCCGGTTCTGAGCCATTTCCCTTACGTGGAAGCGATCCTGAGGGGTCGGAATAGAGGACGGACCCTCGTGATTGGCCGTCGTGGGAAATATAATCGGTCATTGAGGACGTGCGCTGTCGTGAGGATGTCTCTGACGAGGAACGTCCGGTTGATCGAACGCCTGGAGGCAGGGTCAGCCGATACCACCTCTGAGTATTCACCGGCCCAGGCCGAAGCCTGTTCGAGGGCTACGAGGATTGAGTCGCTCGACCCTGCGCGAGCCGCCGAACAGTGCGCGGGCTATAGCTCAGGAGCACTAAGGAGTCCCGCCTCAGCCGGTCCGCGTCTTTCCGACAAACAGAGCAGATGACGCTCCTGCTTGGGGAGATGCGGGAGTTCTTGTCCTGTGTCCCTTCTCTGTCCACTGCCAACGGAGCATCCTTGCGGGGCTTGGCAGCAGTCCGAACCCTTGGCGCATGGTCGGGAAACATAAGTCCGGGTTATCCAGGTCATACAATTTTGGGAACTCAGCTTCGGGCGTGGGTGAGGGCCAGGATGCCGGCGGCCATCCGTGTGGCTGCTCCGTGCTGGACGATGTGCGGCTTGCCGGGTATTTCAAGGAAGCGGCCGTTGGCAGCGATGGCAGTTAGTTTGTGGCACCAGGGCCCGGGGGCCACCGGATCACGGGACCCACGGGCTACTAGGACCGGCTGGGTGACTTTGCTTAAGCGGGCTTCCAGGTCATAGGTCATCATCACCGGCAGTTCGGTCAGGTACCAGCGCAGCCCCGAGCGCACGTAGTCGGTGAAGACGATGGCGTTGCCCGAGGGGCTTTCCATCAGGGAGTCCAGTCCAAGTGCGAGGGACTGGCGCAGGACGCTGCGGCGGGCCGAATCCACGACCGGGCCGATCAGCACCACGTGCGAGACCAGGTCCGGCCGCAGGACGGCGAGTTCGGTAGCGAACTGCGTACCCATGGAGTGTCCGACAGCGACAACAGGGCTTGCTCCCAGGGTGTCCAGCGTGTTGGCGATGACTGCAGCGTATTCGGCCACGGAGATCTGCCTGTCTGGCCTGGCAGTGGCGCCGAACCCCGGCAGGTCGATTGAGTGCGTGTCTCCGTGGGTGGAGAGCAGGGCCTGGAGTCTGCGGTAATACCGGTGGGACATACCGATACCGTGCAGCAGCACGAACACAGGACTCTCCGAGGCGGTCTGTGGACCCTTCATTGAGTAAACATGCGCGTCCAGGGACCCGGTGGAGACGATACGCGTCGGTGTCTTCGGGTGCCCACCTGTCGGCGGCCTGCCCTGCGTTCGGGGCCTTCCACGCGAGGCCTCTGTTCCATTGGTGTGGGGATCCATCAGCTCACCCTACGGCGACGGTACGCTGGCCAGCGGCCGAGGTGCTGACCCCTGCCTGCCGTGGCTGGCACTTCGGGGCCGGTATCGTGCACAGGGCCGATCCTGTATGCGGACATGGTTATCCGAGGGTGGGCAGGGCAGATGGGGCGCACTCGATCCTGACCGGTGTCTTGGCGTCCACGGATTTCACTTCGCCGTCGATCTGATACGGCAGCGGCTTGAGCGTGGTGAACTCGTACTTGCTGACGCTGGGCTGGTCGCCCAGGCCCCGGGTGGTCGCGCGCAGGGCGGTCAGCAGCACGCGCCACTTGGCCATGTGCGGGAAGATGATGACTTCGAATTTTCCGTCCGAGGCCTTGTCGTCGGCTTCGCTGAGTGTGGCGTACTTGGCCATTTCCGGGATGTTGGCGAAGACGAGGCTGTCGAACTTGCGGCGTTTTCCGTCGGTCTGGCGTATCGTGAAGGGCTTGTATTTTGAGAAGGTCCGCACCACGGAGAACATTTCCTTCAGCGCACCTTTGCTGCCTTTTTCAAGATCGATGGCCACCACCGGCGTGAGGCCGAATCCGATGTAGGAGTGGGCGTATTCCGGGGGCGTGCCGTTTCCCTGCCCGGTGTGAATGTGCAGCAGGTCGATATGGCGGACGTGGCCTTCGGCGATGGCTTGTTCCAGCGGCTTGGTGCCGGTGGTCCGGCGGTGGTCGTTGGCGTTGCCGGCTGCCATGACGGCACACACTGCCCGGGGGTTTCCGGCTTGCATCACCCCGTTGACGACCTCGTTATAGCCGCCGTCGCCGCTGACGGACACGATCAGCACGTCCCCTCCAGTGGCTGCGGCCTGGCGGGCGAGGTCCACGGCGTGCCCGGCGTGGCTGGTCGGCTGCAGGTTGATCTCCGGCGTGTAGCGGAGGAGTTCGCCGAGGCGGTCCTGCAGCTGCTCGGCCAGTTTGGGGGCGTCGCCGGTGCTGTTGGGATTGAAGATGATGACAATCGAATCGAACGTCCGTGCAGATTCCATGATGCGCTCCGGGTATTGAGTCGAAGTGCCCGCCAGGGGCACCGACGCGGGAAAATCCGTAGTAGGCCAAACTGCCGCTTCTGAACCGGGACGTCCAGAGGCGGTGCGGCTGTAAATCTGCCTGGTGGTGAGCTTCGCCGCTGCCCGTCTGAGGTCCCGTCCTGCGGTTGCTGGACCCCGCGGTCCAGGAGGGCTGCGATGCAGGACGAGCTTTGCCGGTTCAGGACGCCCCGGTGTCCACCAGGAGGTGGTTGTCGGTGTCGCAGGCCGGGCGCCCAGGGTGTTGTTCCCCGGGGCTGGTGTTTGTCCTGCGGCAGGTAGGCGGCGGCAGGGCCGGTCATGCGCAGTCCGTTTGGCCCGGTGCCGAGGCGGTTCTTCATCGCGGTCCAGAAGGAGCTCTCGGTCCGGGGCGGGTTCCGGGCACGTGGCACCAGCTGGTGTACAGCCCGTACAGCGGGGCAGCTGCGAGCGTGGAGCCGGCGTCGCGGCCACGGATGGTGGCTTCCTGGAGGAACAGGTTGAACTGGGAATGTGCCATGGTGGCTCTTTCCGTTGCGCTGCGCGAGGTGCCGCCGTTCGGCTACAGCAGCTAACGCCCCGGGGCCCGCGCTGGGGCTGCCGATGCGGATTGTCCGGTGACGCGTGGCAGCTCCGGACGGGACATGCAGTGAAAGAGACCTGGTGCAGCCCCCGCTTCGGAGGGGCCGCACCGGGATCGCTCATCGTCGGGGCTGCTTATGCCCGGACGGTGGAGCTTAAGCGTGCGTGTGGTTGCGGTTTCCTGCCTTGGCCAGGCCGCGTGCGACCATGAGCCCGACGGTCAGCCACGTGATGTACTGCATCGCGTCGCTGGCGTTGAAGACGTCGACGCCGTCTTCGCTGGCATTGTCCCCGACCACGGCCGCGGTGATAATCGTTGCCAGCACGGCTGCGACGTAGACGGCGAATTCCAGCGTCCTGGTCGAGGACTTCACGTCGTTCGCGGGCCTGGCGTTGTCGTTGTGGGTGGCCTGGGTGTTGTGTGCAGTCATGGTTTCTCCTGAAGGGGTGGTGTGAGGTGTGCCGGGGCGGCCGTGCAACCAGGGGTCCCGCTTCTGAAACCTGTGATAACAACTTCTCTACGCTGTAGACTTTACCTGTAGACCACCGGGATAGCAAGCAGGCTTACTTTTCTTCCTTGGGGTGTGACTCTCTCACTTTTTCTGCCGACAGGACGGAACCGATGCCCCCCCGACCAGAACCCCCTGAACTTCCCGCCCTCCGGGCGCAAGGCTCGGCTAACCAGGGAGCTTGTGCTGTCCGCCGCACTGAGGATTGTCGACACCGAGGGCCTCGATGCGCTTACGATGCGCCGGCTCGGACAGGAATTGGGCCGGGATCCGATGAGCCTGTACCGGTACGCGGCCAACCGTGCGGCGCTGCTGGACGGGGTCAACGAACTGGTCCTGAACGAACTGGCGATCTTTCCCGAGGACCGGGACTGGCAGGCGCAGCTTCGCCGCATCGCCCACGACCTACGCCTTCTGGCCCTGAGCCACCCCAACGTCGTCCCCCTGCTGGTCACGAGGCCGCTCTCCACGCCGCTGGGCCTCCGGCCGCTGGGCATCCTGCGGCCCCTCGAGCAGATCCTGTCCCTGCTCATCGACGCCGGGTTCCCTGCCGAGGATGCCCTGCACGTGTACAGGGCTTACTACGGGTTTCTGTACGGCCACATCCTCAACGAGCTTCAGGAGTTCATTGTGGACCCGGAAGAAAACGAAGCCCTGCTCCGTCTGGGCCTGCACCGGTTGCCGCCAAAAGAATTCCCGCGCCTCCGCGCACTGGCCCCCGTCCTCGCCGATTACGACGGCGCCGCCGAACTCGACCAAGGAATCAGCATCCTGCTCTCCGGCCTAGCAGCCCAGCTCTCCCCGCCCCCAGCCACGCCCTGACAGGCGCCCCCCGCCCCTGAAAGAACGGATTCCTGTTACCGCAGAAGCTGCGGAAGCCGCGCCCAAAGGGCGGGCGGCTCGGAGTCCGGGAACGGCGGGGTCAGGAAGCGCTCGAGTCAGGGGCCGCCATCGATGATCCAGCCTTCCTGGTACTCCGGATGATCCGCGTAGATGGCGGCGAGGCACATGAGGACATACCGGCTGGTCCCGCCGACCGCCGTCGCAAGATCGGTGACCAGCAGCAGGGCGTTGCCCAGACTTCCTCTTCGCCGTGCATTCCGCCAGGACGCGGGCGAGACCAAACCACCCGAAGGCCCGTCCCGGCCGCCCCGAGACCTTCAAGCCTTCCCGGACAGCGGCCCCATCTTCTGCGACCCGGGCTTCGAGGAATTCAAGGATGTCGGCCATGAGCCAGTCCTCGCACTACGGGCCTGCAGCGGTTGGAGGCGTAGGTCAGCCGGTGTCCCGTCACGCATGAGAGCCTTCCGGGAACCTCCGTTTCATTGCGGCGATTCGGCAGGAGGCGGAAATTCCGAAAGTAATTAGGAAGTGTACTTACTATTCAATAGTAATCATGCTTACTATTATCCAGCGTGCTGGTTCATCAACAGCAGCTACCCCTGAACAGGAAAGAGAGCAATGATGACCGAGAACCAATGGCCGCAGACATCTGACCCCTACGCGGCCGACCCGTACGGCACCCCAGGAACAGCGACCTCATCCACGACGCAGGGTGGGGCCACCACCAAGAAGGACTCGGTGAAGGAAGAAGCGTCGAACGTGGCCGGGCAGGCAGCAGGTGCAGCCCAGGGTGTGGCCGAGACTGCCAAGGCCGAAGTCGCGAACGTCGCGTCCGAGGCGAAGAGCAGCGCCAAGGATCTTCTGCATCAGGCGAAGACGGGCATGACGGACCAGGCAGGGGCCCAGCAGCAGAAGGCCGCCGAAGGGATCCGCACGGTCTCCTCGCAGCTGCGCACGATGGCCGACGCTCCTGAGCAGCAGGGTGTCGCGTCCGATCTGATCCGTCAGGCCGCGGACCGTTCCGAATCCGTCGCGTCGTGGCTGGAGAAGAGGGACCCGGAATCCCTGCTGGGAGAGGTTAAGTCCTTTGCCCGCCAGCGGCCAGGGGCGTTCCTGCTGATCGCGGCCGGTGCCGGTCTGCTCGCCGGACGGCTGGGCCGCAGTCTTCAGGCCGGCGCCCCGTCAGCCACGGCAACGGCAGGCGGCGCCGCTGCGCCGCAGGCGGCCCGGACCCTGGCTCCTGAGAGCACCATCGCCTCGGGGATGGGTGGGCCGTTCTACGAGGAAACCACCACCGGTGTGCCCGCCTACGGGGAACCCACCATCCAAGGCACGGGCGGGGCCCGGGCACAGACCCTTCCGGGAAGTTCCACCGCAGGGGTGCCGCTGCGCGACGTTGAGGACCCGTACGCAGAGGGTGAAGGGCGCCACCTGTGAGCAGCCAGATACCGGAGCCACCTCCCTCTGCCGCGCATGCCAAGGCAGACACCAATTCCCTTGGCGAGCTGCTGGGTGACGTCACCCGGGACCTGTCCACCCTGATGCGCCAGGAACTGGAACTGGCCAAGGCCGAAGCGAAGCAGTCCGCCACGAAGGCCGGCAAGGGCGGCGGCATGCTCGCCGGCGCCGGCGTCGCCGGGCACTTCGTGCTCCTGTTCCTCTCCATCGCCCTCTGGTACGCCCTGGGCGAGCTGATGGGCCTTGGCTGGTCCGCCGTCATCGTCGCGGTGATCTGGGGCATCATCGCCGCGGTCCTCGCCTCTGTCGGCCGCAAGGAACTCAAGAAGATCAAGGGCATGCCCCAGACCGCAGAAACACTCCAGGAAATCCCACCGACCCTCAAACCCAATGGAGAGATCCGATGAGCGAGAACCCGGACGCCATCCGCGCCGACATCGAAGAAACCCGCGCCCGCCTAGGCACGAACGTGGACGCCGTGGCCGACAAGGTCACACCCTCCAACATCGTCAACCGCCAGACCGAGAAGGCAAAGGACAAGGTAAAGGACGCCGTCTTCGGCGTGAAGGAGAAAGTCATGGGAGGCGCGGACACCGCCACGTCCAAGGTCTCCTCCGCCACCGGCAGCGCAGGCTCCACCGTGGGTGATGCCGGATCCACCATCGGCTCCACCCTCAGTGACGCAGGATGCGCGATCGCTGACGCACCGCATCAAGCGGCCGCCAAGGCCCAGGGCAACCCCCTGGCCGCGGGCGTGATCGCCTTCGGCGCAGGGCTGCTCGTGTCCTCCCTGATCCCGCCCAGCCAGAAGGAACGCGAAGCAGCCCAGGCGCTCAAGAGCGCGGCCGAACCCGTCACCACCCAGCTCACCGACGCGGCCAAGGACATGGCCCAGGGCATGAAGGAACCCGCCCAGGAAGGCATGGAAAACGTCAAGGCCGCCGCCACCGAAGCCGTCCAGAACGTCAAAGACGAAGGCCAAACCGCAGTATCGGAGGTCAAGTCCAGCGCCACGGACGCCAAGGACCACGTCCAGAACACGTGAACAGCCCGGACCAGGTCCCTGCGCCGCCTCGCGATCCGGCGGGGCGGCGCAGGGAACACCCAAGCCGAGGGCTTGTCCGTTCGGCGGGCCCGGATGACTGGCCGATACACCGGCTTCTGAGCATTGCCGCACGGCTGGACGAGCGGTGGATCAACCGACACCTCACACAAGTGGGGCTGACCAAGAGTTCCCTCGATGTGCTGGAGGCCGTCGCCGAGCTCCAACCGGCCAACGTCTCGGCCCTGGCATCGCTGCTCTGCATCAGCAAACAAAGCCTGGGCAGCACGGTGCGGCGCCTTCACGCTGCAGGCTTCCTCGCCAAGGAACGCGCCGATGACCGCCGGAACGCCGACATTCGGCTCACCGAGCGCGGCGAGTCGGCGCTGCAGGCCGCGGAAGATCTCCTGCACCAGCGCCCGCACACCGGTCCGGAAGCTGAGAACACGCTCCGCGGACAGCTGGTAGACCACATCCACGAGCTCAGGCAGTACGAAGCACACCACCTGTTCCCATAACCACCAAGGAGCCCACGATTAGATGACCACCAACCGCGCAACCGGACCCAAGTCCAGACTCCAGACAGCATCCCAGGCCGTCGGTGCAGTCTTCCTGCTCGTCGGCATCCTGGGATTCATCCCCGGCAACACGAGCAACTACGCCTTGGGATTCGCAGGACACGGATCCGGAGCCCTCCTGCGCGGCATCTTCCAGGTCTCCGTGCTGCACAACATCGTCCACCTGCTCTTCGGCGCCGCAGGTATCCTCATGTGGGCGGCGGAAGATGGCAGTTTCCCTGATTGCGCATTTGCTGATTCTGTTACTTTGCGGGGCCGGTTACTGGCAAAGAGTCAGGCTGCCGGTCCTTGGCCGTACTAGGACTTGTGTTCGATTTGGATAATGGCGGCTTTCCCAGCCTTGCTGGCGGCCAGATATTTGCTCCATCGTGTCAGCACGGTTTTGATGTCGGGCTGCAGGAGTCCGTGGTGTTCGGCCAGCCGGTTCGCGGGACCGGTCGGGTACCTCTGTGGTGAGAGAAAGCTTAACGTCTCAGGGTCTGCTTTGGTGATGGCGCGGGGCAGCCGCTTCACGATCCTTACCGGGACGCGGAGCCTTGGGGCGCTCACCCCGTGGTGCCGGGCGATCAGGTGCAGCAGTTCCGGCAGTGCCGGGGTGTTGTCGTCCAGGATCCAGTAGGACTCCCCACGAGTCTCGTCCCGCGCGGGAAGCAGCACCATGAACCGGGCGAGGTAGTCCACGGTAACAACCGGCACGAAAGTACGGGAATTGCCGGGGATGGCCGGCAGCTTGCCTGCAATGAGGTCGAGGACAGTCGTTGCAAGGCCTAGGTTCTGGTCGGACTCACCCGTGCGGGAGTGCCCGATAACGGAAGCCGGGTTGGCGATCGTCAGCGATACGCCAAGTTCCCCGGCTCTGGATTTCACTACCGCGTCGCTTTCAACTTTCGATGCCTCGTAGGCGCCCAAGCGCTTGTACTCTTGCTTGCGCTTCTGTTCCGACCAGGGGACGGACGTGGGGTCTTGTCCCCCGACTCGGTATCCGGACAGGTGGATCAGGCGTACGTCGGGAATGGTGGCGGCAAATTCAACGACGCGTCGTGATGTGTCAACGTTCGCGGCGCGGGCGATGTCCGGGCTCATCCCAAAGGCGTAGGCGCCGACGACGTTGTAAATTTCACTGACGTGGCTGAAGTTGAGGCCGGACAGCCCGATTTCCTCGGATGCCAGATCGGCGCGTTCAGCGTCCAGCAAGTCAACATTGGTGCCCCGGTCGGCCAGCCACTCGCGAAGTGCCGCGAGGCGGTGGTTGATGTTCCGGAGTGCGGCGGTCGTGGGAATGCCCTGGTCGAGCAACTCTTTGGTCAGCCATCTCCCGATGAAGCCGCTTGCACCGAAGACGAAAGCGTGGCGGTTGGTCTTCATATTTGGCTCCTCGTGGTGGTTGTGTCAGCGTAGTTGGCGCAGGCGGGCTGTAGGTTATCGTCCTTCTCTCGTTCAGCTCGCATTAGCGCCTGCCGCTGGATTTCGATCGGCAACTTCGAATGCAGTTTCGCTGGGGATGTTTCGAAGCATCCAGATGGTGAGCCACGAGATAGCTGCGGCCAGGCCGATCAGCCCGAGCTGGAGAACGGTTTCGGGGAACACCGTACGCAAGGCGATGGGGATGGTGCTGGCGGCGTAGAGGAGAACGGCGCCTCTCGGCGCGGTTGAGGTTCGCCATAGAGTGAGCATGAAAATCGCTGTGCCGGCCAGGAAGAGTATTGAGACTGCGGTTAGGGCTATTGCAAGCGGGCCCTGTCGCAGGTCTGCAGCGATGTCTCGGTCAAGGTAGGGAAAGACAAGGTTGAGGACAAACTCAACTCCGACGAGGCCTGCCAGGGCAGTAACGGACAGGGCAGCCCCGGAAATTCCCAGGACGCCGGCTTTCCGGGAAATCACGAGATAGATCCCGATTACCAGCCCAATGGCGGCAAGTTGAGCAACCGGTGCCGCCAGCTGGGTGACGGGTGTTGTGGGAATAATCCCGGAACGCTTGGCCGCGTTCAGCACAAGGATGGTCGCCGAGAGGAACCCGGCAACTGCAAAGACTTTGATAAGTGCAGCAGGTAGCAGCACCTGGATATTCGAGGACATCGGAGGCTCTTGTCTGTTGGGTAATCCACGAACAACGAGTCCCGGAAGAATCGTTGTGCCCCAAGGATGTCGGGACGCTTCGAAGCTACCGAGGGGCCTGGTGACGGGCCATCACCACATGTGATGACTCACGTGGTGAATCTGCCCGTAATGGCTGCCCTTCCAGATGCCCATCTGATTCAGAGAACACCGACTTTAACGGCGAGGGCAGTGCGTTCGCATCGACAAGCGAGCACACCCCGCACTTTCCTGCCTGGGCGCTGATGTCAGCCCTCCGAGGCCAGGCAGCGCGGGCGAGCGGGTGCTGTCCCTCCGGCCAACACACCCTGACATGATCTGCTGCACGTGGAGATAGCCAAATCTAGGCTCACTCTCCAGTAAGCCCGTCGAGCACTTTGTGAAGTCCCCAGGTGTACTGCCGGGTGGAGACGTAAGTGGCCATGATCGGTGCCGCTGCCGCGGAGAGGGGGTAGCTGGCGGCCGGTATTGCCGAGAATCCCTTAAGGCGGGAGGCAATTTTTTCGTCTTCCGAAGTTCCCCTGGTCTGGTCACCCTGCTCTGCCGTTTCAAGGGCTATCGAGCCGAAGACGTAGACGATCAGCAGGTAGGACGCCCTCGCGGCCTCAGCGGCGCCGAGCCCGGAGTCCCCAAGCGTTTCCATGAGGTGTTCGTTCAGGGCAAGAGCCCGCGGGCCGTCCATGGGTCCGCCGATCATCAGGTTCACCGCTCCCGGATGAGCAGTGAGCCGCTCCCGTAGTTCCAACGCCAGGGATTCAATGCGCTGGCGCCACGGAACGTTGCGGTCCGAGAACACCGCCAGGTCAACCTGACCGAGCAGGTGCTCAACAATGGCTTTAACGACTGCCGCCTTGTCGGGAAAGTACGTATAGACGGCGTTCGGGGCGACGCCGACCCGGGCGGCGATCCCGCGCACCGATGCCGCCTTCACACCGCCCTCATCGAGGAGGTCGAGGGCCGCATCCAGGATCGCGCCCTCGGTCAGGGTCCTGCGTGGCCCCGGTTTCGACCTGCGTGCCTGCGTCGTCATAAATTCCTCTCTTGACTTCCTTCTGTACAGCGTACACGATTTGTACAGCGTACATTTTGTACGGCGTACAGAAATAGGCGGGAAGACCCATGGATACCAGCCCAACCAAAAAACTTCGGATCGCCGCTGGCGGGCTTTTTGCCCTCAGTGCCTTGGCGTTCGCGGCAGCGGCCACGGCACTGTCGGTGATGTTTGACTGGCCGGACGTGCTCCGCGAGCCGGCCGAGGTGGTGCTGCCCGCCTTTACCGCCGGCGGCCCCGCCCTCGTGTGGGCCTGGTTCGCCGCGGCCTGGACCTACGGGCTTCTGGCCATCCCGATCCTGCTCCTGCCGGCGTCACTCGGCCTGCAAGGGAATCCTGCATTGAAGGTCGCCACCTATGCCGGAGCTGCCTCGGTGCTCCTGTCCCTCATCGGGTTCCTGCGCTGGGTGTTCGTTGTCCCGGCACTGGCCAGCACCTACGTGGCCGGCGATGAGCAGACTCAAGCCGGGGTAGCCGCGGCCTGGACAGCACAGCACCAGTTCGGCGGCGCGCTGCTGGGCGAGCATCTGGGCCAACTGCTGGTGATCGCCTGGTCCGTCGCCGTCAGCATCATGATACTGCGCAGCGGAATTCTTCCCCGATGGATAGGTGCCGCAGGCATCATCACCAGCGGCGTCTATCTGCTCAATCAGGGCGACATCCTCGCCACCGCGGTCCCCGGTTTCCCCGTCTGGGACCTCGCCGGCCTGATCGGCAGCACCGGCTGGGGCCTCTGGATAGCCGCCCTCGGCATCAGCATCCTGATCAAGCGATCAGCGGCGGCTAGCCCCGCTCCCACCGCCCAAATCCACCCGGCCCATCACGGCATTGCCTAAGGAACTGACACCATGACCCACACTGAGACTCCGCGGGCAACCACCATCCGGGCCTGGCTGCTATGGACCACCGGCTTCTTGGCGCTACCGGTGGGTGGATACGCCGGCACGATGATCAGCGGCCGCATCGATAACCCGCTCTCCGCGGTTATCGGCGGGGCCATCGCCGGTCTCATCATTGGCGCCGGGCAGGCACTGACCAGCAGCCACAGGGTCCGGCCAGTCACTTGGATCCCGGCAACCGTTGTGGGCATGGGCGCCGGGCTGGCCTTGGGTGCTGCAGTCGTCGGCTACCGCACCGGCCTTTCCGACCTTGCCCTGATGGGAGCGCTCAACGGGCTCGTTCTGGGTTTCACCCAGGCACTTGCCCTGCCCCGGCAGTTGGGCCGGCGCCGCTGGATCTGGGCAGCGGCAATGCCTGCACTGTGGAGCCTCGGCTGGACGGTCACCACCCTGGCCAAAATCAATGTCGATCAGCAGTTCATCGTGTTCGGCGCCAGCGGAGCCGTCCTCGTCACCGCCATCACGGGCCTCATCCTGAACCGGCTGCTGCCCGTCCCGGCGTCCAACCAGCCCAGCATCACCCCGACCACGTCGAAGGTTCACTCATGAATACCGACCTGCACATCATCTTCGGCACCGGCGCCATTGGACTGGCCACTTTGGATGCCCTCCGCCGCCGAGGCCGCACCGTGCGCCTGGTCAACCGCTCGGGCATAGCGCCGGTGCCCAAGGACGTCGAAGTTGTCGCCGGTGACGTCGCCGACCCGGTCTTCGCTGCCCGCGCAGCCGAGGGTGCCGCCGTCGTGTACCAGACGATGAACCCGCCCTACCACCAGTGGAGCGCACAATTCCCCGCACTGCAGACCGGAGTGCTGGCAGCGGCGGAAGCCACGGGCGCACGGCTGGTCAGCATGGAAAACGTCTACATGTACGGCCGCCCTGCAGGGCGGCCACTGACCGAGGACCGAACGAACAACGCGCACACGAAGAAGGGCCGACTCCGTGCCGGGATGGCCAACGAACTCCTGCGTGTCCACCGGGCAGGCCGCGTCGAGGTTGCCATCGGGCGCGCCTCCGATTACTTCGGCCCACGCGGCGGAGCACAATCAAACCTCGGCGACCGCGTCTTCCCCGCAGCCCTGGCCGGGAAAACCAGCACCGTACTGGGCGACAGGAACCAACCCCACACCTACACCTATATACCTGACATTGGTGAAGGGCTCGCCATCCTGGGCGAACACCCGGACGCGCCCGGGGAAATCTGGCACCTACCCAACGACCCGCAAACGCGCAGCACCCAAGAACTCGTTGACACCATTTACAGCCAGGCCGGACAGCACCGCACCAGGATCCGCACCGTCCCGCCATTTCTCCTGCGCGCCCTGGCCCTCACCAGCCCAGTGGTGCGGGAACTCCTCGAAATGCAGTACCAGTTCGAAGAACCCTTCATCGTTGACAGCAGCAAAATCACCACAAGGCTCGGCGTCACGGCCACTCCCCTGGATCAAGCCATCGCAGAAACTCTCAGCAGTTACACCACCACGAGTCAGCCCCAGGCGGAACGAGCACGATCATGAAACGCACAAACATCAGGCCCATGGAGGGCAGGACAGCGGTCGTCACCGGCGCAACCGGAGGCATCGGCAGGGCGACCGTCCAAGGCCTGGCCCTGCGGGGGCACAGCTGGCAATCATCGGCCGCGACCCCAAACGCACGGAAGAAACCGCCAGGGCGATCCGTTTGGCAGGCGGCGGAAAAGTGGACACCTTCGTCGCCGACCTGTCCTCCCAAGCCCAGGTACGGCGCCTCGCGGACGAGCTGCTCACCCTCCCCCGCATCGATGCCCTGATCAACAATGCCGGCGGATACTGGAACACCCGCCACACAACAGCAGACGGGATCGAGCACACCTTCGCCCTGAACCACCTTGCGCCGTTCCTGCTCACAAACCTGCTCCTGGAACGGCTGCAACTGGACGGTCCAGCACGGGTAATCACCGTATCCTCCAACGCACAAGCCAGGGGCGCATCAACTTTAAGGACCTTCAGGGCGAGCGCTCCTATTCCGGTGCCGCGGCCTACAACCAGTCCAAACTCGCGAACCTGCTGTTCACCTACGAACTGGCCAGAAGACTGGAAGGCACTTCAGTAACAGCCAACGCCCTGCATCCGGGATTGGTGAGCACAGGGTTCGGAGCGGAGGACCCGGGACGTGCACAGCGGCTGCTCGTCCCGCTACTCCGGCCATTCATGCTGACGACGGGCCAAGGCGCTAAAACCGCAATTCATCTGGCCTGCGCTCCGGCCCTCACCGACGTCAGCGGGCGCTTCTTCGCCCGACGCATGCCCCGCCGATCCTCCAACGCCAGCTATGACCAAGCTACGGCGGCCCAGCTATGGAAAATCAGCGCCGAAATGACGGGTCTGACTCCGACCAATTAGGCCGCGTAAGGCGGCAGCCTCCTGGCTTTAGTCGACCACGTCTCCTGATCTGTGAACCCTTCCGTCGCCATTGACGGTGGCGGGATGGCGTCTTCCTATCGCTTTGGCGGATCTTATCGGGACTGGAGAGCATCCAGTGCCACTGCCATCGCCGCCGCAACCCGGCCGTCGAGTCGGGCGCCTGGAAGGGTGATGAGGTATCGGTCGCGCAGGGACCGTCCCCGTTCTGATGTCATGAGCACTTCTCCGTTCGAGTCGACAAAGTCGAAGTGGAAGCGGAAGGGCGAAGGGATGGCGTCTCCCAGGGGTGTCGCCTCCCATACGCGCCGGCCGATAGCGACGCCGAGGCTGCGTTCACTTCCGGTGACTTTGAGCCCGGACGATTCGAGGTGCCAGGTCGATCGGAGCAGCGACTTGGCAAAGTCTTTTCGGAAGCTGCCGATCGGTTGTCCATTGGCGTCCAGCACGTCGTACGTCGCGCCGAGGTCAATGCGTTGCCGGGCCTTGAAGGAGAAAAGCGGCGTGGTCCTTGACTCGTCCTGGTAGAAGGTCACCTGCTCCTTGAAAGCGGCCCGCTTCTGCTGAGCGACGGCGACCAGGTGCCCAGGTTGCCCGTCTCCGGTCACGGAACGTATTTCGTACCGGTTCACCATCAGGGTGAGCTTCTGTGTCACGGTGAAACGATCTATGCCCTGTGCAAGTTCTGCGCTCATGTGCGTCCTCGTGGTTAAGGGGGTCCCGAACAGTGTGCGGTCCGCCTGTTGGTATGTTCTCTGCCTTGCTTGACTGGCTCCTGCTGAAAGGACTGATCCTTGTCGCCCGGCTGGTGGTTTCCAGCCTTGAGTGTCCTTCCAAACACGGTGCCGTTCCAGGTCCGTTTCCCGTGGGCAGAAGAGTGAAGCTCATCGCGCCTCCACCCAGCACCTGGGATCACCCTTATCGGTGGTCGTGAGAGCTAAGTATAGATTCACGGCACTCGAGGGCTGCCTAGATCGCGAGGCGTTACTTGGTGTCGACCGACGGCTGGCGCGCGGAGGGAACAGCGACCTGCACAACGGCGTTGCCTCTTTTCCGGCCTGCGCTGACGTGCCGGTGTGCCTCGGCGATGTCGGTGAGGTCGAAGGTGCAGTCGATGACGGGGCGGAGTTGGCCTGTCTCTGCCAGCCGTGCGATGTGGGCGAGATCGGCGGCGATGAACGGGACGTTGCCGGCGGTGATGTGCGTGCCGGTCCGGCGTGAGCGCAGACCTGCGGCCAGAACCCCGTTGAGGTCGGTAATGACCGACAGCAGCGCTCCCCCGGGCTTGATCAGTGGCTGCAATTGCCGGAACGGTACGTTGCCGACACAGTCCACGATGATGTCGTAGGCCGCCACTGCCTGGGTGAAGTCCTCCTTGGTGTAGTCGATTACCGTCTCGGCGCCGAGGGAACGGACCAGTTCAGCGTTGGCGCCGCTGCACACTGCCGTGACGTGGGCACGTGCGATGTTGGCGAGCTGCACGGCTGCGGTTCCGACGGCGCCGGAGGCCCCGTTGACAAGCACCGACATTCCCGGATCCATGCTGGTCCTGCCGAGGAACGCCTGGGCAGTGATCCCGCCGAAGACCAGCGCCGCGGCTTCCTCGAACGTCAGGTTCGCGGGCTTTTCGGTGATGGCCCCGTCCTGCGGGACAGTGACGTATTCGGCGTGGCCGCCGAACTTCCCGCCCAGCATGGCGATCACCTCGTCACCAGGCTTGAAGCGGGCGACGTCGGGACCGACTGATTCGATGACGCCGGCGATGTCCATGCCTAGAACGCGGATGCGCGGGGTGATGAACCCGAGGGTGACCGAGCTGCGAAGCTTCAGCCCTTTTGGAACGTGCTTGGTCCGGGCCCGGTAGTCAGCGGCGCTGACAGTGGTTGCCTGGACCTTGACCAGCAGCTCGCCGCGCTGCGGGGTGGGCTTGGTCTGCTCCTCGATCCGGACCACGTCCGGGCCGCCGAAGCGGTGGTATACGGCGGCTTTCATCGCCCGGTCCCGCCGCTCGTGCCGGTACCTGTCGCGGTGAGCTCGGCTACGGCGTCGGGGTTGAAGCCCTTGACGACCAGCCAGATGCCCAACCCGAATTCCCAGATGGCCAGGAGCAGTGCACCGAGTCCGGCCAGCGGCGACACCGGACCCCACAGGCCGAAGAGCATGCCGACTGCCCCGGCGATGAGCAGCGGCGCCCCAATGAATCCGGACACCGGCAACGCCCGGGGCAGCAGACGGGACTTGTACATCAGTGAGCCGAGCAGTAGTGCGTTGAACGCAGGAATCAGGCCTTGTCCGAGCAGCGTGGTCCAGACGTGCTGGGTCAGCAGCGCCTGGCCGGTGATAAGGGCATCGTCTCCGGCGCCGGCCTGCCGGAGGCTGACGATCGACATCATCGCCACGACCCCGGCGAAGATCGCCCCTGCTTCCAGGATCCGCGCCCCGACGAACCCGAGCGCGACTCCTTCGTTCTGTTGCTTCACCACCGGATACAGCGCGACGCCTGTTCCGATGCAGGCCAGGGCGACGATGACCTCCAACAGCCCGCCGACGATGACAAGGGTGTCGGGGCCGGGACCGGCGATGTACCCAGCGTCGGTCTTCACACGGTCATAGAGGAAGAGGGTAGGAATGGACACGAACGTGAGGAGGTAAAGCACTCCGGCGGTCAGCGAGGTCTTCCGGTGCGAAACCAGAGGCACCTTCGTGGTTCCGGGCTCAGCGGTAATCATGGTGATATTTCTCCTGATGAGAGGGGCGGGTGCAGGTGTCAGCGGGAGTCGGGCAGCCAGCGGTCGCCGCGTCTGGTCACGTACTGCCGGACCAGGTACGGCCAGGGAAGGATGAGGAGGACGATCACGACAAGTGAGCAGTTGATGGCGACACTGGCGGTGGCGTTGTTGAGTTCACCGGCAAGCCACAGCGGAAGCGCCACAGTGCTGAGCCAGATCACTTTCCATGTCATTTCGAACAGCAGGACCGGGATCAGCTTCACCGGGTAGCGGACACCGAGGAAGAACAGCAGGGACTGCGCGACGAGCATGCACACTACAACCCCGTCCATCAGCGCCCACGACGCATCGTGCCCGATCAGCAGGGGCCACCGCGTGACCGCCAGGCCGAGCGCCATAAACAGGTAGCCGGCACGCAACAGGTACAGACGCAGCAGGGACAGGTCCTCCGCGGCTCTCGACTCTGTCTTCGGGTTGGGCTTGGACGTTGCCGGTAATGACATTGCAGGCTCCTTGTTCACTTGCCCGGAAAACTGAGGGACGTTCATTCCTTGAGGGTGCGCCGCTCTGCGACGGCAGCAAAGTTTTGTTGCCAAAGCTGGTACACGGCGGTTTTTAGTGATCGCCGACCGAGCCGGCTGAAGGGCCGATCATGCGTACTGAGATGAGGACCATGCCCAGGTCGCGGACCTTGTTGAGGAGGCTGTGCAGTGCCGCCTGGTCCGCTACCGGGCCGCGGAGAGCTGTCGTACCGTCACTTGCGCGGGTGAGTTCGAGGTGCTCGAACCATTCCACCCAGTGATCATCGAGGTGCCCTTCCACCCGGAGCTCGTAGTGGCCGGGTTCGTGACCGTGGGGCATGTGGCCGGTCACGGTACCGGAACCTTGGTTGTGTCACGGCTGGCGTGGTTCCACGGCCTTTGTCGGCGGATTGCCCATTCGGCGGCGGCAAGATTAATAATCCAGCCGGCGCCGTTGAGAAGCGCAACGTTGAGTGCGGTTTTCCCAAAGATCGCCTCACCGAACCCCAGCGTGAATACCTGGGTGCCCGCGCCCAGCCCCAAGGCGTAGGCGCGGATCATCCACTGCCGGTGCCGAGGGATGTCCCGGCCGCGGACAGCGGCGAAGCCAACAGCGATGCATAGCGCCATTCCCACCCCGGCCAGCAAACGGAACACGAACAGCAGGTCCCCCGATCCGGCAGGGAAGGAAACAAACTGGTTCAGCCAAAGACCCGACAAGGCCACCAGCATCCCCACCACGACCAGAACCCGCCCGGCCCTCCGGTGCCAAGCCGGCTTGCGGCGCCGGAAGCTCGGCGAGAACTGGAAGGCACCGAGAACCACAAAGATGGTGGCGGTAATGATGTGGACGGCCACCGGGACAGGAAGAGGGAGGCTCCCGTTATCGGTGGACCCGTCCGCGGTGCCCAGGGAAAGCGCGATGCGCCTTAGAGTGTTCGCCAGTATGGGAACGAGACCCAGGGCGATCAGGCCGGTGATGAGAAGCCCGGCACGTGGTTTTGGACGCTGTCCTTCCCTGCGGCTGCGGGCAGGGGCTGGTACTGCCCCTGCACTGTCCTTGCCGTCCATCACCGATCCCGTTTCTGATCGTCACTTGGCTACGGCGCGGCCACGCCCCGGGACGGCGGTCCCGGCAGCCGGGGAAACCGTTTGGCGGGCCCTGACCCACAGCGAGTAACCCAGCCAAGCCACGGCGATACCTACGGGAAGGGCGGCGAAGCGTCCGACCGCGTGGGGAAACAGCGGAAGCAGGGCGGTAGACACTGATCCCACGGCAAGCAGGATGCCCGCCCAGCGGGCGAGGATCCGGGCGCGGAAGATGGCGATGCCGAAAGTCAGTCCGCCGAGGAAGTAGATCGCGAATGCGAACGTGCCGATCCCCTCCAGAGGGCCCAGGCTTCCGTCGGCTGCGGCGCCGCCGAAGATGCCCAGGATGTCCGTTGCAATGTGCGGAGCCTGCTCGGCCAGTGGCGGCAGCACGAAGGCTTCCACGAACGAGTTCGCTATGACGGTCAAGTAGAACAGTCCGAGCAGGAGAAACCCGGACAGCCCCAGCAGCCCCGTCTCCTTCACCTGCTTGAGGTACATCCCGGTGATCCCGGCAAGGCCGAGGACACCCATCGCCACGGTCAGGTAATGCACGATGGCCCAGGTGCTGCCGGCGACGTTCGCGACTTCCTCCGCCGGGTGGACGAACTGTATCGATGCGTACAGCAGTCCGGCGGCTATGGCGGCGACGCCGGCAGCTCCGCTGAGTTTGGACGGGGTGATAGTCATTTCCGCGCTCCCTTGTTTTGCTTTGCCCTGGGCATGGGTGCTGGGGGCGATTCCAAAGCTACGGATGCGTGTGGTGACACGGCATCACCACATGTGGTGACTGACGTGGTGATCCCGATGGACTTGTTCCGTTCAGAGGACCCCGTGCTCGCGTGCCCGGCGAACTGCCTCCGCCCGGCTGTTCACTTGGAGCTTTTCGAAGATGTGCCGGGTATGGGTCCTGAGTGTGTTGAGTGAGACAAACAACTGCCGGGCAACCTCCGGGCCGCTCAGGGAAGAGTCGAGCAGCCGGAGCACTTGGAGTTCCCGTTCGCTCAGCTGGACGGGCATGCCGTCCGTGCCGCGAGGCGTGGCAGGCACCGTTTCCCCGGTGTTGGCTGCGTGGAGCAGGTGGCTAACGAAGCTGGGACAGATTCGCTCGGCGGCGGCCTTGTGCAGCAAAGCGATCATGGGTGCGCCTTCATCGAGGAACAGCCGCACATGGCCTTCGGCTTCGGTGCGTATGAGTGCCTGTTCCAAGGCTTCGAGCGCCAAGCCCACACGGCCCTGTACCTGGTACGCCTTTGCCTTCAATACGAGGATCTCGTTGACACTGCCACCGCGCCCGGAGGCTTGGGCGGCCTGAAGCAACCGCTCGAGCAGATCGAAGGCGCCGCCGAGGGAGCCGTTAGGGTCTGCTTCCTGTTCAGCGATGAGCAGGCGGGCGAGGGTGAGGTGCTCGAATTCCCGCAGGTAGGTCAGCTCGTCACCGGCACTGAGCCTCCGCGCCCTGGCCCAGTCCGATGCTTCCCGCAGCGCCCCTTGCCCGATCCAGATCCGCGCCTTCATCGCCGGGATCGGCCGGACGTCGGGAAAGAACCCCCGCAGGTAGCGGCGCTCGGCCTCCTCCAGCAGCTCAAGGGCGCGGCCGGGGTCTCCGGACAGGTACTGGAGGCGTGCCATCACCACGAATCGGCGGTACAGGTTCTCCGGCAGGGACGCTGCCTCACCGAGCGTGATGCCCGATTCCAGGTGTGCTCTCGCGGCCGCGGGCGCGCCGGACTCACAGTACAGGGCGCTGATTCCCACATGGAGGTCCGCGGTTGGCGGACCAGACGCTATGCCCGCAGAATCCGCGGCGGTGAGGGCTTGTTCCAGAAGACGGCGGGCCTCGGTCAGGCTGCCCCTGGCCATCCACATGTCCGCCAGGACCATGGTGCTGGCGAGTTCGTCGGCGATATTTCCCGCACCATGCAGGTTCGGGGCCACTTCGGCGAAGGTGGGCACTGCCGTGTCGAGATCACCGCGGGCCCACGCGGCCAGCCCGAGGAACCCTGCTGCCGCGGCCCGGGACAGGTGATCGCCCGGACCGCATAACTCCAACGCGCGCCGGGCATGGGCGGCGGTCCCTGTCACATCCCCCGCTGCCTGAGCCAGCGCGGCCCGGTAGACGGCGATGGTCACCGGCAGGGCGCGGAACTCTTCGCTTTCGGCTTTCAGTCCTCCGGGGAGATTACGCGTTCGTTCCCCATCCCGGGAAGCCTCTGCGAGTCCCCGTTCAGCATCCTGGAGCCGTTCCTCGACTGCATCCAGGTCACCGGAGGTGAGCATCAGCCAGGCGTAGAACACGCTGAGCACCGGGTTCCCGCGCACGATGTGGTCGGGAAGGGCGCTCAACCAGCCGCGCAGGGTTGCATCATGCCGGCTTCGTCGGATGGCCGGCAGTACCGCCTCCAGCAGCGCCCCTGCACGTTCGACGTCCCGGGCCGCCAGTGCATGCTTCAGTGCGTCCTCCAGCAGATCATGGTGCTGGTACCACTCACTGGCGCGCCGGTGCAGCGGCTTTTGGAGCTCAGGTTCCTCGTGCGAAGCACGGGCCCGGAGTACTTCGGCAAAGAGGTGGTGGTAGCGATACCACTGTCTCCGGTCGTCCAGGGGGACAACAAACAGATTCGCCCTCTCCAGGTGGTTAAGCACAGCACTGCTGCCTCCCTGGGCCGTGACCGCGTCACACAGCGGACCCGAGAGGCGGTCGAGGATGGCGGTGCGCATCAGGAAGCTCCGCACGTGGTCGGGCTGGCGCTGCAGTACCTCCTCGACCAGGTAATCCAGGATGAAGCGGTTGCTGCCGGTGAAAGCGTCGATGAAGCCTGGCACGTCCGCGTGCCCGCGCAGGGACAGCGCGGCGAGCTGCAGGCCGGCCGCCCACCCTTCCGTCCGGGCTTCGAGGGCGGAAATGTGCTCGGCGGAAAGGCTCAGCCCCATGCACTCATTCAGGAAGGCCCCGGCCTCCTGGGCCGAAAAGCGAAGGTCGGCAGCCCGCAGTTCAGTCATCTGATCCCGCCCCCTTAAACGGGACAAAGGAAGCGGTGGGTCAGAGCGGCTTGCCATGGCCAGATGCAGTTGGGGCGGGGAATGGTCGAGCAGGAACGCTACCGCGTCATGAACAGGGCGCGCTTCGACCGCATGGTAGTCGTCGAGTACGACGATGAACGCAGCTCCAGCCTGGGCGACGTCGTTGATGAGTGCAACCAGAACCGGTTCCGCCGCGGCGGCCTGGGTAGCGTCGAGCAGCGCTTTGGCACCGGACCCGATGCCCGCGTCCACGCCATGCATCCCGGCAACAAGATGGTTTAGGAAACGGGCAGGGTCGTTGTCGCCCGCATCCAGGGACAACCAAGCGACCCGCACCCCGGGGTCCGCTACCCGGACGCGGCGTACCCACTGGCTCAACAAGGTGGTCTTGCCAAAACCGGCCGGGGCGCAAATCAGCGTGAGCTTCCGATCTTCACGTGAGTCGGAGAGCAGAGGATCGACAAGCCTGGGCCGGGCGAGGGCGTGGCGTCGCGGGGCCGGAACATGGAACTTCGTGGCAAGCATGCTCATCGCCATTGTGTGAACTATACGGCGGCAAGCAGATGCTGTGTAGGGCCAACACCCCTGTCCTTGCTTAGCCTGCACGCGCCAAGTCACGTGCCCG
The DNA here is from genome assembly GCF_002929275.1 of Arthrobacter sp. ZGTC131. Taxonomy (GTDB): domain Bacteria; phylum Actinomycetota; class Actinomycetes; order Actinomycetales; family Micrococcaceae; genus Arthrobacter. The sequence goes on from NZ_PJIK01000003.1 coordinate 314,090, forward strand.
TTCCAGGGCGTCGAGCACCAGGTCCAGACCGAAGCTGAATTCGTCGGCGTAGTTGTACCCCGGCTGCAGTACATGTTTGGCCATCAGCTCATAAAGGTAGGGGTATTCGCTGGCGGGCAGTTGCGCGAGCATGACGCTCGCCATGGCGGCGGCCTGTTCCTCGGTGTCAAAGGGCAGGGCCTTTTCCTGTTTGGCGTAGCCGTAAACGTAACTGTCCAGCGCCGAGAAGGCGTGCGCCGTCATGGCCAGGGAGAAGCCCCCGTTCCTGAATGTCCCGAGCACCCTGTCGTGATGCCTCAAAGTCCCGGGACCGGGGCTGGTTCCGGAGTCCATCAGACCGTTGGCCCACGGATGGCGCAGCAGGACTTCGCGGACCGAGACGGACCTTTTGCGCAGGGCAGTCTTCCAGTCATCGTCATGGGACGGCAGCTCGACCTCGCCATACAGGGAATCGATCATCCCATTGAGCAGGTCCTCCTTGTTGGAGACATGGTTGTACAGCGACATCGCTTCCACCCCCAGCCCCTCCCCCAGCCGCCGCATGGAGAGCTTCTCAATGCCTTCCTCATCCGCAAGTCTGATCGCTGTCTGCAATACCCGCTCCCGGTTCAACCGGGCCCGGCCTTCAGTTCGCTGGACACTCTTCGCCGGCATCTTTCACCCTTCCACTGTGACTCCATTGACAAGCTTACACCGTAGGCGTAGCTTACTTACATCATAAGCTTACGGCGTAAGGAAGAACGATGAGCAACCTGGTCACAGCCTCCACCGCTGCACCTGCTTCGCACCCAAGGTCCCGCCTGGACTTCCGTACGTGGTCCCCCGCCACAGCCAGCCTCGTGTCCGGCCTCGGCCTGCTGGCCATGGTGGTCCTGATGACGGCCGGCTACTTCGGCGGCGTCGTACCGCTCATCACCCCTGGTGACGCAGCGAAGACAGCCGCGGACATCTCACAGTCAGGCATGGTGTACCTGGCCGGTGTTCTCGCCATCTTCCTGGTCACACTCATCGACGTCCTGGCTGCAGTTGCCTGGTTCGCGCTCTTCAAGAACGTGAACCGGAAACTGTCAGCCGTTGCCGCGTGGATGCGTGTCACCTTCGCAGGCTTGTTTGCAGTGGCTACCGGCCAGCTGGCCTACGCCTACACCGTTCTCGATCAACCCGAACTGGCTCTGCACGCCATCGAATCATTCCGAACGATCTGGCTCATCAGCCTCGGACTTTTCGGCCTGTACCTCATCCTGATCGGTTACCTGGAATTCCTCTCGGTCTTCGTACCCAAAGTCTTCGGTGTACTTCTCGTCATCTCCGGCACCGGATACATCATCGACGCCATCGGGGTCGCGTTCGTCGAAGGATTCACCCCGATGTACGGGCTGTTCGCCATCATCGGCGAAACGGCCGGGATCTTCTGGCTCCTGATCAAAGGCCGGAAGCTCACCATCCGCTGAACCCACAACACCGCGAAAAAAGCCTCACGGCCGGCCCTCTCAGACGGGCCGGCCGTGCTGGTCGTGGCGCTGCTTGTTCGCCTTCGCACGGACGTGCATCCTCTCGCCCTGACCGCCAAAGACACTGAGTACTTCTGCCTGCTGATCCCCCGTGCTCCCAAACCAATGGGGCACATGAGTATCAAACTCGGCCACCTCACCCGGCCCGAGGACCAGATCATGGTCACCAAGCACAAGGCGCATCCGCCCCGAAAGGACATAAAGCCACTCGTAGCCTTCGTGAGTCTTCAGGACAGGCTCAATCTTTGAGGTGGGGATGACGATCTTCCAGGCCTGCATGCCTCCAGGCTGGCGGGTCAGCGGAATGACCGTACGCCCGTTGGCGTTTCGGGGCTTAAGGCGGATACGGGGATCACCGACTTCAGGTGCGCCGACCAACTCATCCAAGGGCACGCGGTAAGCCTGGGCCAACGGCAGGAGCAGCTCCAGGCTCGGACGCCGCTGGCCGGACTCCAGCCGCGACAACGTGCTCTTCGAAATGCCAGTTGCAGCTGCGAGACTCGTCAACGTCACGCCGCGCTGCATGCGAAGACGTTTGAGCCGCACCCCCACCTGGTCAAGAGCGGCGGCAATCACTGCTGGCTGGTCATTCACACCGCTTATCAAACCCCCGTTTCCCGGAAACAGCAACGATTGTTGTCGAGACTGGAATTCCGGATGAACCTGAAGCCATGAACGAATACGACGTAGTAATAGTAGGCGGCGGAGCCGCAGGATTATCGGCAGCCCTGGTACTGACCAGAGCCCGCCGCAAAGTCCTTGTGATCGATTCCGGTACACCCCGAAACGCCCCGGCTAGGCACATGCACGGCTTCCTCTCCCGCGACGGCCTCCCACCGGCAGAACTCCTATCCCTGGGACGGGCCGAGGTGGAAAGCTACGCGGGCCAGATCCTTGGCGGTGTTGTCACTGAACTGGTGCAGTCCGGCAGCACGGGATTTTGGGTGCTGCTGTCAGGCGGCCGGCGCATTTCCACCCGGCGGCTCCTCGTCGCCACCGGGCTCCGCGATGAACTGCCAACTATCCCCGGCCTTGCCGAACGGTGGGCGCGGGATGTCCTCCATTGCCCCTACTGCCACGGCTATGAAGTCCGTGAACAGCAGCTGGGCGTACTGGGCGGCTCCCCGGAGACAGTCCTTTACGCACAGATAATCCGTCAATGGGCAAAGGACGTCGTGCTGTTCGTACCAGCCGGGTTCCTCACGCAACTTCAGCGCTCAGAGCTCGTCGCCCGTGCCATCGGAGTCGTCGAAGGCCACATCAACCGAATCCTGACTGACGATGACCACCTGCAAGGCGTCGAAATGGACGACGGCAGGACCATCCTGCGCGACGCGCTGTTCGTACCGCCGCGCTTCGTTCCCAACAATGACCTACTCGTCGGACTCGGCTGTGAAATAGACCAAACCGGATGGGCCGTCAAAGACGGCACGGGCCAGACCACCGTGCCGGGAGCATGGATAGCAGGCAATGTCGCGAATCCCCGGGCCCAAGTCATAACTGCGGCCGGCGAAGGATCCGCCGCCGCCATCGCCATCAACGCCCACCTGGTCGACCAGGACGTCAGGCTCGCCGTCAAGGCCTTCAACATGGGCTTCTGACCAAGTGTTTCCCGGCCTCAGCAACTCCCCAGCTCAAACAAAAAGCTACTAAGGAGCTCCCGTGCCCAGCACCTCGACAACCACCCACCCTGCACCGCCAACAAAACACCAGCTGGCACTGATGATCTGGCTCGCTGTCTTCCCCACTCTGACAGCCATCAACCTAGTCTTCGGAGACTGGCTCGCCACCCTGCACCCCGTCCTGCGCACCTTTGTCCTGGCTACCGTTGCTGTTCCCATCGTTATCTACGGCATCATGCCTCAACTTCACCGGCTGCGCACACGACTGGCGAACCGCACCGCCACCTAGCCCCGCCCAAGATGCCTATTAGGACCTTACGTAAGGCTGGTTATCGGCGTTCCAAAAGCACTGAGAATAGGGGCTCCCGGCTTCCGTGATCAGCGCACGAAGGCCGGAACGCAGGAGTCGTTGAAGGGCTCGAACCAGTCCTTGAGATCCATCGGGGCGAGGCCGAGCTGCATGTTCAGTTCGACGTCACCTTCGAATCCGTCCAGCGCGTTCTGGTAGAGCATCTCGCTGTCCGTGTATTCGAGCGTGCGTCCTTCAAGCCGGCCGCGCCAGCCGTCCGCAAGGTCGAGCCCGTACAGGTCCTGAATGACTTCCACCTGGTCCAACAGGCACCGGACCGCCAGCTCCTGGGCCACACAGGACGGATGGGTCCAACCGCGGACCAGCGCCGCCGACATGTCTGTGGCAATGACCAGAAGCTGCTGCGCAAACCGGACGTCGTACTTGCCGGCATGCTTGGGCGGCAGCCCGGACAGCACGAAGCTGCCGGCGACGTCCTGCCCGGCTGATTTGGGCGAGGCTCCGCAGCTCGGCGATGTCCTCGAAGAGCTGGTCGATCAGGACGGCCGACCCCTCCCAGAGGGCGCCGGCCAGGAGCTTTGCCTGGAGCTGGCTTTTATGCCGCTGCTCGGGCGTGACCGACTGCATCCATTCCAGGTCCGCGCTCTCCAGGTCGTTCCGTTCATCAGTGCCAAGATCCTCCAGACCCGGCTTGTACCCCAGCTGCTCCAGACTGATACCGGTCAGCTCCTCACCGACGTGGATCAGGTACTCGAATAGTTCTCGTGTTCTGGGGTCATGGGCCTGATGCTACAGGTACGCGCCGACGGCTCCTGCTGACGCAGCCCGGACGTAGCCGACGACGTGCGTGGCCCGTGCTGACGGTCGTGAGGGCAAAGGGCAACGTTCACTTGAGGCTCAGGCTCTATGAACTCGCGCCGCTGACCAGGAACTATAGTGCTCGGCCAGCCTCGCTAGTCCGTCATCAAGCGAGACAGCGGGCGTCCAGTTGAGCAGTTCACGGGTCTCGCGCTGGTCGAACCAGTGGGCGGTGGAGAGCTGCTCAGCAAGGAACCTGGTCATCGGCGGCTCCTCTTTCCGCCCTGCCCAGGTCCAGAGCTTTTCCGCCACCGCTCCCGCCGCCCGCGCCACCCTACCGGGCACAGTCCACGACGGCGCGGGGACGCCCCCTGCAGCGCATATGCCCGCCAGCAGCTCGCCGACCGGGCGGGGCTCGCCGTTGCTCACGACCAGGGCGCGGCCATGGACGTGTTCCATGCGGTGCAGCGCGGCGACGATGGCCGAGGCGGCGTTGTCCACGTAGGTGGTGTCGATCAGGGCCGCACCGGCGTCGAGCAGCGGCAGGCGGCTGCGGCTGGCGCGTGCCAGGACCCGTTCCACCAGTTGGGTGTCGCCGGGGCCCCAGACGATGTGGGGGCGCACCGCTGCGACCCGGAATTCCGGAGCGTCCGCTGCCAGCGCCAGCAACTCCGCCTCGGCCTTTGTGCGGGAGTAGTCGCCGTGCGCATGCTGCGGGTCAGCCGGCTCCGCGCCCAGCCCGACGATGGCGGCGCCGGAGTTGGCCACGGACGGGGAGGAGACGAACACCACGTCCCGTACCCCGGCCGCACGGGCGGAATGGAGCAGACGGCGTGTCCCTTCGACGTTCACCTCGTCGAACTCCACGGCACGGCCCGTAAAAGAAACTTTCGCGGCCAGGTGGATGATTCCTTCTGACCCGTCGACTGCTGCCCGGAGCGCTGCATCGTCCGTTACGGACCCGCAGAAGTCCGCCGCGCCGTCGACTCCTGAGGGACGGCGCTGGAACGTGGCCACGGCATGGCCCTGGCGGACCAGTAGCCGGGCCACTTCCCGACCGAGCAGCCCGCTTGCGCCGGTGACGAGGACCCTCATGGCTCTCCCGGGCGGCCGCCGGCCAGCACCCGTGAAGCCCAGCGAGACAGGCGGGTCCTGTCGATCTTGGCGTTGTGCCGGATGTCGGTGGGCTGTGCGGGGACTGCGAGCACAGCGGAGACATTGACGCCAGCCTCAAGGGCCGCCCCGCGGACACGCCCGGCGAGCTGCGGCGCCGCCGGGCCGGCTTTGCGGGCGGGAGGTACGGTCTCGACGACGGCGACGACGGCCTGCGTCCCTGCCGGTCCGACCCCGGCGATGGCGGCGAGCCGGACGCAGTCCAGGCGTTCGATGGCCTGTTCGGCGCCCACGGGCGTCACCGCAGCCCCCGGCGCCGTCACGACATGGGCGAGACGTCCCTCCACCCAGAGCCGGCCGGCGGCGTCGAAGTGCCCCACATCGCCGGTGCGGTGCCATCCGGGCAGACTGATGCTCTCCCGCTGGGTCAGCCAGAGCCTGTCGTAAGCTTCCTTGACGTGCGCGGCGCTGACCAGAATCTCGCCGGTCACGCCAGCCTCCGTCACGAGATGGGACCCGGGTGCGGTGCCATCCGTAGCCAGTGGGACGACGGCCACGCGGGCGCCATGCACGGGCCTCCCCACGCACACGCCATTGCCTGCTCCCGCCACGGTGCCGGCAGCAGTTTCGGCATAGGCGGCCTGGATTTGTTCGAGGCTGATGTCGGTGACCGGCAGTACCTCAGTCATCCCGTACGGGGTATGCAGCGAGGCCCGGGGCAGCAGCCGCTGCACCTCCGCCAGGAGCGGTTCCGGGACGGGCGCGCCGGCAGACAGAAGCAACTCGACACCTTCCAGGGCTTTATGCCCTGCCCCACTCACGGCAGCCCGGGTGGCAAGGACGTTGCGCAACGCCGCCGGCGAGGCGAAGACCACCGTAGCGTGTATGGCCGCGGCGGCGTCCGCCAGCGCGCGGGCCGTCAAGGTGCGGGGCGCAGTAACGTCCATGGCCGGCGTCACCGAAACCGCTCCGAGCGCCGGCCCCAGCAAGGCGAACGGGGCGAAGCCCGCCACAAGTCGGGCACCGGAACGGATCCCGAAAGTTTCGGCCACCGTATCCCGCATCGCGGCCAGCTGCCGGTGCGTATAGAGCACGCCTTTGGCAGGACCGGTGGAGCCGGACGTGAAGAGTATGGCGGCTGGGGCAGTTGGGTCCAAAGTGTGCGTTGGCCGCCCTGAACCGCGTCCGGCACCGCGCCGGGCCAGGGCGGTGAGGGACGTTTCGACGCCCAGGACTCGGCGGCGGGCGGCCGGGAGGTCCCGCACGCTGATCCGCCGTCCCGGCCAGCCGAGCACCGAGGCAGCCGCCAGCGCCTTGTCGATTCCGATGAGGAAATCGGCGGTGGCGCCCTTCACGGCGCGGCTCAGGCCTCTGGTTCCCAGCCCGGCGTCGGCCACGACCACCACCGCACCCAGCCGCACGCAGGCGTAGAGGGCTACGGTCAGGTCCACTCCGGGCGGAACCATCAGGCTCACCCGGCTGCCGCTCCTCACTCCGGCTTCCCGCAGCCCCGCGGCGAGGTCCAGGATGTTCCGGTCCAGCTGCTGCCAGCTGAGCGAGCGGCTGACTCTGCCCTCCGGCGCCATTTCCGCAACGGCGGTATCTCCTTTCGCCGGCCCTGCCGCCAGCTCGCCGAGCAGGTCCCAAAGGGGCCGGAATCCCGCGGGCTCCCGCTCGGCCGCATCCTTCAGCCCCGGACCACCGGTCGTTGTGGCTTCGGCTGTCGGGGAATCGCTTCCGCTGACACCGCCGTGCACGGCGAGCCACTGGAAGACAGGTGTGGCAATGTTTCGGTCTTCCGCCACGAGATGTCCGGCGCCTTCGAAGCGATGCACGTCCGCGTGCGGAAGCCGGCTGATGAGATCCTTGAGGTACCGGTCGGAAAAGATGGGATCCCGGGGACCCCAGAGCATCAGGGCCGGGACCTTCAGCCCACGCAACCCTTCCGCTACGCGGTTGAGCGCCGGGAAGCTGGGATGGGAAGCGTCTGCGGGAATATCCGCAACGAAGTTCCCCACCCCGGGCCGGCGGCGGGCTCCGCGGTAGGGGGCCATGTAGGCCTTTCGGATGTCGGCGGGCAGCGGCGGGTTTGCCAGCGAGTGTGTCACCCGCAGAAAGGCGTCCGACGTCGTCGTGCCCCACCGGTGCACGGCGGGGTGCAAGGCAAGCCGGAGGGCTGGCGGGATTGCCGAATCGGAGGGCTGGTGGACGGCTGTGTTAGTCAGCACCACCCCGGTGACGTGCTGCGGGTGCGCCAAGGCCCAGCCTAGGCTGATTACGCCACCCCAGTCGTGACCCACCGTAACGACCGGCCCGTCCAGGCCCAGTGCGTCGGTAAGGTCGCCCAAGTCGTTGATCCGGTCCGCCAGGCGCCGGAATGTGCCCGTGCGCTCCGAGTAGCCCATGTCCAGTTGGTCCACCGCCACAACGCGCCACGGATGTGCCGGGTCGGATCCGGCGGCCAGCAGCGTCCGCCACAGATATGACCAGGTTGGGTTGCCGTGCACGCACAGCAGGGTACCGGCGGGAGCCAGACCATGGCGGGAGAGCTGGGCGCCGTTGTCCAACAGGTGCCAGCGGCGCACTGTGCCTGGCGCATCGACGGCCGATGTGGACCTTACGCCGATTGTCCGGGACCATTCCGGGTCGAACCCGGGCCAGTTAGTGGCTACCAAACGATTTCCACCATGCCCGTGTTCAGCCCGGAACCAACACCCATGCACAAGACCCGGTCCCCGGATGTAAGTGACTGTGCCTCGGCTGCAAGTGTCATGGGGAGCGAGGCAGGACCCACGTTGCCCCAGTACGGGAACGTGATCGGAACCTTGTCCGGGTCCAGATCAATGGCATTAATGATCGCCTGAGTATAAGCATTGCTGACTTGATGCGTGACATAGCGGTCCATGGCGGCCCAGTCCCACTCTGGCTGGGCTTCGTGCCAGGCATCGACGACGAGCTGAAGTCCGCCGTCGAGCAGGCCCTTCGTGTTGGTGGCCATGCCGTCGATGCCTCCCACGCACAATTCGTGATGTTCGGTGCCGGCACGCATCACGCCGCCGACAAGCCGGTGCGCCCCGGGGTGCTCGTCCGCGGGGCCCAGGACGGCTGCGGCAGCCCCGGATCCAAGCGTGAGCGTGGCGAACTCCCGGCTGAAGTCTTCACGCGTGGTCTCGGGCCGCTGCAGTCGTGCCAGCGTGGCTTCCTGGGTAGCCTGGCAGTCCTCGCCGTTGACGATTACCGCGTACCTGATCTGCCCGGAGTCGATCATGTTGGCCGCCAGGATCAAGCCGTTCACGAATCCGAGGCAGGCGTTGGCCAGATCGAAGTTCATGGCCGACGACGGCAGGACGAGTCCGTGGTGGATCTTCACCGCCACGGACGGTTCGAGGTTGCGCCGGGTGACCGAGGTATTGATCAGCAGGCCGATTTCGGACGCTTCGACGCCGGCCTCGGCCAGGGCTTTGGCGCCCGCTTCGACCGCAGCATCATCGAACGATGTCCCGGCGGCCCACCAGCGGCGGTGCGTGATGCCGGCAACGCGCTCAAGCAGCCGCGGCGGGAACTTCAGCCGCTGCAGGGTCGAAGCCAACCTGCGGTCGAATTCCGTGGAACTCACGATCCTCGGAGCCTCGACACTGCTCACCGAAAGCAGCGCGGTGTTGCTGTGCCGGAAGGTTGAATTCCCTGCCAAGTCAAGCCCCTGTTCATTTCCGTACTGCATTCATGCGGTGACTGTACCCATAAGCGCAAGCCCAAGAGCTTAACTATGCCGGTGCGAGTCCGGATCCTGCATATTTCTCGCCCGTGGCACCGTGTTGAGTCCGCAACGCTTTTGCACGGAAATGGCGCTCGGCGCAGTAGACACGACCGGATCAGGGACAGGGCACCTGGCGGCAGGGACACCTGAAGAAAGAGCCAGGGCTTGGACAATCCGGAGAGGACCGCATGCAGGACGGCTCATCCTTGGTCTTCAGCCTGACCTACCTCGGCACCCTCACCATTGCGGGGCTGATGTTCCTGGGCCACTTCATCGCCTTCACGGCCCTGATGGCACTGGCCGCCTGTGGTCAGGTCCTGACCGCAGCCGCACGGGTGCTCCTGGGCCGGAAGGCGAATACTCCGCGGCACCTTGGCCGGCCACATAAGCGGTGGCCGGAAACGCCTGGGGTTCTGACTGTGGACGTTGCCTCCCGGTGGATACCCCTCCAGTTTTCCCCTGTTTGTCCTTTCTGCAGCAATTACCCCGCAGGCACTGGTCCGCTGAGGGTGGTGGATGGCTACGATGGAAGAGCCAGCCCCGCCGAGTCCGCGGGGTGCCAACCGAAGGGACAAACACCATGGGTTTGGGAGATAAGGCCCGCAATGCCGCTGAAAAGCTGGGCGGTAAGGGCAAGGAAGCTGCCGGTAAAGCCAGCGGGGATGACCGTCTGAAGGCCGAAGGCAAGGGTGATCAGGCGAAGTCGGATCTGAAGCAGGCCGGCGAAAAGATCAAGGACGTTTTCAAGAAAAAGGACTGAGGACGTCCTCAAGAAAAGGGACTAAAGACAAGGGCGCAGCTTCCGACAATTAGGAGACTGCGCCCTCCATCACCGGGCAGCATCACGCCAACCCCAGGCCGTCCGTTCGTTACACAACAGCGGGACCGGCCTCGACTTGCCCTCCCCCGAACTGCGGTGTCCGGCCGCCCGTGCTGCCCGGCACCGGCCCCGCCGCCACCACGTGCCCGGCCCGGACCCGGAAAGCGGGCAGGAAACACGATCGAAGAGAGAACCAGGTTCAGCAGGAAACACATCGACAGTCTTCTCAGCGCCGGCGGAAAACGTGCTGGCGGTCGACGGGGACAAGATCGGTTCCATCGGCCAGGTCGACGCCGATGACGACAGCGGCAACCGGCCTGGGTCACGGTGAAGACCGGGCTGTTCGGATCCTCCGAATCCTTCGCGCCCTGGAAGGGGCCCGCACCGAGGGCAACGACATCCTCGTCCCCCTACGAGGGCCAAGCGGTGTTGCGGCAAGCCGTACTCAACAGCGGCGGACGCGTAGCAGGCACGATCGCTTGGGTCTTCGAGCTTGTCCAGCAGCACCGTCATGTGACCCCACGGCAGTTGCCCAACAGGCTGTTGGACAATTGGATCCGGCCAAGCGGCAGCGAATCCGCGCATGTAAAACAGGTCGGACCGGGAGAGGCCCTTCATTTCCGGGAACTCCACACGTAGGTCTCGGACGAAGTCTTCGGGGACGAATTCCGGACGCGGGTCGGTGTCGACCGTTGCACCTGGCCTAGGAGTTACCCACCGGCTGACCTCCCGGTCGGTCAGGCAGGAGACCATCTGCCGGGCGGTTCCGTAGACGCCGGCCCGCTGCTTTTCAGGTTCCCTGATGTGGCCGATCACCATGTCTGCCAGCAGGTCATAGCCTGCGGTGCGCAGGATGTCGGCGGGAGCCTCGTCGTGCGGGCGGGTCAGCCAGGTGTAGACCGGAATGGCTGCCGTCTGCTGCGGCGTTTCGGAGCAGGGGAGGCCGCTGCAGATAACCATGCCGCAGCGTTCGACGAGGCCGCGGGTCTTCATCCGGTCCTCCTCCGCCGGAGCGCCAACAGGTCCGACATCGTGTGAAAGATCTTGACCTGCCCGACAGCAGGCGCCTACTGAGCAGGTACCTACTGAGCAGGTACCTACTGCACCGTGGCCGTGAGCCGGGCGACGTTGTCCACGTACCTCGCCGCGAGGGGCCGTCGCATCCAGTCCTCGAGCCGCAACTCATGGGAAATGTCGCGGTAGGTGTCCTCCACTGCCCGCATGCTGTTCACGATCTCGGCCCCCAGAAGCATCACCGAGACCTCCATGTTCAGCGAGAAGGAGCGCATGTCCATGTTGCTGGAGCCGAGGACGGCCACTTCGTCGTCAATGGTGAAGTGCTTGGCATGCAGCACGAACGGCGCCTTGTAAAGGTAGATCTTGACGCCCGCCTCGAGCAGCGCCCGGTAGTACGACTGCTGCGCGTGGTGGACCAGGAACTGGTCGCCCTTTTCGGAAACGAAAAGTTCGACGTCGACGCCCCGCTGTGCCGCGGTGGTGATCGCATAGAGCAGGGAGTCATCCGGGACGAAGTACGGGCTGCAGATGGAGATCCGGTGCTGGGCCGAGTAGATGAGCGTGTTGAACAGGCGAAGGTTGTTTTCGGTGCTGAACCCTGGCCCGCTGGGAACCACCTGAGCCGTGACATTGCCCGGAGCGGACTCGGCGGGAAGCTGCAGCTGGGCCTCGAGCTGCGCTTCCAACGACTCGTCGGTCTCGCTGAGCCAGTCGGTTGCGAAGACCACGTTGAGTGTCGGCACGATGGGGCCGCGCAGCCGGACCATCAGTTCCACCCACTCCCGCCCCACCTTGCGGTGCTTGGGGTTGTTGTAGGACGGCTCGATCAGGTTCTGCGATCCGGTGAACGCCACTTCGCCGTCAATCACCATGATCTTGCGGTGGTTCCGCAGGTCCGGCCGGCGCCACTGACCGTGGATGGGCAGCAGCGGAAGCATCCGCCGCCACTGGATCTTGCTGGCTTTGAGGCGCTTGAGGAGCTTGCGGTAGCCCTTGATCCGGAGGGTGCCGATGTGGTCAAACAGCACCCGCACTTCAACACCTCGGTCGGCGGCCTCTTCCAGCGCCGTGAACAGTTCATCGGTCACGTGATCCGTGCTCATGATGTAGAACTCGGCGTTGACGAACCGCTTGGCATCCCGAACGGCCCGGGTCATCGCTCCGATGGAGTCCGGGTACCCGGGGATCAGCTCCACGGAGTTGCCGTCCACCAGGGGAATGGACCCCAGCCGGCGGTTGAGTTCGGCGGCGGACTTCACCCATTCGGGCCCCGGGTAATCGCTTCCGACGTCGGACAGCACCGACGTGCGGGCCCGCACCCTTTCGCTGACCAGCTGCTGCTGCTCCACGCGGCGCCGGGAAAGCCGGAAGTTACCGAAGAGCAGGAACAGGATCAGGCCGACGGACGGCACGAAGAAGATGCCCAGCAGCCAGGCCATGGCTGTGGTGGGCCGACGGTTGCCGGGAATGATGCCCACCGCAAGGATCCGGATGATGAGGTCGGCTGCGCCCAGCAGCAGGATCAGCCAGGACGGCAAGGTTCCGGCGAGCGGAAATGGCCACAACACAGGCGAACCCCCCGATATTTCTTGCCCTCGGAGCCATTCCGTAAGGGCGAACCTGCCCAGCCTATCGGGCACGGCCCGCACTAAGCTGGAGGCATGACTTCTCCTGCCTCCGCCACCGTGCTGGTTTTCCTCGACCCGGACTACGAATTTGGCCGGATAGCCGACCCCGCGCAGCCGCAGCTGATGGCCACCGACCAAGGCGCCACGCGCGGCGACGGCGTTTTCGAGTCCATGCTCGCCGTGGCGGGCCGGACCCGGAAGGTCCAGGCGCACCTGGACCGCCTAGGCGGCTCCGCGCGGGCCCTGGATTTGGAAATCCCCGGGCAGGACGCGTGGATGCGGGCCATCGAAACGGGCGTTGCGGCGTTCCGTTCGGACAACCCGGCGTCCTCCCCCGATGAGGACGAAGCCGTGGTCAAGCTGTTGGTCACCCGCGGCGTGGAGGGCGCCTCCTCCCCCACCTGCTGGGTGCAGGTGTCCGCCGTCGGAGCGGCCGGCCGGCGGCAGCGCGAAGCGGGAGTCGACGTCATCCTCCTGGACCGTGGCTACGACAGGGATGTTGCCGAACGCGCCCCGTGGCTGCTGCTGGGCGCCAAGACGCTGTCCTACGCGGTGAACATGGCGGCCCTGCGCCACGCGCACAAGCAGGGCGCCGACGACGTCATCTTTACGTCGTCCGACGGCCGCGTCCTGGAGGGCCCGACGTCGACCGTTCTGCTGGCCCACGTCGAAAAGGGCGACGGCGGCGCGACGGTCAAGCGGCTCATCACGCCGCAGCTGGACAGCGGCATCCTTGCCGGCACCTCACAGGGCGCGCTGTTCGCCGCGGCCAAGGCGGCCGGCTGGGAGCTGGGCTACGGCCCGCTGGAGCCCCAGGACCTGTTCGACGCCGACGCCGTCTGGCTGATTTCCAGCATCCGGCTGCTGGCGCCGGTCAACCACATCGACGGCCGCGAAATCGGCACGCCGGCCCTCCGGAAGCAGCTGACCGCCGAGCTGAACGAGCTGTTTGCCGGGATCGAATAGCCCCCACCGGCCATTGTGGTGCTGGCTGGCCCGGAGGAAAATAGCGAACCATGGCCAGCACAGTGGAAATCGACGGGCACCCGACGTGGGTCGAAGACCGTGGCGGTTCGGGCCCGCCGCTCCTGTTGCTGCACGGCGGCCTCAGCAACAGTGACGAGCTGCTCAATAGCATCGGGAAGGGCCTCTCCGAAAGCTACCGGGTTGTCGCCTTCGACCGCCGCGGTCACGGCTATACGGCGGACACCGACGCCGACTTCCACTACGCCGGCATGGCGGCCGAGACCATCGGCGTGCTGGAAAAGGTGGTGGGCGGGCCGGCCCACCTGGTGGGCTGGAGCGACGGCGGGGTCATCGCCCTGCTCGTCGCCTTGCAGCGGCCAGACCTGGTTCGGAAGATGGTGGTCATCGGAGTGAACTTCCACTATGACGGCATGGTGCCCGTGGAGATGGATCCCGATTCCCCGATGGCGCTGGAACTGGGCAAGGCCTACATCGAACGCTCGCCTGACGGGGCGGAACATCTGGATGTGGTCTTTGCCAAGAGTCTCGCCATGTTCTCCGCGGAGCCGACGCTCACGGCCGCTGACGTCGCGCAGATCAGCAGTCCGGTGCTGGTGCTGACCGGCGACGACGACCTCGTCTCGCTTTCCCATACCGTCGCCCTCTACGAAGCGCTGCCCGAGGGCCAGCTGGCCGTCGTACCGGCGGCATCGCACGCCGTTCCACTCGAGCAGCCGGACGCAGTCAACGCCCTCATCCTCAAGTTCCTGGGTGCCGCCGGGCCGCCGCAGACCCTGTTTCCGATCCGCCGCGCGCGCCCGGCCATCGCATAAATTCGACCTACCCTGCGAGCGCCCTGGCGTCTACGGCGATCACCGCAGCAAGACCGGCCGGAAGTCCCTTGCCGGCTGCGGCCTCGGCCTCCGCGGCCGTTTCTTGCCATCTTTCGGCGTCGATGTACTTGAGCAGCTTGTCGCGGACCTTCGCGTCCACGCCGTCGGCCACCAGGAGAGCGTAGAGTCCGGCCTTGCTGGCGCGGACCGTGAACGTGATGCTGGCTGTCGCCTCGCCGCCCGGGCCCGAGGCCGTTGCTGAGAGGGTGTGCGGCCCGGCCGTCATGGCGTTGGCCTCCACGGCGTCGCCCTCGGCAAAGGGTTTGCCGTCCAGGGTGATGACGGTGGATTCCGCGTTGCCCGTGGAGAGGCCCGGAACCACCGCATCGCCGCGGCCCAGGGTGGCTCCTTCCAGCTTTCCGCGGAAGCTCACGGTCGGGGCCGGTGGTGCGGGAGCGGACGGGATCGCGCTCTGGAAGCCCACCAGGGCGCCGGCACGGTTGGTGATGATGCCGTCAACGCCGGCGTCGGTCATGGTTTTCCACTGCTGCGGGCTGTCCACTGTGTAAGGCATGACGGCGATGCCGGCGTCGTGGAGTTCCTTGATGGCCGCGGGGCGCGCCGCGAGGGCGGACCAGCTGGGGTTGTAGGTAACGGCACCGTTCTGCTTGGCGGCAGCCACAACGTCGGCGTCGAGCGCGCCGCGCAGCAGGCCGAGACGCAGCTCCGGCGCGTACTCACGGGCGTACCGGAGCACGTTGGTGTCGAAGCTCTGCAGGATGGTCTGGTTGAACATGCCCCGGTCGCGCAGCATATCGATGGTCCGCTCGACTTCCTCGCGGGTCTCGGGCCCCTTGACCTCCAGCAGCAGTCCGGACCCTTCGGTGTCCGTCTGATCCAGGAACTCTGCCAGCGTGGGCACCTTGGCCCCGGCGTAGGCAGGCGAGAACCAGGAACCCGCCTCCAAGCCGGCAATGTATTCGGAGGTCAGCATGGAGACGTCACCTGTGCCCCCGGTGACCCGGTCCACGGTGTTGTCGTGGATGACCACGGGCACGCCGTCCTTGGATGTGTTGACGTCCATCTCGATCCAGTCGGCCCCGCTGCGTCCGCCTGAGAGCAGCGCCTGCAGGGTATTTTCCGGAATCACCGAGGAGAGGCCACGGTGTGCGATGACCGCCGGCTGCTCCCCCGGGCGGACCAGCAGGGACTCCGTGTCCGGCAACTCGGTGACCTTGATGTCGTCGTAGGACACGGTGGAGCCGTTGGCCACGAGGCCCAGGATGCCTGTTTCGGTGCGGACCAGCCGGTTCGTTTCCATCATTTTCTGGCCGTTGAAGTACCAGGCCGCCTTCTTACCGTGCACTTCGACGGCGACGCGCACGTCGGTTCCCGTCCCTGCGTCCGATGGTGCCGACGCCGTGTCCGTCACATTCCAGCCGTTGGCGGCGGTTCGCTCTGCGAACTCCAAGCCGTTGGTGGCCTTGGTTCCGGACCGCATGGTGGCGATCCAGAAGGGCACGCCACCCTTGGGCTGGATGTCCAGGGCCATCGCGGACCAGCGTGCGGCATTCAGTACGTTCTCGAAGCGCACCGTGGCTTCGAAGCGGTAGCTGGTGAGATGCGGGCCGAACGTCACTCTGGAGAGCTGGCCGGTGGAGGTGCTGGTGCCATAGAGCCGGCCGTTTTCCACCTTCCAGTCACCCTCGACGGCGGTGAACCCTTCCGGGAGGCCGGCACCCGAGAAATCCTGGCTGTAGGCAAGGCGCGGCTCGGTCACTGACGGCACGGCCAGGCCCTCGGCCAGCGGGGCAGCTCCGGTCCGGGCATGGGCGGCGGTGATGGGGGCAATGGCGACGGCGGCCAGCAGCGATGCTGCCAGCGGCACGGACCAGCGGCGTTTGAGAGTAATCACGTGCCTGAGGCTAGGCGGGCTGCGTTCTGCCTCGGGATACTTGCTGTGAACTTGCGGTGAACCCCTGCTGAGCAATGCCCCTGAGAGAAACGGACCAGAGTCTGCCATCCATGGCGCGGCCCGCGACGAAGTACCGTCATGAGCAAAGCGGAGAAGCAGAACCTGCGGTACTGCGACTATTACTGCTTCATGTCCTTGGCGGATTTCATGGCGTGGGTGCAGGAGGACGGCGCCAGCGAACCGGATATGTCCTACGCGCGGGAACACGCCCGGTAGAAACCGCAGTCTACAAAGAGGAGACAGGGTGGTCTTGCACGTTGTACGCTTCTACCACGGCCATCCGTCCGTGCCTCGCGGCCAAGCGGCGGAGTGGTCCGGTTTCGGGCTCAGCCGGAATCGTGAACCTATAAAGGAATAGCCGATGTCTAGGGACGAAACCTCCCTTCCAGCATTGACAAACTCACTACCCACGGGTCTGGGGGCCAAGGCAGAGCTGCCGGGGGACGTGAGTGATACAGCTGTGCGCTGGCAGGCCCGAGGAATTATTGCCGAACTGCTGGCGGAATCCGATCCGGAGAGTCAATGGACCCGGGTCCGGTTGCGCGAGCTCGTGGCCGCACATCCGGACAGCCCCGAGCAGGCGTTGCTGGAGCACCTCACCGCCACCACGGCACTGACGAACGCCCCCGAGGAGCGCGCCCACATCAGCCGGGCCGATCAGCCCGCGGAGGCGCCCGTGCCGGTTCCCTTTACCAGGCGCAGCAGGAACCGTATTGAAGCGGTCCTCGGCGACAGGATGCTCATGACCGCCTTCCAGCCCGTCCGCCGGCTTCCGGCAGGGCAGGTGACGGGCGTCGAAGCCCTTACCCGGTTCGTCAGTGATGACGGCGCCAGCGCGGACCACTGGTTCAACGAGGCCCAGTCAGTCGGGCTCGGCACCGACCTCGAGATCGCTGCCCTCCACCGCGCCCTCACCGCGGCGCAGGCTGTCCCCGAGCACCTCTTCATCGCCCTGAACCTGACACCCGCCACGTGCATGGACCCCCGGATCCAGGGATTGCTCGAGCATTCCCAACTGGCAGTGGACAGGATCGTCGTCGAGCTGAACGGCCCGGTCCCCGCAGATCAGTACGCTTCACTCACGGCCGCCCTTGCACCGCTTCGCAGGCGGGGCATGAGGATCGCCGTGGACGGAGCCGGCGCCGGCTTTACCTCCATGGACCAGGTGCTGGAACTCCACCCGGACATCATCAAGCTGGGCCGCACGTTCATCGAAGGAATCGAAAACTCCGAGTGGCAGCGGCTGCGGGCCGCCGCCATGGTTGAGCTCGCCCGGCACGTCGGCGCTGTTCTCGCCGCACAAGGCGTCGAAACCGAGGAGGAACTGGCTGCAGTCACCGAACTCGGGATGGCTGCTGCACAGGGATATCTCCTTGGCCGCCCCTCCGTCCATCCGCTGGACTGGAACGCCTGGACACGGTCGGAAAGCGAAACGGCCCCGAGCGGTTCCTGACACCGGCAGGCAACGGATAGCCGGCAGCCAACCGACGTACAGAAGCCCGGAAGGATCAGTCCTCCGCGAAGTCCGCGGCGAGGCGGATGTGGTTGTCCGCCAGCCACTCCGGGTTGAAGGCCTTGCTGAGGTAGTTGCTGCCGGTATCGGGGGCTATCGCCACCACCACGGATCCGTGCGGCGCTGCCCGCGCCACCCGGAGGGCGGCAGCCACGGTCAGCCCGGAGGACGGCCCGAGGGACAGCCCTTCCTCATTGAGTAGCCGGTGCACGGTGGTGTACACCTCGTCATTGGGGATGCGCAGGAACCGGTCCAGCAGGCTGCGGTCAAAGACCTTCGGCCAGTCCGGCTTGGGCCAAGAATTGCCCACGCCGTCCACCAGGATCTGGCCGGGATGACCGCCGCTGTAGACCGAACCGTACGGGTCAGCGCCGATCACCTCCACATGCCCGGCCGATTTCTCCTTCAGGTACCGGCCGTTCCCGGTGATGGTGCCCCCGGTTCCCACTCCCGCCACGAAGTGCGTCACCCTCCCTGCCGTCTGCTCCCAGATCTCCGGCGCGGTCCCTTCGTAGTGCGCCTGCGGATTGGCGGGGTTGTCGAACTGCAGGGGCCGCCAAGCTCCCGGCGTTTCCGCCGTGATCCGCGCAGCCACAGCCCTCGCGTTGGCGGGCGAATCCGAGGGCGCGGTCCAGTCCGTGAACACCACGCGGGCACCGTAGCGGTGCAGCAGTTCCAGCTTTTCGGAGGAAATCGAGTCTCCGGTCACCACCACTACCGGGTGGCCGGTCAGCGCCCCGATCAGCGCCAGTCCGATCCCGGTGTTGCCGGACGTGCTCTCCACGATGGTTCCGCCCGGCTGCAGCTGTCCGCTGCGCTCGGCCGCACGGACCATGCTCAGCGCGGTCCGGTCCTTGATGGAGCCGCCCGGATTCTCCGATTCCAGCTTCACGAACACCGTGCTGCCGAGCCCCCTGCTGAGCACTTCCAGGGGCACCAGGGGCGTGTGGCCCACCTGCGCCAGGACAGCCCCGGCGTCGGCCGACAGGTCCACCGCTGGCGCCGCATGCCTGGCCGCCCGTTGCCTGCCCGTCACGGTGCTCATGCCTCTCCTTCCGCATCATCGTCGTCGGCCAAGGCTTGCGTCCGCAGCTCCGGCAGCCCGGCCAGCAGCTCCCGCAGCCCCGCCCGGGCCCGGTCAACCAGTACCGCCGCCGGCAGCTGGCCTGCCAGTAGCACGGATAGATGGTCGACGACGGCACCGGTCCCCTTGCCGAGCGGCCTCGCCCCGGCGGCGGACTCGCTTCCTCCGGCTTCCGCGCCCTGCGCCTCGGCCAGGAGGTAAGTGGCCGTCAGCGCCTCGATGGTGAGCAGCTTCCCAGCGGCTTCCACCGCGCGTTCCAGCTGCTGGAGGGCCAGCGGTGCCAGCGTGGAGTGGTCCTCCACGTCGGCGGAAAGTGTCGGGGCGCCGAGCGTGGCCGGGGCAGCGAGGAACTTCAGCTCGGCCAGCAGCCCCGCGGCCGAATACCAGAGCAGGCCCGGGAGGTCCTCGGACGCCAGCGGAGTCCCGCTCCGCGCGGCCTCCAGGTTGAGCTGCCGGATGAGCCGCTGCGGCGGATAGAGCTTGGCAATCCGCCGCTCGCTGCTGATTCCCACGTGTGCCAGTCCCAGCCGCAGCGCCTCGAAGGCAAGGGCGAGCTGCATCGGCTGGAAGTTCCCGCCCGAGATCATCCGGCCGGACACCAGGTCCGTCATCGGGTTGTCGCCGCGGCCGTTGAGCTCCACCTCCAGCGCCTCGGCCAGCGCGGTGACCTGGGCCCGGAAGGCGCCGTGTGTCTGCGGCGCGGCCCGGAAGGACAGGGCGTCCTGCACGGACACAGCGCGCCGGGGGTCCTCCAGCCAGCCGCCGCGCAGCAGGCGCCGGACCTTCGCGGCCGAGACCCTCTGGCCGTCCACGGCCTTGGCCGCCTGCACCGCCGGCGAAAACGGGCTGAGGTTCCCGCCGCCGTCGTACCTTGCCGTCGCCTCCAGGGATAACGCGAGCGCGGTGTCCGCGAGGTCCGCCAACTGCAGGAGCCGGCCCAATTCGAGCGCGCCCGCGCCGATCGAGTACGCGTTGGCGCTGACCAGGGCGAGGGCCTCTGCCGGCGCGAGGACCAGCGGCTCCAGCCCGGCCCGGGAGAGGGCCTCGGCGCCGGCCACGACGGTGCCATCGGCCGCGAGCGCCTGCCCTTCCCCGATGGCGACGGCGGCCACGGCGGCCAGCTGGGTCAGGTCCGAAGAGCCCACGGAGCCGTCGCGCGGAATGGCCGGAACCACTCCCCTGTTGAGCAGCCCGGCGTAGAACCTGGCCGTGTCCGGGCGCACTCCCGAGCCGCCGCGGGTGAAGCCGATGAGCCTGGCCAGGATCACGGCGCGCACCTCGTCGGGGGCCAGCAGCGCTCCCACGCCGCTGTGGTGGTACCGGATCACCTGGATCTGGTAATCAAGGATGGACTCCGCCTCGACGGCAGTGTCCCGGCCGGAGCCGAGCAGCGTGTTGAGTCCGTACACTCTGTGGCCGGAGTCGATGGCCGCCTGGACCACGTCGCGCGACATACCCATCAAGTCGAGGGCGTCTGCGCTCAGGACCACCTCAATCCCCGGATCTGCCGCGGCCCTCGCCACTTCCTCGGCCCGGATGTGCGCCGTGCCGATCAGGAAGGCTCCCCGCCGGGTTCCCGGCTGGAGGCCTTCGGCTGCCTTGGCCCCGTCCATGGCGCTAAAAGTCCAGCAGGTTCCGGCGGAACCCGCCGTCGCCGTAGCTTGTCCGCAGCAGCCCCCGGCGGCGCAGCACCGGCGCCAGCTTGTCCAGCACACCGTGCACGGTGGCGGGGTCCACGAATCCGGAGAACAGAAAGCCGTCCCCGCCCACCGCCGCCCCGGTCTCCTCCAGGTGGTCGGCGATGTCCTCGGCCGTGCCGATGATGCTGTCGCCGGCGCCGCCGCTCCTGGCATGCAGGAGCTGTCGCAGCGTGGAACCGGGCGGACCGGCCTTGGCGAAGTGGTCCAGCGTGCCCTGGTTGCTGTTGGTCCTGAGCTCCGGGAGGGGCTCGTCCAGATCGAACTGCTTGAAGTCGATCACGGAAAGATAGGAGATGGAGTTCAGCTGGCTGTCGATGTCCCGCTGCGTGAGTTCCCGCCGCGCGGCCCGGAGCTCGTCCGCCTCCGCCCGGGATCCCACCACGGTGGGCTTGAGGACAAAGAGGACCTTGACGTCGTCGGGGTTCCGGCCGGCGGCTGCCGCCTCTGAGCGGATCGAGTCACGGTAGGCCTTCATCCCGTCGGTGCCGCGGGCAAGGGCAATGGCAACGTCCGCGTTGCCCCCGGCGAACGCCTTGCCGCGCGGGGAGGCACCGGCCTGCACCAGCACGGGCTCCTCCGGCAGCGGTGCCGTGTTCAGCGGGCCGCGGACCTTGAAGAACTCGCCATTGTGGTGGATGGGCCTGACCTTGGTGTGGTCCGCGAAGATGCCGGCGCCGGTGTCCTCAATAATCGCGTCGGGTTCCCAGCTGCGCCAGAGGTTGCGCACAACGTTCACAAATTCCTCGGCCTTCTCATACCGGAGGTCGTGTTCGATCTGCTGGTCCAGGCCGTAGTTCTGCGCGGCGAGGTCGCTGCCCGAGGTCACCACGTTCCAGCCGAGCTGCCCGTTGGAGAAGTGCTGCAGCGTGGCCAGGAGCCGGGCCGCAGTAAAGGGCGGGTAGAAGGATGCGCTGACGGTGGGCACAATCCCGAGGTGTTCCGTGGCGGAGAGCAGGTACGGCACCAGCGCGAGCGGATCATGCTTCGGCGCGAAGGACGCCTGGGCCAGACTCACCTCGGCGCTGCCGCCGTATGTATCCGGGACGGTGAGCGAATCCTCGATGATGAACAGGTCCAGGCCCGCCCGCTCGAACTCGCGCACGGCATGCTGGTACAGCGCGGGTTTCTTCCAGTCGTACCCGACCCCGTAGCCCGGCGTCCCCCAGCCCTGGACTCCAAAGCCATGGCCCACAAACCATCCAAAGTGCAGCATGGGACTGACTGTATTGCCGCTCGACTCGTTCACGCTTGCCTGGTTTCATCCGGCGTTACGGTGGTTCATCTCCCGTCATTATCCCCCCGGCCCGCGGCTTTGCAACCGGACTTCCGGGGCCCCAGCGTTACGCAACATGACGGTGACGGCGGTGCGCGCCGCCGTCGTCGGTGTTACGTTTTTGGGGAGTAATGAGAACCGGCGCCAAGCCCTGACTGGCCGGTCGGCAACCCTCCCTTTCGCGGCGGGGTGCCTCAGGTGAATACTCGGCATATCGACCACTTCGAGCTGCAAGCGTGAGAGAAGGAGATCCGTCATGACGGACGCCCCCGCCGGCGTAACCCTGCCGGCCCAGCAGGACAAACCCGAGGAAAAACTGTCCTACCGGCTGATCACGGGCCCGGACGACCGCGCCTTCTGTGAGCGCATCTCCACCGCCCTGGCAGAGGGGTACGTGCTGCACGGCAGCCCCGCCGCCGCGTACAACGGCATCAACGTGATCGTGGCGCAGGCCCTTGTCCTGCCCGCGGCCATCGCCAGCGCCGACGCCGCCGTGGCCACCGCCGTTGACCGGCTCGATTCGGACGACGACCTCAACGCCGAAGCGTTCGAGGGGCACGCATGAGCTACGCCGGCGACCTCACCCCGCCGGACGCGTGGGCCAAGCTGGAGGAGGGCGCCATTTTGGTGGACGTCCGCACCGAGGGCGAGTGGGCGCACATCGGCATCCCGGACACCAAGGCCACCGAGAACGACCCGCTGTTCATCCAGTGGACTTTCCCCGGCGGCATCCCCAACCGCGACTTCATTGAGCAGCTGAAGCAGCAGGCTCCGGAGGACACCGCGGTGGAGCTCGTGTTCCTGTGCCGCTCGGGCCAGCGCTCCATCGCCGCCGCCATTGCCGCCACGCAGGCGGGCTTCACCGCCTACAACGTCCTGGAGGGCTTCGAGGGCGAGCCCGACCGCTACGGCGAGCGCACCGTCAACGGCTGGAAGAACCGCGGCCTGCCAACGAATCTGGGAAAGAACTAAGTGACCTTCAATCAAGACGCCGCAGGATGGAGCCCGGAGACCCAGGCCGTCCGCGGCGGGCTGGACCGCACCAACTTCCAGGAAACCACGGAGCCCGTGTTCCTGAACTCCGGATTCGTCTACGAATCCGCCGCCGCCGCTGAGCGTGCCTTCACCGGCGAGGACGAACGCTTCGTCTACTCCCGGTACGGCAACCCGTCCGTGGCCACCTTCCAGGAGCGGCTGCGCCTGCTGGAGGGCACTGAGGCATGCTTTGCGACGGCGTCCGGCATGTCCGCCGTGTTCACCGCGCTCGGTGCGCTGCTTGCCGCCGGGGACCGCGTGGTGGCGGCCCGTTCCCTGTTCGGCTCCTGCTTCGTGATCCTCAACGAGATCCTGCCGCGCTGGGGCGTGGAGACGGTGTTCGTCGACGGGCCGGACCTGGAGCAGTGGCGCGAGGCACTTTCGGTTCCAACCACCGCCGTGTTCTTCGAGTCGCCTTCCAACCCCATGCAGGAGATCGTGGACATCGCCGCGGTCAGTGAACTGGCGCATGCCGCCGGGGCCACCGTCGTCGTCGACAACGTCTTTGCCACACCGCTGCTGCAGCGCTGCGGCGAGCTCGGCGCGGACGTGATCGTCTACTCCGGCACCAAGCACATCGACGGCCAGGGCCGGGTGCTGGGCGGCGCCATCCTGGGCACCAAGGAATTCATCGACGGGCCCGTCAAGCAGCTCATGCGCCACACCGGGCCGGCGCTCTCCGCGTTCAACGCCTGGGTGCTCACCAAGGGCCTGGAAACCATGGCCCTGCGCGTGAACCACTCGTCGGCCACCGCCCTGCGCCTCGCCGAATGGCTTGAGGGCCAGCCCGCCGTCAGCTGGGTCAAGTACCCGCTGCTGAAATCCCACCCGCAGTACGACCTCGCCGCCAAGCAGATGAAGGCCGGCGGCACCGTGCTCACGCTGGAACTAGCGACGACGGCCGGCCAGTCGGGCAAGGACGCCGCCTTTGCGCTGCTGGACGCCCTGAAGATCATCGACATCTCCAACAACCTGGGGGATGCCAAGTCCCTCATCACCCACCCCGCCACCACGACGCACCGCGCCATGGGTCCCGAAGGCCGCTCGGCCATCGGCCTCAGCGACGGCGTGGTGCGCCTGTCCGTGGGGCTCGAGGACCCGGAGGACCTGATCCGGGACCTGGAGCAGGCGCTCAAGCAGATCTGAGTGACTGACTTCCGCGGGCTTTATCCCGCGGGCTGAATTCCGGATGGCCGTCAGTCGTCGCGCTGGACGGTGAACACGACATCCACTTCATCTCCGGCGCTGATGCCTGCCGCCGTCCTGACGGTCTTCTTGACCGGGAGCAGGTAAGACCCGCTCTTGCTGTCGGGGAACAGGGATGTCTCCCACCGGTGGCCGGCGATCGACGCCGCCACTTTCACGGAGCCGAAGCCCTTCCGGAAGGCGGCCGACTCCTCGCGGACCTCGTCGGCCAGGTCCTCCGGCAGCGTAAGGAAGTGCCAGCCGGAGTCCCCCGGGTAGAGCCACAATTCGGCCCGGAACGCATACGAGGTGGTCACGAGATGAGTATCGCACGGCGTCATCCCGGGAAATCAGTTTTACTTAGGTAAGCCTTAACTAATAACATCTTCCGGGTGACCACACAGCTTGATTTCGAGCGGGTGTCCTTTGCCTCGGATCTTGCGAGCCACGGGGACAGGCCCGCCATCCTTGCCGACGACTTCGCCCTGACCTACCGGGAACTCGCCGACCGCGTCGACGCCCTCGCGCTCCGGCTCGGCACCGTGCGGCGTCTGGTGGCGCTGACCGCCGCCAACGACGTCGATTCCCTGGTTGCCTACCTGGCGGCCCTGGTGTCCGGCCACCCGCTGATCCTCGTCCCGGAGGACAAGCCCGCCGCCCTGGACTCCGTCATCGCGGCCTACGACCCCGACGTCATTCTGCGCTCCGGGGACGGGGAGGCCGAGTTGGAGGAACGCCGCCCCGGCACCCGGCACGAGCTGCACCCGGACCTTGCGCTCATGCTCAGCACCTCCGGCTCCACGGGCTCCCCCAAGCTGGTGCGCCTGTCCCACGCCAACCTGCAGTCCAACGCCGAGTCCATTGCCGAGTATTTGAGTATTGGCCCGGATGACCGCGCGGCCACGACCCTGCCGATGTCCTACTGTTACGGGCTGTCCGTGATCAACAGCCACCTGCTCCGCGGGGCCGGCCTGGTGCTCACGGACCTGTCCGTCGTTGATCCGTGCTTCTGGGACTTGTTCCGCAGCCGCAGGGCAACGGCATTCGCGGCCGTTCCCTACACCTTCGAGCTGCTGGACCGGGTGGGATTCGCCGAGATGGAACTCCCGAGCCTGCGCTACGTGACCCAGGCCGGCGGCCGGCTCGCCCCGGAGATGGTGCAAAGCTACGCCGGGCTCGGACGCCGGCGCGGCTGGGAACTCTTTGTGATGTACGGCCAGACCGAGGCCACGGCCCGGATGGCGTACCTGCCGCCCGATCTGGCGGCCACCGTGCCCGGATCCATCGGCATTCCCGTGCCCGGCGGAGCGTTCCGCATCGACCCCGTACCCGGCCTGGACGACGGCGAGCTGGTGTACACGGGGCCCAACGTGATGCTGGGCTACGCCGAGCGCCCGGCGGATCTCGCCGCCGGCAGGACCATCAGCGAACTCCGCACCGGCGACCTCGCCCGGAAGCATCCCGCAGGCGTCTACGAGGTGGTGGGCCGGCGCAGCCGGTTCGTCAAGATCGTGGGACTGCGGGTGGACCTCGGGCAGGTGGAACGGATCCTGGCCGACCTCGGCGTGCACGCGGCGAGCGCCGGCACCGACCAGGGCCTCGTCGTCGCCGTCGAAGGCGACCACGACACGCAGCTGCTGGGCAAGGTCCTCGCGCAGGGAATCGGGCTGCCACGGGCGGCCCTTGAGCTGCACGCCGTCGAGCATCTCCCCCGCCTGGCCACCGGCAAGGTGGACTACCCGGCGGTTCTCGCTCTGTCCGGAAGCAACGTGGGCGGCAGCAGCGCGTCCCGCCCGGACCCGTCACGCCCCGTGCCGGCCGACGGCTCCGTGCCGGCGGACGGCTCGCACGTGTCCGCCGCCGGGCCTGACAACGTCCGCAGGATCTTCCAGGACACCCTGGAGGTCACGGACGTCGCGGACGGCGATACTTTCGTCTCGCTGGGCGGAGACTCACTGTCCTACGTGGCGGCGTCCGTCAGGCTCGAACAGGCCTTGGGGCACCTCCCGCAGGATTGGCACATCACACCCGTGCGGGACCTGGAACCGCGACGGCGGGACGTGCCGGCTCGCAGGATGCGGCGGTTCATCGCACCGCTCGAAACCAGCATCGTGCTGAGGGCCGTGGCGATCGTACTGATCGTCAGCACGCACGTCGGATTCTTCAGCTGGCAGGGCACGGCGCATGTGCTCATGGCCGTGGCCGGCTACAACTTCGCCCGATTCCAGCTCTCCGGGGAACGGCTTCCCCGGCTCCGGCGGCAGCTTGCGAGCCTCGCCAAGGTGGTGGTCCCCAGCATGGCGTTCATCGCGTTCGCCTACCTCGTGACGGACAGATACAGCCTCGCCAACATCGTGCTCCTCAACGCCGTCATCGGGCCGGAGGCGGTGACCACCCAGTGGCACTTCTGGTTCATTGAGGTGCTGGTCTACCTGCTCGCGGCCATGACCGCCCTGCTCGCGATTCCCTGGGTGCACCGCGCAGAGCGGCGCTTCCCGCTCCTGTTCCCGCTCGCCATCACCGGGGCAGGCCTGCTCACCCGGTACGACCTGGTTGATCCCGGCGTGCCGCACACCGCGCCCGCCCTGTGGCTGTTCGGGCTGGGGTGGGCGATCGCGCGGTGCCGGACCGTGGCCCAGCGCTGCGTCGTGTCTGTCCTCGCCGCCGTGACAGTTCCGGGGTTCTTCGAGAACACCACCCGGGAACTGACGGTGGTCGCCGGGATACTGCTGCTTATCTGGCTGCCGACGCTGCCGGTGCCAAGGGTCTTCCGCCGCCTGACCGTGCTGCTGGCCAGCGCCTCGCTCTACGCCTACCTGGTCCACTGGGTGGTCTACCCGCCGCTGGCCGGGATCAGCCCAGCGCTGGCCGTGGCGGCATCGCTTGCCGCCGGCGTGGCCTACTGGGCGGTGTGCATGCGGGTGATGACCGCAGTGAGCCGGTGGAAGATTAGCCGGCGCCGGGAACGTTCCGGCAGGGCTCAGACTGCCTGAAGCTCCCGGAACGCCGGCAGGCCACGCGATGCCACCGCCGAGACCAGCATGGAACCTGCAGCCATCACCGGGTCGATGACCGGAATCCCGAGCCTGCTCCGCAGGACGTCCGCCATGCCGATGCTCGTCAGCCCGGTGCTTGCCTCCACGATGACGTCCGCGCCGGCGTCCACCAGCATATGGGCGGCAGCGAGGGCGTCGAAGATTCCCGTCGGCAGCAGGAAACCCTCGGGGGTCTCCACGCTCTCCGGTCCGTCGATCAGCAGCATCCGCTCCCCGAGGGCATCCGCGATGGGTCCCGGCACCGAGTGTTTCAGGCCCAGCACGCCCACCCGGCCACCGAACGAGAGCGCCGCGGCAGCCGCAGCGGAACCGGCACCGATCACCGGAATCTTCACCAGGCCGCGCACCTCCGCCAGGCCGGGATCGGCGGCGCAGCTGACAATCAGGGCATCAACGCCGCCGGCCATGTCGAGCGCCAGTTCCACCACGTTCGGGACGGCGCGCTGCAGCGACTCCGCGTCATAGACTCCCGACGGCTGGTCCGGGATGCACCGCGAGGTCACGTCGAAGCCGAAGGTTTCCCGCAGCAGCTTTCCGTGGGAGTTGAGCAGACGCCGGTCCGACGTCGTCAAGACCCGGATGATTCCTACGCGCATGGTTCATGCCTTCCCCGAGCGGATCGTTTGGTTCCACCGTAGCCAGCCAATATTTCGGCAGGTTTACCGCCAAATGACCATCGGAAACATCCCCGTGCCTCAGCGCGAACGGACAGTTGAGGCCCCGCCTCCCCCACGCCTCCACCGCGCGAACTGGCAGGTAATGCCCGCTTTCCCGCGTTTTGAGGGCATTACCTGCCAGTTCGCGCTGCAGGAAGGGGCTGAAGTGTCCGTTCGCTGGTGGAAGGTGCTGAAGCGGCCGTTCGCGCCTGGGTGACGCCGATCAGGACTGGCGGACGCGCAGCAGCTCCGGTGCCGGAACAGCGTCAGGGTCGTCGGCGTCCGCCGTCCCGCGCAGCGTGGCCCGCACGGCATGCGCGACGACGGCCCCCAGCCCGCCGTCGTCGGGCGCCGCCTTTTCCATCACCGTTTCGCGGACGCTTCGCTGCTCCGCAGCGCCGGTACCGCGGGCGATGATCTCCTCGACGCCCTGCCTGGCGAGCTCGAGCTCACCGCTCTCGGCCAGGACCGGCTCGAGGAAGTCAACCAGCGAGCTCACTACGTCGGCGGCGGGCGCGGGCCTGAAGCTGCCGAAATCCAGCAGCTCCCCGCGCAGGCCGAAGTTGCTCGCCTGCCATGCGGCCATGCGCAGCAGCACCGTGGGGACGGGGGCGGGCTCCACACCGTCGCGCCATTCCCTGCCCGCGGACTCCACCAGCGCGCGCACCAGGACGGCGATCAGCGCGGCGTCCTCGGCCCGGAGGCACACGTCCGCCACGCGCACTTCCACCGTGGGATGGTTCCGGGAGAGTCGGGCGTCAAAGTAGATCATGCCTTCGTCCAGCACCACGCCGCTGTCCAGCAGCCGGGTCACCACGCGCCGGTAGGAGGACAGGCTGCCGTAGATGGCGGACGGGCCCGACGACGGCCAGCGGTTCCACGCTTGCGTCCGGTAGCTCTCGAACCCGGTTTCCACGCCGTTCCAGAAGGGGGAGTTGGCGCTGAGCGCGATCAGGACCGCCAGCTTGTCCCGGATCCGGTCCAGGACGGCAACCCCTTCGTCCGGGGATTCGATGTACGTGTGGACGTGGAAGCCGCAGGTCAGCTGTTCCTGGGCCGTCAGCCCAAACCGCTCCAGCATTTTGGCGTAGCGCGGGTCCGGCGTGGTGTGGCTGGAGAGCGCCAGCGGCGACGTGGCCAGAGCGGCCACGCGAGCGCCCTGCCGCCGGGCGGCTTCATCCGCCATGGCCCGGCCGGCGCGGATCTGGCGCAGCAGTTCCGCACGGTCCAGGCATGGGCGGGTTTGCGTCTCAATCTGCTCGAGCTTGAGTTCGGCGCTCAACCCCATCTCGTCGTCGCCGACTGTTACGCTGCCCTGCTTCTGCAGCAGGCGGGGCTTGTACGGGGCGTCGTCGGCGGCGAGCTTGCGGCCGGCCAGCAGCGCATCGGCGAGCGCAAGCGGCTCACCGGTGGCCGGGTCCACGATCAGCAGTTCTTCCTCGACCCCAAAAGTCCGCATGCCTACATTGTGCGCCAGGCCAGCCAAAACGTCCCGGACATGACGAAGCGCGAACCGGCAGATAACGGCCTCAAATCCGTTCGGAGGGGTCGTTATCTGCCGGTTCGCGCGTGGACGGCGGGGCTCAAGGATCCGTTCGCGCTTGGAGGTTAGTCCTGGAAGTACTCGATCTTGGCGCCGATGGTGTTGAGCCGCTCGGCCAGGTCCTCGTAGCCGCGCTCAATCACGTAGATGTTGCGCAGTTCGGACACTCCCCGCGCCGCGAGCATGGCCAGGAGCAGGCAGGCGGCCGGGCGGAGGGCGGGCGGGCAGCCCACTTCGGCGGCGCGCCACCGGGTGGGGCCGTTGACGTAGATGCGGTGCGGGTCCAGCAGCTGCACCCGGGCGCCCAGCTTGTTGAGCTCCGTGAGGTAGATGGCGCGGTTCTCGTAGACCCAGTCGTGGATCATGGTCTGGCCCTCCGCGTTGCCGGCAATGACGGCGAAAAACGGCAGGTTATCGATGTTCAGGCCCGGGAACGGCATGGGGTGGATCTTGTCCTCCGGCGCGCGCAGCTCGGAGGGCTTGGTGGTCACGTCCACCAGCCTGGTGCGGCCGTTGCGGGCCATGTACTCACCGGACACCTCCAGCTCCTGGCCCATCTGCCCCAGCGTGGCGAGCTCGATTTCCATGAACTCGATGGGGACCCGGCGGATGGTCACCTCGGAATTGGTCACGACGCCGGCGGTGATGAGGCTCATCGCCTCGATCGGGTCCTCGGACGGGAAGTATTCGATGTCGACGTTGATGGACGGCTTGCCGGTGATCTTCAGCGTTGTGGTGCCCACGCCGTCGATCTCCACACCCAGACTCTGCAGATAGAAGCAGAGGTCCTGCACCATGTAGTTGGGGCTGGCGTTGCGGATGATGGTGGTGCCGGAGCGCTGGGCCGCAGCCATGATGGCGTTTTCCGTCACCGTGTCCCCGCGCTCTGTCAGGACGAAGGACCGGTCCAGGGCGTCCGACGCCGGCGCCTGCACTGTGTAGAAGCCGGCCGTGGCCTCCACCGACAGTCCGAACTGGCGCAGCGCCTGCATGTGCGGCTCCACGGTGCGCGTTCCCAGGTCGCAGCCGCCGGCGTAAGGAAGACGGTATTCGGCGGTTTGGTCCAGCAGCGGCCCGAGGAGCATGATCACGCTGCGGGTCCGGCGCGCGGCCTCGACGTCCATGGACTCAAGGTCCAGGTCTGCGGGGCGGCGGAGCTGGAGATCGTTGTCGTTGAGCCAAGTGCACTCGACGCCGATGCTGGTCAGGACCTCGACGATCCGGTTGACCTCCTCGATCCTGGCCAGCCGGCGCAGCGTGGTGGTGCCGCGGTTGATGAGGCTGGCGCACAGCAACGCCACTCCGGCGTTCTTGCTCGTGTTGACATCAACGGAACCGGAGAGCGTCCGGCCCCCTTCCACACGGAGGTGGGTCATCTGGGACTTGCCCAGTTGGACGATGCTCCGGCCGAAGATCGCTTCGAGGCGCTGGATCATTTTCAGGCTCAGGTTTTGTTTGCCCTGCTCCATCCGGGCCACCGCGCTCTGGCTGGTCCCGAGCTCGGCGGCAAGCTGCCCCTGGGTCCAGCCTTTCTGCCCGCGGGCATCGCGGAGCATGAGGCCTACTTGTTCAGCAGTCTGTTGTGTCATGTCCAAAAAATATCACCAATGATGTTTTTTCGCATGAGAAACGCCGAAAGTGCCTGAAACGTCACATTCATACCCGTTCCATGCGATACCCGTGATCCTACCGTTACTTCGCCCCCGCAGGCGACAGCGCGGGTCCGCGGCATCCGCACGTTTCGGTTCGGCGGACCAGGAGGCCTTGACCGGGGAGCGTATCGGGAGCAAGCTAGCGCTACCGGCTGCGGCCGGTTGGAGGTACAGGAGGCCGTCTTGTCCATCTTCAGCTCCGCGGCGTTCAGCAAGAAGCGCCCTTCCCGGCAGCAGACATCCGTGATGCTGTCCGTCGTGATTACGACCGCCCTGGGCCTGGTGCCAGGGCCCCGCGTGGACGGTGCTCCGGCACCGGCGCCGAAGGCTTCCGCCTCCCAGCCGGCCACTGCCCGGCCGACCGCAGCACCGGCTCCCACACCCTCGCCCGGCGCCGAGCCGACCGGTGCCCAGCCGTCCAGAGGCGGCGGGGTCCTGTTGGGCAACGACGTCTCTTGGCCGCAGTGCAACAAATCCCTGCCCGAGGATCCGGCATTCGCAATAGTCGGCGTCAACAACGGGCGGGCCAACACCACCAACCCCTGCCTGCATCATCAGCTCGACTGGGCGGAGGATTCGCTGGGCGGAACCGGCCAGCCAACGGTGGCCCTGTACGTCAACACCGCGAACCCCGGCACTGCCGGAACCTGGTGGCCCACCAACAATGAGTATGGCGGCAAGACCGTGGCGAACCCATACGGCGAATGCAGGGAGGGTCAGACGGACGCACCGTGCTCCTACATGTACGGCTACGCCAAGGCCTTCGACGACGCCTACCTCCGCAGCATCACCGACCCCGAGGACTACCTGTGGTGGCTTGACGTCGAGACCGGAAACACGTGGTCCGGCGACAAGAACGCTAACCGGGCGGACCTCGAGGGCATGGCGGATTTCTTCCACAGCATCGGGGCAAGGGTGGGCATCTACTCCACGGGATCCCAGTGGGGGCAGATCGTGGGCCCGGTCACCGCGGACAGCAGCCTTTACGGCCTGCCGAGCTGGCTCGCCGGCGCCCGCACGGTCGCCGGGGCCAAGAACAACTGCGCAGCTGCGCCCCTCACCCCGGGCGGGAAAGTGGTCCTCACCCAGTTCGTTGCCAAGGGCTTCGACTACGACTACTCCTGCATCTAACAGAACACCGGCCGTTAGATTCAGGCAGAGTCGGGGCCTAGGAACCCTGGAGCCACACCATGTTCCAGGTGCCCGCCCACAGCGCGGCGGCCACGGCTCCCCCGGCGATCAGGACGCCGCCCAGCAGCACCCAGATGTCCAGCGCGCTGTACGTTGATTCGCGGGCCCAGGTCCTGCTCTCGCCGCCGAAGCCGCGGGCTTCCATGGTCACCGCCAGGCGGGTCGCACGGCGGATAGCCTGCACCAGCAGCCCGAAGCTCTGCCCCAGGGTGGCGCGGAACCGCTGCCACGGGTTGCCGCGCGACCCCACGCCCCGGGCACGCCGGGCCATGCCGATGGTCTGCCATTCCTCGGCCATCAGCCCCACCAGCCGCATCGCCGCGAGCGTGCCGAGCACGAAGCGGTGCGGCAGCCTCGCCTTCTGCGCCAGAGCATCGGCGAGGTCCGTGGGATCGGTGCAGCTCATCAGCAGCACCGCCGGCAGCGCGATGGCAAGGCCCCGCAGCAGGAAACCCAGCCCCAGCTCCAGGGAACCTTCGCTCATGGACCAGAGTCCGACGTCGAGCAGAACCTTGCCGCTGTCCGGCGCCAGGATGGAGGTGCTCCAGCCGCCCACGGCGGCCGCGAGGATCAGCGGCCAGCCGCGCTGCCAGAGCCGCGTGAACGTCAGCCCGGCGAGCGGGAACAGCAGCAGTTCGCACACCAGCGCCACGGACGCGGACATCCAGTCGATGGACAGCGCCAGGACCAGCGTGATGAGGAAGACCGCAGCGAATTTGGCCAGCGGGTTGGCCCGGGTCAGCACGGCCTGGTTGCCGGATAGTGTCAGCGCGTCCCTCATGGCGCGGCCTGTTCAGGGGCCCTGAGTTCCTGGCTGCCTAGCCGCAGCTCGGTGCCGCCCAGGACGTGGGTGAACTCCTCGTCGTGCGTCACGGACACCACAGCCGTGCCGGCGTCGAGCAGTTCGGACAGGAAAGAGGCGAGCTCGGCCCAGGTGTTGGCGTCCTGGCCGAACGTCGGCTCGTCGAGGACCAGGACCTGCGGGTGGGCCGCCAGGACGGTGGCCACCGAAAGCCGGCGCTTCTCGCCGCCGGAGAGGGTGTACGGGTTGGCGTCCACGAGGTCGGTCAGGCGGAGCCGCTCCAGCAGCTCGTCGACGCGCTCCTCGCCGTGGCCCAGGTGCTTCGGGCCGAACTGGAGCTCGTCCAGGACCCGCCCCGTGACGAACTGGTGCTCGGGCTCCTGGAACACCGTCCCGATCCTGGCAATCAGCTGCTCGGCCTTCCATTTGTAGGGGTCGATCCCGGCCCCGCGGCTCAGCTCCACCGCAGCGGACACCTTGCCGTCCACGGCCGGAAGGAGGCCGGCGAGGGTCAGCGCGAACGTGGATTTGCCTACCCCGTTTGGCCCGGTGATGGTCAGCGCCTCGCCTGCACGGACCTGCGCCGTGACGTCCCGCAGGACGGGCACGGGCGGGACGGACTTGAAGCCGCGGCGGCGCGGACGATTCCGGGAAACCGCGAGGCGTTCGGCGGCGAGCATCAGCTGGCCGGGGGCAAGGGCCGGCTCCCCGCCGGCGGCACGGTGCGCGTCAGCAGGCAGACCGCCAGGGATCCGCAGCCGCGTGGCCGGAACGTGGCCCGGCACCCAGACGCCGGCGGCGGCGAGCATCCCGCGTGCCTGCTCCAGGACCTGGTCCGGGGGGCCGTCGATCAGCACGGCCGGCTGGGTGGCGGAGCCCGGCTGGAGGACCACGATCCGATCCACGAGGTCCTTCCACACCGCGACCCGGTGCTCCACGACCACCAGCGTGGCGCCCGTCTTGTCGAGGCAGCGCCCCACGGCGTCGCGGACTTCGAGGACGCCGGCCGGGTCGAGGTTCGCTGTGGGCTCGTCCAGCAGGATCAGCCCGGGCCGCATCGCCAGGATGCCGGCCAGCGCAAGGCGCTGTTTTTGCCCGCCGGACAGCGCTGACGTCGGGTGGTCCAGCGGAAGGTGCGCCAGCCCGACGTCGTCCAGCCCCTCGTGCACCCGCGCCCAGATCTGCTCGCGGGGTACCGAGAGGTTCTCCGCGCCGAAAGCGACGTCGTCGCCGAGGCGGGAGAGCACCACCTGGGTTTCGGGGTCCTGCTGCATGAGGCCGGCCCGGCCGCGGCGGGCGCGCGGCGGTTCGCCGTCGATCAGGAGGCTGCCGGTTTCGTCGGCGTCGTCACTGTCGGGAGGGCTGGCGTCGCCCGCTGCGGCGCTACCGGAGGTGCTGTCGCCGAGCACGCCGGCAAGGGCGTGGAGCAGCGTGGATTTGCCGGCGCCGGAGGGCCCCAGGAGCAGGACGCGCTCCCCGGGGCGGATGTCCAGGTCCAGCCCGTTGACCGCGGGCTTCGTGCGGCCGGCGTGGCGCCAGCCCCAGCCGCGGGCGGTGACCGCGGCGGGGCGGACACCGCCGTCGTGAATGGCGGGCATCAGGAGAAGACGGGCTCCGTGGCTGCCTTGCGGGACGCGAACGAGCTCAGTACGCCGGTCTTGGCCAGGCCGCGGGTGGCGATCCAGGACAGGGCGCCGGCAATGATCGCACCGGAGATGGCCGTGAAAATGATGTAAGTGAGCTTGTCACCCGCCGCGTAGGCGATGTTCCAGCCCCACGGCAGGAACGAATCATTCAGGCCGCAGAACAGGCCGGCGCCGGCTCCGGCCAGCAGCGACGCGGGCAGGTTGAATTTCTTGTACATGAAGGCGGCAAACACCAGCTCGGCGCCGAGGCCCTGCAGGATGCCTGAGATGAGCACCGTGGTGCCGTACTGGGATCCCATGATCAGTTCACCGGTGGCGGCAACGGTTTCGCAGAACAGTGCCGCGCCCGGCTTGCGGATGATGAGCATGCCCAGGACCGCCGGGATCATCCAGCCGCCGGCGTAGAGCCCGGAAAGGGGCGGGTAAAACGCGTTGACTGGGGCGGAAATGAGATTGGCTCCCTGGGACCAGGCCCAGAAGATCACACCGCCGGCGACGGCGATCAGTGCCGCCACCACGATGTCCGCCACGCGCCAGTTGTAACCGGTCTTCTTGGTTGCTGCAGTTGTCATCATCGTCCTCCTGAGGAACAGGAGGGGAAAGCGCTCCCCGGCTGCTGGTGGTTGGACCGCCAACTGCCGGACACTTTGAGAACTCGACTCCCTTGCGCCGGTACTAGCCGGATCAGGTTCGAGGGTCTGCGGCTGTCCGCACTCTCAGCGCCCACCGCGGTTCGGCTGGCAGTTGCCAGTGATCCCCGACGGCGGCGCTCCCCTGTCGTAATAAATCTGCCCTTATGGGCTGATCCAGTTTACACCGGCACGGCGCCGGGAGACCGGGGGCCGGTGTCACAATCCGGGAGTTTACGGCGCCTGCCGGAGGAGGTCCGGAGTACATTGGGGCCATGACCCATCAGGATTCCGGCAGCGGCGCTGCGAGCGACTACGACCCCGACTCCCCCGACGAACAGCCCGCAGGTTCGCTGGCGGCACTGATCGCAGAGATCGAGGCGCAGATCGCCGCTCTGCAGTTTCCCGCCTTCAGCAAGGACGACGCCCTAAACCTGGGTCTCCTGCTGGTTGAACTCGGCAAGAAGGGCAACCTGCCCATCGCGATCGACATCACCAAGGGCGAACAGGTCCTGTTCCATGTGGCGCTGGAGGGCGCCACGCCGGACAACGAGGGCTGGGTCAAGGCCAAGCAGCGGACGGCCGCACGCTATGAAGAACCGTCGCTGCTGGTGGGCCTGCGCGGCAGGGTGGGCGGCGGGCGGATCGAGGACAACACCTGGTTCGACCAGTCCACCTACGCGGCCCACGGCGGCGCGTTCCCCGTCTATGTGCGCGGCGTGGGCGCGGTCGCCGTTGTCACTGTGTCCGGGCTGCCGCAGAAGGCCGACCACGACCTGGTGGTTCAGGCGCTGACGGAAATCCACCAGTCCATGCGGCTAGGCTAGAGGAAGTCCAGTATTCAAGACGCAAGGAGTCCCGGAAAAATGAGTTTCTTCATCAAGCTGGTTGGCACGGGCATCAGCCTGCTGGCAGGGTTCGCCGGTACCAAGGCCGTGGATACCATCTGGGAAAAGACCACCGGCCGGAAGCCGCCTAAGGGCGGGAAGGACGACGTCCCCACGACGCTGCGATCGGCCCTGACCTTCGCGCTCATTTCGGCCTCCGTAAGCGCCATCATCCAGGTGCTGGCCAACCGCGGCACGCAGCGGGCCATCACCCGCTTCGCTAAGAGCCAGGACATCGTCTAACCGGCCACGAGCGCGGGTTGAGCCTGTCCCGCCCGCTGGTTGAGCTTGTCGAAACCCGCTGGACCGGCTGTTCATTCTTCGACCCACTCGAGCAGGTCGCCCGGCTGGCATTGCAGTACCCGGCACATGGCTTCCAGGGTGCTGAAGCGAACTGCCTTGGCGCGGCCGTTCTTGAGCACGGCCACGTTTGCCGGCGTTAACCCGACCCGTTCGGCAAAGTCCCCGACGCTCATTTTGCGCTTGGCCAGCTCGACGTCGATCCGCACCACAATGGGCATCAGATGACCGCTTCCATA
Source organism: Arthrobacter sp. ZGTC131 (assembly GCF_002929275.1). GTDB lineage: Bacteria > Actinomycetota > Actinomycetes > Actinomycetales > Micrococcaceae > Arthrobacter. The sequence goes on from NZ_PJIK01000003.1 coordinate 350,831, forward strand.
TCGGTCCGGAGGCCGGTGGCCTGCAGCAGCAGCGCCCGCATCACCAGTATCAGGAGCCCGAGAACAGCCCCGCCCACCAGCATCAGCAGCAGCAACAGCGGCAATCCGGGATCACCCGAGTTGATAGCGAGGTAGAAAAAGAGGCCGAGCAGCAGCGCCCAGGCGGCCGCGATAGCCCACACGATCGCATCCACCCATGCCAGGGCCGCCTTACTGAAGATGCGGTCGTGCTTGACCATGGTGAGCAGTTTCCAGGTGCTCACGATCACCGTCTGGACGCACATCAGCTCCAGCACTGCCAGCGCGGTCAGCGGCCACCGCAAATACGCCAGCTCCGGATTCTCTTCGGCCATGTGCGCAAACTGCCCGGGGAAGGACAGGGTCTGAAAAACCATCAGGAGCGCGAACGCCAGCACAAGCAGGAGTCGGAGCGCGGTGACCGCCAAATGAGTCTTTTGCATACATCGAGTGTCAATTGCTTCCTATCGAATGTCAATATCTTTCGCTTGCCGTCATCCCCGCTCGGATGCTTCCCGGACCTTTCCAAGTGAGGCAACGTCTCCGCGCGCGGACACTTTCCATGAGTGACCGCGACCTGTTGCCTGCGGCATGTCCGACGCCTAGGCTTGGCATCTGGGGACCGCAGCGCAGCGGTGGTGGGATCGGAGAAAATATCGTGACAGCCAAAGTCAAACTTCGGGTCCGGGTGGACCTCGATGGTGCACACGTGCAGGTCTCGGCGTGCTGGCACACCACAGCGCTAGGTGCCCGGGCTTGTACGCCGTAATGCACCCTGAAGCCGCAACGAAAATTCCGTGCTACGCCTCGGCCGCTGCCTGACCACGGCCGCGCTAGGCGCAACCCCGGCAGACCCGGAAACCTACCGAGTTCAACTCACACCAGGAAGTTGATCAGAATGCACATTAAGGACCATTGGAACCGCATCGACCACACCACGCAGAAGTGGCTCATCGACAATCCGGGATGCCAGATCCTCCCCCGAACCATCACGGCCGTAATCAGCAAGGAGACCGGCGACGCCGACGAGGCAGACCAGCACGGCGAGGCAGTGCTTTCCCAGGAAGACCGCGACTTCATTCGCGCCAGGGCGAATGACCACCGGCCTCACGAGTACCGTTTCTTTGACTCAACCCAACCCTGAGTGCTCACCGCTGAGTTCCGTGCTCCACCGTGGGTTTGGGCAAGCTTAACCAGCGGCGCGGTTCCCGCCGTCGGGCTCCGCGTCCCTGGCCGCCTGGGCGGCCTTCAGCACTACGGCTTCCAGCTCATCGGAGCTGAGCAGCTCCTTGTGGAGGTGCTTGGTGCGGTAGCCCGCACGGCCCACCATGTGGGCGGAAACCGGCACCGTCAGCAGCTGGAAGATCCAGGCCACCAGCAGTACCGGCCACACCCACCAGGTGCGCAGCTGGAGCCCCACCGCGGCCAGCAGCAGGAACAGCCCAAGCACCTGCGGCTTGGTGGCCGAGTGCATGCGGCTCATGAGGTCGGGGAAGCGCAGCAGGCCGATGGCTGCGGCCAGCGACATCACCGCACCCACGATCATGAAGACGGCCGACACCGCGTCGATCACGGTGTCCACGGTGCTGGCATCAGGATTCATTGGTCTGCCCCCGCCGGTCCGCCACGAAGCGGGCCACAGTGACCGAGCCGATGAAGCCGATGATGGACACGGCAACGAGCAGCATCAGGTTGTTGAGGTGCCTGTTCACGGCCATGTCGATGCACAGCGCCGCTCCGAGAATGGCCAGCAGCACGTCCGCCGCCAGCACCCGGTCCAGCAGGGACGGGCCGCGGGCTATCCGCACGATCGCTCCTGCGGCGGCGAGGGACAGCACCACTGCCGTGACGGTCAGGACCAATTCCATCATGCGGCAACCTCCTGGTTCAGGGCGGCAAGCTCTTCCTTGGTTCCCATGACCCGGATGAGCCCTGCCTCGGTGTCCCGGACCTCCGTGCGGAGTTTCAGCACGTCGTCGGCGTTCCGGACGTTCAGCCCGTGGATGTACAGCGTGGAGGTGGACCTGTCCACCTCCACCACCAGTGATCCGGGGATGAGGGAGATGACGTGCCCTGTGGCCGTCACCATGAGGTCAGAATGGCTCCGCAACGGCACAGCGACGACGGCGTTGGTCACCTTGGGCCCCTGGGCCACGGCCAGGTAGAAGACCTGGAAACTGGCGGCCGCCACCCTGCCGATGAACATGACGGCGAACGGAACCGCCCGGAGGACATTGAACCGCCCGCTCAGCTCCACCGGCGGCAGGTAGAACAGACGCGCCACTGCGGCGGCCAGCAAGGCTCCGAACAGCAGGTTGCCCGGGCTGAAGTCCTGCCACAGGGCGCCCCAGACAATCACGAGCCAGACGAGCAGCGGCAATTCCTGCCGCAGGGAGATTCGCTGGCGGCTCATTTGCCGCCACCGCCCAAGGCCAGTCCCGGAACAGGCGCATTCTCGCCCAGCACCGACTCGATGTACGCGGACCTGTCCAGCATGGTCGCGGCGGACTGGTTCGCCACTTCAAACAGCGGGCCGGCAAAGACGGTCAATGCCACGCCAAGTACCACCAGCCCCAGTGTGGAGCCCACCATGGTCCGCGGCAGCAGTGTCACGTTGGTCCTGCCCGCGCGATGGCCGGTCGCTGAGTCCTTGGCCTCGGCGAGCAGCACGGGATCCGGGTGCTCGGCGTCCTCGGGCTTCCGCCAGAACGCACGGTTCCACACGCGGGCAACCGCCAGCAGCGTCAAAAGGCTGGTCACCGCCCCGCCAATGACCAGCGCGTAGGCCAGCGGCGTGCCCAGCCCGATGCCCGCCTGCATCAGGCCGAGTTTGCCCAGGAAACCTGAGAACGGCGGAATCCCGGCCAGGTTCATGGCGGGCACGAAGAACAGGAGGCCCAGGAGCGGGGACAGCTTGGCCAGCCCGGCCAGCCGGTCCACGGAGGAGCTTCCGCCGCGCCGTTCAATTAGGCCGGTGACCAGGAAGAGGCTGGTCTGGATGGTGATGTGGTGCGCCACGTAGAACACGGCCGCACCGAGCCCGGCCACCGAGGACAGCGCCAGTCCGAACACCATATAGCCGATGTGGCTGACCAGCGTGAACGAAAGCAAACGCTTGATGTCGCTCTGGGCGAGGGCGCCAAGGATTCCCACCACCATGGTGAGCAGCGCCGCCACCATGAGCGGCGAATTGAGGCTGTCTCCCGGGAAGAGGAGCGTTTCGGTGCGCACCATGGCGTAGACGCCCACCTTGGTCAGCAGGCCAGCGAACACGGCGGTGACGGGTGCCGGGGCCGTGGGGTAGGAGTCAGGCAGCCAGAAGGACAGCGGGAAGACGGCGGCCTTGATGCCGAAGGCGACGAGCAGCATGACGTGCAGGAGGGTCTTGGTGCCCTGGTCGAGCTCCGCGAGTTTGATGGCAAGGTCGGCCATGTTGATGGTTCCGGTGGCGCCGTAGATCATGGCGATGGCGATGAGGAACAGCACGGAGGACACCACGGAAACCACCACGTACGTGACCCCGGCGCGGATGCGCGGGCCGGTGCCGCCCAGCGTCATCAGCACGTAACTCGCCGTCAGCAGGATCTCGAAGCCGACGTAAAGGTTGAAAAGGTCGCCGGAGAGGAACGCGTTGGAGACGCCCGCCACGAGGATCAGGTACGTGGGGTGGAAGATCGAGACCGGGGCATCCTGGTCGCCGTCGGCCATGCCCTGGCCGGTGGCATACACCAGGACCGCCAGGCTCACCGCGGAGGAGACCACCAGCATCAGCGAGGAGAACTGGTCCACTACCAGGACGATTCCCCAGGGCGGCAGCCAGCCGCCGATGTTCACCGCCTCAGTCCCGCCGCCCCAGACGGACGCCAGCAGCCAGCACTCCAGCAGCAGCGTCAGGGACAAAAGGGCGATGCTCACGGCACGCTGCGCGTGGGAATGCCGGATCAGCAGGAACGTCAGCGCGGCGCCCAGGATGGGAAGTACGACGGCGAGCGGGGCAAGGCTTGCGATGTTCACTTCACGCCTCCTTCCGGGCCGGGGTGCACGTTGGCGGAGCCGGGTTTTTCCTCCAGGGCGGCGTCCTCGGCGAGGATCGTCTTGCCGCCTGCCCTGACGGTGGCCGGCGAATCCGTGACCCCGGATCCGTCGGAGCCGATCATGGTCAGCGGGAACTCCGAAGTTTCCACCGGGATGACGGCGTCGTCCTCCGCGTCGAAACTCGGCGTTTCCGCCACGCGGCGGTCTTCGACGTCGTCCGGGATCTCATCCTGGCGGGCCAGCACCCAGGTCCGGTAAATGATGCCGAGCATGAAGGCCGTGACGGCAAACGAAATCACAATGGACGTCAGGATCAGGGCCTGCGGCAGGGGGTCGTTGTAGGCGCCCGGGTCGGTGTCCTTGCTGAAGAACGGGGCCATGCCCGCGTACCCGCCGGTGGCCAGGATCAGCAGGTTGGTGGCATTGGCCAGGAGCATCAGGCCCAGGAGCACACGCGTGAGGCTGCGTTCCAGAATGAGGTAGATGCCGCACGCGTAGAGCGCACCCATGACGGTCAGCAGGGTGAGGTTGACGCTCATGCCTTGCCCCTTGCTGTAGTTTCGGCCGGTACGCCGCCGGGCATTAGGTCATCGGACGGCTCGGGTGCTGGTTCCCCGGCCTGGCCGGGCGGTTGTTCCTCAAAGTGCTCGTCGATCTCCGCGCCCAGGCTCCGGAGCACATCCAGCACCAGCCCGATCACCACGATGTAGACGCCGGTATCGAAGATGGTGGACGTGACGAACTTGATGTCGCCGAAGACCGGCAGCCAGAACTGGAGGATGGCGCTCTGGAAAACCTGGCCGCCCAGCATGACCGGTACCACGCCGGAGGCCGCCGCCGTGGCCAGACCGATCCCCAGCAGTGTTCCCGCGCTGATGGGCGTGGCCTCCCGCAGCTCGAAGCGGCCGCCCGCGAGGTAGCGCAGGGTCAGCGCAAGGCCCGCCATGAGTCCGCCGGCGAAGCCGCCGCCCGGGAGGTTGTGTCCCGCCAGCAGGAGGTACAGGGAAAAGATGATCATCGAGTGGAAGATCAGCCGGGTGACCACCTCGAAGATGATGGAGCGGCGCTCCGGTGCGAGCGTGCGGCCGGCAACCAGCCAGGCGTCGCGCGTGGACGCGGCGAATTTACGACTCAGGGCCAGGGCCGCGCCGTCCCGGGACGATTTGTCGACGCCGGTGCGGCGGCCGACGGTGCCCTCGGCAACCGTTGACGACGTGCGGATCCGGTCGCCGCGGCCCTTGACGAAGATGAGGCTGGCGACGCCGGTGGCGGCCAGCGCCAGCACGGAAATTTCGCCGAACGTGTCCCATACGCGGATGTCGACGAGCGTGACGTTGACGATGTTCAGCCCGCCGCCACCCTCATAGGCGAGTTTCGGGAACTCGAGGGACACCGGAGCGGCAATGCGGGAGCCCATGGCGTGGATGGCGACGAAGATCATGGTGACGCCGAAGGCCAGCCCGATGATCACGCGGACCACCCTGTACTTGCCGCCGGTGCGGTCCCGCAGCTCGGCCGGAAGGCTGCGCATGGCCAGCACGAAGGCCACGAGGATGATGGTTTCCACCAGCATCTGGGTCAGCGCGAGGTCCGGCGCGCCCTGCAGCGCAAACATCAGGGCGATGCCGTAGCCGGTCACCGAGACCATGAGCACCGCCAGGAACCGCTTGTTGGCCCGGACAGCTGCCAGTGCCCCGATCACGATCCCCGCTCCCGCCACGAGCTGCAGCGGAGAGTTCGGATCCACGAAGTACAGGCCCTCCGGCAGCGGCTTGTTCGCGGCGATCAGGGCGGCCAGCGGGAGCACGAAGGCGACGCTGAGGATCACGGCGAGGTAGAAGTACAGCGAACCGCGCTGCGTCCGTCCGGTGATCCAGACGGCGACGTCGTCCAGGGCGCCGATGGTCAGTTGGTAGCCGCGGTCGGCGTCGATCCATGCGGGGACGGCGCTCTGTGCCCGGTCCACCAGCCCCCGGCCGTAGAACATTGCCGCGCCGATCGCGAAGGTCACCGCCGTCAGCCCGAGCGCGGGAGTGAATCCGTGCCACAGCGCGAGGTGCCCCGCGGCGGCAGCAGCAGTGCCGCCGTCGGACGCTCCCTCAGCAAAAAGGGCCGCATACGGCTGGATCCAGCCGTCCACCGGGGCTGGCCAGAGGCCGTAGGCAATGGTGAGGGCGCTCAGGATGGCCGGCGCCGCCAGGAAGGACGGCTTGATGGCCTTGAACGGTGTGCGGTCCACCCCCGTCTTCACGGCAAAGGCACCCCACATGAACCGCGCGCTGTACGCGAACGTGAGCACAGAACCGGCCACCACGCCCGCGAGCACCACCGTGCCCCAGGGCCCGTATTCCGGCTCGCCGGCGAAGTGGACGAACGCCTCGAGCACCGATTCCTTGGCCACGAAGCCGCCCAGCAGCGGAACGCCGGCCATGGACGCGGCGCCGATCCCGGACACCACGGCGAGGGCCCGGGAGGACCGGAAAACGCCGGAGAGCTTGCGGATATCGCGCGTGCCAGCCTGGTGGTCGATGATTCCCACCACGAGGAACAGCGTGGCTTTGAAAAGTCCGTGGGCGAGCAGCATGGCGAGCCCTGCGAGCGCGGCATCGGGTTTTCCGAGCCCGACGACCATGGTGAGGAAGCCGAGCTGGCTCACAGTTCCATAGGCAAGGATCAGCTTGATGTCCGTCTGGCGCAGGGCCCGGTAGCCGCCCACCAGCATGGTGGCCAGCCCAAGACCCAAGACCATGGGCAGCCAGAACGCGGTGTCGGTGAACCCCGGGGCCAGGCGCGCCACGATGTAGACGCCGGCTTTCACCATCGCGGCGGCGTGCAGGTAGGCGCTCACGGGAGTGGGCGCCGCCATGGCCCCCGGCAGCCAGAAGTGGAAGGGAACCAGCGCGGATTTGGTTACCGCGCCGATCAGGATAAGGACCACGGCGGCGCCCGCGGCTCCCGCTGCCTCCCCGGCCACGAGCTCCGGCGCCCGTGCCAGGATGGCCGAGATCCGGTAGGTGCCCGCGCTGGTGCCGAGCATGATCAGCCCGACGAGCATCGCCAGCCCGCCGGCAGTGGTGACCATGAGCGCCTGCAGGGCGGAACGCCGGGCAGCCAACCGTGTGCGGGCGTACCCGATCAGGAGGTAGGACAGGACGGTGGTGAGTTCCCAGAAGATGAAGAGCATCAGCAGGTCATCCGCCGTGACCAGCCCGAACATGGCCCCGGCGAAGGCCAGGAGCTGCGCGCCGAACCCGCCCAGGTAGCTGTCCTTGTTCTTGAAATAGCGGGCGCAGTACACCAGCACCAGGGCACCGACGCCGAGCACCAGCAGGGACATGACCCAGGCGAGGGCGTCCATGCGGAACGCGAACTCGATGCCGAGGCCCGGGATCCAAGGGATGGTTTCCGTAAGTGACCCCGGGCCTGCTCCGGCGGACTCCGCCGCGGACCCGTGGCCGGCGCCGCCCTGGTAGATGGAACCGTGCTGAAAGAGCAGCCAGATGAACGATCCGGCGGGTACGGCAGCCAGCGCGTAGAACGAACTCCGGCGGAATTTCCGGAAGATGAAGGGCGCCACAGCGGCCACCGCAAAGTGCACGGCAAGGACTGTGATCACTGGTATCTCCGCAAAGTCAGAAATTCGATTGTCAAAAGTTGGAGCAGGCGGTCATTCGTTGGGTTCGGTCCGGACAGTTTATCAAGGGGGCGCTGACAGTTTTCCCGCCGGGGCGCGAAGCTAGCCCATGTTTCGCCAGTCCGCGGGAGAGTTTCCGTCCCGTGTTCGCCGCGGGCGGATAGCATCGCCGTATGAACTCCGCCGCCGCGCCCGAAGCCACGCAGCCGTCCTCGGAACTCGAAGCCGGGAACCAGGCGTCCAACAAGGGACGCATCCTTGCCTGGGCGGCGTGGGACTGGGGGTCCGCCGCGTTCAACGCGGTCATGACCACGTTCGTCTTCACCGTGTACCTGACCTCCAGGGCGTTCGGCGGCGAAGATCAGGCCTCGGCGGTGCTGGGCGGGGCTCTGGCCATCGCGGGGGCGGCCATCGCCGTGCTCGCACCTGTCACCGGCCAGCGCTCGGACACCGGCGGACGGCGCAAGCTGTGGCTGGGAGTCAACACGGCCGCCGTCGCCCTCCTGACCGCCCTATGCTTCTTCGTGTTTCCCCGCCCGGAGTTCCTCCTCCTGGGGGTTTCACTGATCGCCCTGGCCAACGTGTTCTTCGAATTCGCCGGCGTCAACTACAACGCCATGCTGGCGCAGATCTCGACGCCGCGGAACATCGGCAAGATCAGCGGCTTCGGCTGGGGCATGGGGTACTTGGGCGGCATCGTTGCCCTGCTGATTGTGCTCCAGCTCTTCGTCCAGCCCAGCTTTGAATGGTTTGGCGCCTCAACCCAGGACAGCCTCAACATCCGGCTCGTGGCAGTGTTCTCTGCCCTGTGGTTTTTCATCTTCGCCCTGCCCGTGCTGTTCGCGGTCCCGGAGCTGCCCAAGCCCCGGCGCAGCGCCCGCATCGGGTTCCTGGCGTCTTACGGGCTGCTGGTTCGCCGGATCAAGGCGATCTACCGGACCAGCCCGCACACCATCTTCTTCCTCCTGGCCAGCGCCATCTTCCGTGACGGTCTGGCTGCGGTGTTCACCTTCGGCGGGATCATAGCCGCCGGGACTTTCGGCTTCGAACTGTCGCAGGTCATCTTCTTCGCGATCTTCGGCAATGTGGTGGCGGCAGTGGGCGCCGTCATCGGCGGTTTCCTGGACGACAGGGTGGGCCCGAAAAGGGTGATACTTGGCTCGCTGGTGGGGCTGCTGGTCGCCGGCACCGTCATCCTGGTGCTGGGCAACGGCGATTACACGTTCTTCGGGATGAACTGGGCGGGCAGCACCACCTTCTGGGTGTTCGGGCTCTTCCTCTGCCTGTTCGTGGGCCCCGCCCAGGCATCCTCCCGCGCCTACCTGGCCCGGCTGGCTCCGCAGGGTGAATCCGGCGAGCTGTTTGGCCTGTACGCAACCACCGGCCGCGCCGTCAGCTTCCTGGCACCGACGCTGTTCACGGTCTGCATCGCCGTGGCCACTCCCCTGGTGGCCGAAGGGGAGGCCCAGCGCTGGGGCATCCTGGGCATCATGGTGGTGATCCTCGCCGGGTTCCTGGTCCTCCTCCCCGTAAAGCCGCCCAGCGAAACCGAAATCGCCGTCGTCCCCCAGGCCTAGCGCGAACGGACACTTGAGCCCCCCGCGCGAACGGACGCTTAAGCCCCCGTTTCCCGCGCGGATCAGGGCCGTAAATGTCCTTTCGCGGACTAGGCTGATGCTATGAACGTGGAAGAGACGGATCTCCCGGGCCTCGGCCGGCGCAAAGACTTCATGACGGCCTCCGGCCGGCGGATCGGTGTGGTGGAACTGCGCGAAGGCCAGACAGAACTGTTCGTCTCCGCCTGGGACGATCCCGACACCTGCCAGGCCTCGATTCCGCTGACCGGCGATGAAGCCGCCACGCTGGGCAACCTGCTGGGCGGCCAGCATCTGGCCATGAAGCTCACCGAAGCGCACCGCGAAGTCCCGGGCATCGTCACCCGGCAGTTCTCCATCACCGCGGGCTCACCGTTCCAAAACCAGCCCATGGGCAAGGCCTGCATCCGCACCCGGTGCGGCGTTTCGATTGTGGCGATCATGCGGGAGGGTGAGGTGGTCCCCTCGCCGGGGCCCGACGTCGTTCTTCACTCAGGCGATCTGCTCGTAGCCGTCGGTACGCAAGAAGGGCTTGATACAGCGGCCGATATCCTGCGCAACGGCTGACGCCGATGGACGAGCTGGCACTGACCCTCATTGAACTGGGGGCCGTCGTGTTCAGCCTGGGCCTGCTGGCCCGGCTCGCAGGGCGCATCGGCATGTCGCCCATCCCGTTGTACCTGGTGGGAGGCCTGTTCTTCGGCGCCGGCGGGCTGATGAAGCTTGAAGGCATCCAGAGTTTTGCGCATCTCTCCGGCGAGATCGGTGTGATCCTGCTGCTGTTAATGCTCGGGTTGGAATATTCGGCGTCGGAGCTGGTTACCGGGATGCATCGCTCCTGGAAGGGCGGTGTCCTGGACCTTGTCTTGAATTTTCTTCCCGGAGCCGCTCTTGCCGTGATGCTGGGATGGGGCCCGGTAGGCGCAATGGTGATGGGCGGGATCACCTATATTTCTTCCTCCGGCATTGCGGCCAAGGTCATCACGGACCTTGGCCGCATCGGTAACAGGGAAACGCCGGTGATTCTCTCAATCCTGGTCTTCGAGGACCTGGCGATGGCCATGTACCTACCGATTCTCACTGCAACGCTGGCAGGGATCAGCTTCCTCGAAGGCCTGCTGACTGTGGGCATTTCTCTGGCGGTGGTCACCGTGGTGCTGGCGGTGGCGCTCCGGCACGGCCATCGCGTCTCCCAGGCAGTGCACAGCGAAAATTCCGAGGTCTTCCTCCTCAACCTGTTGGGTGCAGCGCTCCTGGTTGCAGGTTTGGCGTCGGCGTTGCAGGTGTCGGCCGCGGTTGGTGCCTTCTTGCTCGGCATCGCCATTTCAGGTGCGACGGCCCATAGCGCGACGCGGATCCTTGAGCCGTTGCGCGATCTGTTCGCCGCCATCTTCTTCGTGGCCTTCGGACTCAACACGGATCCGGCATCCATCCCCCCGGTACTCGGCTGGGCGGTAGTCCTGGCCGTAGTCACCGCCGCCACGAAGATGGTTACAGGGGTGTGGGCGGCCAAGCGGGCAGGCATTGCGCGGCGCGGCCGGTTCCGCACAGGAGCTGCTCTCATTGCGCGCGGCGAGTTCTCGATCGTCATCGCCGGCTTGGCTGTGGCTTCCGGTGCCGCGTCTAGCGAACTTGCAGCCCTCGCAACGGCCTATGTCCTACTGATGGCGATCCTTGGCCCCCTCGCTGCCCGGTATGTGGAGCCCGTGCTGCAGAAATTCTCCCGGCCGGCAGCTCCCGACGCCGTCCCCGCCTGAACCCTGGCGCGGCGCGGCCCCAACGGCCCGGCCCTCGTCCCGCTCATCAACCGCAAAGGCCAGCCCGAAAGAGGACCTAGATGTCCGTGCGGTGGAAGTTCAGGTGGCTGCGGCTCGCGGTGGGTCCGCGCTGGCCCTGGTAGCGGTTGCCGTATTCGCCGGAGCCATAGGGGAATTCGGCGGCGGACGACAGGCGGAAGAAGCAGAGCTGGCCGATCTTCATACCGGGCCACAGCTTGATGGGCAGCGTGGCCATGTTGGACAGCTCCAGCGTGACGTGGCCGGAGAAGCCGGGGTCGATGAACCCGGCGGTGGAGTGCGTCAGCAGACCCAGCCGGCCCAGCGAGGACTTGCCCTCGAGGCGCGCGGCAATGTCGTCCGGAAGCGTGACGGTCTCATAGGTTGAGCCAAGCACGAACTCGCCGGGATGCAGGATGAAGGGTTCGCCCTCTTCCACTTCCACCAGGCGGGTCAGCTCGGGCTGCTCTTCCGCGGGGTCGATGTGCGCGTACTTGTGGTTGTCGAACAGCCGGAAAAAGCGGTCAATCCGGACGTCCACCGAGGACGGCTGAACCATCGCGGAGTCGTACGGATCGAGAACAATCCGTTCGGAATCAATTTCGGCACGAATGTCGCGGTCAGAGATCAGCACGCCTCCAAAATACCAGCATTGATGGCGCTGCCACGTGCCGCTAGTCTTGCGGGACAATCCGGCCGACGGTCTCACGTCACACGGCCCAAAATAGAGCTGGGGATGTTTTGAAGAAGATTGCGGCCCAGGCCGTCGTTGCGGTCCTTTGCGCCTTCGCGTTGGCCGCACCGGCGGCGGGCGGGTATCCGGCGCGGCCAGGCGGTCCGTCGCAGCCAAGGGGTCAGGCGGCTGCAACTGCCGCGGGACCGACCGCACCACTCATGCCCGGCGCGTCACAGGCCACGTCCGACGACGGCGGAGCGGCGCCCGCGGCTCACTCACCCGGGCAGCCGCTCGCCGATGCGGCTAACGCGGCGGCCGGCACCGAGGCGGCCCTCGCCGCCCCTGCCCCGTCCCCCGCCCCGTCCGGAACGGCCGCAGAACCCGTCACGGCAACGCAACGCGCCACGTCATCGCAAACAGCCACCTCTCCGGAAGCGGCAGGCACAGGGATGCCAGCCCGCGACGCATCAGGAGCAGCTGCGGCCGGTCCGCCGGAGCCGGCTTCCATCCCGCCGCTCTCGGCTCCGGACGACGCATTCGTCTCTCCGCGGGAGCCGGCCCAGACAGAAGGCGCCCAACCGGAACCGGGGTCTGCCCCGCGAGCGCTGACCCCCGAGGCACTGGTGCCGGACAGCAACGCTGCCCAGGTCGGCGCCGTCTTCAACGCGATCAACACCTACCGGGCATCCTTGGGCCTGCCCGCCGTGATGTACCACGCCGCCGTTGCGGGCATGGCGCAGGAGTGGTCCGACAGCATCGCCTCACGCGAGGTCATCGAGCACCGGGCCGGCTTCTGGACGGATGCCCGGGCGCTCAGTCCGGACAACGGCGCGGGCGAGGTCATCGCCGTCCGCTGGGACCGGGACGCCGCGCAGCTCGTCGAGTGGTGGAAGGGCTCCCCGGCCCATCACGCCATCCTCACTGATCCCCGGTTCAGCGTGGTGGGCATCGGCATCACCTTCACGGACGGCAACTGGCAAACCAACCCCGGCCGCTACACCATGTGGGGCGTGGTGAACTTCTTCGGTTACAGCGGCCTTCCGTCCGGGACCGCAACCAGCCCGGGCGGCAGCACCGCTGTCCCGGTCCAGCCAGCCGATGTGTGCGAACCCCTGGTGAAGCACATGCCGCCGACCCTGGGCCTGGCCACGGCGGCCATCAGGAGCGCCGGTGACCTGCTGTCCGTGGACGCGGCCGGCCAATTGATCAACCGCCCGTCGCTCGGGAACGGGTTGTTTGGTCCGGCTGAAGTTGCAGGGTCCGGATTTGCCGCCGCCCAGGCCGTTTTCGTCACGGACTGGGAGCGCGACGGCATCTTTGACGTGCTGGCGCAGTGGGCGGACGGCCGGCTGACGCTGCATTCCGGGGCGCTGGCGGGCGGATTCCTCGCACCCGTCACACTCGGCCAGTCCGGCTGGACGGGGCTGACGCTGACAGTCGGCGGATGGTGTTCGGCCAACCGGCTTCCCCAGCTCCTGGTCCTGGACTCCGGGGCGAATCTCTGGCTGTACCCCAACCGGGGCACCGGCGACCTGGTTGAGCGCACGCTGATCGCGTCCGGAGTCGCGGCGACGCGACTGGCCATGGTGGATTTCGACGGCGACGGTTTCCAGGATCTGCTGGCCCGCCAGGGCGACGGGAACGTTCTCCTGTACCGGGGATCCGGCACGCCGTGGCCCCGGGTCGAGGCCCGGGCAGCGGTGGCCAGCGGCTGGGGCGATGTCTCGGCGATCCGCTCCCTGAAGGACGTCACGGGCGCCTATTCCGCCGGGCTGGCGCTGCAGAGGCCGGGCAACTCGGTGCAGTACCTGGGCCTCAGCGGCGGGGCCTTGAGCGCTCCGTCAGCAGTTCCAGGAAGCTGGACCGGCCAGCGGCTCGCCCAGTAATACCGGAACCGCGCCGTAACGGAACCGCAGCCCGGGCGCGGAGTCCTAGTCCGCCGTCGGACTGTCCTCGAGCACGGCCCTGAGCCGCTCCAGCTGTGCGACCTGCGCTTTCAGCCTCCGCTGGACGGCCGGACGGGCGAGGCTCCGGAGTCCTTTGAGAGGGCATTCGAGGGCGAAGCGCACGCGCGTTCCGGCGCCTTCCGTGCTGAGGTAGAACCCGCCGCTCGGCAAAGAGGGCCCGGCCACCACCTGGAACCGGATTTCGGCACCCGGGCGTACGTGCGTGATCTCAAAGTCCCCCGCGACCGGACGGCCCCCCGGCCCTGTAAGGGTCACTTGATACCGGGCACCGGCGCTCCCGGCACTGCCCGAACTGAGGCTGATGCTGCGGATACCTTCCTGCCACGACGGGAGGTTCAGCCCTTCAAGCAGGAAGCCGTAAACCGTCATGGCACCGCGGTGCACGAGGACCTCGTGTTCTGCAGATGCCATCGGATCCTTTTCCAGCGTCGGGCGGTGTGCGTAGCCCGTTCCCCCGATCTGCAGCTAACTGGACTCAGGATAGCCAGCGGCGCGAACCCCCGGTGAAGCCTGACCGGGCCTTTACCGAAGAGTTACGGGAGTCACCGGCGGAGCCCTGCCGGAGGACGCGCGCAGGGCAGGGAGCGGCAGGTGACCCGGCTGGCGACGCAACTGCGCTAAGCTAGGTTTTGCGCCGGCGATATCCGGGGCGATGCGGCTGTAGCTCAATGGTAGAGCGCTAGCTTCCCAAGCTCGATACGCGGGTTCGATTCCCGTCAGCCGCTCCATTTGCCCAGCCGGTTCCCGGCGGCCCATTAGGCAGCTGCCTGTATGGTCAGAGGTCAGGAACCTCTTCGGTTCCGCTACAGGAGCAACCATGGCTGACAAGTCCCCCCGTCAAGCAGCATCCAAAAAATCCGGCAAATCCATCAAGGAAAAGCGCGCCGACAAGAGAGCCGCCGCAGCACCGGCCAGCTCACTGGACAAGACCAGCGCCAAGCCGGTGACGGCAAAGAAGAAGTGACCGGCTCACCGAACCATCTCACCCTCGGGGTTGTCTCGTCGTCACGCAAACCGGATGAACGCCGCCTCCCCCTGCATCCCCTCCATCTTGAGCGCATCGCCCCGGAGTTGCGCCAGCGGATGATCCTCGAGCACGGCTACGGCGAACGCTTCGGCTTTTCCGACGCCCAGCTCGCCCCGCTGGTGGGCAGCCTGGCCAGCCGCGAAGAGCTGCTGGCGAAAGCCGACGTCGTCCTGCTGCCCAAGCCGCAGCCGCAGGACCTCGCCGAATTGCGCGACGGCCAGGTCCTCTGGGGCTGGCCGCACTGTGTCCAGGACCGCGCCATCACTCAGCTGGCCATCGACAAGAAACTCACGCTGATCGCCTTCGAGGCCATGAACCACTGGGCCAGCGACGGTGGGTTCGGCCTGCACGTGTTCCACAAGAACAACGAACTCGCAGGCTACTGCTCGGTGATCCACGCCCTGGCCCTGACCGGGTCCACCGGCGACTACGGCCGGCGGCTCAGCGCCGTCGTCATCGGTTTCGGCGCCACCGCACGGGGGGCGGTCACTGCGCTGAACGCCCACGGCATCCATGACGTGCAGGTGCTGACCAACAGGGGTGTGGCCGCGGTGGGATCCCCCATCCATTCGGTGCGGATCGCGCAGTTCGACCACGCTGACAAGGCGCCGTTCCTCAGCCAGGTCATCACCGAGCGCGGCCGCGTCCCGCTGGCCCCGTTCCTGGCCGAGAGCGACATCGTGGTCAACTGCACGCTGCAGGACCCCAATAATCCGCTGACCTACCTGCGGACCGAGGACCTGGGCGCATTCCGGCCGGGAAGTTTGATTGTGGACGTCTCCTGCGACGAGGGCATGGGCTTCAGCTGGGCCAAGACCACCACGTTCACCGAACCAATGTTCACCGTGGGCGACCACATCGACTATTACGCGGTGGACCACAGCCCGTCCTACCTCTGGAACTCCTCGAGCTGGGAAATCAGCGAGGCACTCCTGCCCTTCCTGGAGACCGTCATGTCCGGCCCCGCCGCGTGGAAGGACAGCGACACCGTCGCCCGCGCCATCGAGATCCGCGACGGCGCGATCATCAACAAGGACGTGCTGGAGTTCCAGCGCCGGGAAGCTGATTACCCGCACAACGTGCTGCCGGGAAGCTGAGCCTCAGGCGGCCCGCTGCACCACACGCAGCAGGCGCCGGCGGTCGCGGAAGTCCACCTTGAGCTTCAGCTCACCCTTGCGGGCGAGTACGACGGCGACTGTCACCGCCGCGAGTGCCGGCACGCCGCCCGCCACCAGGAGGGCGGCGTGCGGATCCAGGTGCTCGGCGATGGACCCGATCATGGGGCCGCCGATCGCCTGGCCGCCGATCAGCACCATGATGTAGAGGCTCATCACCCGGCCGCGGATGCCCATGTTGGAGCTGATCTGGACCAGCTGGTTGGAGGCCGTGAGGAACATCAGGCACCAGAAACCTGACAGCACCATGGCGGCGCCGAACCAGGCGAGGGATGGTGCGAAGGCGGACACGCACAGCATGAGCCCGTACATCCCTGCGCCGAACACCACGGACCGCAGCCGCAACTGCCGGCGCCGGGTTGACGCCACCGCTCCGGCCAGCGCGCCCAGCGCCACGAGCGCGTTCAGCATCCCGTACCCGCCGGCGCCGATGCCGTAGACCCGGTCCGCAAACGCGGCGAGCAGCACCGGCAGGCTCATGGCGAACACCGCGATGAAGCCGGCCATCAGCCACGGCCAGTAGATGGTGGGCTTGCTGAGTGCATACCGCAGCCCTTCGCGCAGCATGCCCTTGCGCTTCGGCGCCGGCGTGCTGACAAACAGCTGGTCCTTGCGCAGAAGGAGCAGCATGGCCACCGTGGAACAGCAGGCCACCGCATTCGCGGCGAAGGCCCAGCCGGCCCCGACCGCCGTGAGCAGCACGCCGGCGATCGCCGGGCCGATGAGCCCGCCCAGCTGGAACGTCGTGGAGTTCACGCTGATGGCATTGCGCAGGTACCGCGGCCCCACGAGCTCATGGACGAACACCTGCCGCGCCGGCTGGTCCAGCACCGTGACCAGGCCCAGAACGAACGCGATGACATACACGTGCCAGACCTCGATTCCGCCACCCAGCGCGAGGACTGCGAGGGCGGCCGCCAGGGCAGCGGCGACAGACTGGCAGATGATCAGGATCCTGCGCTTCGCGAACCGGTCCGCCATCATCCCGCCCCAGGGGCCGAGCACCAGCGACGGCATGAACTGCAGCGCCACGGTAATGCCGACGGCAGTGACGGATCCGGAGAGCTGAAGCACCAGCCAGTCCTGTGCGATCCGCTGCATCCAGAGGGCGATGACGGCCACGAAATGGCCGATCGCAAAGATGCGGAAATTGGGGACTCGAAGGGAAATGAAGGTATGGCGCCAGGGAAGGCGTTCACTGACGACGGCGACGGGCTGGGTGACGGTGGCCGTTGGCGGCGGTGGGGGTGTCACAGGAGTTCCTCAGGAGAGCGGGCCGGCGGGGATGCCTCTAACGCTAGGGTGGAGGAGAAGGATTATGTAAGACTATTGGTCCTATAACTAGCATTGCGGATCGTAATGCTGGCTGTGCGGGCCGGTGTCAGCCCGCCGCTGCAGCCCGGCAGGACGGCGGACGCAACCCAGGAGAGCGCATGTTTGAACCGGCACAGCTTCGATCGTTCCTCGCCGTTGCCGAGACCTTGAGCTTCACCAAGGCCGCCGACCGCCTGGGCCTCGCCCAGCCGACCGTCAGCCAGCATGTGCGCAAACTGGAGACCGCGGCCAAGCGGATGCTGATCACCCGCGACACCAGGGACGTCCGGCTGACGGACAACGGCGATGCGATGGCCGGCTTCGCCCGGAACATCCTCGCGGCCCACGACGCCGCAGCGCGCTACTTCTCCGGTTCTGCCATGCGCGGCCGCCTGCGGTTCGGCACGGCGGACGACCTGGCCATCACGGGGCTTCCGCGCATCCTGCGGGAGTTCCGGCAGATCTATCCTCAAATCAACCTTGAGCTCACGGTCGGCCAGAGCGACCAGCTGTACAAGCGGCTCAACTCAGGGCAGCTGGACCTGGTCTTTGTGAAGTGGGTGGCCGGGGCAAAGGACGGCACCGTCGTCCAGCACGATTCCTTTTCCTGGGTTGGCCTCGAGCAGACCGCCCTGGAGCCCGGCGACCCGGTGCCGCTGATCGCCTACCCGTCGCCCAGCCTGAGCCGGAAACTCGCCATCGACGCCCTCGAATCCGTGGGCCGGACGTGGCGCATCACGTGCACCACCAAGCAGATCAGCGGCGTACTGGCGGCGGTCCGCGCCGGCATCGGCGTGGCAGTCATGCCGTCCTCGCTGGTGCCGGAGGACCTGAAGGTCATCACGCGCCGCTTCGAGCTGCCGCCGGTGGGCGACGTCGATTTCACCCTGATTCGGAACCCGCTGGCCAACGCCGAGGTCATCGATGCACTGACCCAGGCAATCCTGGGAAGGACACTCAAGAAGCCCGTTTGAGCCACGTCCGCCGGGGGTACGGGCGAAAAAATGATTGATAACCGTTCGCAGCGGGCCTATGCTGGCAATGTTGTCAGTCATGCAGCGGCTGATAACAAGAAGGTTTCGAAGACGAACGGGTGCCCGGCGACGATGCCCGCCCTGTTCGGGATAGGTATGCCGTGACCACAGCCGCCAACCACCGCCACTTCCCACACCACTCTCTGACAGTCGACACCGAATATGTTGGCAAGCCCAACTGCGAAAAGTGCGGAACCGACGAATTCATTTACCTCGAGTCCTTCATTCCGCCGAAGTACCGCCATGACGGCACCGTCAGGACGCTGGGCGAAGTCGCCTACACCTGCACCCGGTGCGAGGACTTTTCCGCCCACAGCGTCCCCTCATCCTGGGCTCCGCCCGGCTGGTACCTGGGCTAAGACCGCACCAGCAGCAATATGCCAAGACCGCACGGGTGAACGAACGGGCGGGCGCCGGATGGCGCCCGCCCGTTGTTGCCTTCCTAAGGCACGTGAGTCGGCTAGATCAGCGAATCGGACAGGTGGTTCGGCGTTCCGAAGCGGTGCGCCGTGATGCTGACGGCCTGCTCGTGCAGGTACGGAAGCATCTCGATGCGCCCGGCCTCCGTCACCTCGTGCGCGTAGATGGCCAGGTCCGGGCGGCCGCCCGTCGCCTCGGCCAGTGCCGCCGCGGAGCCCCCGATCAGGCGGATGCGGGCGCCGGACAGTTTGCCGGCGGCGGCGAGCCTGCCCGCGGAGGCCAGCCACGCGGCGTCGTCCTCCGCCGTGACGGCGATGTCCAGGCCGGTCAGTACGGCACGCAACTGCGCCGGAAGTTCGACGCCGGTGGAGACGGTCAGGCGCGAGCCGGCAAGTACGCCGGCGGCTACTGTCCGGACGAGCGCGGGGAGGGATCCGCCGTCGGACAGCCGGACGGTGACCGGCAGGGCACGGTAACGGAAGATGTTCCGCTCGGCACCGAGTCCGGACACGTCCTTGGCCGTACCGAATTCGTCAGCCCAGGCGAGGGCGTCGGAGCCCAGTGCCCGCTGCAGCTGGCCGAGCTCGGCGGCCGTGAATTCACTCTTCACGGAATCCACGAGACGCCGCACGCCCTGGCTGGAAATGCGGGCCGTTGAGCCCTGCGCGCTTTCCTTGCTGGTCCAGTCGCCGAGGCCGGCGAGGTAGTTGGGCCCGCCCGCCTTGGTTCCGGCGCCGACCGCTGACTTCTTCCAGCCGCCGAACGGCTGGCGCTGCACGATGGCCCCGGTGATGCCGCGGTTGACGTACAGGTTTCCGGCCTGGATGGTGTCCAGCCACAGTCCGAGTTCCTCGGTGTTGAGGGAGTGCAAGCCCGCGGTGAGGCCGTATTCGATCTGGTTCTGGAGGGCGATGGCTTCTTCGAGGGTCTCGGCGGTCATGACACCCAGGACCGGGCCGAAGAATTCGGTCAGGTGGAAGTAGGACCCGCGGCGCACGCCGTAGCGGACGCCCGGGCTCCACAGCCTGCCGGTGGTGTCCAGCTTCCGCGGCTCAACGGCCCAGTTCTCGCCTTCACCCAGCGTGGTGAGCGCGTTGAGCAGCTTGCCGCTGGCGGGCTCGATGATCGGGCCCATCTGGCTCGTGGGGTCTTCCGGGTAGCCCACCTTCAGGGAGGTCACGGCGTCGATCAGCTGGTTGTGGAACCGCTTGGACTTGGCCACAGAGCCCACCAGGATCACCAGCGACGCGGCCGAGCACTTCTGCCCGGCGTGCCCGAACGCGGAGTAGGCCACGTCCTTGGCGGCGAGGTCCAGGTCCGCGCTCGGGGTCACGATGATGGCGTTCTTGCCGCTGGTCTCGGCCAGGAGCGGCAGGTCCTTGCGGAAGGACCGGAACAGCTCAGCCGTCTCGTAGCCGCCGGTGAGGATCACGCGGTCCACGGACGGGTGCGAAATCAGCTGCTGGCCGAGCTCACGTTCGCCCAGCTGCACCATGGTCAGCACGTCGCGGGGCACGCCGGCCTCCCACAGGGCTTCGATCATGACGGCGCCGCTGCGGCGGGCCTGCTTGGCAGGTTTGATGACGACGGCGGAGCCGGCGGCGAGCGCCGCGAGGGTGGAACCGGCGGGGATGGCCACCGGGAAGTTCCACGGCGGGGTCACCACGGTGAGCTTCGCCGGAACGAAGGTGGCGCCGTCGACGTCGTCGAGCTTGCGTGCCGACTCGGCGTAGTAGTGGGCGAAGTCCACAGCCTCGCTGACCTCGGGGTCGCCCTGGTCGATGGTCTTGCCGGTCTCGCTGGCCATGACCTCGAGCAGGTCCGCACGGCGGGCCTCGAGGGTTTCGCCGGCCCGGTGCAGGATCTCGGCACGTTCGGCCCCGGACAGTGCGCCCCAGGCCTTGCCCTTTTCGACGGCGGTTTCGATCACCGTGTTGAGCGTTTCGGCGTCAGAGATGGTCGCGGCCGCCACGGAGGCGTTGCCCAGGGTCGACGCCGGAACGCGGTCCAGGATGGCGCGGCCCCAGTCACGGTTGGCGGGCAGGGACGGGTCAGTGTCCGGGGTGTTCCGGAAGCCGTCGTGGGGCATCGGCTCGGCCGGGAGGCTGCGGTTCTGCCGGCGGTTCGGCGCCGGAACGTCGTCGTCGAGTTCTGCAAGGGAGGACAGGAAGCGCTGCTTTTCGCGCTCGAACAGTGCCTCGTTCTCGCTGAGTTCAAAGACTGCGGACATGAAGTTGTCCTGGCTGGCGCCCTCTTCGAGGCGGCGGATCAGGTAGGCGATGGCGACGTCAAACTCCGCCGGGTGCACCACGGGGGTGTAGAGCAGCAGCGATCCGACATCCTTCTTCACGGCTTCAGCCTGGCCCTGCGCCATGCCGAGGAGCATCTCGAATTCGATGCCGGCTTCCACGCCGCGCTGCTTGGCCAGGAGCCAGGCGAAGGCGATGTCGAAGAGGTTGTGGCCGGCCACGCCGATCCGGATGTTCGTGATCCGGTCCGGGTGCAGCGAGTAGTTGATGACCCGCTTGTAGTTGGTGTCCGAATCCTGCTTGGTGCCCCATGTGGCCAGCGGCCAGTCGTGCAGCGAGGACTCCACCTGCTCCATGGGCAGGTTGGCGCCCTTGACCACGCGGACCTTGATGGCGGCGCCGCCGTCGGCACGGCGGGCAGCGGCCCAGTCCTGCAGGCGGATCATGGCGGACAGCGCGTCCGGAAGATAGGCCTGCAGCACGATGCCGGCCTCGAGGTTCTTGAACTCCGGCTTGTCGAGGATCCGGGTGAAGACCGCGATGGTCATGTCCAGGTCCTTGTATTCCTCCATGTCCAGGTTGATGAACTTGGCGTCGGGGAACGAGGCCGCGCGGGCGAACAGCGGGGTGAGCTTTTCGACGACGTGTTCCACGGCCTCATCGAAGGCCCAGGCGGAGTGCGGCGCCACCGTGGAGGACACCTTGATGGACACGTAGTCGACGTCGGGGCGGGCCAGCAGCGTGTGGGTGCCCTCGAGCCGGCGGGATGCCTCGTGCTCGCCCAGGACAGCCTCGCCGAGGAGGTTCACGTTGAGCTTGATGCCGTCCTTGCGGATCTTGGCGATGGCCGGGCCCAGCTTTGCCTCGGTGGCGTCGACGATGAGGTGACCCACCATTTCACGGAGGACGCGGCGGGCGATCGGAATGACCACCTGCGGCAGGACCGGGGCCATGGTGCCGCCGAGCCGCACGGCGCTGCGCATGTGCCACGGCAGGAAGGCCGGAACCTTCGGGGCGAGGGCGGCCAGGTTGCGGGCGGCCACGTGCAGGTCTTCCGGACGGACCACGCCGTCCACGAAGCCCACCGTGAACTCCAGGCCGTTCGGGTCCTTGAGGACGCCGGCGAGCTGTTCAGCGGAGGCGTCGACGGGGACCTTGGCGGCCTCCGTAAGCCAGCGGCGCACCAGTGCGGTGGCTTCGCTGGCCAGGGCTGTGGCCTCGGCGACGTCGGAGCCGGCCGGGCGGGTGGCGACGGCGCGGGTCTCAGCGGCGTCCTTGCCTGAAACACGGTGATCCGTTGCGGTGTGGGTCATGGCTTTTCTCGTTCTTTCCGTGGGTGGTGACCGTCTTACTCATCAGTATGAGCCTGCAATCACATAAGATAAAGCGATGTTTTCTGAGCAATACAGGTTAGTAAAACCAAATGCTCAAAATCCCGTCCGACCGTTCGGAAAACCGCGGAAAACCGAGCCTTTTCCACCGCCCAAACCACGCCCTCCCACTTTCCCGGCGGCTCCCCCAGACGCTCTCGCACTTCCCGGCGCCTCCCCCCCCAGACGCTCTCTCACTTCCCGGCGCCTCCCCCAGACGCGTTCCCACCTCCCGGCGGCTCCCCCGGACGCTCTCTCACTTCCTGCAGAGAAAGCACGAACCCCCTCTCACGGGGTGAGAGGGGGTTCGTCCATATCGCTCAACATGCGAGAGAGCGTCCTGTGATTTGCTGCAGGAGGTGAGAGAGCGTTCGGGTTGCTAGGTCACGGGGGTGTGCATCTCCACGGCCTCTTCATGCCGCGGGCTGTTCGGGTTCATCAGCGAGTGCCTGCGGCCGTAGCCGAAGTAGATGACCAGCCCGATGACAAGCCAAATGCCGAAGCGCATCCAGGTCTCCCAGTGCAGCTGGAACATCAGGAGCGCCGAAGCAAGGACACCGAAGGCGGGAACCACCGGCATGAGCGGCAGGCGGAACGTGCGCGGTGCGTCCGGCTTCTTGTAGCGGAAGATGATCACCGCCAAGCACACCACCACGAACGCGGCCAGGATGCCGATGTTGGTGAGGTCGGCCACGGCCTTGATGGGAAACACGCCGGCAAGCAGGGCGGAGGCGATGCCGCCGATCCACGTGACGCGCTGCGGGGTGCCGTGCCGGTCTGTCTTCGAGAACCAGCCCGGCAGGAGTCCGTCGCGGCTCATGGAGAACCACACGCGGGTGACACCCAGGAGGAAGGTGAGCATCACGGTAAGGATGGACAGCACAGCGAACACGGAGATGATGGTGGCGATGACAGGCAGGCCCACGCTGGTGAACGCGGACGCGAATCCGGCGGCCGGATCGATGTCCCTGTAGTTCTGCATACCCGTGAGCACCAGCGTTGCCGCCACGTAGAGCAGCATGGCGATGATGAGGGACAGGATGATGGCCTTGGGCATGTGCTTCTTGCCGTCGGTGGCTTCTTCAGCCGCGGTGCTCATGGCGTCATAACCGAACACAGCGAAGAACACTGTCGCGGATCCGGCCAGGACGGGGCCGAAGCCGCTGGGCATGAACGGATTGAAGTTTTCGGCGTTGATGTAGAAGACGCCCAGACCGATGATGAACAGGATCAGGACCACCTTGATGGCCACCGCGATCAGCTCAAAACGGCCGAAGGTCTTGGTGCCGCGGGAGAGGATCCAGGTGACGATCAGGCAGACGACAATTGCGGGGATGTTGACGATGCCGCCCGTGCCTTCATCCGGGGTGGACGTCATCCACACGGGCATGTGGACGCCGATGCCGGACAGGAATGCATCGAAGTAGCCGGAGATGCCGATGGCCACCACCGCCACGATGGCGATGTATTCGAGCAGGAGGTCCCAGCCGATGAACCAGCCGATGATTTCGCCCAGCGCCACGTAGCCGTACGTGTAGGCGGAGCCTGCCCGCGGGATCATGCCGGCGAACTCCGCATAGGAGAGCGCCGCGGCCGCCGAGGCCAGGCCCGCGATCAGGAAGGAAATCAGCACGGCCGGGCCTACACCCGGAGTGTCTTCGCTGCCGTGGGCAACCAGCCCGGCCAACGAGAAGATGCCGACGCCGATGATGCCGCCGACGCCGATGGCGGTGAGCTGCCACAGCCCGAGGGACTTGAACAGGCCGCTGTGCTTGTTCTCTATCTCGATGTCATCGATCGGCTTGCGCCGCAAAATGGACTGGGTGGGATCGTTTGTACTCATCAGGGACTCCTGCGTAGGTGCGGCCCCATCAATCAGCCCTGTGATGGGGGTAACTCAATCTGATCAGTATGCAAGTAACATTGCATTAGATAAAGTGGATACTTCTAACCATTATTCGTTAGTTTAACCATTCAATTCGATTCAAAGGAACAGCCCGTGCTCGATGTTCGACGGTTGAGGCTGCTCCGCGAGCTGAAGATCCGGGGCACCCTCGCCGAGGTGGCCGCAGCCCTGCAGTACAGTCCGTCCTCAGTTTCCCAGCAATTGGCCCTCCTTGAGAAGGAAGTGGGGGTGGAATTGCTCAGAAAAACCGGCCGCAGGGTTCAGCTGACGCCCCAGGCCGAAGTCCTTGTGGCCCATACCGCGCAGCTTCTTGAGACGCTGGAGCAGGCCGAGGCGGATCTGGCTGCGTCACTCACCACAGTCTCCGGAACGGTCCGGATCGCAGTTTTCCAGTCCGCGGCATTGGCCCTCATGCCGGACACCCTGACCCGGATGACGGGAAGCTACCCGGAGGTGCGGATCGAAATGATCCAGCGCGAACCTGAAACGGCCCTGCATGAGACGTGGGCCCGGGACTTCGACCTCGTGATAGCCGAGCAGTATCCGGGCCACGCAGCGCCCCGCTATCCGGAACTGGACCGCGTCCGCCTGACGGGTGACGCCATCAGGCTCGCGGTGCCGGCTGAGGCGGAGGGCAGGGCCAAGGTCACCTCCCTCGCCGACACGGCGGAAATGCCGTGGGTCATGGAGCCGCGCGGCGCCGCCTCCCGGCACTGGGCCGAACAGGCCTGCAGGAGCGCCGGGTTCGAACCCGACGTGCGCTTCGAAACGGCAGATCTTCAGGCCCAGATCCGCCTGATCGAGTCCGGGAATGCCGTTGCCCTGATGCCCGACCTCGTGTGGACCGGCCGCGGCACCACGGCCCAGCTGACTGAACTGCCGGGAAAGCCCCGCCGGACGGTCTTTACCTCCGTGCGCCGCTCCAGCGCCCAGCGGCCTGCCATCCTCGCCACACGCGAGATCCTGGCCGCGACCGCCGCCTCCATCGCGGCCGCCCAGGAAGAATCGGATGCACAACCGGGCTAGCGGACCAGGTGTTCCGCGTCACAGCACATCGTTGACCCCGGCGTTAGACTGTTCACGTTATGAATCGCACAATGTTTAAGTCCAAGATCCACCGCGCCACTGTCACGCACGCGGACCTGCACTACGTGGGTTCCGTCACCGTGGACCTGGACCTGCTGGATGCTGCCGACATCATGCCTGGCGAGCTCGTGGCCATTGTGGACGTCACCAACGGAGCCCGCCTGGAGACCTATACCATCGCTGGCGAGCGTGGTTCCGGCGTCATCGGGATCAACGGCGCGGCCGCGCACCTGATGCACGAAAACGACATCGTCATCCTGATCACCTACGCACAGATGACCACGGAAGAGGCCAAGGCCTACGATCCCAAGGTGGTCCATGTGGACAAGGACAACAGGATTGTCCAGATCGGCAACGATCCCGCAGAGGGCCACACCGCCGGCCTCATGCGCCCGCCGTTCGCGTTGAACAACGCCACGTGCAGCTGAAAGCGCGTCTCAACTGACCCAGGGCATCTGGCCGACCGAATAGCGAGATCCCGGCCACAAGGTGACCGCCGCTGAATAAATCTGATTAGGCTGGGATGGTGGACGCCACCGCCTGTAAACCCGAGCCTTCGGAGGCACCCGGATGCTAGGCGTCCTCGCGGGGTTTTTCGTCGTCTGGTGCATCATTCTGGTAGGCATGTTCGTCGGCAGGAGAGGCATCCTCGGCGACAACGCACGCCAGGTCCTCAGCGCGCTGACCTTCTTTGTGGCCAGCCCGGCCCTGCTGTTCGAGACGCTGAGCAAGGCCCGGCTCCATGACGTCTTCGCCGCTCCCCTGCTCGTTGCCGCGGTGGGCGCCGTTGCCACCGCCGCCTTGTTCTTCGTCATTGTCAGGTTCCTCCTCAAGCGCAGCGTGCCCGAATCGCTCATGTCGTCGATGAGCGCCTCCTTGGCGAACTCGGCCAACCTGGGCATTCCGATCGCCGTGTACGTCCTCGGGGACGCCAGCTATGTGGCTCCCCTGCTGATCTTCCAGCTGGCGTTCTTCACGCCGCTGTTGCTCATGGCCCTCGATTCGACCACAAGCTCGCACCGCACCACCCCGCTGCGTTTCGCCGCGATGATCCTCAAGAACCCGATGATCGTGGGCTCGGCGCTGGGCCTGGCGGTGGCCGGCACCGGCTGGCAGGTCCCCGAGTTGGTCCTGCAGCCCATCCACCTGATCGGTGGCGCCGCCATTCCGGCCATGCTGATGGCCTTCGGAATGAGCCTGAACGGCTCGAGGCCGCTCCAGGCATCTCAGGGACGCCGGGTTGACGCCCTGCTGGCGAGCGCCTTCAAGCTCATCGTCCACCCGGCGATCGCCTATGTATTTGCCCGCTTCGCCCTGGGCCTTGACGGCCACGCGCTGTTCGCCGCCGTGGTGACTTCCGCCCTGCCCACTGCCCAGAACGTCTTCGTGGCGGCCAGCCGGTACAAGACCGGCCTCACGGTCGCCAAGGACACCGTGCTCATTACCACCGTTGTAGCAGTACCCGCCATGATCGGCGTGGCTCTGCTGCTGACGTGATAACCCACCCGGATTCGGAGGAACCGTGAACCCAACCGTCGACACCGTTGTGATCGGAGGCGGCGCCATGGGCTCCGCCGCGGCGTGGGCGCTGGCCAGGCGTGGCCGTGACGTGACGCTGCTGGAGCAGTTCGGCCCGGGGCACCGCATCGGGGCCTCCCACGGGGCAACGCGGAACCTGAGCCTGGCTTACTCCGAACCAGACTACGTCGCCATGCTGGGCGAAGCTCTCGGGCTCTGGGGCGAGCTCGAAAACGAGAGCGGCGAGCAGCTGCTGGCGCGCACCGGCGTCGTCAACCACGGCCCGGATCCGCAGCTGCGCTCCATGCATGAGGCCCTGAACCATGCCGGCCTGCGGGCCGAATTCCTGCCGTTGGAGGAGGCCGGCGAGCGCTGGCGGGGCATCCGGTTTGATCAGCAGGTTCTGTACATGCCCGACGGCGGGCAGCTCAATCCCGAAGCGGCGCTGCCGGCACTCCAGCGGCTGGCCGCCGCGAACGGGGCCGCGATCCGGCATCACGTGAAGGTCCTGGAACTGAAGATCACCGACGACGGCGTCCGGCTCACCGTGGACGACGGCGGCCGCACCGAGGTGCTGACCGCGCGCCAGGCCGTGGCCACCGCCGGCGGCTGGACGTCCAAGCTGCTTGCGGACACGGTGGCCACACCGAGGCTGACGGTGACGCAGGAGCAGCCGGCGCACTTCGGCATCTCCGACGACGCCGCCGAATGGCCCGGATTCAACCACTTCCCGGGATCCTGGGAGCAGTACGCCGGCTGGTACTCGCCCGTGTACGGCATGCTGACCCCGGGCGAGGGCGTCAAGGCAGGCTGGCACGGGGTGGGACCGGTGGTGGATCCGGACCGGAGGTCCTTCCAGCCCGAGCCCCGGCAGCGGGCCGCTCTCCAGAGCTACGCCAGGCACTGGCTGCCCGGCGTCGATGCCGATTCCATGGCCGACATCAGCTGCACCTACACCACCGCCGCGGACCACAACTTTGTGCTGGACCGCATCGGCCCGGTGGTCATCGGCGCGGGCTTCGCCGGCCACGGTTTCAAGTTCACGCCGGTGGTGGGAAGGATCCTGGCCGACCTCGCCACCGGCGAAGGTCCGGCACCGGCAATGTTCTCAGCCGCCCGCGCGGGTCTCCGCTAGCTCCGCTGGTGCCGGTCCAGGAGCCGGGCGCAGCGGATGAAGCCGAGGTGTGAGTAGGCCTGCGGGTGGTTTCCCAGGTGGGTTTCGGTGCCGGGGTCGTACTCCTCCGGCAGCAGCCCCGTCGGTCCGAACAGGTTGACCAGCTGGTCGAACAGGTCCCAGGCCTCGGAAATGCGGCCCACCGCCACGTACGCCTCTATCAGCCACGTGGTGCAGATGTGGAAGCCGCCCTCCAAACCCGGAAGGCCGTCGTCGTACCTGTACCGGAAAACGGTGGGCCCCACGCGGAGCTCCCGTTCCACCGCCGTGACGGTATTTAGGAACCGCTGGTCGTTGACGTCGAGCAGGCCGGACAGCCCGATGTGCAGGACCGCCGCGTCCAGATCCGGGCTGCCGTAGGCCACGGTGTAGGAGGACGCGGTGTGGTCCCAGCCCTCGCGGAGCACCTCTTCCCGGATGGTGGCGGCCGTGGGAGCCCAGGACGGCTCGGGATGACGGCCGTGCCGGGCGGCGGTGCGGAGGGCCCTGTCCAGCGTGACCCAGCACATCACCTTGGTGTAGACGTGGTGCCGCGGTGCGCGGCGCGCCTCCCAGATGCCGTGGTCGGCCTCATGCCACCGAGCCAGCACGGCACTCGCCATCTGCACCATCAGGTCCCAGTGCGTGGCCGACAGGGATCCCTGCGACTCGCTCAGCGCGTGGATCAGCTCGGCGATGGGCCCGAACACGTCCAGCTGGACCTGGTGGTCCGCGGCGTTGCCGATCCGCACCGGCCGTGAGCCCGCGTACCCGGGCAGGCTTTCGATGATGGCTTCCGTGGAGAGCGGCGCGCCGGTGACCGAGTAGAGCGGGTGCAGCCATTCCGGTCCCGGTGCATTCGCGAGGATCCGGCTCAGCCAGGAAAGGAATCCCTCGGCCTCCGCCGTTGAGCCCAAGTCCACCAGCGCGTTGACGGTCATGGACCCGTCCCGCAGCCAGCAGTAGCGGTAGTCCCAGTTTCGGGTGCCGCCGATTCCCTCGGGCAGGGAGGTGGTGGGCGCCGCGAGCACGGCGCCGGTGGGCTCGTGCACCAGGGCGCGGAGCACCAGCGCCGAGCGCCGCACCAGCGAGGGCTTCACGGCCGGCAGTGTCAGGCCCTGCACCCAGCGGCGGGAATGATGTGCGACGGCGGAACGGCGGTCCGCCTCATCGGTTCCGTGTGTGTGCCGGGACTCCGTGTCCCCGCACCGGAGGTTGAGGACGACGGACCCGTGCTGGAGGTTGACGTCGGCCGTCGCCGTCGCGTGACGCCCGTCCGAGGTGATGGCGAAGCTGACGCCGGGGGCCAGCAGGACGATGGGATCGGAGGTGCCGACGACGTGCAGCTCACCGCCGCGGGCTTCCAGGCTGAAAGGTGCGTTGGCGTAGTCCGGCCGGGGCGCAAACACGATCCGCGCGGCGCCTGTTCCGGACAGCACCCGGACCAGGCTGGTGATCCCTTCGGGGGCAGGCTCGAGGTAGTCGGTCACGGTGAGGTCCGCCCACCGGGTCTCCACGATCATGGTGCTGTCCACATAGCGCTGGCCCAGCACCTGCGAGGCCTTGACCGGTTCCACGGAGAAGTGGCCCGCGGCATCCCCGCCCAGGATGTGCGCGAAAAGGGAGCCCGAGTCCGGCAGGGGATGGCTCATCCAGCAAATCTTGGCCTCGGGTGTGAGCAGCGCGGTGGAGGAGCCGTTGCCGATCATGGAGTGCCGCTCCAAGCCGACGGCATCCTCGCCGAACAGCCAGGCGCGGCGCAGCTCAAACAGGATAGCCAGCACGCGGGCAAACGACTCGGGGTCCTTCAGCCGGTGCTTCGCCGAGCTCGGCAGGCCGCCTACCCACAGCCCCATGTCCGGGCCCCGGAGGGTGGCGATGGCCAGGTCGTCGCTCACGGCGTCCCCCGCGTACAGCGCCGCGCTGACCCCGAGCCTTGACCGCAGCTGCTCAAGTGCGGCGGCCTTGGAGGGCTCCGCCACTGACAGGTCCAGCACCGATCCGTCCACGACGAAGAACAGCCCGAGGGCCCGGGCCACCTCCTCTGCCTTCTTCGCGGCCTTGGCCGCAACCGTGGGAGACGCCGGCCGGGTGTGGACGGAAACGGCCACGGGCTTCCGCTCGATGCTGATCCCCTTGTAGGCGCCCACCGATTCGAGCAGGGCCTGGTTGGCCTGCTGCAGCACGGACTCGGTGGCCAGGGACAGCCCGTGGGCGAACCCCATGTCGAACTCGGCGCCGTGGGAGCCCACCAGATGCACCTCGGCGGGGAGCCTGGACACCGCCGCCAGGTCGCGCAGCGACCGCCCCGAGATGACGGCGGCATGCGTGTTAGGCAGGGCGGCCAGCGCGCGGAGGGCGATCGCGGCACCGCCCAGGGGCAGCGTTTCGGTGGAAATTCCCTCCGCGGCACACAGGGTTCCGCCGTAGTTGCAGGCGACCAGCAGCCCGGGCGTGCGGGCCAGGATCTTCAGTTCGGCGAGCAGTTGGGGAGTGAGTCCGTCGTCGGCCGCTTCCGACTGGACGAAGGCCCTCAGCAGGCCCAGCGGCAGGGACTTTGTCAGTAGTGCGGAATCGGCCACCGTCTGGTTGAGCGGAGTTGGCATGCGCGGATCCTTCGGATCATCCCCAATCGGTTCTGGACCCCTTCAGTGTCAGCCGCAGCCGTTTCCCCTGAATATCCCGCTCGTTGCGGTCGTGTAACTTCGCCGGAGCTCCCCTCTAATTCCGCATGAACGGGGTAGCGGTAGCCACCAGCGCGGTGGCGGTGAAGCTTCCTCACCAGCGTGGTGGCGGCGGAGCCGCAGGCGGCGCAAAAAAGGTCCGCCCGGGCCACGGTGAACGCGACCCGGGCGGACCCGGAACTTCTTTGGTGCCAGTGCTTGGGGCTAGCAGGCCGTCGAATCGAACTCGTAGGCGCCCGAATCTGCGGCGGCGGTTCCGGCGCAGTCGCCGTTCTGGGCGGCCGGGGCACCGGCCAGGTCCAGGGTGTAGGCGCTGGTCCCGGCCCGGTCGATCGCCGGGCTGGTGCTGGTCAGGCGCAGATTGGTGGGAGCGCTGACAAAACCTGCAGGCGCCTTGCTGGTGGTGCTGTTCGGCGTGATGTTCGTCGGGCCGTTCAGGACATTCTGCTTCTCGGTCCAGCCCGAGCCGTTCATGTACAGGGAGTTCTTGACGCCCACCAGGATGTTGGCCCGGACCACCGTTGAGGACGGGCAGGTCGCGTGGCACACAACAGCCTGGGACACAGCACCGGTCAGGTAGACCGTGTTGAACTCAAAGACCGTGCCGTTGGTGGGTCCGTAGGAAGTGCCGGCTCCGCGGGCGATCAGCCCGGTCGCCTCGGAGCAGTTGGCCCCGCAGGTGGAGCGGATCAGGTTGTAGCGGTAGGTGTTGCCGTCCGCTGTGCCCGATGACTTCCCGAGTTCGGAGAAGCTGTTGTTGTCCACGGACACATTGTGGTGAATGCTGTTGCGGTTGCCATTGTAGATTTCAAAGGCGCCGCCGTCCTGGTTGTAATCGTAGGACTTGGCGGTGGAACCGCTGACGGTATTGCCGGAAAACTCATTGTCGTTGCCGTTGATCAGAACACCGAACGCACCGGAGTCATCGCCGCAGTTCAAGGCAGACGCCGTTCCGCAATTTGTGCCGGGGGTATTCACATTCATGACGTTGTTGTTTGTCAGGGAATTCCCCGTGTACTTACCGAAATCGGAACCGGAGCTGATCTTGAGGCCAACTGCGTTGTTGGAGGCGCTGGAGTTCCGAACAAGGTTGCGGTCGCCGGTGACGCTGATGCCCGCATAGCCGCACGAGACGGCGCGCAGTCCGTCTACCGTGGTGTAGCCGCCGTTGATCCTGATGCAGTTTCCCGACTTGCCGCCGGTCACCGTGGGCGCAGTGCCGGCGCCGTAGCTGTTGAACGTGATGGGGGCCGTGGACGTGCCGCTCTGGGCGCTCACGATGCCGCCGGTCCAGCTGTCGCCCTTGCGGAAACTGACGGTGTCTCCGGGCTTGAGGACAGTCTGGCTGACCTTAGTCAGGGACTTCCAGGGTGCCGCGGTTGACGTGCCCGCGTTGCTGTCGCTGCCGGCAGCGCTGACATAGTAGGTGGTGCCCGCGGCGGAAGCCGGGGCCGAGACGCCTGCAACCAGGCCGCTGACCATGAGGCAGCTCATGAGTACGGCTGCGGCAGTGGACTTGATCTTCATATTTTTACCTGGGTCTGATTGTGAACGGAGCTGATCGCATTCCATCCCGTGGATTTCTGAATCAGGCGCGCCGAAGAACCTCACCCGCGCGGGGTTGAGGTTGTCAGGTGTAGTGATTTTGAGACCGCTACATTGGACCAGCTAGCCACAGCATCTGCACTTGCGTGCGGAAACTTGTAAAGCACCCGGAATTAGGGCGGGTAAGCCCATTACGGAAGAAATTGAGACCTTGCGGAGTTAAAGCTAAGTTCTGCCCGCCGCAGAAGTCAAAAGATCTCGATTGAATAACGGCAATTTCAACCGTCATTTATCCAGGGCAAACTCCCTTCAGAGCACGCTGACCTGCAGGTTCAGGTCTCGGGCGCTGCTCGTGGAGGGCCTCAATATATTTTCCTAAGGGCCTAGACGCGGGCCAGCCCGGCGGCGTGGGCCAGCAGCTCCACCGACCGGAGCCGCGTCTCGGTCCCGGTGCTCTGGTGAGCAACGATGAGCTCGTCGGCATCGGCGTGCTTGGCGAAACCGTCCAGGTAGTCCGTCACGGCGTCCGGCGTACCGACCGCGGAATACTTCATCATCTGGGACACGTGCTGCCCCTGCGGGGAGTCGAGGATCATGTCCGCTTCGTCGTCCGTGAACTGCCGCCCGCCGCCGAAGAACAGCGATACGCGGGCTCGCAGGGTGTCGCGGAAGGTCTCCTGCGCTTCCGATGCTGAATCCGCGGCAATCACGTTGACGCCGGCGATGACGTGGGGCGAATCCTGCTGCTCGGAGGGTTTGAATTCCCGGCGGTAGATGGCCACGGCGTCCTGCAGCGCATTCGGTGCGAAGTGGGAGGCGAAAGCGAAAGGCAGGCCCAGCTGGGCTGCGAGCCGGGCTCCGAACAGGGAGGAACCCAGGATGTACAGGGGCACGTTGGTGCCCTTGCCCGGCGTTGCCTCGACACCTTGGATACGGGTGGGGCCGCTCAGGTAGCCCTGCAGTTCCAGGACGTCCTGCGGGAAGGTGTCCGCCGACTGGGGGTCGCGGCGGAGCGCACGCATGGTGTTCTGGTCGCTGCCCGGGGCGCGGCCAAGCCCAAGGTCGATGCGTCCAGGGTGCAGGGTCTCCAGCGTTCCGAACTGCTCGGCAATGGTGAGCGGCGAGTGGTTGGGGAGCATCACGCCGCCCGCGCCGAGACGGATGGTCTCCGTCTTCGCGGCAACGTGCGCAATCAGGACGCTCGTGGCCGAGGACGCAATCGAGGACATGTTGTGGTGTTCGGCGTACCAGACCCGCCGGTAGCCGAGTTTCTCGGCAAGCTGGGCCATGGCGACGCTGCCGGCAAAACTCTCCGCCGCCGTCTGGCCCTTGCCGATGGTCGCAAGGTCAAGAATGGAGAGCGGAACAGTCACGGAGGGCCGGCCTTTCGTAGCGGAGCGTGGTGGCGGCCAGTTCCGGTGGCGGAACAGGCACACTGGCGACAACGACGGCGGCACTCGGGATATTTCTGGATGTCGCCGTGGCGCCGGACACGGAGGAAGGGGCCGCCGTTTCCGGCTGCCCCTTCCCGCGTTCTAGCCCATCTGCTCTACTTGCTTGCCCCAGCCCGCAGCGAAGCTACTTCAGCTTGAAGTTGGCTTCGATGTGGGAACCGTCGGCTGACGTCATGCTGAGCTGGAGGCAGGCTCCCGGCATGTTCGGCGTCTGCCAGTTATAGATGTACTGGCCACCCGTCGAGTCGTACCTCAAGAAGGTATTTCCGGTCGCCGTGATCTCGATTCCGTCCTGGATTGCCAGCGGGCTGCACGCGATCTGCCGGACTCCCATCTTCACAATGCTGGTGTCCGTCAGTTCTGTGGTGCCGGCGAACACCTCGAATTTGGCAGGTACGGTGCTTCCCGCCTTCACTGTGTTGAGAACGCCGCCCATGTCGATGGGCTGGTAGAACCCCTTGGGCTCCCAGGCTTTCACCGTGTAGGTCTGTGTAGCGACGGACGTGCGCCCCGCATTGTCGGTGGCCGTGGCCGTCAACGTGTGGGTGCCCACTTCCGCTGAGTAGCCGGTCACGGCGCAGCTAGCCGGACCTGAAACTGCATCCGTGGCGGTGCATGTGGGCTGAGTGCCGAGGGACCTGAAGTACGCGTCCGCCAGAACTGAGTCGAAGCTGGCAGCAGGATCCGTGAGGTCCACCTTGAAGGCCGCGCTGGACACTGCGCCGGCGGAAGTCGCGTTGTCCGCGTCATCCGTGAACGCCGGACTGGCCAGGACCATGCCGGCGCCTTCCCCGCTGGACACCGTTGTCTTGACCGCCGATTCCGGCCCTGACAGTGCATCCGTTCCGGTAAACGTCGCCGTGACCGGGCCGGTGTACCAGCCGTTCGCGCCTTCCGTGCCGCTGAGGCTCGTGAACGAAACGGACGGCGCCGTGAGGTCGATCTTGTAGCTTGCGGACGGCGTGCCCGCCTCGGAGGCATTGCCTGCAAGGTCCGCGAAGACCGGGCTGCTAACGACGACGGAGGCTCCCTCTCCTGCGGATGTTGCGGTCTGGGTCGCTACAGCCGGCCCCGAAACCGCATCAGTTCCGGTGAACGTCGCCGTGACGGGTGCCTTGTACCAGCCCTTGGCATTCGGCTCCCTGTCAGCTTCCGAGTACGCCACCACCGGCGCCGTCCCGTCAACCTTGAAGCTTTGGATTACCGCGCCAAGGGCGGAGGCGTTGCCTGCGGTGTCACTAAACACCGGGCTCCTGACCTCGATGTCCGCTCCTTCGGCGCCTGCGGCTGTTGTTTCGCTCGCGGATTGGGTGGCGGGGCCGGATGTTGCGTCGACGCCCGTGAACGTAGCCGTCACGGGCCCCCTGAACCAGCCGTTGTTGCCGACGGGTCCTTCTGCCCCGGCGTAGCTTACTGCGGGAGCGGTGGCGTCAAGGCCCACGGGCACAGTGTTCTTGGAGGTGGAGCCGCCGGCGCTGGTCGCAGAGCAGGTGTACGCGATTTTCACCTGGTCCGCCGAAATGGACTGGTCCTCGCAGCCGTTGGTGATCAATGAGGATGGCGACTCGGGATCGGCCACCGTCCAGCTGAGGATCAGCGGCACGGTGAACCACTCACTGAGGCCGTTGGGTGTCCCCGGGTCCAGGGTGTAGCTGATCTGCGGACCGCTGGGGTCCACGATGCTGTAGGTGGCTGAGCCGCTGGCGGTGAGCCCGCCGCCGTCGATGTAGCTGCAGCTCGCTGTCTGCTGGCCGATGCCGTCCGCTGCGTCAGGACCTGTAATGCCGCTGAGTGCTGCAGCGACCGTTCTGTCCCCATCCTCGGCGTCGGCCACGTTGCAGGATGCTGCGGGGACGGCGCCCTTGGCATAGGACTCGCCGGTCATTACGCCCGCCACTGTGACCGAGGGGGCAGTGTTCGCCGGCGCGGGGGCCGCCACATCGACGGTGAACGTGGCCGGGGCAAGGTCAAAGGTTCCGCCGGTGTTGTTGAAGGTCTGGGTGGCGCTGATTGTAGCGGTGCCAGCTGCCACCGGGGTGACCGTCACCAGCTTCGTGTTACCACAGGCTGTGAATGTCACGGACGAGGGGCTGACGGTCGCTGCCGCCGGATTGCTCGATGCCAGGCTCAGGGTCAGGGTGGTGCTGCCGGTCAGGTTGCAGCCGTTCTTGCCCGGATCGTTCGTCGGGACGATCGCCAGTGTCGTCGTCTTTGCAGCACCGCCCACGTTCACCGACATGATCTCGGCGACCGCGTCAACGCTCGTATCAAGGCTGTTGAAGACATCGTCCGCCTTCGCCACACCCGCCGCGGACAGGAGCAGCCCGCCCGCCGTGACGGCAGCCAGGAAGGTCCTGCCGGCGCCTCCGGCGGACGTGGCGGACCAGCACCCCGTTCCGGGCCCGTCCTTCGTTCTCCGCCCGGAACTCCTTCGGTTCGAAAAATTCACTGCCGCGCCTCCTCGCAAGATGTGGCCACCATTGACCGCAGATGTAATTCCGAGGCTAGGGGTGCACGCGCAGAAGATCACGAGTGGATTCCACTCGAATTTCGGTATGTCCGTACCTGCTTCATGGGCGCAGTACTCGGTTTTCCGCTGCGGCTGGTTCCTGGCTTTTCCGCAAGTTCTGGGCGGCCGCGGCTAAGCTATCGGCATGGCCAACAAATCCACTGCTGATAAAGTCGCCACGATCCAGAAAGGCTACGTCCTGGAGGGCGCCACCATCGAGCTGGGAGCCGCCATCGTAGACGGCGAGCTCCACAAGGACGCTCCCGTGCGGCTGCCGCTGTCCATGATGAACAGGCACGGCCTCGTGGCAGGCGCGACCGGCACGGGCAAGACCGTCACCCTGCACATGATGGCCGAGCAGCTCTCCACCGCGGGTGTCCCCGTCTTCCTGGCCGACATCAAAGGCGACCTCTCAGGTCTCGCCACGGCCGCCACCGGAAGCGAGAAACTGAAGGCGCGGACCGAAGGCATCGGCCAGCAGTGGGCCGGCAAGACGTTTCCGGTGGAGTTCCTGGCCCTCGGCGGAGACGGCAACGGCATCCCGGTGCGGGCCACCATCACATCGTTCGGGCCCATCCTGCTCTCCCGCATCATGGAACTCAACGACACCCAGGAGTCCAGCCTCCAGCTGGTGTTCCACTTCGCTGACAAGAACAACCTCGAACTGATCGACCTGAAGGACCTCCGCTCCGTCATCCAGTTCCTCACGTCAGACGAAGGCAAGGAGTCGCTCAAGGAACTGGGCGGCTTGTCCAAGGCCACTGCCGGCGTCATCCTCCGTGAGCTGGTGACCCTCGAAGCGCAGGGCATGGAACGCTTCTTCGGCGAGCCCGAGTTCGACACCGCGGAGCTCCTCCGCACCGCCCCGGACGGGCGCGGCGTCATCAGCTGCCTTGAGCTGCCCACCCTGCAGACCAAGCCCATGGTCTTCTCCACCTTCCTGATGTGGCTGCTGGCGGATCTCTTCGAAGACCTGCCCGAGGCCGGCGACCTCGACAAGCCCAAGCTCGTGTTCTTCCTGGACGAGGCCCACCTGCTTTTCAATGACGCGTCCAAGGCGTTTCTCGAGGCCATCACCACCACGGTCCGGCTCATCCGTTCCAAGGGCGTGGGCATCTTCTTTGTCACGCAGACGCCGAAGGACGTTCCGGCCGACGTCCTGGGCCAGCTCGCCAACCGCGTCCAGCACGCGCTGAGGGCGTTCACGCCGGAGGACGCCAAGGCGCTCAAGGCCACCGTCTCCACGTTCCCGCTCAGCGACTACGACCTCGAGGAGACGCTTACGTCGGCCGGCATTGGCGAGGCGGTGGTCACCGTGATGAACGAGAGGGGTGCGCCCACGCCCGTGGCATTGACCCGCCTGCGCGCGCCGGAGTCCGTCATGGGACCCAGCGCCGATGAACTGATCAAGAGCACGGTGGCGGGATCGGCATTGCTCACCAAGTACGGCACCGCAGTGGACAACGTCTCAGCGTACGAGAAGCTCTCTGGCAAGGCCGCGGCCTCCACGGGCGCCGCAGCACCGGGTCAGCCGCCGGCTCCCTCCGCCGAGGTCTTCGTTCCCGGCAGCCTCGACACTCAGGGCGTCGACGCCGATGCCCGCCGCATCGAAGAGGAGATCCTGGGGCGGCCTAGCAGCAGGCCCGCGTCCGAGCGGCGCGAACCGTCACCGCCAGCACCGCGCTCCGCTCCCCCGGCCGGCGGCGGCATGACGGAAGACATCACCGGCGCCCTCGGCGGGGCCCTCGGCGGCGGGCTGAAAAGCATGGTCCGCTCCATGGGAACCCAGCTGGGCCGGGAACTCCTGCGGGGTGTTTTTGGCACGTCGTCCCGGCGCCGCCGTTAGCGCCGCGGCGTGCCCGCCCGGGCGGTGACGCCCCGCCGTCGGGCGCTTTTTCACGCTAGCCCGGCGTCACGGCGGCACCTGTTACTCCTGCGTTCGCGGCACTTGCAGGTAACGTAAGGTGCGTGCAGATGAGTCAAGCGTTGGTGAGGACAGCGGCCGGGTGGCTGCTGGGCCTGATGCTTGCCGTGGCCGGAGCCATCGTCTCGGTCAACCTTGTGAACAGCTCGGTGGCCAGTCCGCAGCAGCCAGTGCGCGAGTATCTGGAGGCACTGCAGAAGGGCGAGGGCGAGCGCGCTCTGGGCCTGCTCCGCGCTTCCGTGCCGGATGCCGACCCCGCGATGCTCGACGGCACAGCGCTGCAGACGTCGGCCTCACGCATCACGAACGTGAAGCTCGGCGGCGCCGAAGCACGTACCGGCAACCGGGTCATGGTGCCCATGGACTACACCATCGACGGCAGCCGGCTGCGCACCGAGTTCCTGCTGGAGAGCACCGGTACCGAATGGCTGTTCTTCCACAAATGGGCGTTCGTGCCTGCACCGCTGCCCACGGTAGACGTCACCGTGGTGAACTCCAACGAGGCCACAGTCAACGGCGTACCGGTGAACATGCCCGGCGGCCGCAACACATTCGCTGTGTTCTACCCCGGCGAATACGAGGCATCCCTGAACGGGCAGTTTTTCTCGGCGCCTCCGACCAGGGCCACCGTGTCCGGGCGGGACGCTCCCACGGCACCGCTGAACCTCCTGACCCAGGCAACGGATGAGCTGAACCAGGCAGTGGCCACCCGGGTCAAGGAATTCCTTGACAAGTGCGCCGCCGAGGCCGACAAGCAGCAAAGGCTTCAGCCGGACTGCCCGTTCTACCACGCCACCAACAACCGGGTGGTGGACGGGACCATCAAGTGGAGCATCACCGAGTACCCGAAGATCAGCATTGAACCGTTCGACGGCAAATGGGTGGTGGCCCCCCTTGACGGCAAGGCCAGGATCAACGCCGAACAGGTGGACCTCTTCACCGGGGGAGTTTCCGCGCTGAATGAGATCCACGACTTCAGCTTCACCACGCGCCTGGACATCGAGGGCGACACCATCAGGGTCACCCCGCTCCTGAGCTTCTAAGGCCGCCGGGCCGGCTCGGCTTGGTCGGACCGCTTTGGCCGGGCTGCCGCGTCACGCAATGAAGGTTTTTGGGCCCACGCCCGCGGCGAACCCCGTCATTTCGGGGAACATGCTCTTCAAACTAGTCAAAAAGCGGCTGGGCGTGGCGGCAGACCGCCGGACGGCCGTCCGGCCAGGACGGACAGGACCTCTGCCACCATTTCATCCGGCCGATGGATTACGTCCGCGTAGTAGTACCGGAGCACCGTGTAGCCCTGGACCACGGATCTATTGTTCCCGCGGTGGACCTTCTTCACCTGCGCCCAATCGCCGTGGTGTCGGCCATCCAGCTCCACCACCAACCAGCCGTCCAGCAGCAGGTCCACATAGCCGACCCCTTCGATGTACACCTGCGGCTCCACCAGAATCCCTGCCTGCCGGAACGCTGTTCTGGCTAAGGTCTCCAGCAGGGATTCAGCCCCGCGGTCAACCCACTGGAGAACGTCGCGGGCTATGCCGTTACGCTTACCGGGCAGCAGCTCCTGCAGGAATGCCACGGTCATGTCGCCCCGTCCCACCGCGCATTCGACCATCACGAGTGACTCCCGAGGCGGCAGGCACCGCAGCGCATGGATCAGCACGTCGCCAAGGGCAGCCACAGGCCGATACGCATGGGGCGGCAGATGGAGTTCGCGATGCGCCACCTGGTGTTCAACAGCTGTGCCGCGGCTGTGATGAACATGCAGCGGACCGGAAGCCCCCACAGTCCACAGCCGGTAGAACGGGGCGGCACTGACGCAGGTAAGCAGCTGGCGCCGAACTAGCAGCGTGACGTCACCGGGAAGCGCATCTGGAAGTGCATAAAGTCCACGAGCCGGCTGAAGAATTCCCGCGCGGACCGCCCTTCTTAAAGCGGCATCGCTGACCCCAAGTTTGGCTAACGCAGGCCGCCGCGCAGCGCCGCCGCAAATAGTTAGGGCTCTGACTACATCCATGACGACATGGTGCCCGCGGCCGCGCCCACAGCGGCACCAGTGAATTGCCCTATGTGGACGGGCGAGGCGTCACTCACTGCAGCCTTTAGGCGCTCGGGCGCCAGACTATCCGCTTATCGCCGGGCTCGGGCGACCTGTGGACGCACAAAAGGCTGCTGCCCGTGACACCCAGTTTCAGGCGGTCATAGGCAGCAGCCCTTTGCTAGCGGCGGGGGAATAAGCGGCGCGGCCTTAGTCCATGCCGCGGAGGTCCAGCACCAGCTCGGTGTCGCCGTCGGCCTGTAGCACCACCGGGATGCCCCAGTCCTGCTGGTACAGGTGGCACGCCGCGTGGTCCGGGATCTCCCCGTCCTCGGTCTCCGGGCCGTCACAAGCCGCGGCGCGCGCCGTAATGTGCAGCACGCCCTCGGGAACGTCAGAGGCCAGTTCCAGCGTGCGGAGCAGGCCCACGGAGGTCCCGCCGCCGGACACCAGCAACTCGTGAGGGGTGGAGGAGATCTTCAGCTGCGTGGGGTCACCCCAGCGGTCATCAAGCTTCTGGCCGGTGGGCGCCGTGAAGCGGACGGTCAGTTCCAGCGGTCCCGCGGCGACGGGGCTCTTGGGCCGGTGCGTCTGCACCGCACCCTCGTCCACCTGCTGCGCTTCCTTGGGGATGGGCACGTAGACCAGCTGGTGCTTGTTGGCCTCGACCACCACCAGCAGCGGCTCCTTACCTGCAACCTGCGTGTGGTCCACAATCACGTCGGACGGCTCGGACAGCCCGCGCGCGAGGGTGGACACGGTCTTTGTGGCGGGGTCGTATCGGCGCACCGCCCCGTTGTAGGTGTCGGCAACAGCCACGGAACCGTCCGGCAGCACGGTCACGCCGAGCGGGTGCTGGAGGCGCGCCTCGGAGGCCTCGCCGTCTCGGAAGCCGAAGTCGAAGAGGCCCTTGCCCACGGCGGATTCAACGGTGACCGTTCCGTCGTCGGCGATCACCAGCTTGCGGAGGGCTGATGTCTCGGAGTCGGCCACCCAGATGTTGCCGTCGGCGTCCTCGGCCAGGCCGGATGGCTGCGCGAACCATGCCTCGTGGGCGGGTCCGTCCAGCAGCCCTTCCAATCCGTTGCCGGCGATGATCGATACGGCTCCGGTCAGCGGATCGAAGCTGAAGATCTGGTGCACGCCGGCCATGGCGATCACCACGGCGTTGAGCTTGGCGGACCACACAACGTCCCAGGGCGAGCTGAGGGAAACCTCCAGCGGGTGCTCACTGAGGCGGCCGGTAAAGCCGGCGGCATCCTCGTCCACGCGGGCCGGTCCGGTCTCCAGCAGGCGCTGCACGCCGCTGCCAACGAGTGTGGTGACGGTTCCGTCCGCGAGGGACAGCCCGCGGAGGCGGTGGTTGACGGAGTCGGCAATTACGACGTCGTAGCCCGTCTTCGCTGCCACGTCCTCCGGCAGGAGGACCAGGCCCTGCGGTTCGTTGAACTCTGCGGTGGGCTTGACGGAATCGACGTCGGCGCTCGGGCCATCAGCGTGGCCCCTGGTCCCGGTGCCGAACGTGCCAAGCACCGTGTGGAAGCCGGTGTCGAGCTCCACGACACGGTGATGGCCCGTGTCCGTGACCAGCCAGGTGCCGGCATCTGAGCCGGCGGCAGCACCGCCGTCGGGCTTTCCGGCAGCAGAACCGCGGCCGGCCGGAAGATAGAGGGCCTTCCCCGGGAAGCGCAGCGTGCCCGACGTCGGTTCCGGCGCCACGTAGGGGCCGGAGCCACGGTGCAGGGTGCCCTTCGCGTCATGTTCGGCAATGAGTTCCGGAATGAGCACGGCGAGGCCGTCGGCGTGGCCTTCGCCGGAGAGGTGGGCCACAATGTAGCCCTCGGGGTCGATGACCACCAGGGTGGGCCAGGCGCGGGCGGTGTAAGCCTTCCAGGTTTCCAGCTCGGGATCGTCGAGGACCGGGTGGTGGATCTCGTAGCGCTCCACGGCAGCCGCAAGGGCCACGGGATCGGCC
Source organism: Arthrobacter sp. ZGTC131 (assembly GCF_002929275.1). Classification (GTDB taxonomy): domain Bacteria; phylum Actinomycetota; class Actinomycetes; order Actinomycetales; family Micrococcaceae; genus Arthrobacter. The sequence goes on from NZ_PJIK01000003.1 coordinate 392,912, forward strand.
TCGTGCTCGAACTTCGGCGAATGCACGCCGACGGTAACCAGGACGTCGGAGTACTTTTCCTCCAGCGGCCGGAGCTCATCCAGCACGTGCAGGCAGTTGATGCAGCAGAAGGTCCAGAAGTCCAGGAGGACAATCTTGCCGCGCAGGGCGTGGAGGTCCAGGGACTTGCCGCCGGTGTTCAGCCAGTTCCGGCCCACCAGTTCGGAGGCGCGGACCCGGTGGTGGGTGCGTACGGTTTCGCTCATCAGCGTCCTTCCAGCTTCGAGTCGCGTTCAGCCAGCTTGGCGTCACGTTCAGCCAATTTGGCAAACATATCGTTGTAAGCGGTGAGATCGGCGTCGTTATTCCTGTCCGCGGCCCGGTCGGTGCGGCGGGTCTCGCGTTCATCCGACCTGGACCACATGATGGCGACGCCGATCGCCACCATCAGCGTCGGCACTTCGCCGATCCCCCAGGCCACGGCTCCGCCCATTTGCTGGTCCAGGAGCGCGGACGGGCCCCAGGTCCGGCCGAGGTTGCCGAAGTAGTCGGCGGCGAGCAGGTTGGTACCGCCCATGATGGCCACGCCGAAGAACGCGTGGAAGCCCATGGTGGCCAGCAGCAGCACGAGCCGCAGCGGGAACGGAGCCCGGCGCGGCAGCGGGTCGGTGCCAATCATGCTGAGCACGAAGATGTATCCGGTCAGCGCGAAGTGCAGGTTCATCAGCTCGTGGCCCACATGCTCGCGCATCGCGAAGCCGAAAGCATCGGAGTAGTAGAACAGCACGATCGAACCGGCGAAGTTGGCCGCGGCGAACAGCGGGTGCGTGACCAGCTGGGAGAACTTCGAATGCACAAAGAGCAGCAGCCACTCGCGGAGTCCGCGGGAGCCGTCGGTCCTGGCGGGGAGCGCGCGCAGGGCGAGCGTCACCGGTGCACCGAGAACCAGGAAGATCGGCGCCACCATGGTCAGTGCCATGTGGTCCACCATGTGCGCTGAAAACAACACGCGCCCATAGACCGACGGCGGTCCGGAAGTTATGTAGGTCAGCACCAGCAGTCCGATGACCCAGTTGATGGACCTGAACCACTGCCATTTGTCCCCGCGGGCACGGACCTTGGCCACGCCGAGCAGGTAGGACACTAGTCCAAAGAGGGCTGCGGTGATCCACAACCAGTCCAGGCGCCACTCGGAGAGCCAGCGTTCCGGGGTCAGCTCCGGGGGCAGCTCGTAGCCGGACAGGATGAAGGCCGGAGAGGCGTCCGGAGCGTACGAGGTGGGCTCGGGCGGCGCGGAGCGGCCGAGGGCCACCGCAATGCCGGAGGTTGCCCCCATGATGAGCAGCTCCATGAGAAGCAGCTGCCACAGCACCCGGCGCGAGGACATGGCCGCGCCCTTGCGTCCCAGCTGCGGAATGATCCACTGCCGGTGCATGAACCCGATGCCGCCGAGCACCAGCGTGGCCGCAGACTTCGCGAGGATCAGCTGGCCGTAGGGCGAACCGAAGAGATCGGCCCAGCTGGTCACGCGGACGCTGGCGTTGATCACGCCCGAGGCGAAGACCAGCACGAAAGCGAACCCGGCAAGTGAGGAGAAGCGCCGGAGCGTCGGTTCGGTGATGTCCGCGCGGCCGCCGGGCTGGAGGGCCCGGACGGGCTGTGGCGCCCGGCCGGCCTGGAGGGCGTTGGATGTGCCGGTCGGGTTCCGCGTGCCGGACAGCATGCCCGAGAGCAGCGCGAGCATGATGACGCCGCCAACCCAGGCGCTGACGCCTACTAGGTGCAGGCCGAGCGAGTTGATGGCGCCCTCATGGTCATCCGAGCTTGAGGAGTGGCCAATCAGCGCAGTCGGAACGAGGCCGATCAGCGCCAGCACCAAGGTGAGCGCCAGACCTGTCAGGGAACGCACACCGAACAGGGCAGTGGTCACCACCGCGGCGATGATGGTGACGGCAAGCCAGGCCCGGCCTGTCTCAATGTCCGTCATGAAGTAGACCAGGGCCCGGGTGAACTCGGCGTCCCCGGAAATGCCCTGCCCAGCCACGTCCGAGTAGGTCAACACGAGCACGGCGATTGCCGACAGCGTCCACGCCACACCGGCGGCCGCTGCTATGGCAAGGGCGCGGGTGAAGGCCGGGTGCTCGGGCGCGTCCTGGTCCTTGGAACGCGAGCCGCCAAGCTTCCACGGCAGGATGCCGGCAGCGAAGATGAGCCCGCCGATAACGGTGGCAAGCGAGATGTTGTGGATCGCCTTGCTGACGGGAAGGCCCCAGCGCACCAACGCTCCGGGGTCGGATACCTCGCGTGCCGCCGCGGCCCCGGAGAACAGCAGTGCGGCCGCCAACCCTACGAAGAGCGCAGCCAGTCCGGCCAACTGCCACGGCCGGGGAATACCGAAGGCCGCGTCAGCCTGGCTCTGCGTTCCCGGATCGGGCGCAGGCTGTGGAATACGGGATTTTGCTGCTGAGGGCACTTATCCATTGTCCGCTACCGCTGCCTGCGCCGCGAATCGGGGGTTGCGGCGGTTCAGGGTTGCGGCGAATCGGGGGTGCGGCGAATCAGGGTTAAAAGCAGGCGGAGCGGCAACCGTGTGGTTGCCGCTCCGCCTGAGCTGCCGAGAAGACTACTTCTTGTTGGAAACAGCAGCCTTCAGCTTGGAGCCAGCGGTCAGCTTGACGCTGTGGCCAGCTGCGATCTGGATGGTTTCGCCGGTCTGCGGGTTGCGGCCAGTGCGGGCGGCGCGGTCGGTGCGCTCAACTGCGAGCCAGCCCGGGATGGTGATCTTCTCGCCGGAGGCGACGGAAGATTCGAAAACCTCGAACAGTGCATCGAGCACGGAGTTGACGGCTGCCTGGCTGGTGCCGGCCTTGCCTGCTACCTCTGCAACAAGTTCACTACGGTTCTTAGCCATTTATGTCCTCCTGGACGCTTTGGATTTCTGGAGCCTGCACACGGCATGCGAACAAGCCACTGTTCGAAAACTTACCAGCTTGCACCCGTGAGGGGGACAAATTCCGCGTGTTTCCGCGACTTTTTGACCTAAATCACCGGAATTTCGGGGGTTTTCCGCCGAATTCCGCCCACAGCGGACGATGTTAAGGCCCCGCTGCGGGACCCTGGCCGTGGGAGGCACGACGGCGGCTTGCCGCGTTTGGGCGCACGATCCGGTTTTGGGCGTGCGGCACGAGACTGCGGTGGGTAGGGCGCTGGGTTGAGCGAGTCCGAACCCTCTGCCACCTCCCGGGCTTCCACTGCGACGCTCTGTCACTCCGTGCCGGATAGTCACGGACGCTCTATCAGTGGCCGGTGGCGACGGCGGTGTGCTTGCCCGGGTGCCGGCCGGCGCCGGGGGGGGTGGCGGGAGAGCGTCCCGTTCCGGGCGACAGGTAGTGAGAGTGCGTCCCGTTCCGGGCGACAGGTAGTGGGAGAGCGTCCCGTTCTACGCGACAGGTAGGGGGAGAGGGACACGCTAAGGGGTGCGGGAGGTGGGAGAGCGTTGTGGCGGGCCGGGCAGGTGGAAGGGGGTTAAATGCGGGAGAGCCCCAACCGTGTGTGGTTGGGGCTCTCGACCTAATGGTTGTCCGGCGGTGACCTACTCTCCCACACCCTCCCGGGTGCAGTACCATCGGCGCTGTGGGTCTTAGCTTCCGGGTTC
>NZ_PJIK01000040.1 GCF_002929275.1 Arthrobacter sp. ZGTC131
CCGGTGCGCTGGAAGCCGAACATGGAGTAGAACACGTAGACCGGGACCAGCGGCACGCCGTGGGTGGCGTAGGCGGTGCCGGCGGCGGTGAAGGCTGCGACGGCGCCGGCTTCGTTGATGCCGGGGTGGATCAGCTGGCCCTGGGCGGATTCCTTGTAGGCCAGGACCAGGTCCCGGTCCACGGACAGGTAGTTCTGGCCCTTGGGGTTGTAGATCTTCGCCGTCGGGAAGAACGCGTCCATGCCGAACGTGCGCGCCTCATCCGGGATGATCGGCGCGATGTGCTTGCCGAAGTTCTTATCCCGCATCAGGTCCTTGAGCAGGCGGACGAAGGCCATGGTGGTGGCGGCCTGCTGCTTGCCCGAACCCCGCTTGGCCACGTCATACGTCTTGGCCTCCGGCAGCGCGATGTCGGAGTGCTTGGCGCGGCGTTCCGGCACGCTACCGCCGAGCGCGGCGCGGCGTTCCATCATGTACTGGATTTCCGGCGCGTCCGTACCCGGGTGGAAGTACGGCGGCTGGTACGGATCCTTTTCGAGCTGCTCATCCGTGACCGGGATCCGCAGGTGGTCGCGGAACTTCTTGAGGTCGTCGAGGGTGAGTTTTTTCATCTGGTGGGTGGCGTTGCGGCCTTCGAAGTGCGGGCCGAGTCCGTAGCCCTTGACCGTTTTGGCCAGGATCACGGTGGGCTTGCCCTTGAATTCAGTGGCTGCCTTGTACGCGGCGTAGACCTTGCGGTAGTCGTGGCCGCCGCGCTTGAGGTTCCAGATCTGGTCATCGCTGAGGTCCGCGACCATGTCCTTGGTCTGCGGGGTTTTGCCGAAGAAGTGTTCGCGGACGAACCCGCCGGATTCGGCCTTGTAGGTCTGGTAGTCCCCGTCCGGGGTTTCGTTCATGATCTTCACTAACGACCCGTCCGAGTCGCGGGTCAGCAGCTCGTCCCACTCCCGGCCCCAGACGACCTTGATGACGTTCCAGCCCGCGCCGCGGAAGAACGCCTCGAGTTCCTGCATGATCTTGCCGTTGCCGCGCACCGGCCCGTCGAGGCGCTGGAGGTTGCAGTTGATCACGAAGTTCAGGTTGTCCAGGTTCTCGTTCGCGGCGAGCTGGAGCAGGCCGCGGGATTCGGGCTCGTCCATTTCGCCGTCGCCCAGGAACGCCCAGACCTGCTGCTCGGCGGTGTCTTTCAGGCCGCGGTTGTGCAGGTACCGGTTGGACTGGGCCTGGTAGATCGCGTTCATCGGCCCGATGCCCATCGAGACGGTGGGGAATTCCCAGAACTCGGGCATCAGCCGCGGGTGCGGGTAGGAGGACAGGGCGTGCCCGGCCTTGGACTTCTCCTGCCGGAACCCGTCCAGGTCCTGCTCGGTCAGCCGGCCCTCCATGAAGGCCCGGGCGTACATGCCCGGGGAGGCGTGGCCCTGGAAGAAGACCTGGTCCCCGCCGCCGGGGTGGTCCTTGCCGCGGAAGAAGTGGTTGAAGCCGACCTCGTACAGGGTCGCGGCCCCGGCGTAGGTGGAGATGTGCCCGCCCACCCCGATGCCGGGGCGCTGGGACCGGTGCACCATCACCGCGGCGTTCCAGCGCATGTACGCCCGGTAGCGGCGCTCGAACTCCTCGTTGCCCGGGAACTCCGCTTCCTGGTCCGCCGGGATGGTGTTCACATAGTCCGTGGTGGTGACCATCGGAACCCCGACGCTCTGGGCGCCGGCACGCTGCAGGAGACTGCGCATGATGTATTGGGCACGCTCGGTGCCCTGTTCCCTGATCAGCGAATCCAGGGACTCAACCCACTCGGCGGTCTCTTCCGGATCACGATCAGGCAGCTGGTTAGTCAACCCGCTGAGGATATGGGAGGTATCTTCTCCTGCAGCCACG
>NZ_PJIK01000041.1 GCF_002929275.1 Arthrobacter sp. ZGTC131
GGAGGGGCGCCCGTAGGTTTCGAGAAGCCGGAGCCAGATCTCGTTGACGGTGGGGTAGGCCGGTACGGCATGCCAGAGGCGGTCGAGCGGAACTTCTGATACCAGGGCGATGGTTGCGGCCTGCAGGAGTTCGCTCACGTCGGGGCCGGCGAAGGTTACGCCGAGCAGGACTTTCCGCTTTTCGTCGACGACCATTCGGGCGGTTCCGGTGTAGCCGTCGGCGCGCACGCTGGCGCCGGCGACGTGTCCGAGTTCGTAGTCGACCACGCGGATGTCATACCCGCGCTGACGGGCAGCCGCGGCCGTGAGGCCCACGGAGGCGATTTCCGGTTCGGTGAAGGTGACCTGCGGGACGGCCTGGTGGTCCGCAGTGGCCACGTGGGTTCCCCAGGGTGCGTCCGACACTGGTGCTCCGGTGGCGCGGGCGGCGATGACATCGCCGGCCGCACGGGCCTGGTACTTCCCTTGGTGGGTGAGCAGCGCACGCTTCGTCACGTCACCGGCCGCGTAGAGCCAGTCGAAGCCCGGAACCAGCAGGGTGTCGTCGGTCTCGATCCAACCGCCGGGGATAAGCCCGACGGAATCGAGGCCGATGTCACCGGTACGTGGCGTACGGCCGGTCGCGACGAGAACTTCCTGGGACCTGATTGTTTTGCCGTCCGCGGTCTCGACGAGGACCGCACCGCTTTCGTCGCGGGTGACGCGGGTGGTTTTCGTATCGAGCATGACGTGGACACCTTGCTCGCGGAGGGATTCCGCGACCATCTCACCCGCGAACGGTTCCATGCCGGTGAGCAGTCCATCGAGGGAGATCAGGGTTACTGCCGTGCCAAAGGAGGCAAAAACCGTTGCCATCTCGGCACCAACAACGCCGCCGCCGATGATGGCAAGACTTTCAGGAACCGACCGGGCGCTGGTTGCTTCGCGGCTGGTCCACGGGCGGGCCTCGCGCAGCCCCTCGATATTCGGGATGAACGCGTCTGAGCCCGTCGTCACGGCCACGGCATGGCGGGCAGTCAGTTCGGTGATGGTGCCGTCGTAGGCGGTGACGGTGACCTGCTTGGCTCCGGTGAGGCGGCCGTGGCCACGGACCAGTCCAATGCCGGCACTCTTCAGCCACTGCACCTGCCCCTTGTCGGACCAGTTGCTGGCGAAGGAGTCCCGGCGTGCCAGCACGGCTTTCACGTCCAGGTCTCCGGTGACGGCCTGCGCGGCCCCGGGGACTAGCCGGGCTGCGCGCAGTACCTGGGCGGAGCGCAGCAGCGCCTTTGAGGGCATGCATGCCCAGTAGGAGCATTCGCCCCCGACGAGCTCGTTTTCGACGATCACTGCGGTCAGGCCGCCCTGCACGGCGCGGTCGGCAATGTTTTCCCCGACGGCGCCGCCGCCAAGCACGATCAGGTCATATTCGGCGGAGCCGGTGTTCGTGTTCATCGTCCGGCCAGCCGGGTGTTGAGTTCCTGAAGGAGCCAGCTGTTGCCGTCCGGGTCGTTGAAGGAGGCGAAGGACAGGTAGTCGGCGCGGTCCGGGTGCAGGCCCGCCAGCCGGTACTGGTGGTCCACGTTGAGGATGAAGCCGTCCGCGTAGTGGAATACTTCGGAGACATCGACGCCCTTTTCCACGAGATCCGCCCTGCTTGCGAGGATGTCTGAGACGGCCAGAATTGTGTTCTGGAGTGAGCCTGGTGCGGCGGTGGTGATGCCCTTGCCAATAATGATTGACGCCTTTGAGCCGGGCGGGGTCAGTTGCGCCGCCCTGTAGTCCTCACTTGCGATGTAATCAAGGTCCACCCGGAAGTCCAGCAATTCGTAGAACGCCTTGGCGCGGTCGACGTCGGAAACGGGAACGAACAATGCTTCAAGCTTCAGATCCAT
>NZ_PJIK01000042.1 GCF_002929275.1 Arthrobacter sp. ZGTC131
CCGCTGTCCTCGATCCGAGGGACGGAGAGGCAGCACCACTGCCGGACGTCGAAGAGTATGAGCAGATCCTGGAAGAGCTGCGTAGTGCCAGGACCGAGCAGGCCGTCTCTTTGCGCCGGAACCACTCGCTCACGCTCGACAAGGTAACGTTCGGGATCACCGGCGTCATCGCCATCGCCTTTGTGGTCTGGGGCTTTGTGGGCCGTGACAGCCTCGCCTCTACCTCCACTACTGCCCTGAACTGGGTCATGGAGTACACCGGCTGGCTCTTTATGGTCCTGGCTTCCTTGTTCGTCGTCTTTGTCCTGTGGCTGGCCCTCGGCAAGTTCGGCAACATCCCGCTGGGGAAGGACGGCGAGAAGCCCGAATTCCGTACCGTCTCGTGGGTCGCGATGATGTTCGCCGCCGGCATGGGCATCGGACTGATGTTCTACGGCGTAGCCGAACCGCTTTACCACTACATTTCTCCCCCGCCCGGAACCGTGGACGGCCGCACCCCCGCAGCCATCCAGACGGCCATGGCCACCTCGATCTTCCACTGGACCCTGCACCCCTGGGCAATGTATGCAGTGGTCGGCATTGCCATGGCGTACGGCACCTACCGCCTGGGCCGCAGGCAACTGGTCTCCGCGGCCTTCACCTCGCTCTTTGGCATCAGGATGGTAGAAGGCCCGCTCGGGAAGTTCATCAACATCCTGGCCATTTTCGCCACCCTCTTTGGTACGGCCGCTTCCCTGGGCCTCGGCGCCCTGCAGATCGGCAGCGGCATGACCTCCAACGGCTGGTTCGGCGAAATCGGCACTCCCGTGCTTGTGGGGATCGTCGCCGTCCTGACCTTCTGCTTCGTCGCTTCGGCCGTCTCCGGCATCAGCCGCGGCATCCAGTGGCTCTCCAACATCAACATGGTCCTGGCCGTCGTCCTCGCACTCATCGTTTTCATTGCCGGGCCCACCCTGTTCATCCTCAACCTGATCCCGTCCGCCGTTGGCGACTACGCCCGCGACCTGGCCGAGATGTCGTCCCGGACCGAAGCGGTCGGCGATGAGGCCCTGCGGAGCTGGATGACGGGTTGGACCATCTTCTACTGGGCCTGGTGGATCTCCTGGACGCCCTTCGTAGGCATGTTTATTGCCCGCATCAGCCGCGGCCGCACCATCCGCCAGTTCGTCACCGGCGTGCTGCTGGTGCCCAGCGTCGTCAGCGTGATCTGGTTTGGTATCTTCGGCGGAGCCGCTTTCCACGTCCAGCAGGAAGCCGATAAGGCAGGCACGCCCGGGCTGGTAACAACGGTCGACGGCGTCTCGTCCGTCAACTTCGACGGTGCACTCTTCGACCTGGTCAAGAACCTCGGCATGCCCGGCTGGCTCACTGCTGGTGTCATCGTGCTGGCCATGGTCCTGGTGGCGATCTTCTTTGTCACCGGCGCCGATGCTGCTTCGATCGTGATGGGATCGCTCAGCTCCAACGGCGCCGAGCACCCCCGCCGCGGAGTAGTGATCTTCTGGGGCAGCCTCACCGGCGCCGTGGCGGCGGTCATGCTGCTGGCCGGCGGCGACGAACCCTCGGAGGCCTTGGCCGGCCTGCAACGCATCACCATCGTCGCAGCGCTACCGTTCATCGTCGTCATGCTCCTGCTCTGCTTTGCCCTCGCCAAGGACCTCCGTCGCGATCCGCTCTCCCTGCGACGGCGCCTGGCCACATCCGTCGTCGAACGCGCCATACGAACCGGCGTGGAACAACACGGCGGCGTTCAATTCGACCTCGTCACGAAACATGACTGCGCCGATTCATGCCCGGACCCCGACTCCCACCACGGCGGCACCCACACGGGCAGCATCCCCACCGT
>NZ_PJIK01000043.1 GCF_002929275.1 Arthrobacter sp. ZGTC131
AAAGCACCCCGAGAGGGGAGTGAAAGAGATCCTGAAACCATATGCTTACAAGAAGGTAGAGTCCGTTAATGGGTGATACCGTGCTTTTTGTAGAAAGAGCCGGCGAGTTACTATTGCATGCGAGGTTAAGTCGATATAGATGGAGCCGTAGTGAAAGCGAGCCTTAATAGGGCGTTTAGTATGCAGTAGTAGACACGAAACCGGGTGATCTAGCCATGAGCAGGTTGAAGTTAGGGTAAAACCTAATGGAGGACCGAACCAGTATTCGTTGAAAAGACTTTGGATGACTTGTGGCTAGCGGTGAAATTCCAATCGAACCCGGAGATAGCTAGTTCTCCCCGATATATCTTTAAGGATAGCGTTATGTGAATTGTTGTGGAGGTAGAGCACTGAATCTATGATGGCTGCACCTAGCGGTACTGATTAGAATTAAACTCCGAATGCCATAACTTGTGCATAGCAGTCAGAACATGGGTGATAAGGTCCATGCTCGTGAGGGAAACAGCCCAGATCGTCAGCTAAGGTCCCTAAGTGTAAACTAAGTGTGTAAGGATGTGGAACTGCACAGACAGCTAGGATGTTGGCTTAGAAGCAGCCATCATTTAAAGAGTGCGTAACAGCTCACTAGTCGAGTGATTCTGCGCCGAAAATGTACCGGGGCTTAAGTTTACCACCGAAGCTACGGATTGTACGCAAGTACAGTGGTAGGGGAGCGTTCCAAGGGTGATGAAGTCAGACCGTAAGGACTGGTGGAGCGCTTGGAAGTGATTATGCCGGCATGAGTAACGTTTGGAAGTGAGAATCTTCCATGCCGTTTGACCAAGGTTTCCTGGGCAAGGTTCGTCCACCCAGGGTTAGTCAGGACCTAAGGCGAGGCCGACAGGCGTAGTCGATGGACAACAGGTTGATATTCCTGTACCAGTTAATTAGTGATGGAGTGACGGAGAAGGATAGTATATCCCGGGTGCTGGTTGTCCCGGGCTAAGCACAAAGACGGCAACATTGGCAAATCCGTGTTGTATTAACGTTGAAGTGTGATGGGGAGTGAACGGTTCGCCTAGTAACGAAGTATATGACTCCACGCTTCCAAGAAAAGCTTCTAACATTAATAATTAACTGCCTGTACCTAGAACGAACACACGTGGTCAAGGAGAAAATCCTAAGGCAAGCGAGACAACTGTAGCTAAGGAACTCTGCAAAATAACTCCGTAACTTCGGAAGAAGGAGTGCTCATCTTTGATGAGCCGCAGTGAAGAGGGAGGGGCAACTGTTTAACAAAAACACAGCTCTCTGCTAAGTCGCAAGACGATGTATAGGGGGTGACACCTGCCCAGTGCCGGAAGGTTAAGAGGAGAAGTCAGCACAAGCGAAGCTTTGAATTGAAGCCCCGGTGAACGGCGGCCGTAACAATAACGGTCCTAAGGTAGCGAAATTCCTTGTCAGGTAAATTCTGACCCGCACGAAAGGTGTAATGATCCCTTCGCTGTCTCGGCTGCAGACTCGGTGAAATTTTAGTACCGGTGAAGATGCCGGTTACCCGCAACTAGACGGGGAGACCCCGTGGAGCTTTACTATAACTTGATATTGAAATTTGGTGTAACGTGTAGAGGATAGGTGGGAGACTATGAGACCAGGACGCCAGTACTGGTGGAGTCAACCTTGGAATACCACCCTCGTTACATTGGGTTTCTAACTTCGACCCGTTATCCGGG
>NZ_PJIK01000044.1 GCF_002929275.1 Arthrobacter sp. ZGTC131
GGTGAACAAGGTAATAATAACAATAATAATAATAAGGTCATAACAAAGGTAAATAGGCATGGCTAAATAAAACAGTGATAACGCGGGAATTTAAATAAAGCGATAATGCAATAATTTAAATCAACATAATTTTATAAACTGGGATTCAATATGATCAAGATGATGTGTCTTGCCTTGCTCGTTTTCCCAATCGACGGCTTCGACTTCCACGAAGAGCGGATCTTCCGAAGCTGCAGCGTCTACACGACCAACGGAAAAGAAAAGGCTTTTACTCTAAATAACTCCATATAACAGCAGAAACAAAGCACAAAAATGGGTTCTTGACTTCTTAAGGAAAAATTAGAGACTTGAACGGTCCAATTCCGAGTTCAAATGGCCAAGATATGGCCATTTGAAGTTTATATGCTCTTTAAATGGATATTTGCGAATTTCTTCATTTAAATTTTAATTAAAAATCATGATTATTGCGTCAGCCGAGGGAGCGGGCGCGCGGACCGGGTCCACGGGAGTGGGGCCCATGCGGCAGCCTCACGGTCCACGGTGGACCGGGTGCACGCGGCTTGCGCTGGCCAGCGCCGTGGGTCCCA
>NZ_PJIK01000045.1 GCF_002929275.1 Arthrobacter sp. ZGTC131
TTGTCTACGACGTTTTTTGTCTGCTGTCCTTCGGATTATCGTGCCCGCTCCGGCCCCATCCAGCCCCTCCTTCGTCGGGGCCTGCGGGCGCGCGCAATCGGCTCCGGCGCTCCTGCGTCGCTTATTTCCTCCACAGATTGCACGTCCCCTTGCCCTGCGGGTGGACAGGGCCTCCGTCGGGCACAGCTACGCAAGCTTCGCCAGCAGGCAAAAAACAACGGGGGAGAAGGGGAAGCTGGCCGGTCACCACCCGCACCCCGCCCACCACATCCTCAGCAAAGGACGAAAAAACACATGACTGAAACCACCACCACAGAGGTCGTTACGGCCGACACCGGCGAGACCATCCCCGGCGCGCCGGTCCTCGGAGACTTCCACTTCGGAGACGGTTACGAATGGATCGAAGCCATCGCCGAGGACGGCTGGACCGCCCTGCCGAACTGGGGGAGCGAGGGCTGGGACCTGGGCCAGTGGCCCTACGTCATCGTCGCCGCGACCCGCACGGCCGACAGGATCGGCAACCTGTTCGGCGTCGCCACCTACTGCGAGGGCGACGTGACCACCCGGTACTTCCGCACCAAGCGGGCGCAATGGGACGCGATCACCGAGCAGGCGTTCTTCTCGTGGAGGAACGGGCAGGCCACCGGCCCGGCTAACCTCCCGGCGGCCGCCGCTGAACTGCCCGCCCGCGACCGAGCACCGTATCCCGGCTGGACCTCCTAGCCCGACCTTCGGCGCCGGTGGCCCAACGCCACCGGCGCCGCAAGGCAACCCCCGGCGAGGGAACACCTCGAATTACACGGTTGTTTACAACAAAGGACCCAAAATGAGCACGACATACACGGCACTGATCATCCCGTCCCGGACCAGCGAACCCGTCCGGACCGAACAACTCGACCCGTCACTTCCCACCCTGCAGAACCTGGTCGGCGGAGACATCGAAGCAGTCACCCGCGGCGACTGGCACGTCTACCTCAACGCCGAGGGCATGATCATCAACCTCCCGCCCAACCTGCGCGCCGCCCAGCTGATGTACGACTGCGGCCTGGACCTGGCAGGAATCGCCCGCGGCACGGCGGTCTTCCTTGGCCATGGAAACCACGGCGAGGAGGCCGACATCCCCGAACACCTGATCCGGCTCGCCGAAGAACTCTTCGACACCCCGCTGGCGGCCTAGCACCTGTCCTGCCTTCCGGCACTCACACTCATGAGTGCCGGAAGGCAGGACTCGCGCAAAATCTTGGGCGGGCCGCCGCAGGATGCAGCTTCCGCTGTGGTCGCCGGCGGCGGCCCGCCCCTACCGGAAAGCCAGCAGCACATCACCTTAGGTGCCGGGCCTGCGGCAAGGGAAGCGGCCGGCAAACGCTGATTTGGGCAACAGCCTGGTGCGCAAAGCATGCTCGCCGGGCTCGCACCCGTTCGGGCGTCCGCTGGCGCGGCCGGCTGTCGGGGTCCAATGCGTCCGTCGCAGGGCTCCGGGCGCCCTGGCCCTGATCTGTCTACGACGTTTTTTGTCTGCTGTCCTTCGGATTATCGTGCCCGCTCCGGCCCCATCCAGCCCCTCCTTCGTCGG
>NZ_PJIK01000046.1 GCF_002929275.1 Arthrobacter sp. ZGTC131
TGGGGGAACCATCCGGTGACGGCGGGACGGAGGTTTTGGTACACGTGTTTGATTTCCTGGTACTCGGCCATTCCGGTCGGGCCAAGCTCCCGACCGGTGCCGGACTGCTTCATTCCGCCCCATTCGGCCTGGGGCAGGTAGGGGTGGAAGTCGTTGATCCAGATGGTGCCGTGCCGCAAACGGGCGGCCACCCGTTGGGACCGTCCGGCGTCCTGGCTCCACACGGCCCCGGCCAGGCCGTAGATCGTGTCGTTGGCGAGGGCGATGGCTTCGTCCTCGTCGGTGAAGGTTTCCACGGTGACGACCGGGCCGAAGGCCTCTTCCGTCAGGACCGTCATGCCGCTGTGGACGTTGTCCAGAACGGTGGGGAGGTAGTAGTAGCCGCCGGCCAGTTCATCCGTTCCCCATCGTCCACCGCAGCGCAGGCGCGCGCCCTCTGACAGACCTGCTTCCACATAGGCTGTTACCTTGTCGCGGTGTGCTGCCGAGATCAGAGGCCCGGCGTCAACATCGGCGTCGAAGGGCCCGCCGAGGCGGATGTTCTGGGCGCGGCGCACCAGCTCGGCAACAAAGGCCTCTGCGATGGATTCCTCCACAATCAGGCGCGCGCCGGCGGAGCAGACCTGGCCGGAATGGACGAAGGCGCCGTTGAGGGCATTGTCCACGGCGGCATCGAAGTCGGCGTCTGCGAAGACGACGTTGGGGTTTTTTCCTCCCAGCTCCAGCGCTACCTTCTTCACGGTGTCTGCCGCCTGCACAGCGATCTGCTTGCCCGTGGTCAGGCCGCCGGTGAATGAGATCAGGTCCACGTCCGGGTGGCTTGCCAGGGGTGCTCCGACGACGGCCCCTGGCCCGAGGACGAGGTTCGCCACTCCCGGCGGCAGGCCTACTTCGTCCAGGACCTGCATCAGCAGTATCGCCGTGTGCGGGGTGAGCTCTGCGGGCTTGAGGATGAAGGTGTTCCCGGCGGCCAGGGCCGGCGCTACCTTCCATGCTGCCTGCAGCAGGGGATAGTTCCAGGGTGTGATCAGGCCGCATACTCCGACCGGTTCGTGGACGATTCTGCTGACGACGTCGGGGTTTCCGGCGTCGACGACCCGTCCCGCCTGCTGGCCTGCGAGTTTCCCGAAGTAGGTGAAGCAGGCGGCGACGTCGTCCATGTCTATTTCTGATTCCACCAGGCGCTTGCCCGTGTCCAGGGACTCTGCCCGGGCGAATTCGTCTCTGCGCTCCCTCAGGCGACGTGCAACGGCGAGGAGGAGGTCTCCGCGCTCAGGCTCGGGCACGGAGGACCAGAGACCCGCCTCGTGGGCGGCTTTGGCCGCCTGGATCGCGGAGACGGTGTCGGCTTCTCCGGCCTCAGCAACGAGCCCGACTACAGACCCGTCGGCCGGGCAGCTGATCATCCGGGTCTTTCCGGACTGTGCCCCGACCCACCGGCCTCTGATGAACAGGGTTTCCGCTCCGGCAGGGGTTCCTTCGGCTGCTAAAAGCTCAGGTTCGGC
>NZ_PJIK01000047.1 GCF_002929275.1 Arthrobacter sp. ZGTC131
ACGTTGGTCCAGTACTGGATGGCGCGTTCCTTGATGCCCGGGCTCTTCACGCCGCCCACGGCGCCGGTGATGGTTTCAAGCAGACGGGCCTTCTCGCCGTCGTTGAATACCTCGCGGTAGAGTGCGCCGGCCTGGACGAAATCGCTGTCCTCGGCGTGCAGGGAGTGCGCGGCGAGCGTCAGCGCGCCGTCGTTCTCCCAGCCGCCGGCCGGGCTCTGCGGCTCAACGGCGGCGGGGCCGCCCACCGAGTTCGGGGCGTAAACCGGAACGGAGGAGGCGTTGAAGTGGTAACGTCCGGCACCGTCCTGGCTGTAGTTGTTGACCTGGTTCTTCGGCTGGTTCACCGGGATCTGGGCGTGGTTGGTGCCCACGCGGTAGCGGTGTGCGTCAGCGTAGGAGAAGATGCGGGCCTGCAGCATCTTGTCCGGTGAGGCGGCGATGCCGGGCACGAAGTTCGACGGCGCGAAGGTGGCCTGTTCGATCTGCGCGAAGTAGTTCTCCGGGTTCCGGTTCAGCTCCATGGTGCCCACCTTGATCAGCGGGTAGTCCGCGTGCGGCCACACCTTGGTGAGGTCGAACGGGTTGAAGCGGTAGGTCTTGGCGTCCTCGTACGGCATGACCTGGACGTGCAGGTCCCAGGACGGGAAGTTGCCGGCGGCGATGTTCTCGGAGAGGTCGCGGATGTAGAAGTCGGCGTCCGAGCCTGCCAGCGCCTCTGCCTCGTCACCGGTCATGGACTTCACGCCCTGGTTGGACTTGAAGTGGTACTTGACCCAGAAGCGCTCACCTTCGGCGTTGATCCACTGGTAGGTGTGCGAGCCGTAGCCCTGCATTTCCCGCCAAGAGGCCGGCAGGCCGCGGTCGCCCATCAGCCAGGTGACCTGGTGCGCGGACTCGGGGGAGAGGGTCCAGAAATCCCACTGCATGTCGGCGTCACGCAGGTGCGTGCCCGGCAGGCGCTTCTGCGAGTGGATGAAGTCCGGGAACTTGATGCCGTCGCGGATGAAGAACACCGGGGTGTTGTTGCCGACGAGGTCGTAGTTGCCCTCGGACGTGTAGAACTTCACGGCGAAGCCGCGGGGATCACGCCACGTGTCGGGGGAGCCGTTCTCGCCGGCAACGGAGGAGAAACGGATCAGCATCTCGGTCTCCACGCCCGGCTGCAGGAACGCGGCCTTGGTGTACTTGGAGACGTCCGCGGTGGTCTTGAAGGAACCGAATGCGCCGCCGCCCTTGGCGTGCACCACGCGCTCCGGGACACGCTCGCGGTTGAACTGGGCCAGCTTCTCGACCAGGTAGTGGTCGGTCAGGAT
>NZ_PJIK01000048.1 GCF_002929275.1 Arthrobacter sp. ZGTC131
ATCCTTCTCTCTTTTTCTTTTTTCTCGATTTTCTAATAGATTAAAACTTCGGAAAATCATAATTAAATAACCGTAGATCCGTTTCAGGTGGTTCAAGTTGCTAAATTTTTCTAAAATCAAGATCTACATGTTAAAAATATCCACATGTACTGTTTATGCTTGTTTTTGTACTGTTTTGTTGATTTTTGTTTAATTGCTTTAGTTTCCGACGTTCCGGAGGAGAGCGTTTCCGTTGAGGATGGTTCCGAAGCGTTTGTGGAAGCCCAAGGCAAGTCACACAGATCCCAAACAACCCTTTGAGCATGTTGATCCTATTTAAAGCTATTGTTTCTATTCAAATATTGCATTTATTTTCGAATGTCATTGGGTGGAATTAACCTATTGTTTGCTATAGCCCTTTTGTTCTTGATTACTTTATTCCTTGATACCTTGGGTTATTATAACTTGACTAGTTGAGCTTTATATATTGGTTCAACTAGATATTAGATATAATTGCTTAGCCCTGCTTAGAAACATTAGCACACTATGGGGATAACTTATGACTCACTATTATTTAATGATGGCTTAATGATAGTTCACGATGGTCAATCGTGATTGGTTAATTAATTAATGTGCCAACTAAAACTTGATAATGGTGGGTTGTGAGCACATGGTTTTGAAGGTCGTGCTCATGGCAATTAAGGACCGGTTCGCGAGCTACTGTTGTGAAACATTTATCGTGCCAACCACAAGCCAGCGTGGGCAACGGCTTTATCTTTTGTATAGCGTGATTCATTATAGTGCGCCAGACTGAGAAGTGGCGAGAAGTCCATGGGGGTCGCTGGGGAGTCCATGCCTTGTTTATAAGGGGGTGATTATGATCCAGGAACGGTGCACTGTTTTGAGTTGTGTTGTGCAAAGGGTATTGTCACGATTTCCCCCTTTGCAATGCCGTGGTGGTATTTCGGGGCATGGCAACATGTGTGGAATCGTGTCTTGTGGGTACAGTGGTACACCTCTGGCCAGAGTAAAACTATTCGAATAGCCGTGCCCGCGGTTATGGGCGGTCAACCAGATTCACCGTGATTAGTCTCACCCCTAGTTAAGCTTAATGAACTGGTGAGTTCAGGTGGTGGTTTGGGCCTGTTGCAACGTGGTGTAACGTTGGACAGAGATTGGTTAATATTGCTTAATTACTACAACTGTTTTACTGCTTTCAACTGCTGCTTGAAATGCCGGCTTTATGCAAAAGAACCTTTAGCCTCTCTTGGATATATCTTGCATCATACCTCCTCTTCCGGTATGACTTGCTGAGTACAGTGGGTAG
>NZ_PJIK01000049.1 GCF_002929275.1 Arthrobacter sp. ZGTC131
GAGAGGTAGCCGGTGTAGGGGGCGCCGAACATCCGGAAGGACGGGCGCTTCAGCCAGCCCTTGTCCGCCCAGCGCTGGAGCTGCATCTGGCAGAGGACGATGGTGGCCCAGGTGACGATGATGCCCACGGAGGCGACGTTGAGGACGATTTCGAAGGCCTGGGAGGGGACGAGGTAGTTCAGCGGGACGCCGAGGAGGGAGACGCCGGCGGTGATGGCGATGCCGCCGTAGGGGACGCCGGCTTTGTTCATGCGCTGGGCGAACTTGGGGGCGGACCCTGCGACGGACATGGAGCGGAGGATGCGGCCGGTGGAGTAGAGGCCTGCGTTGAGGGAGGACAGGGCGGCGGTGAGGACCACCAGGTTCATGATGACGTCCACGCCCTGGATGCCGATGGAGCCGAAGAAGGTCACGAAGGGGCTGACGCCCTTTTCGTATGCGGTGTAGGGCAGCAGGAGGGCGAGGAGGATGACGGAACCGACGTAGAACACGGCGATGCGGAAGACCACGGAGTTGATGGCTTTGGGCATGATCTTCTCGGGGTTTTCGGTCTCGCCGGCGGCGGTGCCGACGAGTTCGATCGAGGCGTAGGCGAAGAGCACGCCCTGCATGAGGATGATCATGGGCAGCAGGCCGTTGGGGAAGATCCCGCCGTTGTCGGCGATGAGGCTGAGGCCGACCTGCTGGCCGTCCACGGGGGTGCCGAAGATGACGAAGTAGGTGCCGATGAGCAGGAACGCGACCAGGGCGGCGACCTTGATGATGGCGAACCAGAATTCCATCTCGCCGAAGACCTTCACGGAGACGAGGTTCAGGCAGAGGACGACGACGAGGGCGATCAGGGCCCAGGCCCACTGCGGCACGGCGGCCATCCAGGGGATGTAGTTGCCGAAGAAGTTCATGTAGAGGGCGGCGGCGGTGATGTCCACGATGGTGGTGGTGGCCCAGTTGATCCAGTAGAACCAGCCGGAGACGAACGCGGCCTTCTCGCCGAAGAATTCCCGGGCGTAGGACACGAACGAGCCCGAGGACGGCCGGTGCAGGACCAGTTCGCCGAGGGCGCGGAGGATCAGGAAGGCGAAGAAGCCGCACACCGCGTACGCGATGACGAGGGAGGGGCCCGCGGCGTTGAGCCGGCCGCCGGCGCCGAGGAACAGGCCGGTGCCGATGGCGCCGCCGATGGCGATCATTTGGATCTGCCGCGGTTTCAGGCTCTTGTGGTAGCCCTTGTCCTCCGCGTGAAGGAGGGA
>NZ_PJIK01000004.1 GCF_002929275.1 Arthrobacter sp. ZGTC131
GAAACCATCACCGGCGCCGTGGGCGGCGTGAAGAGCCCGGGCATCAAGGAACGCGCCATCCAGTACTGGACCAACGTTGACGCCGAACTCGGCGCCAAGCTCCGCGCCAACCTGGGCGCAGCCCCGGCGGGCACCAGCTCCGACGCTGAGGCCGCCAACAAGATCGGCTAATAGCCTGCCAGTCTGACAGGAACCCCGCCGCGGCACTGCCGCGGCGGGGTTCTTTGCGTCCCGCCCCGCGCGTCATCATCCGCCGGAGTCGGCCGCCCGACGCGCCTTCCCCGCCGGCGGGGCGATATAGTCGTCAGCATGCAGTCGGGCCTCATTTATCTGATCGGCCCTTCGGGCAACCCCAATTTCGGCGACGAGTTCATCGCCGCCGCATGGCTGAGGTATCTTGCCGTTGAGCGGCCGGACTCCGAGGTGTGGCTTGATTGCCCCCAGCCGGGCCTCGCGCAGGTCCTTTTCGACGGACTTCATCCGCGCCTGCGGGTCACGAATACGCTCTGGCGGCTGGTTCATGAAAATGCCGACGTCCCGATTGAAACTGCCGCGGAAACGATCAGGGCGCGGGTGACAGAGCTGGGCTCGCCCTCCTACGACCTTGGCATCCTCAAGATGCGCGAAGCAGAATCCCTGCACCTGATCGGCGGCGGCTTCATCAATGAGAACTGGTCCCATCACGCCGGGTTGGTCGTCGGAATGCGGGCCGTCCACCAGCTGACCGGCGCCCGGCTGATCGCAACCGGCCAGGGACTCATGCCGGCGGTGACATCCGCTCCCGCCGAGATGCCGTTATTCCAAGGCTTCAGCCACGTCACATCGCGGGATAAGGCGGGCGCCGAGGCCTATAGGGTATCCCTGGGTCTGGATGACGCCTTTCTCGGCGTATCGGAGGAAATTGCCAGGACTGAACCACTGTCAGGCCTGTTCGTGTGCATCCAAAGCGACACCGCCGACCCCGAGCGTTTCGAAACGGCGGTGGCGACGGCACGCAAGGCCGTGGAAAAGGCCAGCCAGCAGGGAACTGAGGCGTACTACATCGAGGCCATTCCCGGCGCAGACCGCGTCGCTTACGACCACTTGGCCGACCTCATTCCGGAGGAACGGTTCTTGCCGTTTTCGCACATCTGGGCTCACGGCCTGCCGCTCTCACGCAATCAGACCTGGATCACGAGCCGGTTCCACTTCCACCTGCTGGCCGCGGCCGCGGGTGCCCGCGGCGTCGCCGTCAGCATGAAGCCGGGCTACTACGACGTAAAGCATGAGTCACTGACCGCGCTGGGAAGTGGCTGGTCGCTCACCACGGACTCTGAGGAGCCGGACATGCCTCAGTACCGGGGAACCCTGAACCATGAACTGCCTGCACTCGTGGCGCAGAAACGTGCAGAGGCCGGCAGGATCTATCCGCCGCTGAACGGCCAGGCCGGATCCCTGACAGCCGGCGCCGCCAAGCTTTTCAACAAGGCCCTGGCCGCCCCGCTGAGGAACAAGACCCGGCCCGGAGCGCGCTGACACGCCCATGCTCCATTGGCTTCTTGAACTGCTTCCACATGCTCTGACCGTTGTCCTCCTTGTCGCGGCATTTTTTCTGCCGGGCCTGTTGGTGCTCCTGCCGCTGAAGCCGGGCTGGCCGGCCGCCACCGCCCTCAGTCCGGCCGTCACCCTCCTGATCTACTTGGCCGGAAGCTTGCTGGCAGACTCCGTGGGCGTACCCTGGAACGCCGCCACGGCCGCCGTCGTTGCTCTCCCGCCCATCCTTGCCGCCTGGCTGGCAGGCCGGCAGTTCAGCTTCAGCACGCCCTTGTCGCCCGCCGTCGCCGGTTTGCCTGCGAAAGTTGCGGTAGGCGCGGGCGTGGCGATCGGTTCGGCGGTGACGTGTTTGGCGCTGATGCGCGGAATCGGCGATCCGGCCACAGCCTCGCAGGGCTGGGATCCGATTTTCCATCTGAATGTGCTGCGGTGGATCCAGGAATCCGGCAGCGCGTCTCCGTGGGGCATCGCCCCGATCTTCGGTGCCGGCCCGCCCACGTACTACCCGGCGGGCTGGCACAGCGCGGTAGCACTCGTCCCGGGCAGCGTGACGGAGACAGCCAATCTGTCCTCTATCGTCATCGGCGGCATGATCTGGCCGATCGGCCTCACGTTTCTGGCCTCCGCGGTCCTCCCGCGGCACCCTGCGGCCTGGGCGCTGACGCCGCTGATAGCGGCCTCGTTCGTCAGCTTCCCCTTTTCCCAGCTCCTCCGCAGCGGCCAGTGGCCCAACGGGCTCGCCACCGCCCTGGTCCCGGCCACTCTGGCCGTGATCGTGGTGCTTCTGCGGCGCCTGGGGTCCGCCGAGCGGGCCGAGACCCCGGCACGGGAACATGTCCTCCTCGCCGTAATTCTGGCCGCACTCCTCGGCGGTTGCGTCGCCGCGCACCCCAGTGCCGTCTTTGCCACGGCCGTGGCCGTTCTTCCCTTCGTGGCGGCCCTCTTGCTGTCGATACTTGCGCGGGGTGCACGCCGCAATCCCTGGCGTGCCGCGGCCGCGGCGGTGGCCGCGGTTGCTGCGGCGGCGGTTGCGTATTCAGTCCTGGCGAACTCCCGGTTGCTGGCAGGCGTGATGGCCTACCGGCGGGCGGTGCGTGCCGAAATCCCGGATTCCCTGCACCTGGCGTTCTTCGACCTTCCGCGGTTCCCCGCCCTGTCCCCGCCGGCCCCGGACGACTTCAACCTCGCGGTGGGGCTGCTGGTGATGGCCGGCGCGGCTGTGGCTGTCTTTGTCAGGGGGGCGAGGCCGCTCGCCGTCACCTGGCTGGCCTTTGTGGCACTCTACGTGCTGGCGGCCGGACCGGAAAACGGGCTCCGGTGGCTGACAGGCTTCTGGTACAAGGACACGCAAAGGATCGCCCCCTTCATCGCGATGACGGGCAGCCTCCTGGCGGCCCTGGCCATCGCCGTGCTGGCGAGGGCCGTCAGGCGTGTGGTGTCGACGCGGCAGCCCTCGGCTCGCACCGGCGGCAGGTGGCCTGTCCCCGCTATCCTCGTTGCCCTGTCCGTCGCCGTCATGGTCTACGGAATTTACTGGGGCTCGGGGGGTTACCGGTCCGCGGAGCGGGTGGCGGTGGCCGCACAGAACTACGTGGTATCGGGCAATCCCGGAACCGGCGTCCTCTCCACGGGCGAACAGGACTTCATCGAGCGCGCCGGCGCGATGCTTCCGCCCGACGCAGTGGTGATCGGTGACCCGTTCAACGGCGAAACGTACTTCTACGCCCTCACCGGACGGCATGTGGTGTACACGCAGTTGGGCGCCCCGACGGCCGGGAGCCGGGCGAAGGAGCTGCTCCGCACCGGCTTCAACCGGCTGAGGACAGACAAGTCGATCTGCGAGGCCGTGCTCAAGGTCGGCGCGACGCACTTCTATGAGGATGCACCGGGCGCAGCGCACGGCAGTGCCAGCCTGAAGCGGTGGCCCGGTTTCTACAATGTGCCCACCGACCTGGGCTTTGAAAGGATCGCGTCCGACGACCGCCGCGCCCTGTACCGGATCACTGCCTGCCGCCAGCCGGGATAACGGGGCGAGCCGCGTTTTCCACAGGCGGCCGCGCCCGTAGCCCGTCGCGGTGCCGGTGCCTAGGCTTCAGTCATGAGCACATTCGAGGGCATCCCCGTCGCCAGAGCGGCGGCTTTCTACACCGAACTGGAAGAAAACAACACCCGGGACTGGTGGCAGGCCCATTCCACCGTGTATCAGGAATCCGTCAAGGAGCCCCTCACTGCGCTTCTGGCCCGGCTGGAACCGCAATTCGGCCCCAGCAAGATCTTTCGGCCGCACCGTGACGTCCGGTTCTCGCAGGACAAGTCACCGTACAAGACTGCCCAGGGGGCCTTCGCTTCGTTTCAAGAGGGCGTGGGCTACTACCTGCAGCTGAGCGCCGACGGGCTCCTCGTTGGCGGGGGTTACCACTCCCATTCGCCCGCCCAGCTGGCCCGCTACCGGAATTCCGTCGATGCGACAGGCACCGGCGAGCAGCTGCAGCACATTGTGGAGGCAATCGCCGCCGCAGGATTCACGGTAGAGGGCGAGAAGCTCAAGACTGTGCCGCGGGGTTTCCCGCGGGAGCACCCGCGCGCGGAGCTGCTCAAACACAAATCGCTCTCAGCGAGCGTCGCTCTGGGGCAGCCCGACTGGCTGTCCTCCCCGGACGCGGAGGAAGAGATCGCCCGGCTATGGGACAAGCTGCGCCCGCTGGTCGACTGGGTCGGTCGGAACGCCGCTCCGTGAACGGCGTTCCGACCAGCCCGGTGAGATCTGTGAGATCTGCAGAAACTCAGACCTTCGTCAGGACGTCCCGGTCGTCGTCCTCATCCATTCCGAGGGCCTCGGCCGGGCCGTCCACCGCGGCTTTGGCCTCGGCGAACTTCTCGTTGAGCCGGGAGTGCCGCTGTCCGTAGGCGAAGTAGATCGCCAGGCCCAGGGCCAGCCAGATACCGAAGAAGATCCAGGTCTCCACGGCCAGGTTGGTCATCAGGTAGAGGCACAGGACTGCCGACAGGACGGGCAGCACCTTGCCGAACGGCACCCGGAAGGCAGGCTTCAGGTCGGGGCGCTTCTTGCGCAGCACCAAGATCCCCAGGCTGACCATCACGAATGCAGAGAGGGTGCCGATGTTGATCATTTCCTCGAGCAGGTCCACGTTGGTCAGTCCGGCAACCAGGGCAACGGCAGCACCGCAGATGACCTGCAGGCGGACCGGCGTCGAACGCTTTTCGCTGGTCTTGGACAGGGACCGCGGCAGCAGGCCGTCGCGGCTCATGGCCAGCACCACGCGGGAGAGTCCCATGAGAAGCACCATGATCACGGTGGTCAGGCCCACCAGTGAGCCGAAGGCGATGACCTTGGCTGCATCGGTGTTGCCCACCGCTTCGAAAGCCGTGGTGAGCGTCGGGTTCTTGACGTCCGCGAGCTGCTTGTAGGACACCATGCCGGTGAGGGCCAGGGACACGAGGATGTACAACAGCGTGACCAGGGCCAGGCCGCCGAAGATGCCGCGCGGCAGGGTCTTCTGCGGGTTCTTGACCTCTTCGGCGGAGGTGGCCACCACGTCGAAGCCGATGAAGGCGAAGAAGACCAGGGCGGCCCCGGCGAAGATGCCCAGCGTTCCGTACTGCGCGGGCGCGGCACCCGTAAGGAACCCGAAGAAGGACTGCTTCATGACGTCCGCGGCCCCTGTACCGGCAGTGGGCTCGGAGGCGGGAACGAAGGGGGTGTAGTTCGAGAGCTTGACGTAGCTGAAGCCGACGACGATCACGAAGATCACGACGCCGATTTTGATCAGCGTGAAGATGTTGCCGACGCGGGCCGAAAGCTTGGTTCCGAGCACGAGCAATACGGTGAAGATTGCCACGATCAGGAAGGCGCCCCAGTACAGGTCGACGCCGCCTAGGGAGAGGGCAGGTGGGATATCGACGCCCATGAGGGCGAAGACCTTGCTCAGGTAGATGCCCCAGTACTTGGCAATCACGGCCGCCGCGGTGAACAGCTCCAGGATGAGGTTCCATCCGATGATCCAGGCCAGCACCTCGCCCATGGTCGCGTAGGTGAAGACGTAGGCCGACCCTGCCACCGGGATTGCGGTGGCAAACTCCGCGTAGCACATGATCGCCAGGGCGCACGTGACGGCAGCGACAATGAAGG
The DNA here is from genome assembly GCF_002929275.1 of Arthrobacter sp. ZGTC131. Classification (GTDB taxonomy): domain Bacteria; phylum Actinomycetota; class Actinomycetes; order Actinomycetales; family Micrococcaceae; genus Arthrobacter. Next base: position 5,684 of record NZ_PJIK01000004.1, read on the forward strand.
AGACTGTGACGGCGGGGCCGGCGAAGTTAGCCGCAGCTTTTGCGCCGACCGAGAAGATGCCGGCGCCGACAGCAACTGCCACGCCCATGATCATCAGGTCCCACGTGCTCAGGGAGCGCTTCAGCTGGCGTCCGGGTTCATCGGCGTCGGCCATTGACTGCTCGATAGATTTGGTCCGGAAAAGATTCATAGGGAGTCCACAATCCTGGTTGGGGTTGGAAACAGACCTATCAATCCTAGTGTCCATCCAGTGGACGGCCATATTTGTCCCGCATGGTGAGACGCCGCGCACACAAAACCACGCCCGGCCCTCCCCGCGCTGCGGCTGCGCGGTGGTGGAGGGTCGGGCGTGGTGTCTTGGGTGGAACAGCTGGCGGCTCTTTGCGGGAGCCGCCAGCCGGCCTATTGAATTACACGGCACCCGTCCTGAACGTCCAGGAGCGGAAGGCCAGCGGGTTGCCCGCCAGATCCCGGACCGAGGACGTCGCCACGGTGTACGTGGTGTTGGCCACGAGCGTCGCCGACGGGTTCAGCGTCGCTGTCCGCGTCGTAGCGTTGTACGTCACGGTTGCCGTAACAACCGCTCCGGTCAGGCCGCCCCTCCTCAGCACCACGGTGCCGGTGGTCACGTTCGTCACAGGCTCGCTGTAACGGACTGTAACGTTGGCCGTCCGGCTCGCGCCCGTTGCACCGATGCCCGGTGATACGGAGACGACGGTCGGAGCGGGGCCGGTGGTGAACTGCGAGGGCGAGGGGGCCATCGAGTTACCAGCAGTGTCCCGGATCGATGAGAATGCCAGGTTGTACGTGCGGTCGGCGAGGAGCGTCGCGTTCGGATTGATGGTTACCGTCCTCGTCGTGTTGTTGTACGTGACCGCAGCCGGGATGGGAGTCGCGTTGCCGTTGAGCCGCAGAACCACCGTGCCAGTCCCGACGTTCGCCACCGGTTCACTGAAGGTGACCGTGAGGTTGTTCGTCTGGCTGACGGACGTGGCGCCCGCCGCAGGCGTCCTGGCCGTGATCGTCGGGGCCACGAACTCGGTCCGCGGAGTGATCAGCGGGGTGCGGGCTGAAGGAGCTCCCGTGCCCGCCGAGTTGATCGCCGAGACGTCGAAGGTGTAGCCCGTTCCGTTGATCAGCCCGGTCACTACGGTGTTCGTGAGGTTCCCCACGATCACCTCACGGGTGGCGGTGGCTGCGGTGCCGACGAAGATGCGGACCCGGTACTGCGTTACCGCGGTGGCGTTGGTGACAGCCGCGGGGGCCGTCCACCGAACCGTGGCCTGCGCGTTGCCGGCCGTCGCCGTCCCGATCGCCGGAGCACCCGCAAAGACGGGAGCCGACGGCGTCACAGGGCTGGACAGTGCCGAGAAGGCACTGGTGCCGATGGCGTTTTCAGCCGCTATCTGGAACCGGTAGGCCGTGCCGTTCGTCAGTCCGTTCACGACCAGGCTGGTCGTGCCCGCATCTGCGGTCCGGATGGCTCCGACCTGGTCACCGGCCGCGTTGACGACCCGCACCTGGAAGGCCGTGGCTGCTGCCCCTCCTGCCGGGGTGAAGTTGACCGTCACCTGGTTGTTGCCGGCGATCAGGGCGCCGAGGACGGGCGTGGCGGGCGTGACACTGTCAGAGAACACCAGGCGTTCGATGTTCCTCAGGGTGTCGGTACCGTCGACGCCGCCGCCGTTGTGGACCACGGTGGTCACTGAACCGGGCGAACCCAGTTCGCCGGTTCCGCCGGTGGTGGTCACCGTGTAGTTGGCTTCAACGTCGGAGAACACGGCGGAGTCCGTTCCGCCGCCGGTGGACAGGAGCTCGCGGACGGCCACAATGTTGCCGGCGTCCACGGTGCCCGCGAAGACCGCTTCCTGGAGCGTCGGGCCGGTCAGGGCTCCTGCTCCGTCCCGCAGGTACTTCGCCGTCATGCTGGCGGCGCTGCCGATCTCCGTGCCGGCCGCGTTGCGGACGCTCAGCCGGACGTTGAGGTAACGGTCGCCGTCGATGATGTCATTGGCGCCGCGGCCTTCGAGGGTGTCGCTGCCGCCGCCGCCGAGGAGGATGTTGCCATCGCCCCAGACGTGCGTGCCGCTCAGGATCGGGCAGTCCTTGGAAGCCGATGCCGCCACCACGTCAGCCAACGGAGTCGGCAGTGTCGGGATCAGTTCGTTCAGGCCTGCGATCCGGTTGACGCCCTCCTGGTCAAGGACGCTGCAGCCGATGAAGCCTCCGCCGCCCACCGCGCTGGGAACAACGTCGTCACCGCGGAGCTTGTCGTCCAGCGGGCCGCCTGACAGCGATTCGACTTCGTTGTACCTGTCGCGGACGCCCACCTGGAGGATGTCCAGGGGCAGGATGGGCAGATTGAGGTCTGCGTCCTGCGGCTGAGGATCGTGGAGACCGCTCTCCCAGTCGTAGCCGGAAGCTCCCGCGACCTTCTCAACGCCGGGGCCTGCCAGGCCGATATCGTCGCCGCCTTCCATGTCGTAGTCGTCGTCGCCGCCTTGGCCAAACAGGATGTCGTGGCCGGGCTTCTGGGAGTCGTCCAGGAAGAACAGGTTGCTGGAGTCACCGATCAGCAGGTCCGGCTGGTCCCCGCCCTCTTGCCAGTCGTTTCCGCCATCGCCGAAGACAACGTCCAAACCTTGGCCTGCGATGATGAAGTCGTCGCCTTCGCCTGCAAAGGTCTCGTTGGCATTGGCGCCGCCGTTCATGAAGTCCTGGCCGTCTGCGCCCATCAGGATGTCAAGGCCCGGACCGCCGTCCATCGCGTCGTTACCCGCACCGCCCTTGAGGACGTCGTCACCGATGAGGTCCGTGATGATGTCGTTTCCTTCGCCTCCCAGCGGAACGTCCGCTCCGGAGCCGCCCTCGATGACGTCGTTGCCGTCGCCACCCCAGATGGTGTCGTTGTCGTTGCCGGCACGGACCCGGTCTACTCCGGGGGTGCCGTTGAATACGCTCTGGCCGTTGATGCCGGATGGATCAACGCTGTTGAACGCACGGTACTGGATGGTTCCGTCAGGCTGACGGATCAACAGCGCGGCCTCGTCGCAATCGGACGAAGGATCGTTCGCCACCGTGTTGCCGGATGTGGCGTAGCCTGCTGGGGTTCCGGCCAGGTTGCCCAGCTGGAACTTGCAGTCAGCCGTCGCAAAGGCGTCGGCCTTCAGGGTGTGAACATTAGTGGTGTTCCGCATCATCATCTCGGCGAAGGAGTTTCCTTCGAGTGCTGCCCGGAGGTTCATCCCGGGGGTGCGTGCCAGGTAGTAGAAGCGGTCACCGTTCTGCAGGTCCGTCAGCTGGTTCTCAAAGACGTAGTTGAACGTTGAGCCGAGCAGCCCGCCGAACGGAGTGGTCATCTCCGCCAGGCCGCCCATCCACAGGTCGATGTGGTCAATGCCGGTTTTCGAGTTGACTCCGTCATTGGCCCAGGCGCCCGTGCTGTTCATGAAGTCCGCAGCGTCAGCCGGGGGTACAGGGCCGCCGGGAGTAAGTGCAGAGGGGCTCACGAGCTCCTTTGCGGCAGCCCGCTTCGCCTGCAGCGTCGTTGCGTTTTTGACGGAGTCATGCTGGCCGTAAGCCGCCACGAAGTTGATAAGCGACGACGGGTGCTTCATGTTTTCGCCGAAGTCCACCCAGCTCTTGTAGGGCGTGAGTGCACCGTCGTTGGTGGACGAGAACAGTTCCCGCCGCAGGACGTTCAGCGTGGGAATGCCCTCGGACCGTGCCCTGGTGATGTTGATCGCGGCGAGGTCGAGAGGCAGGCCAAGGAGCTTGTTGCGCAGCGTGTCGGTGACGAACTCATCGAGTTCGTTGCCGGCCTGGTCGGACATGCCCATGATGATGCTTCCGGCAGCCTCCTCCGACGTGAGAGGGCCTGCAGAGCCGCCGTCCGTGTAAGCGGGCGGGTTAAGGAAGCCGTTGAGCAGTGAGATGTCGTTGCTTGAGCCGTCCTCGTTGGTCCGGGCGATCGTCTCGGTCAGCATGGAGTGGCCGAAGCGGTACACGGCGTGGGCGAACTCAGCCTTGACTGCGGGGTTGATATCCGACTGCGTGAAGGCAAACGGCTCGAACGGGTTGATGCCAGGCTGGATCTTGCGGGCAAACTCTTCGAAGACCAGGTGCTGGTATTCCATCTCGGTGATGAAACGTGCGGCCTGGAAAAGGCGCTCGCCGTTCCAGCCGTCCGCTCCCAGGGCAAGCTTCCATTCGGCCAGGGCAGCCACACCCCTTTCCGAGGTGTCGTTGGTGAGGACGTTCTTGATGTCGCCGACGAGGCGGTCATGCTCGGAGTGGAAGATCTGGTGGATGGCCGTCAAGCCGATGTTTTCGTTGACGCGTCCGTCGCCGGCCGCAAAGTGCATGTCCAGGATTTCGTTGTCGTACTGGTTGACGCAGCCGGTCGGGAAGCCGGGCTGGACACAAGGCACGAGGCCGGGCGTCACCACGTTGTCCGGATCGGCAGTGAAGCCGGGGTTTGGCACGGCGTTGTTGGCGATGTCAGTCAGGAACGGAGTGTCGAAATGCTTGACGTTCGCCGGAACTGCCACCGGGGCTGCGGTGTTGCCTTCAACCAGGCCGGTTTCCGTGACGTACTGCGGCAGGCCGCGTGCAGGTCCCGGGATGAACTTGCCGTAGGCGTCCGAGGCGATCATCGGAACGTCAAGAGCGTCCCTGTCCGTCAGCTGAAGGCCAAGCAGGGTAGCTGCCTGTGCCTTGACCCCGGCCCAGGTGGCCATGCCACCTTCGGTGGGGCCGGCGGGTCCGCCGAGGAGCTTGCCGGTGGAGACGGGCCGGCCTGCACTGTTGTTCACGTACTCCCGCACGAAGACCTGGTGTGAGGAATGGGACGTGTAGGTCTGGCTCTGGTCCACCCAGGGCGAGTCGGTGTTGTTCGCGTCCTGGATGTCATCCGCGGTACCCAAGGCGCCGTCGGGGCCGGGCTGGTTCTTGCCCCTGGTCAGCACCATGAAGCGAAGGTTCGGGCTGAGGTCGTCCGCGTTGCCGAAGACGTGGTCCGGACCTGCGACCAGCGGGTCATCGGACTTTAGCGGCACGAAGACGGTTCCGCCGCCCTTGACGGTCTGGTCCACGCCGTGGTCAAAGAACTGGCCGAAGAGCGTGAACAGCGAGTTGTAGGGTGGGGAAAGCCCGACGTCGGTGGTCACGTTCGGGATGAACAGCGTCTCGTGTGACGGCACGCATCCGGCGGGCGCCCCGGCGACGGGCGGATTAACAGTGTTGTCTGGATCCGTGGTGCAAGGCACCACGCCTTCGTTGCCCTGGGTCCTGACCGGGAAGCCGGCCGCCTGGACGGCTGCCGGGTTGGTGGACGTCTGGTCAACAATCAGGTTGCTGATGGTGCGCGGCTGCGAATCAAAGACGTTTCCTGACTTCTGCGCGTAGCTGGTCGGCGTCGGGGGACCGAAAACGGATCCCTGCTCCGCGTCCCTGAAGGACTTGGACCCGAGCCGCGGGAACGTCTGGTCGGCAGCGCCGAAGTTCTCCTGGCCTGCCTGGAGGTTGTTGCAGCTGCCGTCAACGGTCCGCAGACCGTAGGACAGGAGAGGGCTGGCGAGCTGGTTGGGACCGGTGCCCAACAGCGCCCCGCAAGGGCCGGTGGCTGAGGTCGTGTTGGCCACATGGGCCTCGGCGATCTTTATCTGCTTCAGAATGAAGGACAGGTCCGAAGGGGTCACGGTGAATCCCTGACCAACTGCCGCTGCCGCGATCGGGGCGCCCACTACAGGCAGTCCGACCGCGATCGGGAGCACCAGCGTCGTTGCTGCTGCTATGAGCCGTAAGGGGGCCGGAGTCTTTCCTGGCCTGCCGAATCGGAGACCGCGATGTAAGGGTTTACTGGCGCCGGCCGCAGAATTTTCTGCGGATCCGCCGTCCTTTCGAGTGAGAAGTTTCATGGCACACCTGCCGCTAGGAGGGATGTAACCGTGCCATCGTGCGTTGGGGCGCCCGTGAAAACCTTGTGGAAGCACCCGACGCGTAGTGTTCCCACTTGTACTAAGCCACCTAAATTGGGGGTTCCCAACAGGGGCTTTAACCCGCGAAGCCCGGGCGGGGCCGCTAAATTGCGGCCCCGCCCGGGCTTCAGTTAGCGGGCGTCGGAGCGTCGAAACCTACGCTCCGGTCCAGCCCGTCACGCCGGCCAGACCATGAGCGTGGATCGGATCAGGAAACGCTTCCCTTCCGGGGCTTCCACCGAGAAGCCGCTCCCCCGGCCCTGCACCACGTCCACGGTCAGATGCGTGTGGCTCCAGTAGTTGAATTGCTCCCTGGACATCCAGAATTCCAGGGGCTGCGGCTGCACGCCGTCGGCGATGTCGAACAGCCCCAGCAGGACGTCCGCATCCCCCGTCAGGAACTCCCCGGCCGGGTAGCACATGGGCGAGGAACCGTCGCAGCAGCCGCCGGACTGGTGGAACATGAGCGGACCGTGCTGCGTCCACAGTTTCCTGAGCAGCTGCACGGCCTCGGCCGTGAGCGCCACCCGGGAGAAGTCCTCTCCGGGCTGCGTCACCGCGGCGTCAAGACTGGCTTCAGTCATTACCGGATCCGCTCATCAGAATCTCAGCACCACGCGGCCGTCAATCTTGGCGTGCTTCATCTCGTCGAAGACCGCGTTGACCTCGGACAACTCGCGGGTCGAAACCGTGGGGTGGATCTTGCCCTGGGCGTAGAAATCCAGGGCCTCTTCCAGGTCCTGCCGGGTGCCCACGATGGAACCGCGGACGGTCAGGCCCTTGAGCACGATCTCAAAGATGGGCGCCGGGAAGTCGCCGGGCGGCAATCCATTGAAGACGATCGTTCCGCCGCGGCGGGCCATGCCGATCGCCTGGCCAAACGCCGAGGGGTGGACAGCCGTGACCAGGACGCCATGGCAACCGCCGGTTTCTCGCTGGATGACCTCTGCCGGGTCCTCATGCAGGGCATTGACCGTCAGCTCGGCGCCGTGCTGTTTGGCGAGTGCCAGCTTGTCGTCAGCGATGTCGACCGCTGCAACTCGCAGGCCCATGGCCACGGCGTACTGGACTGCGATGTGGCCGAGGCCGCCGATGCCGGAGATCGTGACCCACTGGCCAGGTTTGGTTTCGGTCATTTTCAGGCCTTTGTAGACCGTCACACCTGCGCATAGCACGGGGGCAACTTCCACCGGGTCCGAGCCCGCAGGGATGCGGGCGGCGAAGCGGGTGTCCACCAGCATGTACTCGCCGAACGAGCCGTCCACGCTGTAGCCGCCGTTCTTCTGCGCCTCACAGAGCGTCTCCCACCCGGTGCGGCAGTACTGGCAGTCGCCGCAGGCGGACCAGAGCCAGGCGTTGCCCACCATGTCTCCGACGGCCAGGTCGGTGACGCCTTCGCCGAGGGCCACCACTTCTCCGACTCCTTCATGGCCCGGGACGAACGGGGGTGAGGGCTTGACGGGCCAGTCGCCTTCGGCGGCGTGGAGGTCGGTGTGGCAGACGCCGGTGGTCAGTACCTTGACCAGCGCCTCGCCGGGGCCGGGCGTCGGAACGGGGATGGTCAGGACTTGAAGGTCCTTACCGAATTCGGTTACTACGGCTGCTTGCATTGTCGTCGTCATTGGCGAAATCCTTGCGTCGTTAGATCGGTGTTGAACATGGTGTCGAGACGGTGGTGCTGCCTTCCTGAGGGGTGGCCAGGGTGGAAACGGGCGGGGCAGATGGGTGCTCATCCGCCCCGCCCGGGATGGTGGACCGGCCGGCATCGGATGCGACGCCGGCCGGCGGGGCCGCAGCTTAGACCGCTGCTTGGGCTGCTGCCCGAGGGCTGCGGTCCAGAGGGGCGCGGCCTAGAAGAAGCCGAGCTTGTTTTCGTTGTAGCTGACCAGGAGGTTCTTGGTCTGCTGGTAGTGGTCCAGCATCATGGCGTGGTTTTCACGCCCGATGCCGGAGGACTTGTAGCCGCCGAACGCGGCGCCTGCCGGGTAGGCGTGGTAGTTGTTGACCCACACGCGGCCGGCCTGGATCTCGCGGCCGGCGCGGTAGGCGACGTTGCCGTTGCGGGACCAGACGCCGGCGCCGAGGCCGTAAAGGGTGTCGTTGGCGATGCCCATGGCGTCGTTGTAGTCGCTGAAGCGCGTCACGGACACCACCGGGCCAAAGATTTCCTCCTGGAAGATCCGCATCTTGTTGTGGCCCTCGAAGATGGTGGGCTGGACATAGTAGCCGCCGGCCAGGTCCCCAGGCAGTTCGGCCCGGGCGCCGCCGGTGAGCACCTTGGCGCCCTCCTGCTTACCGATATCGATGTAGGAGAGGATCTTTTCCAGCTGGTCGTTGGAGGCCTGGGCGCCGAGCTGCGTTTCGGTGTCCAGCGGGTTGCCCTGGATGATCTTCTCCACCCGGGCCACGGCGTCGGCCATGAAGGAGTCGTAGATGTCCTCCTGGACGAGGGCACGGGACGGGCAGGTGCAGACCTCGCCCTGATTGAAAGCGAAGAGCGTGAAGCCTTCCTGGGCCTTGTCGTAGAACGCGTCGTTGGACTCGGCGACGTCGTTGAAGAAGATGTTCGGGCTCTTGCCGCCCAGTTCAAGGGTGACCGGAATCAGGTTCTGGCTGGCGTACTGGCTGATCAGGCGGCCCGTGGTGGTCTCACCGGTGAACGCGATCTTGCGGATCCGCGGGCTCGAGGCCAGCGGTTTGCCCGCCTCGACGCCGAAGCCGTTGACCACGTTGAGCACGCCGGCCGGCAGCAGGTCGCCGATAAGTTCAACCAGGACCAGGATGGAGGACGGCGTCTGCTCAGCGGGCTTGAGGACCACGGCGTTGCCCGCCGCGAGGGCCGGCGCCAGCTTCCAGACGGCCATCAGGATGGGGAAGTTCCAGGGAATGATCTGGCCGACCACGCCAAGGGGCTCGTGGTAGTGGTACGCGGTGGTGTCGTCGTCGAGCTGTGAGAGGCGTCCTTCCTGGGCGCGGACCGCGGATGCGAAGTAGCGGAAGTGGTCTGCCGCGAGCGGGATGTCGGCGTTCAGCGTTTCGCGGATCGGCTTGCCGTTGTCCCATGATTCGGCGACGGCCAGCAATTCGAGGTTCTCGTCGATCCGGTCGGCAATCTTGTTCAGGATTGCCGCGCGCTCCGCGACGGACGTCTTGCCCCAGGACGGCGCAACCTTGTGTGCCGCGTCCAAGGCGAGCTCGATGTCCTCGGCCGTGCCGCGGGCCACCTCGCAGAAGACTTTCCCGGTGACGGGCGTGATGTTTTCAAAGTACTGGCCCTTGACGGGGGCCACCCACTCGCCGCCGATCCAGTTCTCGTAGCGGTCCTTGAACGTGACCTTCGAACCTTCGGTACCGGGCTGGGCGTAAACGGTCATTGCTGGCTCCTTTGCTCTGCAACATCGTGGCGATCCGCATGGTGATCGCCGTTGCACCCAGCGTAGGAGGGGGAAGGTTGCAGGCAGGTTGCAACTGCGTGAGCCAGATCACGCACGGTTACCTGGCCGGGGTTGCGGGGCCAGGGGGCAGGTGGGGAGGAGCCAGCTCTCGCGGAAGACTGCGCTCCCGGCGCGCCGGTCAGGCGCTCAGTTCCGTTTCCAGCCGTTCGAGGTCGGCGACGACGGCGGCCCGCTTGGGCGAGCGCGGCGGCAGGAGCTTCAGGGCGGCCAGCCGGACGCCGACGTCGTCCCTCGCCTCCGGGAGTTCCGCATACTTGAGCAGCGACTCGGCGCTGCCGTCCGTCAGGACGGCCTCGCGCAGCAGCGCGGAGACGCGGTCGCGCAGCTCCGCGACGCCGGGCGCCTCGGACCGAGGGAGCACGGCCCCGCGGTAGATCTCGAGGGCGATCTTGTGGGCCCCGCGCTGGAGGCAGGTCAGCACCTGGCCGCTGTCCGGGACGAGGTCCATGGTCAGCTTGTACGGCCGGGACTCCGGCACTGCCGCAGGGCTGAGCTGCTGGAGGACCTTGCGGAGCCGCACCATCTCGGCGCGCAGGGTGATGCTGGAGCCGTCGCCGGGGTATAGCAGCGTGCTGAGCTCCTCTGCGCTGAGGCCGTCCGGGTGGGCGCTCAGCAGGGCCAGGATTTCGCTGTGCCGCGCGGACAGTGCCACGGTCCGGCCCCCGATGCTGAGCAGGGCCTGGTCCCGGCCCAGCAGTTGCAGGCTGTTGCGGTACAGGCTGCCTTCCGGCGCTGACCCGGACTTGGCAGCGGAACCGGGGCTCCGCCGTCGTGCCGGCGTCCGCGCCTGGGCCGCCGCCAGCTGGAGCCGTTCGACGCGCAGCTGCGCCTGCGCCGCCGCCACGGTGGCCTCCACGAGGGACAGCGTGTGGGGCGCAACCGCCGACTCCGTGCCGGTGATGTCCACGACGCCCAGCAGCGCACCCGAATCCGGGTCCTGGAACGGAACGGCCGTGCAGCTCCACGGGTGGACGGAACGTTTGTAGTGCTCGGCGCCGGAGATCTGGATGCCGCGGCCTAGGGCGAGAGCGGTTCCCGGTGCGCTGGTTCCCACCTGGGCCTCGGACCAGTCCGCGCCCGGCACGAACATCATGCCCTCGGCGCGGCGCTGCATCACGGGGTCGCCCTCCACCCACAGCAGCCGGCCCACTTCATCGCCGACGGCAACCAGCAGGCCGCTGTCGTGGCTGGGCTGGATGAGGAGCTTGTGGATCACGGGCATGATGGTGGCGAGGGGGTGCTGGCGGCGGTATTCCTCCAGCACGTCCCGGTCCATGGCCAGCGGCGCCTCGGGGAGGTCCGGGTTGGCCTGCAGCTGCGCCGAGCGCTGCCAGGATTCGCGGATCAGGCGGCGGAGGCCGGGAATCTCCGGCGCATCGGGAAACGCGTGGGCGTCGAGCTGCTCGTGGGCCGCCAAGGCATGCCGCTGCGCCAACTCCGTGGCTTCCCCGCGGGGTGCTGCCGGCTGGATCAGGTTCCTCATCGAACTCCCGTTGCCCGTTCATTGCGCCCGCATCGGCGCCGTCGCCGGGCGCACGCCACCGTGGGACCGCGCGCTCCGTCCGGCAAGTCTAATCGCGTACCTCGGCACCCGCCAGAGCACGAGTCGGGGCAGCTGAGCACGGCACCCTAGAGCGCGAACGAACAGTTGCGGCCCCTGTTGCGGACCTCAAGTGTTCGTTCGCGCTGTTCATCGGGGCCTTAGCCGCGTGAGATCTCGATCATTTCCTCGCGCGGGACAACCTTGATGCGTTCACGCACGACGCCGTCTGACGCCGCGGATTCCGACCACGCCGCGCCGAGGGCTGCTTCGTGCGCGTTCAGCCTGTTCCAGCCTTCCCACGTGGTGTACTCGATGCCCCGTTCTTCCAGGAGATCGATGATGGCCTGCGGGTCGGGGTTCTTCGCCGGAGGCAGCGTCAGCCGGTCCTCGAGGAGGAAGCCGATGGTTTCGAGGGCATCGCCCTTGGTGTGGCCGATCAGGCCCACGGGTCCGCGCTTGATCCAGCCGGTCGCGTAGATGCCGGGAACGGGCTCGCCTTCGGCGTCAAGGACCCGGCCGCCCTCGTTGGGAATGACGCCGCGCTTGGCGTCGTACTCCAGCTCGTCCAGCGCGGAGCCGTGGTAGCCGATGGCGCGGTACACGGCCTGCACCGGGTAGTCGATGAACTCCCCCGTGCCCTTGACGTTGCCGGTCCCGTCCAGCTGCATCCGTTCGAACTTGATGCCCGCCACCTTGCCGGAGCCTCCGTCGTCGTAAATCTCCACCGGGCTGTGCAGGAAGTGCAGGTGCAGGCGGCGGGAGGACGGCTCTTCAGCCTCGGCGTGCTCCTCCACGAGCCAGTTGGTCATGGTGTTCACCATGGTCTTGGTCTGGTTGTTGCTGCGGATCGCGTCGTCGGAGGCCTCGTCGAACTCGAAGTCCTCGGGGTACAAAACGATGTCCACGTCCCTGGCATGGCTGAGTTCACGCAGCTCCAGCGGCGTGAACTTGACCTGGGCCGGGCCGCGGCGGCCGAACACGTGGACGTCCGTCACGGGCGAGTTCTTCAGGCCCTGGTAGACGTTGTCCGGGATCTCGGTGACCAGCAGTTCCTCGGCGTGCTTGACCAGCATGCGCGCTACGTCCAGCGCCACGTTGCCGTTGCCGATCACGGCGATTTCCTTGGCGTCCAGCGGCCAGTCGCGCGGGACGTCGGGGTGGCCGTCGTACCAGGACACGAAGTCCGCGGCGCCGAACGAGCCCTCGAGCTCCACGCCCGGGATGTCCAGGTCGGCGTCCTTGATGGCCCCCGTGGAGAAGATCACGGCGTCGTAGAAGGCGCGAAAATCATGCAGGGTGAGGTCCCGGCCGTAGGTGACGTTGCCCAGGAAGCGGATGTCGCCACGGTCCAGCACCTTGTGCAGCGCGTTGACGATGCCCTTGATCCGGGGGTGGTCGGGCGCCACTCCGTAGCGGATCAGGCCGTACGGCGCGGGGTAGGCCTCGAAAAGGTCGATGCTGACCTCGAAGTCCCCGCCCTTCACCTCGTTGGACTTGGTCAGGATGTCCGCAGCGTAGACACCGGCGGGTCCCGCCCCGACGATCGCGACGCGGAGCGGCCGCTTGGCGGCGGATTCAGCTGAGTTGGACACCTGGAGCCCTTCTGGAACGGGAGGCCGCGCCCGATCATCGGGGCGCGCAGTTTTCAATTCTAATTGTCCGCGCAATTCCGCGGTGAACCCGTGACGCGGGGCGTCAGGTGCCGGGCGAGGATCGGGCGTCAGCTGCCGGGCGCGGGGCGTCAGCCGCCGGGCGACGGGCGTCAGCCGCCGCTGCTGCGCAATGCCACCACGTCGCCTTCGGCATAGAGCAGGGCGCGCAGCTCAGATTCCACCGAGTCCAGCCGTTTGGGGTCGATGGTTTCGCCGGCCGAGAAATGGTCCAGCAGGCGAGGGTCGACGTAGCTTTTCCGCGCGATCGACGGCGTGTTCCCCAGTGCCACGGCCGCGTCCTGCATGGCGGTGCTGATGACGCCCTTCCGCGCGGCCACGGTTTTTTGCGGCCCGCCCTGCGCGAGGCACACCGCCGCGGCTGCCGTTCCCCGCAGGGTCCTGAAGTCCTTGGCCGTGAAGTCGGAGCCCGTGCGTTCCTTGACATAGCCGTTGATGTCGGCGCTTGTCAGCGGATGCCAGTTCCGCCCCTCCTTGTAGGCCAGCAACCGCGCGTTGGGGCCGCGCCTCTTGAGGACCCGGACCAGGGCTGCGAGGTCCGGATCGGTGAATTCCGACTCCCAGGTCTTGCCGCTCTTGGCCGGAAAGCTGAGCTGCAGGCGGTCCTTGCGCACGTGGACGTGTGCGCAAAGCAGGGTGGCCAGGCCATGGCTGCCGTTTTCGTTGGTATAGCGCTCGGAACCGACTCGCAGCGATCCGCTGTCCAGCATCCGGAAGGCGGCGGCCAGGACGCGCTGCCGGGTGACGCCCTCGCTCCTGAGATCCATGGTGACCAGCCGGCGCGCCGCCGGCAGCGACTCGGCGAGCTGGAGCGCGCGGTCGAACTTCACGCGGTCTTTCCGCTCGCGCCACGCTGGGTGGTAGATGTACTGGCGGCGCCCGACGGCGTCCAACCCCGTGGCCTGGATGTGGCCGTTCTCAAACGGCGCAATCCACACGTCCGTCCAGGCCGGCGGAATGCCGATGCTTTCGAGGCGGTCCCGCACCGGCCCCGGCGGCAGCGTCTTCCCGTCGAGGTCGCGGTAACTGAATCCGGTTCCGGCCGCCACCCTGCGGTATCCGCGGCCGGACGCGTTGCTGTGCCGGAGCCTCATCGGGCCGATTCCTGCCGGGGCGTCATGCTCATAATGACAAGCCTACTGACTATTCCGCGGCCGCAGGCAAACACGCTTCCGGGCAGGCGGAATACCTGCCCTCCGGGTGGTGTTATTGGTCTTGTGCCTAAGCCCAACGGACCCGTGTCCTCCGCCGTCCCGGCTGCCGCCGCTCCCGGCGCAGCGCTATCCGACGCGATCCGCCCCGCCGGTAGCCCCGGCAGCGGGCAGACCGGCGGCGGCCAGTCCGGCAAACCGGGCGGCGGGCAGACCGACAAGCCGGGCGGCCTGAAGGCCGTGGACAAGGAGACGACGGCGGGAATCCTGTTCGGCGTCGGCGCCTACGGACTGTGGGGGCTGCTTCCCCTGTACTTCTTCGTACTCCAGCCGGCGGGCGCCGTCGAAATCGTGGCAAACCGGGTGGTCTGGTCCCTGCTCTTCTGCACGCTGCTGATCACCGTTACACGGACCTGGCGGGTCCTGGGTGCGGCGTTCCGGAACCGTTCCGTGCTCCTCACCCTGGCGATTGCCGCCGGGCTGATTGCGGTCAACTGGCTGACGTACACCTACGGCGTGACCACCGGACAGGCCGTCGAAGCCTCACTGGGCTACTTCATCAACCCCCTCGTGTCCGTCCTTCTGGGCGTCTTCGTGCTCAAGGAGACGCTCCGGCCCCTCCAGTGGGCCGCCGTCGGAATCGGTTTTATTGCCGTGATCGTGCTGACGTTCTCCTACGGCAAGTTGCCGTGGATCGCGCTCACGCTGGCCGTCAGCTTCGGGTTGTACGGGTTCGTCAAGAAGCGGGTGGGGCCGCGCGTCGACGCGGTTACCAGCCTCACAGTGGAGACGATCGTCCTCGCTCCCCTGGCGGCCGCCACCATGATTTTCCTGGCGGTCAGCGGCGGCGCGTCGCTGACGAGCCACGGCGCCGGGCATTTCTGGCTGCTCGTGTCGTCCGGCGTCATCACCGCGGTGCCGCTGCTGTTCTTCGGCGCGTCCGCACGCCGGCTGCCGATGACCACCATCGGGCTGCTGCAGTACTTCGCGCCGGTGCTGCAGTTCATCGTTGCCCTGGCGGTGTTCCACGAGGCCATGACGCTGGACCGCTGGATCGGGTTCGGCGTCGTGTGGCTGGCGCTGCTGGTGCTCACGGTGGACATGCTGGCCGTCGCCCGGAAGAACTCCGTAGCCAAGAAACAGTCCCTGCGGGAAGCGCGAGCGAACACTTAAGCCCCTGAGCGCGAACGAGCACTTAACGCCCTGCACGCCTTCACTACCCCAGCGCGAACGAGCACTTAATGCCCGGTTTTCCGCGTTTTGAGGGCATTATCTGCTCGTTCGCGCTCGGGAGCCGGGGCTCAAGTGTTCGTTCGCGCTTGGTGGAGGGGGTCAGAGCTCGTGGGTTGGGCCGACCCGCTCGTAATCCCGGGGAACAACCACCATGGGCACCGGCAGGGCACGCAGCACCTTGTTGGCCGTGCTGCCGAGGAACATGCGGTTCTTCTGCGCCAGGCGTGAGGAGCCCACGATCAGGACCTCCGCCTCGTCCCATTCGAGCCCGTCAATGGCTTCCTCGATGGTGCGTCCGTGGGCCACGATCACGCTGACACCATGCCCGCCAGGCAGCTTTCCGGCGGCGTCGGCCAGCACGGTGTTGGCGTGGATGTGTGCGGCGTTGACCGCCTCGCCGGCATCGCCCGCGGCGGCGTCCAGCTCCACGAGTGACACCAGGCGCAGGGGAACGCCGCGCCGCTTCGCCGCGTCGATGGCGACGTCGATCGCGGCATCGGCCCCGGCGCGCTGGCCCACTGCCACTGTCAGCCGGGTCACCGGCGCTTTGCGCTGGTACCCCCGGGGCGCCAGGGCCACCGGCACGGGCGAGGCGTGCAGCAGGGCGTTGGCCACACTGCCCACCGAATAGCGCTTGAACAGGCCGTTGCTGGCCGCGCCCACCACGATCAGCCCTGCCTTGAACTCCACCGCGGCGTCTATGAGCCCGCTGGCAAAGGAATCCGCTTCCCGGACGTGGAACTTGGCGTCGAGGCCCTCGGGGACCTGGCCCATCCCCACCCGTTCGGCCGTCAGCACCTCCTGCTCGGCGGCGCTCACCCGGCTGCCTTGGGGGTTCAGCGCCACGTACGGGGCGCCCTTCTTGACGACATAGACAAGGTCCAGGTGCGCACCCTGGGCCATCGCCATGGACGTGGCCAGGGCGACGGCGTCCGCGCCGCGCTCGGTGGGTGTGTAGCCGACTACGTATCGCATGGGAACCCCCTTTTCGGGTCAGGGCAGACGGCAGCGCCGCCCGGATTCCCGGCGTCGCTGCGCGGTCTGCGTTATGTGGTGCAGTGGTGAGACTGACTCTACCCGCGGAAACGACGACGGGCCGGGCACCTGTGAAAGTGCCCGGCCCACCGGTTGGTGCAGCTCAGCGCGAACGAGCTCGGCGCGAACGGCTCAGCGCGAACGAGCAGATAATGCCCAGTTCAGCGCCTGCCGGGGGCATTATCTGCCCGTTCGCGCTTCTGTCCGCCTGTGCTCCATCCTGCAGTGACTATGCGTTGGCCTTGATGGCAGCGGCCAGCACGTTCAGCCCGTCCGTCAGGAGTTCGTCGCTGATGACCAGCGGCGGCAGCAGGCGGATGACGTTGCCGTATGTGCCGCAGGTCAGGATGATGACGCCTTCCTTGAGGCAGGCGGCCGCCACGGCCTTAGTGAGCTCCGGGTTGGGCTCCTTGGACCCGGCCTGGACCAGTTCGATGGCCAGCATCGCGCCGCGGCCGCGGATCTCGCCGATCACGGAACGCTCAGCAAGCTCGGTTGCGAGCTCGCTGAGGCGGCTCACCGCCAGTTCCTCGATGTGCTTCGCCCTGGCATTGAGGTTGTATTCCTTCATGGACCCGATGGAGGCCAGCGCGGCGGCGCATGCCACCGGGTTGCCACCGTAGGTGCCGCCCAGGCCGCCCGGGTGGACGGCGTCGAGCAGGTCGGCCCGGCCTGTGATCGCGGACAGCGGCATGCCGCCGGCGATCCCCTTGGCCATGGTGATGATGTCCGGAACGACACCCTCGTGATTCACGGCGAACCACTCGCCCGTGCGGCAAAAGCCGGACTGGACCTCGTCCGCAATGAAGACGATGCCCTTCTCCTTGGCCCACGCTGCCAGCGCCGGCAGGAAGCCGTCGGCCGGAACGATGAAGCCGCCCTCGCCTTGGATGGGTTCGATGATGATCGCGGCAACAGATTCGCCGCCGATCTGCTTTTCGATCATGGTGATGGCGCGCTTGGCGGCCTCGGCACCGGTGATCGAGGGGTTTTCCTCGCGGTACGGGTAGCTCATGGGCATGCGGTACACCTCGGGCGCGAACGGTCCGAAGTTGGTTTTGTACGGCATGGCCTTGGCGGTCAGCGCCATGGTCAGGTTGGTGCGGCCGTGGTAGGCATGGTCAAAGGCGACGACGGCGTCCCGTCCGGTTGCGAGCCGCGCCACCTTGACGGCGTTTTCCACGGCCTCCGCACCGGAGTTGAAGAGGACGGTTCGCTTCTCGTGGTCGCCCGGGGTGAGGCGGTTCAGCTGCTCGGCGACCGCGACGTACCCTTCGTACGGCGTGACCATGAAGCAGGTGTGGGTGAAGTGTTCCACGGCCTCCTTCACGGCGCCGACGACGGCGGGATCGGACGCGCCGACGCTCGTCACGGCGATACCCGAGCCGAGGTCGATGAAGGAGTTGCCGTCGACGTCGTGGATGATGCCGCCGTCGGCGTCCGCGACGTAAACCGGAACGCTGGAGGCGACTCCGGCGGCAACCACGGCCTTACGGCGTTCGGACAGTGCCACGGACTTCGGGCCGGGGAAGTCGGCCTGGACGCGCCGCTTCTGCTCGAGACGGTAGGTGATTTCGCTTGCGGTGGTGGTCATGAAGTTGGCCTTTCTTCGCGTGAGGAGTAAGCGTCTGCGTTATGCATCAAGTGCGCTCATGACGTGCTTGATGCGCGTGTAGTCCTCGACGCCGTACATGGAGAGGTCCTTGCCGTAGCCGGACTGTTTGAAGCCGCCGTGGGGCATTTCGGCGGTGAGCAGGATGTGGGTGTTGATCCAGACCGCGCCGAAATCGAGATCGCGGCTCAGCCGCATGGCCGTGCCGTGGTCCGACGTCCAGACGCTTGAGGCCAGGGCGTATTCGACGTCGTTGGCCATGTCCACGGCTTCCTGTTCCGTGCTGAACTTCTGCACGGTGATGACGGGGCCGAAGGTTTCCTTCTGCACGATGTCATCGGTCTGCTTGGCGCCGGTGATGATGGTGGGCTCGAAGAAGAAGCCCTTGTCGCCGGCGCGGTGGCCACCGGTCTCGATCCGGCAGTTTTCCGGCAGCGACTCGACAACGGCGCTGACCGCCTTGAAGTGGTTGACGTTGTTCAGCGGGCCGAAGTAGTTGTCTTCGTCGTTCTGCGAACCGGTGTGCAGCGTCTTGGTGTGCTCCACCATGGCCGCCACGACGTCGTCGTGCACTGAGTCCTCGACCAGCACGCGTGTGATCGCGGTGCAGTCCTGGCCGGCGTTGAAGAAGGCGAACTCGGCAATGGCAGCGGCGCTCTTCTTGATGTCGGCGTCCTTGAAGACGATGGCCGGGGCCTTGCCGCCGAGCTCCAGGTGGGCACGCTTGAGTCCCTTCGCGGCGCCGGACGCAACGGCGATGCCGGCGCGGACGGATCCGGTGATGGAGACGAGGCCGGGGACCTTGTGCTCCACCATCATGGCGCCGGTTTCGCCGGTGCCGAGGACGACGTTGAGCACGCCGGCCGGGAAGATGTCCTTGGCCAGCTTGGCCAGCACCAGGGTGGATTCCGGCGTGGTGTCCGAGGGCTTGAGGACCACGGTGTTGCCGGCGGCGAGCGCGGGGCCGATCTTCCAGATGGCCATGAGGAACGGGTAATTCCACGGCGCCACCTGGGCAACAACGCCGATGGGTTCGCGGCGGACGAACGAGGTGTGGCCCTCGAAGTACTCTCCGGCCGATTTTCCTTCGAGGATGCGGGCCGCGCCGGCGAAGAAGCGGAGCTGGTCGGCGCCGGCGGCAACTTCCTCGGACGCGATCAGGGAACGGACCTGCCCGGTGTTGCGGTGCTGCGCCTCAACGAGTTCGTCGCTGTTGGCCTCGATGGCATCGGCCAGCTTGAGGAGCATGAGCTGCCGCTGGCCGGGGGTGGCGTGCTTCCAGGTCTTGAAGGCATCCTTGGCGGCCGTCATGGCGGCGTCGACGTCCTCCGCGACGGAGATGGGCGACTTGGCCACCACTTCACCGCTCGCGGGATTCACGATGTCAAGCAGTCCGGTGCCGGCGGGCGTGACGAACTCGCCGTTGATGAAGTTCTGCAAGGTTTGAACCACGGTGTACAACCTCTTTTCGTGCTGATGATGTGATGCGGCTGCTTCGAGCCTATGCCAGCCCGGCAAGCCGTGGAATAGCCACCTGCACACCCTTGGCGTGAAGCTTTAGTGCGATTGGCCAGCATCCGGCTACCCTTGATGCATGGCAATTTCCCTCGCGGCGCTGCTCGCCGTGCACTCTCTGGGGCTCAAGAAAGCCGGCCTGGCAGAGACCACCTCCCACCAGGACATCCACTGGGTGGCGGTCACCGAGCAGGAGGATCCGCAGCGTTTCCTCAACGGCGGCGAACTGGTGCTCACCACCGGGATGCGGCTGCGCAGCGCACCGGAACAGCGGCGGTTCGTCCGTCAGGTCCAGCGTGCCGGCGCGGTGGGGATCGGGTTCGGCGTGGGACTGACGCACGACGCCGTTCCGCCGGCCCTGATCGCCGAAGCCAACCGCTGGGGACTGCCCATTGTTGAGGTCCCGTACGAGACGCCGTTCATCGCCATCGGCAAGCTGGTGGCCGACGCGCAGTCGGCCGACCATTACTCCAAGCTGGAGCGGCTCATCGCCGGGCACCAGATCCTGGCCCGCGCCCTGCTCACCGGCGGCGGCCTGGCCGAGCTCCTCCGACACCTGGGCGGCATGCTGCGCACGGACATCGTCCTGACCCAGTTCACGGCGCAGCTCTACAACAGCAGCACCGAGCCGCCGTCGGCAGAGTCCTGGGCGTCCTATCCGATTCCCACGGGCCGCCGGGACGCGTGCACGCTGTGGGTGAAGCAGCCGTTCGAAGATTCGGGCATCGTGGGATACGCGCAGAACCTCATCAGCGTGGAACTCAACAACATGGTGAAGCAGCGCCAGGCCGAGCGCGCGCTCTGCGGCCAGGTGCTCGAGGACGTGATTCACGGAACGCTGGACCCGAGCGAGGCCACCCGGCGGCTCGCGGGAACGGGCATCAACAGCACCCGCAAAAACGTGGTGATACTCGCCGGCTCCGAGGCGCACCACAAGCAGCTCGTTACCTCATCGCTGCCGCGGGCCCTCGAAAAGGCGGTGACCGCCGTCGTCGGGAAGGACCTGATTACGGTGATTCCCGACGACGGCCGCGGCGCCACAGCGCTGGCCAAGAGCCTTAGCGATCACCTGGCCGAGGCCGGCATCCACGCGACGATCGGCATCGGGGGCGCCTACACAAAGCCGAACGGCCTGCGCTGGAGCTACTTCGAGGCGCGCGACGCGGCGAGCCACGGGCTCCCGGTCAACGAGCCCGAGCGGCTCAGCCTGACATCGCTGCTGCTCGCGAGCGAGGACGTACCGCTCGCGGACATGGCCAACGAATCGCTGACTCCGCTCCGTTCCTTCGACGCCGCCCACGGCGCCGAACTGATGGCCACGCTGGAGAGCTACCTGAACAACAACGGCTCGGTGGCGGCCGTGGCGGAGGCCCTCACGCTGCACCGGAACACGGTCCGGTACCGGCTCGCGCAGATCACCGAGCTCACCGGCTACGACCCCTCCGTCACCGCCGACCGCGTGCAGCTCTGGCTGGCGCTGGCAGTCTCGCGGCTCGGGGCCCGGCACGCCTGAGGCGTGCCGGGCAAGCAGGCGGTAACGGGCTACTTGACGCCGCGCTTCAGGAGCTTGCCGGCCTTCCTGCGGGCCTTGCGGTATTTGCCTTCGTTGGCGGCGGCGACGCGCTCCTCCCGCTCCTTCAGCGAGCCGTAGGCCAGGGCCACGGGCTCGGGAAGGTCCGGGGCCGATCCGAGCTTTCCGAGCACTTCCCGGGCGATGACGCTGTCGTGGTGATCGCCGAGGATCTTCTGCTGCTTTTGCGCGGCTTTGGCGAGTCTCGAGGCACGCTTGCCGTAGACCGGGCCAACCGATTCCGCGGCATGCCGGACACGCTTGGCGTCCTTGCGCACCTGGTGCAGCGCGGCATCGCGCGCCGTGCCCTCCGCGGAACGTGCTGCCGCTTGCGCGCGGCGCAGCCGCTTTGCCGTCCTGTTCACCAACTTGCCGGCCACTTTTCGCCCCGGCGCTGACGCGAGGGGACGGACGGGCGGGTGGTCGCGGAATCCCTCGAGGTCGTCCAAGAGCCGGAAGTAGCGATCGGTCAGCAGGACTTCCTGTGCTTTCGTGTAGCCGGCGTTGAACCTGGTGCCCAGTTCGCGTTCCACGCGCTCCTTCACGACGTCCCCGGCCTGGTCCTGCGGGAGCTCGGCGGCGTGCTCCCGCAGCCGGTCAAGCATGACTTCCGCATCGCGGGGCGTACCGAGGATCCGGCCGATCCACTGCAGTTCATCCCTGAGCCGGCGCACCGCCGCTGCGCCAAAGAGCTTCCGGTAGACGGCCAGGGCCGACCTCATCCGGCGGGCCGCTGAGCGCATGGCATGCACGGCGTCCGGTTCCTCCAGCCGAACGCGGGGATCCTGTACCAGCAGCTCGTCGATCTGCCCGCCAAGGTATGCGGTAACGACGGCGGACGCCGGCCACTTCTTGCCGGGCCGCTTTTTGCCGGGCTTCTTTGCGGCTCGCGCCCCTTCCGCCAGCGCCGCCCCTTCCGCCGGTGCCCCTTCCGCCGGTGCGCTGCCGTCGTGTGCCGCCTCCGCGCTCTGCGGCCACGCCTTCCCCAGCGCCCGGCCCAGTTTGGACTCGTGCGGTGCGGGCCGCGCGCCTGCCGCAGCCAGGCATGCCGCGGCGGCCGGAAAAAGCTCCGGCCTCCCGTGGACAAGTTCGAGTTCCCATTCGCGCCACTCCCGCTTCGGCGCGCGGGCATCCCCGGCGCCTGCCTCCCCCGTCAGCACCTCGGCGTCCACGTGATCGTCGGCAAAGTCGGCGAGGTGCACGCCGTCGTGCCCGTAAAGGGCGATGGTAGTGCGCGTGGTGTCCAGCCTGGCCACCCGGGCGAGTCCGGAGCCCCGGAGGTAGGCGTGAAGGTGGGCCAGCAGTTTGTCAGGCACGACGTCGGGCTGGCCCAGCGGCGCGTGGATCTCCTGGCGCTGCCCGGCTTCTGATGCTGCCATGGACGCCTGCGGCAACTTGAGGTGCCAGCCGGCGTCGGACCCGCCGGTCCGGCGCCGCAGCGTGATGCGGCGGGCGGCGAGCGCCAGGTCCTCCGTATCGAAATACACCGCGTCCAGGCGCGCCTCGTAGGGCTCGCCCACGCGCCCGACGCCCGGAATGTCCTTGAGGGCCGGCAGTGGAGCCGCGGTGTCGACGTCGTACTTCTTCTCGGTTTCAGTGCCCTCGGCAGTCATGGCCGCACGGCATCCTTTCCCATCGGCGGGCCGCTCCGGCCCGGATGTCTCCGTGGCCTGAGTCTATGCCGAGGACCGCAGGGCCGCGAGAGTTTCGCCACAAAACCTTAGACATCAAACGTCTAACGTCTAACGTTAAGGGATGGCCACCACTTCCTCCGCTCCCCCGGTGACGGCAGCCGCCCTGCCCCGGCCGCGTGCCGCCGTCGTCGCCGGCGTCATTGCACTCGTGCTGATCGGGCTCAACCTCCGCGCCGGGATCACCGGGGCGTCGGCACTGCTGCACGATCTTCAGCTCGTCCTGGGCTACGGCCCGCTGGTCGCGTCGATCATTCCCTCCATTCCCACGCTGTGTTTCGCGGTGGCGGGAGCGGCAACCTCGTGGCTCACGGGGAGGCTCGGCGTCGAGAAGTCCATCCTGCTGTCCCTCGCTATGCTGGCGGCAGGACTGCTGGTCCGCGGCATTCCGTCGACCGGCATGCTGGTGGCCGGCACGGTGCTGGGGATGTCCGGCCTGGCGGTCTGCAATGTTGCCATGCCGTCCTTCATCCGTGAGCACTTTGCCGGCCGCACCTCCCTCATGACCGGCTTGTACACCGTGACCATGACCAGCGGAGCCACGGTCACTGCCATTGTGGTGGTACCGCTGGCCCAGCTGCTTGGCTCGCCGTCGGCGGGTGTGGGCGCGATCGGAATCCTCGCGGTGGCGGCCTTCCTCGGCTTCGTGCCGGTGGCGCTCCACGCGCACCGCAACAGCGTCCGGAAAACCGCTGGCCATGTCTCTCCGTGGCCGCTGCTGCGCACCCGGAAAGGGCTCCTGATCACCGCGATCTTCACGCTGCAGGCACTGCTCGCCTACGCACTGCTGAGCTGGTTCCCCTACATGCTGACCACCATGGGGCTGAGCGCGGCGGAGAGCGGCCTGATGTACGGGCTCATGCAGCTCGTCTCCGTCCCTGCCGGCATGGTGCTGATCGCCGTCGGCTCCCGCCCGGGCATGCTGCGCCCGGCCTTCTACATGGCTACCCTCACCATGACCGCCGGGGTAGCCGCTCTCCTCTTCCTGCCCGTTGCCCTGGCGGTCATCCCCGCCGTCCTGCTGGGTTTCGGCCTCGGCATTTTCCCCCTGGTCATGGTGATGATCAGCCGCAGCGGGCAGACCACGGCCGAGACCACGGCGCTCTCCACCCTGGCGCAGTCCACCGGCTACCTCCTGGCTACGGTCGGGCCGTTCGGCATGGGCCTGCTGCACAGTGCAACAGGCGGCTGGACGCTTCCGCTGGCGCTGCTGCTGGCCATCGCGATTACCCAGATCGTCGTGGCCCACCTCCTGAGCGGCGGCCGCGTGGCCCGGACGCCGACCACTGCCGGAACGAAGGAATAGAACGCCATGACCCTGAGCACCTCGCACCGCCCGCCGCTGGCGGACGAAATCACCGCCAAACTCCGGGAGATGATCCACTCGGGCGAGTGGCCGATGCAACAGCGCATCCCGTCCGAAACCGAGCTCATGGCCGGCCTGGGCGTCTCCCGCGGAACGCTGCGGGAGGCCATCAAGGCCCTGGCCCACAGCGGGATGCTCGAAGTGCGCCGCGGCGACGGCACCTACGTCCGCGCCACCAGCGAGATCTCCGGCGCGGCCCGGCGGCTGTACCAGGACCATACGGATGAGCACATCCTCGAAGTGCGGGTGGGTCTGGATACCCAGGCGGCACGCCTTGCCGCCAGGCACGCAACCGCCGACGACGTCGCCGCCATGCGTGCGTTGCTCGCCGAACGCGAAGACTCGTGGCACGCAGCCGACTACGCGCGCTGGGCCCGGGCAGACTGGGGCTTCCATGAGCAGGTGGCACAGGCCTCCGGCAACCCGCTCCTGCACGAGCTCTACGTCAGCTTCGGCGAGGTCTTCCACAACGACCTGCTGAAGCAGCAGCGGCGCAGCGGCTTCAACGGACTGCCGCACGAGGGCCACGGCGAGCTGGTGGACGCCATCGAGGCGCACGACGGCGACGCCGCTGTGGCCAGCGTCCACCGGAACCTCAATTCCTGCGCGGAGTGGCTCCGGGAGTAGCGCCCGTTACCGCGCGGCCGGCGGGCGTGGGGCGCGTGGGTGCGGCGTGCGGGTGCGGCTTGGGGGTGGCGGCTGCGGTAAACATTTGGCGAACGGCGGACCGCCGGCAAGGCGGCTTTCCGGCCCCGCACCCCGCCGTTTGGGGGACCTTCCCGAGGGGTGCAGGGCCGTTTTCCAAGGTTTTTCCAAGGTTTTCGCGGGGTCGCCGTTTGACTCTGGTGCCAGCGGTTTACCCAGCGGCAACACGGGCGGGCCGTGGACGTAGTCCTTCAGGCAATTGGAGGTACACCATGACCTACAGCGCATCAGCCGGCCGTGCCATGCCGCTCCCCCACAGGTCATCCCGGCGCCTGGTTGCCATCCTGTGCCTGGGTGCCGCGGCCGCCTGGACGCTGGCGGTGGTGACGGGAACGTACATCACCGCCCAGGGCGCCCTCCGGGTCCTGGCCGTTGCTTCGCACATCCTCGCAATGGTGGTGGCTTTTGGAGCCATCGTGCTGGTGGACTGGCACGGTTTCCTGTGGCTCATCGGGAAGCGAAAACTCTTCGAAACCATCCGGCTGGACGATGCCGCGAGTCCCCTGATCTGGACGGGCATAGTCGGCCTGCTGTTCACGGGCGTGTTCCTGAGCCCCAACCTGGCCAATCCGCTGACCGTGATCAAGCTCGTTGCCGTGCTGGTCCTCATGCTCAACGGCATCATGCTGATCCCCCTCATGCGCCGCCTTCTGGTCATGCCACCTACTACCACGTTCAACGCGCTGACGCCTGGCCAGCGGTTCCATATGCTGTCCTGCCTGGGCATTTCGCAGGCGTGCTGGTGGACGGCGATCGTCATCGGGTTCGTCAACGCCGAGTTTTGAGGCGGGTTCTAAGGCGCAGGCCCGGCAGCGCGTGTTTCACCATTTCCGGACACCTCAGTAGGCTTACTACCTGAGCCGGGGAGTCAATTCCGGGGGGTTCGATGCTCCCCGCTGCCCGCTGATGACGAGGAGTTCCAATGGCCCGATCAGCTGAACTGTCCGAGCAGGAATCGCCCGGGCACAAACCGACCGGACCCGAATCGACTGAGCAGGAATCGCCCGGGCAGGATTCCACTGGGCAGCAATCATCAGGCCAGCTCCCGCAGCCGCGGAAAGGCAAGCCTGCGCGGGAAAGGAAGTCTCCCGGTGAGCTCTGGGCCGACGGCTTCGGCAGGGTTAGCATCCGGAGCGCGCAGGTCCTGCTGGTGCTGGCCGTCGCCGTCGTGGCCACCTACGGGCTCCTGCAGGTCAGGCTCCTGGTCATACCGATCGTGATCGCGCTGATCCTGGCCGCGGCCATCGGCCCGTTCGTCAACGTGCTGCGGCGCCGGGGCCTGCCGGGCGGCGTTGCCACCGGCGTGGCCTTCGTGGCCCTGCTGCTCCTGCTGGCCGGAGTCAGCACGGTGATCTATCTGTCCGTCCGCAGCCAATGGGGCGAACTGGCCCAGCAGGCAACCTCCGGCCTGGACGAACTGGAAAAGTTCCTGCTCACCGGCCCCGTGCCCCTCGACCGCGAGCAGCTGAATCAGGCACGTGAGGGACTAATCCAGTTCGCGGCCAGCAGCCAGGTGCGCTCCGGAGCCATCACGGGGCTGTCCGTGGTCACCGAATTCCTCGCGGGCTCCGCCCTCATGGTGGTGATCCTGTTCTTCTTCCTGAAGGACGGCGCCAAGATCTGGAACTTCTTCCTGCGGCCGTTCTCCGGCCGCCGCGAGGCCATGCTGCGGCGCTCCGGCCAGCGGACCCTCGAGGTCCTGGGCGGTTACGTCCGCGGCACCGCCATCGTGGCGCTGGTGGATACGGTGGCCATCGGGGCCGCCCTGCTGATCCTGCAGGTACCACTGGCCATCCCGCTGGCGATCATTGTTTTCATCGGCGCCTTCGTGCCGCTCGTGGGAGCCACTGTGGCCGGGATCCTCGCCGCCCTGGTGGCCCTGGTGGCCAACGGACCCGTGGTGGCCCTGATCGTGGTGGCCGTGGTGATCGTCGTCAACCAGGTCGAGGGTGACCTGCTGCAGCCGATCGTGATGGGCAACGCGCTCCAGCTCCACGCACTTGTCATCCTGATGGCGTTGACGGCGGGCACCATCCTGGCGGGCATCGTTGGCGCCGTCCTTTCGGTGCCGCTGGCGGCTGTGACCTGGGCGATCATCCAAGTCTGGACCGCCGAAGATCCTACCCTTGAGCCCATGAACCCGGAACTGCCCCCTGCCAACAGCCAGCCCGCGTAGCCATCCCCCGGCGTAGCCAGCCCACGACGGCGGGCCGCACCCGGGGTGGCCAGCGCGCCCGCCGCGGCCAGTTTGGCTTCGCGCTCAGTCCGGCATCAGAGCAACCGCGGAAACGCGAAATGGCGGCCAGGCACCTGAGGTGCCCGGCCGCCGTCGTTCTTAGGGTGGCCCGCTAAAAGGGCGGCCCTTTAGAAGGAACCGGTCTTAGCGGAGGCCCTTGAACACGTTCTTGGGCCGCTGCATCTCGCCGTGCTTGGCGCCGAGGACGATGACCCAGGCAGCGAAGACCGGAATGGTCCACTGCAGCGCCTTGAGCTGCTTCTGCGCCGCCTGCAGTTGGTCGGACGCGCCGGCGCCGGGCTCGGTGGCGCCTTCGGCACCCTCGCCTGCCAGCTTTTCGACCTTCTTGCCAAGGACGCCCGCATACAGCGTCACCGCCGCACCCGCCAGGGTGACTGCCGTCTTGTAGATGGTGTCCGCCCCAACGCTGTCCTGCTTGGCGATGCGTTCCCTGTTCTCCCAGGCGATCGCGAGGTCCGCGACGAGGTGTGAAGCGAAGGCTGCGGTCTGAATCGGAGCCCATTTCATCCAGCCGCGGCTCGAGAGCCGGTGCGTTCGGCGGGGTCCTTGGCTTCCGCCGCTGCCCCGTTGAGGCCGATAGCGCCCATGAGCGAACCGCCGAACCAGGCCGCCGCCGTCAGGTCGTGTACGGACCGGGCCAAAAGATTTCCTGCCATGATGTGTTTCCTAACGTAGAGATCAAACCCTGCAAGATGGAACTGTTGGCTTCCGCGGCCCCGGTTTCACCGGAGTCCGCTCGCCGCACCAAAGTCATGGTGCATGTATGGTAAGCACACTTACTAACGTTACGGTAGCCCGTCACATCGGTGGTCCTGTGCGTAAAATCAACGCCATGGGATCAACTGGAACACTGTTCGGCTGGGCATTCGGGGACTCTGCGCGCGAGGACGATGCCGCCTACGTCGGCGAGCTCAAGCGGGAAGCGCTGAGCAACGCGGCAGAAGCAGCAAAGTCCAAGGGCTTCGACGTTGAGCCCGGTTCGGAGGTCTTCACCGTCCTCAGCGCCGGCGATGCCCTGGTGGATGTGGACACGGCACCGGACAGCCTGGTGGTCCGTTGCACGGTGAAACTCGTCGGTGAGGGATCAGAGAGTATCCACGCCGAAGGACCGATGAACGGCTGACCGGCCCCCGAGCGAAGAGGAGTCCACCATCGGCGAAGCGGCGGACGTCGCAGAGGCGGCGTCGAACACCAAGGCCCTGGACGTCGTCGCGCGTTCAGGCTTTGCCGTGATGGCGCTGCTCCACATGGTGGTCGGCACGATCTCGATCGCCCTGGCGCTGGGACAGCCCGGTCAGGCCGAAGCCACCGGGGCCATAGAGCAGCTTGCCGCCGATCCGTGGGGTCCGGCCGTCATGTGGGCCTGCATGCTCGGCTGCGCGGGCCTGGCCCTGTGGCAGCTCAGCGAGGCGACGCTCCGGGCCCGGCGCAAGCCGAAGAAGGAACGCGTGGGGAAGCTGATCTCGTCGGGGTTCCTCGCGGTTGCGTACGGCAGCGTGGGGCTCACCTTCGCCGGCTTTGCCGTGGGGCTGCGCGGCGACTCGGGCGAGACAACCCGGGACATCAGCTCCGCCCTCATCAGTACCCCCTTTGGCGTGCCGGTGCTGGGTGCCCTGGGGCTTACCGTCATGGGCATCGGCGTCTACTTTGTGGTGAAGGGGCTCCGGCGCGGCTTCAAGGAGGAACTCTTCCACTTCAACGGCACGCGGCGCGGAAAGATCATTGATTCCCTGGGCGTAACAGGCCATGTGGCCAAAGGCATCGCCTTGAATCTGGCCGGGCTGCTGTTCGTGATCGCAGCCGCCAAGCAGTCCCCCGAAGAATCCACCGGCTTGGACGGCAGCCTCAAGGCGCTGCGCGATCACCCCTACGGGCCGTACCTTCTGCTGGCGATCGGCGCCGGCTTCATTTGCTACGGCTTTTTTGCCCTGGTTCGATCAAAGTTCGGCAGGATGTGAATCATGAGCAGGCGCAGTATGACCCGCGAGTTCCGTGAGCTCGCCAGGCAGGCAAGCGACACCGCCGGCAGGCCGCGGACCTTTCCCCGACTAGGTAGCAGATCACGCCGTTCTGAGCCGTCAAAACGACGTCAACGGCTACCCGGTTGGGCGGATCCGGGCGGACGTGCCGCGGATCTCGGCGGGCAGGCCTTCGCGGCGGTTTTCCGCGCCATCAAGGCGGTTCGTCCGGTGCGCCCGATCCACCCCCGGGGCATCAGCCTGATCGGTGAGCTCACCCGCACCGGTGCCGAGGGGCGCGCCGCCGCCGGGTTCCCGGATGGGCGAAGCGGGATCGGCTGGCTGGACGCGGCCGGAACCGACCAGGTGCAGGCGCGTTTCTCCCGGTCGGTGGGCCTGCCCGAAGCGCTGCCGGACATTCTGGGCCTGGCCCTCCGCACCGGTCCGGACGATCAGCCGGCGGATATCCTGTTCGCGTCCACCGGCTGGGGCTTCCCTGCCCGGTTCCTGCTGACCCCGAAGCTGGACGTCGGCTCCGCCAGGTTCACCACGCTGATGCCCTACCAGGGCGGGGACGGGCCCGTGCTCCTGGGGCTGCGGACGCTCTCCCTGCCCTCCGGCGCCACGGGCCGGGCCGATACCGGCGGCAACTTCAAGGAGTCGCTGGCCGCGGGCGAATGGTCTCTGGCGCTTTCCTTCGCCACCCCCGCAGGCCACTGGCTACCCGCCGGCGTGCTGCGGCTGCGCGCAGCCCCGGCTTCCGGTGACACCGCAGCCCGTTTCGATCCGTTGGAGCATCCCTTGCCAGGAGCCGGGACCTATCCATGGGCGCGCCGGCTCCGGGAACGCTCCTACCGCGCGGCCCGGCGGCCTGCGCCGCTGAAGGCGGCGCGGCTTGAGACTGCGCCGCTTGAGACCTCGCCCCGAAGGACCCCAGCGCAGCCCGACGAAAGGAACGCCATGTCAACGGTCACCCAGGTCTTCAATTCCCCGGCAGCGGATGTCTGGAAAGTGATAGCTGACGGCTGGCTCTACGCGGGCTGGGTCGTGGGCGCGTCGAGGATCCGCTCCGTGGACGCGCACTGGCCGGAAACTGACGCGCGGCTCCATCATTCCGTGGGGGTGTGGCCCCTGGTCATCAACGATTCCACCAAGGTCACAGCGGCCGAACCCGGCAGGAGGCTGGAGCTGATCGCGCGCGGCTGGCCCCTGGGCGAGGCCAAGGTGGTCATCACGCTCGAGGATATGGGGCCACAGTGCCGCGTCACCATCTCCGAGGACGCCGTCCGCGGACCGGGCCTCGCCATTCCCAAGGCGCTGCGGGATCCGCTGATCACGGTGCGCAATACGGAGACCCTGAAGCGGCTCGAACTCATGGCCGCCGGGGGCGCAGGAGCCTAGCGGCGGTTAAGGCAACGAGGGGCCGCTCCCTCGCCCGGCAACGGGCAGGGAGCGGCCCCTCCCCACCCGCCCCTGGCCTTGCAAGCTCGGCCAAGGGAACCGGGCGGGTGTAAGCCCTCGTTACTGCGGAGACGCTAGACGCTGGCGGCAACGCCGTCGCGGGAGATGGCAACCATGTCCTCGCGCGGCACAACCTTGATGCGCTCGCGCTTGACCTCGACGCCGTGCGATCCGCCGGCGGCGGTGGCCTCGGCGCCCAGGGCGAGCTCGTGGGCGTCCAGGGCCAGCCAGCCTTCCCAGCTGGTGTACTGCACGCCGCGGCTTTCCAGGAGGTCGACGACGGCGCTGGCCGCGGGCGCCTCGGCCACCGGCAGGTTCTCGCGGTCTTCCAGCAGGTACGTCACCGTCTCCAAGGCGTCGCCCTTGGTGTGCCCGATCAGGCCCACGGGCCCGCGCTTGATCCAGCCAGTGGCGTAGATGCCCGGAACGTGCTCGCCGGACGCGTCCAGCACGCGGCCGCCGGCGTTCGGAACGACGCCCTTCTTGTGGTCGAACTCGATCTCCGGCAGTGCCGAACCGAAGTAGCCGATCGCCCGGTAGACGGCCTGGACCGGATAGTCGATGTATTCGCCGGTGCCGCGGGCGTTGCCCGTGCCGTCCAGTTCGGTGCGTTCAAACTTGATGCCGCTGACGCGCCCGGGGTTCTCGGCGTCGTCGTAAATTTCCACCGGGCTGTGCAGGAAGTGCAGGTGCAGGCGGCGGGAGGCTGTGAGTTCGGAGAGGTCCTCGGGCTGCTCGGCGATCCAGTTGGTGAGCGTGCCCACCATGGTCTTGATCTGGTTGTTGCTCTGGATCTGGCGGTCCGATTCCTCATCGAACTCGAAGTCCTCCGGGTAGAGGATGATGTCCACGTCCTTGGAGTGGGACAGCTCGCGGAGCTCAAGCGGGGTGAACTTGACCTGCGCGGGGCCGCGGCGGCCGAACACGTGGACGTCCGTGACGGGCGAGTTCTTCAGGCCGGCGTAGACGTTATCCGGGATCTCGGAGACCAGGAGGTCGTCGGCGTGCTTGGACAGGACGCGGGCCACGTCCAGGGCCACGTTGCCGTTGCCGATCACGGCGATTTCCTTGGCGTCCAGCGGCCATTCGCGTGACACGTCGGGGTGGCCGTCGTACCAGGAGACGAAGTCCGCGCCGCCGTACGAGCCGTCCAGCTCGACGCCCGGGATGTTCAGGTCCGCGTCCTTGATGGCGCCGGTGGCGAAGATGACGGCGTCGTAGTGGGTGCGCAGGTCCTCGATGGAGAGGTCGGTGCCGTAGTCCACGTTGCCGAAGAACCGGATGTCGCCGCGGTCCAAGACCTTGTGCAGGGCGTTGACGATGCCCTTGATGCGGGGGTGGTCCGGGGCAACGCCGTAGCGGATCAGGCCGTAGGGGGCCGGGTAGCGGTCAAAGAGGTCGATGCTCACAGTCAGCTCGCCGCTCTTGACGGCCTCGCTCTTGGTGAGGATGTCCGCTGCGTAGACGCCGGCCGGGCCGGACCCGACGACGGCCACACGCAACGGGCGGGCAGCGGTTCCTACGGTGGTGCTGGTTGACACGGCTGTGTTCCTTTTCTTCTGCATCGGTTGCTCCGTAGCTGCCCTTTTGAGGCTTCACAAGGGCCGTTACGGAACAGTCGATGGGTTTCAGGGGGTGAGAACGCGGGTGGTGTTCGGGGTGGTACGGGGCTTGTTGGGGCTGGTGGTGCTGTAGTCAGCGGTCTTGAAGTGCGACGGCGCAAAGGGGCTCACGCGGACGACGTCACCTATGACGATCACGGCAGGATTCGCGACGCCGGTGGCCTCGGCCTGGTCGGCGATGGTCGCGGCCGTGCCGATCGTCACGCGCTGGTTCGGCAGGTAGCCGTTCTCCACAATACCAACCGGGGTGTCCTCGGGCAGACCCGCGAGGACCAGGGCGGCCGCCGATTCCCGCAGCTGGCCCACCCCCATGAGCAGTACTACGGTGTGGTCGGCGCGGGCCGGAACCTCGGACAGCTCCTCATGGCCGGTGACCACGCTGAAGCCCTTGGCCAGGCCGCGGTGCGTCACGGGGATGCCGGCGGCGGCGGGCACGGAGATGGCGGACGTGACGCCGGGAACCACTTCAACTTCGACGCCGTGGTGCCGGCAGAACTCTGCTTCCTCGCCGCCGCGGCCCAGGACGTACGGGTCCCCGCCCTTGAGGCGCACCACCCGGTGGCCCTGTTGTGCCTCTTCGACGAGGATGCGGTTGATCTCGGCCTGCGGCACGGGGTGGTGGCCCGGCGTCTTGCCGACCTCGATGATGCGGACGTCCGGGGCCAGTTCGTTCAGCAGTTCCCGCGGGCCCAGGCGGTCTGCGACCACGACGTCGGCCTGGCCTAGGAGCCGCCGGCCGCGCACGGTGATGAGGCCTGTGTCGCCGGGTCCGCCGCCGACGAGGGCCACGGAGCCGGCAGAAGCGCGGCGCCGGCGCAGCGGCAGGTCGCCGGATTCCAGCGCGGTGGCGACGGCGTCACGGAGGGCCATGGCGCGGCGCGGGTCTCCCCCGGCGTTGACGGCGATCTTGACGTCGTCCACCACGGCGACGGCGGGGGTCCAGGCTGCGGAGGCTTCGTGGTCGGAGGCGTTGACGCACCAGACGCGCTGCGCTTCGGCGTCGGCGGAGACTTGGGCGTCCACGGCGGGATCGCCGGTGGCGGTCTGGACGAACCAGACGCCGTCGACGTCGGACGATGAGTAAGTGCGCGGCTCCCAGGTGAGCAGGCCGGCGTTGGCGAGGTCGCGGAGCCCGGCGGAGGCGTCAGGGGCCACAACGGTGACGCGTGCACCGGCGTCGAGCAGGCCCTTGGCGCGGCGCGTGGCCACGGGTCCGCCGCCCACCACCAGCACGGGGCGGCCGAGCAGGCGCAGTGCCGTTGGGTAGATGTCCTGAATTGCCATGAATCAACGGTAGGGCCGCGTCATATACCGGACCAACGGCGCGGAAACACCAGTTCACGTAAGGTAACGCTGCGTCACATAGGCGCGGGGCGGCGTATGGCCGCCCCCGGCCCGCTACTTCACGGCGATGAGTTCAATCGGCCGGATGTAGGGATCTATGGCGAACAACGAAGGACCGCGTTCGCGCAAGGCGGCAGGAAAGGCCCCGTCGAGGTGGGCCTGCCGGTCCTCCTCGGTGTCGAAGGTGTCAAAAATGCCGAAGGTGTCCTCGGTGATCCGGAATGCGTACCAGGTCCTGGTGCCCGGCTCGTTGAGCGCTACCTCGCCGCTTGCGTTGAGGAAGTCCCACACGTCCTGTTCCTTCCCGGGCTTGGCCTCGACCAGTGCCAGCAAGCCAAATTTCGGTGCCACGGCTATCCCCTCAAATCCTTATCGAGATGGGCCGGGTACCGGCCTAGTCGCGAGTCTAGGCACGGGGCATGACAGGGACAAGTGTCCGCGGGCTCCAACGGGTGGTGGCGCATGCGCCGCCCGGACGGCTGCCACCGGGCAGACCAAAGAGGCAGCGAAACGGACAGCGGAAAGCCCGACGGCGATGTGAACTGGTCGCCGTCGGGCTTTCGGGTGAAGTGCGGGCGGAGGTGCTTAGCGGGTGCTGCCGGCCAGGAGGCCGCGGCGCTGGAGAAGACGCTTCTCGATCGGTCCGAACACGAGGAGCTCGATCAGGATGCCTACGGCGAGGATCAGCAGGATCGCGGACATCACGATGGTCATGTCGGCGAGGTCGCGGCCCTGGTTCAGCATGGAGCCGAGGCCGAAGCCGATGGTGCCGCCAACCGCGATGATTTCCGCGGCCATGAGCGAACGCCACGAAAAGGCCCAGCCTTGTTTGAGCCCACCCAGGTATCCGGGAAGGGCCGCGGGCAGGACGATCTGCACGGCCATCTGCAGGCGTGAGGCGCCCAGGACCGTGCCGACGCTGCGGTACTGGGGCGGGATCTGGTCCACGCCGGAGATCAGGCCGTTGATGATGGACGGAATGGCGCCCATGAATACCACGAAGTAGACGGTGGCGTCCGTGAGGCCGAACCAGATGATAGCCGCGGGCACCCACGCCACGGACGGCAGCACCTGGAGCCCGGAGATGAGCGGGCCGAACGCCCGGCGGAGCGGGGCCACCTGGGCCAGCAGCAGTCCGATGGGCGTGGCGATGGCAACGCTGATGAGGAAGCCCACCAGCCCGCGCTGCAGCGACGTCCACACGGCTTCCTGCAGCGCACCCTCGGCCCAGAGGGTGCCGAACTGTCCGGCCACATCCAGCGGCCCGGGCACCAGGTCGCGGCGCTTAAGGCCGAGCGAGACATAGGCCTGCCAGATGATGATGAGCACCACGACGGCGGCCACCGGAAGCAGGATGCGGCTCCAGTCGACGCGCGCCTTGCGGACGGCGTCGGACTGCAGCGAGTCCAGGCCGGATTCGAGTTCGCGAAGGTCAGCGGAGCCGGTGGAGGAGCGGGTCAGGGCCGCGTGGACCTTCCGTGTCTCTTCGTGCCCGCCGGTCGAGCCCGCCGAATTGTGCCCGCCGGTCGAGCCTGCCGAAACCGGGGTCTCGGTTGCCTCGGGCGTATCCGCCACGGGTGATGAATTATTTCGCATGGCGGCGGATCTCCTCTCGCAGCCGGGCGGTGATGACCCCGGTCAGCTGTCCGGCAAGACCGGCGTCGGTACGGTGTTCCTCGGTGACGTTCCATTCCTGCACCACGCGGCCGGGCCGGGAGGACAGCAAGAGCACGCGTTGGCCGAGGCGGACGGCCTCGCGAACGTTGTGCGTCACGAACACGATCGTCCGGCCGGTCTCCTTCCAGATGCGTTCGAGTTCGTCGTGCAGCAGGTCGCGGGTAATGGCGTCCAGGGCCGCGAACGGCTCGTCCATGAGGAGCAGCTGGCGGTCCTGCGCGAGCGAACGGGCCAGGGCAACGCGCTGGCGCATACCGCCGGAGAGCTCGTGGGGGCGCTTGTCGCCGGCACCAGCCAGGTGGACCAGCTCAAGGAGTTCATTGGCCTTGATGCGCCGCTCGGCCTTGCCCACGCCGCGCAGCTGCAGGGCGAGTTCGATGTTCTCCCGGGCCGTCAGCCACGGGAAGAGTGCGGCGTCCTGGAACATGAAGGCGGCGCCGTCACTGGGCACCTCAAGAGCGCCCGACGTCGGGACCTCCAGTCCCGCCATGATGTTCAGCAGGGTGGACTTGCCGCAGCCGGACGCACCGAGGAGGGCGACGAACTCGCCCTTGCCGATGGTGGCGTTGACGTCGTCCAGCACCGGGGCGCCGTCACCGAAGCGCTTGCCCAGGTTTTCCAGTACGACTGGCATGGTCCCGTCCTTTGTTCGTGGTGCGTGATGCTTGGAGTGCGGTGGAGCGTGTTCAGGCTGCGGCTAGTCCTGGCCCAGCCCTGCTGCGGAGGTCTTGTCCTCGGCCACGGAATTCAGCGTCCGGAGGTCGAAAAGGCCGTTGATGTCGGCCTGTTTGGTGGTGCCGGCGTCCACGCCGTCCTGCAGGAGCTTGGTGAACGTGCCGGCCAGCGGGTCGACGGTGAACACGATGTTCTGCAGCGAGCGGTCGATGACGTCCTGCGGCAGCGCCTTGCCGGAGTCCTGCTTCAGGCCCGCATTCACCACAGCGGCCTTTTCGGCGGCCGGGGTGTCGTTGAGCCACTTGACCGCCTCGACGTGGCCCTTGAGCAGCGCCTCGACGGTTGCCGGGTGTTCGGCGGCGAACTTCTTGTTCACGATCAGGATGGTGGTGGGGAACTCGCCCGGTTTTCCGGTCTGCGATCCGTCCCACAGGTCCTTCTCGTCCACCAGGACCTTCGCGCCGGCCTGGAGCACCAGCCGGGAGGCCCAGGGCTCGGGCAACCAGGCGCCGTCGAGCTTGCCGTCCTGGAACAGCTTCAGCGTCTGGGCGTTCTCGGTGGGGTTGATCGCCACGTCCCCGCCGCCGTCGGTGTTGGTCTTGAAGCCCTGCTTGCCCAGCCAGGCGCGCAGCGCCACGTCCTGGGTGCCGCCCAGCTGCGGGGAGGCCAGGGTCTTGCCCTTAAGGTCCGCAGCGGTCTTGATCTCGGGCTTGACCACGAGCTGCGCCCCGCCGGACGCGGCGCCGGCGATGATGCTGACCGACTCGCCCTTGCTCTTGACGAACGAGTTGATCGCCGGGTTCGGGCCGATATAGGTCGCGTCGATCGCGCCGGCGTTCAGCGCCTCGATGGCCGCGGGCCCGGCGTTAAACACCTGCGTGGAGAGCTTGGTGCCGCCCAGGTTCTTCTCGATGAAGCCCTGCTTCACGCCCACCAGGGCCGCGGCGTGGGTGATGTTGCCGAAGTAGCCCAGCCTCAGCTCCGCGGCCGGGCCGGCGGCGGACGTTGACGCGGCGGTGGCGTCGGAACCCCGCGAGACCGCCGAGGCCACTACGGCGCCCACGCTGATCAGCAGGACCAAACCAAGGGCCAAAGCGATCTCCAGGGCGCGCCGGCGCTTGGGCACTTGGCTTTCGCCGGCCACAATGCGGGTCATACCCGGCCTGGAACTAGTCATGGATTCACCATAGGGAGTGTCATAAACCCGGTTCAATGAGCCGGAAACCGGGGGTCATGCAGGTTCATGCAGCGTCACATTCGGCCACACAAATCTCCATGCCCCCGGCGTCCCCCTTGCGGACCAGGGATTTTAGGGCTCAGTCCCCCTTGACATTGATGAGCTGCCGCAGCCGGTGGCGCACCTTGACCAAGTCCTCCGCGTCGCGCATCACGACGTCGATCGGTTTGTATGCGGCGGGGATCTCATCCACGAAGGCCTCCGTGGCGCGGAATTCGATGCCGTGCATGGCCTCCTTCAGCTCCTCCAACGAGAACGTCTTGCGGGCCGCCGTCCGGGAATACTCCCGCCCGGCGCCGTGCGGCGAGGAATTCATCGAGGCCGTGTTGCCGAGTCCCTCCACCACGTACGACGCCGTGCCCATGGACCCGGGAATCAGGCCGGGGTCCCCGGCCTCGGCCCGGATCGCGCCCTTGCGGGACACCCAGACGGACTTGCCGTAGTGGGTCTCCTGCTGGGTGAAGTTGTGGTGGCAGTTGATCCGCTCCTTCTCCGTCACGCTGCCGCCCACCCACTCGCTGAACTGCCGGATCACGCGGTCCATCATTTCCTCGCGATTCAGCAGGGCGAAGTGCTGGGCCCAGCGCAGCTCCTTGATGTACCGGGTGAATTCGGGCGTGCCCTCCTCGAGGTAGGCGAGGTCGGGGTCCGGCAGCGAGACACGCTTCTGCCGGGCCACGCCCTGCGCCACTTTGATGTGGTGCTGCGCGATCCTGTTGCCCACGCCCCGCGAGCCCGAGTGCAGGAAGAGCCAGACGACGTCCGTCTCATCCGCGCACACCTCGATGAAGTGGTTTCCCGATCCGAGCGAGCCAAGCTGCAGCTCCCATTTCCCGGTGTACTGGGCGGGGTTGAAGCCGGCTTTCTCAGCGAGCTTCTGCAGCTCGGCGATCCGGGGCACTGCCGTAGCCACGACGGTCCGGTTGTTATGGCCGGCGGACAGCGGAATGGCGCGCTCAATGGCCTCACGCAGCCGCTTCCGGTCGCGGGGCAGGTCCGTCACGGAGTACTGGGTCCTGACCGCAATCATGCCGCAGCCGATGTCCACTCCGACGGCGGCCGGGATGATGGCGCCGAGGGTGGGAATGACGGATCCGACCGTGGCGCCCTTGCCAAGGTGTGCATCCGGCATCAGCGCCAGATGCGGGTAGATGAAGGGCAGCCGGGAGGTTGCCAGGGCCTGCTCACGGGTCTTGTCATCCAGGATGGATGCCCAGTTGATGAGCCGGCTGTTGATGGTTTCCACGATTTCCTCTCGTCTTGCCGTTCCGCGGTTCGGCGGCACGGGCATCTCGGTGGAACTGGCGTTCCGGTGAAACAAAGAGGTTCGGGGATCGTCCGGATCCAAAGACAAAGCCCCGAACCATTGCTGGTTGCGGGGCTGAGGGCCTGCTGGATACAGGCTCTAGCGCACAATCAACCCATGGCGACGGCGGGTGGCGGGTAGCTGTTCGACGGCAGCACCCAGCAACGGCAGGAGTGCTTCCTGTCGCTGCTTTAACTGCATGCTGCTTGCCACTTAGTCCCCGCACTGTTCGCGGCCCGGAGGCCTGCCTTGGGGATGTCCCGTTTCGGGGCCATCACGGAGAAACTATTGTGCACCAAGAGGCGGCTGTCAACAGTCCGTAGCGCACAGACTCGTTCCCGGCGTGAAGCCCGCACTGCGCTTGACCGGCCCTCCCCCGCACGCGCGGCCCTGGGCAGGGCCGGTCATGCGGGGCACGGCCGGTCATGCGGGGCAGGGCCGGTGGTGCGGGAACGCCAGAAGGCCCCGGTCCGGATAATTCCGGGCCGAGGCCTTCCGTCGTCAAACGTTCAGAGCGGGGAGCCGAGCGATTAGATTGAGTAGCGCTCGTCCTCGTGGTCGCCCGGGTGGTCCTTGACCAGGCCCGCGGCCAGGGTGTTTCCGTCCAGCGGATCGATCACCAGGAACGCGCCGGTGCGGCGGTGGTGCAGGTAATTCTCCAGCGGCAGCGGGGCGGCGAGCCGGAGCTGCGCGTGGCCGATGTCGTTGAGTTCCAGGCTGGACGCGCCCTCGAGCTTGAACGTGGCGAGATCCAGCTTGCCGCTGACGCTGCGGACCAAAGCCTGGACCGTGCGCGTGCCGTGCTTGACCAGCACCTTGGCGCCCTCGCGGAGCGGCTTCGGCGACAACCAGCACAGGGCGGCGTAGAGGTCGGCCGAGCTTTCACGGACGGTGCCGGCTGCGGCGATGGTGTCACCGCGGGCCACGTCGAACTCATCGGCCAGGCGAAGGGCCACGGACTGCGGAGCCGCGGCCTCGGCCAGTTCCGCACCGGCGAAGTCGATGCCGGTCACGGTGGTGGTGCGCGGGTCCTGGCCGGGGGTCAGCACGCTGACCTTGTCCCCCACCTTGACCGAGCCCTCGGTGATCTGCCCGGCGTAGGCGCGGTAGTCGCGGTACGCC
Organism: Arthrobacter sp. ZGTC131; assembly: GCF_002929275.1. GTDB lineage: Bacteria > Actinomycetota > Actinomycetes > Actinomycetales > Micrococcaceae > Arthrobacter. The sequence goes on from NZ_PJIK01000004.1 coordinate 44,867, forward strand.
TCGGCGTCGAGCCCGCCGGCGATGGCGTCAGGAGCCAGCGCGCCCTGCGGCCGGACCACCAGCTGCACCGGGAAGCGGAAGCTCTCCAGGTGGCTTTCGAGTTCGTCCGCGGCGGGCAGGGTCTCCAGCACCTCAAGCAGCGCCGGCCCGCTGTACCAGGGGGTGCGCTCCGAGCGCTCCACCACGTTGTCGCCGTCGAGCGCGGAAACGGGGACCACCAGCAGGTCGGTGATACCGTCCGCCCCCAGGCCGAGCTCGCGGCCCACCTTCTGCACGTCGGCTTCGATCTCGCGGAACACGGACTCGCTGAAGTCCACCAGGTCGATCTTGTTCACGGCCACGATCACGTGCGCCACACGCAGCAGCTGCAGCACGGACAGGTGCCGACGGGTCTGCTCCAGGACACCCTTGCGGGCGTCAATGAGTACGACGACGGCATCCGCGGTGGACGCGCCCGTCACCGTGTTCTTGGTGTACTGAACGTGGCCGGGGCAGTCCGCGAGGATGAAGCTGCGGCGGTCCGTGGCGAAGTAGCGGTAGGCGACGTCGATGGTGATGCCCTGCTCGCGCTCGGCACGCAGGCCGTCGGTCAGCAGCGCCAGGTCGATGCCGCCGGCCGAGCCGCCAAAGCCGCGGTCCGCGGAGGTGCGTGCAACGGCGTCGAGCTGGTCAGCAAGGATCGCCTTGGAGTCGTGCAGGAGGCGGCCCACCAACGTGGACTTCCCGTCGTCGACCGATCCGGCGGTGGCGAAGCGGAAGAGGGAGGCTGAGGCGAGGGGTGCTTCGTCAAGAAGGGCAGCCGCGCGGGCGGTGTCGATTTCGGTGCTCATTAGAAATAGCCATCCTTCTTGCGGTCTTCCATGGCGGCCTCGGAAATGCGGTCGTCCGCACGGGTGGCGCCACGTTCGGTGATGGTGGAGGCGGCAACTTCGATCACGACGTCGCGCACCGTGGCGGCGGCCGACTCAACGGCGCCGGTGCAGGACATGTCGCCCACGGTCCGGTAGCGGACGGTCTTGGTGATGACTTTCTCGTCGGGGCGGGGCTGGGACACCTCGCCCACGGCACGCCACATGCCGTCGCGGGCGAACACCTCGCGGTCGTGCGCGTAATAGAGGCCGGGCAGCTCGATGTTTTCGCGCTCGATGTAGCGCCACACATCCAGCTCGGTCCAGTTGCTGATGGGGAACGCGCGGACGTGCTGGCCCACGGTGTGGCGGCCGTTGTACAGGTTCCACAGTTCGGGGCGCTGGTTGCGCGGGTCCCACTGGCCGAATTCGTCGCGGAGGCTCAGGATGCGCTCCTTGGCGCGGGCCTTGTCCTCGTCGCGGCGGCCGCCGCCGAAGACGGCGTCGAACTTGTTGGACTGGATCGCGTCCAGCAGCGGGACGGTCTGCAGCGGATTGCGGGTGCCGTCGGCACGCTCGGCCAGCTCGCCGCGGTCGATGAACTCCTGGACGGAGCCGACAACCAGCTTCAGGCCCAGGCGCTCAACGGTGCGGTCGCGGAAGTCGATGACCTCGGGGAAGTTGTGGCCGGTGTCCACGTGCAGCACCGGGAACGGGACCTTGCCCGGCCAGAAGGCCTTGGTGGCGAGGTGCAGCATGACCACGGAATCCTTGCCGCCGGAGAACAGCAGCGCAGGCTTCTCGAACTCGGCGACGACTTCGCGGATGATATGGATCGCTTCGGATTCGAGGGTGTCCAGGCTGGAGAGGCGCGTTGAAACGGCTGCGTCGTTCACCAGGGTGGGCTCCTCAGTTAGGAAAGTGCTCATACGTGTAGTCCGCATTCTGTCTTGTTGGATCCTGCCCAGCGGCCGGCGCGGGGGTCATCGCCCGGAGCCACCTTGCGCGTGCAGGGCTGGCAGCCGATGGACGGGTAGCCCTGGGAGAGGAGCGGGTTGACGGGAAGGAGGTTGTCATCGGAGTACTGCACCAGCTGGTCGAACGTCCAGGCGGCCACCGGATTGACCTTGACCAGGCCGTTGGCTTCGTCGAACGTGACCAGCGGGGTGTTGGTGCGGGTGGGGGCTTCGTCGCGGCGGACGCCGGTGAACCAGAGCTCGTAGCCGGCGAGGGTGCGGCGGAGCGGGGCCACTTTGCGGAGCGCGCAGCACTGCGCGGCGTCGCGGGCGAAGAGGTCCTTGCCCAGGAGCCGGTCCTGCTGTTCCACGGTGTTCTCCGGAAGCACGTCCACCACGTTGACGCGGAGGTTCGCGGCCACCTCGTCGCGCGTGGCGTAGGTTTCCGGGAAGTGGTAGCCGGTTTCAAGGAACAGGACGTCGACGCCGGGAAGCTGGTCCGCGACGAGCGCCGGTAGGACGGCGTCGGCCATGGAACAGGCGACGGCGACGGCGGGCATGTCGAAGTTGCGCTCCACCCAGGCGATCACGTCGCGGGCGGGGGCATCCCAGCCGAGCTCGGCAGCTCCGGCGTCGGCCAGGGCCTTGAGCTCCTCGACGGAGCGCTTGGTCACGGTTGCCGAGGCAGGGGCTGCGGCGCCGCTGGCCGGGTTCGGGGTTGCAGCAGGCTCAACCACCGGATCAATTCCTAGGGCGTGCTTGCTCATTGCAGTGCCTCTTCATCCGCCGCGTGGGCCCATTCGGCGAAGGTCTGGCCTTCGGCGCGTTCCGCCACGAACTTCCGCACCACGCGCTCAACGTAGTCCGGCAGGTCCGCAACGTACACCTTCAGGCCGCGGACGGTGCGTCCGAGGCCGGCCTCTTCGCGGTCCGACGAAGCCAGCCCGCCGCCCAGGTGGACCTGGAAACCGGGGCTGGGGTCGCCGTCGGGCGTGGGGAGCATCATGCCCTTGAGCCCGATGTCCGCGGTCTGGATGCGGGCGCAGGAGTTGGGGCAGCCGTTGATGTGCAGGGACAGGGCGTGGGGCAGCTGGCCGCTGTCAGCGAGGTCGGCCAGGCGGCGCTCCAGCTCGGCGACGGCGGTGGCCGCAGTGACCTTGGTTTCCACGATGGCCAGCTTGCAGTATTCGATGCCGGTGCAGGCGATGGTGCCGCGGCGGAACACGGACGGCCGGGCGGAGAGGCCCAGGGCGTCGAGCTCGGCCACCAGCGGCTCCACCTCGTCCTTGGGAACGTCCAGCACAACCAGCTTCTGGTGCGGCGTGGTGCGCAGGCGGCGGGAGCCGCGGGCCTCGAGGGTGTCCGCGAGCTTGACCAGCTGGGCGCCGGACAGGCGGCCGGCCACCGGGGTGGCGCCGATGAAGAACTTGCCGTCCTTCTGCTCGTGCACGCCAATGTGGTCGCCCGGGGTGGTCGGCTTGGGTGCGGCGGGGCCGTCGGCCAGCTTGTAGCCGAGGTATTCGTCCTCGAGGATCTGGCGGAACTTCTCCGGTCCCCAGTCGGCCATGAGGAACTTCAGGCGCGCCTTGGTCCGCATGCGGCGGTAACCGTAGTCGCGGAAGATGCTGGTGACGCCGAGCCACACGTCGGCTGCCTGCTCGGGAGTGACGAAGGCGCCGAGGCGCTTGCCCAGCATCGGGTTGGTGGAGAGCGCGCCGCCGGCCCAGAGGTCGTAGCCGATGCCGAGTTCGGGGTGCTTCACGCCCACGAGGGCGAAGTCGTTGATCTCGTGCACCACGTCCTGGCTGGGGTGCCCGGTGATGGCGGTCTTGTACTTGCGCGGCAGGTTGGACAGCAGCGGGTTGCCGATGAACCGTTCGCCCAGCTCGGCGATGAGCGGGGTGGGGTCGATGATCTCGTCCTTGGCGATGCCGGCCACCGGGGAGCCGAGGATGACGCGCGGCACGTCGCCGCAGGCTTCGGTGGTGGACAGGCCGACGCCCTCCAGGCGGGTCCAGATCTCGGGGATGTCCTCCACGCGGATCCAGTGCAGCTGGATGTTCTGGCGGTCGGTGAGGTCGGCGGAGTCGCGGGCGAAGTCGACCGAGATGTTGCCGATGACGCGCAGCTGCTCGGTGGTGAGCGCACCGCCGTCGATCCTCACTCGCAGCATGAAGTACTTGTCCTCAAGCTCGTGCGGCTCAAGCGTGGCGGTCTTGCCGCCGTCGATCCCGGGCTTCCGCTGGGTGTACAGGCCCCACCAGCGGAAGCGGCCGTGCAGGTCCTGGCCCGGGATGGAGTCGAAGCCGTCCTTGGAGTAGATGGACTCGATACGCTCGCGGACGTTGAGGCCGTCGTCTTCCTGCTTCCAGGTTTCGTTGGCGTTCAGCGGGGTGGTTCCGTCCACCTTCCACTGGCCGTGAGGCTTTGCGGCGGGGCGGGAGGCACGGGCTGGGCGCGCCGGCTTGTCCGTGGCCGCTCCGGCTAGAGCTGTATCAGTCATGCATCGACTGTAGGGCCGCCCGGAAACCCGTCACAAAGGCCCCAGAAACGCTAAGTCACCTAGGGAAATATTTCGTCATGAATCGCCGAAAGGCCTTGAACGGTCCGCTCCGCTGTGCATCGGCGGCGGGGCCGTGGGCGGGTGCTCCGGGGCCGGGTCGCTGCGCTTCGGCGGCGGGGCGTCAGGCCGCAGCCGGGTGCTCCGGCGGCGCGGCGTCAGGCCGCAGCCGGGTGCTCCGGCGGCGCGGCGTCAGGCCACAGCCGGGTGCTCCGGCGGCGCGGCGTCAGGCGGCAGCCGTGTGCGCGGCCAGCGCCGCGTCGAAACGCTCCAGCGCGATCTCCGCGAGCACCGGTGACGGCAGCAGCGGTGCCGTCACGAGGTCCGCGCCCGCCTTGGCCAGCTGGTCATGGAAGAAGCCCGGCGCGAGGAGGTAAGACGCAATAACCACCCGGCCGCCGAGGTCCACTGCCCCGGCGGACTCCCCCGCCCCGGCACCGCCGGCGGCCTCCTCGCGGAGCATGGCAACGGCCTCCGGCACGGACGGCTTGGCGGACGCGCCGTAGGCGGGCACGATCCGGTTGAACCGGAGGGCTCCGAGCTGCTCGGCGAGCCTCTCGACGCTAACGGCGGCGTTGGGGTTGGAGGAGCCGGCGGCTGCGAGCACGATCGCGTCGTTGTCAGTGACTCCAGCCTCGCGGAGCCGCTGGTCCAACAGGGCAGCCAGGCGGGGGTCGGGTCCCAGCGGCGCGGCGGCGAGGGTCCCCTGCCGGCTCTTGACGGCCCGGGCGATGTCCACCTTCACGTGATATCCCACACTCAGCAGGAGCGGCACCACCACAGCGGAAGGTGCCGGTCCGCCGTCGGGCGTGCCCTGTCCCGCTTCGCCGGAAGCCCCGGGAACCGGAGTCTCGCCGTCTGAAACCGCGTCGCCGGACTCCCCGGCTCCGGGATCCGCGGGAAGCCCCGCCACCACGTCCACCAGGTCGGGCTGCTGCACGTCCACATAGGCCTCGCGGACGTCCAGCCCGGGGCGGAGCGCGGCGATGGCGGCGCGGAGGGCGTTGACCTCGGCGGCTCCCTGGGCGTTGGAGGTCCCGTGGGCACAAGCGATCATGATCGGGCTGTTCATACGGGCTAGCGTAACGTTGGAGCCGCACTGTCCGCCCCTTGAAATTAGCCGGGACGCTCCATGACATTCCCTTTTGACATCGCCCTGGTTTGGCTGGACCTGGCCGGCGTCTTCTTCTTCGCAGTCTCCGGCTCCCTGCTCGCGGCGCGGAAACAGTTCGACATCATCGGCTCCCTCCTGCTCGCCTCCCTGGTTTCGCTGGGCGGCGGCGTGATCCGCGACATCATCATCAACACCGGGCCGCCCGCAGCCTTCACCAACCCCGCATACCTCGCCCCGCCGCTGCTGGCCACGGTGCTGGTCTATTTCCTGTTCTCCAGCGTGCAGCGCTTCACCTCGCTGCTGATGCTGTTCGACGCCGGCGGCCTGGCTTTGTTCTGCATTACCGGCACGCTCAAGGCGCTGTCCTCCGGGATGAATCCCGTCGCGGCGGTACTGCTGGGGGTTACGACGGCGGTGGGCGGAGGCCTGCTGCGCGACATCACGGCCAATGAGGTGCCACAGCTGTTCGACGCCCGGGACCTCTACGCCCTGCCCGCATTCACCGGCGCCGCGCTGACCACCTTGCTCTGGGTTTCGGGTTCGTTCAACGCGCTCACCGCGTGTGCCGTGGCGGCCGTCGTGTTCACCTTCCGCGTGCTGGCGTGGCGCCGTTCGTGGCACGCTCCGCTGGCCGTACGCGGGTGGCACCGGCTGGGGCTGGACACCGGGAATTCGAGGGGCCGGGATTAGCTAGGATAAGAGCCATGACTGACATGTTCCTCGAGAAGTTCCGCGCGCTCGTTCCGAAGTATCTCGAAGACGAATGGCAGGAAGAGGACGGGCTGCCCGCCGAGGAGCTCGATTCCGCACTTGCCGAACATCAGTTCACCGTTCCCCTCGTGCTCCGCGAGTTCTACCTGGCCCTCGGCGGCTGCGAGGACCTCATGGAGGCCTACCACTACTTCTGGGACCCCGAGGAACTCGAAGTGGACGACGACGGCTTTCTCATGTTCCTTGAAGACGAGGAGGAACAGTTCACCTGGGGCTTCCGCGTTGGCGATCTCAGCGTCCCGGACCCCATCGTGTACCGCCGCAACAACCTGCGCGGGCAGTGGAAGAGCGAAGAGGGCACCTTCTCGGAATTCGTCTTCGACATGTTCGACTGGGCCTTCAACGAGGACGACGACTGACCTCGCCTTCTGCTGGTTGGCGCCGCTCGCCGTCCTGACCCTGTTTGGCCGCCGACGGGCCGCGACTCGCCGCTGAGCCTGCGTGTCTTGGGAACCACGGCTGCAAAGAGGGTCACGACGGCGGCACTCACCTGGGCGAGCGGTACTCACCTGGGCGTCATTCGGGTGCGAACCTGCCCAGTGCCCGCAGACGGAGCACCGCTAGGACCTGTTCCACCATGGCCTCGGGGTGATGCACCACGTCGTCGTAGTAATAGCGCAGCGTGAGGTGCCCTCCGAGCATGCCGGCGTTGTTCCGCCGCTGATCCTTCTTGACCTGGCGGGGTTCAAAGTGTGTGGAGCCGTCCAGTTCCACCACCAGGCACTCCTCGACCAGGCAATCCACCTCGCCCACGCCCGGCACCTGGACGTGCATGCGGACCTTGAGGCCGGCGCGGACAAAGTGCGTATGGGCCAGGATTTCCAGCACGGAGTCAGCTCGCGGCATCAGCAGATCCAGCACCGCGCGGGCGCGGCCGTTCCTGTTCCCGACGAGCTTGCCTCTGAGGAAGTCGGTGGAAATCTGGCCTCGCCCGGTGGCTGACTGCGCCAACGCCAACGCTTCGAGCTCCGGCAGGCATCGCATCGCATGAAGGAGCACATCGGCGAGCCCCGCCACCGGATAGGCCGGGTGGCGGGCGTGCGAACACGGCGCATGGTCGATCACACGCGGCTTGGGCACACCGTTGCCGCAGCTCAGGTGCACTTCCTGCGGCGGGTGCAGGGCCCACAAGCTGTAGTAGCGCGCTGCCGACACGCAGGTGAGCCGGCCGTTGTACCTATAGGCGGCCAGGACGCCGTCGTCCGCGTTGTGGAGCGCGTACACACCCCGCAGCGGCCGGTACAGGCGGCCGGCATCGACAGCGGCCTCAAGCATGGGCCGGGGGAAGCCCGCGCTCAGGAGGTCGCTCCTCCGGGCCGCACCGCCGCCTCGCGTCAGGAACGTCTGAAGGTCCATCACTCCACGATCCCCGGGCCCGGCGGACGTGGGCAGCCATGGACTTGCCTATGTGCACAACCAACCCGGGTCGTGCCCCACTTTCGCGGCTGGCTGCCGACGGCGCGCCACCCCGTCGGCGTGTCCTTCAGAGACGGAGACCAAACAGGGTCGGGACGGGGGAGGCACGGACGGATCAACGTTGTGACACGCGCGTTAACAACGGACTTGTGTTGTGTGACAAACCTGTCATAGACTGTTTCACGGATCCACTAAATGCCTCCGGTGGATCTGATGCGAACGGAGAAACGGCCCCGGTTCCATGCAGCGTATGACTCGTAACGCTGCAAGGAACCGGGGCCGTTCCGTTTAAGCCTCCCCAGCCACGGCGTGCCTAGCGGGCCCGGGCCGTTCCGTTAAGCCGCCCAGCTAGGCCGTGCCCAGTCAGGACGTGTTCTCTAGGAGGCGAAAGCCCTAGCTCGCGCGGTCCACCACGGCCCGGGCGAAGCTGGTCAGTGAATCCTTGACCACGCCCTCGGGCAGCGGCGCCAGCGCGGCGATGGCCTCGTCGGACCACGCCCGGGCAACCACCCAGGACGCCGCGGTCACGGGGTGCTCGCGCAGGCCGGCCACGGCTTCGGCGAGGGCTTCATCGGAGGAGAGGTCGCCGTCGATCAGCGTGAGAAGCTCGACGGCGGACTGGTCACCTTGCGCCGCGGCGTTGCGCAGGAGCAGCACCGGTAGGGTGGGGACGCCTTCGCGCAGGTCGGTTCCAGGGGACTTGCCCGACTTGACCTTCACGCCGGTGACGTCGATGACGTCGTCGGCCAGCTGGAAGGCCACGCCCACCTTTTCGCCGTACTCCACCAGGACGCCCTCGTAGGCTTCGTCGGCGCCGGCAAAGATCGCACCGAGCTGGCCGGAGGCCGCCACCAGCGAACCGGTCTTGTCCGCAATGACCGACAGGTAGTGCTCCACCGGGTCCTCGTCCGGGCGCGGGCCCACGGTTTCGTGCAGCTGGCCCAGGCACAGCCGCTCGAAGGTGCGGGCCTGGATGCCCAGGGCGCGGGAGCCCAGCTCGGAGACCAGGATGGAGGCGCGGGCGAAGATGAGGTCGCCGGTGAGGACTGCCACGGAGTTGCCCCAGACCTCGTGCGCCGTGGGGGCGCCGCGGCGGAACGGGGCCGAGTCCATCACGTCGTCGTGGTACAGCGTTGCCAGGTGGGTCAGCTCCACCACGACGGCGGCCTGCACCACCGCGGGCAGCGAGGCGTCACCGAGGTGCGCGCAGAGCAGGGTGAGCAGGGGGCGGATGCGCTTGCCGCCGGCTTCCACCAGGTGACGCGACGTCGCGTCGGCTAAGGGGTCGGAGTTGGCGATGGCTTGGCGCAGCTTCTTCTCCACGCGGGCCAGGTTGTTGGTGATCGCAGGCCCGAGTTCAGGGTCCCCCGCGATGGCCGCAAAGCCTGCCGGCAGCTGAAGCCCGGTGGCGATGGCGGTGGTGTTGAGGCTGGGTTCGGAGGCCGGCAGGCCATGCCCGGCGTGCGTCCAGCTGTGGTTCGCGGAGTTGGTCACGGGTTAACCCTAACTTTTTGTTGCGGAAACCGCTGATTGGACGCCGGTGGGAGCCTGGGCGGACGTATTGGAGGTGGCGGGAACCAGCAGTTCCAGGACCCGGATCACGCGGTCTTCGAACCCCCTGGCGGCCGGATCGGTCAGGTTGGCCAGGAGCCGGACCACGAACCGCATCAACACGGGGATGGGCATTCCGGTCCGCAGCGCGAGCTTCATCACCGCGGGCTTGCCGATCAGCGCGGCAAATGCGCGGCCCAGCGTGAAGTGCGATCCCCACTGCTCCCGCACGTAGTCCGCGTACCCTTCGAGGCGGGCATCGGCGTCGTGCGTGGACCAGCCGCCCGAGGCGGACCCGCTGGAAGCAGACCGAGAAGCGTCGATGACGAACTCGGCCGCAAACCGTGCCGACTCCATGGCGTAGGAAATGCCCTCGCCGTTGAACGGGGACACCATGCCGCCGGCGTCGCCGAGAAGCAGCAGCCCGGGCGAGTAGTGCGGCGTGCGGTTGAAGCCCATGGGCAGTGCGGCGCCGCGGATCTCGCCCACCTGGTTTTCCGGCGTGAATCCCCACTCGGCAGGCATCCCGGCGGTCCACTCGCGGAGCACCTGCTTGTAGTCCAGCTTGCCGAATTCCTTGGATGAGTTGAGGATGCCAAGGCCAACGTTGGATGTGCCGTCGCCCACGCCGAACACCCAGCCGTAGCCGGGCAGCAGCTTGCCGTCGCGCCCGGGGAGCTCCAGCCAGCCCTCCATCCAGTCGTCGTCATGGCGCGGGGAGGTGAAGTACGTGCGCACGGCGACGCCGAGGGGGCGGTCGTCGCGCTTCTGGATGCCGATGGACACGGCTGTGCGGGTGGAGTTTCCGTCCGCCGCGAGCACGACGTCGGCACTGAAGTCGAGTGTCTCCCCCGTCTTGCGTCCGGACTCGTCCAGGAGCGCTGCGCGGACGCCGGTCACCCGGCCGTCCTCGCTGCGGAGCGCTTCGGTAACGCTGTGGCGTTCCAGCACGACGGCGCCCGCGGCCTGGGCGTGGCGGGCCAGTTCCTCGTCGAAGCCGAGCCGGGTGCGGATCAGACCGTACTGCGGAAAGTCGGACACCTCGGGCCAGGGCAGCTCGATGGAGCGGCCGCCGGCGAGGAGGCGCAGGCCCATGTTCCGGCGCCAGCCGTCCGCCTCGTGGTGCGGCAGGCCGAGCTTCTGGATCTCCCGGACAGCGCGCGGCGTGAGACCGTCGCCGCACACCTTCTCGCGCGGAAAGCTGGTTTTCTCCAGCACCGTGACGTCGATGCCGGCCTTGGCGAGGTAATACGCGGCGGTGGATCCGGCCGGGCCCGCGCCGACAATCAGTACTTTCACAGTGTCAGCGGGCGGACCGCGGGATGTTGCGGCGCAGCTTGGCCACCGGCCCGGTGTGGGCGGCGATGGCGGCAGCCCCGCCGTCGGGCGTTGAATCAAGCGGCTTGTGGGCCCGGTGGACGGCCACGATGCCGCCGCTCAGGTTGCGGTAGGTCACGTCTTCCCAGCCGGTTTCCTGCAGCCACGCGGCGAGGTGGTCCTGGTCTGGCCAGGCGCGGATGGACTCGGCGAGGTAGACGTAGGCGTCCGGGTTCGAGGACACCTTGACGGCGATGGCCGGGAGGGCGCGCATGAGGTATTCGGTGTACATGGTGCGCCACAGCGGAACCACCGGCTGGGAGAACTCGGCGATGACCACTTTGCCGCCGGGCTTGGTCACACGGAGCATCTCGGCCAGCGCTTTCTTGGGCTCGTTGACGTTGCGCAGGCCGAAGGAGATGGTGGTGGCGTCGAAGGTGTTGTCCGCGAACGGCAGGTTGGTCGCGTCTCCGGCGATGAAGTCGATGTCCGGGCGGCGGCGCTTGCCCACCTTGAGCATGCCGAGGGAGAAGTCGCAGGCCACCACATCTATGCCGGCATCGGCATATGGCTCGCTGGACGTTCCGGTTCCGGCCGCCAGGTCCAGCACGCGGTGGCCGGGCCGCACATCCATGGCCTCGACCACAACCTTGCGCCACCGGCGCGTCTGCCCCATCGACAGGACATCGTTGACGACGTCGTACTTCGGTGCGACGTCGTCAAACATCGTGGCTACTTCGTCCGGACGCTTATCCAAGGATGCTCGGTTCACCCTGACAATCTACCCGAATCTACTGTCAGGTACTTGAAGGTACTTAGCGGGCCGTTGCCGCCAAGTACTTTCAAGTACCTAGCGGACCGTTGCCGCAGCCGGCAAAAGTACCGGAGATCACTTGAAGTTACTGTGCGGAGTAGTGTTGACCCATCATGACCAGAACGCTCCGCACCTTGACAGTCCCTTTGGATGGAGAATCGACTCCCGGGGGGCTGCCGTCGTATCTGGTGCGGGACGATGTCCTCTGCTGGACCCGCCGCGAGGCCGGCCTGGTGGGCTTCGGCGAGGTGGCGCGGTTCACGGCCACAGGACCTGAACGGTTCCTCGAGGCGGACATCTGGTGGCGGCACCTGGTCATCGAGGCCGACATCATCGACCACGTGGAGTGCCCCGGCACCGGCCCCGTCGCCTTTGGCTCGTTCGCGTTCTCCAAGGTTTCCGCCCATGAATCCCGGCTGATCGTGCCGGAGATCGTTGTGGGCGTCCGTGACGGCCGCACCTGGCTCACCCAGATCAGGACCGACGACGGCGAACTCACCGAAGCGGGCGCCCTCGCCGCCCTGAACCGGTGGCTGGAGTCGCCCTCCGGCGCTGCGGCTGCTTCCGGCGCTGCGGCTGCTTCCGGCGCTGTTGCCCCGGGTGCTGCCCCGGGTGGGGTGCTCGCGGAGGCGGGTGCCGCCGTCGTGCTTTCACGGCCCGCCACGCTGGAGACCGGTTCCCTCAGCGAAGAGGACTGGATGGCCGCCGTCGCCGCCGGTGTTGCCGAGATCCGCACCGGTCGGCTGGAAAAGCTGGTGCTGGCGCGGGACGTGGTGGCCACCCTGCCGGAGGGCGTCAATGCCGCGGAGGTGCTGCGGCAGCTGGCCGTGCGGTACCGCGAATGCTGGACGTACGGCGTGGACGGGCTGGTGGGGGCCACTCCGGAGATGCTGATCCAGGTGGAGGGCCGTACTGCCCAGGCGCGCGTGCTGGCGGGAACGCTGGACCGCCGCGACGCCCTGGGCGAGGTCGGGCTGCCTTTGGACTATGCCGAGCGGGTCCTCGCCGGGTCAGAGAAACAGCGGCACGAACACGAGATCGCAATCCAGTCGCTGACCACCCAGCTTGCTCCCTTCTCCGAGGCCATGAACGCGCACAGCGAACCGTTCATCCTGGAGCTGCCCAATGTGTGGCACCTGGCGTCGGACGTCAAGGCTGAGCTCACGGAGGTGGAAGGGCACGTCCCCACGTGCCTTGCCCTGATCAACGCGCTCCACCCCACGGCGGCTGTGTGCGGCACCCCCACCCAGGTGGCCGGTGCCTTGATCCGGAAGCTCGAGCATTTGGACCGCGGACCGTACGCGGGGCCGGTGGGGTGGCTCGATGCCGCGGGGAACGGCGAATGGGGCATCGCCCTGCGCGGCGCCGTGATCGAATCGCCAAACACCGTCCGGTTATATGCCGGCTGCGGAATAGTCGAGGGATCGCATCCCGAGGCCGAACTGGCGGAGACCTGGGCCAAGTTCCGCCCGATGCTGGAATCGCTGGGCATCAGCAGCTAGCCGTAGTGAAGCGGAGGGCACGTGTGAGCCCAGATGCCGCGGTGGCGCACGCCCGTGCGCCGCTAGTGTGGCGCTTCGGGAATCCGGGATTCCAGACACGCCGGAGGTCTGAGGCCTTGAAATGCCGTGTGGTTTAGTTATCCAATAGTGAAACTTAGTTTTCTGTGATGTACATCTCTTGTTCGGCGCTACACTATAAACCGATTTAGTTCCGCATACCCCTGCAACAAAAGGTAAGAAAATGCAGCTCAAGTCCCGTGCCACGGCCAAACTCAGCGCCAAGGCAGCCGCAATCCTCGCCGTCGGTGCCCTCAGCCTCACCGCTTGCGGAGGCGGCGGCGCCACCCCTGCCGCCACCACCAGCGGCGGGGTGCAGCTGATCAATGCCGGCAAGCTCACGGTGTGCTCAGACGTCCCGTACGAGCCGTTCGAATTCCAGAAGGACGGCAAGATCGTCGGCTTTGACATGGACATCGCAGGCGAGCTGGCCAAGGACATGAAGGCCGAGCTCAACGTCGTGGACAGCTCCTTCGAAGCCATCGAAACCGGCACCGCGCTGACCCAGTGCGACGTTTCCATCTCCTCGATCTCCATCACGGACACGCGCAAGTCCGTCATGGACTTCTCCGACCCGTACCTGAATGACGATCTGACCCTGGTGGCCACCGAGGCGTCAGGCATCACGAACATCGACGGCGCCAAGGGCAAGAAGGTGGGCGTGCAGCAGGCCACCACCGGCGCCCAGTACGCGAAGGACAAGGGCCTCGACGCCCAGCAGTTTGAGGACACGGGACTCCTGGTCCAGGCTCTCAAGGCCGGCACCATTGACGCCGCGCTGGGCAACCAGTCAGTCCTCGGCTACGCCATCAAGGATGATTCCAAGTTCAAGCGCGTGGAGAACTACGCCACCGGTGAAAAGCTCGGCATCGCGGTCAAGAAGGGCAACTCCGCCATGCTCGGCCAGGTCAACACCACACTGAAGCGCCTGACCGACGACGGAAGCCTGAAGAAGTTCGAGACCAACTGGTTCGGCGAAGCCGCCAAGTAACCGGCGCGCCTGACACCTACGCAGCAGGGGCCCCGTTCCGGATCTGTTCAGCAGTCCGTACGGGGCCTCAACTGCGCAAAACGAATGTGAGTACACCATGGCAATGACCGCACGACAGCGAGCCAGAGTAAGTCTTTACGTCCAGGCCGGGATTTTCGTTGTGGCCGTGGCCGCGCTGATCCTGGCCACCGACTGGAAGACCGTCACGGACAACGTCTTCAACTTCGCCAAGATCGGCCCGATGTTCCCGGACATCATCCTGATCGGCCTGAAGAACACCCTGATCTACACCTTCCTTGGCTTCATCGTGGGCCTCTCCGGCGGCCTCCTGCTGGCCCTCATGAAGCTCTCCAGCTTCCCGCTGTACCGCTGGATCGCCACCGGCTACATCGAATTCTTCCGTGGAATCCCGGCACTGCTGGTGTTCATCGCCTTCGGCTACGGCGTTCCGCTCGCCTTCGGCGTCCAGTGGAACGTGACAGTCGTGGTGATGGTTTCCCTGGGCATGGTGGCCGCGGCATACATCGCCGAGACGCTCCGCGCCGGCCTGCAGGCTGTCCCCAAGGGCCAGGTGGAAGCCGCCCGGTCGCTGGGCATGCCGCAGTGGCGGGCGATGGTCACCATCGTGATCCCGCAGGCTTTCCGGATCGTGCTGCCGCCGCTGACCAACGAGGTTATCCTGCTGACCAAGGACTCCTCGCTGATCTACGTGCTGGGCCTCACCGCCTCGCAGTACGAGCTCACCAAGTTCGGCCGCGACGGCATCTCCAGCCTGGGCGCAGGCCTCACGCCGCTCCTCGTTGCCGGTGCCTTCTACCTGGTGATCACCATCCCGCTGAGCCTCCTGGCCCGGAAGTTCGAAAGCCGCTCCGCGCGGACCAAGCGATAGGCAGAGAAGTCATGAACGACGTCGTAATTCCCTCCCGCAACCACACCGGGCCTGTCCATGCCGCCGGGGTCTCGATCAAGGACCTGCGCAAGTCCTACGGCTCCAACGAGGTCCTCAAGGGCATCAGCCTGGAGGTTGCCCCGGGCGAGGTTGTCTGCCTGATCGGCCCGTCCGGCTCGGGCAAGTCCACGCTGCTGCGCTGTGTCAACCTGCTGGAGCAGCCCAACGAAGGCACCATCCATGTGGGCGGCTTCGAGGCCACCGACCTTGACGTGGACATCGACAAGATGCGCCGCAAGGTGGGCATGGTGTTCCAGCAGTTCAACCTGTTCCCGCACCTGAACGCGCTGCGCAACTGCACCATCGCGCAGACCAAGGTGCTCAAGCGCTCCCAGTCCGAGGCGGACAAGGTGGCCCAGGCCAACCTCGACCGCGTGGGCCTGGGCCACCTCGCAGACCGCTTCCCGGACCAGTTGTCCGGCGGCCAGCAGCAGCGCGTGGCCATCGCCCGGGCGCTGAGCATGGACCCGGAGCTGATGCTCTTCGACGAGCCCACCTCGGCCCTGGACCCTGAAACGGTGGGCGACGTGCTCTCCGTCATGCGGAACCTGGCCAAGGAAGGCATGACCATGCTGGTGGTCACGCACGAGATGGGCTTCGCCCGTGAAGTGGCCGACCGCGTGGTGTTCATGGACGGCGGCGTGGTGGTGGAGGAAGGCGTGGCCGAAAAGGTCATCAGCACGCCGACCCAGGGCCGCACCAAGGAATTCCTCAAGCGTGTGCTGGACCCGACGCACATCGAGATCTCGGAGTAGGTTCCCTTATTCCGTGCCGCGCGCCGTTTTCGGACAGCCGCTACGTTTTCGGACAGCCGCTACGTGGATCCACGTAGCGGCTGTCCGTTCTCGTAGCGAAAATGGGGATGAGGCGCCGGCCCACCCTCAGCACGAGGGCCGCCTGACCCGTGGCACCCCGGCCAGGTCGAGGAAGGCCGCGAACTTCCTTGGGTCCGCCAGGTCGGACCAGGTCCAGCGGATGACGCGGCGTCCGGTCGCGCGTATTCGGTCCTCGCGGCGCTTCTCTTCGATCACCACTTGCGATGTGGATCTTCCCCGCAAATACTCGTCCTTCTGGTACTTGACCATGCCATCGAACTCTCCTGCTAGCCCGTCCTCCGGCCACTCAAAATCAAGGTAGCCAACGAACCCGCCGGCATCACGGATCTCCGACTGCAGCATCGGTCGTTTGAAGCCCGTACGCTGCATGTAGGCCCGGCTCAGAGATTCCCCCGGTGACCCCGACGCCGGATCAGCAAATTCCAAGGCCGCATGGATTCGCCGCACCGCTGCATCGGTATACGGTGCCAGTCCCGCCGCGAGCTCGTGTTTGGTTAGAGCCATCAGGCCACGCGACCGGTCCGGTTTCAAAACATGATCAAACGCCACGACGGCCTGCTCAAATGACTCGAACGCGGCCAGATCCAGCACGGTCCGGGTTCGGCTGGTGACAAGGAAGCCGGACCGCTCTTCGATCTCCAGGGATTCGGTGTTCACGCGATGCCGGCGAACCCCGGCACGGGACCGCCCGCCCCGGCCGTCGTCAGTGCAGGCGTGGACCAGCGTATGAGTGCCCAGTAATGGGACGCCCCACACGCAGGCGGCAGACTGCCTGCAGAACACAGTGGTGCTCCGCAGCGTGGACGCGGCCGCCTCGATCAACAGCGGGTACCGTTCCCACACGGCCAGGGCACGCCACTCCGCGGCCGGCACGTAAACACCCTGCCGGATTCTGCTGAGCTCGCCGGCAGCTTGGAGCCGTGCCAATTGCCGGGCATCCCCGCCCAGCCTGGCATATTCGCTGGTGAGGATCAGGGTTGGTTGAGGCATGCTTCGATGCTCACCCCGCATTTGTGCGCTGAACATTGGCAACCGGCCGTATGTGGACAAGCTCGCACCGGACACCGGCGCGGAAGTCCGAAACCAGGGCGGAACCTACTCCGCGAGCACGCCCCCGACGGCTGCGCTGACCGCCGCCTTGATCCGCCGATGCAGCGCCCGCAGCTCGTGCCGGTCCGTGCGCACCTCAATGATGGTGCGGCCCGCGAACGGCGCGGCAAGCGCTTCGGCGAGTCCCGCCGTCGTACTTACCGCGCAATGCCCGACGCCGTACGCTGCGGCGAGTGCCGCGATGTCCACCGAGTGTGGGGTGCCGAAGAGGCGTTCGACGGCGTCTCCGTAGCCGCCTGCCTCGGCCACCGCGCCGTGCTCCAGGAGGCTGAAGATGGCGCCGCCGGAATCGTTGAGCACCACGATGCGCAGCTGCGGCTCGCCCTCCCCTGCGCCGAGGAGGAGGCCGCCGGCGTCGTGCAGGAAGGTGAGGTCGCCGAGAAACAGGGTGGTTTCCTGGCGGCCGCCGAGCGCGATGCCCGTAGCCGTGGAGATGGTGCCGTCGATCCCGGAGAGGCCGCGGTTGGCGAAGACCGTGGCCGCGGGTTCGGAGGCGGGCTGTCCGGCGAGGTCGACGTCGCGGATGCCGTTGGAGGAGCCAAGGACCAGCTGGCCGCGGGAGTGCTGCCAGACGTGGGCGCCAACGGACGGGCCGGTTGCTGCGTCGGCTGTGGCGAGCACGCCGTCGAGGGCATGCTGGGCGGCGGCGCCGGCGAGCAGCCAGGCATCAAGCCACGCTGACGCACCGCGCCCGGCGAATTCCGCCAGCTCGGTCAGGCTGGCGATCGGGATTTCGCGGCGGCGGCCGGGCTCGTACCAGGCCACGGGAACGGGTTCGTAGAGGGCGGCGGGGACGTCGGTCCTGGCCAGCAGCGCCGAGACGGGCCGTGAAAGTGTGGGGCGCCCGAAGACCACGACGCGCTCGATCGGCATCGCAGCGTCCGCCCCGAAGTGCTCCAGGAGCAGCCGGTACGGGCCCACGGCGTTCGGGCCGAAGCGTGAGTTGGACGACGGCTCGGCAAGAAGCGGCAGGCCGTGGGCGCGGGCGAAGGCCTCGGCGACGGGCCCGGCGTCGTGCCCGGCGAGGACCACGGTGCGCAGCTCCGGAAGGTCGGCCGTGGTGTGGGTCAGCGTCATGGTGAGCGGCTCGGTGGCTACCCGGAACGTGCCGCGGCTGTGCTGCTCCGGCAGCCGCTCCCCCGCCTCGGGAACCAACGGATCCCGGAAGGCGAGATTGAGCTGGACGGGCCCGGGCGGCGTGTCCTCGAAGGCCCCAGTGGCCGCGGCCAGGGCCGTGTCGACGGCGCGCTGCGGGTTGTCGCCGGCGGGAATGTCGACGGCGAAACGCACGTGCTCGCCGAAAAGGTCCAGCTGGACGGTGGTCTGGTTGGCACCGGTTCCGCGGAGCTCTTCCGGCCGGTCGGCCGAAACCACCACGAGCGGCACCGCGGCGTGGTTAGCCTCCATGACTGCCGGCAGGAGATTTCCGACGGCGGTCCCCGAGGTGGTCAGCACGGCCACCGGAGCTCCGGTCGCCAGGGCAAGGCCCAGTGCGGTGAAGGCGGCCGAGCGCTCGTCGATCCGGACCAGCAGCTCCACCTTCCCGGCCGCCGACGCCTCGGCCAGCGCGTACGCCATGGGCGCGGAGCGCGACCCCGGCGAAACCACAACTGAGCGGACGCCGCCGTCGAGCAGTGCCGCGACGGCGATCCGGGCCGCGCCGAGCGAGGTCAGCGTGTGCTGCGGGCCGGCCTCGGGGTTCCCACCGGTGTTTGCAGCAGTCTTGGCACCAGGGTGCAGGGCGGGGTCTGCAGGATTCGCAGCAGGGTGCAGGGCGGGGTCTGCAGCAGGGTGCACAGCAGGGTTTACGGGGGCGGCGGAAGGCTCGGTCTGGTCCTCGGAAGTCACCGAACCAGTCTGCCACTAACCCACAACCCTCCATCCCCTCCCGCCGCCCAACCCACAACCCTCCACCACATCCCGCCGCCCAACCCACAACCCTCCATCACATCCCGCCGCCCAACCCACAACCCTCCATCACATCCCGCCGCCCAACCCACAACCCTCCATCACATCCTGTCGCCGAAAACCGGGACGCTTTCTCGCGTCTTGCACCTCAGACGCTGAAGGTGAGAGAGAGTCTCAAGCAAACCGCAGGGAGTGGCAGATCATCCGTGCTAGCTCACACGAGTTAGGTAAACTGCAGCAAAGCAGTGATTTCGCAGGCAGAGGAACAACCCATGAACCGCAAGGCCACCGCACTGGACGTCGCCAAGCTGGCGGGTGTCTCGCGTAGCGCTGTGTCGCTCGTGCTCAACGGGCGGGGGGACGGCAACGTTGCCCTCGAAAGCCAGCAGCGGATCCGGGAAGCCGCAGCCGCGCTCAATTATTCGCCCAACAAGATTGCCCTGAGCCTGCGGAACCAGCAGTCGCGGGTCATCGGCATCGTGTCGGACCAGGTGGTCACCAGCCCGTTCGACGGCAACATCATCGCCGGCGCGGATGCCGTGGCGCGGTCGCACGGCTTTGTCACCGTGGTGATGGATACGGAGCACGACGAGTCCCGGGACGAAGGTGCCGTGGAAACCCTGCTGGACCGGCAGGTGGACGGGCTCATGTACGTGACGGTGGGGCTGCGTCCCCTGAACGTGCCGCCGAACATGGCCCGGGTCCCGTCGATCCTGGCCAACTGCTTCGATGACCGCCCCGATGCAGGCCTTCCGGCCGTCATCCCGGACGAGGTCCGGGGCGGGCGGGAAGCCGCGGAACACGTGATGGCCCTCGGCCACAGGGACATCGCCTTCCTCGCCGGTGACTCCCTGACTCCCGCCGCGCCCCGCCGGATCGAAGGCTACCGCGATGCCTTCAATGCCGCGGGCCTGCCGGTGAACGAGGACCGGGTCATCCAGGTGGGCTGGGACATCGACACCGGCTTCCACGGCGCCATGAAGCTCCTCGACGGCGTGGAACCGTCCACCCGCCCCACCGCGATCCTGTGCGCCAACGACCGTCTGGCCATAGGCGTCGTGCTGGCCTGCTACCGGCTCGGGCTGAACGTCCCGCAGGATGTTTCCGTGATGGGCTACGACGACGAATTCCGCGTCGCCAAGGCCATGGTCCCCGCGCTCACCACCATGGCCCTTCCGCTCCGGGAGATGGGTGCCGCGGCCATGACCGCGCTGCTCGCCGAGGTGGAGGCCACTCCGAACGGGAAGAACGACGACGGCGGCTCGGGTGCCGGCGCTGACCCCGCGGCCAGCGCTGAGCCCGCGACCAGCGCTGAGACGATGGTTCCGTGCCGGCTGGTGGTCCGGGAATCCACGGGCCCCGTCCCGTCCGGGCGCTGACGCCCGGACGGCTCCAAGACCCCGCCAACAGCAAGGCGCCCCGGGCGACTCGCCTAAACAGGCGGGTGCACCCGGGGCCTCAGACCTCTCGGCCCTACGCCGAGGGCTGCTCCAGTTCCCAGACCTCCGCCGTGGCGCCGGCCGGAAGGAGTAGCTGCCATTCCTCCCCCGCGGCCGGGTACGCGCGCAGCGTCGTGGCCACGGAGCCGGCCCGGTAGACCTCCACCAGAGAGGCATCCACGAAGACCCGCAGCTCCTCCCCCGGCTCGATAGTTCCGGTGAACACTGTCTGCCGGCCGCCGTCTCCCACGAGCAGGAGTTCGACGGCGTTGTCCCCGCCGCCAGCACCCGCCCCACCAGCAGAACCAACCTCCCCAGCAGTCACCACGGCTTCGGCATACGCCGGCAGCACAACGGATCCGCCCGCCTGGCTGGCGGTCGGCGCTCCACGGTAGGCGTTGATTTCGGGGGCGGGGCTGACGGCAAGGGCACCGTCGACCACCGAGAGCTCACGCGGAAAGGTCAGGACACCTGCCCAGCCGGCGGCGTCAATTTCGTCCTGGCTACGGCCGCGGCGTCCGTCGCGGCCCGGTCCCTCATTGGCCCAGCCCCACAGCAGGGCCCGGTCCTTGAGCGCTACGATCTGGGGCGCATAGAAGTCGCGCCCGAGGTCGGACTTCCCGCCGCCGCGCGGCGTGAAGACCGGCAACCCGGTCTCCGGGTCCTCGGTCAGAGAGCCGACAAGGTGTCCGACTCCGTTGGCGTGTTCGTGCGCGTCACCTGAGAGCCAGAGCGAAAACATCATCAGCCAGGTTCCGGAGTCGCTTGCCGGCCCGGACCCGGAGTCCCCGGAGGAATCGGGCACCCGGACCAGCTGCGGGCATTCCCAAATCTCGGCCGGAGTAGATTCTGCGGCCACCGGGTTCTCCGAGGTCAGCCAGATGCCCTGGTACTTCCAGTCGGACATGTCCTCCACCGTGTAGAGGAGCAGTGCGGCGTGCCCGTTGGCGAGGCCGGCGCCCTGCATGGCGTACCGCTTGCCGTTGAAGCGGAAGATGAACGGGTCGCGCACAGCGGTGACCTGTCCGTCGTCGGGCATGGTGGCAGCCACGTGACCCGTCTGTTCCCAGGTGACCAAATCGGAAGAGCCTTGGGCGATGACCACCTGTGAGTGGCCCCCGTCGCCGCGGACGCCCGAGTACGCCGCGGTGGGAACACCGCCGTCGTCCGTCACCACACCGGTCCAGCAGCCGTACTCATCCGGCCCGCCGGGCTGCGGGCGCAGCGCCACCGGGTGTTCCTCCCAGCGCACCAGGTCGGCGGAGCTGACGTGGCCCCAGGCGATCCGGTGGTGCCGGGCCGAGTCCGGGTTGTACTGAAAGAACACGTGGTAACGGCCGTTGATGAGGCTGACCCCGTTGGGGTCGTTGATCCAGCCCTGCGCGGGGCGGGGGTGGAACCGCGGGAAGGCGGGGTCGGCGTGACTGGCGGCGACGTCGTCGAAGTGGACGGCGGCGAGGTCCGGGGAGGGCATGGCGGGGGCCTTTCCGTGAGGAGGTTTATTTTCCGGTGCCGGCCGTGAGACCGTCCTGGAGTGCGCGCTGACCGAACATAAAAACCACGAGCGCCGGGATCATGGACAGGACCACGCCCGCGAGCACCACGGAGATGCTGCCGGTTCCCAGGTTGCCCTGGAGCGAGACAAGTCCCAGCGGGAGCGTGAAGTTTTGCTCGGAGATGGTCAGGATGAGCGGGCGGAAGAACTCGTTCCAGTGGAAGTTGAACGCGAGGATTCCCACGATCGCCATGCCGGGCATCGCCAGCGGCGCATATACGGAACGGAACGTCCGCCAGGGCGAAGCGCCGTCGATCGAGGCGGCCTCGGCCAGCTCGGCGGGGAGCCCCATGAAGTACTGGCGCATCAGGAAGGTGCCGAACGCCGTCGGAATGGCAGGCAGGATCAGTGCCAGCAGCGTGTCGGAGAGGCCCATGCCGCGGATCAGCATAAAGACGGGCACGATCGTGACCTGCACCGGCACCATCATCGTGGCCAGCACGATCGAGAAGAGTGCGCCCCGGCCGCGGAACTTCAGGTGCGCGAACGCGTAGCCGGCCATCGCCGCGGTCACCATCTGGCCTACCGCGATCAGTCCGGTTACCAAGGCGCTGTTGAGGACGAGGAGGAAGATATTCAGCTGCTGGAATACTTCACCGTAGGACGTGAAGTCCGGGTTCCACGGGAAGAACGACGGCGGCAGCTTGAAGGATTCCGACGGCGACCGCAGCGACGTGGACAGGGTCCACAGCACCGGGCCCAGCGTCAGCGCGGCCGCGATCAGCAGCAGGACGATGCGGAGGGCGAAGTTCCAGCTGAACCTGCGCCGGTTGGGTGACGTTTCCGGGAGGCCTTCGGAGAGCCGGGGTGAATGCCCAGCCAGGCCCTGGTCTGTTGCGGTTGTCATGGCTGGCCTTACTGGTAGAAAACGAATCGCTTGCTGAGTCGGAACTGCGCGGCCGTGATGGCCATGATGATCAGGGTGAGAAGCACGCCGATGGCGGAGGCCTGACCGAACTCGAGGCGCTGGAAGGCCGATTCAAAGATGACCATGACGGCGGTGCGGGTGGAATCGCCGGGGCCGCCGCGGGTCAGCACGTAAGGCTGGTCGAACACCTGCAGGGCGCTGATGATGGCCATCACCGAGGCCACCAGTGTGGTGGGGCTCAGCAGGGGCAGCGTCACGTACAGGTGTTTGCGCCAGCCGGTGGCGCCATCGATCGATGCGGCTTCGTACGTCTCAACGGGAATGGAGGCCAGGCCGCCGATGAACAGCAGGAAGGAGAAGCCGAAGTTCTGCCACACATAGACAAGGATCACGACGGCGGCGGACCCGCCCGGAGTGGTTAGCCACGGCACTGCGGGGATGCCCACGAGGGACAGGAACCAGTTGACCACGCCGAACTGTTCGTTGAAGAGGTACCGCATGAAGATGGAGACCGAGGCCGCGGACAGGATCAGCGGGAAGAAGAAGGCCGAGCGGAAGAACACGCGCAGCCAGGCCGGCATCTTCTCCTGCACCATGACGGCCAGCGCCAGGGCTAGCCCCAGCTGGAAGGCCACGGCCACTACCACGAACAAGATGGTGTTCAGGAAGGACACCCGGACGGTGGGGTCCTGGACCACCTCTGAGAAGTTGTCGAAGCCCACGAAAGTCGGAGCCGAAATAATGTCCCAACGGAAGAAGGCAAGGACCACGGAGGCCACGATCGGGACCAGGGTGAACAGACCCATGCCGAGGATGGTGGGGGCCAGAAAGATCCAGGCCAGCCAGCGTTGGCTGTGCCGCGACTTGGCGGTGGGTTGGTGCTGGGCCGGGGCGTTGGCGTCAGGCGGCGTCGTTACGCCGCCGGCTGCCCCCTTGCCGGACTGCCTCTTCCCGGACTCCCCTGCCAGGCGGGGGGTGGTGGTGCTCATGGCTGCCTCCTCAGGGCCAGTTCAAGGTCACGCTGCATGGAGGCGAGGGCCTGCTTGAGCTGGCGCTCGTCTCCGCTGACAGCCAGCGATACGTTCTTCATCAGGGCCGTTTCGACGGCGGCCTGCTGCGGTGGGGCCGGAATGGGGCCGGTGGTGGGGAACCTGTCCAGGGTGTCGTAGAAGACCTTCCAATTGGCGGGCCCCTTGCCGGAATAGAGCTGCTCGTTGACCATGGAGCGCCGCGCCGGGGTGGTGATGGGGTTGGGGAAGATCAGTTCCATCGCCTCGCGGCTGGAGCTGAACTTGATCCACTCCCAGGCGGCGTCCTTGTCCTTGGCGGTCTTCATGATCGCGTAGCCGGCGGTGCCGAACTGGTGGCGCTGGGTCTTCCAGCGCGGGAAGAACTGGACGTCGAAATCGCGTTCGCCCATCCCGGCCTCGTGCAGGCCCTGCACCCAGTAGCCGCCGGCCGGCGTCGTCCCGATGCGGTTGGACGCGAACAGCCCGACGAGCGAACTGCCGCCGCCTTCCTCCGGACGGACACCGAGCCCGTCCTTGACCAGGCCGCGGAGGTAGTCGAAGGTCTCGAACACTCGGTCGTCATTGGCGTTGGGCTCCAGCCACTGGTAGCCGCCCGAACGGAGGCCGCGGGAGGGATCGTTGGCGTAGAAGCCGTCCCAAAGCCACTCCCCGCCGGTGGACTTGGTCTCCTTCAGGAAGCTGGTGTCGTTCGCGTAGAGCCACGGCACCACACCGCCGAAGAGCCGGTTGGTCCAGTAGTACGGGGTGAAGTCCGAGGTGCGGGCCTTGCGCATGGCAGCCAGGCTGTTGCGGAAGTCGACGTGGGTCCAGTCATCCGCCGGGCGCTCCAGCCCAGACTGCGCGAACGCGGTGGTGTTGTAGTACATGTTGGCCGCGTTCCAGTCCATGGGGAGCTGGTACAGGCTGCCCTTGTACATGAAGGCCTCCACCAGGCTGGGGTGGACGTCGTCGAAGAACTCGGTCATGTCCGCGGCGTCGCGGCGCACGTACTCGTCGAGCGGGTGGGCGAGCTTTTCCGCGAACAGCTGGGCGCCTTCGGTAGCCACGTAGACAACATCCGGCGGCGTGCCCGCGGCCACCATGGTAAGGATCTTGGTGAAGAAGTCTTTCCAGTCCACGGCCTGGATGGCCTGGACCTTGACCTTGATCTCCGGGTGGAGTCGGGTGAAAGCGTCGATGGCGCGCTGGCGGGCGGCGGCGTCCGCGGCGGTGCCCATGATGGCGATGCTGAGGCTGTTGTCCCCGCGGCCCGGAATGTCCGTCCCGGAGAGACGCGGCCACGATGCCGCGGTCGCTCCGATAATTCCCGCGCCGAGGGCCCCGAGGGCGGTACGGCGGGTGATTTCCCGCAGGTGCCCGTCTGTGGCTCCGGTCATGTCAATTTCCTTCCTAACACGTGTTAGGAACAGTAGAGGACCGACCTAACACGTGTCAAGCATCACGTTGCGGGGTGCGGCACTACGGCGCGAACGCGGGCCGCACGCTCTCTCACTTCCTGCACCAAGAAGGAGAAACGCTCTCTCATCCCTGCCGTCATGTGCGGTCGTATCCCAAAACCCCACGGGAGGTGAGAGAGCGTCACCCAAAACCCCGCAGGAAGTGCGAGAGCGTCGCACAACGCACAACGCTCCCGCACCTCCAGCCGCGGAAGCAGCGGGAGGTGCGGGAGCGTTGGCCGAAAACCCGCAGGAAGTGCAAGAGGATCGGCCGAAAACCCGCAGGAAGTGATAGCGCGTCCCTGAGGGGCAGGAACCGCTACGCGTCGGTGCGGTAAACCTGGATCACGGACGGGCGGGGGGCACGGGCCTGGCCGGGCTTCACCGACGCACCGGCCGGCACGTAGTCCGGGAAGTACGAGTTTGGCGCCGCGAAGGTGCCGTCCTCGCCCGGGTGCTGGACGGAGACGAACACGTGGCCTTCGTCGTCGTGGATGATGGGTCCGCAGGTTTCACCGTCGCGGGGCACAGCCAGGAACTGCTCGACGCGTCCGCGCTCTGCACCATCCAGCGTCACCTTGAACAGGCCGTCCGCGCGGCCGATGCCCGAGGGGGCGCCGTCGGTGGAGATCCAGAGGTTGCCCACGGAGTCGAAGGCGAGGTTGTCCGGGCAGGAGATCGGCGAGACCTGGTCCACGGGGAAGCCCGAGAAGTAGGTGACGTCGCCCTGGGCCGGATCGCCACAGACCATCAGGAGGTTCCAGGTGAACTTCCTTGAGGTCTGGTCGCCGGTCTCGGTGATTTCCACGATGTGGCCGTCGCGGTTTTGGTTGCGCGGGTTGACCTCCGTGGCGCCTTCCTTGCCGGGATTGCCGCGGTCCGAGTTGTTGGTGCAGGCCACGTAGACCTTGCCCGTGTGCAGGCTCGGCTCGACGTCCTCGCAACGGTCCATCTTGGTGGGGCCCACCTTGTCGGCGGCCAGACGGGTGTACACGAGGACTTCCTCGACCGTCATGCCGGCGACCTTCGACTTGCCGCCGACCACGAGGGGCAGCCATTCGCCCCGGCCGTCGAACGAACCGTCAGCCGGTACCGTGCCCTTGCCGTCGATCTCGGCAGCGGGGGAATCGCCGCTGAACCTGGCCACATACAGGTCACCCTCGGAGAGGAGCGTCATGTTGTGCTTGCGGTCGCCCTCGCGGTACTTGCCCTTCGAGACGAACTTGTAGAGGTAGTCGAAACGCTCGTCGTCGCCGGAGTACGCCACGACGTGCCCGGACTTCGCCACGATCACGTTGGCACCCTCGTGCTTGAAGCGGCCCAGGGAGGAGTGCTTCTTCGGCGTGGACGTGGGGTCGAACGGGTCGATCTCGACGATCCAGCCGAAGCGGTTGGCCTCGTTCTCGTAGCCGGGGTTGTTGGTGTTGAAGCGCTGATCGTCCAGTTCCCACCGGCGTGCGGTGGGCTTGTTGGTGAGGCCGTAGCGCTTGTCAGAGGCGGACGTGCCGGGGGCCACGAAGTAGCCGTTGAAGTTCTCTTCACCGGAGAGGATGGTGCCCCAGGGGGTGGTGCCGCCGGCGCAGTTGCCGAGTGTGCCCTTGATCCAGCGGCCTGCGGGGTCGGCCGTGGTCTTGACAAGGGCCGATCCCGCAGCGGGACCGGTCAGCTCGTAGCGGGTGCTGTTAAGGTAGCGGCGGTTCAGGCGGGCACCCTTGACGTAGCTCCACGGCGTGGTCTTGTTGGCGCGCTCCAGTTCCACCACGGTGAGGCCGTGGGCGGCGGCGCCAACGGCCCGCATCTCGGCGGCCGGCATGGTGGCCGGGAACATGATGTTCTCGTTCGTGTACTCGTGGTTTGCGAACAGGACCGCGCGGCGTCCCTTGCTGCCCGGGATCTCGAGGATGTCCGAGTAGTCGTTGTTGTAGCCGAACTGGCGCTCCTGGGCCGCGGCAGTCTGCTTTTCGAGATCGAAGGACGGGGCGTCGTTGAAGATCGGATCGCCCCACCGGATGACCGGCTGCCAGGTGAAGCCCGCCGGAACGGTCACTGCGTCGACGTCGGCCTTGATGGAGGGGATGGCAGTGAACTGCAGCTTGGAGGCGCCCCCGGGGTAACCGTTTTTCGCGGCGGGCGAAAGGCGGGACCCGCCGTCGGCCACTGCGGTTTCGGACGAGGTCAGGGCACCTCCGAGTACGACGGCGAGCGCTCCGGCGGCGCCGAAGCCCAGGGCGGCGCGGCGCGACAGCGTGGTGGAGGCAATGTCACGGAAGTAGCTGTTGGAGCTGGTGTTGCAGACGTCGCCCGCGCAGGCGTTGTCGCACTTGAGCGCACAGGTAACAGGGCTGCGCTTGCCTTTGGTGTGGCCGAGCATGGGCAGCAGGGCAAACTTGCGTCCGGAGATTTCAGACATGGAGAGAGACCTTCCAAGGGGTGAGATGCGATCCCGCCTACCCGCCAAGGGGTGAGATGCGGTCCCGCCCACCCTGTCAGCGATAACCAAAGATGAGAGGACACTCTGGTTACGAGCCGGTGAACATCACTGGCCACTCTGTACACAAACGGAGGCGGCGAAGGAGCCGCACCGATCCCTTCCAGCTGGATCGGTGCGGCTCCGGATGTCAGATCAGAGCGCGGCCAGGAGTTTCCTCATCTCCTGGATCTCACCCTGCTGGGTCGCAGCGATGCCTTGGCTGAGTTTGATGGCGCCCGGATTTGACCCGCCTGCGGCCTCGGCTTTGGCCATGGTCACCGCGCCTTCGTGGTGGGCAATCATCTGGGTCAGGAATAGCCGGGCTGCCTCGGTTCCCTGCGCGGCCTTGAGTTTGTCCAGGTCGGCCTCGGACATCATGCCCGCCATGGCGGAGCTGCCTCCGCCCATGTCATGGCCGCTCATGCCCGTGCTGCTGGGGACCGGCTCGTTCCAGTCTTTGAGCCAGCCGGTCATGACCTCTATTTCCGGGGCCTGGGCAGCCTTGATGCGCTCGGCCAATGACCTCACCGCCGCGGGCAGCTCCTTCTTGGCGAGCACGATGCCGCTCATCTCAACGGCCTGGGCGTGATGCGGGATCATCGACTGGGCGAACACGGTGTCGGCCGCATTGTGCTCCGTGGCGGCAGGCGCGCTGCTGCCGGGGGCGGTGTGTTCGGAAGCGGCGGGTGTGCCGTGGTCCATTCCTGGGCTGCCGTGGGTGCTTCCGGGCGTGCTGCCGCTGCCGGCTCCGGGAGTTGCGCAGCCGGCGAGAGCGATGGCAGCCGCAAAGGCGGCAGCGCCGATGGTCAGAAACTTCTTGTTCATGGAATTCGGGTCCTTCGATCATCGATTCGGGGCGGGGGGCAACCACGGGGTTCCGCGGCTACGGACGGGTGGACAACCTCGTCCCCAGTGGTCAATGGCCTGGTCAACGGACGGTGGCCGGGTTCAGTTTCAGCCGCCGCAGCAGCTGTGCGTTGAGGGCGACGACGATCGTGGAAACCGACATCAGCACAGCGCCCGCCGCTGGCGAGAGAACGACGCCCGCAAAGGCCAGCACACCTGCGGCCAGGGGAACCGAAATAATGTTGTAGCCCGTGGCCCACACGAGGTTCTGCCACATCTTGCGGTAGCTCGCGCGGGAAAGGTCCACCATGGAGAGCACGGCCCTTGGATCGTTTCCGGCTAGGACCACGCCGGCCGACTCCACGGCCACGTCCGTGCCGGCGCCGATCGCAATGCCCACCTCGGCCCTCGCCAGTGCCGGGGAATCATTGACACCGTCCCCGACCATCGCCACCTTCAGCCCGCGGCCCTGCAGCTCCGCCACTTTCTTGTCCTTGTCCGCAGGCAGGACCTCGGCGAACACTTCGTCGATGCCCAGCTCGGCGGCCACGGCACGGGCAACCGGCCGGGCGTCACCGGTAACCATTGCCACCTTGATGCCGCGGTTCCGCAGGGCGGCGACAGCTTGCCTCGATTCTTCCCGGACTGCATCCTCCAGGCTCAACGCTCCAAGGAGCCTGCCGTCCTCCACGACGTAGAGGACCGCCGCACCGCGTTCAGCCCACTCCCGTGTCTTCTCAGCCAGTCCAGCAGACTCAGCCGGAGCAGCAGACTCAGCTGTAGCAGCAGCTTCAGCGAGCGCAGGGGATTCAGCCGCCGTGGCGGATTCAGCCGGTTCAGCGAGGCCAAGCTCCCTGAGCAGTGCAGGACCGCCAACGTGGATGCGCCTGCCGCTGACGGTGGCGCGGATCCCCCGGCCCGTCAGGGACGTGAAGTCCGTGGCCGGCGGAAGCTTCAGGCCTTGGTCCCGCGCGGCCCGGACAATTGCACGGGCAACGGGGTGCTCGCTGTCCGATTCCGCTGCGGCAGCAAGCACCAGTAGCTCGGTGAGGCCGGTGGGGCCCGAAGCGGCGAGGGCCCTCAGCTCGGGTTCGCCCTTGGTGAGCGTCCCCGTCTTGTCGAACAGCACGACGTCGATGGTCCGCATGCGCTCCAGCGCCATCCGGTTCTTGATGAGCACCCCGGCCCGGGCCGCCTGCTCGGTGGAGATGGCGATCACGAGCGGTATGGCCAGGCCCAAAGCGTGTGGGCAGGCGATCACCAGCACGGTGACGGTGCGCGTGACCGCGTCGGGAATGCTGCCAAGCAACGTCCAGGCAATGAACGTGACAACCCCGGCGCCGGCCGCGAAATAGAAGAGGAATGCCGCTGCCCTGTCGGCCAGAGCCTGTGCTCTCGACGATGACGCCTGCGCCTCCGCGACAAGCCGCTGGATCCCTGCCAGCGCTGTGTCACCACCGACGGCCGTGACGCGGACGCGCAGCGAATTATCCGTTGCCACGGTCCCGGCCACCACGCGGTCACCAGCAGAACGGAGAACCGTTTTGGACTCACCCGTGATCATGGATTCGTCGAACTCGGCCGCGCCCGTGATGACTGTGCCGTCCGCGGGCATCCGTCCACCCGAGCGGATCAGCACCGTGTCGCCTGGCTGGAGGTCCGAGACCCTGACAACTTCCGTAACGCCGCCGGTGATCCGCTCGGCTTCGTCCGGCAGCAGCGCGGCGAGTGCGTCAAGAGCTCCCCGGGCAGAACCGAGGGCGCGCATTTCGATCCAGTGGCCGAGCAGCATGATGGTCACAAGCAGGGCCAGCTCCCACCAGAAGTCCAGGTCAAAGCCGCCGATACCGAGGCTCGTGACCCAGGATGCGGCGAATGCGACGCTGATGGCCATTCCGATCAACAGCATCATGCCCGGGCGCCGGGCCCTGAGCTCAGAGAGGCCGCCTTTGAGGAACGGCTGGCCGCCGTAGAGGAAGATCACCGTTCCGAGCACCGGCGGAATCCACGCGGAACCGGGGAACACGGGCGGCATGTATCCCAGGAGGTGTCCGAACATGGGGCTGAAATAAACAACGGGAAGGGACAGGGCAAGCGTGAGCCAGAACCTGTTCTTGAACATGGCCGTGCTGTGGCCGGCGTGCTGGCCGTGCGCGTGCACTGTGTGGTCGTCGTCAAGATGTTCGGCGTGCGCCCCGGCCGACGGCGACCCGTGGACTCCGTGCCCCGCCCCGCCCGGGGTGTCGGCGCCGTGAGCGCCGCGGCGAGCCGGTATTCCGCGTTCGGGAGGCCGAGCTGGTGATTCTGACCGAGGTGTTGATTCAGATCGGGCTGTTACTTCTGATCCAGACATGTCAGTTCATTCCTTCAAGGAAAGAGGCTATGTGGATGCTGGGGTTGAACGGCTGTAACGGCCTGCTGTCCGCAGGCCTGGACAAACCACTTCACTGACAACACGATGAATATACCCCCAGGGGGTATATTCGTCAAGGGTTCAGCGCGGTCGAGTCCATCCGCGTGAAAGGCTGCCCGGTTCAGGCGATCTCCGCATAGGCACGGCGCAGCCGCGCGAGCCACCACTCCCTCCGCTCGGGTCCCGCGGCGTAGTGCTCCAGCAGCTCCTCGTCGGCGACCACGTCGCGGAGGCGGATGGCGCCGTCGTCGGCCACCAAGGGATCCGTGGAGACGTCAGCGGCGAGCAGCGAGACCGTCCCCAGTCCGCAGGCGTACGGCAGTTCCGGCAGCGCGGCGGCGAGCGCCAGCCCGGCGCGGATCCCCACTGAAGTGTCCAGCGCCGAACTCACGACGGCGGGCATGCCGGCCTGCGCCACGAGGTCCAGCGCGCGCCGCACTCCCCCCAGCGGCGCCACCTTCACCACGATCAGGTCGGCAGCCCCGGCGCGGGCCACCTTGAGCGGATCTTCCTCCTTGCGGACGCTTTCGTCGGCGGCGATCAGCACCGGCACGCCGGCCGCGCGGAGCCGGCGCCGCACCTCGGCCAGGCCCTCGATGTCAGGCACGGGCTGTTCGGCGTACTCCAGCCCGACGGCGGCGAGCCGGGTCAGCGCCTCCACTGCCCCGGGCACGTCCCAGCTTCCGTTGGCATCCACCCGAATGGCGGCCTCCGGCAGCTCGGCACGGACGGCGGCAACCCGGGCGGCGTCGTCGTCTAGGGACTGGCCGGGTTCGGCAACCTTGACCTTGACGGCGTCCACGCGGCCGAACCGGGCCAGGATGTCCGGCACACGCTCGGCAGGAACGGCCGGCACGGTGGCATTCACCGGGATGCTGGCCCGCAGCGGCTCCGGGAAGCCGTGCCACCCGGCTTCGATGGCTGATGCGAGCCAACGGGAGGCCTCGGCATCGCCATACTCGGGGAAGGCGCCGAACTCGCCCCAGCCCGCCGGTCCTCGCAGCAGCAGCGTTTCGCGTTCCAGGATGCCGCGGAACTTCACGCGCATGGGGAGCGCCACCACGCGGGCGCTGCCGAGCAGTTCCTCAAGCGGCGGCATTCCGCCCCGCGACGGCAGCGCAGACGCTCGGAACGGCGGAAACTTGGGGGCCCCTGGAGGCGATGCGGCAGGCATGAATTCACTGTACCGGTGGGCCCGGCCGCCCCCTCGGCCCCGATGCTGCTATGTGGACAACCTCGGACAAGCACCGGATGAGGCATCTCCGGCCGCGGCCCTCAACGGGCCGCAGCCCTCAAGCCCCAGCGCCCCTACGCATCCGGGCTCGTCGCGTGGCCCAGGATGTGGGCAATCTTCGGCGCCAGCGGATGGCCGCCGAAGCCGAAGCGCTCATTGTCCTGGACCCGGAAACCGGCGGCCGTGATGGCCGCGAGGGTGTCCCGGTTTGGATGGCAGCCGCCCGCCATCCGCTGCCAGGCCGGGGTCAGCAGGTCCTCAGCCGCGGCCAGGAAAGGGTGAACAGACCGGACGTGCTCGTAGTAGGCCAGCGTTCCGCCCGGACGCAGCACCCGGCGGATTTCCGCCAGCGCCTTGGCCTGGTCCGCCACGCTGCATAGGACCAGGCTCGTGACCACCGCGTCCGCGCCCGCATCGGGGGCGGGGATCTGCTCCGCCACTCCGGCCACCAGGACCACCGGCACGGAAGCGGACACGGCACGCGGCCGGGCCAGGTTCCTCAGGTAGTCGTTGGGTTCGAGTGCCAGCACGTCAGTAACCTCTCGCGGGTACAGCCCGAACGAGGACCCCTCCCCCGCGCCGATCTCGATGACGCTCCCGCTCAGGCCGGCCAGCAGCCGGCGCCGGTGGGCTGTGCCGCCGCGCCGGTTCATGCCGACGACGGCCCTCGCGTAAGCGCGCGCGAACCGTGTGTGTTGCAGTCCGGCAGGCCCTTCGGGCGGTTTCGGGGACATCAAATTTCTTTCCGGGTGTTACGCCGGCCCCTACGCCTTTGGAGGGGCCGGCGGCTTGTGGGGCCGGCGCTATGACACCGGCTGCGGGATGCCACGCACGATGGCATCATTTTCGGCTCCGAAGCGCGCGATCACGGTGGTCCCGCGCCCTGGAGCCGACATCACCTGCAGGGTTCCGCCGGCCTCGCCGATGGTGTCCTCCATGATGCGCAGGCCGAAGTGGCCTTCCGGGGACCCCAGGCTCTGGTCGAAGCCGCAGCCGTCGTCGTGGATGCGGATTTCCGCCCGGTTGCCGTCCTGGCTGAGCCGTAGCTGGGCTGTGGCCGCCTTGGAATGCTTGGCCGTATTGGCCAGGGCCTCCCGGGCCACACGGTAGAAAAGCGCGGCGCGGTCCCGGTCCAGCTCGCACTCGGGCGGCAGCTCGAGTTCGAGGCTGATCCCGCGCTCCTCGAGCGGATCCCCCAGCCTCGCCAGGGCACCGTTGAGCCCCAGCCTGTTGAGGTCCGGCGGATAGAGTTCGGTGGTCATTGCCCGGAGGCTCCGGACGTTGTCCTGCAGGATCCTGCGCGCATCGCCGAAGAGCGCGCGCTGCGCCTCGGGGCCGTGGCGCTCTTCGGATTCCAGCACATAGGACAGGCCCGAAAGTTCCTGGATCACTTCATCGTGAAGATCCCGGGCAATGCGCTGGCGCTCCAGTTCGGAGGCCTCGATCGCCCGGCGGAGCAGGCGGCTCCGTGCCGCCTCATGTGCCTGGATCCTGCGGGCCAGCCTTACGGCCGGGAAAAGCTGTGCCAGCTGCAGCACGCCGAGGGCCAGGAGGAACGGCGGTGCCATGCCAAACAAGACCGCAGACTGCTCCGCACGCACTTCGTCGTCGTCGTAGTAGGCCTCGAACACGAGCTTCTGGCCGTCCGGGGCGATGACAGGGACGTAAACCTCCACCAGCTCCTCCGGAGCCGCATTGGGGGTGTTCACCTCGTCCTTCTGCATCTCCAGATTCGGCGGCACGAGGCCTCCGGCCAACACCTCCGCTGCCTCGTGCGGAAGGCCGAACTTCTGGCCGATCAGCTTAAGGTCGTCCGAATAGACAATGCGCCCATCCTTGTCCCATAGCTTGATCTCGAAAACCGATGTATCCCCCATCCAGGGGCGGAGCCGCTCGTCAAGGCGCTCCACCGCCGTCGGGTTCCCCGCCAGGACTTCTTCGTCCAGGAGCGGCCCCACGACGTTGCTCGCCAGGTGCTCGGTGGCCTGCTTCGAGTTCTGCAGGGCATGGTGTTCGGCCTCGGACCAGATCCAGAAAGCTACCGGAGTGGTGACGATGACGAGGGCAACCAGGCCCATGAGCAGGAACCGCCGGACGGCCTTGAAGACCTCTGAATTCTCGGACGCCGGCGATTCAAACGGGCGGAACAGGGCAGGCTTTCGAAGGGAGGGCCTAGCCATGGGACGGCTGCTCAAGCATGCCGCGCCGTGACGCTTCCATTACCGATTCGAGCTGCGAATGGGTGCCCAGCTTGGCGAAGATGGCCTTCACGTAGCCGCGGCAGGTGTTCAGTGAGATGTCCAGCTTGCTGGCCACCTCCTTGGAGCCGTGCCCGCCTGCCATCAGCCGGAGGACATCAAGCTCGCGGGGCGTCAGCACCGGACCTCCCAGTTCCACCGTCCGTACGGCCGGAGCCGGCTTCGGCGTGCTCATGCCCAGCTGGGCCACCAGGGACGGGTGGACCACCATGTTCCCGGCCCGCGCATACCGGAGCGTATCCAGCAGCGTGGAGAGCGAACCACCCTTGGGCAGGAAGGCGCAGATGCCCATCGAAGCGGCGGTCCGCAGCGCATCCGGCGTCGGGTCGCCGGTCAGCATCACGATCCGGGTGTTCGGCGCATCGGCCAGGATGCGGGCAGCGGCGGTGAGGCCGTCGCCGTCGGGCAGGTGGTAGTCCATGATGACGACGTCGGGCTTGAGCGCCATGCTCTGCTCCACGCCGCTCTTGGCGGTGGTGGCCGACGCGACGCTGCGGAGGTCCGGCTCGCGGTCCAGGGCGGCGGTCAGCAGCTCGGTGAACGTGCTGTGGTCGTCGATCGTCAGGATGCTGATTTCCCGGGCGTTCTGCACGGACAGTGCCGGCAGCGGTGCGTCGCCGTCGGCCATCTCAGAGGTGTCCTCGTCAGTGGCGGCGGTTGCCTGCAGCAGCCTGGCGTGCGCGTCGCGGAGGGCACGCCCCGGCAGGCAGCCGATCTCCTGGTCCATGACCCGGCGGCAGCGGCCGTAGGCCCGCAGCGCTTCCATGTACTGTCCGGATTCCTCCAGCCCCAGGACCAGCGCGGTCCAGGCCCGCTCGTTGATGGGATCATCCAGCAGCAGTTCGCTGGCGAGCGCCACGGCACGTTCGGGCTGGCCCACGGTGACGGCGGCTTCGGCGGCACGGGCCTTGATGCTGGCCACCCGCGCCGAGTGCAGTGTGCGTTCCTCTTCCGCCCAGCCTGCCAGGAGCTCATCTCCGAGCAGCGGCACCGAGGCGATCTCCAGTGCCTTCTCGAGCAGCCGGAAGGATTCCTCCGAGCCGGCATGTCCGGCCTGCTTCAGGAGGTCATCGAACCGGTCCAGGTCAAGGTCCACCATGGTGCGGTCAATCATGTAGCCGCCGGTGACCGTGCGGAGCGCGCCGCCCTTGCCGGAGCCCGGCTGCAGGTGGCGCCGCAGGACACTGACATAGCTTTCAAGGGTGGACAGGGCCTCGGCCGGAGGCTGCCCGTTCCACAGGACGTCGATCAGGTGGTTCTTGGACACCGGTGTGCCCAGCTTGAGCAACAGGAGCTCCAGCACCTGCCGGGGTTTGGGTCCGCCCAGCTCATGCGATCCGATCACCACGTCGCCGCGGCGGACCCGGAGCGGACCCAGGATGTTTATGGACAGTCGTGCTGACTGCCCACCTGCCAAAGTCGGTGGAAGGTACTCGTCTTCGTGAGCGACTCTGCCCGACCAGCGAGTGTCTTCTGCAACTGTCTGAACCATCTGTGCACCTACTATCCCCATGAACTGCATTCCCCATGAATGGCTTGTCCTCATACTTGTCACTCGGCCAAGTAGGGGCACGAGTAGCGAGTACTCGATTTTTGCCGGCAGGACTACTTGGATGCTCTTGCGGCCGGGGGCGACCACTTGCCTGCTGCCTGCCCGGGGACCCCCTGAGGACTTGGGGTAGGGCGTCCGTGGGGGTGCGGAAACACCAAGTTTTTCCCAAGCACACGGGGTTAGTTTTGTATTACCGCAGTTCCAGCGGTAATTAGGCGATCCTGGCCCCCGGAGGACCGCCAAATAACCATGAAATGGGTGATCCAATGACGCGGAACATGGCCGTGGCGGGTACAACCAAGTATTCCAAGTACCCGGCGTTGAGGGGCGTCCCGGGCGACTTCTGCGGTCAAAAATTTTTTGCTGAACGGGCCATTTCGTGTTTGCCGCAAAACTACCGGCAGGTAATCAGGCAACAGATAGCGGCAAATGTAGCCCTGCCGGCACCACTCCGACATCCACAGGCAGACCAGTGAACCCGTCCAGCGCGCTGGGCGCGGAGATCCACTCCGTCCGCTTCCGGGTGCTGGCCACGCTGCTGGTGTTCATGGCCGTGGGGCTTTTCGTATCCGGCGCCTTCACCCACGCCGCGCAACTGAAAACCCTCAATGACTACGTCAACACGGAACTCCAGGTACCCAGCAAGAACCTGGACGCCTTGGCCCAGCGGGGCCGGCCAAACTCCGGCGGCGCGGGCTACACCTCGCTGGAGGAGCTCTTTACCACCTACCTGCGCGGCGGCTCGCCCGGAGGTTACGAGTCGGTCATGACCTTGGTCCGGGGTGGCAACATCATCCTGCCCATCGAGCAACAGCGCACCAATCTGGGTTCTCGTGAGGTCATCCAGCGTGTCTGGGACTGGCGGGTTGCCGGCCAGACGGTGCTGAGGGACACGCAGATTGACGGCAGGCAGGTCCGGCTCGCCATCACCTCTGTCTCCCTGGAGGGCCGGCCTGACCAGGGGCTGTTGGTGGTTTCCAACGAGATCGGGGTCCAGCGCGCGGAAATCATCCAGTCCATGTGGATCTACGGCCTGGCTTCCCTGGCAACGCTGGCACTGGCGGGTGTGGTGGGGTACCTGGTCACCGGCCGGCTGCTGAGTCCCATCCGGCGGCTGCGGGAGGCCACCCAGAGCACCACGTTCGAGGACCTCACCAAGCGCGTCGAGGTGCCGGCGAGCACGGACGACGTCGCTCAGCTGGCCATGAACTTCAACCACATGCTGGAGCGGCTGGAGTCCGGCT
Source organism: Arthrobacter sp. ZGTC131 (assembly GCF_002929275.1). GTDB lineage: Bacteria > Actinomycetota > Actinomycetes > Actinomycetales > Micrococcaceae > Arthrobacter. The sequence continues at coordinate 81,913 of NZ_PJIK01000004.1, forward strand.
TCGAGAACCAGGGCCGCTTCGTGCACGATGCCAGCCATGAACTCCGGACTCCCATGACCATCATCCGCGGCTACCTGGAACTGCTCCGCGCCGGGGATCCGGCCGACGTCGACCAGACCCGGGTGTTGCTGCTGGACGAGCTGGACCGGATGCAGGAGCTGGTGGATGACCTGCTGATCCTCGCCCGTAGCGGACGTCCCGACTTCATTTCCCCGGACTGGATCGAAACCGATGACTTCCTGGTAGGCGTCATGAACCGCGTCAAGGTCCTCGGCGAGCGCCGCTGGCAGCTGGACGCCACGCCCGGCGGCCTGTTCCGCGCGGACCGCCGGCGGCTGACCCAGGCCGTAGAGCAGCTCGCGGCGAACGCCGTGAAGCACACGTCGGAGGCGGACCGGATTTCGGTCGGAGCTGCTTGGGCGGAGAACGACGACGGCGACACACCGCCGGGCGCACGGCCTGGCCTTGCGAAGAACCTGGAGATCTGGGTGGCGGACACTGGCACCGGCATACCCGCCGAGGATCACGAGCGCATTTTCGAGCGCTTCGGGAAGGGCAGGAATTCCGCCGGCACCGAAGGCTCGGGCCTGGGCCTGTCGATCGTGAAAGCCATAGCCGAGGCCCACGGCGGCAGGGTCCGGCTCGAATCCGAGGAGGGCCAGGGGAGCCGCTTCGTGCTGATCATTCCGTCGGGAGGTGGTGACAGCAGCGGCGAAGAAAGCACCGGTGAGGCGGACAGCGCCGCTGACGACGTCGTCCATCTGCAGGTGAGGGGGCCGTCGTCGGGCACTGAGATCCTGACCCAGGCCGGGGGCACGCCGTGACGCGGATTCTGATCGCCGACGACGAGCCTCGCATTGCTGCCTTCCTCGCCAAGGGCCTTACGGCCGCCGGTTACACCACCACCCAGGTGTTCGACGGCGTGAAGGCGCTGGACTACGCCACCTCCGGCGAGTTCGACCTGATCATCCTGGACATCGGGATGCCACGGATGGACGGCCTGGCGGTCCTCAGGAACCTCCGCGCCATGCAGTCCACCGTTCCGGTGATCGTGCTGACCGCTGCCGACAGCCTGGAAAACACGGTGGCCGCGCTCGACGGCGGGGCGGACGACTACATGACCAAGCCCTTCAGGTTCGAAGAGCTCCTCTCCCGCGTCAAGCTCCGGCTGCGCGGGACCCAAGGCGTGACCGCCACACCCTCCCTCGTTTGCGGCGACCTGACCTTGGACGTGAACCTGCGCACCGCGGAAATCGGCGGCCGCGTGATCGACCTGTCCGCACGGGAGTTCGTCATGGCGCGGACCTTCATGGAGAACGCGGGCCGGGTGCTGAGCCGCGAACAGCTCCTTAGCCGCGTGTGGGGCTACCACTTTGAGGGTTCCTCAAACGTCGTTGACGTTTATGTCCGGTACCTGCGGCACAAGCTGGGCGCCGAACGCATCCAGACCATCCGGGGCGTGGGCTATCGCCTCATGTGCACGCCCGCCCCGGAGGCGGGAAAGGTGGCCGGCGAAACGCCCGGCAGCGAAGCGTCCGGCGGCGCCGGGGGCACCGCGCCCGGCGCCGCCGGCGGCCCACGCGGCGCTGAGGGCTCCGGCGACCGGCCCGGCGACTGGCCCTCGGACCAGCCGGGCGACCAGCCCGATAGCCGGGACCGCAACGGCGACCCCAACGGACAGGAGCCTGCCGCCGTGTAGGCGGTGGATGAGAAGACTCTCATCCGCGTCTAATCCTTGCCTCACCTTCGCCCCTCAGAGTGGAGACACGAATGAGGGGAGGCAAGCCGATGAAGAAGTGGTCCCTGCTGAGCATTCCGTTGCTCGGACTTGCCAGCGTTTCGGTCTGGGCACAGGCCGTCGCCGGCGCCCCGGCTGACCAGTTCTCCGGCGTGGTTGTGCGCGAACCCTCCCCGCGGGACTCCGTCCTCAACATTGACGGCTTCACCAAGCGCCCCGGCGTGGCCCCTCTTGCCACGCCCAAGCCAAAATCACCCTCGCTCAAGTCGGAGCCGCTCAGCCCCGCGACCTCGCCCGCCTCAAAGGCCACCGAGGCGCCGGACGCCGGCAACTCAGCTCCGGACGATTCGGTCATCGTGGAGCGCGTGGAACCTGCGCAGGTCACCTCCCCCGCGGTGGCCCCCACCGACGACTCAACGTCAAGAAATGACTCGAAGTCGTCCAGCAACCTCGATGACTCGACGTCGGGCACCATCCCCGATGACAAAGGCGGCCTCTCCGGAAACAAAGGCACCGGAGGTGGCAGCAATGACTAAGAGCCCGCGGCGGAAGCCTGAAGCAGATTCCCCTCTCACGAAGGAGCCCGTGATGCACACCGACTTTCGCGATCTGTACGAACCGATTCCGCCGGAGCGATGGGGTCATGCCGGCGCGGGTCAACTCGGCCAGCCGTCCACCGTGACTGTCGATGATTCGGAACTCCATCAGCAGGTACTGGACATCATCCAGAGTGTGCTGGCCACCACTGACGCCCGGTCCGAGGTTCGGCGCCGGCTGCTGCGCCACCTGGCGGAGAATCCGGGTCATCCGGAGCAGGCGCTCCTGGATCATCTGCGGGACAGGAACCGCCGCGGCGGGCGGTCACGCGCTGGCGGGCGCGGCCCGAGCCTGGATCCGCACGCCTAGCGGAACCCGCATAGCGCAAGCCATTCCCGCCTAGCGGAACCCCGCATACCCAAGCCATTACAGCCCACCAGCAGTCAGAACAGCAGCAGCACAAAGCCCCCCACCGTGCACAGAATGCCCACTGAGGTGAGGATCCAGCCCAGGATCAGGACGGTGTTGTCATGCTTGGGCGGGCCCAGGCCCCAGCGGGAGGGGTGGCAGAGGTCGTAGTGGAGTTCCACCTCGTTGCCCGCCACGAGTCCCCGGGCGACGTCGGCGTCCACGAGGGTCTGGCGCGGCACGTCCTCCTGGTCGGTCCAGCGGAATCCGGTAAATCCGCCGGCCGTGTAGACCTCGCCCGTGGTGGTGGTCCAGGCGCAGCGCCGCCGGGCAATGATGAGGCCCCAGACGAGCAGCGGCACACCGGGAACAAACCCCACCCACGTCATCAATTCCAGGATGGGCCCCAGCGCATCCACCAGTCCGGCCATGCTCCAACTCTATCGGCCAGCCGGCGCCGAATGGGCCGTCCTGGGCACCAGGCCGCGGGAAGGGACAGGCACTCCGTGCACCCACCCGGCGGACAGGCAGCTCCCAGCAAACTGTGACACCCTTGTTACGATGACTTTCCAGCTCAGGGATCCCCAACGCAAGCAGGCAGCGGGCCGGACTCGCCTCGCCAGGGGCACCGGCTTCCTCTTTGCCGTGGCCACCCTGGCCTGTGCCACCGGGCTCGCGGCCACCTATTACTACTTTGTCCGCACCACCACCGGGCAGTTCATCGACGAGTCCGCGCTGGTGGAGGCTGTGGACATCCACGGGCCTGCGGGCAAGGTCACCACCCGGTTCCTGGACTGGCTGCCCACCATCTCACTGGTGATGGCCGCCGTCGTGGTTCTGTTGGTGACGGTGATTCACCGCCGATGGCGGGCCGCGGGCATTGCGGTGACGGCTTGCGTGGCGGCGAACATCGCCACGCAGGTGCTCAAGGACCTGCTGCCGGCGAGGCCGTACCGCGGCGTTGAGACGCTGGAGCTGAACTCGCTGCCGTCCGGGCACACCACCCTGGCGGCCTCGGCGGCTGCGGCCGTGTTCCTGATGGCTTCGCCGCGATGGCGGCCGCTGGCGGGTTTCGTGGGCGGCAGCTTCGCGATTGCGTCGGGGATGTCCACCCTGGTCAACCAGTGGCACCGGCCGGCGGACGTGGTGGCGGCGTTCCTGCTGGTGGGCTGCTTCATGATCCCGGCGGGCTGGCTGATCATTCGCAACGACAGCCACGAATGGAGCGTCTGGGACGGCTTTAACGGGCACTGGGCCTCGGCGCGGCTGTGGATCGCGCTGCCCGTGCTGCTGGGGCTGGCGTCGGCCGCGGTGGCCGTGTACTCGCTGATCAAGATCGCCCCGGGCCTGAGCCAGGAGGGCAGCACCACCAACTACTTCTGGGCCGGCATTTCGCTGATCGTGATCGCCGGGTATCTGGCCACCGTGGCCACGACGTCGCTGTTCGCGCACGCGGCCGGACGGCGGGGCTGACAGGAGTGGTAGCCGCACCGTCTTTACATCCCCTGCGGCGGCGCCCACAATAAGTCGCACCACAGCCTCCACTGGAGCAGCGCGCTGTCACCGAATCCTGCACGAGCAGAGGGGTGCCGACATGAACGATCAGGCTGATCAGGCCGATGCGGACCGCGTCCTGAAGGAGAAGCACCGGGCCATGTGGGCGCAGGGCGACTACCCCGCACTGGCCAACGAGCTCATTCCGGACCTCGGGGCCATTCTGGTGGAGGCGTGCCGGCTCAAACCGCGCCAGCGGGTGCTGGACGTCGGCGCCGGCGCGGGCAACGCGGCAATTCCCGCGGCCATGATGGGTTCCGAGGTGGTGGCCAGCGACCTGACCCCGGAGATGTTCGACGCCGGCCGTCGCCAGGCAGCCGATCGCGGCGTCGAGCTGGAATGGGTCGAAGGCGACGCCGAGGCCCTTCCGTTCCCGGACAACGAGTTCGACGCCGTGATCTCCTGCCTTGGCGTCATGTTCGCCCCGCACCACCAGGCGGGCGCTGACGAACTGGTCCGGGTGTGCAAGCCGGGCGGGACCATCGGGCTGCTGAGCTGGACGCCTGAGGGCTTCATCGGACAGATGTTCAAGACCATGAAGCCGTTCGCTCCCCCGCCGCCGCCGGGCGCGGAGCCGCCGCCGCTGTGGGGCAGCGAGGACCACGTCCGCGAGTTGTTAGGTGACCGCGTGACGGACATCCAGGCACGCAAGCAGAGAGTCACCGTCAGCAGCTTCCACCAGCCGGACGACTTTCTGCGCTACTTCAAGTCCCACTACGGCCCCACCATCTCCGTCTACAAGTCCCTCGCCGGCGACGAAGACAAGGTGAAAGCCCTGGACAAGGCCCTCACGGAGCTCGCAGACGCCTTCAGCGACGCGCACGGCGATGCCCCGGCACAGATGGACTGGGAGTACCTGCTGCTCACGGGCAAGAAGGTGCGCAGCGGAAACAACGCCAAGGCCGGGCAGTGACGGAACCTCCCGGCGGCCCCTCGCCAGCTTCTCGTCGTGCCCTGGAGGTGGCGTCCATCCCGTCACTAAGGCGGGTCAACGACTTCCTCGGCAACTCCACGTACTCCCGCCGCCAGTACCAACCCGGCATCTGTGACTTCACGCTGGGCAACCCCCACCAGATGCCGCAGGACGCCTATGTGCAGGCGCTCCAGTCCGCGGTCACTCCGCGCGACGACCAGTGGTTCGCCTACAAGACGAACCAAGCGGACGCCCGGGAGGCAGCAACGGACTCACTTAGCCGGCTGCTGGACGTGCCCTTCGAAGCCGAGGACCTCTACCTCACCACGGGCGGCTTCACCGCCCTCGCGCTGGCGCTCAAGGCGGTGGCCGATCCGGGCGACGAGGTGATTTACAGCCTGCCGCCGTGGTTCCTCTATGAGCCGCTCGTGGTCGAGGCCGGGCTGGTGCCGGTGAAGGTGCGGGTCAACGCGGAGACCTTTGACCTGGACCTGGACGCCATCGCCGCCGCCATCACGCCGCGCACCCGGGTGGTCATCATCAATACCCCGAACAACCCCACCGGCAGGATCTACCCGCCGGAACTGCTGCAGAGCCTGGCGGAACTGCTCGACGAGGCGTCCGCCCGCAACGGCCGGCGCATCTACCTGGTGTCCGACGAGCCGTACAACCGGATCGTGTTTGACGGCGCCCGGTTCCACAGCCCGGTGGAGTTCTATCCCTACACACTGCTGGCCTACTCGTACGGCAAGACCCATCTCGCCCCGGGTGAGCGGATCGGCTACCTGGCCCTGCCGCCGACCATGCCGGACCGCAGGGCGCTGGGGCTGGCCATCGGCGCACTCCAGGTGGCGATGGGCTGGATCTACCCCAACGGTGTGCTGCAGTATGCGCTGCCCCGGCTGGAGCGGTTCACCATCGATGTGCACCAGCTACAGCGCAAACGCGACCGGCTCGTGCGGGAGCTGGGTGCGATGGGCTACCGGCTCCGCCCGTCGGAGGGCTCGTTCTACCTGTTCGTCCACTGTCCCATCCCGGACGATGAAGCGTTCACGGAGGCGCTCTCCCAGGAGGACGTGTTCGTGCTGCCCGGTGCACTGTTCGAGACGCCCGGATTCTTCCGGATTTCCCTCACTGCCAGCGAGGACATGGTGGAGGGCAGCCTGCCCCACTTCCGGGCAGCGATGGAACGCGCCGGGCAGAACCGCCCAACTGACTGATAGGTGCCCTTTTGGGCGCCCAGAACGGCCACAACTGCGTGTCAGTTGGGTGAAAGTCAGTAGTTCCGGCGGTGCTTCAGTTTGGGGAGGACGACGGCGAACACGGCTGCCGCCGCGAACCCCAGTACGCCCGTGGCCGTCACGCCTGCGGCAAGGGAAGAAACGGCCGTGACCGCGGAGAGGAGCACGGGGCCGCCCGTGGAGCCGGCGTCGGCAATGAACCGCCACAGGCCCAGGAACTGCCCGCGGCCTCGGTCGGGCGAGAAGTCGGCACCCAGCGTCATCACCAGCCCGGAGCTGATGCCGTTGCCGAAGCCGATCAGCAGGGCCACGAGCAGCAGGCCGGTGAACCCCGTGGTGAGCGGTATCAGCATCAGCGCGGCGCCCATGATGAGCGTCGACGGAATGGCCACCCAGAGCCGCCCCCGCCGGTCCATCACCTTGCCCGCAGGGTAGAAGACCAGCATGTCGATCGCCCCGGAAAGCCCGTACAGCAAGGAGGCCTGCGTCGCGTCGAGGCCCACGTGGTCGGCCCACAGCGGGATGACCACCTGGCGGGATGCGCGCAGGGCGCTGAGCAGCAGGATCCCGGCGCCGACGGTCAGGAAGACGCCGGCGTGTGACACGGCCACGCCCCGCAGCGTGGGCTCCGGCCCGGCCGCAGAGGACGACGGCGCCACCACCAGGTCCGGGATGGTCACGGCCAGCACGGCCGCCGCCGCCATCCCGGCCACGCCCACCCAGTAGGCGCCGCTGATGCCGGCGAAGTGCATCACCGCGGCACCCACGAACGGGCCGATGAAGATGCCGATCCGGTTCACGCCGCCCAGCGTGGACAGGGCCCGGGCCCGGAACTCCACCGGCACGGCCTCGGTCAGGTACTTCTGCCGGGCCAGGCTGAACACGCTCGCGGCCATTCCCACCACGGCCATCGCCACGGCGAGCAGCCACAGTCCGTCCGGAATCATCAGGGACACCCCCGCGGCCAGCAGCGCCAACGCGCCGGCAGCCGCGGCGCCCACGATGGACCACCGCTCGCCGAACTTCAGCGTGATGAGGGACGCCGGCAGGTTGAAGAACCACGAGCCCAGGCCGATCAGCGTGACGATCAGGGCAGCCACGGCCACGGAGGCGCCCAGTTCGCGGGCGGACAGTGCCACCACGGGCAGCACCGCGCCTTCGCCGATGTTGAACAGGAGCGCCGGCCCGAACGCCGGAACAGCAATGCTGCGGAGGCTGAAGGGCGGCGGTCTGTCTGGCGGAGTCATCCCCCTCATCCTAGGCAGGCCGCCCGGGGAGGGCCCCGCGGACTCCCCGGAAGCGGACGGCCGGAGAGTCGGGAATCACTTCCCTCCGCCCGGACCGGCAAAAACGCTTGGCGAATCTACTAAGTCTGCTTAGCATTGTCTCAGGGCGTGGCACGCGGAACCCGGCCGGATATGGGAAAACTGAAGCCACAGGAGTGACCATGGAAGTCTGGCCGGGCCGCGCGTATCCGCTGGGTGCAACCTTCGACGGAGCGGGGACCAACTTCGCCCTGTTCAGCGAGGCGGCCAAGGCCGTCCAGCTGTGTTTGATGGCCGACGACGGCACGGAGTCCCGTGTGGACCTCGTCGAAGTGGACGGTTACGTCTGGCACTGTTACCTCCCGCAGGTCCAGCCCGGACAGAAGTACGGGTACCGGGTGTTCGGCCCCTATGATCCGTCCAAGGGCCAGCGCTGCAACCCGAACAAGCTGCTGCTGGACCCCTACGCGAAGGCCATCGCCGGGGAGGTGGACTGGCACCCGTCGCTGTACTCGTTCAACGCCGGTGATCCCGCCTCCCGCAATGACCAGGACTCTGCCGCGCACACCATGCTGGGTGTGGTGATCAACCCGTTCTTTGACTGGGCCGGGGACCATCCGCCCCGGACCCCATACCACCGCTCCGTCATCTACGAGGCCCACGTCAAGGGGCTGACCCAGCTGCATCCGGAGGTCCCCGAAGAGCAGCGCGGCACGTTTGCCGCCGTCGCGCATCCCGCCGTCATAGCGCACCTGCAGCTGCTGGGGGCCACCGCGATCGAGCTGATGCCGGTGCACCAGTTCGTGAACGACGGCGCGCTGCGGGAGAAGGGCCTCGGCAATTACTGGGGCTACAACACCATCGGGTTCTTCGCTCCGCAGAACACGTACAGCTCCATCGGCGAGATGGGCCAGCAGGTGCAGGACTTCAAGTCGATGGTCCGGTCACTGCACCGTGCGGGCATCGAGGTGATTCTCGACGTCGTCTATAACCACACGGCGGAAGGGAACCATCTGGGGCCCACACTGAGTTTCCGGGGCATCGACAACGCGGCCTATTACCGGCTGGTGGACGGCGCCAGGCAACATTACATGGACTATACCGGCACCGGGAACACGCTCAACGTGCGGCACCCGCATTCGCTGCAGCTGCTCATGGATTCGCTGCGGTATTGGGTCACGGAGATGCACGTGGACGGCTTCCGCTTCGACCTCGCCGCGGCGCTGGCCCGGGAGTTTTACGACGTCGAGCGGCTCTCTACCTTCTTCGAACTGGTCCAGCAGGACCCCATCGTGTCGCAGGCCAAGCTGATTGCCGAGCCGTGGGACGTGGGTCCGGGAGGCTACCAGGTGGGCAATTTCCCGCCGCAGTGGACGGAATGGAACGGCAAGTACCGGGACACCGTGCGGGATTTCTGGCGGGGCGAGCCGGCCACGCTGGGCGAGTTCGCGTCGCGCCTGACGGGCTCGTCGGACCTCTATGAACGCTCGGGGCGGCGGCCGGTGGCGTCCATCAACTTCGTCACCGCGCACGACGGTTTCACCCTGCGGGACCTGGTCTCCTACAACTGGAAGCACAACGCGGCGAACGGGGAGGACAACCGGGACGGCGAATCGCACAACCGGTCGTGGAACTGCGGCGCGGAGGGGCCCACGGAGGACCCGGAAATCCTGAACCTGCGGGCCCGGCAGCAGCGGAACTTCATCGCCACCATGCTGCTCTCGCAGGGCGTGCCCATGATCGCGCACGGCGATGAGCTGGGCCGGTCGCAGCAGGGCAACAACAATGTGTACTGCCAGGACTCGGAACTGAGCTGGGTGAAGTGGGATGAGATTGACCAGCCGCTCATGGAGTTCACGGCGGCGGTGAGCAGGCTCCGCGCCGCGCACCCCACGTTCCGCCGCAGCACCTTCTTCGACGGCCGGCCGGTGCGCCGCCTCGGCAAGGACGACAAGCTGCCGGACATCGTGTGGCTGAACGAGGACGGCGCGGAGATGCTGCCCGAGGACTGGGGGCGCGGGTTCGGCCGGACCATCGGCGCGTTCCTGAACGGCGACGGGATCCAGGGCCGGGACGACCGCGGCCGCCAGATCACGGACGTGAACTTCCTGCTCTACTTCAACGCGCACGACGACGACATTAAGTTCACGCTTCCGGCCGGCGAGTTCGCCGCGTCCTGGGACATGGTGATCAACACCGCCGGGAACGGGGTGGAGCGCACGCCCCTGGTGGCCGGCTCGGTGCTCAAAGTCGCCGCGCGGTCCATGACGGTGCTCCGCGCCCGCGACCTGACGCGGCACGAGCCCAACCTGTCCATCGCACCCTCCCTGGCCGTGCTGGCGCAGGTCCGCAACCCCGCGGCGGGGACGGAACCGGCGTCGGCCCCTGGTGAAGCGCCTGGGTCAGAGGCGGCGGCAGCACCTGGGATAGCGCCGGCGGCGGCTCCCGGGGCCGTGCCTGCACGGCGGCCGCGACGCGCGCGGGGAACCCGCGGTTCGGGGCGTGCAGGGAGCCCGCCGCGCGCGTAATGTTGAAGGGCAGGAGCTCTGCGCGCTGGGTGTGCCGTATGAAGAAGTAGGACACGCGGAAACTGGACACGGGGAAATCACCTGGCCGAAACGGCGCGGCAATGTGGAGGCCCCATCCTGAAGAGACGCCGATCGGCGCGGAGCGCCACCGGACGCCAAGGGTCAGGGCGCGCAGGGATCGAGGGGCGCAGAGTCAACGCGCCAGAAACGCCAGGATGGAGCCCGCCATGAACGAGGTATCGACGCGAAGGATCACCCACTGCGGTGACCTCTCCCCCGGCGACGTCGTCGAGGCGCGCTACAACGGACTCATGTACTACCAGGGGAAGGTCACGGAGACGGTACCGGTCCTCGACATGTTCTGGATCCTCGACTCGAGGACCGGGACCCGGAAGCTGCTGGATCCCCTGGCCTTCGAAGTGGTCCGGGTTCCGGAAAAGCCCTAGGCGTAATGCTTGCCACAATCCCGTTTGCTCTGTATTTTTAGCTCTCACAGCGATCTTTCGGACGGCATTCAGGTAATTCTGAGGTCTCGCCGTCTTACCGGATGATCAGCAGTACGAGTGTGTCTCCTGCTTGGATCATCCGGGGTCAATGGACGAAACCACAATGAGCCCTCGACTGCGCGCTGAAACCGCCGGGGCTGTCCCGGCGGCCAGCTTCGTGTTTCAGGAGATGCACACATTATGAGCGCAGTATCGAAATGGGTTGCCGCTGGTTCGTCAGCGGCTGTTCTTGCCGGGGGACTCTTTCTTGGCGCACCGGCGGCCGTCGCCGCGCCCGGGGATGCCGTATGCCTGCAGGCGTCGTCGCAGTTCGAGGCAGCGCTGTCCGCCGCGGGCATCACCGAGGCCTCCGTTGCTCTGCTCGAAGCCTCCTCCCGGGCCGCGGCTGAAGCCGAAGCCGCCTACCTGGCGCTGTTCGAGGCGGCAGCCGCGGGACCCAGGGCTGCCCTGGACGAGGCTACGGCCGGGCTGGCAGCTGCCAGCGCCGCACAGGATGCCGCCGAGGACGCACTCGAAGATGCCCTGGTTTCCGGCGACGCGACCGCCATCGAGGAAGCCGAGATCGCAAAGGACGCGGCCGAGACCGCCGAGGATGCCGCTGAACAGGCGGTGCTGGATCTCGAGGCCGCCTACAACGCCGCCATCAGCACCCAGCCAATCCTTGACGCCCAGGGCGCGATGGACACCGCAGTCGCCAACTTCGAGAACGCCCTCGCCGCCGTCTCGCTCGACGACGCCACCGCCGCGGAGCTCTCGGGCCTCTTCGATGCGTTCCTTGCGGCCTGCAACGAGGACGCCGTCGTCGTTGACCCCGTTGTCACCTCGCCCGGAAGCACGACGCCGGTAGTCGCCAAGCCGGTCACGGCAGCACCCGCGGGGGCCGGCAACGCCGCTGGGGTGGTGGCCACGAACAAGGGCCTGAACGTGCAGACTGCGGCCGCGGCCGAACCCGGCGTTCACCCGGGCCTGGCGCTGCTGGCCGGGCTGCTGACTGCCGGCATTGCGGTCCCCGCCGTCGTGGCGCTGAGGATGCGCCGCCTGGAGCGGACCCGCAGCTAGCCCGCACGTCCATGGACCCGAACAACACCGCAGCCCAGCGCCGGCCATTCCGCCGGCGCTGGCTTGCGGTGCCCGCCGTGGCCGCCGCCGGGCTGGCGGCCGTCCTGCTCCTGGCTCCGCCCACAGACGGCGGCAGCCCCGCCGTCGGGCAGTCAGGCTCCCCCGCCGCGAGCGCAGCGACCACCGCGCCGGGTCCGAGTGCCCCCGCCGTCCGGGCGGCGAAACCTGCCGGACCGGCCGCAGCCGCGCCCACCCGGATCGCCATCAAGGCCGCGGACATCGATGTGAGGGTGCGTCCGCTGACGCCCAGCGCGGACGAACTCTCCGCCGAGTCCCTCGTCCCGCCGCTCACGCTCGATGCCTACTGGCTGACCAACTACGGGGTGCCGGGATCGGGCTCCGCGAACACCACGTACATCGCAGGGCACAGCTGGGACGGCAAGGACGCACCCTTCAACCGGCTGAGCGACCAGTCCCTCGTGGGCAAGGCAGTCCGGGTGACCACGGCCAAGGGAACCCTGGACTACGTGGTGGATTCGGTAACCACGCACCGCAAGGACACCCTCAAGGACAGCGACATCTGGAACGTGGTGCCCAACAGGATCGTGCTCATCAGCTGCTACACCGAGGACCCGTGGGGCAAGAACGTGGTGGTCACGGCGTCCCCCGCCGGCCGGTAGCCCGGGCCTGCTCCACTTCCTGCAGCGAAACCACCAACCCTCTCCCACCTCCCGCGTGTCAACGGCCAACCCCCTTCCACCTCCTGCAGCGAAACAACGCACCCTCTCGCACTTCCTTCAGCGAAACAACGAACCCTCCCGTAGAACCGGTCAGAGAGGGTGGAGATCCGCTCGTCGTAGAGCTTTTGGAAAGCGCGCAGGTCGCGGGCGACGACCTGCAGGTGGTAGTCGGGATCGCTGAAAGGCCGCTGAGCGGTCAGAACGTTAGGAATCGTGGCGACAGCCTGTTCAAAGGCCTCGACGGTGTCCCTGTCTGCGTTCCGCATCGTCACGAAGACGGCGCGTCGAACATGAGGCCCAGGGCCTCGGCGTCGAGCTGGGCCTGGTAGCCGCTGATGGCGCCGGACTGCTCCAACGCGCGCAGGCTGCGGTTGCCCTCGCATCCGCCATGTGTGGTCCGTACAGGTCACCGCCGACGACTTCGTTCTGGGCGACGACGCTGGCGTCCTCCTTTATTTCCCTGAACCGCGCTGCCGATGTAGCAGAGGTAGCCGCCACCATCCGCGACACCGAACGCGCCCAAGCCGCCCGGATGCACATGGGCACCTCGCTCAGAAGCCAGGCAAACTTTGACGAGTACCTCGCGGCCCGGAGTTCCGATGCAAAGATAACCTTCCGCCAGCACCTCCGCGCTATGGGCGGGCAGATCGAGGAGTGAGCCTTTAGCGACGCCGCACCGTGAGCCCAACTGGTTCAGCAAGTGAGGGTGGCCGGGATGAGTCCCCCGAGTGCCGAGGGCGTGTACCTCGCGGTTGACGACGCCAAGGGCGATCTCCACAACTGGTACTTCGAGTAGATTCTGAACGTGACGACAACCTGCACTGCGGAGGAGGTCTCGTTGGCAGTGACCGATCTGGCTGTTGTTGCCGCGCCGAGTTCGATCGGGGACGACTCGGGGCCGTTTCCGGTTTGCGTGGTGAACCGGTATCCGGTGGCTCCGGTGGAGCCGTTGTTGTGAGACCAGGCGAGGTCCACGGTGCTGTTGTCCGGCAGCAAAAGAACTGTGTTCTGAGTACACCCGAGCGTAGGCGCGGGAAGCGTTGCGGCTGTGAACGTTGCCGTGGCCATGTTCTCGGCGTCGGTAAACGCAGCCCGGGCCTCTGGCGCGTGCGTGAGCGCGACCGAAGTCGTCCCTGCCAGAGCAAGAACTGTCAGGCCCGCCACGCCGCGGGCGCCTTTGCTGCGTCGACCGCCGGAAGCCCGTGGCCGGCCGCCGGAAGCCCGTGGCCGACCGCCTTCGGCAGGCGGAGGCGGCGGCGCCGGTGGCGAGGGCACTGCCCTGCGGCCGCCCCGGGACTTTTGGCCCCGCCCGTACCGGAAGGAAACGTAGAGCAGGTAGGCGGTGACGATCCCGGCGAGGAATGTGGCGGCGGGGCTGCTCAGCCAGGAGACGCCATAGCCCAGCAGCGGTGCGGAAAAGACCACCTTGTCGGCGGCGGTGACGGTGTATGGCTCGGTGTCTGCGACGGTGTTGGCGTCTCCCTTGAGCTTCAACCGCGCTGAATCCCCCGCCGGAACGGAGTCGAGCACGCGGTGGGTGATCCTGACACCTGCCGCGTTCGTCACGCTGACTACGTCCCCGGGCCGGATGCTGGTTGCATCGACGGGAAGGCTGAGCGCGAGGGAACCGGTGGCGATGGCCGGTTCCATGGACCCGGACCGGAAGATCAGGGGTTTCGCGCCGAGGAGGATCCCTGCAAGGGCCGTCAGCAGGCAGAGCGTTCCCAACGTAGCACCGACGGTGAGCAGGAAGTTTTGGGTTCGGGTGAGCGTCCGCATCGCAGGTCAGCTTCCGATGCTTCCGGTGAAGGTAAAGGTGGCAGTGGTGGTTGTCCCCTGTAGCTCGGTGGCCGCGGCGGCGGGCAGTGCCACGAGCAAGCACAGCGCTTCGGTGGTTGCCGGTGCGAGTGGGCGTGCGGTGGCGAGCAGCGGCCCGGCGAGCGGGATGTTTGCCGTTCCGATCAAGGTTCCGGAGCACGTGCCGGCCAGCCCGTTGTTCGTGGCCGTGCCGCCGGTATAGATGCTCACCGTCAGCGCGCTGCCGAGGTCACCGCCCAGACCGCCTGCGCCGTTGGACGCTGTTCCGGCCAGCAGGTAGGCCAGCGGGACCGTACCGGAATTCGCGACCTCGACCATGCCTGCACGGCTAACACCCGGGTACATGCCTGTCATGTTCATGGAGGTGACCGCCACGCTGTCTGCGAGGGTTCCGCCGGGGACGGCGGCGAGCTTGAGGGCCAAGGTACCGGCACTGAAGGTGGCTGTGGCCGTAGCCTCGTCTGTCCAGGCGGCGAGTGTTCCCACGGCTCCGAGGCCGAGGACTGTTCCAATGCACAGCAGCGCCCTGATGCGTACTCCCCGGGGGCTGGAAAGGCCCTTGGGGCGGATGGCATTACGGCGTCCCATGATTCTCCTCTGTCGCTTTCTTGTTCGCCCGTACCCGCAGGACCGCTAGTGTTCCTCCGGCGATCATCGCCAGTGCCGGTATGACCGGCCAGAACCCGGCGAGTCCGGTGTAGGCAAGGCCGGCCTGGTCGGGGTTGTCTGGCAAGGCCTTCGGATCACCGGGACCCACAGAGGCGCCCGGGATGACGGAGTGGCTCATCCTGACCTGGAAAGCCACAGCCCTGGACTGGCCCTGCAGTGCGTTGGTTGCGTCTTTGTTCAGGCCGACGGTGATGGTGACTTTTCTGCTTTCGGTCGCTTCCATCCGCGGCACACGCAACACGACGGCGCCGTCTGCACCGGTCTGCTGTGACGGTGCCGGTTCCGATGTGGCCGAGATCCACAGGTCCTGCCCTGCCGTAACAGGGGCGGGGTCGCTGCCGATCACCGAGACGGAAAGGTCAGCCCGGTCGCGGCTTCCGTTGCGAACCCAGAAGGTCCCGCTGACCTGATCGCCGGGAACGAGAGTGGGCCGGCCGAAAAGCGGCTGGCTCAGCCCCCCGTCCCAGGTCTGCCCGTCCGCGCTGAACAGCAGTCCGTCGGTCGCCGCGGCGGGTAAGGCCGTGGAATAAGCGAGCACCAATCCCATGCCGACGGCGGCAGCACCCCGGCGGGTCATGGCGCCTCCGCCGTCGGCCGGGCCACGCCACGGCGTCTCTTCTGAGTCGCTTCGGCGACCGCCCCGATGCACATGAAGGCCGAGTAACCAAGGAGCGCTGCCGCCGCAATGCCCACCGCCCAGATTCTTTGCTCGCCCGAGAGCCAGCTGTTGACGAATCCGACCAGGGGGATGCTGTACCAGACGGCGCCGCGGATCTGGCCGGCCTTCACCGGCTTTTCGTCCGCAGCAGGGTTCGCGTCCCCCTGGGTTGTGAAGAGCAGCTCCGCACCCAGCGTCGGGGACACAGAGGTGATCCGGTGTGTCACCACGTCCGGTGCCCCGGAGCGGATCTGATAGGTGACGGCATCGCCGACCTTCAGGTCTTCGGGCGCGACGGGTTTGGTGATCACGAGTGTTCCTGGGGACAGGGACGGACGCATCGACGTGGTCAGCACCGTGTAGGCCGATGACCCGGTCAGGCGCGGCACAACCACGGCAGCGAGCAACACGCCAAGGACGGAGAACAGGACAAACCATGAAACGGTCTGGCGGACCCACCACCCGGCACCTGTCCGTGACGCTTTGCGTCGTCCCCTGGCCCTCATCACAGCCACTGATCCCCCCTGAAATTGAAAACTACCTGCGTGGTGCCGGCGGCAGCCGTCGCCGGGGTGCTGCTGTTCAGCGTGACGGTGATGCACAGCGTTTCGGAACCCGACGGCGGCAGCTCCCTGCCGGTGAATGTCGCCATCGGTCCCAGCGGCCCTTCGTACAGGGTGACCGCTCCTCCGCTCTCGGAGTGGCCGCAGGCGGTGTCGTCAGTCACCCGCAGCAGTAATCCCGCCGCGAAGACGTGATCGGCTGCAGTTCCGGCGGTTGCCGCTGCTCCGGTGAGGCCGTACAGCATTTCCGTGGACCCGGCATTGCTGACCGCCAACGGGGCCCGTACTGACTGGCCTGGGACCAGATTCGCGGTGCTGAGGGCGTCGAACACGTAGTCTTCCTGTCCCCCTGCCGTCAGCCGCAGGATCCCGGTGCTAATGTCCCCCGGGTCTGTGAGGGCCTCGTCGCGCCAGAGCGCGCCGGTGGGACTGGCCGCCATCATGACGACCAGTCCCACCCCGGCGGCCAGAACCGGCCACAGCCGATTCTTCACGGCGTTCCTGTTAACGGTGGTATCAGGCGGTCTGCTGCAGGGTCAGTGCCATCCCGTCAAGGTCAATGGACGTGTTCTGGCTGACCTGGGCGTCGGCGGCGAACGTCACGGTGAGGGTGATGTCGACCGTGTACTCGCCGGCCGTGGCGAAGGTGAGGACGTTGCCGACCTTGAGGAGGTCGTCTTCGGCCTCCGTCGTGGCGATCACGGCGGTGGCGCCGGTGGGCAGGGTGAACCCGCTCTCGGCGATTGTCAGGGTGCCGGCGAGGTTGTCACCTTGGGCGTGGATCGTGGCGGAGGTGGTGTAGACCAGGGTGTCGCCGGGCACGATGTTGAAGGTCGAAATATCGCTGATCGGAGCCGAAGTCGCCGTCTCATCGGACCAAGCTCCGGAGCCCAGCTCTAGGTCGAGCACACCCGTGGAGACCGGACCGGCGTTGACATTCTGAGACTCATTCCACAACGCGAACGTTCCAGCCCCACCGAGAAGAAGAATGCCCGCTGCGCCGGCGGCGACTGCGCCCTTGATTGCCTTGTTCATGTGAAAGTCCCCCTGAGACTAAAAGTATTAGGTCCGCGGCTTTGTGCGCGAAGTCCCAACCTTGTCAACCGAATCTCAGGATTAACTTCAGGTTTAAGCAAGGATTAGGACAGGACTCGGGCAGTTTGTCTTGAGGTTTCTAAATCACCGGCAGGTCGGGGGATTAACTACATGCTTGCGGCGGCTTCTTTCATCTGGTCAAACAGAGCAGCGCAGCTTCCTTCTCTGCGCTCCAGATTACTTTCCGTCATCCCCGTCAATAATCCGGCAACAAAATCTCAGGATCGGATCAAGGTCGTCCAGGATTCCCGTATCCGGCCGAGCCCTGGACGTCGGCAGTAGCTGCCTCAATGATCCACGCGGACCAGTCAAGGGGATGCACGGAGGGCCTGCCCAGCAGATAGCCCTGCCCCACGGCCATGCCAGCCCGCGTGACGGCGGCCAGTTCTGCCTGGCTTTCGATGCCTTCGGCCGACAGCGCCGCCCCGGTTTGCTCCGCAAGCTCAACCACATCCACACCGAGCGACTGCGCCTCCCCCGGGTCAATGAGTCCCTTGATGAAATTGCGGTCGAGTTTTATGATGTCGGGGACTAGCTGCAGGATTTGGTCCCGCGACGCGGCACCGGCACCGGAGCCGTCAACCGCCAGGCGCAGACCCCGCTGACGCAGCGGCCCCAACGCCCGCATCAATCCATCTAGCTCCGGGCCTACTACACGGCCCGCCAGCTCGATGACGATCCTGTCCAGAGCGACCTGCCCGCTCTCCAGCAGCGCCTGAACGCGCGGGTCCATGCAAGTTGCCGGGCTGAGATTGAAGGCAACGAACAGGTGAGCTGGAATCTCCCGGGCCGCCGACAGCGCGCTGTGCAGGGCAGCGATTTCCAAGTCCGCACCCAAACCGATGGCCGCCGCTTCCCGAAACCAAGTGTCAGCGCTGGCCCCGTCCCGGCTGACGAACCGTGCCAACGCCTCGAACCCGGCCACGTTTCCGACCGGCAACTCCCTGATGGGTTGGAAAGCGGTCAGCAGCATCCTGCTCCCCAAGACAGCTCTGATGCGTTTTGTGCCACGCCGGTCACGGGACGCGGGAAGGTCCCGGGGGTTCACCGGCACCATCGAGTCCTGGCCCGGGCGGAGTCCCTGGTGTGGTGCAGCATCATCAGCCGGGGAGTCTGTGAGGTCCGTGGTCGTCACGGTGATCAGGTGCTGCAACAGCGCACGTTCCGGCTCGTCCGGGTTCGCCGTCAGCAAGCGCCGCAGCTGAGCTCTGGCCCACTCCCCCTCCGGGGCCGTATCCGTCAGGACATCGTTGATCAGCTCCAGTACTTGGCAGCGGAGAGTAGGCCCCTCCGCGTCCTGTGGCGGTGAGTCCTGGCCCCCGGGCCCCGGACTGGATTCTGCGCCGGCGGCTGCCGGAAGCGACGACTCGTCCTTGGACATCGGCTGTTCCTCCTGGGGTAGGCACTCCGGCTGGGCCCGGTGGTCTGTCACGCCAGTTCCTTGGTCGTTACTCGCCCGTAAGGGCCGGCCGGGAGGGCAGCGAGCCACCCCGGGATGGTCTCCGCAGGTAACGGTTTGCTCCACAGGTAGCCTTGGGCGTGGCGTACGCCCAGGCGCCGGAGTTCGTTGAGCTGGGCCGTGGTTTCCACGCCTTCGGCAACGACGTCGAGATTCAGGCTGCCAGCCATGCCCATGACGAGTTCGATGATCGTCGCACCGTGAGGATCGCTACCGAGCTCTTGTACGAAGCTGCGGTCGATTTTCAAGGTCCGGGCCGAGAGCCACTTCAGGTAGCTCAGGGATGAGTAGCCGGTGCCGAAGTCATCGATAGAAAGTCCCACGCCCAAATGGGAGAGCCGTTGCAGGGTTTCCTTGGGCAGGTCGGGCTGATCCATGAGTACAGTTTCGGTAACTTCCAAGTGGACAGCGGCTGGATCGATGCCGGAGTTGAGAATTGCTGCTTCCACGACGTCGGGAAAGTCACCCGCCACGAGCTGTCGCCCCGAGATGTTCACTGCTGCCGAGAGGCTTTCCGCACCTGGAAGCTGGATTCGCCACCGCTGCACCTGGCGCAGCGCTTCATGGAGAACCCAGCCGCCGATAGGAAGGATGAGGCCCGTTTCCTCGGCGATTGGAATGAACGTGTTCGGCATGATCAGGCCGTGTTCGTGATGGCGCCACCGCAACAGCGCCTCGAAGCCGACGGTGCGTTCCGTGGTGATGTCAATGACCGGCTGGTAATTCAGGGAAAGCTCTCCGCGGTCCAGGGCCAGCCTGAGGTCCGATTCCAAGTTCAGCCGGCCCGCTGCCCGGCCGGTGAGGCGAGCGTCATGAACGGCCGATGAATCGCCTCCGGCCGATTTGGCGCGGTACATGGCAGCGTCCGCACCGCTGAGCATCGACTCGGCCGTGTCATCAGGGCCCGCCAGAGCGATGCCGACGCTGACGTTCAGGTAGATCTTGCGCCCGTCGACTTCAAAGGGATTTCGGGTGGCATCCCTGATCCGTTCGGCCAGCGTCTTGGCTCCTCGTCTGAGCAGGTCCTCGCAGACCACGACGAACTCATCGCCGCCGAACCGGGCGACTGTATCGCCGGCCCTGACCGCGGTCCTCAGCCGCTCCCCCAGGAGAACCAGAATTGTGTCACCGGCTCCATGGCCGATCCCGTCGTTGATCAATTTAAACCGGTCGACGTCGACGAACATCACCACCGGCCGGGAGGCCCGGTCAAGGCATCCCTGGAGCACTTCGGTGATCATATATCTGTTCGGCAGACCGGTCAGCGCGTCATGACGCGCCTGCCACTCCAGAACCTGTTCGGCGTTCTTGCGTTCGGTGACGTCCAAGACCGTGTCAAGGAACCTCAGCGGTTTCCCGTCCGGGCCGCTGATGCTCCGGATTCGTGAATGCAGCCATCGTTGCTCCCCACCGGGGCGGATAATCCGGTATTCGAAATCCGCGAATCCCTGCCCGTCCTCCAGGCTCTTCCATACCCGACGGACCAGGTCGCGGTCCTGCAGATGCGTCAGCTCGAGCAACGAATCCCTCGTCGCAGCTGCACCGGCCGCCAGACCCAGAATCCGGGCGAACTCTTCCGAATGCCAGGTCTCCCCGGTCGCGACCGTGTATTCGACGCTTCCGACATGGGCCATCTCCTGGGCAGCCAGAAGCCGCTCCCGCTCGGCGCCGGCCGCTGCTTTCAGCCGCTGGATCTCCGTGATGTCCCTGGCGATGGCGGACGATCCCACCTGCGCGCCGTCTTGACCGTAGACCGGGGATACGGTCAGCTCAACGTCGATCACTGACCCGTCCTTGCAACGCCACCGCGCTTCCACTCCGGCCGCGAAGCTGCCGCTTCCTATGCGCGCTGTGACTTCCTTGTCGTAGTCCGCTGCGTCAGGGGTGGTCAGCAGGCGATAGCTCTGCCCGATAGCTTCCCGTGAGCTCCAACCGAACATCCGGGTAGCGCCTGCATTCCAACTGGAAATCTTCCCGGTCAGGTCGGCGCCAATGATCGCATCCCCGGAGGATTCCACCATGGCTGAGAGCCGGCGCAGAATGGCCTCGCTGTGTTTTCGGTCGGTGATGTCCTTGGAGATCGCTACGACCGCGACGGGCACTGTGTGCCGGCCACGGATTGGGCTGACCGTGGCGTGGACCGGAAACTCCCTGCCGGTGCGGTGTCGCATCCAGAGCTCGCCGGCCCAGTCCCGGCCATGCGCCAGCCTGTCCGCTATCTCCTGGTCGGTGGCATCCGGCCCGGGCGACTCAGCGCCGCCGATGATTCCGAGGTCCGCGATTGTCATCCCCAAAACCTGGCCCGGGCTGAACCCATACAACCGCTCAGAGGCACGGTTCCAGTACGTGATCCGCCACTCACTGTCCATCCCGATGACCGATTGCCCGATCTCATCGAGCAGCAGCGACTGCATGACCAAATCATCATGCCGTTCTGCAGCCATTGGTCCCCCTACAGCGTCCGAGAGTGTAACTCTCATGTCACGCCGGCACCCTCAGGCTGAAGCACCGTCTTGAGCCTGAAGCCTAGCCCCGCCTGACAGCCGCGGCTATAGAAGAGGCTCAGTTTTTCGAACATGACCTGCCAAAACGGGTGCACGTCTGTCCCACGCGCCACCGCGCAAACACCGATTGGCCCTCCCGCAATTGGCATGCGGGAGGGTCAATTGCGTTGCGTGGCGGCGGGAGCAGGAACCTACTATCCGCGGGCGCTCAGGAACTTTTCGAGCGCGGGGAGGTCGTCCGTGTTGATGTGGTCAACACCGGCGTTGTGCAGCTCGGTCCACATGGCGTCGCGTGCCGGGCCCGCCTGGTCCGGGGTGGCCCAGAAGCGGACGCGGTAACCGTTGGCGTGGGCGGTTTCCACGTAGGCGCGCAGCTTGGTCCGCTCGGCCTCCGGCATCGGGCCGACGCCCTGCCAGGTGAAGAGCTTGGTCCAGTTGTCGCTGACCAGCGGCATCAGCCCGGCCGGCATGCCGGAGGCGAGGTCGTCCGAGCGGCCGTCGTAGAAACCGTACCGCTTGGTCTGGGCCTTCATGGTGGCCAGCGGGCGGTTGCCGCTGATGACGGCCGTGACCGGTCCGGTGGATACCTTGCCGTTGGCGAACCGGCTCATGATGGCCGGGTGTTCTGCCAGTTCCTTCTCCACTGCGGCGTACGTGGCCTCGCCTTCACTCTTGATGTCGATCAGCAGCTGCAGGCTACCGTCCCAGCCGGGGTAGACGCTGTGGCCCTCTTGGCGGACCAGCTCGTCCAGCGGGTCGAGGTACAGGCTCTCCAGGGTGACGCCGGCCTTGGCATCCACGAGGTCGTGGGCAACGCGGAGTTCACCGTCCACCAGCCAGACGTCCGCCTCCACGCTGGTAAAGCCATGCTCCAGGGCGTCCAGCAACGGACGGCCATGCTCGTAGTCGTTGTGCGCGTGGGCTGCGGCGTGCGGCTGCCCCAGGACGACCTCGGTCGCCGGCGCCGCCGAGGACGGGGCGGCAATGCCGGCCAGGGCCGTGAGGGCAACGAGTGCGGTGACGGTGCTTTTGATCAGCACAGGGTTCTCCTTCAGTGCGGGGATGGGTCGCCGCCCGCCTCCCTGATGGGAAGGCCCGACGGCGTGCCCCACCACACTGCCCCGCGCTTGCTAACGCTGCCCCACCGGAGGCTGACGCCACGGTGAACGGCCATGGAAAAAGCCCCGGACCTGAGAGGTCCGGGGCTCGCGTGGGCCGCGTTTTAGCGCTCGATGATGACGGTGAGGTCCACGTGGATATCGTCGTCGGCCACAAGGCGGTCCTGGAGGTAACGGGCAAGACTCGCGTCGGTGGCGGTGTGAACGCTTTCCGGGACCGCTCCGCGCAGCAGCGCCTGGGTGTTCGTGGACTTGACCACGTCCAGGGGCGCCCAACCACGGTGGCCGGAAGTGAGGCGTTCAATATCGGTGCGGAAGGAGCGCTTGTGGTCTTCGCGGACCGTAGCGCGCATGTTGAACGGGATAAAAGAGGGCAAGAGGTCCTTTCACGAGGCAGCCGGTCGTTCGGCGCCCAGTTAGAACAAGGCCCTTGGGCTCCTCGGTATTCCGTTGAAGCAGGTAAGGAGTCCGACGTCACGCCGCGGACGAGATCTGCCGCTTGACCTGCTCGAGCTCATCTTTGAGCAGGTCGACGGTGGCACGGTATTTTTCGAACTCCGCCGTTCGGCGCCGAGCCACGGCGTAACTGATGCCGGCGGCGAGAATGGCAAGCGGGAACGCCACAAGCAGGGCCCAGCCGGACGCGGCAAGGAAGTCCAGCGCTACGGGAAGCGCCTGCTTGAATGCCAGGAACTCGTTCACCCCGCCCACCACTCCGTTCATAGCGGAGTCTAGGGGGCCCAGAAACTGCCCCACGATAGGCGTTCCGGAAAGTGATGGGGCGCTCAGCGGCGGTTCTCCCCCTGCAGACCAGCGCGAATCACGGAAATGGTTCAGGACGTAGATCCCGGCACCCGCGTTGAGGGCCGCGAAGAGCAGGACTGAACCAAGCGCAGTCCAATGAAGTCTTCGCGGCCGCCAGACGCCGGCCACAAGCGCGAAGACGGTGGCCGCAACCCAGGTAAAGATGCGGAGGTCGTCGCGGCTCATGCCGCCCAGTAGATCCAAGGAATTCCCCGCCCTCACAGTTGGAATCAATGCTTGTTCCGGTCCCAAGCGAGCCTATCCCAGTCCCCGGCGCATGACGCCGGCAGCTCCTGGCGCAGGCTGCTGAAGTCGGCATGTGTCAAGGAGTGAGCGAATCCACGCGAGAGAGCGTCAGGAAAAACCCGACCGCAAGTGAGAGAGCGTCAGGAAAGAAGCGACCGCAAGTGAGAGAGCGTCCGGGCGGGTCAGCCCACGTGGATGCCAGGCCGGCGTTCGGGGTCAGGCTCGTTCTCGCGGATGATCTCGCGGACCACCGGCGCCGTGTCCCCGCGGCCCAGCAGCAGGTAACGCATCAGGTGCGCCAGCGGATTGCCCTCAGCCCACTCAAAGTACGCGTGCGGCCGGACTCCGGTGGCATCGCGCAGGGCCAGGAGGATCGCGGCGATGGCGTTGGGCGCCGCCGGGCTGTCCGCGCGCAGCACCCGGTGCCCGTCCACCTCCACGCCCCGGACCTCCAGCACCTCGCTGAACCCGGAGGGGTCCGTGATATCGATCTCCAGGAATATGACGTCGGCAGTGCCGGGCACGGGGTTGTTTTCCCGCTGCACGGCCTCCTTGTCCATGTACTCGGCGGCGTCGCGGGCCTGGGGGCGGTTGGCGATGAGGTTTATCCGCCCGTCGAACTCAAGCGTGTCGGTGATGAACCGGCGGGCGGTCTCGTCGAACTCGATCTTGTCCACGCGCAGTTCGGTGGTCCGGCTCACCCGGGAGACCAGCGAGACAACCACGATGCCCAGGATGAAGAACCCGGAGATGGCCAGTCCGTCCGGCTTTTCGATCACGTTGGCGGCCAGCGCGTACAGCAGGATCAGGGTCAGGACGGAGAAGCCGACGGCGGCCCTGCTCCTCTTGCTCCGGGCGGCGGAAATGCTCACGGCCAGGGCGCCGGAGACCATCACGGCCAGGATGCCGGTGGCATAGGCGCCGGCCTGGGCGTTGACGTCGGCGTTGAAGCCGATGGTGATCAGGATGCTGATGGCCGTGTAGACCAGGACCACCGGCCGCACCGCCCGGGACCAGTCCGGGGCCATCCCGTAGGACGGGAGGTAGCGCGGAACGATGTTAATAAGCCCGGCCATGGCGGAGGCGCCGGCGAACCAGAGGATCAGGATGCTGCTGACGTCATAGACGGAGCCGAAGCCGTTGCCCAGGCGTTCATGGGCCAGGTAGGCCAGGGCGCGGCCGTTGGCCTCGCCGCCCTCCTGGAATGCCTCGGCCGGGATCAGCACCGTGGTCACAAAGCTGCTGCCGAGCAGGTATACGCTCATGATCACGGCAGCCGTGGTCAGGAGCTTGCGCGTGTTCCTGATCTTCGAGGCCAGCCGCTCCGCGGGAGTGGCACCCTTGACTGCCACGAGCGGCATCATGCTGACGCCCGTTTCGAAGCCGGAGAGCCCCAGCACCAGCAGGGGGAACGCCAGCAGGGCGGGGCCGGCGATGCTGCCGAAGCCGCCGCCGGAAGCGGTGAGCGCATCGGTCCAGGCGGCCATGGCACCCGGCTGGGTGACGGCGTCGAAAATTCCGGCGCCGATAATGACGGCATTCAGCAGCAGGAAGACGGCCACCAGGGGGATGGCGACGGCCACCGCCTCGGAGAAGCCGAGCAGGAACACGCCGCCCAGGATCAGGAGCAGCACCACGGTGATGAGGACTGCCTGTCCCTCCAGGAAGGGCGGCAGGTAGGGGTTCTCCAGCATGTGGACCGTGGCGTCCGCGGCGGACAGGGTGATGGTGATGATCCAGGACGTGGCCACGAACCCCAGCAGGATCAGGACGAAGACCTTGCCCTTCCAGAATGACAGCAGGTTCTCCAGCATCGCCACGGAGCCCTGCCCGTGCGGGCTTTCATGGGCCACCCGCCGGTACATGGGCAGCATGCCCAGCAGCGTCAGGGCCACGATCAGCAGGGTGGCCAGCGGTGACAGTGCCCCGGCGGCCAGCGCGGCGATGCCGGGAAGGTAGGACAGCGTCGAGAAATAGTCCACGCCGGTCAGGCACATCACCTTCCACCAGGGCTGCTCGTGCGCCCCGGCCTCGGCCACTTCCGGCCCCGTCGGCTGGTGCACCTTGTGCTCCAGCAGCCACCGCGTCAGGGGGCTGCCGGGGCCGGCCTCCCGCTCCGGATTGGGAACGCTGGCAGGAACGGAATACTGGGTTGGTGCGGTCATGAAGAGTCTTTCTGGGGTTCCGGTTGCGTCGGTTCAGGCTGGGAGCGGGCGACGGCGGGGGCTACTTGGTTGCCCTAATGAACCGGTAGATCATGTAGCCGGTCACGGCGCAGCCCAGAATTAGCAGGAGCAAGGGGGCGTAATCAGCGAACATGGCCGGTCGCCGCTTTCGCGCTTGTGGTGGCCACGGGGCCCTTCGATTCGAGTGGAAACTTTGCTGATGACCACGGGAGCGTAGCACCGGCCACATCCCGCATCGGGCCGGAACCCGGGATCTTAACGCTTTCTTAACGGCCACCTCGTTCCGGCCATCCGCGGTGGATTCGCGGTGGTAGCGTGACGCTTATGCGCGACGTCCCGGGTGCCCAAAAGCGGCAAGACGCCTCCGGCGGAGTCCGCCACGGCCACTGGCATCGCGCGTCGAAGGCGTTTCCGGTCATCCTGAACGTGCTGTCGCCCCAGCACCCTGCCCAGGTGATCGTGCTGGGCTTCGCCGCGGCGGTTGCCGTGGGAACCCTGCTGCTGATGCTGCCCGTTTCGCGGAACGGGCCGGAGGGCGCCCCCTTCTTGGACGCCCTGTTCACCGCCACCTCATCGGTGTGTGTGACCGGCCTGATCACCGTTGATACGCCGGTGTACTGGAGCGGCTTCGGCAAGGTGGTCATTCTGGCCCTGATCCAGGTGGGCGGGTTCGGCGTAATGTCCTTCGGAACCCTGCTCGGCGTGCTGATGGCCCGCAGGCTGGGCCTCCGCTCGCGCCTCTCGGCGGCCGCCGAGACCAAAAGCACCGGCTTCGGCGACGTTCGCAGGGTCCTTCTGGGCGTGCTCGCCATCAGCCTGACCGTCGAGGTCATCCTCGCCGGGATCCTCGCCGCGCGGTTCGTGGCCGGGTACGGGTACGCGCCCGGCCGTGCGCTCTGGCACGGCGTGTTCCACTCGGTGTCCTCATTCAATAACGCCGGCTTCGCCCTGTACACAGACAGCCTGATCGGGTTCGCCGGCGACCCCTGGATCTGCCTGCCCATCGCCGCGGCGGTGATCATCGGCGGCCTCGGTTTCCCGGTGCTGTTCGAACTCGGCCGGCAGTACCGCAAGCCCATCCACTGGAGCATGAACACCAAGCTGGTCCTGGTGGGCACCGCCGTGCTCCTTGCCGGCGGCACCGTCTTCCTCACCGCCGTCGAATGGTCCAACCCCGCAACGCTGGGAGGCCTCAGGCCCGGCGAGCGCGTCCTGGCCGGCTTCTTCCAGTCAGTCATCACGCGCACGGCGGGATTCAACAGCATCGACATCGGGCAGATGTACCCCGTGTCCTGGATGGGTATGGACATCCTGATGCTCATCGGCGGCGGTCCTGCCGGAACCGCGGGCGGCCTGAAAATCACCACGTTCGGCGTGCTGTTCTTCATCCTGGCCACGGAGCTCCAGGGCGGGACGGCCGTGAACATCTTCGGCAAGCGCCTCTCACGGGCCGTGCACCGGCAGGCCATCACCGTGGTTCTGCTGGCCATCGCCCTGGTGGTGGGCTCCACCATGTTCCTCATGATGATCACGGACTTCGGGCAGGAACGGATCCTGTTCGAGGTCGTTTCCGCGTTTGCCACGGTGGGACTCTCCACCGGGATCACCGCGGCCATGCCGCCGGCCGGCCAGGTGGTGCTGATCCTGCTCATGTTCATCGGACGCCTCGGCCCGGTCACCCTGGGCGCCGCCCTCGCACTGCGGGAACGCCCGCCGCTCTACGAATACCCGAAGGAAAGGCCCCTCATTGGCTAAGAACATTTTCTCCCGCCCGGCCGGCAGCGCGGCGCAGGCGGACTCCGTCGTCGTGATCGGGCTGGGCCGCTTCGGCGGCGCGCTGGCACTCGAGCTGGAGGCGCAGGGCACCGAAGTCCTCGGGATCGACGCGAGCGAAGAGATCGTCCAGTCCTACAACGGCCGCCTGACCCACGTGGTCCGGGCGGACTCCACCAAGGAAGAGGTGCTGCGCCAGCTCTCGGTGCACGAGTTCGACCGGGCCGTGGTGGGCATCGGCACGGACATCGAGGCCAGCATCCTCACCACGTCCCGACTCCTCACCTTCAAAAAACCCCAGATCTGGGCCAAGGCCATCAGCGAACCGCATGCCGAGATCCTGGCGCAGCTCGGCGTGGACCACGTGATCCGGCCCGAGCACGACATGGGCAAACGCGTGGCCCACCTGGTCCGGGGCTCCCTGCTCGACTACGTGGAGTTCGAGGACGACTTCGTGATGATCCGCACCAGCCCGCCGAGGGAAGCCCAGGACCGCCCGCTCGGCGTGCTGGGGCTCCGGGACAAGTACGGGATCACCATCGTGGCCGTCAAACGCCCCGGCGGGATCTGGGGCCACACCACGGCCCAGACCGTCCTCTACGAGGAGGACCAGATCATTGTCCAGGGCAGCAAAACCCAGGCAGAGAGATTCAGCAACCTCACCTGACGGGCGTCACCCCGCCTCTATGAAGGCGACCTGCCGCAGGCTGGCGGGAGGCTTCGGTTTCACGGAAACGGCAGGCTTCCGTTCTGCGACGGCGGCCGCTGGCTTCCGATTCCCGACGGCGGACGCCGGCTCCCGCTTCCGCGTGGCGGCCGGCAACAGCTTCCCGACGGCGGCCTCTTTCGTCATCGCGACGGCGGCGGCTGGCTTTCCCACCGGTACGCGCTTGATGCTGAGCTGCTCAAGATCCAGCAGCCGGCGTGCACCGGTCCGGGAATCGATGATCCAGAACAGGTCGATCTCCTCTAACGTGCTGCTCACGGTCCCCCGGTGTACCAGGCGGTCCCGGTGCCAGGCCTCGATCACTTCCCCCGCCGAGAGCTCCGCGCACGAATGCACCTCAAGGTCCTCATCTGCAGCCATTGTTGTGTCCCCTTCCACGGTCCGGCTCAATACAGCCAGCCTGCCGCATGAAGTTTTCTACAGGGTTTCGAGAAAGTGCTCCTTGTGTGTCTGCGCTGTTTCCGGACGGGGCGCAATACCGCACCACCTAGGAACCGCCAACCGCCGAACAATAACACCGCCGGATATTATCTAGGGCCTTTCCCGGAAAACTGCGCTTAACTTTATCTAATCTTGCGGCATTCTCAGGAAAACAACTTCTCATTTCGGAATGTTTATGAAGAGTTCAGTTTATTGTCCGTGAATTTGCACTCGGACAGGGAACTTGTGCGTCCCGGATCGAGGTCGCCCGGAATTCCCCTGAGCTAGCCTCCTGACAACTTGTCTGCGCGCTGCCTCGCGGCCTGGGCGGCTTCGGCATTGCCCAATCGCTGATGGATGTTCGACAGGATGCGCCAGGGCGTTTCCAGGCCAGGATCCAGGGCTGCCGCACGCTCCAGGTCCGCGATCCCCCCGGCGGCCTGCCCCAGACCGAACTGTGCCACGCCCCGGTGAACATAGAGCCCGGTGGAGTACGGCGCCTCCCTGACCAGCCCGTCCAGCAGTTTTTTGGCCGCGCCCGGATCCCCGCTGTAGAGGTAACCGATGGCGAGCGCCGTCCCCGCCTCCTGCGAGCGCGGCGAACGTTCGCGCGCGAGGCTCCCCCACTCAATGGCATGCTGCGCCGCCTGCTGGTCCCCCGCCGTCGCCGGGCCGGCAAACGCCTGGGCCGCTAGAAGTGCGGTGTCGCCGTCCCACGGCCTGAGCTGGCGCGCCTGCTGGAAGGACCGCTCCGCCGAGGCAATCTCGCCCGATTCCAGGGCCCTGACCCCGGCGCCCATCGGCCATTCCGCCGTTGCTGCGGGCACGGTGATTGCGAGGCCCGCGGCGGCCAGGACCAGGCCCGCTGCCCGCGGGGCAGCCGAGCGGAGCTTGCCCGCAGCCGACGTGGCCGTCATGCCGGCGCGGGAACCCGGCAGGACCGCGCCGTCACGGCCCACCAGTCCCCCGCAGAGGAATGCCACCAGGGCCGTGGTGCCGATGGACGTGAAATGGGTGAGCAGGGCGATTCCGTACGCGGCCACCGTCACCAGCACCACCGCAAGGTAGCGCCGTTCGTCGGAACTCTCCGCACCCCGGATCCGCCGAATCACTGCCAACAACGCCACCGCAGCAAGCGCCAGAACGAGCAACAGCAGCGGAACGCCGCCTGCCGAGAGTGCCTGCAGCGGCCAGCTGTGGGGCGAATCGGCGGCGAAACTGTCGCCCACGGATCGGGCCCACTCCTCGTTCAGATACGCCGGCAGCGCATCAACGAAGCCGCTCGGGCCGACGCCGAAGACCGGATCGGCGTCGATCAGGCGGAGGCTCCGGTCCCATAGCAGCCATCGCCCGTCCACGGTCCCGGCGGAAAGCAGCCGGTCGCGGGCGGCCGGCACCAGCAGGACTCCCGCGGCAACGCCCGCCGCAGCCAGCAATGCGCCCGCCACGATTTTGAGGCGGGTCCAGGACCGGCTCCTCATCCACATGAAGGAAGCAAACAATGCCACGATCAGCAGCCCGGCCAGCGCCGCCCGGGAGCCGGAAAGGATCGCCACCGCGGCAGCGGCGATCAGGCCGGCCCGGTGCAGCCACACCTGCCACCCACGCTCCGGGCTACCGCCGGCGGACAGCACACCTGCGATGACAAAGCCGATGAGGCCCTGGTCCGTGGCGTTGCCCAGCGTCGCCCCTGGCCGCACGTCGGTGGCGCCACCCAGCGGCCGCAACCCCGTGCCTTCGAGGAGGGAAACCACGAACAGGACCACGGCAGCCGCGGCCAGCGCCAGGCGCAGAATCCGCCAGCGCGGGCCGGAAGAATCCCCGCCCAGCACCTTCGCGCCCACCGGAAATACGGCCACATACACGCCCAGCGTCAGAAGGCCCTCGTAGCGCGGCCAGCGTCCGGCCATGCTGGCCAGCGGAGTATCAGACAAGAACATGGCGACGGCGATCCACACCAAGCAGGCGGCGGTCGCCGTCTGCACCAGAAGAGGAATCCGTGCCTTCAGCGGAGACAGCAGGCCGGCGAGGACAGCAAGTATCACCACCGCGAGTTTGATCCAGACGAACCTGAACAGGCCTCCGGGTTGAAAGACCAGGATTGACCCTGCCATCAGGATGATGCAGAGCGCGGGCAGCCGGGTAATCGCTTGCTTCATGCGGGGCTGGTGACCTTTCACCCAAAGTTACTTCACTATGGCCATGGCGCTTAGGCACGCTGCTATTTTGACAGACACCCGCTACCGGTTACTAACTCAATTGGACATACAGCGGAAATAATGAAAATCCCGGCATTGAATTCGGATTTAAACAGTTACACTGAGGCGTTCTTTGACAATCAAAAAAATGATGCGGCCCAGCCGCTGCATGACCCATGGGGGGTAAAAATGCTCACTTTGAGCAGGCGATTCCGTTTCCGGTTAGCCGTTTTATTATCGGTTCTGTCAGCGCTGGTGCTGTTCGGCCTTGCGCCGGCCAACGCAGCAGACTTGTCGGATGCTTCCATCAGCGGCAAGGTGACGGCCCCTGCTGGCGTCAATCTCACCGCTACAAATGTCTACGCCTACACCGCCGATGGGTATTCGGGCGCTGGCCACGGCCAGCTCAATGATGACGGCAGCTACACCGTCACCGGACTTCCGGCTGGTTCCTACAAGGTCCAATTCACCGGAAACAACTCCGGAGGCGTCGATCAGTGGTACGCCGGCGCAACGTCCTTCGACGCAGCCACACCCGTCACCCTCACATCCGGCCAAGGCCTCACGGGCATCGACGTGGTCCTGGTCAAGGGCGCTTCTATCAGCGGCAAGGTCACGGTGCCGGCTGGTGCCGACGTCACAGGCGTTGGTGTCATGGCCCTCGCCACGGAGAGCCCGTGGCAAAACGGCTACGGCCGCGTGAATGCGGACGGCACGTACACACTCCGCGGACTTGCGGCGGGACCCTACAAGGTCCAGTTCACCGGAAACAACTCGGGTGCGGCAAGCCAGTGGTACGGCGGGGGCGCAACGTCCTCTGCCGCCACCCCCGTCGTCCTCGGGGCGGGCCAGGACCTCACGGGCATCAGTCCTACCCTGGCCATGGGCGCCTCCATCAGCGGCACGGTTACTGCACCTGCGGGTCTAGACCCTAATGCCGGCCAGGTAAACTTCGTCCTGCCGGACGGGAACTGGGAAAATTCGGTGCAAATCGGTGCCGACGGCGCCTACAAGGTAACGGGCCTTCCTGCGGGCACGTACAAGGTGCAGTTTTCCGGGAACAGTGGCGGCTCGTTGGACCAGTGGTACGCAGGCGCCTCTTCCGAAGCCACGGCCACGCCCGTGACGCTCGCCGCGGGCGAGGACCGTACCGGGATCGACGCCATCCTCGTCAAGGGCGCGTCGATCAGCGGAAAGGTAACTGCACCGGCGGGAGTGAATCCGGCCTCCATCCAGGCCACGGTCTACCAGGCCGGCGGAACGAACCCCAATTACGTAGCCTCCTCCTCCGTCAACGACGACGGCACGTACAAGGTGGCCGGTCTCCCGTCAGGCAGCTACAAGGTGCAGTTCGCCGGGTACAACACGGGCGCGCTGGTGCAGTGGTACGCCGGCGCCGCATCGTTTGAGGCCGCCACGCCCGTCACCCTGACAGCGGGTCAGGATCATGTTGACATCAACGCCACCCTCGTCAAGGGCGCGTCAATCTCCGGCAAGGTCACCGCACCGGCCGGCATCAACCTGTCCGGAGTGCAGGCCTATCTGTACACATCGGACAGCTACTACTCATTTGCAGCCTCCGTCGACGTCGCCGCCGACGGCTCCTACAACTTTGCCGGCCTGGCAGCCGGGTCCTATAAGGTCCAGTTCGCAGCGGGAACCTCGGGGGCACTCGACCAGTGGTACGGCGGTCTGTCGCACAGTGCGGCCACAACCGTCCCCGTATCGGACAGCCAGGACCTGGCTCTGAGCGACACGCCCCTCGTCAAGGGCGCCACCATCAGCGGTAATGTCACAGCTCCGGCTGGGGTCAACCTCTCCGCGGTTACGGCGCGCGTGTACAACGCAGACAACTTCAGGGCATCCGCCGTGACCGCCCAGGTTCGGGCCGACGGCACGTACAGGGTCACGGGCCTCCGCGCCGGAAACTACAAGGTCCAGTTCTCGGGCTATGACACGGGCGCGCTGACCCAGTGGTATGCGAGCGGAACCACCATGGAAACCGCCACGCTGCTGCCCCTCACCGCAGGCCAGGATCTCACCGGCATCGACGCGACTCTGACTAAGGGCGCGTCCATCACGGGCAAGATCACGGTTCCCGCCGGCGTCGACCTGACGATGGTAAACGTCTCCGCCACCGCAGAGGGAAGCGCCAACGGCACGTATGGGCAGGTGAACGCGGATGGCACGTACGCGATCAAAGGACTTGTCGCGGGAACCTACAAAGTAAAGTTCTCAAGCTACAACTCCGGGGCCCTGGACGAGTGGTACAACAACGTCCAGACCGCGGCGGAGGCCACGCCCATCACGCTCACGTTGGGCGAGGACCGGACGGCCGTTGACGCCACTCTTGCCAAGGGTGCCGCCATCAGCGGCAAGGTCACGCTGCCGGCAGCCGGATACTCCTCGGAGGCCTACATCACTGCCTACAAGGCCAGCGACAACTCAATGGCCGGCTCCACTTGGGCGAATGCCGATGGCACTTACTCACTCCGCGGCCTGTTGCCGGGGAACTACAAGATCTCCTTCAGTGCCTTCGGCACCGGAGCACTGCCGCAGTGGTACAAGAACGCCTCCTCCATTGACACCGCCACCACGGTGCCGGTCACCGAAGGCCAGGACGTGACCGCCATTGACGCAACCCTGATCAAGGGCGGCACCATCAGCGGCAAGATCACCGCCCCTGCAGGGACCAACCTCAATGCATCCCAGATCATCGCGACGAAGAACGGGGCCAGCAATGCGGCCCCCGCGTACGGCTATGTGAATCCGGACGGAACGTACTCCGTGATCGGGCTCGAGGCAGGCACGTACACCGTGCGGTTCTCCGGCGGCCAAAGCGGCGCTGCGGATGCCTGGCACGGCGGAGCAACTGCAGCCAGCGCCACCCCGGTGACCGTAACGGTCTCGCAGACCGTGACGGGCGTGGACATGACTGCAGTCACCGGAGCCTCCATCCAGGGCAAGGTCACCGGAGCCAGCACAGCAACCGGATACCTCGTCTCTGTGCTGGACAACAGCGGCAAGACCGTCAAGAACGGCGTCTCTGACCCCAGCGGCAACTACAGCGTGGTGGGGCTGGCGGAAGGCTCGTACAAGGTAGCCTTCAACCGCTCCAGCGGCTACTCGCTGGAGGAGGCGCAGTTCTTCCAGAACAAGCCCGAGTCCGCCGGTGTGGGGCAGGCCCAGTCCATCCCCGTAACCCCGGGCCAGCCGGTGCAAAACATCGACGCAACCCTGACGTCCGGCGGATCCGTGACCGGCACCCTGCTGAACAAGGAGGGCAAGCCATTCTCCGCGTTCGTCCAGGCCTACACCATCGACGGCTCACTCGTGACCCGCGCCGGCCTCAGCGATGCGGACGGCAAGTACACCATCAAGGGCCTGACGTCAGGAAACTACATCCTGCGGGTGAGCGGCGGCCCGGTTACCGGCGACCTCTACTCCGGTAACGCCGCCACAGAAGCCACTGCAACACCGGTGACAGTGACCAGCGGCAACGCCACCACGCACGATCTGTCGTACGCCTCGGGGTCCCTGACCGCACCGGTTCCCACCATCACGGGAACCGCCAAGGAGGGATCGACGCTGACGGCCGTCCCGGGCACGTGGGCTCCGGAAGGAGTCGCGCTGACCTACCAGTGGAAGTCCAACGGGACAGCCGTTGGACTCGCCATCGCCGGCGCGACTGCCAGTACCTACAAACTGACGGCGGCCGACGTCGGCAAGACAATAACCGTCACCGTAACCGGCACCAAGGGCGGCTACACGACGGCGGCCCAGACGTCGGCGCGCACGGCAACTGTCATGGCCCTCAACCCTGTGCTCACGGCACCGGTACCCGCCATCACCGGAACTGCCAAGGTCGGCTCCACGCTGACCGCCGCACCGGGCACCTGGGGACCTGTCTCTGTCGCGCTGGGGTACCAGTGGAAGGCCAACGGCATCGCCATCGCGGGCGCCACCGCCAGCACTTACAAGCCTGCGGCGGCGGACGTGGCTAAGACGCTGACTGTCACGGTCACCGGAACAAGGGCGGGCTACACCACCGCCGCCAAGACCAGCGCGGCAACGGCCAAGGTCGCAGTCGGCACGCTCTCCGTGCCGGTACCTGCCATCACCGGCGCCGCCAAGGTCGGCTCCACGCTGACCGCCGCAGGAACCTGGGGACCGGCTCCCGTCACCCTCAAGTACCAGTGGAAGGCCAACGGCATCGCCATCACGGGCGCCACGGCCAGCACCTACAAGCCGGCCGCAACTCTGCTGGGCAAGGCCCTGACCGTCACCGTCACCGGATCGAAGGCCGGCTACACCGCCGTCACCAAGACCAGTGCGGCAACGGCCAAGATCGCGGCGGGAACTCTCACCGCACCGGTACCGGTCATCACCGGCACCGCCAAGGTGGGCTACGCGCTGACGGCAACAGGAACCTGGGGGCCGGCACCCGTCACCCTCAAGTACCAGTGGAAGGCCAACGGCATCGCCATCACCGGCGCCACCGCCAGCACGTACCGGCCGGTGTCGGCCGTTGTGGGCAAAACCCTGACGGTCACCGTCACCGGAGCCAAGACCGCCTACACCACTGTGGCCAAAACCAGCGCGGCCACGGTCAAGGTGGCAGCGGGCACGCTGACGGCACCGGTGCCCGCCATCACGGGCACCGCCAAGGTGGGGTCCCTCCTCACCGCAGCCCCCGGCGTCTGGGGACCTGCGCCGGTCACGCTGACCTACCAGTGGAAGGCAAACGGCATCGCCATCACCGGCGCCGCCGCCAGCACCTACCGGCCGGCAGCAGCGGTGCTTGGCAAGACGATCACCGTCACCGTGACCGGGTCCAAGGCCGGCTACACCGCCGCGGCCAAGACCAGCGCGGCAACGGCCACGGTCGCAGTGGGCACCCTGACCGCCCCGACACCAACCATCACGGGCGCTGTCAAGGTCGGCTCCACCCTCACGGCCGGCGGTCTCTGGGGACCGGCACCGGTCACGCTGACCTACCAGTGGAAGGCGAACGGCATCGCCATCACCGGCGCCACCGCCAGCACGTACAAACCGGCCGCCGCTGTCAGGGGAAAGATTCTGACGGTCACCGTCACTGGCCGGAAGGCGGCTTACACCGCCGTTGCCAAGACGTCGGCGGGCACCGTCAAGGTGGTCTAGGAGCCAGCCCCAAAGCAGTAACCCGAAGCCCCCGTCCAGATGATTCTGGGCGGGGGCTTCGTGCGCCCAAGGAGGACCGAGTGAAACAAATCACCTTTTCTCCCATCCGGCACCAGCACCGCTCCGAACTGCCTGTGTCCCACCTCTGGGAGAACCACCCACTTGCATGAGGAGAATACTTCCGATGAACAAGACTCTGCGCTTCATGGCTGTTCCCACCCTGGCGCTTGGCGCCCTCGCCCTGTCCGGCGCACCCGCCATGGCCCACGACGGCGACCACTCCTACCAGGCCACGCTGGGCCAGCTGAACGGCAGCTCCGCTTCCGGCACCGTCGCCGTGCACGTCACGGGCAACCAGGCCCATGTGTCCCTCAACGTCTCCGGTCTCGCCGAAACATTCATGGACGCCCCGTACCCGCACGTGCAGCACATCCACGTGGGCGCCAAGGGCCAGTGCCCCGCCCCCGCCGCTGACGCCAACGGCGACGGCGTCATCTCCACCACCGAAGGCGCCCCCTCGTACGGCAAAATCGGCACCACACTCTCCACCAGCGGCGACACCAGCCCCGCGGCCGGGCTGGACCTCAAGCTTGCCGGCCAGGGCGGCGCCTACACCATTGACCGGACGTTCGAACTGAACGCCGAGACCAAGGAAGCCCTGCACAACGGCACCGCCGTCGTGGTGGTTCACGGCCTGGATCCCGCAACCCTGAGCGCTGCCGGCCAGGCCGCCAAGAGCGATCTTGTGCCCAGCCTGCCGCTCGCGGCAACGTCGCCGGCGCTGTGCGGAACGCTCGTCGCCGGCCAGATGGCCATGCCGGTGGGCGGCGCCGACACCGGCGTTAAGCAGACTCCGCAAAACAACGACGCCGGGGTGCTGGCTCTGGGTGGTGGCCTCGTGCTGGCTGCCGCTGCCGGCGGAACCTACATCGTCCGCCGTCGCAAGGCCGCATAAGCCGCCTAGGCTTTCGCCGGCCCGGGCAAATGCCCGGATGGGCAGGGCTTCCGGCTGCCGCGGCTAACTGGGGCCGCGGCGGCCGGATTCTGCCCGACGCACGCAGCAGTACCGCACGCAGCAGGGACAGCATGCTGCAGAACAGGACGTGAAGATGAGCAATCCAATGAGAAACCGCAAACATATGATGGCGTCGCTGGCGCTGGCATCGCTGCTGCTGTCCGGCTGCGCGGCTGCCGCCGGCAGCACCGGACCCGCGACGACGGCGGCAGCACCGCCGTCGGACGCTCCCGCAACTGCCGAGGTCCAACACCCAGGCGGCCACTCCGCGGCCGCGACCAGCCCGGCCACCACGTCTGCCGGCGGTCCGTCCGAGGCGTCAAAAATGATCTGCGGGCAGGAAACCAAGGACGACATCTCCTCGATCCTGGCCCTCAAAGAGGCGCCGCACGCCGTCGATGACTGGGCGGATAGCACCTACGCCTGCACCTACCACCTCGCGGACGGCCCGCTGGTGATCTCGGTGAAGGAATCGCCGGACCCCGCGTCAGCGCGGAAGTACTTCGACGCCCTGGCAAGCAGGATCGGCACCACAGCGCCGATCAAGGGCCTCTCCAACCTGGGGTTCCCCGCCTACCAGACCAAGGACGGATCAGTCGTCTTCCTGAAGGACAACAGCACCCTGTACGTCAACGCCACCAGGCTGCCGGCCGCCGTCGGGCCCCAGAAGGTGACGCCCACCGCGTTCGCCTACCAGGTGTCCACCACCATTCTGGCCTGCTGGACGGAACACCACTAGGCCATGAGCACCCCGACCCAACGCAGAAGCCGGCACCGTGCCGCGTCCGCGGCAGCCACCCTCTTTGTCCTTTCGGGCCTCGTTCTGAGCAGCTGCGGAACCGCTGCCACGACCGCGGAACCGACGCCGACCGGCACCTCATCCTCGGCGGCAACAGCCGCGACGCAGCCCGCCGCTCCGGAGTCGAAAGTGCCCCCACCAACGGCACAAAGCACGACGGCGGCAGCCGGCAAGGCAGCCGCCGTCCCCTCACCTGCCCGGCCGGCACCAGCCCCCGTATCCCTCAGCATTCCGGACATCGGCGTGCAGTCCACGCTGCTGAAGCTGGGGCTGCGGAAAAACCGGTCGCTGGAGGTGCCGCCGGACAGTCCCGGCGCACCCGCAGGCTGGTACTCCGGCTCCCCGTCCCCCGGCGAGACCGGGCCCGCGGTGGTCCTGGGCCACGTCAACGCGGTGGGCGGCGGACCCGGAGTGTTTGCGGACCTCCGCGGGCTGCGGACCGGCGCCGGCATTACAGTGCAGCGGGCCGACGGCTCCGCGGCGCTGTTCACCGTGACCAGGGCCGCCGCCTACAGCAAGGACAACTTCCCCACCCTCGAGGTGTACGGCAACACGAAAGGCCCCGAGCTGCGCGTGATCACGTGCGACGGGTACGACCCCGCAACGGGCCTCTTCGACGACAACTACGTGGTCTTCGCCAAGCTCAAGTCCACGACGGCGGGCTAACGCCGGCTTGAGCTTGTCGAAACCGTCGGTTTCGACAAGCTCAACCAGCGGATACTCGACGACGGTTCCGATACACCGCACACTGCGAAAGAGAGCACCATGTTCACCATCAAAGGCAGAATCCTCCTCGGCGGCGCCGCGGCACTGCTGGTGCTGTCCGGCTGCGGTGCGCCGGGAATCGAACAGTCCCTCCGCGCCCAGCCGGCACCCGCCGCCGCGAACGCTGCCGGCGTGGCAGCGTCCGCCAGCCCGGCACCATCGGCCGGCCCCACCGGCACCGCCATCCCGGCACCCGCCGCGGCGTCCCGCCCGGAGGACCCGCTGAGCGTCGGAGCCAACCCGGCGAAGCTCTGCGCCGTGCAGACCTCAAACGGCTTCGCCAGGTTCGCGGTGCTGCTGCACAACAACACGGACCAGTCCTTCACCATGGGCGAGATCAAACTGTTGGCCCCCAAGGCCCTGGGCATCGTCTCGGCCCTGGCAACGCCCGCCAACCGTGAAGGCCAAGGCCACCACGGTGCAGGGCCGGCGGACGGTGGCGCAGAACCGGCCGACGGTGCCGAAACCCCTACGGCGGCCAGCTCCCACTCGCCGGGACAAACCGGACATCACAGCGGGAGCGCGGAGCCGCCGTCGTCCTCCCCCTCGACGCCAGCGACGCCCGCCGTGCCCGAACCCGTGGCGGGGTTCGAACTCGCGCCGGGAGCCCATGCGGATCTGACCGTGGATGTGGCCTTGGACGCCGGCGCCGTGCGGGGAACCGCCCGGGACGTCGAAGTGAACTATTCCTCCATCGAGCACGACTATTCCGTGCGGCACAACCTCCAGCTCGAGATCCGGCGGGGCTCCTGCGGGTAGCGGCCAGACCCCTCGCTAGAGACCCGCGGCGGTGCGGAAATTTCCCGTAGTGCCCCGGACCTGACGGGAGTATCCTGTGTCGAATCCGGACACTGCCGTCCGGCCAGGCAGCAATTAATGCTCACAGAGCCTCAATTGATAAATCGCCTAGGAGGGGCCATGACTTCGCCCAGCGTCCCCATCCCCCAGCCTCCCTCGAAGCCGGTGGTCGGCAACCTGCCGGACATCGATTCGAGCAAGGGACTTTTGGGAATCGCCGAGGTGGCCGAGCGGTACGGCCCCATTGTCCGGCTCCAGGTCTTCGACCGCAGCCTCATTGCCATTTCCTCCCAGCAGCTCGTCAACGAGGTGTGCGACGAGTCCCGTTTCGGAAAGGTGCTGGGCGTCTCCCTGCGCGAGGTGCGGGAGTTTATCGGGGACGGCCTGTTCACCGCACGAACGGAAGAACCCAACTGGCAGAAGGCGCACCGGATCCTGATGCCGGCGTTCGGGCCGGCGGCGCTGAAGCGGATGTTCAGCGGCATGGACGACATCGCCGAGCAGCTGCTGCTCAAGTGGGAGCGGCTCGGCCCCACGGCCCGGATCGACGCTCCGGACAACACCACCCGCCTGACCCTGGACACCATTGCGCTGTGCTCGTTCAGCTACCGATTCAACAGCCTCTACCGGGAGGAGCTGCATCCCTTTGTCGGGGCCATGGTCCGTGCCTTGGTCGAGTCCGGGCAGCGGGGGCGCAGGCTCCCCGTCCAGAACAAGATCATGCTCCGCCGGCGCCACCAGCTCGAGGAGGACAACGCCCTCATGTTCGAGGTGGCCGACCAGATGATCAGCGACCGGCGGCGCAACCCCAGCCCCGCCGGCAGTGAAGACATCCTGGACACCATGCTCAATGCGGCGGACCCGGTGACCGGCGAGCGGCTGGACGAGGACAATATCCGCTACCAGATGGTCACCTTCCTGGTGGCCGGGCATGAGACCACCAGCGGCCTGCTCTCCTTTGCACTCTACGAACTGCTGCGCCATCCGAATGTCCTGGCCAAGGCGCGTGCCCAGGTGGACGAGGTCCTCGGCACCGAGAGCGCCCGCTTCGAGCATCTGCCCCGTCTGGGGTACCTGGACCAGATCCTTAAGGAAACGCTCCGCCTGTGGCCCACCGCCCCGGGGTTCAACGTGGCTCCGTTCGAGGACACGATGCTCGGCGGCCGCTACGAGGTCCCGGCGGGCCAGCCCATCCTGGTCCTGATCCCGCGGCTGCACCGGGACAAGGAAGCCTGGGGCGAGGACGCCGAAATGTTCGATCCGGACCGGTTCTCCCCCGAACGTGCACCGGAAATCCCCGCCAACGCCTGGAAGCCCTTCGGCAACGGGCAGCGCTCCTGCATCGGCCGGGGATTTGCCCTGCAGGAGGCCATGCTGTTCCTGGCCAAGCTCCTGCAGCGCTTCGACATCACGGCGGCGGACCCCGGCTACGAGCTGAAGATCCACCACACGCTGACCATGAAGCCGGAAGGGCTGTTCATCAACGTGCGCCGGCGGAACGTCCGGATCGAGGCGGCCGGCGGGGCCGCCGTCGAACTTGCCCGGCAGGCGGAAGCGCCGGCTGCGGCAGCCGCCAACGGCGTCCCGCTCCGGGTGCTCTACGGTTCCAATGCGGGAACCTCCCAGGACTTCGCCCAGCGCATTGCCAACGACGCGGGGCGGCGCGGTTACAGCCCCACGATCGGCCCGCTCGACGCCGGGGCCGGCGGACTGCCCACGGAGGGGGTGGTTGCCATCGTGGCCTCCTCGTACGAGGGGCAGCCGCCGGACAACGCCCGGCAATTCATGACCTGGACCGAGGGCCTGCGGCCGGACAGCCTCGCCGGGGTGCGGTACACGGTGTTCGGCAACGGCAACAAGGACTGGGCGCGGACCTACCAGGAGGTGCCCAAGGCCATCGACGCCCGGCTCGAGGCCGCCGGTGCTGCGCGGATCTATGAGCGGGGCGAGGCCAACGCCCGCGGCGACTTCTTCGGCGATTTCGACGAGTGGTACGCGGGGTTCTGGCCGGCCGTGGACGCCGCCCTGGGGCAGAGCACCAGCTCGCCTGCCGCGCAGCCCGAGCTGGAGATCCAGTTCGTGGGCAACGTCCGGGAGCCGCTGCTGCGCCAGAACGGGCTGGCCCTCGGCACGGTGGTGGCGAATCGCGAACTCGTGGACCTGGCCAGGCCCGGTGCCAAGTCCAAGCGGCATGTGGAGATCGCCCTGCCGGAAGGGATGAGCTACCGGACCGGCGACTACCTGGCCGTGCTGCCGCTGAATCCCAGCGAACTGGTGCAGCGGGCCCTGGTCCGCTTCAACCTCGACTATGACTCGCACGTCCTGCTGAGCATGGAACAGGGTGACACGTTCCTGCCCACCGGCATGCCCGTGGCTGTGGGCGAACTGCTGAGCAGTTACGTCGAACTTGCGGTCCCGGCCACGCGGACCCAGCTCGAGTACCTGGCCGATGTGGCGGAGGATCCTGCCCAGCGCCGGGAGCTTGAGGCCCTGGCGGAGGACCGCGAGCGCCATGCGGCAGAGATCCTGGACAAGCGCGTCTCCCTGCTGGACCTGCTGGAGACGTATCCGTCCTGCCAGCTGTCGTTCAGCTCATTCCTGCAGCTGCTGACCCAGTTGGCACCGCGGCGGTACTCCATCTCCTCGTCCCCGCTCTGGAGCCCGGACCATGTGACCCTCACGTTCGCCGTCGTCCAGGCTCCGGCGTGGTCGGGCCGCGGCGTGTTCGAAGGCGCCGCCTCCACCTACCTCGCCCAGGCCAGGCCCGGGACGAGGGTGGCGGTCACCGTGCGTCCCTCGAATGCCGCCTTCCACCCGCCCCAGTCCCTGGAGGTTCCGCTCATCATGGTCTGTGCCGGGACCGGGCTGGCGCCCTTCCGCGGGTTCGTCCAGGACCGGGCGCTGCGGGCCGAGGCCGAGGGCATCAAGCCGGCGCCCTCCATGCTGTTCTTCGGCTGCCGGGCCCCGGACACCGATTTCCTCTACCAGGCTGAGCTGGCGTCCTGGGCAGACGAAGCCAACCTCGACCTCCGGCCGGTCTTTTCCACCGCACCCACGGACGGCCAGAAGTACGTCCAGCACCGGCTCTGGGCGGACCGGGCGGACGTCGTCGAGATGGTCAAACAGGGCGCAACCGTCTACGTCTGCGGCGACGGCAAGCACATGGCGCCGGAGGTCCGGGACACATGCGAGCGCATCTACCAAGAAGCGACCGGCGCCTCTGAGGCGGAGGCCGAGGCGTGGATCGATGAGGTGGAACGCACCCACGGGCGCTATGTGGCGGACATCTTCACCTGAGTTCGCCTGATCAAGGCAGCGGTGCCGCGCCTAGTTCCAGCCGGATCCCGCCTGGACGCGCCCGAGCCAGCCGCCGTTGCCGCTGCCCTTGTAGAGCCAGAGCGCACCGGCGGTGTCCACGGCGAGGACGTCGTTCCTGGCGTCGCCGTTGAAGTCGCCGCGGCCGGTGATGGTCGTCATGCCGTTCCAGCCGGTGCCGGCCTGCGCCTTGCCGAGCCAGCCGCCGCGGCCGTTGCCCGGATAGAGCCAGAGCACGCCGGCGGCGTCGCGGGCCAGGACGTCGGCCTTCCGGTCGCCGTTCATGTCCCCGGGACCCACGACGGCGGTCATCGCGTTCCAGCCTGAACCAGCCTTCACCCGGCCGAACCAGCCGCCCCGGCCGTTGCCCGGATAGAGCCACAGCACCCCGGCAGTATCGCGGGCCAGGACATCGTTCCGGGCATCGCCGTTCATGTCCCCGGGACCCACGACGGCGGTCATCGCGTTCCAGCCGTTGCCCGCCTGGATCCGCCCCAGCCAGCCGCCCCGGCCGTTACCCGGGTACAGCCACAGGGCGCCGGACTCGTCGCGGGCCAGCACATCGTTCCTGCCGTCCCCGTTCATGTCCCCGGAACCCACGACGGCCGTCATCGCGTTCCAGCCGGACCCGGCCTTGGCGCGTCCGAGCCAGCCGCCGCGTCCGTTGCCCTGGTGGAGCCACAGCACACCGGTGTTGTCGCGGGCCAGGACGTCGGCCTTCCCGTCGCCGCTCAGGTCGCCGGCGGCAACCACCATGGTGGTGCGCGGCACCGCGGCCGCGGCGTCCACCAGGCCGGCTCCGCACCCTTCGGGGCAGCCTCCCGGCACCGGCCGGGCGGTGCCCTTGAGGCGTTCCTCGACGGCGGCGGCGGTGGCGCCCGGACCCATCTGCGCCATGAGCAGCGCGGCTGTTCCCGCAACGTGCGGGGCCGCGGAGGACGAGCCTTCGGCGGCATAGATGTTTGCGCCCGGCTCTGTGGTGGGCCTGGCATTGCTGTCGTTCGCGGTGGACCAGATGCCGCCGAAGAGTCCGCTGTCCGGCCCGCCGCCCGGGACGGGTGACATGTCGCCGCCGGGTGCCGTGACGTCCACGGCCGGTCCGAAGTTGGAATAGGGTGCCAGCGCGCCGCTGGGCCCGCTGGCCGCAACGTTGATGACGTTCTGGCAATTGCCGGGAGAGGAGTCCGCCGCCTGCCCGCTTT
The DNA here is from genome assembly GCF_002929275.1 of Arthrobacter sp. ZGTC131. Taxonomy (GTDB): domain Bacteria; phylum Actinomycetota; class Actinomycetes; order Actinomycetales; family Micrococcaceae; genus Arthrobacter. The sequence goes on from NZ_PJIK01000004.1 coordinate 125,694, forward strand.
CGTTGCCGGCGGCGGTGACCACAACAGCACCCCTGCCGGTGGCGGTGTTGATGGCCGCCTGGAGAGTCTGCGGGCACGCCCCCGGCCCGCCGAGGCTGAGGTTGATGACCCGTGCCGGAGTGGCATTGCGCGGCACTCCCGTCACGGTGGCACCGGAGGCCCACAGCACCGAGTCCGCAATGTCGGACATGAGGCCGCCACAGGGACCCAGAACCCTCACCGGCAGGATCTTGGCCTGCGGGGCAATTCCGGCGATGCCTGCCGAGTTGCCGGCAACGGCGGCGATGATGCCTGCCACGTGGGTGCCGTGCCACGACGACGCCATTTGCGGCATGCCATCGGTGCACTGCCCGATGTCGGTCCAGTCGCCTTCGTCCCTGGCGGTGGAGTCGCGGCCGCTGCCGTCCCGGGCGTTGGCGGGGTCGGCGATCATGTCATAGCCCGGCAGCACGTTGGCCTGCAGGTCGATGTGGCTGGTGATGCCGGTGTCCACCACTGCCACCACCTCTCCGCCGCCCCGGGTGATGTCCCAGGCCTTGGTGACCCCGATGCCGGCGGGCCCCGGGGACAGGTTCCACTGGTCAGCAAAGACGGGATCGTTCGGGTCGGCAGCCTTGGCCTGGAAGAGGGTGTCCGGCTCGGCGTAGGCCACGGCGGGATCGGCCCGCAGCGAGGCCAGGAGCTTCGCCGCGTCGCCGGCGCCCAGCTTCCTGTCCGTCCGCAGCACCCGGGCTCCGCTTGCGGTGGCACGGATGTCCTTGACGGGGGCGCCCAGCCTGGCCGCGGCCCGGCCGTAGGCCCTGGCCCGCTCCGCAGTGCCCCGTGCGGCCGGGTCCTTGAACTTCACGATGAACTGGTCTGTGGGCGCCGGAACGGCGGGGGCTGCCCGGCGCGGCGCTGCGGGCAGCAGCGTCGGATCATCTGCGGCCGAGGCCGGCGGCGCAATCAGCGCGCCCGCAACCAGGGCGGCAATGCCGGCCGAGGTCAGTAAGGAGGACAAGTACGTGCGGCGGCGCGTCTGAGACATTGAGACCATCCTGTGCGGCGCCCCTGGCCACTCGTGACCGGGACGCAGAAACGAAGCGCGGCCCCCGCCGCGTCCAAACCGAGTGTAACCGGCGGCTCCGACTTTTGTGGTGCGGCACATTTCGGGCAGCTCCAGCTCTAGTACAGCCGCGACCCGGAGTTGTAGGCTCTGAGCAATCTCGCTCACCACGGCACATGGGGAACCGACGATGCCGCCGAGCGGCCACGTGGGACCACCGCCTTTCCGCCTGTGGTCGGCGACATTCCGGAATGGGCCCGCAATGACGCGGGCAGGCCGGCGCAGGAAATGGGGATCCACACATGCACCGTCGCATCGCTCCAGCAACGCTCGCAATCGCTGCCGCAGTGGCTCTCGCCGGCTGCGGGGGTCCCGAGCCGGCGAACACGTCGCCGTCCGCAAGCACGTCCTCACCAGCACCGGCACCGTCCCCGACGGCCAAGGCCTACACCAACGAGGAACTGACCACCATAGTCACGGGACTCAAGGATGCCCAGGGGCAGCCCCTGACCGTGGTCCCGGCAGCGCAGATCGACCAGGGGCTGATCGCGGCCCGGGAACTGCTCAAAACGGCTGTCATCACGCCCAAGGCGTGCGGCGTGCTGGCGGACAACAACAGCCAGGTTCCCGAGGGCAGCACCTATGCGGCGGGGGCAAGCCTGGCAGCGAAGGCCAAGACGGCGACGGTCGTGACAGTGTTCGCCGTGAAAGACGCGGCGGGGATGGCTACCCAGTTCGAGAAGAGCGCCGGGGCGGTGGGCGCCTGCTCGAAGTTCACCGTCGAACTGCAGGGGCAGACCATCACCAGCGAGATGAAGCCGCTCGAGGCCGCGGTGCAGGCTGATAAGTCGCTGAGTGCCCTGACGATCCAGACGCTGTCCACGGGTCAGAAGCAGGCAATGGTCACCGTCACCGGGGTCAAGGGAACCCTGGCTGCCACAGTTGTGAAAACCGGGGCCGTGAATGCGGTCACTGCTGACTCCGCCCCCGAACTGGTCAAGCTCGTCAACGCGGCCCTCGCCGCAGGGTGAGGATCCGGCCGTATCGAACTACACCCCTGTTTCAGCATGCAGCCGTCCGGATTGAACGGCTCGATGCAGCAGTGCGTGATCTGCTTCCGTCTGGTCTGCATAGGTTCTGGCCCAATCTGCGATTGTGTCGTCAAATACAGCGCTGCTTCCCAGATAACCGAGGATGAAGGCACTGCCGGGGCTTTGGGAGTGGGCTCGCGCCAGCAGCCCGCCGCATAGCCCGGCGTAGGCCGCGGTCTCCTTGGCATTCATCTCGGTCAGTGTAAAAGTTCCCTTCATGTCGCGGAACTGCCGGATGTAGAAATCCCGTGGCAGCCCGTCTTCCCCGGGCACGTCCTTTATCCAGCCAAGGAAGGTCCCGTTCCGGAACAGCGAAAGCCGACTGCTCCCTGCGAGGCAACGATTTCCGCGCCTCCCGTCCAGCGGCCCGGGCTCGGGCAATCGAATCCTGGTGTGCCGCGCTGGGGATTTTCACGGCCGGCGGGGGTACTGGTGAGCGGGAGTCGGCTGGCCCCCGGGCGTCTGAAATGCCAATGATTTCGCCCACATCATGGCGCGCATGCCTGCATCGTGCCACAACCCTTCGAACCGGGTCACTCCCGGTGGACACGCGCCCACTGATCAGGATCCGCTGCGATTCACGGCTCGGCCCTCCCTTGATCAAATCTTGATCAACTGATGATCCGTTTTTGACCCGAAGCAGACACTTTTTTGAGCGGCGCCGTGCATCGTTGGGTTCTGTTCCACCAATGGTCTCGAAGGAAACGGAAACATCCCCCATGCGCGCTGCATCCAGCTCAGCTCCAACCGGCACCACGCCGGTCACGGGCCGCTTTGCTGCGGTACGCCGCATTGCCAGCTTCGCGGTCGGCACGGCAGTCACGCTGCTGTTCCTAGGCGCTTGCATCGCGGCCCCGCTGCTCCACATCGGGTTCTCCCCGGTACTGACCGGCAGCATGCTTCCCACCTTCGCCCCCGGCGACCTGCTGATCACTGCCCCAACGGCGGTCAGCAGCCTCCAGCCGGGGCAGATCGCGGTTTTCACCCCTCCGGGTGAAAGCACCCCCTTCGCCCACCGCATCACCGCCGTCGTCGGAAGTTCTGAACATCCGGTGATCATCACCAAAGGCGATGCGAATCCCTCGCCGGACCACTGGCGGGCCACGCTGACCCAAGACCAGGTGCCAGTGGTGGTCACCACTGTCCCTATGGTCGGCAACGTACTGCTCTGGGCGCAGAGCCCGGTCCAGCGAGCAATCTTCACCGCCCTGTTCGGGTTGGCTGTCACGGGTGCCAGCGTCTGCTGGATCCTCCGGGCACCGCCGACGCAGGCCAGCCTTTCCCTCACCGTATAACCCCCCAAGTAAGGACCTGTCATGTCTGTTACCGCAACCCGCTCCGTCCGCCGCCCCAACCCCCGTCTCCTCGCTGCCTTCGCGGTGGGCGCCGCAGGCCTGGCCATCACCGGCGGCGGCGTGTTCGCCGCACTGAATGCGACTGCCTCCAACACCACCGCCCAGAACGCCACCAGCGGCATCCTTAGCCTGACCATGGCCAACAACGGAACCGGCTTCAGCCAGGCGGTTTCCAACCTCGCCCCCGGCGACGTCGTGAACCGGTACGTGACCCTGACACAGGGCGCCGACCTGGACGGCAAGGACCTGACCCTCGCCGTTACGGACGCAACGCCGACACTCCTCACCACCAGCGCCGCCAAGGGGCTGCACGTCACCGTGAGCCAGTGCCCCGGCGCCTGGACGCCGGCAACCGGGGCGTGCAGCGGCACGGCCACCCCGTTGCTCACCAACGCACCACTGAGCACGCTCAGCACCACACCCGGCGCCATCAAGAGTGCCATCGCGGCGAGCGGCACCCTGAACCTCCAGATCTCGCTGACCCTGCCGGACCAGGCTGAAACCACGGTCAACGGTGCAGCTCCTGCCGGCACCATCCAGGGCCTGTCCTCCTCCCTGACGTGGACCTTCGGCGAGACCCAGCGCACCGCCACCACCACCGGAAGCTGATGACGGTGAGTGTGCACGCTCCAAACGGCAGAGCGGGGGCCGCCGTAGCGGTCGCCGCTCTGCTGGTGTGCACCTCACTTGCACCGGCGGATGCGGCGGGCTCCGCACAGGCAGCATCTCCAGCCAGAACCATCAGCAGCGCCAGTTGGGCGGCCGTGGCAAGCGCAAGCACGTCTGCGCCCTTCGGCACAGGTCCGCTGGTGCTGAGCTTTGCCAACACCGGCACCAACGGGCATCCGGTGTTCCCCGCCAAGTTCTTCACGGTCGCGAACACCGGCACCTTGGACATCACCGCGGCGAGCTACACGGCGACCGCCACCCCCGGCACCTTCGCGTTCAGGATTGAGGCCTGCGCCAGCGGATGGAACGAGGCTGCGGACACCTGCGCGGCCGGGCGAAGCACCGTTCTGAACACACCGGCGTCGAGTCTTCTTTCCTCGGCGGTCCCCATGGCCGCCGGCTCCTCCATCCGGCTTCGGGCCAGCGCCACAGCCTTTCCAAGAAACCCGACCACCCCGACGCTGACCGTGGGCGTGGACGTGTCACGTTCCCAGGCGCGCGGGGCCACCGTCACCGGAAGCTGACCCGGAGTGCGGCCCAACCTCACACAAACCAGGGAACGCCAAAATCCTCGTCGAACGGTAAAAACAGTGGCACTTCAAGGTAGTGAAGCCGTGTTCTCCCCCTCGCGGCTGCTTCGGCTCGCTGAGGACGTCGAAAGCGATGCCGTCGCCATCAGCTACGCCGCCACGTTCTTGCGAATGCTGCCGGAACGAGTCGGGCGCATCCTTTCCACAGTTCGTGAGGGGGATCTGCCAGGCGCCCTTGACGCGGTGCTGAGCCTGAAAGTCAGGGCCCACATGGTCGGCGGCCTGGCGATGGAACAGGACTGCCGCGTCTTGGAAGAAAACCTCCGCCAAGGAGATTCCGATGCCGCACGGGCCGCCGGCGAGGTGGCCAAGGACTGCCTACCGCTCGCGCTCGCGCTGGAGAAGTTCCTTGCGGGCTGGCAGGACGCGGAGGACGCAAGGAACAGACAGGATTGAGATGGACACGGTCGGTGAGTTGTCAAAAATGGCCTGGTTCCGGTGTAGCGTTCCGCGCCCACGCCCGGGTCTTCCCCCGGCGCCCCGAATGCCCCACACTTAGCGCAAGAGTCATTCCCCCCATCGGCGGAAGGCAGTTCAACCATGGCCCCTCTCATCCCCCTTGCTGCTCTCATCGGCCCGCAGGAACCCAGGCAAGGCGCAAGCATCCCCCGGCCCGTGGAATCCACGGATCTGGCAGAACTGACGGACCTGTATCTCCGGTCCTACCATCCCGAAGCGGACCGCCTGGACGCCGAAAAGGCAGCCGGCCGGATCAGCCGGATCCTGGCCGGCACGCACGGAACCCCCATCCCCCAGGCGTCCCTGGCAGTGGTCAACGCGCTCGGTCAGATCACCGCGGCCATCCTCGTCACGGACCGCCACGTCGGCAGCACCACTCCAGGGACTGCCTACATCGCCGAGCTTTTCACCCACCCTGACCACCGCAGGCAGGGCCTGGCCGAGGACCTCCTGCGCCATGCGATGGATGTCCTGCACAAGCTGGGACACAGGACCGTTGCCGTAACCGTCCACAGCACCAATGCCGCAGCCATGGCCCTGTACCTGTCCAGGGACTTCCGCCGCCTGACGCAGCGGGCCGGCGTCGACTAGAGGCGCCGCGAAGGGTGAGCCTGCCCTTACCCGGTGTCGGGCCGGAAGACCACCGGGCCGGCTGAAGCTGTTGCCAAGTAGATTTCGGCCGTGGTGCCGGCTGCGGCAATCCTCAGCGCAGAGACCTTGTATTGCCCGTCGGCCGAGCTACCCGCGGCTGCCGGACTCGCCGGTGCTCCGGGCTGGTCCCGCTGGACATTGACCGTCAGGGTCAAGGTGTCCGCCAGTGGCGGCAGTGCCGACTCCGCCGCTTCCGCGACCGGGAAGGCAGCTGTTTGGATCGCCGCTGCTGCCGCAAGGATGAGGGAGCCGGGAGCGGACAACGCCTGCTTCAGGGCACCGGCCACCACCGTCCCTGTCCCTCCGAGCAGGGCTGCGGTGACGGAGTCGAGGACGTCCAACCCCGGAAGCCCTAGTCCCAGGATTTTGGTGGACACGGTAGGTGCAGGCGGCGGCCCGGACTGAAATGCTCCCACGGTGGTGGCGTACCGGAGGGACACTTCGGCAACGTCGATTGGTCCGAGACGGCCGCCATCGGCCCGCAGCACGGTGGTCGTCTCCATGGTGAAAGCCGTCGCTGCCAGCGCCTTTTCGACTTCGGCGGTGACCTCCTCGCCCCAGCTTTGCAGCAGGGCTGACGTCCGGTCCTGTACTTCTCCAGGGACCGCATCGGCACGAAAACATCCTGCGCAGAGTTTGCCGAAGTCGTGCGGGAACTGTGCAGTTATCCGACGGGAATCTTGATGAAGGCCACCCAACATTGCTTCTGCAGGCAGCGACGCACCAATCAACGTTGAAAGCGAAGGTAGTCAAAGTGGCAACCAGGACAGAAAAATCCAATTACCGCTACTGCGACTTCTACTGCTTCATGTCGCTGGCAGACTTCACGGCGTACATTTCCGCAGACGACGAGGGGGACGGCTGCATCTCGATCAGCCATCGCAGCGAGTCGGCCATATAAGGCCCGGCCCGTCCGCCGAGGCGCCTGAAGGCAATCAGGGTCCGCGGCGTCCCTGTCCACACAGGACGAGACCTCGTCCTGCCGTGATCACCACGATCGCGTTGCGGACCAGGTCCCGGTCCACAAGCCAGGCCTTAGTCCAGCTGCGCCAACACCTTTCCGAGAGCTGCGTGAAGCCGCTGTATCTCGGGAAGGCTGTATTGGGCGCCAGGTGCGGATTCAACCGTAACGACGATTCCTAATGAGGGATCCTTGTCGAAATGAAACTTCAGCTTCCCGCCGGAGGTCGAGGCCTCCGCCGGCCAAGGCTCTGGCCCCCGGTTGTTATCGGTGGGCCTGCGGAACTCAGACCCTGCAGGCGTCGGGCTGTCGCTCATGGCTAGGAACCTCTATGTGTTTGCGGGCGAAGCGGTTTCGATCAAGGATACGTGTTTGACAATACAGGCTGCTCCCCACCTTGGAGGAGACTGTCAGCCACAATGCTCCGCCGCTGTCGCGGGGCAGTGCGTCGGCTTTGCGGTCGCCGTTCATGTCGCCACGTCCGACGACGGCGGCAAACCCGGTCCAGCCGGAACCCACCTTGATCCGCGCGAACCAATTAACACCACCGTTTCCCGGCATGTCCGGTTCGCGGTCAGGTTCCGGAACGTTCGACGTCGGTGCCGCCGCCGGCAACGTGCGCGGCTGGTAGTCGCGCTTGTTCAGGGGCGCGTGTTCCTGTCCTTCCAGTAAGTGGCGAGGTCCTGTGCCAGCCGCGGGGACGCGCGCAGGAAGCGTGCCCATCTTGAGCCGTAGGCCCGTAGGCGTCCCCTCTGCGACAGGTCGGCATAGGGATCCTTCGATAGATAGACGGTGTCCGGCGGCAGCAATGCGGTTCGCAGCATGCGCGGCTTGTCCCGCAGCGGTGCTTGAAGGATGCCGATGATTCTGGCGCTGCCCGGTTCCTTGGAGATCAGCCGGTTGCGCCACTCCGTGGATGCCGAGGGCCAGTCAACCATTGCAGGTCCCGGAACAAGTTCTTCGAGGAAAGGCCGCATGGCAGCCAGCGCATCCGTGGCAGCACTGATTTCCAGGACGGTGGGGCCGAGCGCTTCGCGCGCCGAGAGGTCCCTGAGGAAGGAAAGCTCCCGCTGCGAAACCTGCAAGTGGGGCGCCCGCAGGGCATGAAGGGCAAGAATGACGATTCCCAGCGCCTTTGACGGGACGCGCACCCCTTGCCCTGCAAGTTCAAGGAACTCCGTGTGTGCCCACATCGCCTGGAAGGCGTCTGCCGGATCCCTTTCCATTCCCGGAAATCGGAAATGGATGTCGATGTGACACGGCCAGAACGGGTGGTTGAGCGTGGCCGAATGCGTGGGAAACACCCTCTCGTCCTCGTCAGCGGTGCGCTTCCGCCAGCCGCGTTGGTGCAAACCGGCGAGCAGGAATTCGAGGTCCGCCGGTGCGACGAAGACATCCACGTCCACTGAAGTCTTGGGCGGGCGCAATCCTTGGGCGACGCTGGCTGGCCCCTTGATGAAGAACGCTCGGATACCGCGGCTGTCCGCCACCCTTGCCACCAGGGCATGGCCCAGCAAGACGGCTTCATCAATGTTCAGCCGCGCGTCACCTGCGGGGACTCCCATGGCGGGGACCTAGCCCCTTGCCCGGCGGCTTGCTAGCACAGGCGCTGCGCCGACGTTTCCTCCGTTGTCCGCTCGGACTGCGCCAGCCGCGGAAGCGCGAAGCGACAAGTCACGACGAGCGGGTTCCGGAGCGGACGCATACGTTCCGTAGTAGGAGTAGGTGTCGGTGCCGTGGGTCGGCACACGATTGAGGACAGTGCCCAAAACCCGGCCTCGCACTTTGCTCAGGTTGCCTAGGGACTGTCCCAGTTGCTCCTGCGTGGTTTTGCCCGTGTGAATGACAACGATTGCCCCGTCAGCCACGCGAGACAGGACAGCGGCGTCGGTGACAGGAAGCAGCGGCGGGGCGTCGATCAGGACCGTTGCATTCTGCGCGAGGGCGCTGAGCATGTTCTTCATGGCCAGGGACCCGAGCAGTTCGCTGGGGTTCGGCGGAATGCGGCCGGACCCGAGGACTGAGAGGTTCGGCAGGGCACCCCAGGGCTGGAGGACGTCCTCCAGTTCAGCGGTGCCGGCGAGGACATCGGTGACCCCGACGCCCGGAACCAGGTTGAAAACATCCACCAGCGTGGGACGCCGCAGGTCGCCGTCGACCACCACGACGTTTTCGCCGGCGGCCGCCAGGGTGACCGCCAGGTTGGCCGTGACAGTGGACTTGCCTTCTCCTGCGAGCGAGCTGGTGACCACGATGATCCGCGGGGGCTGGTCCACGTCCAGGAAGCTGAGGTTAGTGCGCAGTTCCCGGAGGGCCTCGCCCATCGCACCGCCGGCGCCCGCCTCATGGAGCTGTGCGGAAGCTCCCGGTTCCAGAATGGTGCTTTTGCCGTCCAGGCGGTGGTCGACGGGGAGGGTGCCGATCACGGGGACTCCGAAAAGCCGTTCAACTTCCGTGGCGTTGCGGATGCGCCGGTCCAAGTGGCGGCGGACCATGGCATAGGCCCCGCCAAGAGCAAGCCCGGTGAGTGCCCCGAGCATCAGGGTAAGCCTGACGTTCGGGGAGACCGGGCTGCTGGGAAGGACTGCTTTGCCGAGCGGGAGGATCCTTACGGCTGGCGCAGGTGAGGCAGCCGCAGCTGGTACGTCGGCCGCACTTCCGGCCTCGGGCGCTGCGGCGTCCGCCGGCGTCGCCGTTTCAATCGCTTCCACCTGGGCGGCGAGGCCGTTGACCCAGGCGTCGGCCACGCGCTGTGCCGTTGCCGGATCGGGTGATTGTGCTGTCACCCGGATCTCGGCTGTGTCCGGGGGAACTTTAACGCTAATGGTTCCGAGCAGAGCGTCGGCCGTGGTCTTCAGCTCCAGCGAGGCGATAACCCGCTCGGCCACGAGCCGCGACTTGGCCACGGACTCGTAGTTTTTGACCTTTGCCTTGGCCAGGCTGTCACCGGCCAGCGAAAGGCTCACGTTGTCCGAGCCTGGCGTGACCACAATGCCGCTGGAATCGGAGGAGTAGATCTTGGGCTGAAGCACCGTCCAGCCAAACGCCGTCAACGTGGCCAGCAGGGTAAAGGCCACGATTGCCTTCCAGTACACCCGCAGCAGCCGCAGATAGTCGGCCAGGTCCAAACCCGCGGGTACTTCGTCTCCGGGCGCACTGTTGACGCTCATGATGGTTCCTTCCACTTCAATCCAAGTTCGTGTTCCCAGCCCGGCAGTGAGTGCCGGGTTTCGTGCGCCGAACTGTCCCCGCGTGGCGGACAGCTATTCGCCGCCCTGTTCCAATACGGATTTCGCGATGAGCTGCCCGGCGGCGGCAGCGACGTCGGCCCGGTAACCTTCGTGACGGCCGTGCACCCGTCCCACTTCTTCGGCCATAAGCTCCAGCGGGACTGCGGCGGTTGCGGCGTCCCAGATGGCCGGCCCGATCCCGCTCAACCGCACGATCTCCGTCTCCAGCATGACCAGCAGGTCACCGTCCACCGTCACGGCATCCCTGGGTGTTATCCGGCGCATCCACCCGTCCGGGACGCCTGCGGAAGGGACTTCAACTTCGGGCGCATCCCACTCAGCCTTCTGGGGACAGCGCTCCCGGAAGAGCGGTTCCAAGGCCTGCGGCAGGTCAGCGGCCTCCGAGTACGTCACCTGCCAGATTCCTCCGACGCGGTCGATCAGCCGGCACAGCGACTGCAGCGGCTGGTCCATCGCGGCCTGCGAGGACAATTCCGGGACCAGAGCCAACAGTCCATCCGCCAACGGTAGCCGGTGCAGGACGGCGGCCCCCGGGCGGTCCTGTCCGTCACTCCCGGGTTGCCGGTCTACCCGGTTCAGCAACACGATGGACTGGATGAACACGTTGGGCGGTGCCTGCTGCAGCCCTAACTCGTCCGGACCCACCTGGCGCTTGGGCGCACCGGGCCCCTGCTTCACGGACAGCGGTTTGGGATAGGGAACCACCCAGCCGCCCGGCTTGATGGCTACTGTCTCGTCCGAAACGTACCCGTATGTGCGTGCCAGCACCGAAGCCGCCGTGGTCTTGCCCGTTCCAGACTTGGCCACGAGCGCCACCACCCTGCCGGTCTCACGAGACGCTACACCGCAGGCATGGAGCATCGTCAGCCTGCCGGCGTTCTCCAGGATGGCGGCGAGCGTCAGGCGGGAGGTGAGGTTCTCCGCCAGCGCCTCGAAGGAGGCTGCCTGCAGGTTCAAGGTGCCGCCGTCGTCCGCCTGCGACAGGTACGCGACCGAAGCAGAGAACGGAAGGGACTCCGTGGGTTCCATGGGAATCGGCGGGATCAGCGGCGCGCCGTCCCCGGCACAGCGCGCCCAGGCCGCGCCCATGCGTTGCTGCTGCTCCTGCGTCACCCCTCGGCCCCAGCGAACGGCGAACCGAGTGCCCAGGACGTCAACGCACAAGAGGTCGCTGCTGTGCTGCGTGTCCGTACCCCTCATGACTCTCCTCACGACCAGCTGGTTACTGCAAGTCGTTACTTCGCTGCCTCATCCGCAGCTTCGATCAGTTGCTGGGCTGCAAGGCTTGCCAGGAAACCCCCCACCTGCTGGGCAAGCTGGCCGGCCGTGTCCTCGAAGGCTGCTTCCAGTCCAGCGATGACGTCGGCCTGGTCGCGGCAGCCGTCAATCAGGTCCCATATGGCCGCCGCGGGGCCGGACAGGACCACAGGCTGCGTTGAGTCCAGATGCAGCAAAGCAACCCGGTCCACGGATTCGGCGCGTGCTTCTGCCACCTGGCGGCCGTGTCTCCAGACCACGATTAGAAGGTGACGGTCAGCTGAGCGGCCAAAACCTGCGTTGTTGCATCCGGCAGGGTCACCGTCATGGTCATGTCGTAGGAATAGACCAAACCCTTCTTGGGCAGCGGGTTCACAGTTTCGTATTGGAACTGAATCGGCAGGTTTGCTGTCTGCCCGCTCGCAACGCCAGCGGTGTACGTGAAAGACGCGCTGTAAGCATGGGCAGCCGAGTACGACGGCGCCGCCAAGGCAGCCGGCAAAATGGATTGCACACCGAGGCCGGCCCCAACCGTTCCCACCGGGGTGATGGTGATGGTTCCGCTGATCGGGCCATTGATGGCGCCGCCCGCATTTTGGATCTGGAATGCTGTGGGACCTGCACCGGTGCGGTTAGTGCCGCTTCCGGTCCCCGCGGAGCTGACCAACGCTACCGTCGAGCCGGCTCCCACCAACCCTGCCGTTGCGTGGAGACCCGACGCGGCCGCCGCCGGAGCCGCGATGGCGGTCACGATAACGGGCACCGACCAGGCCACCCCTTTGACTACCCTGCGGCGACTGAAACCGGCATTCTCATCACTGTTAGTGACCTTCGCGTTCAGAACCTCAGACAATTGCGCTCCTTCATAGCTTCCGGGGCCAGCCCTCATTGGCCGACGACGGGCCTGCGACATTGATCGAGGACTGTCCAAAGGCTAGCCAGCCACGCTCAGGGTTCCGTCAAGGGTTTTGCAAGCTTTCGTCAAGGTTGCCTGCCCTGGCTTGTCCTGTACCTGCCGAGGGACTTTCGCCGCCTGATCCACCGGGCCGGCGTCGAATAACCGGGGCGTCAGCCCGCGGTGGCCGCCCCGAGCGTGATGTCGGCCGTCTGATCCTGGCTGCCTCGCTGGAAAGTGATCTTCACGGTGGTTCCCGCGGCCTGTTCCCGGGCAGCCGCCGTCAGCCCGGACGCGTCAGTCACCGTGTGGCCGGCCAATCCGGTGACCACGTCCCCGGCTTTCAGTCCGGCTTCGGCTGCCGCGGACCCCGGAGACACGGAGGCCACTTCGGCCCCGGTGGTGAACTCGGAGGTTCCGGGCGCCTTGTCCTGGACCGAGAGGCCCAGCTGGCCGTGCGTCGCGGCGCCCGTGGCGATGATCTCCTGCGCCACCCGCTTGGCCATATTGATCGGGATGGAGAAGCCGACGCCGATGTTGCCGGCCTGGTCAGAGGAGGATGAACCGGCAGAGGCGATGGCAACGTTGACGCCGATGATCTCGCCCTGCGTGTTGGTCAGGGCGCCGCCGGAGTTTCCGGGGTTGATGGCCGCGTCCGTCTGGATGACGTTGATGCTGATGGAGCCCTGCGCCGCGGTTGAAGAGTCGGAGCTGCCCGCGGCCGAGGATTCCGTCTCAATGGTGCGGTCCACGGCCGAGACGATGCCGTCAGTGACGGTGCCGCTGAGTCCCAGCGGCGCTCCGATGGCGATGGCGGTGTCACCCACTTTGACGGTGCCGGAGTCGCCGAGGGTGGCCGGAACCAGCCCCAGGGTGGTGATTTTGATGACGGCCAGGTCCGAGAGCGGGTCCGTTCCCACGATGGTCGCCGCGTAGACTTTTCCGTCGCTGGTGCGGACCTCGATGGTCGCCGCCTCGGCCTGCCCGTCCAGGGTGACCACGTGCGTGTTGGTCAGGATGTGGCCGTCCGTGTCCAGGATGATGCCGGAGCCGGTGCCGCCGGAACTGCCGGAACTGGCTCTGATGGTCACCACGCTGGGCGAGGCCTTCTGGGCGGCAGCCGTTACGGCGTTGACGCTGGAGGTGTTGTTGACGATCACCGGCGCGTACTGCGCAGTCTGCGCGCTGGCCGATGTCTGCGCCGGCGTGCCCCACAGGGATGCCGCCCCGGCCGCGGTGCCTCCGCCCAGGAGACCCGCGGCCACCAAGCTCGTGACAAAAACCGCCGGCCCAACCCGTTTCCCGGCCTTCCGGCCGGCTTTCCGGGTTTCCGCTGCGTGGCTCTCCGTGCCTGCACTGGCGTTCATCATGGTGCTCCTTGGGTTCCGCTCCGACTGCTCGAAGGCTATGACCCAATACTTGAACGCGGGACTAGCGTGCGCCTGTTGTGCTGCTGTGAGCGGGCTGTGAGCGATTCAAAGAGGGAGGACGCCGACGGCGGGCCGGGAGGCGGGCGGTCAGACCCGGCTTCGGGCCCGTCCCCGGCGGGGCCGGGCCGGAAGATGAACAGGCCGCTGAGGCCGACCTGGCCGGCGGCGGCAACGGTCATCCAGAGGTCGCGGTCCGCATTCCCCAGTCCGTCGGCGACGTAGGGCGCCGCGTAGAAAAGCTGCCCCCTGATCTGGCGTGCGTAGACGGGCGCCGGAGAGGCGACGCCGTTGTTGTCACCCCTGATGATGAGCACTTTTTCGCCGGCTGCGTGATGCCGAATCCTACGGATCCGCAGTGTTTCAACGTCCGTTCCGGTCGAGCTGGAAGGTAACAATGTCCGGATTTCAGATCGCTGAACCCCACCGGTTTCACAGCCAGCAATGTTACCGCCGGATACTTCAGCGTCGAGGAGTTCGTTTGCACGGAACCCGGCGGTCTTGGGCACAGCGACTAGTGCAAGGGCAGTGACGGCACGCCATCAGCAGCAGGCCGGCGGCTGCTACGTTGACCGCCGCTATCCATGCCGAACTGCGGCCGCGGCCAATTTGCTGTCGGCCTCGGTCTGAATCGGTCCCCGGCGGGCGGCGCAGCTTTAGGCTCAATTACCGGGCAGCCCGCAGGTGTCAAAATACTTGTGGAATCGCGATGCTCACGGCGTGTCCCCTCACGGTGGCTGGACCCGAGGAAAAACGGCGGGCTTCTAAAAGCACCAGAACACCGGCTCTCCCCCAAGGCCTATTGCAAGAACACTGCCGCTACTGGCTCAGGACTACACGCCGGAATGCATCAAGGTTTCGTCAAGAACTCGTGGGGCGTCGCCGCGGCGCCGTCAGCGGGGTCAGAGCCAGTTATCTCGAGAGCGCTGCCCACACAACGGCCAACGTCACTACTGCCAAGGAACCCAGGGCAGCGTAGGAGAGTACCCTCCCACGGCGATTGCGGGCTTCCCGTTGCTGTTGGCGGTCGTAGTAGTTGCGCGTGCGGTATGCCATGCCACGACGCTAGGCACCGCACCTTGGGTAAACCTTGGACAACGGAAAATTGAAAGTCCGGCCGGCGCGGGTCACCGCCGCCGCACAGTCATGCAGGGCCGGCGCCGGTTCCACTTTCACGGGAAAGCGGAAGGTCCATGAACTCGTACAGTTCACGCCAGGCGTTGTCCAGCCGCAGTTCTGCCAAGACGAGCTCCTCTTCTTTGCCGGGGTGGGCGCCGCCCTTGCCGCCTTCCCGCAGTGCAACGACTTCCCGGTACAGCTCTTCCACGCGGTCCAAGCGACCCTTGAATTCTTCGTCAGCCATGGCAAGAGATTAGTCGACAGTCCGCCAGATGCACACGGTGAGTTCCTGCTGCACCCGTCGACCACCCGTGCCTTGCAGCAATCAGCGGCGGCACATGCCAGCGAAATGGTCTTCGGCATCAAACTGCCGCGCAGATGACGTCGCGGGTCGATGCTGTGTTTGTAAGGCGCGGGGTCACACGCTTAGTGGCGGGACCTGAGGCGACGATCGCGGCGGAAAGACCGAGGACGGCCACCAGGGATCCAAACATAGTGGCAACGCCTGAGATGTTTTCAGTGATAGTCATGACCGGGCACCTTCCATCGAGTGGTGCCCTGAAACTACCCGTCTGAAGGTGGCACGGGCGGAGGATCGCCGAGGGAATTGCTCACGATTAGGACACGGCGCGACAGGCCGGTGAGGTGCCCTTATCCTCAGACGAGGTTCCGGCGATTTGTAGCCAGCGGCTTGGACCGGCGTGGGGACAACGCACGAGGATCAGCGCGGCAGTGACCAACCGGCCGATCATCCGCCCCAAGACCTTACCGGTACCCGTCCACAATAGCCGCGGCAATTTCCTTGTACGCCCGCCGGGTCTCCGGCTTCAGGACGTCCAGGGTCACCAGGTCCCCGTCGGCCACTCCCCTGTCGTGCGGCACGGCGATCAGCTGCCGGCACATGCCTGCGAGGTGGTCCTCGATCGCATCCTTGTCCACGCGACTGGACACCTCGTCCTTGTCCGTGATCACCACGATCGCGTTGCGGGCCAGGTCCTCGTAGCCGTGGCTGGCAAGCCACTGCAGCGTGCTGCGTGCGCGCTTGGCCCCGCTCACCGCGTAGCCGGCGGCGATGATCAGGTTGTCTGCCGACTGCAGGATTCCGCTCATCGCATTGTGCGTCACGCCGGTGCCGCAGTCCGTCAGGGCCACCGAGTAGTAGGCGGAGATGACCTTGCGGATCCGCAGGTACTCCTCGGCGGTCAGGGAGTCGGACACCTCGGGGTCCTGCTCGCCGGCGATGAGGTGCAGCCGGCCGGAATGGTGCATGTAGCGGGACAGGCCTGTAAGGGAGTCGATGGAGTCGATGTTCTTAAGCAGGTCCGTGATGGTCCGTGGGGTGGCCTGCTGATAGATGCCCTCGCCCAGGGCGCGTTCCACGAGGTCACCGGAGTCCGGGTTGGCATCGATGGCGCAGGGCGGGTCGCCCCGGAACTCGGCGAGGGTGAGGCCAACGCCCACCGTGGTGGAGGTCTTGCCGATGCCGCCCTTGAGGCTCAGCACGGCGGTGTTGAAGCTGCCCTGCAGCTGGCGCGAGATGCGCTTGGCCAGCTCGTCCTCCTCGCGCTCCTGCGCGCTGGGGCCCAGATTCCAGGCGCCGCCGGTCGCGCGGTACAGGAAGCCGCGGAAGCCGCCTTTGGGCCGGGGCTTCTGTTCGCGGACGAACGACGTCGGCAGCGCCGTGAGGTCCGGCGCCGGCGCTTCAGGTTCGCGTGCAGGTTCCGGAGCGTACGACGGCGGTGCTCCCGCCGGCCTGCGGGCCGGAGCCGGCGGAGCGGGAGACTCGTCGGACACGGCGTCCGCCGCGGCTGCGGCCTCCGCCCAGGAAGAGCTGCGGACAGGGATTACTGGCGTGGAGGTGGTGTCGGATGTCACGGCGGGAAGCGTTCCTGTCCAGTCGTCGGAGGCATCGCCGTCACGGCGGCGGGAACGGCGGCGGCGGAGCTCGGGCTGCTCCGTCTCGCTGCCGGCGTCGGCCAATTGGTTATCCGCTGGTTTGGGCATGTTCGGTCCCCCAGGACTCGCAGCAATGTCCCGCTGCTCTTGTCGATTGGTCTGGTTCAAAGAGCAAGTCTAGGCGCTGGCAGCCCATCACGGATTTCAGCCCCGCATCAGGGCCGCCGCCACCACGGCGACGGTGGCCACCAGGAGGATGCCCAGGACCAAGTAGCTCCACCATTTGGAGCGGTTGCGGTGCGGGTTGATGTCGACGTACGGCATGCCTACTTCGCCCGTCCCGAAGCCGAGGCGGCAGCGGGCGCCTCTGTGCGGCGCTTGAGCCGGAGCATCCAGTAGAGCCCGGCAAACGGAATCAGCAGGCTGCCGAGCAGGCCGGATAAGGCGAGGACAAAGTCGGTTAGAGCCACGGAAGAACCTCCGGAACGCGGTAACACTCCCGACGCGCGCTTAGGCAGTCTTGCCCTGGCCGCGGCAACAGTAACTGGTAGTGGGATCCCCCATGAATGGATCGTTCGTAAGACTACTTAGCGTCCGGGTGAAGGTCCAATCCGACACGGCGTTCCACAGTATCCGTCATCTCGACGGCTGGATCCCCTCGGAAGCGGGCCTACCGCTGTAGCGCCATCACCGTCACAATGGCCGTGGCAACTGCCAGCGACACCAGCCCCGCGTGGGCCAGGATCCGCAGCTGACGGCGGCGGAGTTCGCGCCGGGATTCCTTGGTGACTTCACTACCTGTAGTTTTCCCCATGGCGGCGATGGTACACGCGCAGCGTTACAGGAAAATCAAGTCAAACGGTTTGTGACACCCGCTGGACGCCGTCAGCGCCACCCGTTCCCAACTGCCGGTCCGCCGTCGTGCCTGTTCGTCGGAATACTATGGCGGCCCATAATGCGGCGGAGGCCTCGCCGATCGCGGCCGTGGCCGAACCGCTGCGGCAGGGAAGGCAGCGGTTCCACGGGAAGGCCCGCCACCGCCACGGGTGACTGCGTCTGCTCGCACGGCATGTCCTGTAGGTCGAGCCAGGAGCGCTCCGGGTAGGGATCGTCGGCGACGATATGCTGCTCGAGAAAGCGTCGGATGGCTGCGCTGATACCCGTCTTCATAACCCAAAAATAGGGCGGGCAGCCAAACGTCCCAAGAGTAGTCACTACCTGTTTCTTCAGGCGGCAAGTTAGCCCGACTACTTGGATCTAGTGCTGGGGACGCGTCTCCTGCAGACGCTTGATGAACCAACGCGACTGTTCCGGGCCGTAGGGAAGGACCGGGATTGCTTTGGTGGCGTCGCTGGGGGTGTCACGGATGGACTGCCGCGCCTGCCGCACCGCCGTGGTCATGGTGTCCGCCATGGTCTTCACGAACCGGTCACTGCAGGGCTCGCCGTGCCCGGGCACCAGGAACTCGTAGCGGTGGCGGAGAGCTGACAGGTGCCGGAGCGCGTCGGCCCATTCCTCCGGGTAGGAGTCCTCGAAGGACGGGTGCGATCCCTGCTCCACCAAATCGCCCGCGTACAGGGTGGTCGAGGTGCCGACCAGGAGGTCGCCGTCGGTGTGCCCTCGGCCCAGGTGGAACAGGGTGATGGTCTGCGCACCCAGGTCCACGAGGACTGGCTGGTCCCTGACGATCGCGTTGGGCACCACGAGTTCCACCTTGTCGCCTTCGCCGGCTGCCATTTCTGGCTCCAGATCAGCCACGGCGGCACGCTGCGCGTCGCCGTTTTCGTTGATCTCCTCCGCACAGTTTTCATGCGCCCAGAACTCGGTGGCACCAGCTTCCGCGAACACCGCATTGCCAAAGAAGTGGTCGTAGTGCGCATGAGTGTTCGCAACCACCAGAGGGAGAGGAGTTATTTCGCGCACGGCATTCAGGATTTCCAGACCCTGCCGAGGGCCGCACCCGGTATCGACCACCATGGCCCGCTCGGTTCCTACGATCAGGCCCGTGTTGAGCTTCGAACCTTCGGTAACCAGCACATAGTTGTCCGCGCCGACTTCGAGCCATCGTGACATTTTTTCTCCATAACCCCGGGGAGCAGTTGCGTAGTTCAGGCCTCGATTCTACCCATCAAGCTGGGGTTTATCAGGGAGCGGTTTACCGCTCGCGAGCTCCCGTGATGCATGCGGCCGGCCCTATCGTGGGCAGCCTTGGTCTGGCCATACCTTCTCAACGCGGAGCGCGATTGTCCGCATTTTCTGTGCGGTCTCAACGGTGAACAGTCAGAGAGCAAGGACGCAGCGCGGCATCCCGGACGTGACTGAACCTTCCACTGACACGGAGCCGAAAGGGAGCAGTACGCGACTTTTGTTGTGCTCGACGGCGTTAGAACGGGCGCACCGCAAAAGGAAGTCCGGGCCGGCAACTGCGCCTGGGACTCCAGCGACCACCGCACACAGCCCTACCGGCCAGCCAGACTTTCACAACCACTAGGCGCTACCACTGCGACCTCGGAGGACGACCACCCTCAGCGAATGTAACCTTCGCACTGGCGGTAGCTAGGGCAAGTTCTTGGGAAGTTCAGAATCGATTTTCTCCGCCAAGAGCTCGTATCCGGCGTCATTCGGATGTACACCGTCAGGACCGATCAGATCGAGTCGACCGGTGAAGGGCTGGCCAATATCGACGTATTGGCCACCAACCCGTGTTACCGCTGCCCTGACCTGCTCCGCGATCTTGGACAGTCGTTCTGGCGGATTGTCGTCATCCCAAAGGGGGCTCAGAGCAATGATCTTGCTGTTGGGCAGGGATTTGCGGAGAGACGTAAACGTCTGAGCGATTCCAGCCGTCACTTCAGCTTCCGTGCTGCTGAGGTCGCTTCGGCCACCCGAAACTATGACTAGGCTCGTTTCAGCATTAGACACCCGCGAAGCGAATGCCGACACCCGGTCAGCATAGGACTTCCCACCGTCTACTTGCCCCGCTGTGCCGTATCCCGTACCTCCGTAGCCACCATTGATTTCTCCCCAGTCCCGTTTTGACGAAAGCAATGCAGTCCACCGCCTGTTTCCGACTGAGGAACCGATGCCGGCGGCATAAGAGTCCCCAAGGAAACCTGCTAGCGTCTGCAACTCCCGCGTAGGCGCGGGAGTTGGTGTGAACGATGCAACCCTTCCAGACACGGGGGCAGGAGTAGGAGTTCTTATTAGGGCCATTGCGGTCACAATCAACGCGATTACGGCCAATGCCGCCAACAACGCATACTTCCAGCGGCCCAAGAATTCCCCCAAACAAAAAATCCAGTACTGTTCGACCGAATTCTACGTCAGCGTAGCAGTGACCACTGCTACCTACCCCTTGTGAGGCGCAGAGGGCCGTAGGCGACAGTACGGACAGCACGAGGCAGAGCTTCAGGAAATTCAATTGGCAATGAGGGTCGTGGTCCCGCTGTCCGTAATCCGAGCGTACCCGGGCGGCAGCGGCAAGTTTCTTTGGCCAGCACCCAACCCGTTATCGGTGCCTATTTCTTCACAAGTCGGAGAGCAAGGAACCCGGGTTCTCGATGGCATCCGCAACGTATCGCAAGAAGCCTCCCGCCGTCCTTCCATCGCAGATACGGTGGTCGAACGTCAGAGTGAGCTCGGTGACCTTGCGGACCGCGAGTTCGCCGTTCACCACCCAAGGCTTGTCGATGATCCGGCCGACGCCGAGGATCGCCACCTCCGGGTAATTGATGATCGCCGCCGAACCGTCGACACCGAACACCCCGTAGTTGTTCAGCGTAAACGTTCCGCTGCCCAGCTCTGCAGGCGTTGCCTTGCCGTCACGGGCGACCGCGGTCAGCCGACGGATCTCCGCATCCAGTTCGCGGGCGCTGAGTTTGTCCGCGTTGCGGACAGACGGGACAACTAGGCCGCGGTCTGTCTGTGCGGCGAACCCAAGATTGACGCCGTCAAACGCGACGATCTCCTGCTGCTCCCCGCCAGCGGTGTCCTCGGTGGCGACGATCCGAGTGTTTAGCGCCGGGTACTTTTTTAACCCGGCCGTGACAAAACGGGCAATAAAGGCCAAGAGGCCTGGTGTGTTGTGGGGGTCGGTCTTCTTGAGGTTGGCGCGCATCTCAACCAAGGCCGTGGCGTCCACGTCCACCCACACCGTTGCTTCCGGAATTTCGGCCCGGCTTCGCGCCATGTTGGTGGCGACAGCCTTCCGGATGCCGCGTACTGGGGTCCGGCTTGAGATGCCAAGGCCGGTGCGAGGGTCGATGTGATGATCGCGGGTTCCGACAGGCTCAACCAGCGAACGCGGCCGGGTTTCGACGGGCTCAACCGCAGAACTTGGCTTGGTTTCGACAGGCTCAACCAGCGGGCCGGGCTCGACCGCCGGTTTTATAGCGGCTTCCACGTCGCGGCGCATGATCAGCCCGCTGTCTCCAGTACCCTGCATCCGCCCAAGATCGACGCCGTGCTCCTTGGCCATGCGGCGCACCAGCGGTGAGATGACCGCGCCTAGCTTGCCCGGGATGCGCGTGCGCTGGAGTAGGAGGTCATCGGCGGAGGTAGTTAGTTTGGTGTCGGAGCCTTTGGTTGCAGCTCCCCGGGTTTCGACAGGCTCAACCAGCGAGGCCGTGCGCCGGGGACGGGTTCGGCGGACGGTTGCCGCTCCACCCGGGGTTCCGTAGCCGATGAGGACGTTGCCGGAGCCGGCTTTTTCCTCTTCACGATAGGTTTCGGCGGCCTTGCTGTCGACGGGCTCCGTTTCGACGCCTTGCGTCTCGACAGGCTCAACCACCGGAGTCTTGGTTGCGACAGGCTCAACTACCGATCCTGCCGGGGTCACTGAAATCAGGGGCTTGCCTACGTCCAGGGTCTGGCCGGGCTCGCCGTGCAGCTGCGCCACCGTGCCGGCGTACGGCGACGGGACTTCCACCATGGACTTGGCCGTCTCCACTTCGGCGATGGGCTGGTCCACGCGGATTTCATCGCCCACGGCGACGAGCCAGTTGACGAGTTCGGCTTCGGTTAGGCCTTCACCAAGATCGGGCAGCAGGAACACTTTCGTTTCACTCATCTGATCAGTCTTCCCACTGGAGATCGTCTACGGCGTCGAGGATGCGGTCCACGCCGGGCAGGTAGTAGTGCTCAAGTTTCGGCGCCGGGTACGGGACGTCGAAGCCCGTGACACGGCGGATCGGCGCGGCCAGGTAGTGGAAGCAACGCTCCTGCACACGGGCCACGATCTCGGACGATACGGAGGCAAACCCGTGCGCCTCGGCGATCACCACGGCGCGGCCGGTCTTGCGGACTGAGGCGCAGACCGTCTCGTCGTCGAACGGTACGATCGAGCGCACGTCGATGACTTCCAGGGAGCGCCCCTCCTCCGCGGCAGCGGCAGCTGCGGCGAGTGCGGTGGGGACGGTCGGCCCGTACGCGATGAGGGTGGCGTCGGTGCCGGGGCGGGCGACGGCGGCGCGGCCTTCGGTGGACGTGCCGGCTTCGGCGTTCGCGGCGTGCTGGTCGCGGAGGGCCTCAACGTCCACCATGTCCTTGGACCAGTAGAGCTTCTTGGGCTCCATGAACATCACTGGGTCATCGGAGTCGATGGCTTCGCGGAGCATGAGGTAGGCGTCGGCAACGGTGGCCGGGGCGAAGACCTTCAGGCCCGCGGTGTGGGCGTAGTAGGACTCAGAGGAGTCGCAGTGGTGCTCTACTCCCCCGATGCCGCCGGCGTACGGAACCCGGATGACCATGGGCAGCTTCAGGGCCCCCTTGGTGCGGTTGTGCATTTTGGCCACGTGGCTGACGATCTGCTGGAAGGCCGGGTAGGCGAAGGCGTCGAACTGCATTTCGACGACCGGGCGCATGCCGTTCATGGCCATGCCGACGGCCATGCCCACGATGCCGGATTCGGCGAGCGGGGTGTCGAAGCAGCGCTGCTCGCCGAAGGTCTTAGTGAGTCCGTCGGTGATGCGGAAGACGCCGCCCAGCATGCCGACGTCCTCGCCGAAGACCAGGACGGATTTGTCGGAGTGCATGGCGTCGGCCATGGCGGTGTTCAGGGCTTTGGCCATGGTGACGGGCTGCGGTCCTGTCGCTTCCGCGGTGGCCGCGGCCGAGGCGGCTGCCCGGGCGGTGGCGGAGCTGACGTTGCCGTTGGCTGCGGAGGTGACGGTGCTCATTTTGCGGACTCCGGGTTGGTTGAAGCGCTGGCGCTGGCCTCGCGGGCGAGTTCGTCGGCCAGCAGGGCGGACTGTTCCTTGAGCTGCGGGGTCGGCGTCGAGAAGACGTACTTGAAGAGGTCCTGCGGGTCCACCGGAACGTCCTCGCTGAGGCCGTTGCGCAGCTGCGTGGCAACTGCTTCCGCCTTTTCCGCGATCCGGGCCTCGCCGTCGTCGTTCAGCAGCCCCTTGTCCGCGAGGTACGTTTTCATCCGCGTCAGCGGATCCCGGGCCACCCACTGGGCCACCTCGCTGTCCTGGCGGTAGCGGGTGGCGTCGTCCGCGTTGGTATGGGCCTGCATGCGGTAGGTGTGAGCTTCCACCAGGAGCGGGCCGGAGCCTTCGCGGGCGAGCTTGACGGCGCGGTCCAGCACGGCGAGAAGCGCGACGACGTCGTTGCCGTCCACACGTTCGCCGGCCATGCCGTAGCCCACGGCCTTGTGGGCGAGCGACGGCGCCACGGACTGGTGGGCCAGCGGGACGGAGATGGCGTACTGGTTGTTCTGTACGAAGAAGACGACGGGCAGGTGGAAGACGGCGGCGAAGTTCAGGGCCTCGTGGAAGTCGCCTTCGCTGGTGGCGCCGTCGCCGCACATTGCCAGGACCACGGTGTCCTCGCCTCGCAGCTTGGCGGCGTGGGCGACGCCGACTCCGTGGAGCAGCTGGGTGGTGAGCGGGGTGCACTGGATGCCGACCTTGTACTTGGCCGAATCATAGCCGCTGTGCCAGTCGCCGCGGAAGAGGGTCATGGTCTGCACGGGGTCCACGCCGCGGGTCATGACGGCGACAGAGTCCCGGTAGGTGGGGAAGAGCCAATCGCCCTCCGACAGGCAGAGTGCTGCCGCAACCTGGCAGGCCTCCTGGCCGTGGCTGGAGGGGTAGACGGCCATGCGGCCCTGCCGGACCAGGGCGGAGTTCTGGTCATTGACGCGGCGGCCGACGACGAGCTGCTCGTAGGCTGCGAGCAGTTCCTCGTCGCCGGGCAGCGGGTACTCGTGTCCGGGTTCGGCGCCCTGTTCGGAGTGGGGCTTCAGGTTGCCGTGCTGGTCCACCATCTGGATCTGGTGGCGGGCCGGAAGCATGTAGTCTTCCGCCGTGATGCCGAACTTGCGCACCGCCTCGGCGACGGGGCCTTCGTTTCGGGGTTCCTCGCTGTGGTCGGGCGACTGCCGGCCCTGCCCCGTCTGGCCGGGCGCAGTGTGGTCCGCGGAGATCGTCATTGGTCCGTCCTTCTGTAGCCACTATTCGTTTTCAGTATGGTCCCGGATGATGTTTCGTATCCAGTCCCGCCGCGAATCGTGGAGAAGTACGGCCGGTTCACCTATTCTGGAAGACGAATCGTAAGTGTGAGCTGCATTACCGACAGGGGTTGTAGACGATATGGCTGGAGCCGAACCCGAGCAGGCTGCCGTGCCGCTGGACGACGTGGACCGCAACATCATCGCGGAGCTGACGCGGGACGGCAGGATGTCCGTGACGCAGGTGGCCGAGAACGTCCACATCTCACGGGCGCACGCGTACACGCGCATTGCCAGGCTGACCGGCGAGGGCGTGCTGACCAAGTTCACGGCGTTGGTGGATCCGATTAAGGCGGGGCTGAAATCATCCGCCTATGTGACGCTCAAGGTGAGGCAGCATTCCTGGCGCGAGCTGCGGGAGCTGCTGCGGGCCATCCCCGAGGTGCACCACATTGCGCTTGTGGGCGGCGACTTCGACGTGATCCTGCTGGTGCGGGCAGTGGATAACGTGGACCTGCGCCGGGTGATCTTTGATCAGCTACAGTCCATGCCGGGCGTGCTGGATACGCAGACTTTTCTGGTGTTTGAGGATGTGGATACGCGGTAGTACAGGTAGGGTCAACACCCGCCCGGCACGGTCGATCGCGAATGCGACGCGTTTGGAGACCCGAATGAACATCGGACGTCTACCTGCACGCGTGGGCCATCCGGAAGGAGGCCAAACCCCTTAAAGAAATCCACAAGCACCACCAACGATCATGGCGGAGAAAGACTCTCAGCACATGCGCCGGGTACAATCAATCAGACCGCACGAATAATGCCGTTCTGGGGGCGTGCCAAATGGCGGCCCCCTGCACTCAATACAGGGGGACCCCGGTTTTGGATCTTCGCGATAACTTGCGCATCCTGCGGCGCAATTGGATCTTGATCGCTGCAATGGCGTTGGCCGGGATCTTGGCGGGTGGCTTGGCATCTGTTCTCACCAAGCCCACGTACGCAGCAGAGACGCAACTCTTTGTGGCTATCCAGAGCTCAGGTTCGGTCCAGGAGTTGCAGCAGGGCAACACGTTTACGCAGGCGCGCGTGCAGTCTTACGTCAAGACGGTGGACTCGCCGGTGGTGCTACAGCCGGCAATCGATACCTTGGGGCTCGAGCTCACCGCCGCTGAACTAGCCGGCAAGGTTACGGCCAGCACCGAGGCAAACACCGTACTGATAAATATCTCTGTGGTAGATAATTCACCGGTCCAGGCGGCAGCCATCGCTCAAGCTGTCGCCAGTAGTTTGGTCAATGCCATTGACAAGCTGGAGAGGCCCAAAGCTGGGGGGACTTCACCGGTCGCCCTTTCAATCATAAAACCGGCTACGGCTCCTGTTTCTCCTTCGTCACCGAATACCCGCTTAAACCTAATTT
This sequence comes from Arthrobacter sp. ZGTC131, assembly GCF_002929275.1. GTDB lineage: Bacteria > Actinomycetota > Actinomycetes > Actinomycetales > Micrococcaceae > Arthrobacter. The sequence goes on from NZ_PJIK01000004.1 coordinate 151,227, forward strand.
TGGGCCTGATAGTCGGACTGGCGTTGGGCTTTGCCTCATCGGTACTGCGGACAACACTGGACAACAGAATCCGAGGTGAAAATGAGGTGCGACTCGTGACGGACGCGCCCCTACTGGGAGGGATTGCCTTCGATCAGGATGCCACTAGGAAGCCGCTTCTGACCCAGACTGGGCCTCAAAGTCCACGGGCGGAGTCCTTTCGGCAGTTGCGGACCAACCTGCAATTCGCAAATGTTTCAGGACGCGCCAAATCCGTACTGGTTACATCATCACTCCCAAGCGAAGGCAAGAGCACCACAGCCACGAATCTGGCCATTGCTCTGGCTCAGGCTGGCCAGACCGTTTGCCTGATAGACGCTGACCTGCGCCGCCCAATGGTGAGTGAATATTTGGGTTTGGATCGTAGCGCTGGACTCACGACGGCCCTCGTTGGATCTGCCGACGTGAATGATCTGCTTCAGCCTTGGGGTGAGGACAACCTCTTCGTCCTGACATCGGGTCAAATACCCCCGAATCCGAGCGAACTGCTCGGTTCCGACGAAATGAAGCACCTTGTGTCGCGCCTAGAACAGGCTTTCGACACCATAATTATTGACGCCCCGCCTCTCCTGCCAGTTACAGATGCAGCGGTGCTCTCGCAACACGTTGGCGGCGTGTTGCTCGTCGTGGGTGTTCAAAGGCTCAAGCGGCACGATCTGGAAAAATCGGTCAACGCCCTAAATCTTGTCGGCGCTGAACTACTCGGCGTCGTACTGAATCGTTTGCCAGTCAAGGGCCCCGACGCCTACGAATACTCGTATTACAGCAACGACGCTGACACGGATTCGGGTGCCGCCCCTCATTCAGCTCGTTCCCGAACCGGCAAGAAGACCAGCAATGACGTCCGACCAACGACCCATGACACATCACCTGGTGATTTGGCGGCGGCCGGGAGACCGGCTGGAAGGTTTCCCCGAGACGACCACTAGGCTGTTGGTCGCCCGCTGTTCCTGAAGATACCGGCTGATGCAATTGATACCCGCGTGCGGAACAACAACGCGTGACGGCGCCACCGGTCCTTATCTGAACGACCAGGCGTGACGAACCTTCAAAGCTAATAGAGGAGTACTTGTGTATCATCGGTTTTTGGCGCCTGCGTCAGTTATTGATCGCTTTAGTCAGCACGCGTACCGCAAGGTATCTGCGTCGCTACTTAGACGGTCAGGCATTGCTATCAATGGTTTGCCCCTATGGATCAGTCCAACGACCTTCTGGGACATATCCAGTCCAGGCTCTATCGAACTTGGTGATCGCTGCGTCATTAGCCATCACGTCAAAATACTGACGCATGACTTCAGCCTCGATCGCGTTTCAGAACGCATGAGTGGGGATCAGGCTACTGAGATCAAGCGCATTGCGCCTGTAAAAATCGGGAATGCTGCCTTCGTGGGTCTAGGCGTCACGATTCTCCCGGGCGTCACGATCGGGGACGGCGCAATCATCGGTAGTGGGGCGGTGGTCACGCGTTCCGTCCCGGATGACGAAGTCTGGGCAGGAAATCCCGCCCGACGCATTTCTTCGACCGAGGAGTACTGGACGAAGAGTAACCATCTGTACACGCGCCAAGCCAGGCGACCCTAACGTCGTTGGACCGCATGAAGCGGCGGATTGCGCCCGAGCCGGCTAGCCGGCCAGGCAATACTGGGAAGCGTCCAACCGTATCCAGGCACGTTTTAGGCAAGGCAACGAGAACGGCTAACCGATGAAGATACTAGTAAGCGCCCCATCGAGCCATCCTGCCGTCCGGTGGGTGTCGCACGGATTGGTTGGCAGAGGACACAGCGTGGATTTCATCACGTCGTTCGCAGTTCCCGCCGACCAAAATCTCGAGCAGCCTTTCATAGTCTCCCCAATCCGCCGGGAGCTTGAGCGGCGACGGCTTCCCGGTGCTTTAGTCCGTTCCAACGTCCACAACGCCGGAGTCGCCCACGATATATGTCGTGTAGTACTGGAACGCACCGATCGCCTTGGCCTCAACCTCGCTGTCCACAACAAGATGATCCTCCGGGTTCAAAAAGAAGCAATCCGCAGAATCAAACGATCGAGGCCAGATTTTGTAATCGCGACCGGGTCAATGAACCCGATTCTCTCCGAGTATTGTTTCGCAAATAACATACCTCTGTTGGTGTATTTACCCCAACCAGCCATGGGGCTAGTGCGGAAACTGGATCCAAAGCAGGTGGATACGATGTTGCCCGAGGAGCGCATTAAGGCTTCTGAGTTGTTTGGTGCAACACATTTTCTTGCATCGAGTACATTCGTCGCCGAGTCACTCCGAGACGCAGGCCTTCAGCAACCCATCATCAGACGATCACTGGGGTTTCCAGCAATCAAAAGTGGCGAACGGACACGAAAATGGGCTGGAGAGGAGAAATCGGGAGCATTTCGTATAGTTTATGTTGGACGGGCAAGTGAGCAAAAGGGTCTTCCCTACTTGCTGGATGGAATTCAGCAGCTGATTGATGAGGGGAGAAAGGTCAAACTCTTGGCCGTATCCCGCGATGTTGAAAAGCTATCTCAAATGGTCCGCGAAAGAGACCTCACCGAAAATGTTCGCGTCGTGCCTCCAATGCCCCGCGGTGAGCTATTTGAAGAGTTTCGCGACCAGGACCTCTTCGTTTTGCCCAGCATATTTGAAGGCTACGGGCTAGTCATTGTGGAAGCATTGGCCAACGGACTCCCCGTACTCGCAACACCGCTCACTGCTGCCACCGACCTAGGCGTTCATGACAAGTGCGGTTTTGTCATACCCTCGAAATCCTCCAAGGCGATTGCAACGTCTGTACGTCGCCTCATAGATTCCCCTGAATTACACAGAGAATTTTCCGAAAAAGCCATCGTCAGTACAGCACAATTGGACTGGGAGTCATATGCGAAGGCGGCTGCCGCAGACGTCGAATCAGCCATGTCGGAGTACCTTTCGCGCAAAGAGGACCACTAATGAAGATCTTGGCTTCCGGCGAGCATCCAAGAGTTTCCTTATCGGTCCCCTACCCCGAGGGTGCGATTCTTCAGCAGTCCCGATACCTATCCAATAGATCCCTACTTGATGTGGTGCTTACACCATCACGTGGTGGCAATCGTATTGTTGCCAAGGCCACTGCACGGATCCCCGGACTAAGAAACTTGTCAGGTCGGCTAAACCGAGGCTTACCCGAGTTGCCACAACTCGAAGAGGTCATGCCCTCCCTGGAACTCCGCCGGCTCCTGTACAAATTTTCGAGGAATGGCGTAAAGCTTGGAGCATTTCTCAATAGCTGGAAAGCCGAATTCGACCACGTCGTCAGTCGTAGGATACCCACCGAAACATCAATTGTTGTCGGCATGCCTGGCGCCAGCTTAGAAACCTTCACTAGCAATCCACACTTAGTCAGAGTATTCCACGAAGTGGACTCGCATCCTGCTGTACATAATGAATTGCTCTTGCAGGCGTATCCCAAGAGATTAATAGAAGAATACCTCCATCCTATGGATCATATTTCCCGCATTACCGCAGAGATCGAAGCCGCTGATTACGTCTTGACTCCTTCGGCTTTCGTTTCAAGTCAGATGCAAACTTACGGAAAGTCCGATCGTCAAATTGTACAAGTCCCCTACGGTGTGGACCTCACTCATTTTAGACCGGGCAACCACCCGCGTGAATCACGGAAAATTGAGCTTATTTATGCCGGCCAGATTCGCTACGGCAAGGGACTGCCGTTTCTATTTACCGCAATGCGCCGACTGCCGGATATTCGCTTGAGCCTAGTTGGCCCCACCGTGCATCCAGCTGTGCTGGAGGACTTGCCTGACAACTGCAGGTACTTAGGCGTAATGTCTACCGATCGCCTCGTTTCATACATGAATGAATCGGACGCCTTCGTATATCCGAGTCTGGAAGACAACTTTGTACTAGCAGTACCGGAAGCACTGGCTTGTGGCTTGCCTGTAATCGTCACTGACCATGTTGGAGCTGCCGAATTCTTATCACCCGAGGAAGGCCTCATCGTTCCCGCAGCCGACGCCAGTTCTCTGGTCAGTGCCATCAGCTCCTTGTCCAAGTTGACTGTAGAAGGCAGGAGAGCGCGGGCGGAATCCTTCCGTGATCGGGCTACCTCTGCACGCAATCGCCTTGGGTGTTCTTGGGAGGCCTATAGCGCCGAAGTTTGGTCACAGCTTGGTGCCTTGATAGTTCCGGCAGGCCGCTAGACGCGGCTCGTTTACTGGCGTCGAGTATCTAACGGGCTCATACACTCCGACTTGGTAATCATCGGGGATTCATGGCCCGTCCAGGCACGGAATCGATGCTCTTGACGCCGAGCAGTGTTTCCGTGGGAACTAGCAGTTCTCCCAACACTAGTGTCAGCGCCAGGAACCGGTGATCTGGTCCGCTGGCCGCGCTGCATCCAGCGCAGCACCGGGCCTGGAAGTCGCGCGAAGCTACGTGGTGGTACTGACGGACAGACCAAGCGGAGTGCGATGTCCAGACGTAGAGCGGAGACACCACCGGCACCCTACGCTCGCACAATGAGGGAAACTGCGAATCGGACGGGAAGGACGACGCGCCCGTCGTTTCCGACCAGAACCGCACATCCAGAAATCCGCTGTTGGACCGGTGGCCCCTCCGCTAAACGTTGGTTTTACCGTGACAGAAATATCTGTGGTTCGCCTCAAGTTCCGACAAATCCACGGCCCCATGTGATCCGTCGTCGATGGACATGGAGCGGCACTTCCGCCCAGCAGCGTGGGCACTTTTTCGGCTCATCCAAGTTCTGGTGGGTATCGAGATTCCGTTAAGGTTAGCGACGGCCTCAGGGCGGTTCGAGCGGTCGGTTGAGCCTGCTAATGCAACGTCGGCCGGGCCGCCGGACCCGAACAGTGCGGGAATTGATCTGGAAGTCGGGAGTGCACTGCGCTGGATGGGCGCCAACGCCAGCGCGATGACGCTCGCTGACAGAGCTACTTACCGCGAAATGCCGGGGCCTCGCCTCCGCGGGCGCGCGACCGGCACCGACCTTTCCGCCACCGGGCCGGCCCAGACGAGGTTCGGTGGGGCCGACGGTGACAGCAGGGATCATCCGACAACATGCCACGAGGAGACCGGCCTTACCGCGTCGCCGCACCTCATCGACCGCGATTCCTTGCATCAGCAATCCGACTCGCTGATGGTCCGAGAGGCGGCGCACGGGGACGTGATCGCAGCGGCCCTGCCGGCGATTGCCAATGGTCGGGGTCGACCCAGCCGCTGCTGGTCCCGCTGATCGATGCCTTCGAGCACAGGCGGTAGCTGTTCTCGTCGAACCGCATGTGGCACGCCGGGTCACCCCCAGCCGTGTGACTGCTGCGTTCAACACCGGCCACCTGCTCGACCTGTCCTGCCTGCACTCCCGCGACGTCAGGTTCGTCATCTTCTGCCACGATCCGTACAAGGAGAGTTCGCGCTGCTGCGACCATACGGGCTCGGTATGCCCATTGAACTGCGTGTCCGAGGAGTCGTGCGACCCGCCTGCTCGCCGGGGGCCACTTACTGATTAGGCCTGCGACGGCGAGCCCTCGTTCGAGGACCTATTGGACCACCGGCAGCCGGTGCGAGGGCATGGGAACAGCTGGGGATGCCCCAGCCTTGCGCCGGCAAAAAACTCCAATTCCGCGAGCTACTCCATGAAGATCTACTTGTGCGACTTCCCAGCCGCCAAAATCTGTCAGTGGCCCCCCCGCAGCTGGCCGCTTCGACGACCTCGGCTCCCCTGTCGTCGCAACGACACTCATCACTGCTAGTAGACCGCTCGTGCCATGCGGCTAGCACCGAAGGGACGCTGGCAGCTGGCCCTCCACGGCGGACCCAGCTGATCATGGCTGTCTCGTCAGGGTTCCCCGCATCAGGTCGTCAACTTTCGCTGCATCTCCAGTGGATGCGAGCGGCGCGCCGGCGTGAGCTTGGTTTCGGGGTGAGATGCGGCGAGGCATCCAAGATCCGCAACGACCAGGCCGCCGACCGAAAGGCTGTCAAAGGCCCCGACGTTGTTCGGAACCTAGGCGGGCATCGCTGCGCGCTGCCATAGGCGGGCTCAGCGTTTGCGTGGAGTCGGAACTGGCGCCAATGGGCGACCGGGTATTTGGGGTGGTCCCGCACAGTGAGGGCCGCCGAGAAGTCGCCCTGGCCGACGCGCAGCGCTTTTACTGGCCTTCCCTTCGGCCTCTGCGATTCGAAGTATGCCGCACAGCACCGGCAATGTGGGTTACTACAGCGACGTCGAGGCACAACGACTACAACCAAGCGTTACATATTTTGGCCTAGCTAGTGCCGTCGCTTCGAGCGACGGCACTGGCCCGAAGGTGACCTGCTTCCATTGCGGTCAGATGAAAGCGAACCGGCGGGCTCCATGAGGAAGGGACACCGCGCAGACGGCGAGAAACTGATTCATGGAGCTACAAGCTAGGTCCTTTGACGGCTTCACACGCCCTTCAAGAGACGCTTGCATCGGACGACTGTTCTGCAATCTCAGACCGAGACATCAGCCATCGAAATTGCGCGCCAACGACGGCGTACCGAACTGCGACGACAATGCCTTGCTCTTCAACATAGCCAATCCAGCTACAACAACGGCTAGGTACCAGACGATTCTCGATGCGTTGCGCACAGGGTACTGAAACACCGCAGAAGCGAAGAGCAGCAGGGAAATGACGGCAACCAAGGTGAGAGTCTGCCTCAGCGCACCATCGAATGAAGAAATGATATTGTCCAATCCGGATACCAAGGCACCAACGGAAAACATAAACATAACAACATAAATAATGCCATATGCGTAGAGCTCACCGAAGGTATTGAATGGCGTCGCAGGCCCCCAGCTGAGTTCTCCCAGAATCGAGCTCCAGTCCGTCAGCCCTCCTGGCAATGGATTAATTGACGTCCAAAAATATTGTTGGTCCAGTTGGCCGGACATAACGATATCGCCGGTCAGGGGAACCCCAAACAAAACGTTACCAACCAACTGCCCGAACCGAACTTCGAAAAGTCTGTCGGACTTTTCAGTTAGGACATCGAGGTAAGGCAGTAGCCCGGCACCAACTGCTTCCAGCCTGAAAACTAATGAAGCATTGAGGAGAACTACAACGCTGAACAAACTACCAACAACAGATATTGCGGCCCCAAGCTTTCCTGGTTTTCGAAACTCGATGAACAGCCAGAGAAGAATGAGCGGCAATACAGCAACGGCCCTTGATCCGGTGGAGATCATCACAACGAAGTATCCCCCGAGCAACAACCCCGCAGTCGTTCGCAAGTGCCGCGGGGACCGCCTGACAATTAGGACAATTGAGGCCAAGACTGCTCCGACTGGTCCGAAGATCGAGCTTGCGCTGACAATAAGCTGCGGCCCGGCCATCTCCAAGTAGTGGCGCCTCTCTAACAGACCGGCCGGGCCGTAACCAACTATGTACAGAATTAGCGGAATCACCGACAAAGCAAGCAACTTACCTGCATGCAAGCTGACCAGCACTTCGAGCCGATTGGATTCATCCTCAATTTGCCTGCGTGCGGGGGGGCGCAGGAAAAACAATCCACCGAAGAAGATACTCACAATCGAAAGAAATATGACAGCAAAAGCGGCATCGTAGGCCAGCCTCGAAAACGGAATGCGCATCGAAACAAGGGCTTCATTCTCAATAAGCGGGTAAAGGCTGTATCCCAGCGCCAAGCAGCCACTCAATGCCAATACGACGATCCCGGCCAAGGGATACTTCCGGTGACCTTTAGCCCCGAGACACCAAAACATACCCGTGGCGGCTGGGACCAAAAATGCCGGAAGAAGAGCATCTTGATGTAGAAACGTGACGATGGCCGCTGCAAACACTAAAGTGGCCATGCCAATAGTCTTTCCCACTTCAGTCTTCCTTCAGAGTTGAACGGCTATAGGGGCTGTCAAGGAAGCCCTGGACAGGCCGCGTAATCCGGCAGTTTTGCTTATGATCGAATAGGCGAACACTCGGGACCCCTTGCCAGTGTAGTCTCTCAGTGCCAGTTAACACGCTTCAGAAGGCGGGCCGCGCACTGGAACTCGGCCACCTAGGCGTCTCACGTAAGGACAGTTGCTTGAAACTTGAAAGTCTGCTTCTGAAAATCGACAATTACCTGCTTCGGGTTTTGCCTGGTCGGCTCGTCAGGGATGTGAGACAGACGGTGCTTAGGCGGCTGGGCGCGAGTATTGCAGAGTCCGTCTACATCGGCCAAGGCGTGAGAATCATGGGGCCCGCCGGCTTGGTCCTTGAAGCAGGTGTGGTCGTAGCTAGAGACTCGGTACTCGACGCACGTGGAGGACTAACTTTGGAGTCCTCCGCTCTTATCGGTTTCGAATCAATCCTTCTCACACACACGCATCGGTCCCCGAATGTTGGCATACCGATCCAAGATCAAGGAATGTATGAGAAACCGATAGTAATTGGATCACGCGCGTGGCTTGGAACCCGAGTCATCGTCCTGCCCGGTGCCGTCCTTGGTAATGATGTGATCGTTGGCTCTGGCTCCGTTGTGACGAAGAGTCTGCCCCCCGAAGGAATTTATGCTGGTTCCCCAGCCCGGCTCATCCGTCAACGCATATCTCTCGACTCTCCCGTCGCAGAACGATAACCGAGTGCACTTCTGATGCCCTCTGTCATCAGCAATGGAATGGCTTGCGTAGCTGTAAAGAGTGCTGCACCCGCACTGGTCGCCAAGTCAATAGAAGTTGCACCGACAAACCCCCAAAGCACGGTCAGCGGAAATAGCGACCAAGATCCTGCGAGCCAGAGCCTTGAATGATTGAGTGAACCCCAAGCAATGGCGAGGTTAATCCCAACACTCCCAACAGAAATCACAATCAATTCCTGATCTAGCCCTGAATAATTGGGGCCCAGGAGCCCAAGTATGAGGCTAGAAGCCGGGACCATGCATAGCACAACGACCGAGGAACAAAGTAAATAGACCGTCAAAATTTTGGTCATTGCAGCGGCCACACTCTGCCTAGAAGTCGCCAGTAGCGCGATTCGAGGAGAGAGCATTTCAAGCACCACGGCGTTCAGGACCGCGAAGACCATCGAGAAGCGTGACAGGGCGGCAACTTGCGATACAACGACGGTAGAGCCAAGAACGCTCAGCACAAACACGACTGACTGACCGCGCAGGACATTTACCAGGTTCATTGGTAACACCTGGGTGAAAGCCTTGCGCAAAGCAACCCGCGCGTCAGGGTGATCCGCGTTACCCCACGCAGAGGTGATTCGTCCCCTACGGGTAAGAAGCCACGCTTCTAGCCAGTATGTAACAGCAGTGGTGAAAAGAAGATATGGGAGAATTTGCTGTGGAATGACGATAGCAGCAATCACCAGCACAAGCCGCACAACTGCTGAACCAACGAGAACGTTTTGGGCTTCGTTCGCTCGCAATTGAAGCCGAAAGTACACCTGCCAGATACCGCGCTGGTATACAGACTCCAATGTCACAATCATCAGTGCTGCTGCCAAGAGCATCTCCCATAGAGATGCACCGTTGGTGTTGAACAGGAATAGCAGGCATGCCAGAGCAAAAAACGAGAGCCACAGACCGACTCGGCGTCGGAATCTTAGCCCACTTCTGAACCAGGCTCCCAACTCATCGGGGCTGTCTTTCACCTTTGCCCCATGCGCCAGCAAGGTGCTGCCGACGCCGGCGTCCGACAGGCTTGTCATAGCAAATATGAGACCTATGTAAATGCTATAAAGCGCATACTCTTGGATGCTTAGGACCCGCACAATGATGATCCCGGTTGCGAACCCTAGTACCTGAAGCAGTACATTGCCGCTAACAAAAGATAGTCCCTTGCGCAACCATGCCCTACTCACAGAAAGATCCTGCCCGCGCAACAGTGATCTATTGTCAGCAAATCTCACGCATCACGGTTTCATAGGCATCGACCATGGCTCTTCTATTCCTAGTCTTCAAATACGCTTCGACGTCGGTGAGGTAGTCCAGCGGCCTGTTCGGTGTTGAAGTGATCGTTTTCATCGCCTCTGCAAAGTTTTTGATCACTTCCTCATTGGGCTCAACGAGCAGTCCGTAACCATGGTGAGCATCCGTGAGCCCGCTCACGTTTGTGGCGATGACTGGCAGCCCACATCCCATTCCTTCCAAGGCTACTATCCCAAAAACTTCATCCCACATGGACGGCACACACAAAACTCGTGAGTTGTTCAAGACCTCAGAGACGCCTTGTGGATCGAGGGCGCCAAGAAACCTGACCTTTGTGTAGATATTTAGGTCAGTGGCAAGTTTCATAAGCTTAGCCTCCTCCGGACCCGTGCCGACTACATTCAAAACGTAATCGGGGCGATCCTGGCTTACCAATGCGAACGCCTCCAAAAGCTGCCGCACGCCTTTATCCTCGATCAGGCGGGCGACAACGACAAATGCATATTCACGATCGCACCATTCACGTTTCTGCGAGAAAGTCGCTTCATCGTAGCCATTTGTCACGTATTGTCCATCACCGCCGAATCGATCGGTGATCTCAAGATTTGGAGTGATGATCCTTGTGCATCTCCTAAGCAATAGAATCTTCAGTCGCTCGCGCCATGTAATTCGCCCATCAGGCGTCTCAAGCCAAATGTGCAATGCAACTACCGTGGGCTTACGCAGCAGCAATGGAAGAATGAGCGTTTTGCTTGAGATGTTGTTCTGCAGCACAACATCAGCCTGAAGAAGAAGACGAAAATATAGCCACCAGTGCCTGAGCGAGTTCAGTCTCATAATCCGGGCAGTCGTCCCGTAGGCTTCGCGGCTTCGCTCACCTGTAACTATGACCAGTTCATGGCCTCGTGCTGTCAGCCCGGCATCAAGTATGGCCGCAACTGTAGAAAGTCCACCACGGCTTGGCGGCAACCGCTCAGAAGTCATGACAATTCTCATGCGTCTATCCAATTCAGGTCATTCCGATCTACGTCGTAGGTGCAACAGGACGGCCTGTGGGACGCCGTGCTTGGCCAGCTGGAAAGCGGTTCAGGAGTCGTAGGCGGTCTCAAGCTGCGCCGCTACTGCTCCAATATTGAGTTCCTGTTCAACAGCCCGATAGCCTTGGCGGACCAGCGAGCTCCGGTAGCCCTCATCGCTTAGCAGCTTCGCTACTTCGTTCGCGAGTTCCTGAGGAGATCCATTGGTCACTGCCGCTGCCCCAAGTTTCACCAACATTGGCGCTAACCCTGAATCTGCCGTTGTCACTACAGGCGTGCCGGCAGCGAGTGCCTCCAATACGGTCATAGGAAACACCTCGCCTACGCTGGGCAGAACGAAGACCGCGCTACTCGCTAGCCACTGCAGTGAGTCTCCAGGCCCTACTGGACCTTCGTATGTGAGGTTTCGAGACAGCCCAAACTCTCGGATATAAGCACGCAGCGATGCAAGGTCACCCTCGTCGGGACCCACCACGTGTGCTGTGAACTCGGCCCCCGCCTCTACTAGAATTCGGCACATTTCAGCGAACGCCATTACGCGTTTTCTTGGGTGAAGCCTCGCCAAAAACAAAATTCTATTCGTCTGGCGCTCGATCGGTTGCCGCGGCGCCAGGGTAATGCCATTCGGAATGAGTTCGACTTTCGCATCACCTTGACAGATGTGGTTGATACCTTTGGCCTCAGCGCCTGTGAGGACAAGGACGCGACGGGCGGACTTGAGGACGCGACGGGTTATAGCGGTGTCGATTAATCGGACGCGAAGGGATCGCCTTGGCATTATCATTCCATGAGTTTGAACGACGTATGGAATACGCTTGAGCATCAATATCCATGCGCTTATGAGGCTTATGGGGTCCCGCCCCATGTGAATGTGAAAGGCGTCGCTCGGCCTAGATTTACGCAGTAGCAGCATCCAAAGTTTCGGCGATACAAGCCCGATGAAACCAGGGCCAATCCGCTGAACTGCAAGTAAAGTCACATGCGCATTTGGGATGTCCACTTCTTGAAAACCGTCCCAGCCAGCCATCAGTTCGGTCTCATGCCCGCGGCGAGCCAACTCAGCGATCTGACCCATAGCTACAGCTACTGGTCCGCCATAGGCGCCGTCTATAGAAACGTACGAGACGACGTGGGTGATCTTGGAAGCTTTGGATTCAGCGTTGTTCATTTGAATCGAGGCCCTACTACGGTGCCCGGGTTCCCAGAAATAATCGAATTGGGCGGAAACGATCCCCGGACAACAGTCAGCGGCGTCAACAATGACGACTGTCCAAGTGTCGTTCCACCTTGGACAAGGCACCTTGTTGTAATCCAGGTTCCATCCCCCACGGAGATCGGGCTTGTTATTAGCGCCATATCCCGTCGGTGCGCGTGACTGCCAGTCGTGAGAATAGTCTCCTGAGAGATAACGACGTCAGAACCAATTACGACTCTCTCTTGATTATGGATCCAGACGCCTTCTCCGATCCAAGATCGGGCCCCAATCTCAAGTTTCCAAGGGAACCTAACTCTAGTTCGAGGCCGGAAGATGACGCCGGGCCCGATGGACGCACCGAACATTCTCAGGACCGTAATGCGGATTTTGGAGCTGATCTGAAGCGGGTTCGTTATGAGTATGAGTTCGACGAGGCCCCATACGTATACGTACCAAGATGGCCGGTTCCAAGCCTCCCGTTCGCCCGGGGCCTCTGCCAGATTGATCACCTTTGGCTTCCGAGCCAGCTCGGGACTGCCTTTCGGTTCCCCCATTTCGCGCTCCATTCCCTGTTTCGACTCCAAGCTGCAGACAACTGTCATGCTGAGTGTGCTTCGCACCGCTCACGGCGTCATAATGTCCGATTGACGCTCGGGCTCGCGGGCGGCCGTCCGGAAAGCCGTCGACCGACAGATCTTTGTGGCGTCACGTCGACGCGAACGACTGCCGTTCGTGTCACGATACATGGGGAATCGTAGCCGAATAGAAAGTCAGGGGCCATTGGAGACGCCGTCAGCAAAGAGTACTTCGAAACTCAGGATCACCATCGTTGGTTTGAACTACTCGCCCGAACCAACGGGAAATGCCCCGTACACGACTAGCTTGGCGGAGGGCCTTGCTGCCGGCGGGCATGACGTTCAGGTCATTACTGGAGTCCCCCACTACCCGGAGTGGCGCCTGCGAGATGGCTACGGTAGTTGGTCAAAAAATGAAGTAATCAATGGTGTCCGTGTTAAGCGCCTCAGGCATCATGTTCCGCTGAAGCCCTCGATCTTTCACCGGATGCACATGGAGTTAAGCTTCGGAGTCCGTGCAATGTTCTCAAATTGGGCGGACCCCGATTTCGTACTCGTGGTCAGCCCAGCGCTATTTTCCAGTGGGTTGGTTGTACTCAGAGCGCATCTGCAGAGGGGCCGCCCGAGTGTCGGGATCTGGGTACAGGATATTTACAGTCGTGGAATCATCGAAACCGGAACGGGCAACAGCGTGTCGGCCAGGGCGATGTCACGCCTCGAGTCGTGGATTCTCAGGGCCTCAGATGGTGTAGTGGTTATCCACGACCGCTTTGCAAGGTACGTCGTCGGAACGTTGCGAGTGTCTCAGGACAAGGTACGAGTAATTCGCAACTGGACTCACTTGCCGCCCTCACCGAGCTCGGGCCGTGCAGAAATGCGCGAAAAACTCGGCTGGAGCGAAACTGACATCGTTGTTCTCCATGCTGGGAACATGGGCAAGAAGCAAGGCCTCGAGAATGTAATCGATGCGGCACGCGTATCGGCCTCGCGAGATAGCCGGGTTCGGTTCGTTTTGATGGGTGACGGGAACCAGCGCCGGCAACTGGAAACAACCGCGTACGGCGTTAGTAGATTGAATTTTGTAGACCCATTGCCCGGAGAAGACTTCCAGTTAGCCCTGGCCTCAGCAGACATTTTGCTCGTTAATGAACTCCCGGGCGTGCAGGAGATGGCGGTGCCCAGCAAGTTAACGTCATACTTCAACGCTGGGCGCCCAGTGATCGCAGCAACAGATGAACAGAGCGTCACGGCCTCCGAATTGTCGGCATCAGGCGGTGGTGTGCGGGTGGACCCCGCAGATCCCGTCGCACTCGTGGAAGCAGCTGAAGCCCTCGGTGAGAACCCACTGAAACGGGCCGAACTCGGAAAGTTAGGCCTCCTCTATCGTCACGAAACATTGGCGGAGGCTGCCGCGATTGGCCACTATGATGATTTCATCACGAGTCTGGCACCGTCGCGCAGCCGCTAGGCTGTGCGACTCTTCTTTCTGCACTATGGGGGCACTATGGCTAAGCGAGCACTTATCACCGGCATCACTGGACAGGATGGCTCCTACTTGGCCGAACTGCTCCTCCGCAAAGGCTACGAGGTTCATGGCCTAATCCGGCGGGCTTCGACCTTCAATACGGCAAGAGTCGACCACCTTTACGTGGACCCGCACGACCCCAAAGCGCAACTCTTTCTCCACTATGGAGACCTGAGTGACGGAGCCCGATTGGTCACTTTGTTGGCTGAAATCAAGCCAGACGAGGTCTACAATCTTGCCGCCCAGTCTCACGTCCGTGTCTCATTCGACGAACCCGAGCACACGGCGGATACTACCGGCGTAGGAACGATTCGCCTCCTTGAAGCCGTCCGCATGTCCGGCATTGAGACTCGGTTTTACCAAGCCTCTTCTTCCGAAATGTTTGGAGCGACCCCTCCGCCGCAAAGCGAGGAAACCCCGTTCTACCCCCGCTCCCCGTACGGTGCGGCCAAGGTATACAGCTATTGGATCACCAAGAACTACCGCGAGGCGTACGGCATGTTCGCAGTTAACGGAATCCTCTTCAACCACGAATCCCCACGGAGAGGCGAGACATTCGTGACTCGCAAGATAACTCGAGCCGTGGCCGCCATCAAAGCTGGCAAGCAGGACCTGCTCTATATGGGTAACCTGGATGCAGTGCGCGACTGGGGTTACGCGGCCGAATATGTTGAAGGCATGTGGCGGATGCTTCAAGTTGACGAACCGGACGATTTTGTCCTCGCAACTGGAGGCAACTACACCGTGCGTGACTTCCTCCAGATCTCCTTTGAACACGCTGGCTTGAACTGGGAGAATCACGTTCGCTTCGACGAGCGGTACCTCCGCCCGACAGAGGTCGACGCGCTCGTAGGCGATGCTTCTAAGGCGCAAGAAAAACTGGGTTGGAAAGCATCGGTCCACACGCCGGAGTTGGCGCGGATCATGGTAGACGCGGACGTCGAGGCCTTGAAGCACGCCGGCAATCACTGGATTGACTCCGTGCAGCTCGAGAGCTGGAAGAGCTGATGGCTGCAGGCTTGGAGTTCGTGCCGGCGCCGCTTGATCGTTCGGCAAAGTTCTACGTGGCTGGTCACCGAGGCTTGGTCGGCTCAGCGATCTGGCGAAAACTTCAAAACGAAGGTTTCGGCAACCTAATGGGACGCACATCAGCGGAGCTCGATCTAAAGAACCGTGACGACGTTTTCGCGTTCTTTTCGGAGAACAAGCCGCGATACGTAGTGCTTGCTGCGGCAAAGGTGGGTGGCATCTTGGCCAACAACACCTACCCTGTAGATTTCCTGAGCGATAATCTACGCATCCAAGTGAATGTTCTCGATGCCGCCCGGGAATACGGGGTCGAGCGGCTGCTGTTCCTCGGCTCATCGTGCATCTATCCCAAGTTTGCTGATCAGCCAATCAGGGAAGAATCGCTGCTCACCGGGCACCTCGAGCCCACCAACGACGCATATGCTATAGCGAAGATAGCCGGAATCATGCAGATACAGGCCATTCGGCGCCAATATGGCCTGCCATGGATCTCTGCCATGCCAACAAACCTATACGGGCCCGGTGACAACTTCTCACTCGAAGGGTCCCACGTCCTTCCGGCTCTGATTCGGCGCTACGACGAGGCTGCAGCTTCGGGTGCGACAAGTGTCACAAACTGGGGTACCGGGTCACCAAGACGCGAGTTGCTCCACGTTGACGATATGGCTGCCGCTTGTCTGCACCTGTTGGAGCACTACGATGGCTCCTCGCACGTGAACGTTGGAACAGGGAGCGACGTTACCATCCGGGACCTGGCGTCAATCGTAGCGGGTGCCGTTGCTTATCAGGGTGAAATTGAATGGGACTCCTCCAAGCCCGATGGGACTCCCCGAAAGCTGCTTGACGTCTCCAAACTTGCCGCTACAGGGTGGACCGCGTCGATCGGTCTCGAAGAAGGCATCCGCGGGACCGTCAACTGGTACCGCGAAAACTCGACAGCCCTTCGGCGATAATCGACAAGCTTCAAACTCGCTATTCCAGCGGCAACTACCAGTGGGGGATTCTGTTTTGAGTCGCGACGCGAATTGGCGTATCCGGACGTCCCGCCTCTTGGGCGTGGTTGATGCACTTGTCGTATCTTGGGCCGTCGTCGGAGCCTTCATAGTCCGGTTCGGACTCGAACCCAACTTTGTTGTGTCCGGCCAGGAGTTTACGTACGCCTGGCTGTCTGTGCTGTTGGCCGTTGCATGGTGGTTCATGCTAGGGGCGTGGAATAGCAGACAAAGTCGGATTCTAGGAGCAGGGCCCGATGAATACAAGAGGGTCGCGGCCGCCTCGCTCTGGCTTTTTGGGATGGTAGCAATTATTTCGTACGTGGTCCGCGTGGACACCGCTAGAGGGTATGTGGGCATCGCCCTTCCCGTAGGGCTCGCTGGACTTCTGGCGGCGCGCTGGCTCTTACGACAGCACCTGAACGTCGAACGCCTGAAGGGCGGCAGCATGTCCCGGCTGCTGCTATTGGGCGGTCCAAGTGCAGTAGCGCACCTGGCAGCGTCCTTAGAGCGCGCCAAACATGCCGGGTACCTCCCAGTTGCTGCTTACACTCCCGGTGCCCATGATGGGCCAACCGTCGAGCCGGATTCTGGGCTCCGCGTTCTGGGCTACAGGCCAGAAACTAAATCCATTCTGGCCGCAATTGAGGCTTGCGACGCCGACGCCGTAGCCGTATCTGCCGGCGTCCAACTCCATCCACAAACGCTACGGCACCTGGGCTGGGAACTTGCATCTAGGAACATAGGCCTAATTATGGCCCCGGCATTGACCGATATCGCTGGCCCGCGCATTCACACTCAGCAAGTTGCTGGACTGCCGCTTATTCACGTAACGACGCCAACACTCGAAGGCGGGCAACGGGTTGCCAAGCGCCTTTTTGACGTGATCGTTTCTGGGGTCATGATTGTTTTTGCTTGCCCGATGATGGCAGTTCTGGCCCTGCTCGTAAAGCTGGACAGCGCCGGCCCAGTCCTTTTCAGGCAGGAGCGTGTGGGGATGGGAGGAGCGCCTTTCAGAATGCTGAAGTTTCGCTCGATGGTCGTGGACGCCGAGGAACGACTGGCACAACTCGCGGAACAAAACCAAGGTCACGGCGTTCTATTCAAGATCAAAGACGACCCGAGGGTAACGAACATCGGCCGTTTTCTACGGAAGTTCAGCTTGGACGAGCTTCCTCAGTTGTTCAATATTTTTGCCGGGTCGATGAGCCTCGTCGGCCCTCGCCCACCTCTCCCCAAAGAAGTCGAGGCGTACGAACATGACGTCCGCCGTAGGTTATTGGTGAAACCTGGTCTAACCGGCCTATGGCAAGTGAGTGGCCGCTCAAATCTTTCATGGCAAGATTCCGTGCGATTGGACTTGTACTACGTCGAGAACTGGTCTCTGGCAGGAGACCTGATCATTCTGCTGAGAACCATCCGAGCCGTATTCCGCGGCACAGGTGCTTATTAAGTAGTCCGGTTTGTGATACCTCCCTCTGCGGGACGAAAGAAGAAACATGCGAATTTCAGTAGTTGGTTGCGGTTACTTGGGAGCGGTCCACGCTGCCTGCATGGCAAAACTCGGCCATGAAGTGGTCGGGATCGATGTAGACGAACGCAAGATTGCCGAGCTGTCAGCAGCCTCTGCACCCTTTTATGAACCTGGACTCGAAGAACTGTTGCGTGATGTTCAAGAGACAGGACGGCTTTCGTTTACGACCGATATGTCGGCCGCGGCCGGGAGCGAAGTCCACTTCGTTTGCGTTGGCACACCGCAGAAGAAGGGGGAGAATGGCGCAGACCTGACTTTCGTCGATGCTGCCACTGCAGCGTTGCTGCCCTACCTTCAGCCGGGAAATGTTGTCGTCGGTAAGTCAACCGTTCCGGTTGGTACTGCGGCACGTCTGGAGGCATTGGTCTTGGATCGGGAGCCTGAGGCACACTTGGTATGGAACCCCGAGTTCCTCCGTGAGGGTCACGCTGTTGCTGACACTCTAAGGCCTGATCGCCTAGTGTACGGCGTTGCCTCCGGCTCGGAAGATCACGCGGCGGTGACCATACTCGACGAGGTATACGCTTCAACGTTGTCAACGGGAACTCCCCGACTCGTCACGGATCACCCAACTGCAGAGCTGGTCAAAACCGCCGCCAACTCTTTCCTGGCCACCAAGATCTCGTTCATTAACGCCATGGCGGAAGTATGTGAAGCCGCTGGAGCCGACGTCACACGTTTGGCAGACGCTATTGGGATGGATGACCGAATCGGTCGAAAGTTCCTGCACGCTGGTATCGGATTTGGTGGGGGCTGCCTGCCCAAGGACATTCGTGCATTTATGGCACGTGCTGGCGAGTTGGGGGCCGATCAGGCTCTGACTTTCCTACGCGAAGTAGATGCCATTAATATGCGGCGCAGAACACGCGTCGTCGAACTGACTCGCGAACTTTGCGGTGGAGGACTTCTCGGTAAGAAAATCACCGTCCTTGGAGCAGCCTTCAAGCCGAACAGCGACGATGTCCGTGATTCGCCGGCTCTCAGCATCGCGGCACAGCTTCAACTGCAAGGAGCCGTTGTAACTGTGACCGATCCCAAAGCGCTCTCAAATGCAGCCAAGCGATTTCCGGAACTTCAATACGAACCTGACTTGGATGCTGCGCTGGCCAACTCAGACGCGTTGCTCCTCTTAACCGAGTGGCAGGAGTACCGGGACATGGACCCCTATGCAACTCGAATGGCGGTTACTACACCGCGAATTCTCGATGGCCGGAATGTCCTCGATGCAGGGAAGTGGCGGGCTGCGGGATGGACATATCGGGGACTTGGGCGGCCCTGATGAACGTAGGACTCGAAGACAATGGTGATGCGTCGAGTGGCACCATTCGTCGTACACGAACAGGGGCAACATCCCGTCGTAAGCGCAACCGCCGTTTGCTTATGGTCGCCGCGTGGACCATTGCAGTCATTGGTCTGCTCGGTGCCGCTACTGTGTGGCTAAGTTTTAAGGCCACGATTATCAGCGCCGAACTGAAGTCCGCTTCACAGCTGCTTTCTCCGCTCAGAGCAAGCATGCTAAGGAATGACGTGACTGGCGCGACCTTGGCCGTGGATGAGCTAAAGTTGCATACCGCCAAGGCTCATGCGGCGGCAACTGATCCCATCTGGACGATTGCTGGATCTTTACCTTGGCTGGGAAGAAATTTCCAAGCGGCCAGTGAAGTTGCTGCATCCGCTGACGACATCGCCGGGCTCGCGGCTGTTCCTCTCGTAGACACTTTCCAGTCGCTCAATTGGGCATCACTGGCCCCCAAGGACGGCAGGGTCGACTTGCTTCCCCTTACCCGGGCTGCTCCAAAACTATCTGTTGCGTCGCATGCGGTAACGCAATCCCTGGGCCGATTGAACGCAATCAATGCGGATGAACTCTTACCGCCGGTCGCCACACCACTCCTGGAGGTTAGGAACCAGCTCGCCTCACTGGGCGATGGTCTCGAAACGGCGGCGGATGCGGCTGCTGTGGCCCCGGGCATGATGGGCGCTGATGGTCCCCGACGTTACCTGCTACTGATTCAGAACAACGCTGAAGCACGCGCGTCTGGCGGCATCCCCGGCGCAGTAGCGGTGCTGACACTTGACCGGGGCAAACTGTCGTTGGGTGAACAGAAGAGCGCCGCGGATATTGGCGTGATGTCACCTACTTTGGCTGTCAACGCCGAACAGCAGCAGATTTATTCGCCACGCTTGGGCAAATATATGCAGGACGTAAACCTTACCCCGGACTTTCCAACTGCCGCCAGCACAGCCCAAGCAATGTGGGAGAGAAAAACTGGCCAGCGGGTTGACGGAGTAGTGTCCATCGACCCAATTGCACTTGGGTACGTACTGGACGCAACGGGCGCGGTCAAAATCAGGAACCCCGAGCTCGTTGCCTCAGCCGGCGGTCGCTTACCAACTGAGCTCACCGGCAACAATGTTGTTCCGACATTACTGTCAGATGTCTACGCGAAGATCGAACAACCTAAGCTTCAGGACGCCTACTTCGCAGGCGTGGCGCAAGAAATTTTCGCAGCCTTATCAAGCGGCAGGGGTGACGCCAAAAACCTCGTCGCGGGTATAGTCCACGGTGCCGCGGAGGGCCGCGTACTTCTATGGTCTGACTCGGACAATGAACAAACAATGTTTGCGAAGTATCCGCTGAGTGGATCGATCGCTGGCCCTAGCGTCTCTCCCGCCCAGTTCGGTGTTTACTTCAACGATGGCACGGGCGCGAAAATGGACTACCACGTGAAGAGAACGGTGCAGCTCATCGAGGAGTGCCCTGCTGGTGGTTACTCCGAGGTGAAGGTGCGTATTACGAGCACTAATGCTGCGCCGAAGGACGCCGCAATATCCCTGCCGGAGTACGTCACAGGAGGCGGCGCATTCGGCGTTCCCGCGGGAAGCGTTCAAACGAACATCATCGCCTACGGACCTGTGCAGTCGAACGTGGAAACAGCCTTTGTGGAGGGTAAGAAGACTGGCTTCGCCTCTCATCAGCATGGTGACCGTCCGGTGGGCTCCGTCACAGTCCGCTTGGCGCCAGGCCAGAGCAGTACTGTCGACTTCACGTTCGGCAAGATAGTGCAGCACACCGAGCCAAAATTGTCCGTAACCCCGACAGTTCAGGCGCTCACGGACGTGGTTTTGGACACGATTCCGGCAAAATGTGTGCCAGCTTCGTAGCTAGCTCATTAACAGTATGTAAAGTGTCTGGATTCACTTTGGAGGCATCCCCACTAGGGTGATAATCTCTTTTTGGGCAAGACAACGAGATTCACCCCACGGTCACATGGGGATGGGGAATCTCCACAATAATGTGACATCCGTGTAAAGGTCTCAGGGGGACAAATTGAAGAAGTCTATTGCAGCGCTCGCGCTCGCAGGTACCATTGCGCTCACGGGAGCCGTGCCGGCCATGGCAGCACGCTACCCGGCTCCGCCCCTAAGTGCCGCCGTGTCGGATGGCACCGTTGGTCCGGGCGAAACCTTCACTTTCTCAGGCCGCGGCTTTCTGGCCGGAGAACGACTCACCATCACGGTGAGGCCGGGCGCTAGGCCCGCATCTACCGGGGCAAGCATCGCAGGCGGCGGTGCCAGCCGCGCTGTACCTAGCAAGATCAATGTTCTTCTTGCTCCGGAGACGTACACCACGACAGCGGATGCTAATGGAGCTTTCGCGTTCCCGATGTCAATTAGTAAGCCAGGCGTTTACGCCCTCACGGCGACTGGTGCTACCTCTGGTATCACCACCCCGGTGGTAACGATCAGGGTCGCGCCCGGGCTTGCTAACACCGGCGGGAACAACGGAGGAAACGCCGGCGTTGAACTGGCAAGCACTGGCACCGGCCTGGCCAACACCGGCGCTGACTCCAGCCTCATCCTGTGGTCGCTGGTCGGTGGCGGCGCACTGGTAGCTGGCGCCGCCTCGGTGGTAGTAGTTCGCCGCCGCGCCAATGCAGATGCTTCTGCATAAGCACTAGGAACCAAAAGCTCCAAGAAGAGGCGGTTGATTCTCCGGGTTCCGGCGAATCAACCGCCTCTTTTCTTTCCCTTCGGCACAACTCCACACCCGAATCCAAAGAATGCACGGCGCGAGATTCGCGCCGTGCATTCTTTGTTCAAAATAGTTGGACTAGCCGTTGAATTCCTTCATCCAGGACTTCAAGTCCTCACCAAACTCCGCGCGTTCGGTGGCCAGAGTGATCACTGCTTTTAGGTAGCTGAGCTTGTCGCCGGTGTCATACCGCCGTCCGCGGAAGACGACACCGTAGACACCGGCCCCCTGCCCATCTCCGGCCGCCAGAGTCTGCAAAGCATCAGTTAACTGGATCTCGCCGCCGCGGCCAGGCTCCGTCGTCTCCAGGACATCGAACACCGCAGGGTGCAGCACGTAGCGGCCGATAACTGCCAGGTTGGACGGCGCTTCGTCGACGGATGGCTTTTCCACGAGGCTATTGACGCGGACGTACTCCTCGCCAGCGATCGCTGAGATGTCGGCGCAGCCGTAGGAACTGATCTGGGACGGTTCCACTTCGATCAGTGCGATCACCGAACCGCCGGTCTTGGCCTGGACGTCCATCATGGTGGTCAGGAGCTCGTCCCGCTCGTCGATAAGGTCATCACCGAGTAATACTGCAAACGGCTCGTCCCCGACGTGCTGGCGGCCGCACAGGACGGCATGTCCTAGGCCCTTGGGCTCGCCCTGGCGGACGTAGTGGATGGGACCGAGTCCCGAGGCGTGCTGGACGGCGTCCAAGCGGGTCTGGTCACCCTTAAGTTCCAAGGTGCGCTCGAGGGCTGGTGCACGGTCAAAGTGATCCTCCAGGGCCCGTTTGTTGCGGCCGGTGATCATCAGCACGTCGGTCAGCCCCGCCTTCACGGCTTCCTCCACTACGTACTGAATGGCCGGCGCATCCACCACCGGCAACATTTCCTTAGGCATGGCCTTGGTGGCAGGCAGAAAACGCGTGCCGAGCCCCGCTGCCGGAATAACTGCCTTACGAACCGATTTCCCCAATGTTTTCATGAGAGAACCATATAAATTGACGCTCGAAATGCGAAATTTCACGGGATGATTTCTGCCGAGCTCCATGGCTCGCGTAGCTTCGTACGTATGGGCAAGTGGGGGCAGTCAACGGCAGAACGCGTGGCGCGCGTGCTGCTGGGTATTTACCTCGTGGGGCTCGCCGGAGTGGCATTCTGGCCAACCCCAGTTGACCGGCCCGTTGCAGGCCGGCTCCAGACCCTGCTTTTCGCCCTGCACCAGGCCGGGCTGCCGATGCTGATCAACTACAACTTCGTGGAGTTCGCGTCCAACATCCTCATGTTTGCGCCGATCGGGGCGCTAGCTGCGCTGGCCTTTCCGGCGTTTCACCGCGGCCGGATTGTCCTCTCCGCGTTCCTGGCTTCTTGTGCGATGGAACTGGGGCAGCTGACGTTTCTGCACGACAGAGTCCCTAGCGCTATGGATATCGTGGCGAACACGAGTGGGGCCATGCTGGGCCTTTGGATCTTGGGTGTGGTGGAGAGCTGGTTCGACAAGCGCAACGAGCGGATTAGCCCTTGAACTGCGGCTCGCGCTTCTCCTGGAACGCGCGGAAACCCTCCGCGTAGTCTTCGCTCTTGCAGAGCCTGGCCTGCTCCGCGTTCTCCTCCTTCATGGACGTCCACAGGCCCAGGCGCTGGTCGCGGATGTGCGCCACCAGTTCCTTGCTTGCCTTGAACGCACCCGTCGCTCCAGTCGCCACCTTCGCCACAATGGCCCGGGTGGAGTCCATCAGTTCGTCCGCAGGCATCGCCCGGCTGAACATGCCCTTTGCCACCGCCTCAGCGCCGCTCATCAGCTCGGCCGTGTAGATCAGGTCCAGCGTCCGGTGCATGCCCAGCCGCTCGGTGAAGTACCAGTGCCCGCCTGAATCCAGCGTCGCCCCCAACTTGGCAAAGGGCGAACCGAACTTCGCGTTCTCCGCCACGTACACCACGTCTGTGGCCAGCAGCAGCCCTAGGCCCACGCCGAGGCACGCGCCCTGGGCGGCGGCGAACGTCGGGGCCGGGAACGCGCTCATCTTTTGCAGCAGCGGCTGCACCAGACCGCCCAGGTAGGCCTCGGCGTCGTCGTTTTCCGGCGTCACGCCGGCGATGTCCCGGCCCGCGCAGAAGGCGCGTCCTTCTCCTCTGAGCAGCAGGGCCCGCACCTCACCGCGTGAGGCGGCGGCAGCGGCGTCGTCGTACGCCTGTGTTAAATCCCTGAGCGCCTGCTCGTCGAGGGAGTTCAGCTTGTACGGGGCGTTGAGGACCACTTCGGCGATGCCGTTGGCGATGGAGAGGGAGATCATGGAGGCTCCTAAAAAGTTGAGACCGGGGAAAACCTACACGTCGAAGTCGACTGTGACTTCCTTGCTCGTCGGGTGGGACTGGCAGGTCAGGACGTAGCCCTTGTCCAGCTCATCCTGCTCCAGCGCGTAGTTCTCGTCCATGGTCACGCTGCCGGTGACCACCTTGGCGCGGCACGTGCCGCATACTCCCCCGGCGCACGCGAACGGCACGTCCGGGCGAACCCGCAGCGCCGCGTTCAGGATGGACTCGCGGGCGTGCGTGGGGCTGGTGACGTCGCCCTGCAGGCCGTCCAGCTTGAACGTGATCTTGTAGGTTTCCTTGGACTCGTCCTCGACGACGGGCCGGCCGGCGTTGCCCTCTGGACGGTCCGGCTTGCCGGAGGTGAACAGCTCGAAGCGCACGTGCTCGGGCTTCACGCCGCGCTCGGCCAGGGTATCCCGGCACAGCTGCACCAGCTCGAACGGCCCGCACAGGAACCACTCGTCCACGTCGTCCGCGTGGATTGCGGTGCCCAGCAGGGCCCGGAGCTTCTCGGCGTCGATCCTGCCGCTCAGCAGCGGCGCGATCCGCTGCTCGCGGGACAGCACGTGGTGCAGCGCCAGGCGGGACGGGTACCTGTCCTTCAGGTCCGCGAGCTCCTCGAGGAACATCACGTCCATAGCGGCCCTGTTGGCGTAGATGAGGTCGAACCGGGTGTCCGGGCTGGCTGCCAGCAGCGTGCGGGCGATCGCGATCACCGGCGTGATGCCGGAGCCCGCGGCAATCGCCACGAAGTTCCCCGGCTCCCCCGCCAGGTCCTCCGGATGGTTCATGGAGTTCATGACGTTCTGATCAACGGCCTGCCCGTCCCGGCCGTGCTTGGAGACGAACGCGCCCATGGGGCTCATGACGTCCAGCGTGTCCCCGGCCTTCAGCTCCGCGTTGGCCCACGTGGAGAACAGCCCGCCCAGGTCCTTTTTGATGGCTACCCGGATCTCGCTGCTGCCGTCCTCGAAGCTCCGCGGCTCGGCGCAGATGGAGTAGCTGCGGCGGATTTCCTTCGGCTCGCCGGCCTCATCAGGGAGCGTGGTGCGCAGGGCCACGTACTGGCCCGGCAGGTAGTCGAAGTGCCCGGCGAGCTCGGCCGGCACCGCGAAGGTCACCTCAATGGCGTCCTCGGTGAGCCGGCGCACCTCCGCGACGGCGAGGCTGTGGAAGGACGGACGACGGCGGCCGGTGGCCTGCGCCTGTTCGGCGGCTGTCTGGCGGACAACGGGCATGGCAGATTCCTTACAGGACTTTGAAGTAGTCGAACGGTTCCTTGCAGTCCTGGCACACGTACAGCGCCTTGCAGGAGGTGGAACCGAAGCGGGTGAGTTCCTTGGTGTTCAGCGACGAGCACTGCGGGCACTTCACGGCCAGGCTGAGCCGGACCGGTCCGGAGTGTCCGCCGGCGGCGGCCTTGCCGCTGGGCGGGGCGATGCCGTACTCCTGCAGCTTGGCCTTGCCGGCGTCCGTCATCCAGTCCGTGGTCCAGGCCGGGGCCAGCACCAGCTCCACGTGGACGCTGGGGTAGCCATCCTTCCGGAAGGCGGCCTTGAGGTCGTCCCGGATGGCGTCCATCGCCGGGCAGCCCGAGTACGTGGGCGTGATGGTGACCTGCACAGCGGGCACCAGCCCGCCGTCGTCGAACAGCCGGACACTGCGCAGGATCCCCAGATCCTCGATGGTGAGCACCGGGATCTCCGGATCACACACCGTGGCGGCGACGGCCCAGGCCTTCTCCTCCGCGGTGGGTCCGGTGATGGTTTCGAAGTCCGAGACGTACATGGCCACGGCGGTCACCAGCTTGCTCCGGGATGCTCCCGGGCCAGCACCTGCATCTCGGCGAGGATGTACCCCAGGTGCTCTGAGTGCTTGCCGCGGCGTCCGCCGCCCGGCGCTGCCGGCGTCTCCGGCACCTCCAGCTCGGCTTCGGCCAGGATCTCGCCGGTGAGGCGGTCAAAGTCCGCCTTCAGGCTGGAAGGCTCGACGGCGGCACCGGCGTCAGCCAGGCGGGTGGTCAGCTCATCATCCGCGAAGAGCTCGGCGACGTACGGCCAAACGAGCTTCAGGCCATGGATCATCTTCTCGCGTGACACCTCGGTACCCTGAGCCAGCCGGATGATCCACTGGGCGCTGTGGTCGCGGTGGTAGTCCACTTCCTTCACGGCCTTGGCGGCGATGGCGGCGAGCGTGGCGTCCGTGGATTCGGTCAGGCGGCGGTACAGCTCGAACTGGTAGTAGCTCACCACGAACTGCCGCGCGATGGTGACGGCGAAGTCGCCGTTCGGCTGCTCGAACAGGTGGGCGGAGCGGAACTCGTGCTCGCGGCGGAAGTAGGCGAGTTCATCCTCGCTCTTCTCCCACGCTCCCCCGGCGTACGTGAGGAAGGAGCGGGCATGGCCCAGCTGGTCCAAGGCGATGTTGCCCAGGGCCACGTCCTCCTCCAGCTCGGGGGCTCGGGAGATCCAGTGACCCAGGCGCTGGGCCAGGATGAGGGCGTCGTCGCCGAGGCGCAGGGCGTACTCGGCCACGTCCTCGGAGGGCTTCACCAGGCCGGTGCGGACCTCGAGGGCGATGTCCTCCGGGCGGAGCGCGTTGCCCGGCGTGATGCGGGTGGCGCTGGCGGACGAATCACCGCTACCGGCGACGCCCACGGAGATGTCGCCGTGGCCGGTTGTTTCCTCAGTGTGTTCCGTCTGTTCCGGCGTGGTCACAGGTGCTTCACCCCTTCGCTCTTGGTGTAGTACGTGGCGTGCCGGTAGTCCTTGCCCTGCGGGGACTCGAAGAACGAGCCCTTTGCGTCCGGATCGCTGGCGGCGATGGCATCGGCCGGGACCACCCAGATGGACACGCCCTCGTTGCGGCGGGTGTAGAGGTCGCGGGCGTTGCGGAGTGCCATGGCGGCATCCGGCGCGTGCAGGCTGCCGGCGTGGACGTGCGAGAGTCCGCGGCTGGACCGGACAAAGACCTCCCAGAGCGGCCAGACGCTGCGGTCGGGGGTTGGGCTGGTTGAGCTCGTCGAAACCGAACTGGTGGAACCCGAGTCTGCCGAGGCCGGGCCTGCCGGACCTGCCGGGACCTTCGCCGCCGAGCTTTCTACGTCGCCGGCGGAGCTGGCCGGTACTTCCGGGTTGCCGTGGGGGCTCATGCTGCGAATTCCTTTTCTGCGTGCTTGCGTGCCTGTTTTGCCGCATAAGCTGCGGCTGCTTCGCGAACCCAGGCGCCGTCGTCGTGCGCTTCGCGGCGGCGCTCAAGCCGCTGGGCGTTGCAGGGGCCGCGGCCGGCGAGGACTTCCTTGAACTCTTCCCAGTCCAGCGGGCCGTGCTCCCACTTTTTGGTCTCTTCGTTGAAGCGGACTTCGCTGTCCGGGAGGGTGAGGCCCAGGACCCTGACCTGCTCCACCATCATGCCGACGAAGCGGCTGCGCAGTTCATCGTTGCTGAAGCGCTTGATGTTCCAGGCCATGGACTGCTTGGAGTTGGGCGAATCGTCATCCGGCGGGCCGAACATCATCAGCGCCGGGGCGTACCAGCGGTTCACGGCGTCCTGGGCCATCTGCTTCTGCGCGGGCGTGCCGTTGGAGAGTTCCAGCAGGATCTCGAAGCCCTGGCGCTGGTGGAAGGATTCTTCCTTGCAGATGCGGACCATGGCCCGGCCGTAGGGCCCGTAGGAGGCGCGGCAGAGCGGCACCTGGTTGCAGATGGCGGCGCCGTCCACCAGCCAGCCGATGGCACCCATGTCCGCCCAGGTCAGTGCCGGGTAGTTGAAGATGGAGGAGTAGCGGGCCTTGCCGGCGATGAGGTCGTCCATCATCTTGTCGCGGCTCTGGCCCAGCGTCTCGGCGGCGGAGTAGAGGTAGAGCCCGTGGCCGGCCTCGTCCTGGACCTTGGCCATGAGGATGGCCTTGCGCTTCAGGCTCGGCGCGCGGGAGATCCAGTTGGCCTCCGGCTGCATGCCGATGATCTCCGAGTGCGCGTGCTGCGAGATCTGGCGCAGGAGGGTCTTGCGGTACGCGGCCGGCATCCAGTCCTTCGGCTCGATCCGGGAGTCCTCAGCCATGACCTTGTCGAAGTATGCCTGGCCTTCGGCTTCGAGCCGTGCCTGTTCGTCAGCTTCGTCCCTTCCCGGGACCGCCGGCTGGTCAGGCACTGACTGCAGATTCTGCGCTGCCATGGTTGCTCCTATGCATTCACGTCCGTACTCGGAAATTATTTACCGACCGTTCGTTCAGGATATGCGGAAGCGAGGAAGGCCGTCAAGCACATGCACCGCTCACACCGAAGGCAAGGGACCTTGCCAGCATGTGGTTCAGCCTCAAGGCCAAGCGTCACAGTAATAGGGCATCCGACTATGTCTGGCGGGTAAAATATCACCAACGTCGGTCTCATTTGGGGGAAATCTCTTGTCTATGACTCATGCCCGCGTGCCGCTAAGGCGGGCCACTCAAGGCAAAGCGAGTTTCTCGGCCGTGAGGACCGACAATTCCGGCGGACGAAAGCGCTATGACATCCAGGGCCTTCGCGCACTGGCAGTTGTCCTGGTTATTGCGGATCACCTGCTGGCTTACCCCACCGGCGGCTTCATCGGCGTGGATGTCTTCTTCGTGATCTCCGGTTTCGTGATCACTGCCAGCCTGATCCGGGAGCATGACAAAAACGGCAGGATCTCCTTGGCGGACTTTTACCGGCGCCGGGCGCGACGTATCCTGCCGCTGGCATCGGTAGTTATCGTCCTGTCGCTCATCGCGTCATGGGCTGTGTTCTCCACTGCGCGCTTCGCGGGCATTGCACAGGACGGCCTGTGGGCGTTCCTGTCTGCGGCCAACTGGCATCTGGCCATTATCGGAACTGACTACATGCAGGCCGGAGGGACAGTGTCCCCGCTACAGCACTTCTGGTCGCTGGCCGTCGAGGAACAGTTCTACATTGTTTGGCCATGGCTAATCGTGCTCATGCTCGGGTGGGGGGCTTCCAAGCTGGGCCGTTCGTCTTCCGGAGCCCGGCGATCACTTGGTCTAGCCATGCTTGCCGTGGTCGGAGCATCGTTTGTCTTCGCCATGTGGGAAAGCTCCGCTGCACCCACAGTCGCATACTTCTCTACGTTTTCCCGTGCCTGGGAGCTCGGCTGCGGCGGTCTGTTGGCCGTCCTCGCGCCGGTTCTGCTGCGCATCCCGGACCGTGTCAGGCCCGCTTTAGCCTATCTCGGCCTCGCAGGAATCATCTTCGGCGCCTTCGCCATGACGCCGGAATTGACCTTCCCGGGTCCATGGGCAGCGGTGCCGGTCCTTGCAACCATGGCGGTCATCTCCGCAGGGACCGGAGGGAAGCAACGGCTGCTGGCTCCACTGACGAATCGCGCCTCCCGCTACCTGGGCGACATTTCATACTCCCTGTACTTGTGGCACTTTCCCGTAATCATTCTTCTTGAAGCACTTCGGCCATCGAGTGGCGTCGTAGACCACGCCATTGCTGCAGCCCTCACCTTGGCGCTGTCAGCATGGTCCTATCACTCCATCGAAGAGCCAGTCAGGCACTCGCAATGGCTTGAAACCAAGGCAGCCAAAGCGCCGCGCGAGACCGGGAACCGGCTAGTCTTTGGAGCGGTCACTACTCTTGCCCTGGCTGCCGCCATCGTCGTGAGCTTCACCTTGGCGAAGGCCGCCCCGGTCACCCCAACGGCTGTTGCGCCCCCGGTCGTGTCGCCGGGTGCTTCCTCCTCTGCTGCTGCAAACACCCCCGCAGCAAACCTGAGCCAGGAACTCACTCTCGCTCTCTCGGCGTCTCAGTGGCCGGAGCTTACGCCTGCGATCGACACGCTTGGAAACGAGGCGAAAGCGCCTGAATGGGTCGAGGACGGATGTCTGGCCGACGAGCGAGGCGCACTGGAAGACCCCACAGAGAATGCAGCCCGTTGCACCTACGGAGACGCAGCGGCCAAGAAGACGGCAGTAGTTCTCGGCGACTCAGTGGCCATCAGCTACGTTCCAGGCATACGCGCCGCACTTGAGCCGCGGGGATTCAAGGTCCTTGTTTACACTATGCAGCAGTGCCCGGCTGCGGAGGTTGATGTCATCAAATCTTCCAAATCGGCCCACCCCAAGTGCGCCCCATTCCGGACCTGGGCCCTTCAGCAAGTAGCCTCCATAAAGCCTGACATGGTGGTCGTTTCCAGCTCAACGGGAACGTTGGCGCGTCTTGCCAGTGGAGCGACGGGCGGTGCGGCGGCCGACGAGTGGGCCGAGGCGTCTAAAAAGCTGTACGCAGAACTCTCTGCCTCGGCTAAACAAGTCTTTGTGCTTGACCCGCCTCCACGCGGCCGCAAGTTCGCTGAGTGCGCCACGAAGATAAGCACGCCTGGGGACTGCGCGTCGAAGGTGCAGCAACTCTCACTGGACATGACGGCCGCCGGGCGGTCGGGCCTTGACCCTGCCAGGCAGCCGAACGTTCACTTCGTGGATACCGTTGGATGGTTCTGCGTAGCCGGGAACTGCCCCGCTTTCGCCGGAACGTCACCTATGCATGCAGACGGTGCCCACCTCACGGCAGCCTATTCAAAGTCACTTAGTCCCGTGCTGTCCGAAGTGCTTGCCGTCAAGTAAACACAGGTTTCAGGGGTTCGCCCATGGCCAAGCTGGGCGAAAGGTCGAGACCAAAACCCAGATTAATAGAGCGCAGGCTTCTATTTCAGGGCAGCCGTCAGGGGCCATCTCAGGCCGGCGGAACCGCAGCTCGCGCAGGGCGATGCCGCCGCAGAACCCCTCTGACCGGTACTAGGCCTGCCCGGCTGTTTCGATGAACGTGCCCGGCGGCATCCCTGCGCCGAAGACCGGCCCCGCCAAAGGACGCTTCGCCCTCAGCTCCTCAGCAGTCTCGTGCCGAATGCGCCGAACCACCCATGGAAGCAGGTAGTTCCGCGCCCAGACGAGGTCACCCACCCTGGCGGCTCGCCAGCTGCTCTGCGGCAAGTCCTTGGGCTGCAGCGGCTGTAGGGTGTGCGGGACGTTGAGGGTGTCCAGCACCATCATGGCGATGGTGTGGTAACCCAGCGGGGAAAAATGCAGCCGGTCCGGATCCCACATCCGCGGGTCCGTGAGTTGCCGCAGCGCCCACAGGTCCGCGATCAGGGCGTCATGCCGGGACGCGATGGTCCGGATGTTTTCGTTGAAGATGGCCAACTTGGCGCGGTTGCGGCCCAGCACGGGAGTGGATCCCCAGTCCGGCCCGGTGAACAGGACAATCGTGGCGCCCGATAGCCCCAGCAATTGGACGCCGGCATCCAGCTGGACGGCCAGGCGGTCCGGGTCCGTGCCGCGGAAGACAAGATCGTTCCCGCCCGCCGACAAGGTGATGAGGTCCGGCTTCAGGGCCAGCGCCGGCCCGGCCTGCTGGTCCAGGATTTCTTCCAGCAGCAGTCCCCGGATGGCCAGGTTGGCGTACGCGAAGTCCTCATGGCCGATGCTGAGTTCTTCCGCTACTCGGTCCGCCCAGCCGCGCAGGCCGCCCGGGCTGCGGGGCTCGGGATCGCCCACGCCTTCGGTGAATGAGTCCCCCATGGCCACGTAACGGCTCCAGGGGTGGGGTGCCGCTGTTCGTTTCGCAGCGGAGCCTCGGGGTTCAAAGCGGCCGACGTTGTGCATCGCCTCGTCCTTCCCTCGCCGCCCCGGTGCGGTACGCCAGGGGCGTTACTGACAAAACGTTCCAGAGGCCTCCGGAATTCCGCAAGAGCCCGCGAAATCCAGAGAATCTTCGCCCGAATTCGGCCCGCGGGGTACGGGAGGCCGGCTGGCCAGCCGTAAAGCCGGCCCTAGATCCGGTCGAGCAGCTCGGCCCGCTTCCTGACTGACTTGACGAAGCCAGCCATGGGCCGATTCGTGAGGTGCAGCGTGTGCCCGCCCAGCAGGTGAAGAAGCCCGCTGTGCTCGTCTTTCACGTGCAAGTGGGTCAGGCCTTCCATGGGTTCGATTGTGAACGTCCGGGCCGTCTTCGACAGCCCCAGGGGCAGGCTTGCGGTCCAGATCATGACGTGGCCGGGCAGTTGCTGGACCCGCACCCGAATGTTCCGGCGCTCCGAGCCGGCGGGGCGGATCCGGATCCGTCCGCCGTTGCGCAGCTCTCCGTCGACAGCGGCGATGCCGGATTCCCAGACGTTCAGGTTGCCTGCGTCTGTGAGGACAGCCCAAACGGTCGATGGGCGCGCGTTGATGAGGGCTTCGGATTCGAGGGAATGCATGCCGGACATCTTAGGGGCCGGGTGTTGGCGATATCGCCGTTACGGGCGAAGTTCACTCAGTGTTCGCCTGGGCGGTCAGGCGGCTGCCGGTCCGGGATCCCGGTCCGGAGTGGACGGCAAAAGCCGGAGCGGGCACCGCAGGACGCGCAGCTGATCGAGGTCCAGCAGCTGGCGGGTTCCTGTCCGTGAATCCAGGATCCAGAACATGTCCAGCTCCGGGACGACTGCCAGCACGCGGCCCCGGTGCAGGGGCCGTTCACCGTGGAACGCTTCGATCCGGTCCCCCGGGGAAAGCTCTGCACAGGAGCGGATCTGCCTGCCTTGAAGGTCCATGACGGTTCCTTTCCCTGTCTTGGTGGCACCAGTGTGGGCTCCCTGAGTTGCATCGACATGACGCCCTGATGACTTCTTCATGAATGCGGGCAATCACTCATTCGCTGCCTGGTAGTGGCCCCCCTTTTCGACAGGTCTCCGGGTGGTTTGTTGCTGTCCGGAGCCCTGCTCGTTCCCGGCTCCGCACGTCCCTGTCACCCACCGGAACCTAGCCGGAGTGGTGCGCGTCCTCAGGGTCCTCAGGTGAGCTATCACGCCGTTCCTTCACCAGCTTGCTGACGCTCACCAGCCGCAGCGCGGTCACCAGCAGGATCCCGCCAAAAACGTTAAAGACCACCACATAGGAAAACCAGCCGAGCCACTCGAGGTAGTTGATGTCCGCACCCGCGTGGATGGCACCGAAGATCAGCAGCGAGTCCAGAATCGAATGGAAGAGCTGCAGCCCGTAGAGCAGGAAAGCGCCAACGACGGCGGCCGCGATCTTGCCGGTCACGCTGTCCGTCCCGTGCTGCATGCGGGTCATCAACGTGATGGTGCTCCCCGCCAACACGGCAAGACACACAGTTCTCCAATTGAACCCGGCGTCGAGGTAGTAGTTGGCTTCCTTCGTGATGGTCTCGCTCCACTGCGGGAACGCCGTCATGATCAATGCCATGAACAGCCAACCGCCCACTAGGTTGGCAATGAGTGTGCCGCCCCAGAGCTTCCCGAGCTGCGCGTAGCTTGCCTCCCGTGCAGCGACGGCCGCAATGGGCACCAGGAAGCCTTCCGTGAACAGCTCGCTCTTGGCTAGCAGGAGGGCGATGAGGCCTGCGCTGAATGCCAGCCCCGCGAGAAGGTGGTTCTCGGTCTCATGGAGAACTCCGAGGTAGGCCATAATGCCAATGCCTATCTCGATCCCGCCGAACAATCCGGTGAGGAGCACGTCCCGAAAGGAGCGGTTCAGCCGTTGCGCGCCTTCCTCAACCGTGCGGTCGAAGGCTTCCTCCACCTCCTCCTCAACCGGGCCTGCGTTGTCGCCGAGTTCCCGCCGTCGTGCATCGCCGTCGGTGTCGCTCATTCCTGTCGCCTATCCGTCTGGAAGTGTGTGGCCATTCTACTGTTGTGGGATGAGAGGCCCGCGGGAGGGTCCTTGGTTAAGGGGGTTGCCGCGCTGCAGGCGGTTCCGCCGCAACCCGCGGGCGCCCTCGTGTTAAGTTGAAACATGCGGACAGACCTGTCCGCCTCTGCCCCCGGAAAGAGCCAACACGTGGAATCGCCTTCGCCCGTCCGAATACTGACCGTCTGCACCGGCAACATCTGCCGCTCCCCCGTGGCGGAACGTTTGCTGCAGGCCGGGTTGGACCAGGTGCTGCCCGGCGGCTTCGAGGTCCGCAGCGCCGGGACCCGGGCCATGGTGGGCGATCCGGTCCAGCCGCTGTCCGCGGGCATCATCCGCACCTTCGGCGGCACCGCGGACGGCTTCGCGGCGCGCCAGCTCACCGGCAAGATCCTGCGCAAGGTGGACCTGGTCCTCACCATGACCTCGGCACACCGCGGCGAGGTCCTCCAGTTGGACGCCTCCCTGCTGAAGCGCACCTTCACCATCCGCGAGTTCGCCAGGATGCTGGACGTGCTCGGGGAACGCGAAGGCCATGCGGGTGACGGCCAGGCCGCCCGGCACGGTCAGGACGGCCTCCTGAACGGCGAAAAGATCTGGGCCAACACCAAGCTGTGGCGCAAGCTGCCGGCACGCGCCGCTTCCGTGCGGCACCTTGCGCTGGCGCCCGACGCCGCGGACAACGACGTCGTTGACCCCTACCGCCGCACCCCCGAGTACTACCACCAGATGGAGGACGAACTGGCCCCGTCCATCATCTCCATCCTGCGCTTCGCGAGGCTGAACGCCCCCTCCTAAAACTGGCCTGCCGCCGTCGTTCTTTTCGGAGAACTTTGGTGGTACCTTCCGTTCATGGACTCCCGGCCTGATCCGGACAACACGGGCAGCGCAGCCCCCTCCGGAAGACCCGCGAAGCGCAAGCGGACGGCCTTCAAAGTGCTGCTGGCGGTACTGATTGTGATCCCGCTGGTGGCCACCGGGTTCGTCTTTAACCTGGCGCGGTTCTGGGACACCGAGACGGCCACGCTCGAAACGGAAAGCCCGTCGCCAACCGCCACGGCGACGGCCACAGCCACGCTGACGCCCGCCGCGAAACCGCCTCCCGCGGCCAAGCCGCTGAAGCCGCCGCCACCGCCCGCGCTGCCCATGAACATCCTGGTCCTGGGCAGCGACCACCGCCGCGGCGACCCGCCGGCGCCCAACGGCCTGCCCGACCAGCGAGCGGATGCCATCATGCTGATCCACCTCGCGCGCGACGGCCGGCACGTGTACGGCATCTCGCTCATGCGCGACACCTGGGTGCCGATTCCCGGCTTCGGCGAGGCCAAGATCAACTCGGCCCTGACGCTTGGCGGCGTGCCCCTTGTGGTGAGGACCGTGGAATCACTGTTCGGCCAGAAGATCCAGCACGTCATCTCGATGGACTTCGAGGGCTTCAGGGGCATCACCGAGGCGCTCGGCGGGGTGGACGTCAACGTCAGGGAAGCGTTCACCTCCACGCACGACACGCGCCAGCACTTTCCTGCGGGCGTGAACAAGCTGAAGGGCCAGAAGGCACTCGAATTCGTCCGCGAGCGCTACGCGTTTGGCGACGGCGACTTCAAGCGGATCGAGAACCAGCAGACCATGGTCCGCGCCACGTTGGCCAAGCTCCTCAATGCTAAGACCCTGTCCAACCCCGTGACCCTCTACAAGGTGGTCAACACGGCGTCCCGGTACATGAAGGTGGACAAGGGCCTCACCGCGGCCAAGCTCGCCAGCCTGGCGTACAGCCTCCGCAACGTCCGCATGCAGGACGCCGTGTTCTTCACCCTGCCCACGGCCGGATTCGGGTTCAGCACCGACGGGCAGTCCATCGTCCTGCCGGACCACGGCGCCATCTCCGCGGTCGGGGCCGCGCTGGGCAGAGACACCGTGGGCGCGTACGTCGCGCAGAACAGACCCCGCTGACGCTCCTGCTGATGACGACGGCGGGCGCCTTGTCGAGAAATGTCCGCGGCTGTACCTCCAGCGTTCACCCGGTATTCATGTTGGGCGACTGCAATTGTGTTAAGCGACCTGATCGCCGAAGTCACCGCAACGCAGCGGGAGTCGTCGCCCGCTAATGGAGGGAATGATCGACCATGCCAAAGCGTGCCACCAAGAACTTCGGAGCCCTGAGCCTGGCCTCGGCGCTCGTCGTCCTAACCGCCTGCGGGGGGCAGAACAATGCCTCGTCGGGAACCACAACCGGAGGAGGCGCCAGCGGCAGCGTCTCCGTTGACGGTTCCTCAACTGTTGCCCCGTTGACTGAGGCCGCCGCCACGAGTTTCCGCGGCAAGAACTCAGGCGTCAATGTCTCGGTTGCAACGTCAGGCACCGGCGGCGGGTTCAAGAAATTCTGTGCCGGGGAGACCGATATTTCGAACGCTTCCCGCCAGATCAAGGACGAAGAGGCCGCCGAGTGCAAGGCCAAGGGTATTGCGTACACCGAAATCGTGATGGCAAACGATGGACTGTCCGTCGTCGCGAACCCCGAAAACGACTGGGCCAAGTGCCTCACGGTCACGCAGCTGAAGAAGATCTGGGCCCCGGAAGCCGAGAGCAAGGTCAAGACCTGGAAGGACGTCGATCCCTCCTTCCCCGCTGAAAAGCTTGACTTGTTCGGCGCGGGCACCGACTCTGGCACCTTCGACTACTTCACGGAGGCCATCAACGGCGAGACCGGCGCCATCCGCACCGATTACAGCCCGTCCGAGGATGACAACGTAACCATCCAGGGCGTTCAGGGTTCAAAGGGCGCCTTGGGGTTCTTCGGCCTGTCCTACGCTGAGGAAAACCCTAACGCGGTCAGGATCGTCCCGGTGGACAACGGGGCAGGCTGCATCACCCCCTCCACCGAGACTGTCCAGAACGGCACCTACAAGCCGCTCGGACGGCCGCTGTTCGTATACGTTGCGAACAAGGCCTACACCGACAAGCCCCAGGTCAAGGAGTTTGTTGACTTCTACGCCGAGAACGCAGCTGCGATCGCCAAAGAGGCCCTGTTTATCGGCCTGACCGAAGAACAGTCCGTCAAGGCCAAGGAAGAGCTGGCCTCGATCGCCTAGCGGCCGCCGCTCGATAGCCAGCAGTTTCTGTCATGACAACCGTGCGTGAGACGGGCGGTCCGGCCAAAGCACCGGGCCGCCCGGCCCCGTTCACGTTCGCCGGCAAACCGCGTTACGGCGAACGCGTCATCCGTGTCCTGCTTGCCCTGGCCGCGGCCGTCACCATTGCCACGACCATCGGCATCCTGCTGGCACTGATAGTGCCGGCGCTCGGATTTTTCCGGGAGATCCCGGTGACCGACTTCCTCTTCGGTGACCGCTGGGCGCCGCGTTTCGCCAAGGCGTCCTTCGGGGTGGTGCCGCTGATTACAGCCACGCTGTGGACGACGCTTATTGCGCTCGTAATTGCCGTGCCGTTCGGTCTTGGGGCCGCCATGCTCCTGTCTGAATACGCCAGGCCCGGCCTTCGCAAGATACTCAAGCCGGTCCTGGAAATCCTCGCCGGCATCCCCACCGTGGTCTACGGGCTGTTCGCCCTGACCTTCGTGCAGGGCACAGTGTTCCGGCAGTGGCTTGGCCTGGGCACCGGCGCGTTCAGTGTCCTCGCTGCCGGCGTCGTCATGGGCATCATGATCGTTCCGACGGTCGCGTCTGTTTCCGAGGACGCCATGTCGGCGGTTCCTCAAGCAATGCGTCAGGGATCTGCGGCCCTGGGTGCCAACCGGATGCAGACCACGCTTCGGGTAGTTTTCCCCGCTGCACTGTCGGGCATCATCGCCGCTATCGTTCTGGGCGTATCCCGGGCGGTCGGTGAAACCATGATCGTCGCGATGGCCGCAGGCAGCCAGGCCCGCATAGTTTCCGGTCCCCTTGAACAGGGCCAAACCATGACCGGCTTCATCGCCAACGCCGCCCTGGGCGACTCCCGCGTGGGGTCCATCCAATACGACACACTCTTCGCGGTGGGTCTGTTGCTGTTCCTGATCACCTTGCTGGTCAACTTCGTCAGCATTGCCCTCGTCCGTAGATACAGGCAGGCGTACTAATGACAACCGGTCAGCGAAGCGTACTGGATTCCGTCAAACCACTCGGATACCGGGGGAAGAAGCTCAGCGGGGAAAAGAGCCCGGCATCGTTGGTGTTCCTGATCCTGATATGGGCCGCCCTGGCGGTGTCCTTCATCTTCCTTCTGGTGCTCATTATTACGACATTCGTGGAGGGCTTCGCCGTGATGCGGCCGGGGCTGTTCACCAACTATCCGTCGTCATCACCTCGGGACGCAGGAGCCCGGCCCGCCATTCTCGGATCCGTCTGGGTTGTCGCCGTCACTGCGCTTCTGACCATCCCGCTGGGGGTTGCGGCCGCTATTCATCTGGAAGAGTTCGCAGACAAACACAACAAGTTCAACCGCATGGTAGAACTGAACGTCCAGAACCTCGCAGCGGTCCCCTCCATCATTTACGGACTGCTCGCCTTGGCTTTCCTGTCCATGCTGGGATTCCAAAACAAGAATGTCGTTATCGGCGGAGCAATGGCACTGGGTCTGCTGATCATGCCGGTCATCATCATCGCCACGCGCGAGGCCATCAGGTCCGTTCCCCAGGAAATTCGCGAGGGTTCCATGGCGCTGGGGGCCACAAAGTGGCAGACCGTCTGGCGTCAAGTCCTGCCATCCGCCGTGCCCGGTATCGCCACCGGATCCATCCTGGCGCTCTCCCGGGCGCTGGGCGAAGCAGCTCCGCTGCTGGTCCTCGGCGGGCTGGTGTTCGTCAGCTTTGACCCCGACGGCATCATGAGCCAGTTCACCACCATGCCAATCCAGATCTTCAACTGGTCCAGCCGTCCCCAGGCACAATTCCACGAACTCGCCGCCGCGGCGAGCATCGTACTGCTTGTCCTGCTGGTCCTCATGAACGCCCTGGCCATCTACATCCGTAATCATTATCAGAAGCGGTGGTAACCCATGATCAAAGACACCGACACCGACGTTCCTGTACTCAAACCGGAAGAGGAGGCTCGACTGCACGAGCAGCACGGCGTGCCGGTCCACGTGGCACCCACACAGAAGCGCGGCAAGAACAATGATCGGGTGACTGATGCCATCCTGACCTGCGAGGACGTAAACGTGTTCTACGGTGACTTCCGCGCCGTCACGGGTGTCGACCTGGACTTCGCCCGCAACCAAATCACGGCGCTTATCGGCCCGTCCGGCTGCGGCAAATCCACCCTCATCCGGGTCCTGAACCGCATGAACGACCTGATCGACGGCGCGCGAGTAGAGGGCAAGGTCACCTTCCGCGGCGTGGACATGTACGCCAAGAACGTCGACGCCATCGAGGTCCGCCGCCGCATCGGCATGGTTTTCCAAAAACCCAACCCGTTTCCCAAGTCCATCTACGACAACATTGCCTACGGCCCACGGGTGATCGGCATGAAGGTCGCGAACATGGATGACCTTGTTGAGGAGGCCCTCACCGGCGCCGCACTGTGGACCGAGGTAAAAGACAAACTCAAACAGTCCGCGTTCGGCCTGTCCGGTGGACAGCAGCAGCGGCTATGCATCGCACGGACCATTGCCGTCAAACCCGACGTGATCCTGATGGATGAGCCCTGCTCCGCCCTTGATCCCATCGCGACAACCAGGATCGAGGATCTGATGGCGGAACTCCGCCGGAACTACACCATCGTGATTGTCACCCACAACATGCAGCAGGCAGCCCGCGTCGCCGACAGGACAGCCTTCTTCACGGCACTCGCTGACGAAGGCACGGGCGACCGGACAGGCGTCCTGGTTGAGTACGGCACGACAACCCAGATTTTCGAATCACCCCGCGATCAGCGGACCGAGGATTACATATCCGGCCGCTTCGGCTAAATTCGCCCATGAAAACCTCTCCCGCCCACAGTTCCGGCCCGGTTCCCCACAGATGGCGCTGGCCGCTAAAGGTCGTGGCGGTCACCGGACGGTCACCCATCACCGCCGACTCTGACCGGTCACTGATTCCCCGGGGAATCGAAATCTGCCGCTATCAGGATCCCGGCGGCGCGCTCGTGAGCATCGGATCCGACCCGCCCTCGCTGGTTCTGGTGGACACAGACATCGAAGGCTTTCCGCTGCCCGATTTTGTCCGGGTTCTCGTTGAGCAAGCAGACGTCCCTGTCCTTGTAGGAGTCCGGGGCGGTGCCGAGAGCCATGCCCAGGGTTTCCGGGCGCTGGAAGGCGGGGCGAGGGGACTGCTCGCCCTGCCATGTTCTGGAGAGGGGTTGGCGAGAGCCATCACCCAACTCAACTTGCCGGCCCCGATGGCGGCGGCTGTCCTGACCAACGGACCCATCGTGCTAAACACACATTCGCGCCGCGTGCTGGTTGCAGGCCAGGATGTGCATCTGACGA
Source organism: Arthrobacter sp. ZGTC131 (assembly GCF_002929275.1). Lineage (GTDB taxonomy): Bacteria > Actinomycetota > Actinomycetes > Actinomycetales > Micrococcaceae > Arthrobacter. The sequence continues at coordinate 191,480 of NZ_PJIK01000004.1, forward strand.
GGAGCGAATTCGACGCTCTGGCCTACCTTATGGCCGAAGCCCCCAGAGTCGTCCCTCTAGACGAATTAGAGGTGCACTGCGCACGTGAACGGCCCATGCATCAGGATGGACTGCGCATGGCCTTGGGCCGGGCCCGCCGGAAGATCGAAGCGCTAGGGATGCCCGCCGCCATTGAAAACGTGCGGGGCGTCGGCTATCGAATGTCCCTCTAGCCGGCGCCCGGACACGCGTTCGTGTACGGCACGCTGGGTAATGCGGGCTCCGTTACGCCCGGCTCGATGTCAGCTCGGCGAAGAGGGCCTGGACTCTGGCTTTGATGTCATCCCGGACCAGGCGCATCCGTTCCATGCCTTCGATGCCCCGCTCAGAGGGCTCGTCCGTTTCCCAGACCTCGAAGCGCGTCCCGTCGCGTGGCTCGAGCTTGGCTTCGGTGCCCAGGACAACCACGACGTCGACGGCGTTCAGCACCTCGTCGGTGACGGGCTTGGGGTGCTCGCCGGTGATGTCGATGCCGACTTCGGCGAGGGACTCCACGGACTGCGGATTCAGGGACTTGCCGGGTTTGGTGCCTGCGGAGTGGACCGTGATGGTTCCGCCGGCCAGCTCGTTCATCAGGCCGGCGGCGAGCTGGGACTTTCCGCCGTTCTTGCTGCACACGAAAAGAACGCTTGGCTTCTTGGCATCGATCCCGGGCGCGATGGACTGGTCTGTCATGGTGTCGGTTCTTCCTTGTTGAGCAGGGATGTGACGAGGATTCTGATTCGGTCGTGGATCTCGTCACGGATTGATCGCACGGTTTCAAGCGACTGGTCTGCCGGGTCCGTAAGCTCCCAGTCTTCGTAGCGCTTGCCCGGGTAGATGGGGCAGGAGTCGCCGCAGCCCATGGTGATGACCACATCCGAGGCGCGCACGACGTCGTCGGTGAGCGGTTTGGGGTAGTCCGCTGACAGGTCAAGGCCGATCTCGGCCATCGCCGTTACGACGGCAGGATCCAGTGCCGATGCCGGCATGGAACCGGCGGAGCGGACGTGGATCCTGCCTTGAGCTTCGGCGTTGAGAAGTGCGGCGGCCATCTGGGAGCGGCCGGCGTTCTGGACGCAGACGAACAGCACCTCGGGAACCTCGGAGGCGATGGCGCCCTTGGATGTGGCCAGGGCGTGGAGCCGGTCATTCGCGAAGTGTTCGGTGGTGGCCGGCAGATAGGCGGTGACCTTCGCGGTACGGGCCAGGGCAGTGTAGGACTCGAAGACGTAGCGCTCCACTGTTTCGGCGGCGAAGATCCCGGAATAGCGCGCGGAGAGGCGGCTGCTGATGCGGTGCAGGACCTCGGTGCTGTCCTGCAGTCCGAGTTTGATGTCGTGGTGGTCAGTCATTGCAGATGCTCCACTCTGGGTTCTGGAAGGGGCTCATAGATCAGGACTCGCCGGCGCGGCCGTGGGCCAGTCCGGTGGGGAAGCCGACCAGCACCGGTTCAGGTGTGGCGCAGCAGCCGCTCTCTGTGGAGGCCACGGCTGCGGGTACGTCGCAGCTGGTGCCGGCGTCGGTGGAGCAGACGCCGGTCTCGGGGAGTTCGAGGTGGACGGTGTCCGCGGCCTCGCGGTCCCCCGCCAGTGCGGCGACGACGGAGCGGACCTGCTCGTAGCCGGTGGCCAGCAGGAAGGTGGGCGCCCGGCCGTAGGACTTCATGCCCACGATGTAGAAGTCCTTGTCCGGGTGCGCCAGGACCGCGGCACCGTGCGGGGGAACGGTGCCGCAGGAGTGGAATTCGGGGTCGATCAGCGGGCCGAGCTCCACCGGCGCCTCGACGGCAGGGTCCAGGCTGAGCCGGAGTTCCCGCAGGATGTCCAGGTCCGGCCGGAAGCCGGTGCAGGGCACCACGACGTCGGCTTCCAGGGTGCGGCCGTCCACGGCTTCGACGGTCACGCCGGAATCGAGCGCTTTGAGGGAAGCGATGCCGAAGCCGGTGTGCAGTTCGATTTTTCCGGCCTCCACAAGCCGCCGGACCCGGCCGCCGAGCTGCCCCCGCGCGGGAAGCCCGTCGGCATCGCCGCCGCCGTAGACCTTCTCGGCGGAGTCGCCGCGGACGGCCCAAAGGATTCTGGTGTCCGGCTCTTCCCTGGCGAGGTCGGCCAGGCTGATGAGGGTGTTGGCGGCGGAATGGCCCGCACCGACCACCAGGACGCGGCGTCCGGCGAAGGTGCCTCGCTCCCGGCCGGTGACGTCGGGCAGCGGCGCGGAGATCCTTTCCGCCGCGCTGTCCTCGCCGATAGCGGGCAGGCCGGACGTGCCCAGCGGGTTGCGGCGGGACCAGGTGCCCGAGGCGTCGATGACCGCTGCCACGGTGTGGTCGCGGGTTTCGCCGTCCTGGTGCTCGACGCGGACGACGAACGGCGTGCTGTCGCGGTTGCGGACGTGGGTCTTGTCCAGCCCCTGCCGCGTCACGGCCACGACGCGAGCACCGGTCTGCAGCCGGGAGGCGATCTGCGGCAGCGCGGCCAGCGGGGCAAGGTAGGTGTCGATGAGTTCACCGCCGTACGGCAGTGCCGTGGGCCGGGGCGATTCCCAGCCGGAGCCTTCGAGCAGACGGACGGCGGCGGCGTCGAGGTTGAACCGCCACGGTGAGAACAGCCGGATGTGGCGCCAGTGCTCAATGGCTGCACCCGCCGTCGGGCCTGCCTCGAAGACCAGCGGCTCCAGGCCGCGCTCGAGCAGGTGGGCCACGGCGGCCAGGCCCACCGGGCCGGCACCGATGACGGCAACGGGAAGGTTCACCGTTGAATCCATGCTGTCCTCATTCCTATCAGATTGGTGATGTCAGTGGCCCAACTAGGTAGCAGTAGGTGTCGTTTTGACGGCCCGAAACGACACCTACTGCCACCTAGTTGGGCGGAAAGGCGGGGATCAGCAGCAGTCCTGATCGTCGTCGCAGCAGCCCGAGTCGCCGCAGCATCCGGTATTCATTCAGCTCACCTCCTCCCCCTGTACGGGTTAAGGCGTGGTGCGTTACGTGGCAGCCGGGACGAGGGAAGCGATCAGGCCCTCGATGCGGGTCCGGATCTCGTCGCGGATGGGGCGGACAGCATCGACGCCCTGGCCCGCGGGGTCCTCGAGGACCCAGTCCTCGTAGCGCTTGCCGGGGAAGTACGGGCATTCGTCGCCGCAGCCCATGGTGATCACCACGTCGGATTCCTTCACTGCCTCGGTGGTGAGGACCTTCGGGATCTCGGAGGACATGTCGATGCCGAGCTCGGCCATGGCCTCGACGGCGGCCGGGTTCACCTTGTCAGCCGGCTGAGACCCGGCGGAACGGACCTCGATCTCCCCCTTGCCAAGCGTGGTCAGGAAGGCGGCGGCCATCTGAGAGCGGCCGGCATTGTGGACGCAGACGAACAGGACGGAGGGCTTCTTGGTGATTTCGGTGCTCACGTGGTTTCTCCTGGAATCGGTTAGGTGACGGGTAAATCGGTCTGGCTAAGGTCTTCTCGCCCGTCCCTGCAGCGTCCATCTCAATATTGATGATGATCGATACAAGAAGTTTCGGGCCATAGATCGATAATTGTCAATATTTATCTGAATGGGCGCGTGGACGCTGTGGGCGTACGCGAGCTAGGCGGCGAGCATGCGCGGCGCGAGGCCGGTGATGCGGTGGGAGATGTCCATGAAAGCCCGCTCGAAGGCTTCCTCGGTTCCTAGGCGCAGCGGATCCGGGACTGACCAGTGCACTCCGCCCAGGCCGGTCAGCTCCTCATGGGCGTTGTCGCACACGGTCACTACGAAGTCCCCCTCCCCCGCGACGTCGTCAAGTCTCCGCGGAGGAAGGTCTGCCAGGTCCACGCCGTGGCGGCGGGCGACTTCGATTGCACCTCGGGCGATGCGGTCTGCCGGATGCGTTCCTGCAGACGCTGAGGGGATTTCGCTGACCTGCTGCCAGAGCGCGGTGGCCAGCTGGGACCGGGCACTGTTTCGCGTGCAGACGAACAGCATCCGGCGGGCCCCGTGTTCGCTCCCCGGCACCAGACCCTCGAGCGCGCCGGCAGCAAGCCGGATATAGCTGCGGCGCCGGTCGGCTTCTGAGCGGTGGCGGATTGTCAGCCCAGCCCCCTCCAGTGCGCGCAGGTGGTGGGAGAGCAGGTTCGACGGCATGCCCAGCTCCGCCTGCAGCTCCGAGGGAGAAGAGTCCCCAAGCGTCAGCAGGTCAACGATGCGCAGCCGCGCAGGATCGGCGAGGGCTGCGTGCTTGGCTACCCGCGCGTGAAATCCGGAAACTGCTTCAGTATTCATTGGTTCAATTTTGACTGAGCTAACTCTTTCGGTCAAGCTGTTGTCATGACTTCGAACCAGCCGCCACTGTTGCGCCGTGCCGTTGCCGAACTTTTGGGCACCAGCCTGCTCGTGATGATCGTGGTGGGTTCCGGGATCGCCGCGCAGCAGCTCTCCCCCAACGACGTTGGCCTGCAGCTGCTCCAGAACAGCACCGCCACCGTGCTGGGTTTGACGGTGCTGATCCTGGTGCTCGGGCCCGTGAGCGGTGCGCACTTCAATCCTGCGGTGTCCCTCGCCGACTGGATACTGGGCCGGCGCAGCGGCTCCGGACTGACCCTGCCGGAGCTCGGCACCTATGTCGTTGCCCAGACGGTTGGCGCGATCAGCGGCAGCGTGGTCGCGAACGCCATGTTTGAGGTGGGAACCTCCATCTCCGCCAAGGATCGAGCCACCACGGGTCACCTGCTGGGCGAGGTTGTTGCGACCGCCGGGCTCATCCTGCTGATCTTCGCCCTGGCCGCCACCAAGCGGGGCGTCCTCGCCGCTCCGGCCGTGGGCGCCTACATCGGAGCTGCATACTGGTTCACGTCCTCGACGTCGTTCGCGAACCCGGCCGTGACAGTCGGCCGCATCTTCAGTGACACCTTCGCCGGGATCGCCCCGGCGTCCGTTCCCGGCTTCGTGGTGGCGCAGCTGATCGGCGCGGCGGCAGGACTTGGACTCGTCCTCATCCTGTTCCCCTCCGCGGACCGCGCCGCGGACGACGTCATTCTCCCGCACAGTTCCAAGACGACTGGCTCGTAGCTTTCATCGATACCGGGCCGCTCCCCTCCAGCCAGGCAGACTCCTCCGGACTCGCTCCCGAGCTGGAGGCTGTGCGGCATCTATATTGATGATCGTCAATGTTGGTGCACAATGGGTACATGAAACTGTTGCCCGTTCTCGAGCCGGCTGCGGACGAAGCCTGCTGCGCCCCTGCGGGGATGCCTGCCTTGGGCGCGGAAGAGGCGAAGCAGAAAGCCCTGGTCTTCAAGGCGCTGGCCGACCCGAACCGGCTGCGCCTGCTCTCCATCGTCAAGGCCGAAGCCTCCGGTGCATCGTGCGTGTGCGACCTGACCGGGCCGCTCGACCTGGGCCAGCCCACGGTGTCCCACCATCTGAAGATCCTGGTCGCGGCCGGGCTGCTGCACCGCGAAAAGCGTGGCACGTGGGCCTATTACTCCTTGGTCCCCGGGGCCCTGGAAAAGACGGCCGGACTCCTGGCCACTTTGTGACAGTCGCGGAAGCGCCCGCAACGGCTACCGCGGCGTCGGGCCCTTGATTGAAGTGCGTGCGCTTGTTGCACTTGTTATGCGGCTCTTTGGGGGCGCACACGCTGCTTCACCGATTCCGTATCCGCCTAGGTTCCCGAAACGCCGAACCGTCTAACCGCCTCACCGCCTCACCGCCAGGAGACCACAATGACTTTCACCGCCGGCACCACTGGCAGCACCGCCACCGCCAGGAAACCGTCCGTCCTGTTCGTCTGTGTCCACAATGCCGGCCGCTCCCAGATGGCCGCCGCCTTCCTGACGTCCCTGGCCGGCGGCAGGATCGAGGTCCGCTCCGCCGGGTCCCAGCCCGCGGACAAGGTGAACCCCGCCGCCGTCGAGGCGATGGCCGAACTCGGCATCGACATGTCCCGGGAAATCCCCAAGATCCTCACCACCGAGGCCGTCAAGGAGTCCGACGTCGTCATCACCATGGGCTGCGGCGACGAATGCCCGTACTTCCCCGGCAAGCGCTACGAGGACTGGGTCCTCGAGGACCCCGCCGGCCAGGGCATCGACAGCGTCCGCCCCATCCGCGACGAGATCCGGACCCGCATCGAGGGCCTGATCACCGAACTGCAGCCCGCACTGCACCCCGACGCCCAGTAACTGCACGCCCACTCACCCCAATGTCCAACGAGCTTGAGGAAACGGAGCCAGCCGTGCGTTCCAAAAACGCGAAGCCTAAGAACGTCAGCGCCGAGAATTTCAACACGGAGCAACTGATCATCATCGGGTCCGGGCCCGCCGGCTACACCGCCGCGATCTACGCGGCCCGCGCCGGACTGGAACCGCTGGTGCTGGCCGGGTCCGTCACCGCCGGCGGCGCGCTGATGAACACCACCGACGTCGAGAACTTTCCCGGGTTCCCGGAGGGCATCCAGGGCCCCGAGCTCATGGACGGCTTGCAGCAGCAGGCGGAGCGTTTCGGCGCCAAGGTGGTGTTCGACGACGTCACTGAAGTGACGCTGTCCGGGCACCTCAAGCGCGTGATTACCGGCGGCGGCGAGATTCACCAGGCGCCGGCGGTCATCCTCGCCACCGGCTCCGCGTACAAGGAACTCGGCCTGCCCGAGGAGAAGAAGTTCAGCGGCCACGGCGTCTCCTGGTGCGCCACGTGCGACGGGTTCTTCTTCCGCGACCAGGACATTATCGTCGTCGGAGGCGGCGATTCGGCGATGGAGGAGGCCACTTTCCTGACCCGCTTCGGGAAGTCCGTGACCGTCGTCGTCCGCAAGGGAGAACTCCGCGCCTCCCGGATCATGGCCCAGCGCGCCAAGGACAACCCCAAGATCAGTTTCGCGTGGAACTCGGCCGTCGCGGAGATCCACGGCAACGGCAAGGTCAGCGGCGTCACGCTCAAGGACACCCGCACCGGCGAAACCCGGCAGCAGTCCGCCACCGGGCTGTTCGTCGCCATCGGGCACGTGCCGCGGACCGAGCTGGTGGTGGGGCAGGTGGAGCTGGACGCCGAGGGCTACATCAAGGTGGAGTCGCCCACCACCTGCACCAACCTTTCCGGAGTGTTCGCGTGCGGCGACGCCGTGGACCACCGCTACCGCCAGGCCATCACAGCCGCCGGCACCGGCTGCGCCGCGGCCCTGGACGCGGAGCGCTACCTCGCCGCGCTGGACGACGCCGACAGCATCGCCACGGCCCTGGTGGAGGAACCCACCCACGCCTGACCCGCGCCCGCTGCCGGACCCACTAGCGAAACGGAAGCGCTGTGCCCTGCTGGAAGGGCAGGACTCCTTGGGCGGGCGTCATGGTGAACCACTCGCCGCCCTGCTGGTTGGCAAAAATGATGACTCGCTGATCGGTGTCGAGCGGGTCGCCGTCCGGGTATGACTCGCCTCCGGTGCAGGTCTGAGGCATGGAGGAAATGCTGAGGTTCCCACTGCCGTGGTTACCTTTGAGTACTCGCTCGACTTCTACAAGGTGGGTCGTGGCCCTGTATCCGTAGATGCTGGTCTCGCCTGCCTGGCTCAAAGACTTTCCGATCAGCACCATGCCGGCATGGTCGTATTGGTCTTGAGGAGTCGCGAACCGGACCCAGTCCACGCACGTTTCGCTGCCACTGCCTGGAAACGTTTCGCCGCCGCTGCCTGGAATGAGACTGCACCCGGTTCCAAGAACAGCCACCAGGAGTCCTACCTGCGCCATCGGTACAAGCTTCCTCATGCAACGAAGCTACGCGCAGCCGCGGACGCGTACTACTGAGGCCCTCAAGTTGGAATAGAAACGAAACGGACTGGGCGCGAATGAACATCTTCCCGTTATTCTGTAAAGTCCAGACACCCGGTCGGCTGTAGTCGTGCAGATCGGGTGCAGGTGTCAGTTCCCCGCGATGATGTGGTTACTCCACCCGTTTGTGTAGGTCTCCCGGGTTGCCCAGGCGCTCTTGTTCGCTTGGTAGTAGTGAAGGACGCCAGCCGAGTCGCGTGCCCTCAGGCCGACTGAGCCGCTGCCGTGGAGCCCCGAGACAGTGTGTATGGAGTCCATGGTGTTCCATCCGCTGCCGATGGTTGCACGGTTTTCGGAGATGAAGGAGCCGGCACCGTTGGTGCGGAACAGCTTCAGTTGGCCGGATGAGTTTTTGGCAACGACATCAATGTTGCCGTCCTTGTCCCAGTCCAGCAGGTTGAAGGAGAGCCCTTTCCAGCCGGTGCCGATCTTCACCGGTGCTGACAGGGCTTTGCCAGAAGGGTTGGCGTAGTGGAGCAGATCACCGGTGATATTGTTCCTGGCGATGATGGACGGGTACCTATCCGCCTTCTTCCATTTGCCCACAGTGATCTCGTGGTTCAGCCAGCCGCTGCCGATGATGTGCGTCTTGAATTGACCGTTTGTGAGTCCCTCATGGTAAGTCAGGGCACCGTTCAGAGTGCCCGTGCCCGCCTGGTCCTGGACGATCATGTCCGGAACGCCGTTCGTGTCGGCGTTCCAGTTGGTGACGAAGAAAGCCTTCGGGATCGGAGTCCCTGCCGGCCCAATAGCCCGTCGCTCCGGTGTCACGCCCGGAGTCATCCAGGCATAGGACCAGAGACCGCCTTCGGGGTCATAGGCAGCCACACTGGATGTTGAGCTAATGGAGTAGTCCCAGTGGGTTCGCGACGTGTCCGTTGTCTGGGCACCTGCGATGGTGCGGGGATTCCACCCATAGGTGAACGTCTCCCGGTGCCCCCAGGCGCTCTTGTTTGCCGGGTAGTAGTGAAGAACGCCAGCCCAATCGCGTGCCCTCAGGCCGACCGAGCCGCTGCCGTGCAGCCCTTCGACAGCATGGATGGAGTCCATGGTGTTCCATCCGCTGCCGATGGTTGCGCGGTTCTCGGAGATGAAGGAGCCGGCACCGTTGGTGCGGAACAGCTTCAGTTGACCGGATGAGTTTTTGCCAACAACATCGGTGTTGCCGTCCTTATCCCAGTCCAGCAGGTGGAAGGACAGCCCTTTCCAGCCGGTGCCGATCTTCACCGGTGCTGACGGGCCCTTGCCGGACTGATTGCCGTAGTGGAAGAGATCACCGGTGATATTGTTCCTGGCGATGATGGACGGGTACTTATCCGTCTTCTTCCACTTGCCCACAGTGATGTCATAGTTCAGCCAGCCGCTGCCGATGATGTGGTCATTGAATCCGCCGGTGCTGATTCCCTCGCGATATGACAGGGCGCCGTCATGGCCCTGCACTATCAGGTCCGGTACACCGTTCGGGTCGGCGTTCCAGTTGGTCACGAAGAAAGCCTTCGGGATCGGTAGCCCCTGCCCGATGACCCGGCTCTCCGGTGTCACTCCTGGAGTCATGCTCGAAAAGGACCAGAGATTACCGCCGGGATCATAGGCAGCCACGTTAGCCGTTGAGTCTATGGAGAAATCCCAGGAGGTATGGGGCGTGTCCACCGCCTGGGCTGGTGGTGTGAGGATTGAGCCGCAGAGGGCGGCGACGAGGGCTCCCAGCCCTGCTCTGGTCAGAATGGCTTTTTTCACGTGGCTGCTGGGCCTTCCCCAATTATTGTTAGAAACACTGGACGTGTTTCCACGGAGGCTACCCTTTTTCAATCGAATGTAAAAAGCATTTCTGCGCGACCGAACGCTTTGTAATCGAACCGGTATTTCCCCTGAAAAAAGTCGGGCTTGTGTCATAAACCGAGACCCCGGAAAGCCGCATTCATATCTCCGCGCCCCTGCACCCGACCCTCGACATTCGCAGGGTGGGGACCACCCGTCGAGCAGTGAAAAATCGCCATTCTCAACTAACAGTCACAGGCAGTTCGCACACAAGAAAAGCCAACAAGCGAAGCGTTCCACGTTCGCATAAGCGATGAAGCCGTTCGGGGTCAGGAGATCTCAGGACCGGAACCATGAAGTGGAGGCGCCGCGAGCAGCCAGGTTTCCTTGACCGCTCACCTTGGCGGTCACATCCTGAGTGGGTAGCGAGGAGACACCTCGCACAATGCCGAGGAGTCCCGCATGCGAAAAGTGCTGATATTGCTTCTTGTCCTCCCCTTCCTTGTGTTCGGAGCGCCGTCCGCGCAGGCGGCGACATGCACGATCGACCCCCAGGACGGCCCGGTAACCGGGCAGGTCGGGACCGAGCTCACGTTTTTTATCACCGTGACCGGTTGCGCGTCGTCGAACAAGCAGCCGTCGTTTAAGGTCGTCGACGGCCGCGTTCCCACGGGTATGAAGGTATTCGACTTCGCTGGTAGCTCCGGGCTGGTTAACGGAGTCCCCAGGACTGCCGGTACCTTCACCTTCACGGTCCAGGTCACGGACGAGACCCGTGCGACCGACACCGAGACCTTCACGATCGAGATCCAGCCAGCTGAACCGCCGACGATCACCACTCAGGCGCTCTCCAACGGAATGGTCGGCGAGTTCTACTGCTGTGGCAACCTGTTCGCCAGCGGCGGGGTCCAGCCCTACACTTGGTCGGTGGTCGCGGGGGCGCTTCCTCCCGGTCTGGAACTGCCGAAGCGGGAGAACACCATCTCGGGAACGCCCACCACTGCCGGGACGTTCACCTTCACCGTCCGCGTCACCGACGACGCGGGTGCCTTCAGCGAAAAGGAGCTCTCCATCACGATCAGTTGAGCGTCAGCCGAAGCCTGCCAAACTTGCCGACGGCGGTACGCCACGAGTCCCCATCTGGTGACGTACCGCCGTCGGCCCTGTCTGAGGACCCTTCGGTCAGGGGACCAACGCGCGCTCTATACAGCCGAGCCGCCGCGGCGTACCGTGAATGACCGTGAGCCGACTATCACTACCGCAACGTGCAGCCCGGGCAGTGGGCGAGAGTCCCCTGTCGGAACGGGTGGCTGAGGTCCAAGAGTTCATCTACGGACCGGTTATCACATGGGCGCGGCGCAGCCCATTTCACACCAGCGTCCTCGGACACTCGGTGCATCCGCCACTAACCGACCTGACGCTAGGGTGTTGGGTCAGCGCATCCATCCTCGACATGGCAGGAGGATCTCGAGGGCGTCCCAGCGCCACCCTCTTGGTCGGAGCCGGGCTCGCGGCGGCTGGACCGACCGCTCTCGCAGGCACCAGTGACTGGGCGGGTATGACGGGCAGCGAGCGTCGGATCGGAGCGGTGCACGCACTGGGCACCGACATCGCCATCTTCCTCCTCCTTGGGTCCCTGATCGCGCGGATGCGCGGCCGCTATTCCAGCGGCATAGGACTCGCCCTCGCAGGAAACGTGATACTTGCAGGAGCCGGGTTCCTGGGCGGGCATCTGGCGCTCAATCGCGGAACCGCCCGCCGGACCGTGCACTAGCCCCGGCTGTGGGCCACCGACCGGCGGGACCGGCTAACGGCCTCCCGACGGCGAGGCGCAGCGCCAGTTGAATCGGGCTAGCATCGGTGGATGGTGCGAATCGTTGACTACTCGCCAAAGTATCGGGAAGAAGTACTCGCCCTTTCGCTGAGAGCCTGGGCGCCGGTGTTCCCTTTAGTTCGCGATGCGGTGCCCGGCTTTGTTTACGAGGCCTTCTACCCATCGGGGTGGGAGGAACGCCAGTACCGCGATATGGCGGCTGTTCTTGATGGTGAGCCGGAAAACGTAGCGATCGCGGTTGAGGGGAATCAGCTGGTGGGTTGGGTATGTACTCGGATTCACCCGGAGGACAACATGAGTGAGGTGTATGTTCTGGCTGTGGATCCGGTCCACCAGAGGAAGGGGGTTGGTCAAGCCCTCATGAATCATTCTTTCGATGCAGGCCGTTTGGCTGGCATGAGCATGGTGCTTGTAGAGACCGGTGATGATCCCGGCCATGCACCTGCCCGGCGCGCATATGAGGCAGCTGGATTCGAACGATGGCCAGTAGCGCGCTACTTCAAGAAACTTGGCGATTGAGGACGGTTTGCCCCGTGGCCTGAGGCGAAGAACGTCAGCTTGAGGGAGAGCGGCAGCTTGCAGAAAGGGAGGCCGGTGCTGCACGCCCGGCCTCTCTTTCCCCTAGCGGAGGAAGCACTACTCTACCCGGATCATCCCGTCAGGGAATCGATTCAGTAGAAGGAGATCGAGGGCAACCGTCAGTCAGATTCTGGCACGAACGGCTCCGCCGCCGGCCATGGTGCATTTGCAGGTGGACGCGAGTTCGTCCGTAACAACATCGGTGATTTCCGCGGTCCAATCCGTGACGCCGCTCCAGCGACGCACTGCCGGTGTGGGGCGTTCACGTCCTGGAGCGGGAGAGGGCCGCCGGGCGTGGCATTGAAGGGCGCGCTGCCGCGCCCGGCGCACTGACCGGAACCAGTTACGGGTCTAACTGCCCGGCCAGATGACACAGCCTGAGGGCGCCACCTTGAGGAAACCTCGCGGGACCCTATGACGCCGGAACCGCGGCACACCGCGCATCCCCCCAAGTGAACTACGCGGATAGAGACAAGGCCTCGACACCGCCCTGCTCCGTCCGCCACTGCAAAAGGCCTCCGGGTATTTTCAGCGTCTTCGGGAGAACCTGCCCTCATGAGACAAGAGCATGATCAGGGAATGACGGCGTGCACCGCCGGCGGCGCTGCACGCGGGTGCCGGAGTCCCGCCCAACCCAGATGCGTGAACCGACGTGCGAAAGGCAGACCTGTGGCCCTTTCTGAATCCTGTCCCCCATACGATGGACAACGCCCGCCACCGCTACACACTCCACTTACAGCACAAGCCGGCGTGTCAGTACTGCGCTGGCAGGTCCTGAAAATCATCGGTGATGTGATCGGCAACGTAGACACACCAACGGAAGCCCGCACCGGCCTGTTGCGCCGACTTCAGGAGAACCCCGACCACCCCGAACAGGCTCTGCTGGCCCACCTGAAGGACGGCCTGAAAGAGGCCGGCAACCGCTGAACCATCCCTCCGCGGCTGTGCCCTCTGAGACGCCGACGGCGGGACCACACCCCGCGCTGGGAAAGCGCCAGGTGCGGTCCCGCCGTCGTCGTGCTTTGCCGGATCATTCCCCTTCGGTCAGGGGGTCAGCGGCGCGGTGAGCCCGCCCGTGGAGGTCCTAGGCGTGAGTTTGCTGCCGTCGGCTACCGGGAAGGGGAAGCCGAGGACCGCGAGGCGTCCGCGGACCTGGTTCTGCGCCTGGCAGTCTTGGATGCAGTCCGTGGGAGAGTTGGCCACTTCGACGGCGTCCTCACCGGTGACCATGCCCATCCGGCCGCCGCTGGCGACGTCCCAGATGGACATGCCGCCGCAGTGGTCCCGGCTCTCCGGGAGGCCCAGGCTGTTGGTGAAATCCGGGCCGCAGGCCGGCTGCGGGACTCGCTCCGCGACCTGCGCGCTGTCGCGGACGGCGAAGTCCGCCGAGAAGTTGTTGCCGATGTTCACCCTAGGCCTGACCTGGACGCAGAACTGGCTCGGCGGCCCGGTCTGCACGCTGGTACAGGCGGATCCGACGAATTGTCCCAGCCGCGCGCGGAAGTTGGCGTTATCGAAGTAGAAGGCTTCGGTGGCGAGACGGTGCACGATCCGGGTCCGGGTCGCGTCTCCGCGTTCGGGCTCCATCTGGAACAGCCCGCCCTGGGCGCAGTCCTTGGCCTGGATCTTCATGGACAGCCCGCCGGTACCCGTCCGGAACAGCGCCACCTCTTCGTCCTTGACCTCCAACTCGATGCTGCTGGTCAGGGCGAGTCCGCGGTGGTCCGGGATTTTGCTGGCATAGACCGGGGTGGCCCGGCCGCCGGTGATGTCGAGTTCGTTGGCCGCGCCGGTGAAGGCGTAGTTGTGGATCGCGAAGTTCGCCGGGTCCACCTCGAACCGGACGAATTTTCCCTGCACCAGGAACCGGCTGCCGGGCGCCGGGACGGTCCCGTCGAACTCGCCGGCCTGCCCCAGGACCCGGAACCCGCCGCCTACGCACCCCTTGGAGGATGCAGCCTGCGCCGGGGCCGCCAAGGTCAGGAAGCCCGCGGCCAGGCCTGCCACGGCAAGGGCCGCGGCAGCCGCGCGGCCGGACAGCCCCGGTAATCGGGCCGGGCCCGCCTGTGCCCGGGATGTGCTCTGAGGTGCTGATCGATCGTTGTATGTCATCTCGCTTGCTCCGTTCCTGAAAACGCGCAAGCAACAGACCGGTCCCGGCCAGCACCTGCGCTGAAAACAGGTCAACGGCGGCCGCGACGCCGGAAACCGATAACGATTCGGATACTACGCCTCGCAAATTCAGCAATACAAGACTTGTAAACCCTCATTTCACATCCGGGTGCCGGGGCCCCGCCATCCGACAACGGTGTCAACCCGCCGACGAACGATGTGCCATTGGCGCAAGGCCTGCACTCACTGCGTTGTGCGGTACGTGGGGTGCATGGTGGGGCGGGGGGCATAGGCTCCCGGGGTGCCGCAAGCTTTCCGCAAGCTCTGGTTGGCACACTTTAGTTATCTGGACCGAAGATGCACCGGATTAATTCGACCAGCCAGCCGGGCCCGGCACTGCATTCCCCCAATGACTGCCGGGCCTGGCGACCCCACCCCCTCCCCAGCGGCCGGGCCGCCCCGTACAGGGAGCCGCGACACTGGACCGAACTGAGCATCGCCGAAGCTGGCGTCGGGTCGGAAGGCCGACGCCAACTCCGGCGGGTCTGGCGGGTATCGACTCCATCCGCTGGGCGGAGTGGACTTCAATCCGGGCTAGGACTGATCCTGCTCCTCCGGAGAGTCGTTGGACTGGCCTGCGGAGGTACCGCCCTGGTGTGCCGTTCCGGCGTCTCCGTAGTCACCTTCGGAGTATCCGCCACTTCGTCTTGCGCCAGGTCCGGCGTCCACCGCCCCGCCCTCGCCGTAGTCACCCTCGGCGTATTCACCACTTCGCTTCGCGGCAGGTCCGGCGTCCACCGCCCCGCCCTCGCCGTAGTCACCCTCGGCGTATTCACCACTTCGCCTCGCGGCAGGTCCGGCGTCCACCGCCCCGCCTTCGCCGTAGTCACCCTCAGCGTATTCACCACTTCGCCTCGCGGCAGCATCGTCGTCCAGCGCCCCGGCGCCGCTCTCACCTTCCACCGCAGGATTCGGTGTGCTGATGTGGTGTTTCGGGACATGGGGCTCGTTGTTCTCGGACATTGGGGGTCCTTCCTCTAGTAGTGAGCCCGAGTAGGTTTTGGAGTTTATTTACGTTCGTTTGCGGTGCAACAGAAATCCCCACGGAACCCTTGCCGTCGTGGGCTTCTATTTCCAATCTATGCCCCGCACCGGGGCTTGCGGCAAGCCCCGGATGGAGGCGCATACTCGCCGAAGACCAGAACCTAGGGATCGGGAGCAACGGGATGCGCGAGCATGCGGTGGTCATCGCCGGAGGAGGCCCCACGGGGCTGATGTTGGCGGGCGAGCTGGCGTTGGCCGGCGTCGACGTCGCCATTGTCGAGCGGCGCGCCAGCCAGGACCTCGCCGGCGCCCGCGCCGGCGGCCTGCACTCGCGCACCATCGAAGTCCTCGATCAGCGCGGAATCGCCGATCGGTTCCTCGCGGAGGGACAGGTGGCCCAAGTGGCGGGGTTCGCCTCGACCCGGCTGGACCTCAGCGACTTCCCCACCCGGCACCCGTACGTGCTGGGGCTGTGGCAGAACCACATCGAGCGCCTACTGGCGGGCTGGGTGGCCGAACTGCCGGTTCAGACCTACTACGGCCATGAGGTGACCGGCATCGCGCAGGACGGCAACGGCGTCGACGTCGAACTGTCCGACGGCGGGACGCTGCGGGCGCAGTATCTCGCCGGATGCGACGGCGGGCGCAGCCTCATCCGCAAGGCAGCCGGCATCGAGTTCCCCGGGTGGGATCCGACGACGAGCAGCCTGATTGCCGAGGTGGAAATGGCCGAGGAGCCGGAACTGGGCATGCACCACAATGCTTTCGGCACCCATGCCTTCGGCAGGCTGGAGTACGAGATCCGCGGCGGCGAAGTGATCTTCAAAGATAGCGGGCCGCTACGCGTCATGGTGACCGAAGAGCACGTCGGCGCCACGGGCGCACCCACACTGCACGACCTCAGCGAAGCGCTCATCGCCGCGTGCGGGACCGATTACGGGGTCCACAGCCCCACCTCGATTTCCAGGTTCACCGACATGACCCGGCAGGCCGCGGCCTACCGCGACAGGCGGATCCTGCTGGCCGGGGACGCCGCCCATGTGCACTCCCCCATCGGCGGACAGGGCCTCAACACCGGCGTGCAGGATGCGGTGAATCTGGGATGGAAGCTCGCCCAGGTAGCCAAGCAAACATCCCCGGACAGTCTCTTGGACACCTACCACGCCGAGCGCCACCCGGTTGCCTCCCGCGTGCTGCGCAACACGATGGCGCAAGTGGCGCTGGGCCGCCCCGACGACCGCAGCAAGGCCGCGGCAGAGACCGTCTCCGAGCTCCTCGGCATGGACGAGCCGCGAAAGCGGTTCGCCGCGATGCAGGCCGGGCTGGACATCCACTATGACCTGGGCGAGGGGCACCCGCTGCTCGGACGGCGCATGCCCGATCTCGACGTCGTCACCGCCGACGGTCCGCTGCGGGTGTTCACGCTGCTGCACGAGGCGCGGCCCGTCCTGCTCAACCTCGGTGAGCGCGGCGGCTTCGACGCCACCCCGCGGCCGGATCGGGTCCAGCTGGTCGACGCCAAATACCGCGGCATGTGGGAGCTTCCGGCGCTCGGGGAGGTCGCCGCTCCCACCGCGGTGCTGATTCGGCCCGACGGCTATGTGGCCTGGGTGGGCGACCGGGCCCAGCAGGGGCTCGCTGACGCGCTCACCACGTGGTTCGGACGGCCCGCCGCGGCGTAAGGCGCCGGCTTTCAAGACCGGAATATCCGCCGGGCCCGGACGCCGGTGGCAGCCCGCATCGGCCGCCACAAAAACAAGAAATTTAGTAAGTATGCTTGCCAATCAGATGGTAAGCATGCTTATTGTAGGTGCAGCAAAGATCAAGCAGCCGGTCTCAATCGCTCGGATGGACAGCATCACTTCCATCTGCCTGGGATAGGCCAGGCCTGCCTTCACAGGCGCCTGACCGGAATCCCAACCCCAGTTTCACAACCCAAGGAGGCACCATGCTCACCAAGGAAAACATCGAAGGTCTGCTCAGCAACGGCGGTAACGTCCTTTCTCAGGACGGCACCAAGATCGGTTCCATCGGCCAGGGCTACCTTGACGACGACACCAACCAGCCCAACTGGGTGACCGTCAAGACCGGCCTGTTCGGAACCTCCGAATCCTTCGTGCCCCTGGAAGGCGCCCGCGCCGAAGGCAACGACATCGTGGTCCCGTATTCCAAGGACCAGGTCAAGGATGCCCCCAGGGTAGACGTCGACGGGTACCTTGAACCGGCCGACGAGGACCGGCTCTACGCCCACTACCAGCTCAACGGCGGCGGCCGGAACTACACCGACGCCACCACCGACGGCGGCAGCGGTTTCGCGGACACGGGACGTTACGACGATCAGGATTCGGCCGGAATCGTCGGCCACGACACCTCCGGTCCCACCACCGACGATGCCATGACCCGCTCGGAGGAGCGCCTGGACGTGGGCACCGAGAAGCAGGAAACCGGCCGCGCGCGGCTGCGCAAGTACGTTACCACCGAGAATGTCACCCAGACTGTTCCGGTCCAGCGCGAAGAAGTACGCATCGAGCGTGAGCCGATCACCGAGGCCAACCGTGGAGCCGCCATGAGCGGCCCGGACATCAGCGAGGAAGAGCACGAGGTGGTCCTCCACGAGGAACGGCCCGTCGTGGATAAGGAAACTGTCGCAGTAGAACGGGTCCGCCTCGGCAAGGAAACCGTCACCGACGAGGTCACCGTCGATGAGGAAGTCCGCAAGGAACGCATCGAGACCGACGGCATCGATGACACGCGGCGCTAAGCGCCCGCAGTAACACCCAACGCCAGGAGCAAGGGCTATCCGCCCTTGCTCCTGGCGTTTTGGCGAAGTTTTAGGGCAATTCGCTGCCACTGGTGTCAGTTCCGGGCGAGGGTTTAAGAACCCCAGCAGACACGCGACGGCGCCTGTCACCTGTAAGGTGACGGGCGCCGTCGTTCTTTCACGGTCCTAGCTGCCGACCAATACGTCCCGGAGGTCCTTCAGGATCAGCTGCGCGCCCGTGGGGCCGAGGCCGAGGAACCAGACGTCGTCATCCACGGCCTTTGCCTTTCCGCCCTTGACCGCGTTGAGCCGCGGCCAGACCGCGCCGTCAACCACTGACGTCTCGCCGGTGGCGGCCGGATCCCCGTAGCTGCTGTAGAAGATCCAGTCCGAATCGGCCTGGTCAATGTCCTCGGCCGAGACTTCCGCGGCCAGCTCATCGATGTCCTGGTTCTCCGGCCTGCTCAGGCCCGCGTCCTTGAGAATGACGCCGATCAGCGACTTGTTGGCATAAAGGCGGATCTTACCCGGCAGGAACCTGACCAGGGAGATCTTGGGGTCGCCGGTAACGTCCTTCTTCAGCGCGTCCGCCTGGGCCTGGTAGTCGTTGAGGACCTTCACGGCCTGGGGCTCCTCACCGAGGGAATCGCCCACCAGGAGGAAGTTCTCCTTCCACGGGAAGCCGGGGCGGATGCTGAAGACAGTCGGCGCAATGGCAGAAAGCTGCGGGTAAAGCTTGTCCGCACGGAGCTGGCTGCCCAGGATCAGGTCCGGCTTGAGCGCGGCGATCGCTTCCAGGTTCAGGCTCTGGATGGTGCCGACGGTGGCAACGTCCTTGACCTTGGCGGCCAGGTAGCTGGGAATGGAGTTCTTGCCGTCCGTAGTCGGAATGCCTACCGGAGTGATGCCGAGCGACAGCACGTCGTCCAGTTCGCCGGTGTCCAGAACTACCACGCGGCTGGGTTTCTTCTCCAGCTTCGTTTCACCGCCTGCGTGCTTGATGACGCGCGGGAATTCACCGGGTGCAGCGTCCGTTCCCAGCTTGGCGGTTTCCTGGTCGGCGGTGGTGAACTTGGATCCGCCGGTGGCAACATCCGTGTTGCCAGCCGAGGAGCCAGCGCCTGCCGCAGTTCCGCAGCCGGCTACCAGGCCGAGAACCAGGACGGAACCGGCAAGCCTGGCCATAAGGTGCCGCGCGCGGGGGAAGCGCCGCGGTTGAGTTGTTGAATCGTCTTTTTTCACGAGGTAAGGCTAACCTAATACAGGTCTGTTTCTTCAAACGGTGGCTCGACCACACTGGTTGCCCATCTGGCCGTTGGCCTCCCGATTCCGTCCGCCTTTGCCTCTGCCCCCAGCTTTTCGGAGATTGATCCGCTGTGCCCCAACTGACGTCGCCTGCGTGCCAGCGCGCACGCGGAAGCGCCGAGCCCATTGCTGATGAAGCTGCTCCTGCCCCGGGCACCGGCGGCGTGCGGGGCAAACTGCCATGGCGGCTGCTTGTGCTGCTGTGCGGGGTCGGGGCACTGCTCGCGGCCACCCTGTTGAGCCTGGGTGTCGGCGCGAAGTTCATTCCCGCGGGAACGGTTCTGCAAGCCCTCACTGACTTCCAGGACACGGCCGATCACGCCATCATCATCCAGAACCGGCTGCCCAGAACCCTGTTGGGCATTTGCGTTGGCATGGCCTTGGGGGCAGCAGGGGCGCTGATCCAGGGAATTACGCGCAACCCCCTCGCGGATCCCGGCATTCTGGGAGTCAACGCAGGGGCATCGTTCGCCATCGTCGTTGCCTTCGGGGCGTTCGGCGTCACCACTCTCAGCGGCTACATCTGGTCCGCGTTCGCCGGCGCCATCCTGACGACGATTGCCGTGTACCTGATCAGCACCTCGGGCCGGATCGTGGTGAACCCCATCCGCCTGACCCTGGCGGGGGTGGCACTGGGAGCGGTGCTGACCGGCGTCAGCTCGGGGATGACGCTCTTGAACCCGAAGGCGTTTGACCACCTGCGCTCCTGGAGCGTCGGATCGTTGGACAGCCGCACCATGGACACCTTCTTCGCTGTTGCGCCCTTCATGGCCGCCGGGCTGCTGGTGGCGCTGTTTACTATGCGCGGCATGAATGCCGTCGCGCTGGGCGAAGACCTGGCCACGGCGCTGGGCAGCAGCGTAAACCGCACCCGGCTCCTGGGTCTCGTGGCCATCACGCTACTCAGCGGTTCGGCCACGGCCGCAGCCGGTGCCATCGGTTTTGTCGGACTGATGGTCCCCCATGTGGCTCGGTGGATTATCGGGCCGGACCAGCGGTGGATCCTCGCTGTGACCCTGGTGCTCTCACCCGTCCTGCTGCTCGCCTCCGACGTCGTGGGCCGGATCGCCGTGCCGGGCGAGCTCCAGGTGGGGGTGGTGACGGCGTTCATCGGCGCCCCTGTCCTCATAGCACTGGCGCGCCGCAGGAAAGTGAGCGGACTGTGACGACGACGGGCAAGGAGTCCCGGCCGCGCGTCGACTTCGGGCGGCGCACCGTGCTGCTCCGCACCAGCGGTTTCAGCACCCGCGGGCTCCGCGGCCGCGCACCCCGCACCGGCGGACCCGGCATCAGCCTGCTGCTGGATGTCCGCACCATCGTCGTCAGCATCCCCCTGATCCTGGCCGGGCTCGCTGCCGGACTGCTTGCCTTGGCCACCGGAGACTACGCCCTCAGCGTTCAACAGGTGCTTCAGGCTTTCACCGGCGACGCCGACACCCTCACGCGGACCGTGGTTCTGGACTGGCGGCTCCCGCGGGTGCTCTCGGCGTTGCTCTTCGGCGCGGCCTTAGGCATGAGCGGCGGAATCTTTCAATCCCTGACGCGCAACCCCCTGGGCAGCCCGGACATCATCGGCTTCAACACCGGCGCTTACACCGGCGCCCTGCTGGTGATCCTTACCGCCGGAGGAAGCTACCTCCACATCGCCTCAGGCGCCCTCATCGGCGGAATCCTGACCGCCCTTGCCGTTTATGTGCTGGCTTTCCGCCGGGGCTCCCAGGGTTTCCGGCTGATCATCGTCGGCATCGGCGTCAGCGCCATGCTGGCGTCCCTGAACCATTGGCTGATCCTCCGCGCCGAGCTGGAGGTCTCCATGGCGGCGGCTGTGTGGGGCGCGGGCTCACTCAACGGAATCACCTGGGAGCAGGCGGCACCGGCCGCCGCCGTGATGATCGTTGTAGCCGCTGCGGCGCTGGCCGTGTCCCGCCGGATGCGGATGCTGGAGATGGGCGACGACGCCGCCCGCGCCTTGGGCGTCCGGGCCGAACCCACGCGCGTCCTTCTGATGATCCTTGGCGTGGCGTTGACGGCCGCGGTCACCGCCGTCGCCGGTCCAATCGCATTCGTTGCCCTAGCGGCACCCCAGCTTGCCCGCCGGGTCACCAGGAGTGCGGGGATCACGCTGCTGCCGTCCGCCCTAATGGGGTCCGTGCTGCTGTCAGCCAGCGACCTCGCCGCCCAGCGCCTGTTCGCTCCGATCCAGCTGCCGGTGGGCGTCATCACTGTGTGCATCGGCGGGATCTACCTAGTCTGGCTGCTGGCCAGGGAAGCAAGGAAGTCATGATCAGCACCACCGCCACCGCGCCCCGGCTGACCGCCGAAGCCCTGACCGTCGGTTACGAGCAGCGGATCATCGCCGAGAACCTGAACGTGCAAATCCCCGAGGGGTCCTTCACTGTGATCGTCGGGCCTAATGCCTGCGGAAAATCAACCCTGCTGCGGGCGCTGGCGAGGTTGATCAAGCCGCGATCCGGGCAAGTGCTGCTGGACGGTAAATCCGTGGCCAGCCTGCCCGCGAAGGAGCTGGCGCGCAGGCTGGGTTTGCTGCCGCAGTCCTCCATCGCCCCGGACGGCATCACGGTTGCCGACTTGGTTGCCCGTGGGCGCTACCCTCATCAGAAGCTGCTCCGCCAGTGGTCCGCGCAGGACGAGGCCGCCGTCGCGGATGCCATGCGGGCCACCGGCGTCACTCACCTCTCGGGACGGCTGGTCGATGAGCTGTCCGGCGGCCAGCGTCAACGCGTCTGGGTGGCCATGGTCCTGGCCCAACAAACTCCCCTGCTCCTCCTCGACGAGCCCACAACGTTCTTGGACATCGCCCACCAGATCGAGCTGCTGGAGCTGTGCCGGGACCTCAACCGGGACAAGGGCCACACCCTCGTTGCGGTCCTCCACGACCTGAACCACGCCAGCCGCTACGCCAACCACATCATCGCGATGAAGGACGGGGCGGTGGTTGCTGAGGGCGCACCGTCGGACGTGATCACGGAGGCACTGGTAGAGGATGTATTCGGGCTTCCCTGCCGGATCATAGAGGACCCCGTGGCAGGCACCCCGCTGGTGGTACCCCTGGGCCGCCCGCACATGGTCGACTCAACGGCGCGGTGATGTAGCCCACCGGCTCAAGCCTCCTGGTCCCGACCGGCCCGGGACAGCGTGTATGCGCAGCTACCGGTGACTCCCCTCCGGTCAGGCGCTGGTGGCGTCCTCAACCTCGCCGACGAGTTCCTCAATGATGTCCTCAAGGAACAGCACGCCGGTGGTGTTTCCCTGCGCATCGAACACCCGGGCCACGTGGGCGCCGGTGCGACGCATGGTGGCCAGGGCGTCCTCAAGTTCACTGCCGCTGAACGCCGAGGCCAGCCGGCGGATCCGCTTGGCCGGCACCGCCTGGTTGAACTTTTCAGGGCTGGTGAGGTCCATGACGTCCTTGAGGTGCAGGTAGCCGGTGGGATCGCCGTCGCCATTGGTGAGGATGTAGCGGGAGTAGCCGTGTTGGGCGACCGCCTGCTGGATGTCCGCCGGGGTGGCGGACTCCGGAAGGAGCACCATCTCACCGATGGGCACCTCGACGTCCGCGACAGTCTTGGCGGTGAACTCGAACGCCGCCGTCAGGGTGCCGCTGTTGTCTATCAGGAGCCCGTCCCGGGTGGACTGCTCAACGATGTTCGCCACCTCGTCCAGGGTGTAGGCACTGGTGGCCTCGTCCTTGGGCTCGACCCTGAACAGGCGGAGGATGGAGTTCGCGATGCCGTTCAGGGCCCAGATCACCGGCTTGAAGACCCTGGCCACCATCACCAGCGGCGGCGCCAGGATCAGCGCGGCGCGGGTGGGCACGGAGAACGAGATGTTCTTGGGGACCATCTCGCCCAGGACCACGTGCAGGAAGGTCACCAGCAGCAGGGCGGTCACGAAGGCGATGATTCCGATCGCTTCACCGGACAGGGACGTCAGTCCCAGCGGAATCTCCAGCAGGTGGTGGATGGCCGGCTCGGAGACGTTCAGGATCACCAGGGAGCAGACGGTGATGCCCAGCTGGCTTGTGGCGAGCATGAGCGTGGCGTGCTCCATCGCCCACAGCGTGGTTTTGGCCGCCTTGCTGCCGGCCTCCGCCTTGGGTTCGATCTGCGAGCGCCGGGCGGAGATGACGGCGAATTCCGCGCCGACGAAGAAGGCGTTGACCACCAGAAGGACGGCGAGCCAGACGATGCCCGGAAGATATTCACTCATGGGTCAGCTCCCGCGTCAGGTTGTCAACGATCCGGTCATGCTCGCTTTGTGGCGGCTCCTGCGAACCATCCGGGGTGAACCGCAGGCGTTCCACGTGCGTGCCCATCACGCGCTCCACCCTCAGCGTCCCGCCGTCGACCTCTACCTCGTCCCCCAGTTCCGGGATGCGGTCCAGCATGTCGGCCACGAAGCCGGCCACCGTGTCATATTCCTCGCCGTCCGGGACGGCGATGCCGGTCCGGTCCAGGAGCTCGTCCGGGCGCAGGGACGAGTCGAAGGTGATGGAGCGGCCCGTCCGGACGACGCCGGTGCGGGCGCGGTCGTGTTCGTCCTCGAGTTCGCCCACGATCTCCTCGACGAGGTCTTCCAATGTGACGATGCCGGCCGTTCCGCCGTGCTCGTCCGAGACGATGGCCACCTGCAGGCCCTGTTTGCGGAGTAGGCCAAGGAGCGAGTCCACGCCCATGGATTCGGGCACCAGGAGCGGCTTGATCATGAGGTCCGCGGCACGGACTGCGTCCCTTTCAGCGAGGGCAACCGCGAAGGCCTGCTTGACGTGCAGCACGCCCAGCACGTCGTCCCGGTCCCGGCCGATCACCGGAAACCGCGAGTAGCCGGTGGAGGTGGCCAGGCTGACGATCTGCCCGGCGGTGTCATCGGCATTGACGGCGGACATCCGCACCCGCGGGGTCATGACATCTGCCGCCGTGTGGTCCGAAAACCGCAGGGTCCGGTGCAGCAGGGCCGCGTGGTCCAGGTCAAGGACACCTTCGAGCGCCGAGCGGCGCACCAGGGAACTGAGTTCCTCGGCGCTGCGGGCCCCGGAGAGCTCTTCCTTCGGTTCGATCCCGACGGAGCGGATGATCGAATTCGCCGTGTTGTTGAACAGCAGGATGACGGGCTTGAAAACCGCGGTGAAAACGGCCTGGAAGGGCACGACCAGCTTCGCCGTGGCCAGCGGAAGGGCCAGTGCGAAGTTCTTCGGGACGAGTTCGCCGAGTACCATCGAGAAAATGGTGGCGATGAAGATGCCGGCCACTGCGCCCACGCCGGGAACCATGGATTCAGGCAGGCCGGCGGAGAGCAACGGCCCGCTCAGCAGCTTGCTGATGGCCGGCTCAAATGTGTACCCGGTGAGGAGGGTGGTCAGCGTGATGCCAAGCTGCGCGCCGGAAAGGTGCGTCGAGGTGATCTTCAGCGCCTTGATGGTGGGCCCCAGGCGCTTCTCGCCGCGCGCCTGGCGCGCTTCAAGGTCGTTGCGGTCCAGGTTGACCAGCGCGAATTCCGAGGCGACAAACAGCCCCGTTCCGACCGTGAGGATCAGGCCGATGCCGATCATGATCCATTCATACATTCGGGCGCCCCTCTCCGCTGATGACCGGGGAACCGGTCAGGACGTCGAGGGGCCAGGGCATATGTGAAGGAGGGTCGTCCATAGTGCGTTCAAGTCTACCGGCCCGCAACCGCGCTTCGCTTCGAGCGAAAAACTGCTGCGGCCCTACCTGTACCAGCCCACCGCACGGTCGTAACGGCATTCAAGCGCGCCCGAGCCTGGCGCGATGCCTCCTCCAGTCGGAAAGTAGATGGCGCCGAAGTCCGCGCCCGCGGCTTCAATCCGCCCCTGCGCCCAGATCTGGGCAGCCTCCAGGTCTGCCTCCGGGATGGGCTCCCGGGTACTGTGGTCCCCGCCGAAATGGATATCCAGCTGATACTCCCCTCGCTGCGACGTCCCGGGGTGATGGGCCGGATCATGCTCATCGCGCCGACTGATCGCAACCTCCGCGGAGGCGTGGAGGATGGACGGCTTGCTGGCGGCGCCACCGTTCTCCTGCTGCTTCATCCGCATGCCCGACACCACGCTCTCCACGGTGTCTTCCTCTGTCACTACGTAGGCGGAGCCACTGACGTCGCCCTCTGAGCCGCCGACACTTTTCAGGTGCTTCCCGAACTGTTCGGAGCTGGATTGCTTGGAGTCCATGCGCCCTCCTTGAGGGTCTTCGCGGCGATTGCCGACGCTTCCCACCCTAGCCCTATCAGGGGCCGCCACGACCGTATTGGGCCGGATGAGTTATTTTGCTGGCCGGGCGGGTACGTCGCTAGTAACGTGGAGGATTCACGCCAAAGGCAACGGGGAGTGGAAAACGTGGGCAATGACGGAGCAGTCAACGGCAAAGCGGTCAGTGACACAGCGATAAATGACAGAACGGTGCCCGCCGGCCGGACTGCGGGCGCGGTGGAACTCATCCTGGTCCGGCACGGCGAGAGCCAGGGCAATGTGGCGGCGACGGCCGCCCAGGAGTCCGGCGCCGACGTGATCGACGTCCCCGCCCGCGACGCCGACGTGGAGCTGTCCTCCACAGGCCGGGAACAGGTACAGGCCCTGGGCCGCGCACTGGCGGACGTCCCCGAAGAGCTGCGTCCCGACGTCGTGATTTCCTCCCCCTATATGCGCGCCTACCAGACAGCCGAAATTGCCGTCGAGACGGCGGGCTGGCCGGTGGCCGTCCGCACCGACGAGCGGCTCCGCGACCGCGAACTGGGCATTCTGGACATGCTCACCCGCCTCGGCGTGGAGAACAGGCTTCCCGAAGAAGCAGAACGACGGCGGTGGCTGGGTAAGTTCTACTACCGGCCGCCGGGCGGGGAATCCTGGGCGGACGTGGCGCTGCGGCTGCGATCCGTGCTCGGCGAACTGAACGCGCTGGGCAGCGGCCACCGAGTGATGCTGGTGTGCCACGATGCCGTGGTGCTGCTGTTCCGCTACGTCCTGGAGGGCATGTCCGAGCACGAACTCCTGGACCTCGCGGCGAGCACCACGGTCCTCAACGCCTCCGTCACCCGGTATGTGCGGCCTGACGGCGTGGGGCCGTGGACGCTGGAGAGCTTCAACGTGGCCGAGCACCTCACCCAGCAGGGCGTTCAGGTGACCGAGCACGCAGGGGATGCCAGTGTCCACCCGCGCTGAGTCCGCCTCCCCCGAACAGATCACGCCGTCGCTGCTCCGCGACTGGCCGCTGCCGTCCGCCGGGGCGGACAAGTATTCCCGCGGCGCGGTGCTGGTGATCGGCGGCGCCCGGCGCACTCCGGGAGCAGCGCTGCTGGCCGGAACCGCTGCCCTGCGTGCGGGGGCCGGCCGGCTCACACTGGCTGTGGCGGAGTCCGTGGCGGTGCAGCTGGCCGTTACGCTTCCCGAGGCCGGAGTGATCGGGCTGCCCGAATCCGACGGCGGATCGGTGGGCGCGTCCGGGCTCAAGGCATTGGCCGAGGACCTGGATGCGGCCGATGCCGTGCTGATCGGGCCGGGCCTGGACGACATCGACGAGACCGAGGCGCTGCTGCGCGAACTCCTGCGGCGGGAAGCCGCGCGGGAGTCGGGACCCCGCGCCAAGGGCGGCTCCGGGGGCGGCAAGGCCGGCGGACCCACCGTGATCCTGGATGCCTATGCGCTGGGCTGCCTGCCAAAGCTGCTGGACGAACTGGAACCCTGGGCGGGGCGCCTGATCCTCACACCCAACCCCACCGAAGCCGGCATCCTGCTGGGGCGGGACACTGACAACTTGGCCGCCGACGTCGTCGAAATAGCGGAGAAGTACGGTGCGGTGGTGAGCTGCCAGGGCCTGATCGCGCGTCCGCCGGGCGGGGATGCTCCCGAAGGTGCGGAGCGCTGGGAGATCACCACCGGCTACGGCGGCCTGGGAACGTCAGGCAGCGGCGACATCCTTGCCGGTGCCATCGCGGGACTTCGCGCCCGCGGCACCACCGACGCCCAGGCCGCCTGCTGGGGCACCCACCTTCACGCCGCCGCGGCGGACAGGCTCGCCAGCAGGATGGGCAGTCTCGGCTTCCTGGCGCGGGAATTGGCCGACGAGCTGCCGCCGCTCATGATGGAGCTAAATACGTAGGCTTTCGCCTTTGCTTCGCGGAGCCTGTCACCTCATGGAACCCAGAATCGAGCGGAGCGAGACTGCGGCCCTGTGCGCTGCCGCCTTGGGGTCGGCGCGGCCGGCCGTAACGTCGCTGACGGCCTTGGCAATGGGCAGCTCCGCCAGCGAAGCGCCCACAAGATCACCTCGGCCTTGGATGATGCCCCAGTGCCCGACCTCCTCGGGGCCCTGCAGCAGGACAGAGAGCACATCCTGCGAGTAGAACTTGCCCAGCGGTTCCTTTGTGCCCGGCCCCATCGGCATGGTCTTCCACGCAGCACTGTATTCGGCCGGCTTGCCGGCGCTGCCGGCACGGACGGGGAGGCGTTCCTCCGGGGCGATGGCCAGCCAGTCAGCGTACGCGTCGCTCATGACGTATTCCACGAACTGGCGGGCAGGGTCGGTGTCCGAGTCGTTGGTGACGGTCCAGGACGTGATCTCGCCGAACTGCGCCGGCTGTTTGCCGTCAGGACCATGGAGGCCGGCCACCACTCCCGTGTTCCTGGCCAGGAAGCCGGGATCTGCGATGCATTCCGGGCAGCTGGGCTTGACGTCGGTGCGCAGGCCCGCCAGCTCGTCCAGCATCAGCGTGGGCCAGACGGCCATGGCCGCCTTGCCGGAGAAGTACGCGTTCCGGACCGTGTCGATGTCCTGGACCCCGGGCACGGAGTAGCTCTTCAGCATGTCGCGGTAGAACGTGAGCGCAGCCACACACTGAGGACTCTCGAACGTGATGCCGTCCTTGGCGTTGACCATTTCGCAGCCGTTAGCCTGTGCGATGTGCTCGAATGACTGTTGCGTGAATGCTTGGCCGGCCTTGTTGGCAGCGACGATGCCCGCCATTTGGGGGGTGTCTAGCGTTTTTGCGGCCGCCATGATGTCTGCGTATGTCTTGGGCACCGCCAGGCCGGCACGGTCGAACAGGTCCTTCCGGTAGTACAGGAGGTGCTGCCAGGAGGAGTCCGGAACGGACAGCTGCTGGCTGCCTTCCCGGGTCAGTTCCAGCGCCCGCGGGGACCACGTGTGCTCGCCCAGAGCGAGGATGATGCTGGCGTTGACGTCCGTATCCACCAGACCGTTGGCGGCGAAGGTCCGGACCTGGCCCAGCGAAATGGAACCAATCACGTCAGGGAGGTTGCCCGACGCTGCCGACGAGGTCACGATCTGGTTGAAGCGGTGTGCGGGCACGCCCACGAGGTCCACGCTCACGCCGGTGTCGGCGCGGAACCGTTCAATGATTGCACGGGACTTGGCCATGCGGTCCGGAAGCGTGTCTGTGATCCACACAGTAATGGCGTGGGGTTCCGTCACACCGGGATCTGGCTGCTGGCCGTCGCTTGGCGTGCAACCCGCCACCAAGGCTGCTGCCAGCGAAACCACAGAAACGAACGCGGTCTTGGCCCGGCGCCTGGTTCTATTCACTTGGTCGCTCCTGCCTGGAGGTAACCGCAGAACAGGTGCAGCAAAGCTGCGTGTGTGGCTTCGTTACAACCGCGAAACCTTGTCTGTCAAGAGTATCCAAATGTAGACGGAGTGTCAGTAGCAGGTGCGCAATCAGTCCCATTCGCAATAGGCTGCCGGCGGTCGTGGGGTGCGGACGGCTCCGGCCCCGGTTTCCGGGCTCCGGCGACGCACCGGCGGCTCTTGTTTGCCGGGCTGGCGCGGGTTATTTTAAGCGTGGGATTGACCTCAAGAAGTTAGGGGCAAGGAAGCCCAATAACAGGAGCCCGTCGATGTCGACCATCTCCAACGCCCACCTTCCCGGCGGGGCGCACCGCCCGTCCGGTGATCGCCTATGGTGCCCCGAATGCGGGACGGACGAATATCTGATCGTCGAGTCCATCGAGGCCTTGCATCCGCCACAAGAGGGCCTGGTGGATGTGTCCTACACGTGCGTTGAATGCGATTTCTTCTACGCCCACGCGGCAAGCGTCCACGACGTCGCCGCCATCCTGAACCGCCACGGCCAGGTGATGGGCGTCCTCCAGTTCGGCGGTGAATACTTCCACTGCGCAACACCGATGGCCTCGGTCAGCTCCGGAACCAGCAGCATTTACGGCCATGAGCTGGCCCGGCGTCACACCATCCACGATGTCCATCTACCCACACGCGTGCTGCGATGCGGCTGCGGGTTCCGGATGGAAGTGCCGGACTGATCCGGTCAACAATAAAGGAGAGGGCAAAATGGCTACTACCCATAACACGGCTGGTGCAAGGTCCCGCTTGCAGCTGGCGTCCCAGGCTGTCGGGGCAGTATTCCTGCTCGTTGGCATCCTAGGTTTCATCCCCGGAATAACCACCAACTACGCGTCGCTGGGCTTCTCCGGGCACTTGTCTGAAGCAATGCTTCTGGGCGTCTTCCAGGTTTCCATCCTGCACAACATTGTCCATCTGCTCTTCGGCGTGGCCGGCATCCTCATGGGCCGCACGGCCGTGCAGGCAAAGAACTTCCTCCTGTACGGCGGTATCGTCTACCTGGTCCTTTGGATTTACGGCCTGCTGATCGGCCACGACACGCCCGCCAACTTTGTCCCGGTCAACACCGCGGACAATTGGCTGCACTTCCTGTTGGGCGTCGCCATGATCGCTTTGGCGCTGCTGCTGTCCCGCCAAAACACCGGCGTCCGCGGGACAGTGACCGGGCACTGATCGATTGCCCTTTTGCCGGGGTGCCGCCCGGGGATATCCTGATGCCGTCGGTTCTGCGAACCGTTCACGGTCCGGCCGGCACCCCAGCCCCTGACGAGGGGCGGTGAAGCGCGACGCCGGGGAGTGGCACGATGACCGCATATCAGCACACAGCAGGATTGACCGCTACCGCTGCTCCCCGCGTGGTGCCCCGCAAAAAAGGCAACATGGTGGTCAAGTGGGTCACCTCCACGGACCACAAGACCATCGGGTACATGTACCTGATCGCCTCATTCATCTTCTTCCTCCTCGGCGGCGTGATGGCGCTGCTCATCCGCGCCGAACTGTTCGAACCCGGCATGCAGGTCCTGCAGACCAAGGAACAGTACAACCAGCTGTTCACCATGCACGGCACGGTCATGCTGCTCATGTTCGCCACCCCGCTGTTCGCAGGATTCGCGAACGTCATCATGCCCCTGCAGATCGGCGCACCCGACGTTGCCTTCCCGCGGCTGAATGCCCTGGCGTTCTGGTTCTTCCTCTTCGGTTCGACCATCGCGATGTCCGGCTTCATCACCCCGCAGGGTGCGGCGTCGTTCGGCTGGTTCGCCTACGCTCCGCTGAACAACACCACTTTCACGCCCGGCGTCGGCGGTGACCTCTGGGTCTTCGGCCTGGCGCTCTCCGGCTTCGGCACCATCCTGGGCGCGGTCAACTTCATCACGACCATCATCTGTATGCGCGCCCCCGGCATGACCATGTGGCGCGTGCCGATCTTCAGCTGGAACACGCTGGTCACGGCAGTCCTGGTGATCATGGCCTTCCCGCCGCTGGCCGCCGCGCTGTTCGGCCTCGGGGCGGACCGCCGGTTCGGTGCCCACATCTATGACCCGGAAAACGGCGGTGCCGTGCTGTGGCAGCACCTGTTCTGGTTCTTCGGCCACCCCGAGGTGTACATCATTGCGCTGCCGTTCTTCGGCATCGTCTCGGAGATCTTCCCGGTCTTCAGCCGCAAGCCGATCTTCGGCTACAAGGGCCTGGTCTACGCCACGATCGCCATCGCCGCACTGTCCGTGACCGTGTGGGCGCACCACATGTACGTCACCGGCTCGGTGCTGCTGCCGTTCTTCGCCTTCATGACCATGCTCATCGCGGTCCCCACGGGGGTGAAGTTCTTCAACTGGATCGGCACCATGTGGGGCGGCTCGCTGACGTTCGAGACCCCCATGCTCTGGAGCCTGGGCTTCCTGGTGACGTTCCTCTTCGGCGGCCTGACCGGCATCATCCTGGCCTCCCCGCCGCTGGACTTCCACGTCTCCGACTCCTACTTCGTGGTGGCGCACTTCCACTACGTGGTGTTCGGCACCGTGGTGTTCGCGATGTTCGCCGGCTTCTACTTCTGGTGGCCCAAGTGGACGGGCAAGATGCTCAACGAACGCCTCGGCAAGATCCACTTCTGGATGCTGTTCCTCGGCTTCCACGGCACGTTCCTGATCCAGCACTGGCTCGGCGTTGAAGGCATGCCCCGCCGCTACGCGGACTACCTGGTGGAGGACAACTTCACCTGGATGAACCAGTTCTCCAGCTTGGGCTCGTACCTGCTGGGAGCGTCCATCATCCCGTTCTTCTGGAACGTCTTCATCACTGCCCGCCGTGCCGAGCGGGTTGAAGTGGACGATCCCTGGGGCTTCGGGGCTTCGCTGGAATGGGCAACATCCTGCCCGCCGCCGCGCCACAACTTCACGTCACTCCCGCGCATCCGTTCAGAACGCCCGGCGCTGGACCTGCACCACCCGGAGCTGCGGGTGCGCGAACACGAGACGACGCACAGTGCTGCCGCCGAAGTCCTGGGCGCGGCCGACATCGGCTCACGCGACCCGAAGAACCCGAGTCCGGACAAGTAGCGATTACCGGCGGGCGTTGATCACCGCTCGGCGCTGATCATCCCTGCGTTGCAAATGCCGGCGCTGCGAATCCGGGGCGCCGATCATCCTCGTCGCTGCCAGTTTTGAGCGCGCAAGTTCCGGACTCCAAATTCCTGGAGGCTAATATCCTGGACGCGGCCCCAGGGCTTACTTCCTGCAAGGCCTGCGTCCTGGAAAGGTTTTGGTTCCGGCGGCTGTCCGGCTGCGTTCCCCGCTGCCGAGTACCAGCAGTCGAGTCATAGCAGCCGATTGTCCGCAGCCGGAAAACTGCGGCCGGCTATCTGCCGGTGGGTCTCAAGCAGCCGCGGCTACCGGGACCCTGCCTGCAATGGTTCGAGAGCCGACGTCGGACGGTGCCAAAACGCGGACGTTACATTCGGACTGCATCGGGTCGATCGACCGCGGCAGGTGGTGGGTTTCGGAGCATTCCCGGAGCTGTTCAAGAGCCGAGGCTTCGACGCGCGCGTGGGAGATGTCCACAACGAGCTGAAGACCCTGCCTGAGATGGTTGGCGCGCTTCATAACGACGTAAAGAGCTTGGATGCTTTGGGCGGTTACGTGGCCCTGGGCGGCGACTTGAGCTTCACCGCATTCGAGGTCCAAACGGACTAAAACCTTAAGCTTGTGGTTCAAGAAAACTTCTCCCCTCATGCACGGTCGCGACGCTGCGACCGAGAACAACCATAACCTGCATGTGACGGAGATAACAGCAGAAGACCAAATATTGCGTCACGCTCCTGCGTGGACCTCTCCCACGTCACAGCACCGCGGAGACACGCATGGGCCGAAATCCTTCGGATCTGGCCGTGCGTACCCCCGCGTTATCGACCGTGCGTCGGCGGCGAAGCGGCCCGTCAGCTGCGGTCCGGTCAGCTGCGGGTCGGGTCCGGACGGAGCGGCGCCGGCCCGGGGTCCGGCACCGGAAGCGGGCCCGGAGGTTCCGGAGTAGGGAAGGGGTTCGGCGGCGCTGGCCGCGAGGGATCCGGCGGCATGGGATCGGGGCCGGGCTCCGGCGGGAACGGCTCGGGTTCGTGCACTGGCGGAATTGTCATGGCTGCCCCTCGGCTGCTCGATTGGTTCCGGTTTGGCGGACGCGAGTTCAGGATACGCCCGGGCCGGGAGCGGGCGACAGACTTTGCGGTGCCCTGGTTGGCAACGATTCCCGCTCTCCCCCGGTAGCGAACGGCCGCCCAAATGTCAGTGCGGCTCTATATATTGAGGGAATGACCCAGACTCCGCTGCAGCACTCCGCCACCACCCCCGCCGCTGCCGTTCCCCTGCCGCCCGTCGCCAAGAAGGTACCTGCCGAGCGCACGCACCACGGGGACACTTTCGTGGACTCCTACGAGTGGCTCCGGGACAAGGAATCCGAGGAGGTCGTGGCGCACCTGAAGGCCGAGAACGCCTACCAGGAAGCCGTCACCGCCCACCAGGGACCCCTGCGCGAAGCCATCTTCCAGGAGATCAAGGGCCGCACCCAGGAGACAGACCTGTCCGTTCCGAACCGCAAGGACGGCTGGTGGTATTTCAGCCGCTCTGTGGAGGGCAAGGAGTACGGAATTCAGTGCCGTGTCAGGGCCCAGGACACCGCCAACCCGGTGGCCGACTGGACTCCCCCGGCGGTGGAGGCCGGCGTCGAAATTCCCGGCGAAGAAGTCCTGCTGGACGGCAACGTGGAAGCCGAGGGCAAGCCGTTCTTCTCGGTGGGCGGCACGGCCGTGACCGTGGACGGAAACCTCTACGCCTACGCCGTCGACAATTCCGGCGACGAACGCTTCACCCTGCGCATCAAGGACCTCCGCACCGGCGAGCTGCTGCCGGACGTCATTGAGAACGTCTTCTACGGGGTCTCGTTCTCCCCCGACGGCACCCGGATCTTCTACACCGTGGTGGACGACTCGTGGCGGCCGTACCAGGTCAAGGCCCATGTGCTGGGCACGCCGGTCGCCGACGACGCCGTGATCTACCAGGAGGACGACGTCGCCATGTGGCTGGGCTTCGAGCTCTCCTCGGACCGGCGTCACCTCGTGCTGGGCATCGGCTGCTCCGAGTACAGCGAAACGCGCCTGCTGCGGTTTGACGACCCCGACGGCGGCCTCAC
Source organism: Arthrobacter sp. ZGTC131 (assembly GCF_002929275.1). GTDB lineage: Bacteria > Actinomycetota > Actinomycetes > Actinomycetales > Micrococcaceae > Arthrobacter. The sequence continues at coordinate 225,497 of NZ_PJIK01000004.1, forward strand.
CACCGTGATTTCCCGCGACGAACGGGTCCTGTACGAGGCCGAGCCCTTCCTGCTCGAGGGCCCGGACGGGCAAAAAGCTGAACGCATCCTCATCACGCACAACCGCAACGCTGCGAACTCGATGGTCTCGCTGGTTGACCCGGCCGAGCTCACCAAGCCGCTGGCCGAGCAGCAGTGGACCACCGTCGTCGAGCATTCCGACGACGTCCGCGTCAACGGTGCGGGCGTCACGTCCACGCACCTGGTGGTCTCGGTCCGCAAGGACACCATCGAACGGGTCCAGGTGATGTCCCTGGCCGGGCTGGGCACGCCCGCCCAGGAGCCGCCCGTGGAACCGGCATTCGACGAGGAGCTGTACACGTCCGGCGTTGGCGGCTCCGACTACGAGGCACCCGTGATCCGGCTGGGCTACACGTCCTACTTCACGCCGTCACGCGTTTACGACTTCGTGCTTCCCACCCCGGAGCGGCCGGCCGGGGAGCTGCTGCTCCGGAAGGAAAGCCCGGTGCTGGGCGGCTACGACCCCGCCGACTACGTTGCCACCCGCGAATGGGCCGAGGCACCCGATGGCACCAAGGTCCCGCTCTCGGTGCTGCGGCACAAGTCCGTCGCCCAGGATTCCACCGCGGCCGGGCTCGTCTACGGCTACGGCTCGTACGAGCTGAGCATGGACCCGGGGTTCGGTGTGGCCCGGCTCTCGCTGCTGGACCGCGGGATCGTCTTCGTCATTGCTCACATCCGCGGCGGCGGCGAACTCGGCCGGCACTGGTACGAGAACGGCAAGAAGCTCACCAAGAAGAACACCTTCACGGACTTCATCGCGGCCACGGACTGGCTGGCGGCGTCCGGCTGGGTGGCGCCGGACCGGATCGCGGCCATCGGCGGGTCCGCGGGCGGCCTGCTCGTGGGCGCCGTGGCCAACCTCGCGCCGGAGAAGTACGCCGCCGTGCTGGCGCAGGTGCCCTTCGTGGACGCACTGAACACCATTCTGGATCCGGAGCTGCCGCTGTCCGCGCTCGAGTGGGAGGAGTGGGGCAACCCCATCACCGACCCCGAGGTGTACCAGTACATGAAGTCGTACACGCCGTACGAGAATGTCCGCGAGGCGGCCTACCCCAAGATCGCCGCCGTGACGTCCTTCAATGACACCCGCGTCCTGTACGTCGAGCCCGCCAAGTGGGTGCAGGTCCTGCGCTCCATGACGACGGGCACCGAGCCGATCGTCATGAAGATCGAGATGGACGGCGGCCACGGCGGAGCCTCGGGCCGGTACGTGCAGTGGCACGAGCGCGCCTGGGATTATGCCTTCATTGCCGACTCCCTCGGCGCCACGGAACTGCTGCCCGGCGCCGGGCTGAAGTAGCTCATCGCTTGCTCCGTAGACGCCCTTTTGATGACTCAGAAAGGGCGTCTACGGAGCATTCGATGCAGATAAATCGTAACCATGCTTACTATTGACCCGCATACGGGCACCGTCGGTGCACCTGTCCGCTGGGGGCTGGGCATCCGGTGCCGGAACTGGAGCATAGCGTGAGCAATGAACAGGGATTGACCCCGCTTTCCGACGACGAACTGAAGGCCCAGGCGGGTACAGCCCTGCCTGACAAGGAAGTCGCGTCCGTACTTGACCTCAATGCCGACCTCGATCTGGGCATCAGCGCCGCCGCGCCGATCGACCTCGCAGTGGCGGCCAATGCCAACGTCGCCGCCCCGATTGACGCCGCGGCTTCGGCCAACATTCTTTCCTTCGGCTCCGAGTCACAGGCCCTTGCCGACCAGGGCGTCATCATCAACCAGGGGATCACCGCGGACGCCACTGCCGAGTCCACCCAGGACAGCACCATCACCCAGGGCGCGGGCACGGCGGACGCGGGAACCGCGGACGGCGGGACTCCGGCGTCCCCCGGCACCGGAACAGTGGACGGACCAGTGGACGGCGGCCAGGTACTCGACGGCGCGCTTCCCGACGGGACTCTTCCCGATGGCACGCTGCCGGATGTCGGAGCCCTTCCCGTGGATCCTGCCGCAGCGCTCGACGGCGACCTCCTGAACGTCAACGTGAACCTTGCCGCAGACGCCGACATCGCCGCGCCGATCAACGGGGCCGTGGCGGCCAACGCCAACGTGGCCGCGCCGATCGATGCCGCCGTTGCCGCCAACATCGGATCCATCGACAGCGATGCCTTCGCGGTGGCCCAGCAGGATGCCATCATCACGCAGAACATCGATGGCGAAGCCACCGCCTCCGCCGACCAGCAGTCCGATCTCCAGCAGTAGTTCCTGCATGAGCACTGCGCCCGGCGGGCCGTCCAGCTTGGACGACCCGCCGCATTCCCCCACGCCCGCCATCCCGACGGCGGCTTCCGATCCGGGCGCCCCATCAGCGCCGGGTGCCCCGGCCGCCGTCGCCACCGTCCGACGCGAGGTGCCTGTCCGCGCCGAGGGCATCCAGCTGATCGGCGAAGCCAAGGGCTCCGGCTACCGGGACGCGCCGTCTTTGGTGCGCCGTGCCGACGGCCAGACGATCCAGCTGACCCGGCTGCTGTTCCTGGTGCTGGAAGCAGTCGACGGCGTGCGGGGCATCGACGAAATTGCGGAGCTGACCAGCTCCCGGTTCGGGCGGCTCGTCAGCGCCGACAACGTCCGGACGCTCGTTGGGGACCAACTGCTGCCGCTAGGGTTGCTGCAGCTCGCCCATGGATCCCAACCCGAGGTCCGGAAGTCCGATCCCCTGCTGGGGATGCGCTTCCGCTATACCGTCACGGATCCGGAGCGAACGCGCAGGCTGACCGCCCCGTTCGCGGCGCTCTTCCATCCGCTCCTCGTCGCGGCCGTCACCGTGGCTTTCTTGGCCTCCTGCTGGTGGGTCCTCATGGTCAAGGGCCTGGCATCGGCCACCCACGACGCCTTCGCCAACCCCGGGCTGCTGCTGCTGATCTTCGCCGTCACCATCCTGTCCGCCGGATTTCACGAATTCGGCCATGCCGCCGGGGCGCGCCGGGGAGGAGCGACGCCGGGCGCGATGGGCGCAGGCCTCTACCTGGTCTGGCCCGCGTTCTTCACGGATGTCACAGACTCCTACCGCCTGGGCAGGGGCGGCCGCCTGCGGACCGACGTGGGCGGCCTGTACTTCAATGCCATTGTTGCCGTGGCCATCATGGGCATCTGGTGGGCCACCGGCTTCGATGCGCTGCTGCTGGTGGTGCTCACGCAGATCCTGCAGATGGTCCGCCAGCTCCTCCCCCTGGTCCGCTTCGACGGTTACCACATCCTGGCCGACGCGACCGGCGTGCCGGACCTGTTCCAGCGGATCCGGCCCACGCTGCTGGGGCTCCTGCCGTGGCGCTGGGGCAAGCCAGAGCCCGAAGCGCAGGCGCTGAAACCCTGGGCCCGCGCCATCATCACGGCATGGGTCCTGGTGACCGTTCCACTGCTCCTGATCAGCGTGGTGCTCATGGTTCTCACGCTCCCGCGGCTGCTGGGCACGGCCTGGGCGAGCTTCCAAGACCAGCAGGCCATGCTCGCCGGCAGCCTTTCGAATGGCAACTTCGCGGACGCGGCCGTGCGGGTCCTGGCGATTGCCGCCATCGCTCTTCCCGTCCTGGGCATCGGGTACATGCTGCTCCGGCTGGCACGGCAACTCGTGACCGGCCTGTGGGCGAAGACCAAGGGAAAGCCGCTGCGGCGCGGAACTGCCATGGCCGCCATCGCTGCGGTTGCCGCCGGGCTGGCCTGGGCCTGGTGGCCCGCCGCGGACAACTACCTCCCCGTGCAGCCCTACGAACGGGGAACACTCTTCGACGCCACATCCTCGATCTATCCCGCCCTCTCCGGCGGAGACGGGACCCTGCGTGAAGGCCGGGCAGGCCAGACGGTGGCTCTGTGGCCGGACGGCGCCGCGCTGCCCACCCGGGACAAGCCGCAGCTCAGCCTGGTACTCGTACCGCGGGCAGGGACGACTACCGCCCAGGGCGACGAACCGAGCCAAGGTGCGGATGACCGCACAGCCGCCCCTGCGCCGTCGTGGGTCTTTCCCTTCGACAAACCCGCCGGCCCGGACGAGGACGGCAACCAGGCCCTCGCCGTCAACACCACCGACGGCTCGGTGACCTACGACGTCGCCTTCGCGCTCGTGTGGGCTGACGGCGGACCCGTGGATACGCGCAACGAGGCCTACGCCTTCGCCAACTGCACAGACTGCGCGGCGGTTGCTGTCGGCTTCCAGGTGGTGCTGATCGTGGGCCAGGCGGACGTGGTGGTGCCCGAGAATCTGTCCGCGGCCGCGAACTACAACTGCGTGCGGTGCCTGACGTATGCCCTGGCCAGCCAGCTGGTCCTGACCCTGGACGGACCCCTCAGCGACGACGGCATGGCCCGGCTCACCACCCTGTGGCAGGAAATCGCGGAATTCGGGCGCGGGCTGCAGGATGTCCCCCTCTCCGAAATCCAGGGGCGGCTGACCGCCTACAAGGAACAGCTCATGGAGCTCATCCGGAACGACCCCAGTGCTTCCACAGGCACCGCCGCGCCGGGCACCGAGCCGTCACCCGGTTCGACGGCTACGCCCGGACCCGGCTCCGGACCCGGCTCTGAGCCCAGTTCTGAGCCCGGTTCTGAGCCCGGCACGGGGCCTGGTTCCGGCACCTCGGCCCCGGTCGCGCCGACACCCGGCGCGACACCGGAACCTGTCCCGTCAACCGCGCCGACTGATCCGGGCGAGCCCGCTCCCGGAAGCACGGTTCCTGGGCCGACTCCCAGCCAGGCGGCCACGACTGATCCGGCGGCCGCTCCAGCTGAGGGCGCGGATCCGGCAACACCCAGCCAGGCCGCAGCCGCGCCCTAGGATGGCCCTTCACCGGATAGCCCTTCACCAAAAATGGCCGCATACGGTGACGCCCAGGCGACCATTTTTGGTGAACCGGCGGAACTCCGGGGTGCAGCGCATATATTTGGACGATGCTCTCGGCGCTGAAGAAGTACCTGTTGGTCCCCAAACTGGTGAAACTGTCCTCCGCGGCGCCCAAGGATCCGCGGGAGGCCTGGGACCAGTTCTGGGGCAGCGTCCGCACCAGCGGCGCCCGCGGCGACGTGCTGTGGGATTCCGGCGACGACCACGAGATGCTGGGCTACGTGGAACAGCTGAAGCGGCAGCTGAACCCGGACCTGCCGATCGTGGACGTCGGCTGCGGCAACGGCACCTTCAGCCGGAGGCTAGCGGCGCACTTCCCGCATGTACTGGGCGTGGATGTCTCCCCCAATGCGATCGCCCGGGCGCACGCCGAATCCGCCGACCTGGAGCGGGTGTCGTACCTGGCGGCCGACATGACCGCCCCCGGGGCATCGCGCATGGTGATGGAGGCCCTGGCGGCCGCCGGCATGGCCGGAGAAGCGAACATCTTCATCCGGGGTGTCCTGCATGTGCTGAAGCGACCGGCGCAGGCCGCACTGGCAGAGCAGCTCCAGCCGCTGGTGGGAAAACGCGGGCGCGTGTTCCTCGCCGAGACGGATTTTCGCGGCAACGCCATCGAATACGTGAGCCACCTCGGGGCCACACTGCACTCCATCCCGGCCCCGCTGGAGAGGGCAATCCGCGGCCTGCCCATGCCCGGCCGCTTCGGTCCGGTACAGCGCAAGCGGGCATTTCCGGAGCTGCGGTGGGACGTGGTGGAGGACGGCCCGGCCAGCATCGAAACCCGTCCGCTGACGTCCGCTACCGGGTCCGAGCAGATCCCGGGCTACTTCGCCGTGCTGCAGGCCCGCCAACCGGTGGCAGGCTAAGATCCCTTGAGCCAGGCGAGGGCTTCCCGCTCCACCGTGAAGAATTTCGTGGGACACGGCACCTTGGTGATGCCCAGGAAAAAGTTGGCAATCACCCGGTCCACGGGTGAGGAACCGAGCAGCGCAATCCTCGACGCCTGGCAGGGCCGGCCGAACACGGCCCGCGCGGCACGGCTCACGTCCGCGGTGGTTGCCATGTCCACGAGCATGGGATGGCGGCTCTCCCCGCAGAGGGCATTGACCCGCTCCATGGCGGCCTCGGCGTCCGCCTCGGAAATGACCGCTCCCCGGACCCACGTCAGACGCAGGAGCCCCTCGGGGTCCAGTGCTAAATCGAAGAGCCTGTTGCGGCCGCTGACATCGGCATTCACCATCAAGACCTCCGCGGTGGCTATTGGGACAATTATCAAGCTACAGGCCCATGCGCCCGCGACCAATGCGGTCCGCGGGCTGATAATGTGAGTCGAAAATCACGGGTAGCCGCAAGGGCTGGCGCACAACAGGGGGCACAGTGGTCCAGGCATCGCCGGAACATCTTTCCGCAGCGCGCGACGCAATCATCGCCATACCCGATGCGGAACGCCTGAAATCCACCGCTTCCGTCCTCGCGGATGCCGGCTACACGGTCCGGACGGCGTCCGACGCCGAAGCCCTCGCTGCCGCGCTGGAACGCAACCACGCCGCCGTCGTGCTTCTTGATACGGCACTTGCTGACGGGTACATGTGGGAGGGCACGCCGGTGCTCCTCATTGTGGATCTCGCCGAAGACTTTGACCTGGCCCGGCTTGAGTCGTGGGGCATCGCGGACTACGTTTCCCGCGAAACCGACGTGGAGGAAGTGGCCCACCGCGTTGAAACGCTGATCGGCCGGGCCAGTGAACGCCGCAGGATCCGGTCTGAAGCGGAATTCCTGCGCGAGAGCCTCCGCAACGTTTCCGCAGCCATCCGCGGCACCAACAGCCCCCAGCAGATGGCCGAGCACCTCGTGCGGGGCTTCGGAGAGTCACTGGGCACGGACCACGTCTGGTTTACCACGTTCCAGGACACCCGCGTGCCCCGGATCAGCGCCCAGTGGTGCAAGCCCGGGCGGGCGCCGCTTCCCAAGACTCTTGGATCCTATGAGGAGGCGGCCCGCGAACTGGCCACCTCGCTCTGGGCAGACGCCGAGGTCCTTGCCGTGGTGGATCACGAGACCGATCAGGCATCTCCGCTCGCCGAAGGGCTACAGAACTGGTGCGGGCTGCCCTCGGTCCGGTCATCGATCGCGGTTCCCGTGGGCGACGGCGAGACTGCCCTGGGCATCATCTGGATCACCCAGCTGGACGCGCCACGCGAATGGACCCGGGCCGAGATCGCCCTGATCCAGCACGTGGCGGGAAACCTCGCCCACAGCCTCATCCAGGGGCACCTGATCAGTGCGCAGGTGCAGGTACTGCACCAGCTCCGGGAACTGGACAAGGCCAAGACTGACTTCCTCGCCACCGTCAACCACGAGCTCCGCACGCCGCTGACGTCCATCACGGCCTACCTCGACATGATCCGCGACGGCGCCGGCGGCCCCGTGCCTCCAGGCATCGAGTCCATGATGGACGTCATCTCGCGGAACTCGGACCGGCTCCGGCGCCTCATCGAGGACATGCTCACGGTGTCGCAGCGGGACGGCTCCGGAAATCTGAACCTCAAGCAGGTGGAACTGGGCCAGGTGCTGAGAATCGTAGTGGCTGCGCTGCGTCCGCTTGCCGACTCGCGGAACGTCACCATCACCGGCGCCGATGCCCACGAGGACGTCAAGATCCATGCCGACGAAGCCCGGCTCGAGCAGGTCTTCACGAACATCGTGGCGAACGCCATCAAGTTCACACCCGACGGCGGCCGCATCAGTATCAGCTTCATGCCTGAGACTGCCGGGGAAGGCACGCCGTCCGCCGTCGTCAGGGTCGCGGACAGCGGCGTGGGCATTCCCGAGCAGGAGATTTCCCAGGTCTTCACCCGGTTCTACCGGGCTTCGAACGCTTCCTCTGCGGCCGTGCCGGGCAGCGGGCTGGGGCTGGCGATCGCGCACGACATCGTGAACCGCCACGGCGGTTCGTTGGACCTGACGTCCGTTCTGGGCTCGGGAACCACCGTTTCGGTCCACCTGCCGCTGACCGGACCCTAACGGGCTCGGGGCCCGCCTTAACAAGCGCGGCCCAATCTAACGGGCGCGGAACCGCTCATACGCCCGACAATGAAAACTGCCCCGGACCGATGGTCCGGGGCAGTCCAAAATCGCGTTTGAGACCACGACAATTTAGTGAGGCCACCAGCCGATTTGGGCGGAGTTGGTCTCCGTCGACGACGAGGTGGTGGCGTCCTTCTTCGGCGCGGCGTTCGCAGGAGCAGCGAAACCGGCCACAGCCAGGATGCCCGTCATGAGGAGTGTTGCGGCTACTTTCTTCATCCGCTGTCCTTTCGTTGTGAGGTGAATTACTTATTACCGGCACAGTATACGGTCTCAACCTCAAGTTTTAGTCAAGTCAATTGCTGTCATTTCCGAAGAAATTCCGCAGAATTCCTGGCACTCGCAGCAACTGCCGTAACAAGCGTTATTCCGCAAGCGAACGTCTGCGTTCGGCGCCCCGGCATGGATAATTGTCAGCATGCCTATGCCGCGCGATCTGTCCCCCTTCGTGATCACAGAATTGGCTGCCCGCGAAAGCTGGAAGCGGCGCGACTACAGTGCAGGTTTCACTCAGGCCGGGGAAGCAGCGGAGCTGGCCCGGGATGCCGGCGATGACCTGCGCTGGTGGAAGATGGTGCTGCTCCAGGCGGAATGCCTGCTGGACCAGGGGTCAGTCGACGAATGCGTGGATTTTGCGCGGCGACTTGCCGAACATCCGATCGCGGCCTCCTCTGCGGACCTTGGGGCCCGGGCCAATGTCGTGCTGGCAGTGGCCCTGCAGGGCGTGGGAAGGCTTCCGGACGCTGTGCAGGCCGCGGCCGCCGCCGCCCGCCTCGTGGCCGGCGACTTCGAAAACGTGTACCTGCACATCCAGGCCCAGCAGGCCCTCATCGCAGCCCTCGCCGAAAGCGGCAGGCTAGAGGAAGCATGGCGGGAGTGCCGGGACCTCGAATCGCTGCTCACCGACCACGTTGACGAGGACACGGCCGGCAAGGCCTACTGGGTGATCGGCAACGTTGCATTCCTGAGCAACCGGGTCACCGAGGGCAGCCACTACCATGACCTCGCAGCGGGCCAGCTATCACCATCCAAGGACGTGGATCTTTGGGCCCGCTTCAACCGTGGCTCGGCCGAGATGCGCCTGCACGCCGAGCTCGGCGATGCCGCGACCCTCCGTTGCATCGAACGGGCCGAGCTGGCCACCGAAGTTGTGGGCGGCAGCGAACGCGACATGCTGGAAATGTCCCTGGTACGGGCCCACTGGTACTACCTCACGGGCGACATGGAGTCGGCCGTCAACCTCCTCGAGCCGCTCCGCAGCAAGTTCCCCGTCCTCGCAACCCAGACCGCCGCAGAGGCGTCCTTCGTCCTGGGCAAGGCGCTCATGGCCCAAGGATCAAACGACGAATCCCTGCAGAGACTGCAAGAGGCGGCTACGCTGTTTGATACGGCTGCTGCACCGGAGCGGAGCGCAACGGTGCGAACGTTCCTGGCATCCGTCGAGAACCAGCAGCAGTTCTTGCAAGGGGGGTAAGTGTCCGAAACAACTGTGGCTCCAGGCTCTCCGCCGGAGCAACCGCTGCAGCGGGAGGCCGGCGGACTGCCCGCATCCCATGTCTCCCTTTCGGCACTGCCGGACGTCGCCGTCAAGGCCGTGCTGCGCCGCGGCGCTGACCTGGATGAAGCGTCCGCCGCCCAGCTGCGCGAGCAACTCGGTGAGCTTGCCGGTGACCGGAGGGTCGCCGTCGTACTTGAACTGACCGGCGTGGGGTCCGTGAGCCGCGCCGCGCGTGCCGCCTACGCGGCTATTCCCTTCGTGTCTGCCTGGGCGGTTGTTGGCGAGGGCCCGGTGGATAGGCTGCTCGGGCATTTCCTCCTGGGCGGGGAGTTCAGCTCGGTCCCGGCACGATATTTCACGTCGGATGGCGAAGCCCTTGACTGGTTGAAACGCCTGGACCATGTTCTCTGACGGCGATCCCCGGCTGGGGCGGCTCCTCGACGGCATTGTCCGGCTCGCCTCGGGGGAGCTCCATTCGCGCATTGAAATTTCCGACGCCCGGGATGAGCTGGACGCGGTCATCATGGGCACCAACCTGCTCGCCGAAGACCTCCAGATCATCTACCAGGAGCTGGAGCAGCGGGTTGAATCCCGCACGCAGATGCTCAACGCTGCGCACCGGGAGCTGCAGCAAATGGCCCTCACCGATTCCCTGACGGGCCTCTTCAACCGTTCCGCGCTGGTCAGCGCCGTCAACGACGCCCAGGCGGAGGCGGCCGACGGCGGGCTGCCGCCGGCGCTGCTGCTGCTGGATCTGGACGCGTTCAAGAGCGTCAACGATTCCTTGGGCCATTCCATCGGCGACCAGGTGCTGGCCGCCGTCGGAAGGCGAATCCGGTCATGTGTGCGCGACTCCGACATGGTGGCCCGGCTGGGCGGAGACGAATTCGCCATCCTGCTCACCTCCACCTCGCCCGCGAAGGCCGTGGCAGTGGGGAACCGGATACTGGATGCCCTCAACGGAACCCTCGAGGTGGACGGCAAGCACATCCGCTGCGGGGCCAGCCTGGGGCTGCGCATGGCCGACCCCGGCGAGACCTCCGAGGAACTGCTCATGGAGGCCGACATCGCCATGTACGCCTCCAAGGCAGACGGCCGCAACAAGCTGCGGGTGTTCGAACCGGCCATGCTGCATGCCCGGCAGCTCCGCAACCAGCTGGTGGGCGAACTGCGCGAAGCCATCGCAGGCTCGCAGCTGGTGCTGTTCTACCAGCCGGTCATCGAGCTGGCCACCGGCAGGATCGAGGGCGTCGAGGCGCTGGTGCGCTGGCAGCACCCCACCCGCGGACTGATCATGCCGGACGAGTTCATCCCCATCGCCGAGGAAACCGGCCTCATTTCCGAGCTGGGCAAGTGGGTGCTCAAGGCCTCCGTGGAGCAGCTCCGGCGCTGGCGGGCGGATCCGGAAACCAAGCGGCACGACTTCTCCATGCGCATCAACATCTCCGCCGCCGACCTGCAGCGCCTCGAATTCATCGAGGACGTCCGCGACGCCCTCACATCCGCGGACCTGGAGCCGGCGCTGCTGGTCCTGGAGCTGACGGAGAGCGCCATCATCCAAGGCAATGAGCTCGACCGGTACACGCTGGCCAGCCTCCGCAAGCTCGGAGTGGGCCTGGAGATCGACGACTTCGGCACCGGGTATTCCTCCATCAGCTACCTGCGGCGGCTCCCGGTGGACCGCGTCAAGGTGGACCGGACCCTGCTCACGGCGCTGGGCAGCGACCCCGCCCAGCCGGCCCTGATTGCGGCAATCCACCAGCTCATCCGCGCCTGCGGGCTGGAGGCGGTGTGGGAGGGCGTGGAAACCGCGGAACAGTCCGAGCACCTGCGAAGCACCGGCTGCGTCAGCGGCCAGGGCTACTACTTCAGCCGGCCGCTGCCCGAAGCCGAATTCACGGCCCGCCTGGCACGGCAGGACGTCTGGCCCGGCTGATCCTGGCCCGGCTGATCCCTGTCCGCCGATGCGCCTCGGCTGGGTGCCATCCGGCTTTTCCTCAGGCTGGCACGCCGGCGCGCCACTCGTCGGCGAGCATGGCGTAGATCAGCTCCGTGGACCACGCACCCTTGTAGTGCCAGTTTTCCACGAGCGTGGCCTCGAGCCGCATCCCCAGCCGCTCGCAGATCCTGGCCGAACCGGTGTTGAGCGCGTCCAGCTTGGCATCGATCCGGTGGAAGCCCAGTGCGCCGAAGCCAAGTTCCAGCAGCGCGCGGGCGGCCTCGGTGGCGTACCCCTTGCCGCGGCCCTCCGGCGCCATGATCCAGCCGATCTCGGCCTGCCCCTCGCCGGGCAGCCACTTGAGCACCACCTCGCCGAGTAGGCCGGGAAGGTCCTTGGCCTCGACGGCCAGGCAGATCCAGTCGCCCTCCTTCTCGAAGGCGAAATTGGCGTACCTGCCCACGGTCTCCATGGACTGGGTGTAGGTCTTGGCATCCCGCAGCAGGAAGCGCGCCGTTTCCGGAAGCGACTGGTAGGCATGGAACGCGTCCAGGTCCGAGGCCTCGAACCGGCGCAGCCTTAGTCGCTCGGTGTGGATGGGCAGGGGGATGTGGGGCATGGTTCGAGGGTACGCGGTTGGGACAGGTTAACCCCCGACGACGGCGGCCGTCGCCTCCGCGATGGCGCGCTCCTCGTCCGTGGGGACCACGAGCACTGGAATGGCGGACGACGCGGAGGAAATCACCCGGGGTTCCTTGGACCGCTCACTGTTCAGGTTGGCGTCGAGATCGATGCCCAGCGCCGCCAGCCGCTCCCCCACCAGCGCACGGAACTGGTGCGAGTTCTCGCCGATCCCCGCAGTGAACACCAGCGCCTTCGCCCCGCCCACGGCCACGTGGTAGCCACCGATGTACTTGGCCAGCCGGTAGGACGTGACGGCGAGCGCCATGGCAGCCTTGGCGTCGCCGGCCTCGGAGGCCTCCACCACCGAGCGCATGTCGTTGTTGCCAGCCAGGCCCTTGAGCCCGGATTCGCGGTTCAGCATGGTGTCCAGGTCCTCCGCGTTCCACCCCACGCGGGCCAGGAACACGAGGATGGACGGGTCAAGGTCGCCGGAACGAGTGCCCATGACCAGGCCCTCCAGCGGAGTGAAGCCCATGGAGGTGTCCACGGACTTGCCGCCCCGGATCGCCGTGACCGAGGCGCCGTTCCCCAGGTGGGCGATCACGCCGTCGAACTCCTCCGCCGGAAGGTCCAGCAGCGCCGCGGCCTTGTGCGTGACGTATTCGTGCGAGGTGCCGTGGAAGCCGTAACGGCGGATCCCGTGGTTGGCGTAGAGCTCGTCCGGCACGGCATAGCGCCAGGCGTGCTCGGGCAGGGTGCGGTGGAAGGCGGTGTCGAACACTGCGACCTGCGGCATCTCCGGCCACTTCTTGGCAATGGCGCGGATGCCCAGCACGTTGGCGGGGTTGTGGAGCGGGGCCAGCGGGTTGAGCCGCTCGATGGCGCGGGTGATCTCGTTGTCGATCAGCACGGGTTCGCCGAACCGCTCGCCGCCGTGGACCACGCGGTGCCCCACGGCGTCCAGCTCCCGGTCACCCAGCACCTCGTGGATGGCGGCGTCCACCAGTTCGAGGGCCTCGGCATGATCCGCCGGGCCCACCACTTCGCCGTCGCCCTGACCTCCGTTGGATGTGCCGATCCTCTCGATCAGCCCCTCCGTGAGGATGCTGCCGGCCGCGACGTCACGCACCTGGTATTTGAGCGAGGACGAGCCGGAGTTGATGACGAGCACGAGCATGGGGCCTCCTAAGCCTTGGCTTCTGCGGACGGGACGGTTGCTGCCGCGGGTTCCGGCGTTGTGGGCTGAGCTTCGGCGGGCTGGGCCTCGGTGGGCCCGGTTTCGGCGGACTGCGGCGCCGTCGGCTGGGCCGCCGTCGACTGGCCCGCCGTCGACTGGGCCTGGACGGCGGTGATGGCCACTGTGTTCACGATGTCCTCCACCGTGCAGCCGCGGGACAGGTCGTTGACCGGCTTGCGGAGCCCCTGCAGGACCGGCCCGACGGCGACCGCCCCGGAGGTCTGCTGCACCGCCTTGTAGGTGTTGTTGCCGGTGTTCAGGTCCGGGAAGATGAACACGGTGGCCTGGCCGGCGACGGACGAGCCGGGCATCTTGGACGCGGCGATCGCGGCGTCCACGGCGGCGTCGTACTGGATGGGACCCTCCACGGGCAGTTCCTGGCGCCGGTCCTTCACCAGCTCCGTGGCCACCCGCACCTTCTCCACTGCCTCGCCCGAGCCGGACCCGCCGCTCGAATAGGACAGCATGGCCACCCGCGGATCCACGCCGAACTGGGCCGCGGTTTCCGCCGAGGCCAGTGCGATGTCTGCCAGCTGCTCCTCGTTCGGGTCCGGGTTCACGGCGCAGTCGCCATAGACCAGCACGCGGTCCGGCATGAGCATGAAGAACACCGACGATACGATCTTCACGCCCTCGCGGGTCTTCACGAACTCCAGGGCCGGGCGGATGGTGTGGGCTGTGGTGTGCGCGGCCCCGGACACCATGCCGTCCACCACGCCCAGCTGGACCATCATGGTGCCGAAGTAGCTGCCGTCCAGCATGACTTCCAGCGCCCGGGCCAGGTCCACTCCCTTGTGCGCCCGCAGCTCCGCGTACTTCTCCGCGAAACCCTGGCGCAGCCCCGAGGTGGCAGGATCCACGATGTTGATGCCGGACAGGTCGATGCCACGGCTGGCCGCAAGCTCCCTGACGTCGGTTTCGCGTCCCAGCAGCGTGAGGTCACAGACGTCGCGGCGGTACAGGATCTCGGCGGCCCGCAGGATCCGCACGTCCGTGCCCTCCGGCAGCACGATGTGGCGGCGCTGGGACCGGGCCCGCTCGATGAGGTCATGCAGGAACCGCAGCGGCGTCATGCGCTCCGCCCGGGGCAGGTGCAGGCGTTCGACGATCTCGGCCTCGTCCACGCGCCGGGACCACAGCCCAAGCGCGGACGCCACCTTCCGGCGGTGCCCGCTCCAGATCTCACTGCGGACCTCGGAAACGCGGCGGGCGGTGGTGTAGGTGTCGTCGGTCGTGTCGAAGACCGGGAACGGGGCGGACGCCAGCAGGGGGTAGATGTTGGCATCCGGGGCCAGGCCGCCGGTGAGGATCAGCGCGGACGGCACGGGGAATTCCGGGGAGAATGATGATGCCAGGCACGCCACCATCACGTCGGCCCGGTCGCCCGGGACGATCACCAGCGCGCCGTCGTCGAGCACGTTCAGGAAGTTGCCCACGTTCATGGCGGCCACCTTGACGTCCCGGACGTCGCGCTCCATGTCCGCGCGGCCGGCGATCTGGCGGATGCCCAGGGCGGCGCCCACCTCGCCTGTGGTGGGGCGGGCAATGTCCTCGAGCTCCGGGAAAATGTACACCGGACGGCCGGAGGCGCCGGGCTTCACGGCGGCAGCGATCGCGTCGGCGTCCTCCGGATCGGCGCGGTTCACCATGATGGCCAGCAGCGCGCACTTCTCCGCCGCCAACTCCTTCCGGGCGACGTCGACGGCGGCGGACGTCTCCGCGACGGTGCGCCCCTTCGCGCCCACCACGGCCACGACGGGGGCGGCCAGGTTGTTGGCGAGGCGGGCGTTGAGATCGAATTCGACGGCGGCCTCCTGGCCGGTGAGGTCAGTCCCCTCCACGATGATCACGTCGCAGTGCCGGCCCATCTCGGCGAAGATCTCTACGCAGCGGGCGTCGATGTCCTCGCGCTTGCCCTCGGCGAGCAGGCTGCGGACCTCCGTGAAGGTCAGGCCGCCGCGGCAGCGCTCGTCCTCGAGGTCGAAGCGGGATTTCATGAGCGCCACCATGGGGTCAGCCCCGGCGTCGTCCCCGTGGACCACGGGCTTGAAGAAGCCGATCCGGTCGGCGTGCCGGTGGAGCGTGTCCGCGAGGCCCAGCGCTATGAGCGACTTGCCCGAACCCGGGGTCGTCGCACTGACATATATACCTTTGGCCATGATCAGTCCTCTGGTTGGAAGGTCCTGCGCGGAGCGTGCTGCGACGGCGTGCGCCCAGGAGGTGTTCCTTAAGGCGTACCCCCTTCAGGTTCCGCCTAAGCACCAGAGCCCGCCGCTCCTCCATACTTTCACTTGTTCGCGGACTTTCGGGAGCAGACAATGGTGTTGATTCCCACGTCAGCGGCTCAGCGCTTCAGCGGGCACGTGGCGTGCCAACGCCTCGAGACCCCTCCCTAACCGGCGATTCGAACCACGGTGCTGCTGATGAACCCTGGTGGATCCCCTGCAACTTCCCGTTCGGCTGCTGCGTCCCGCATCAGACAGCATCCCGTAGCGGCCTTCCTCGTCGTTGCCATCACGCTCTCCTGGGCGGCCCAGGTTCTGTCCATCCTCCTGCTCGGGAACATCCTGCCGGGAATCCTCGCCGAACTGCTGATCCTGCTGGGAACGGCCGTTCTTGTCACGGGCGCCGCCGACGGCCGGCCAGCCGTGCGTGACCTCGTCCGCCGGGCCTTCCGCTGGCGCGTGGCACCTGGCTGGTACGTGGCGGCGCTGCTGGCCCTGCCCGCGCTGACCTTGCTCATTGCCGCAGCCACCGGCACCTTCCATTCGCCCGCTGATGGCTGGGCGCCGCTGCTGGTCACCTATCTGCTGAACACCGTGGTCATCGGCGCCCTCCTCGGCAACATTTGGGAGGAACTGGCCTGGACCGGCGTGGTGCAGCACCGTCTCATGGACCGCCACGGAGCGTTCGTTGCCGCCGTGCTGACAGCCATCCCGTTCGCGCTCATCCACGTGCCCTTTGCCTTCGCGGAGAGAGGCTTCGCCAACACGCCCCTGGCCGACGCGGCAGCCTACTGGGCGGTTCTGTTCCTGTTTGCCCCCTTCTTCCGCGCGCTCATGGGCCTGACTTACTTGAGAACGGGATACAGCCTGCTGATCGTGGGCCTGCTCCACGCGTCATTCAACGCCTCCGCGGCGACCAAGCTGGACGCGTTCGACGGCGACTGGCAGCAGATTGCCGCGGCGATCGTCTTGCTCGGCGTCGTTGCTGCGTTGCGGATCTTCCGGAGTCCCCGCCCCACCGGCAAGCCCCTCCCGGACCAGCGCGAACGCACACTTCAGCACCCCACCGAAGCGGCAGACCAGCGCAAACGCACACTTCAGCACCCCACCGAAGCGGCAGAGAAGGGCACCGCGAAGGAGAGCGGCCATGGCTCATCATCTGCCGGCTGACGGCCAAGACCACCAGCCTCCGCGCCAGCCGCATCAGCAGGCACACCCCTCCCCGCGCCCCAAGCCTGCCCTCCGCCCGTGGCCCGCCCGGCGTGACTGGCCCGCCTCGCGCGTGTGGCAAAACCGGCGCGGCTGGCCTGCCCGGCGGCGGCTCGCGGTGTTCTTCGGGCTTGCCTTTGTCATTTCGTGGTGCGTCTGGCCGCTGACCCTGCTCAATCCGGCCAGCTCTCCGATGGTCCCGTTCGGGCCCGCACTTGCGGCGGTCGCGGTGGCGTTCCTTTGCGGCGGCAAGGAGGGCCTGCTCGGCCTGCTGCGCCGGCTCGCGCGGTGGCGCGTGTCCGTCCGCTGGTACGTCGTGGCCCTTGCGTTGCCGTGCCTGCTGGTCCTAGCGGCCGCCGGCCTCACGGTTGCCGGCGGCGCCCCGGCACCGGATCTAGGCCCGAATCCCGGCTGGTTCTTGCTGGTCGGCACATTCACCTCGACCCTGGTGATCGTGGGCCTGTTCGAGGAACTGGGCTGGCGCGGCTACGCCCTGCCCCTGATGCAGCAGAACCATACCGCACTCGCCGCAGCCCTCCTCCTCGGCGTGGTGTGGGCGCTCTGGCACCTGCCGGAGCTCGCCTCGGACCCCACCGGGCAACGGCCGCCGGTTCCGTTCATGCTCATGGTGATCGCCCAGTCCGTGCTGCTGGCCTGGATCTACAACAGCACCAGTTCTACCCAAAGCGCCGCCCTCCCTGCCACCGAAGAACACTCCCCCGGCGCCGGCAGCGTGCCGCTCTGCATGCTGTTCCATGCCTCGTTCAACACGTCGGGGGCACTTCTTTTCCCGGCGTTGGCCGGCCCGGATTACCTCACGCTGTGGTGGACCCTGGCACTGCTCCACGTGCTGGCCGCGCTCGCAGTGATTGCCTACGCGGGACCCGTGAGACTGGCACGCACCCTTGACACGAAGGCCCCCAATGGGATTACCTAATGAACATTCGGTAAATAAAGCTGGAGGCAATGACGCGTGGCTGAAACGACAATTCCCGGTGTAACCCACCAGATCCTGAAGGACGACTATGCCTCGGAATGGATGGGCATCGAAGTCCTCAAGCTGGACGACGGCCACGCGACCATCCGCATGACCCTGCGGCAGGAGATGCTCAACGGCTTCGGCATGGCCCACGGCGGAATGATCTTCGCCTTCGGCGATACCGCTTTCGCCCTCGCCTGCAACCCCGCCACCCCGCCACCCGGCGCGGCGGGGACCGAGTCGGACAGCATCACTGTTGCGTCCGGCGTCGACATCAACTTCCTCAAGCCGGCCTTCCAGGGGCAGGTGATCACCGCCGTCGCCGACCGCCGCTCAAGCGCTGGCCGCAGCGGCCTGTACGACATCCAAATCTTCGCCGCCGACCCCGGCACCCAACTGCCGGGCGAGCTCATAGCCGAGTTCCGCGGGCGCAGCCGCACCATCCCCAAGAAGTAGGAACACATCATGACCCTCCACGCCACTGATCCCAACGCCGCATCCGCGCACACCACCGACGCCGTGCTGGACCCCGAGGAGACTATGTCCCGGGACGAGCTCGAGGCGCTCCAGCTCAGCCGCCTGCAGCACACCGTGGCCTACGCCTACGACCGCGTGCCGCTCTACAAGCGCAAGTTCGACGACGCCGGCATCCACCCGTCGGATCTCCGGGAACTGTCAGATTTGGGCAACTTCCCCTTCACCACCAAGGACGACCTGCGCAAGGAATACCCGTTCGGAATGTTCGCCGTGCCGCAGAGCGAAGTAGCCCGCGTGCACGCCAGCTCGGGCACCACGGGCCGGCCCACGGTGGTCGGCTACACCAAGAAGGACCTGGCCGACTGGGCCAAGCTCGTGGCCCGTTGCTTCCGCGCCTCCGGCGTCCGGCCCGGCATGAAGGTCCACAACGCCTACGGCTACGGCCTCTTCACCGGCGGCCTCGGCGCGCATGCCGGTGCCGAAGCGCTGGGCTGCACCGTGATTCCCATGTCCGGCGGCCAGACCGAGCGCCAGATTCAGCTGATCCAGGACTTCGAGCCGGACGTCATCCTTGCCACTCCCAGCTACCTGCTCACCATCGCCGACGCCATGGCGCACATGGGCGTCGACCCCACCTCCACGTCGCTGAAGTACGCAGTGCTCGGCGCCGAGCCGTGGACGCAGGAAATGCGCCACGAGCTTGAGGTCACCATGAACATCAAGGCCTGCGACATCTACGGCCTGTCCGAGGTGATGGGCCCGGGCGTTGCCGGCGAATGCGTGGAAACACAGGACGGCAGCCACATCTGGGAGGACCACTTCCGCCCGGAAATCATCGATCCGTTCAACCCCGCACCGGGCAAGGAAAATGTCCTGGCCGACGGCGAGCACGGCGAACTCGTGTTCACCTCGCTCACCAAGGAAGCCCTGCCGATCATCCGCTACCGCACCAAGGACCTCACGCGCCTGCTCCCCGGCACCGCCCGCCCGGCCCACCGGCGGATGGGCCGCATCACCGGCCGCAGCGACGACATGATCATCCTCCGCGGCGTAAACCTCTTCCCGTCCCAGATCGAGGAAATCGCCCTCCGCATCCCCGAACTCAGCCCGCACTTCCAGCTGGTGCTCACGCGGCCCGAGGGCCAGCGGATGGACCAACTGACGGTGAAGATCGAACGCCGGGAATCCGTCCCGGCAGAGGCAACCACGACGGCGGCCCGCACCCTGCGCGAGCAGATCAAGATCCATGTGGGTTCTTCGTGCACGGTGGATGTGGTGGAGCCCGGGTCGCTTGAGCGTTCCAGCGGCAAGCTGCGCCGGATCTACGACCTGCGCCCGAAGGGGTAGCCGGTGCCCTGCGCAGGCACGTCCGCGGCCGGTTTCCGCCAGCCACGGACGTGCCCGCGCGGCCTGACCGAACCAGGAAGCGCATGTTGACCGAACGTTCATGAGAAAATAGCCGGTATGCCCAGCACAGCAGCAAGTACAGCAGCCCCCACCAAGCGCGGCCGCCCCGGATACGACCAGCAATCGGTGCTGCTGATCGCCGTCGACGTCTTCAACCGCCACGGCTACGATGCCACCTCAATGGGTATCCTCGCCGAGAACCTGGGCATCTCAAAATCGGCCATCTACCACCACGTGCCGTCCAAGGGCGATCTCCTAAAGCTGGCCCTGGACCATGCACTGGGCGGTCTCGAGGCCATTCTTGACCAGCCGGGGGCCACGTCCGGGGCCGCCGACGCGCGGCTGGAGTTCGTGCTGCGCCAGACCATCGCCGTGCTGGTGGAGCGGCTGCCGTTCGTCACGCTGCTGCTGCGGCTCCGCGGAAATACGGACATCGAACGCGATGCAATGGAGCGCCGGCGGTCCTTCGACCACAAGGTGGCAGGGCTGATTTCCGCTGCCCGGGACGAGGGATCGCTCCGCCAGGACATTGACCCGCGCACCGTCACCCGGCTTCTGTTCGGCACCATCAACTCGATCGTGGAATGGTACAAGCCGGGCGGCTCGCTCTCACCGGAAAAGCTCGCAGACGACGTCATCACCATCGCGTTCGACGGCCTCCACGCGCAGCCCTGACCGTCCGGCCGCCGCTCCATTTGGCGCTGCGGGCCGGCCTGCTCAGGGCCTGCTCCGGGCCGCGACAGCTCTCGGAACATGTGGCCGTCGAAGGCCATCAATTAGGCGTTGACGCCGGCTCGCTGCCGCGCCCACGCTAAGTGCATGGCTACGAAAGTATCCGAACTCCTGCTCGGCGCATTCCCTGATCTCCGCTACGAACCCACCGCCAAAAGGGTCCGCGCCAGCCTCGACGGAAGTCCCGTCGTCGACACCCAGCGGGCGCGCCTGGTGTGGGAGCCGAAGCGGGTCACCCCGGTGTATGCCGTCCCGGAGGAGGACCTGCTGGCCAGGCTTCAGCCAGCGGTCCACGATGGGAGAGGCGACGGCCAGGGAACGGACGAGTTCCCCATTCGCATTAGACAGGACGCTCCGTCAGGGTTCGATCCGAGGACCGGCTTCCGGCGGCACACCACCCCGGGCGAAGAGCTGGACGTCGTGGCCGCGGCCTTCACCGCACCGCATGCCGCGTTCCGCCCGTCTGATCCGGACCTGGCGGGCTACGTGATCCTGGATTTCGGGGTGTTCGATTGGCTTGAGGATCACGAGGAAATCATCGGCCACCCCCGCGATCCTTTCCACCGCGTGGACGTCCGGAACACGCTGAAGCGCGTGGAGGTGACGCTCGACGGCGTGAAGCTCGCCGACACCGTGGGGGCGCAGCTGCTGTACGAAACACTACTTCCGGTCCGCTACTACATCCCGCCCGCTGACGTCCGGCTGGACCTGCTGGAAACCAGCCTGCACCGGACCGTCTGCCCCTACAAGGGTGAGGCGAAGTACTGGAGCTACCCGGAATCGGCCCGCGGCAAGAACATCGCGTGGGCCTACGACTCCCGGTATGTGGACGCCCGGCAGATCCACGGGTTGATCTGTTTCTTCAACGAGCGCGCGGACATCGCCGTGGACGGCGAACCGCAGGGGCACCCGGTCACGCCCTGGTCCTGATCCCCGCGGCCCCGGCATCAGATTCAACCGTGCCGCCAAAAGCGGAACCCTCTTTCACATCCCGCCGCCGTGGTCCTGACCCTCTTTCACATCCCGCCGCCGTGGTCCTGACCCTCTTTCACATCCCGCCGCCCAAAACCAAACCCTCCCTCACATTGGTGAGGAAGGGTTCGGTTGACGGCGCTGGAGATCAGAGCTGGTATTCAGCCTGCGTGCCGAGCCTCTCGTGGACGCACAGAATGTTGTTCTCGGTGTCCATGAACCACGCGCACTTCTCGGCGTCGGTTGTACAGATGTGGTTCTCCGTCTTGAGATCCGGGCGGTCATAGTCCTGGAACCGAACGCCCCTGGACTCCATGTCCTGGACGGTCCGCTCGATGTCGCTGACCTCGAAACTCAATGTGGTGTGCTCGGAGTGCCTGCCGTCCCTGACAGGCATCAGCTGCAGCATGGGGCCGCCTTCACTGCCGAACAATTCGCTTCCGTCGTCCGCCACGCCGCGATGAGGGAGCCCAAGTGTTTCCGCGTAGAAACGACGTGCGCGCTCTTTGTCATCCACGGGCAGGACGGTTGTGGCTGTATTTAGTACTAGGGTCATTTCGCCACCTCCTACGGAGCACATTTTACGCCCGGCAGCCCGCGAAGGATCAGGCCAAATTTGCTCCTCCTGCTCCCCTGCGCCTACTTTTCGACGAGGGTCAGGACGTCGTAGGTGGCCACGATCTCGTCGTTCTGGTTGGTCAGGACGGCATCCCAGGCCACCTCGCCGTACTCGTCCGTCTCGCGCGGCGTGATCTTCTTGGCCGTGAGCGTGACGCGGATGGAGTCACCTGCCGCCACGGGGGTGATGAAGCGCAGGTTCTCCAGCCCGTAATTGGCCAGGACGGGGCCCGGAGCCGGCTCCACGAACAGCCCCGCACCCCAGGCCAGCAGCAGGTAGCCGTGGGCCACGATGCCGGGGAAGAACGGGTTGGCTTCGGCGGCTTCCTGGTTGGTGTGGGCGTAAAAGGTGTCGCCGGTGGAGTTGGCGAACGCGGTGATGTCCTCCAGTGTGACCCGGCGCAGCTCGGAGCGGACGGCGTCGCCGATGTGCAGCGTCTCCAGTGACTTCCGGAACGGGTGGGTGCCCTCCGTGTCAACGGTGAAGTTGCGGTCGGCGCCGGCGTGCCAGACGCCCGTGACGGCGGTCAGCATGTTGGGCGAACCCTGGATCGCCGTGCGCTGCATGTGGTGCATCACCGAGCGGATGCCGCCCAGCTCTTCGCCGCCGCCGGCCCGTCCGGGTCCGCCGTGGACCAGGTGCGGCACCGGGGAGCCGTGGCCGGTGGAGCTGCGGGCGTCCTCACGGTTGAGCATCAGCACGCGGCCGTGGTGGGCCGCGATGCCGGTGACGAGTTCGCGGGCGACGTCCGGATCGTTGGTGCAGACCGAGGCGACCAGCGAGCCGCCGCCACGGGCGGCGAGCCGGACGGCGTCGGGAATGTCCTTGTACCCGATCACCGAGGACACCGGGCCGAACGCCTCCAGCGAGTGGACCTGCTCGGCCTCCGCGTCCGCCCAGCTGAGGACCACCGGGGACATGAAGGCGCCGCCGTCGACGACGCCTGTTGCGCCGTCCGCGCTGGTGACCGACGGCGAATCCAGGGTTCCGTACGCAAGCTCGCCGCCGGCGTCGAGCATGGACTGCACGGCGGCGCGGACGTCGGCGAGCTGCTCCAGCGAGGCGAGTGCGCCCATGGTGACGCCTTCGGCACGCGGATCGCCGAGCACTACGCGCTGCTCAACACGGGCCCCGATGGCGGAGATCACTGCGGGCACCAGGTCCTGTGGCACGATGGCGCGGCGGATCGAGGTGCATTTCTGGCCCGCCTTGACGGTCATCTCGGTGACGACCGACTTGATGAAGGCATCGAACTCGGGCGTGCCTTCGACGGCATCCGGGCCGAGGATGGCGGCGTTGAGTGAGTCGGTCTCGGACGTGAAGCGGACGCCGCCCTGGAGCACGTTGGGGTGCGACTTAAGCGACTGCGCGGTGGACGCCGAGCCCGTGAACGCCACGAGGTCGCGGTAATCCAGCACGTCCAGGAGACCGCGGACCGAGCCGGAGATGAGCTGCAGCGAACCCTTGGGCAGGATGTTGGACTCGATGATGGCCTTCACCACGGCCGCGGCGACGTAGCCGGTGGGCGTGGCGGGCTTGACGATGGTGGGGACTCCGGCGATGAACGCGGGCGCGAGCTTTTCCAGCATGCCCCAGACCGGGAAGTTGAAGGCGTTGATCTGCACGGCGACGCCCGGGATGCGGGTGTAGATGTGCTCGCCGGCGAACGAGCCGTCCTTGGACAGCACCTCCATGGGCCCGTCCACCACAACCTGCGAGTTGGGGAGCTCGCGCCGGCCCTTGGAGCCGAAGGTGAACAGCACGCCGATGCCGCCGTCGATGTCGATCATCGAGTCGATCTTGGTGGCGCCGGTCTGCGCGGAGAACGCGTAGAAGTGTTCGCGGCGGGCGTTCAGGTACTGCGCCAGCTCCTTGAGCTTGAGGGCGCGCTGGTGGAATGTGAGCTTGCCCAGTTCCGTCTGGCCGATGGTGCGGCCGTAATCCACGACGGCGGCCAGGTCCAGGCCGTCGCTGCTCACTTTCGCGAGGATCTCCCCGGTGCTCGCATCACGCACGGGTACGGCGGAAGCCGTCGAACCGGCGTCGGGCGTCCACCAGGAGTCCTGCACAAAGCTGGGCACGGTCTCAACAGTGTCCAGGGAGGGCTTGGGAGCGGTAGCGGTTGTGGTCATCGTTGACGGGTCCTTCCAACGCGGAACAAAGAAATCCGGGCGATCCGGCAAACCGGCCAGCGCATTACTGACCGTCCGTTCGGTAATATGTCTACAGTACATGAATGTGTCCTGCTGCACACTAGGAGCGGAGCACACCGGCCGGGCCACCTGCCGCGTTCCCACACTGTTCTGAGGAGACCCTATGACGCCCGAGTCCCGCGAAGCCGAGCTGAAAACCAAACAACCTGAGCTGTGGAAGATCACCCTGGGTGAACTCGACGAGAAGATGGGCGTGAAGATTCTCGAGGAATCCGTCGAGCGCGTCGTGGCCACCATGCCCGTGGAAGGGAACCGGCAGTCCTTCGGCCTGCTGCACGGCGGCGCCTCCCTGGCCGTGGGCGAGGCCGTGGGGTCATGGGCGGCGGTGATCCATGCGAGCACGCTGGGCAAGACGGCCGTAGGCGTTGACGTCTCGGCCACGCACCACCGGTCCGCGCGCAGCGGCCTCATCACCATCACGGCAACCCCCATCCACCTGGGCGGGACGCTCACCACCCACGAGGTGCTGATCACCAACGACGCCGGCCAGCGGCTGTGTACGCTGCGGATCACCAACCTGCTGCTGGGCCGGAAGGACTGAACCGCCACGGTTCTTTGGTTCGCGGCATAGCTGATTCGCGGGTTTCCGTGCTTCGAGCGGTTCCGCGACTCACCCGGTTAGGCTGAACGCGTGACTGAGTTTGGCGACCTGGCACCGACCCTGTCCGCGGTTGGCCTCCTGATGGCCGTGTCGGCCGCCGTCCTCATGGGTTCCCGGGTGCCGCATCCCGCCGCACCCGCGTTGGCGATCCTCCGCGGAGCGGCGCAGCTCGCCGCTGTCAGCCTGATCCTGGGAGCAGTAATCGCCAGCGCAGGCTGGGTGGCGGTGGCGCTGGCGGTCATGTTCGCGGTGGCCGCCATGACCGCCGCCCGCCGCCTGGGCTGGGGCTGGTGGCATCTGGCGATGGTTGCCGGTTCAATGGCTGCAGGCGTCGCGGTTTCCCTGGTCATCGTTTTCGCCACAGGTGCAATCGACTTCACGCCGCGCTATGCCCTAGCGTTGGGCGGCATCGTGATCGGAAATTCCATGGCCATCGCGGCGCTGGCCGGGCGCAGGTTCAACGAGGCAGTTACCGAGCGGTGGGACGAAGTGGAAGGATGGCTGGCCCTGGGCGCCTCTCCCCGGCTAGCCACCCGCGACATGGCCCGCCGCGCCGTTTACTCGGCACTCATACCGTCGATTGACCAGACCAAAACCACGGGGCTGGTCACGCTGCCTGGGGCGTTCGTCGGTGCCATCTTCGGTGGCCTCTCGCCGCTCGAAGCGGGGCGTTTCCAGATCGTGGTGCTGGCCTCCATCATGGCCGCCGGCTCAGTGACCGCCATGCTGCTCATCCGCCTGCTTGCTCCGGTCCGCGTGAGGCCTGCACGGCTGTTGTGAGGCCACGCTCCCCCGCCCGTTCGAGGACCGACTCCGGCGAAAACACCCCCGGCGCGGGTTTTTGTGAGGCTCCTCGGACCGTTGACTTTTGCCCCGGACTCTCTATACGCTGGCTCATCCGGATGGATGCCAGGCGGTGGCCTGCCCTGCATTCGGCCGCGTCTTCAACTACAGCCGCCGCGCGGATCACGATCCGGACGGAGGCCACTCCCGGACGGCGGCCAGCGACGGTGCTGCGCCGAAGTCCGCATTGTCCGCGTCATCGCAGGTGATCATGAGCACGAATTCCACAACGGCCACAGTGTTGGCGGTTGTCCTCTTTGTGGGTGTCCTACTGGCAGGCGTGTCTACGCTGGCGTCGTCGACCGGCGGAACCCACTATTACCTCAGCGCGGAGGGCAGTGACAGCAACTCCGGGGCGTCCGCCGGGGCGCCGTGGCAATCGCTGGCGAAGATTACTGAAACCACCCTGAGACCGGGTGACTCCGTGAGTTTCCGCAGGGGTGACAAGTGGACCGGCAGCGTGGTGCTGGACCACAGCGGGACGGCTGCGACAGCAATCACGCTCAACAGCTACGGAACCGGAAAATTGCCGACCGTCTCCGGGGGCGAGGGCGAGGGCGGGGACTGCTTCCGGCTCAACGGCAACTTCATCGTGGTGGACGGATTGCGCGCCACTGCCTGCGGCTACTCGGGCTTCCGCATTTTCGGCGACAACAACACTGTCAGGAACTCCGAGGCCTCCGGCAACACCGCCGGCATCAATGTGGGTGACGGTTCCGATTTCGGCATTTACGCCAGCAACATCCTGACCGGCAACAATGTCATGAATGTGAAGACTCGGGGTTCGAAGTGCGGTACGCCCCAGGCTGCGGACTGCAGCGACGATTCCGGCGCATTCGGCGCGCTTATCAACGGCAGCGACAATGAGTTCTCCGGCAACACGGTCACCGGTTCCACCGCCTTTTCATATGACTTCGGCCGCGACGGCTCCGCCTTCGAAATTTACAACGGCAGCCGAAACAGGATCCACCACAATACTGCGATCGACAACAACGGGTTCTCCGAGATTGGCCGCTCGGACGGAACCGCGGACGGCAATACATTCCGTTATAACCTGGTGCGCGCATCGTGCGGCGCGAAGTGCGACGAGGCGACTGGCCTGATTATTCGCGGACCGGATTCGGAGTTCGGTCCGACCAACAACACGGTCTTTGAATTCAACACGGTCTGGCTGGACGGCGTCCAATCCCGGGGAGTGGTCTGTCACGCAAAGTGCCCTGCGTCGACCGTGATCAGGGGCAACATCCTGGTCGCTGTGACCTACGCCCTGTGGGCGGACGGCTCCGGCTGGACCGAGCGGGCCAACGTGATCAACGGGCCAAGCAACGTCACCCTACACCCAACCTCCAGCACCGCTCCCGCGCGGTTCGTGAAGGCCCCCACGAACCTTCGTTTGACCCGTGGCAGCCCGGCCATCGACCGCGTGGGAAGCAGCCCGTTCGGGGAGGACCTGGACCGGCTGCCGCTGCCGCAGGACGGGCATTGTGCCGGTACCGGCAAGGCCGACGCCGGCGCCTTCGAATACGATTCGCCGAACTGTTAGCCCCGTTCCCCCGCCGGGGAACGGGCCGGGTGCTGCGCCACTCCGATGAGACCGTCGCCGTCGGCTGAGCAGCGGCTACAAACTCCTAGCGCCTGCCGCAGCGCCTGAGTGCCACCAGAAGCACGCCGCCGAGCACCAACGCGGCACCGGCGAGCCCGCCGGCGACGAGCAGGCCGGATGCGCCCGTGTTTGCCAGCCCTGCCGAGACAGCGCCGTCCGCGATTGCGGCGCCATCCCCGGTCGCGGCATGGGTGAGCCTGTCAGGCAATGCCGCCACAACTGACGGCTCCGGCGCCGGAGTGAGGACGGCGGGCAGGTTGCCGTGCGCCGCCGCCGGCTGGGACGGGGCAGCAGGCTGGACCGCACCGGGCGGCTGCGACGGCGTGCCCGGCTCCGGCGCGGCAGGACTGGGATCCGTATTGAAGGTACTGAGGCCCGACCGGCTGAAG
Organism: Arthrobacter sp. ZGTC131; assembly: GCF_002929275.1. Classification (GTDB taxonomy): domain Bacteria; phylum Actinomycetota; class Actinomycetes; order Actinomycetales; family Micrococcaceae; genus Arthrobacter. The sequence goes on from NZ_PJIK01000004.1 coordinate 253,063, forward strand.
CCGTTGATGGCCTGCGCCGTGAACTGCGTGGCTGACTCCGGCGCGGTGAAGGACCAGTTGCCGTCCGCGTCCGGGGCCACGTCCACCGGTTCACGGCCCGGCAGGGTGATCCGGACTTGGGTACCGGCAGGCACGTCGGTGGCCGGAGCCGCGGCGAGCCTGCCCGCGATGCGCTGGCCCGCCACGATGGGTCCGACGGGCAGTGGCCCCGCGAGCAGGGGTTTGTTCAAGAACAGCCTGAGCTGAACGCCCGGGAGGACCGCGAGCGACTGCTCCAGCGTGGCCGCAACGGCGAAGTTGTCTGTGGACGACCTCGCATTCCCGGCCGAGTGCGTCCCGACGGCGTAGTTTCCGCTGATCCAAGGGCCGCCGGAATCGCCGCCGCTGGATTGCACGGACGTGGAAAGGAACCCGCGGAAAGACCGGAGGTCATCGGGATCGCCGGAGCTTCCGCCCACGACGTAGATGCCCACCTCGTCCACGGTGCCGCAGGACCAGCCGTCGGTCCGCCCCGAGCGGCAGACGGCCTGGCCTTCAAGCGGTGCCGCTGTGCCCACGATCGGGACAGAAGCGGCGCCGAGGTCTGCGGGATCCTCCCACCTGGTGGCGGCAGGGATCAGGTCCAGTCCGGCGCGGATGGACGCAATGACCGCGATGTCGGTACCCGGCGCCCCGGGGTTGGCAGGATCCGTGATCCGTGAGTTGCCGGGCCCGCCGAACTGGCTGAAACCGAACGTCCCAAGCTCTCCGGTAACCGCGCTCTCCGACAGGTATCCGCCAGCCGGTTCGCCCGCGGGCAGGGTCACCTCGGCCAGCCTTGCCGCGCCATCGTCCGCGCAGTGGCCCGCCGTGAGCACGAGGGGCTTGCCGTCCGGGCTGAAGCCGCTGAATCCCGCGGAACAGACTATTCCGCCGTCAATCCGGTACCCCTGGCCGCCGAGGAAGTCCTCCTCGCTGGCGATGGGACCGCCCTTTTCCAGCACCACATTGGCGTACCGGGCCACGAACTCCGAAGGAGACATGGGGGGCTCGCCGGACTCATCTGCAGGGGCGGTATCAGTCCCGTTGGTGGTCCCGGTTTCGGTCGCATTCACGCCGCCGGTGCGGATGACGAATTTGCCGTCCGCGGAGGCCACAGCTTGAAGACCCGCTGCCCCTACATCCCGCACGTAGGCCTGATAGAGCTGCTCCGCGCTGGTGGCCCGAAGCGAGCCGGCCTCGTCAGTCGCCTGCGGCGAAGAACTCTGCCCAGGAGCGTCCTGCGCTGGTTCCCCCGGAGCGGAAGCTGGTTCGGCAGGCGGAGCCGTCGACGCCTGCGCCGAAACGTCCTGCGCCGAAGGACTCTGCCCAGAAACGTCCTGCGCCGCCGGGGTCTCTGCGGGTGATGCCTCCGTCGAATCCGCCGGCGGCACTGATTCCCGTGCCCCTGATTCAAGATCCGTGCCTGGCGGGACGAGCACAAATTCGCCCGGGCCGGCGGGGGCGGCCGCGTCGAGGGCCCCCATCGCCTTCTCAAGTTCGGGCCCGGCGCCTTCGACGAGGATCGTGCCGTCTTGGAGGCGCACCGCCACGAATCCCGGCAGCTCGCGGAGAGCGGCCGCGGCGTCGGCTGCACGCTTGCCTTGGGCGCCTGCGGCGTTGAACTCCGCCAGAGTCATTCCCAGATCCCGCTCGACCGCCTCCGCGAGCCCTTCATCGGCTACATTTCCCCCCGTGATCCCACCGGCCGGATCGGCCCGGTCAGCGGCCCCCGTAGGCTCTGAGTCCCCGGATGCCGGGGACGAAGCGGACGGCGAGGCGGAACCTCCGCTGGCTGCCGGCGTCGTGCTTCCCGGCGCAGCGGAAGCCGGCACGGAAGCGAAAACGGCTCCGAGCGCCACCGCCGCGGCCGCCCCCAGGGCAAGCGTGCGCCGGGCTGCGGCCGAGTATGCGGAAGAAGTCACAGGGCAACCCTAGCGCCGAGGGCAGACAAAACCGCTCCGAGCTCCCGCTCGGAGACGCCATGCCGCAACAGATACTCCCGCGTGTTGAGCCCCCGAACGAAATCCAAGACGACCGCCCCACGGCGTTTGAGGAGCCGCGCTAACGCGTCCTCGTCGAGGAAGCGCTCGTGCGGGTGCGGCGGCCAGAGGGTTCGGTGGCGTTCGTTGATGCCGCGCATGCCGGCCTGGTAGCCTGCCACGATGTCGTGATCGCTGGCACCGGCCAGGTCCTGCAGCATGGCCGCGACCATGCCGCTGCGGTCCCGTCCGGCCGAACAGTGGATCACCACGCCGCCGGACGCCGCTGCCACGGCCTTGAACACAGCGGCCAATTTGTCCGGGAACATGCGGGCATTGGCGGCGTAGTGGGCTGGATCGTTCAGGTACGGATCGCACAGAGCCTTGAACTCGGGGTTGTCCGGGTCCTCGGTGGGGGTGAACACGACGTCGAACGCAGCGAGTGCCTCGCCCACGTCCGGATCGGTGGGGCGAGGCTGCCGTTCAGCGGCATTGCGGAGGTCGATGATGGTGCGGACGCCGTCGTCGTAGGCCTCGTTCCAGCCGGCCTCGGTGACCCATTCGCGCCGCCCCATCCGGTAAACGGAGCCTGCGACGCGCCAGGCGTTCACCGCCCCGTCCCAGCCCACAGGTGCCTGTTCCGTCGCGTTCACGGTGCCAGCTAACCACACCTTGCGCCGCTGCGGCACGGAGCGGGTCCAAGTAATACAAGTACAAGCCATCCAAAAAGCGAGTACCGGCTGGACGGTTCAGGACCTTCCGCCCGGCGTACCCTTGGGCAATGAGCGCCGCACCGCGCCGTCAGATTCCGTGCCTGCCTCAGGGTGGGCACTCGTCATCGCTTGCCGATCTCCCGCAGCATTCCCTGCGCCTGTGTGCCATGGTTTTCCCTGAATGAGGGGGTTTCATTGTGTTAACCAAAATTCCGCTTCGGCGTCGTACCGCCCGATTTACCGGTGTCCTCGCCGCGCTGGCGCTCACGGCAGGCTTTGCCGCTCCGGCCGCTGCTGAACCGGAGCCGATCTATATCGGGCTGGGCGACTCCTACGCCGCCGGAACCGGCGGCGGGGAATACCTGCCCAACTCGTTCCCCGCTCCCACCGACTGCCGCCAGACGGTCTCGGCCTACTCCACCCAGCTGCGCGGCGCCAACTGGGGCTGCTTTGGCTACACCACAGAGGGCGTCTCCGCCGTGGTAACCGGCGCCTCTCTCGATCCGGCTACCGCACCAGTCCTGGCGAATGCGTCCGTCATCACCGTGACCGTGGGCGGCAACGACATCGACACCGGAGCGGTGGCAGCCAACTGCGTCCCGTCCACAGCCACCGCCGGGTGCAAGGCCGCGCTGTTCAACTCGCTGGCGGTGAAGCTGCCCAAGCTGCCCGCGAAGATCAAGGCCATGGTTGCCCTGATCAAGCAGAAGGCTCCCCGCGCCAAGGTAGTGCTCACCGGCTACCCCCGGCTGTTCACGGTCAGCAATTTCATGACGGCTGATCAGAAGGCCGCGGCCAAGACCATGAACTCCGCAGCCGACCTGCTGAATGCCACCATTGCCTTCTCGGCACTGGCTACCCGGACGAAGTACGTCAGTGTCACCAACCAGTTCACCAACCACGGGGTGGGCTCTGCCGATCCCTGGATTGTGGGGCTTCAGCCGGCATGTCAGCTCACGGTCACCTGCGCGCCGGGAACCCGGCCGCTGGACACGTTCCACCCAACCGCAACCGGGTACACCTCCGGTTACAGGGCGGCCGTAGCTGCGGCGTTGGCGCCCTAGCGCTGGCTTTGCTGCCGGGGTTAGCGAGGTTCCTGCCGAACTGGCGCGGATTTCATTTCTGCCGAGCGTGGACCTGGCCCGGTTTTTGCGCCTTCGGGGGTGAAAACCGGGCCCAGTCCGGCCGGACGTGCCAAAAGTCGGGGCCAACAACCGGGGAGCTACCGCTGCCTGGCAAGCCTGAATTCAAGGCCGTTACGGACCATGGGCCACTCGTGTTCGAGGATCGAGAACACCACGGTGTCCCTCAGCACGCCGTCCGCTGTCCGGGAATGGCTGCGGAGCACGCCGTCCTGTTTGGCGCCCAGCCGAGCAATCGCCTCGCGGGACTGGTGGTTCAGCCAGTGGGTGCGGAATTCGACGGCGGGGCATCCCAGGGTTTCAAAGGCATGACGCAGGAGCAGCAGCTTGGAATCCGGGTTGCTGCCGCTGCCGTGCGCTGACGCCGCATTCCATGTTGAGCCGATCTCAAGACGGGGCGTGACGGGGTCGATGTTCATGTAGGTTGTCATGCCGATCACCCGCCCCGGGCCGCCAGCGGCCGGGTCCGCCAGCCGCGTGGTGAACGGCAGCATGGAACCCTGCTCCTGGAGCGCCAGCCGGCGGTCAATCTCGGCGGCCATCTGATGGGGTGCGGGCACGGACGTGTACCAGAGCTTCCAGAGATCGCCGTCCCGGGCTGCGTCCACAAGGCCATCATGGTGGCTGTGGTCCAGCGGCTCGAGGGTGACGTAGGTGCCGGTCAGGGTGATTGGTTGGATCGCGTTCACCCGCACCATCCTCGCACTCGCCGGGCGGCATCGCATGAGCCGCGCAGCAGCACCTTCCAGGACGGCGGCACCGTCAAGGACGCCCCGGCAACCTGTGCCCGGCTAGCTCCAGCGCGCCCAGTAATCGTCCGCGGCCTCGAGGAACCGCCGCCGGCCCGTCCGTTCGCCGATGATGGGGAAACCCTCGGGACCGGGCAGCGGCGCGTTGCCAGGCAGCGACACGATCACGGCGACCGCCACCCACAGCGGAGGAGCCACGACCCGCCCGAGCACGAGCACAAGTCCATACTTCACGCCCGGAAGCCGGTTCTTCCAGGTCAGGAAGCGGAACCCGACACGGCAGAGCCCGGCGTCCGTCCCTTCGCGTGCATCAGCCAGAAAGCCAGCAGAAGCACCATCCACGACGTCGCTGCGAGGAGCACGGCACCCTGCCCATACCGTTCTGCCCCCAGCGTCGCGGCGAGCACGGGCCCAGCCCAGAAAACCACTGCATCGATCAGGCCGGCGAACAGATGCGAGGGGCCAGGACACGGGACTGCTCTCTGACGCCGACATCCCCTGAGTCTAAGTGCGCTGAGCCTTCCGTAACGGCACCCTGCTCACGGCCCGCCGGCCCCAGCTACCGAGCCCGACCCTGTCAGTCCGCCCAGTCGAAGAAGCCCTTGCCAGTCTTCCGGCCCAATTCACCGCGGGCCACTTTGTCCTTCAGGATCTGCGGCGGCGCAAAGCGCTCGCCCAGGGTCGAGTGCAGGTATTCCGCGATGCCGAGCCGCACATCCAGACCCACGATGTCGGTGGTCTTGAGCGGACCGGTGGGGTGCTTGTAGCCGAGCACCATGGCGGCGTCGATGTCCTCCGCGGAGGCCACTCCCTCCTCCACCATGCGCATGGCCTCCAGGGCAATCGCCACGCCCAGCCGTGAGGAAGCAAACCCCGGAGCGTCATTGACGACGACGGCGGTCTTGCCCAGCGCTTCCGTCCAGCCTTTCGCCGCGGTGGCCAGGGCGGGAGACGTCTCCTTGGCCAGCACGACTTCGATCAGCGTCGACGCAGGCACCGGATTGAAGAAGTGCAGCCCCACGAAGTCCGCGGGCCGCTGCAGCTGGGCCGCGAGGTCCGTCACCGACAGCGACGACGTGTTGGAGGCCAGGAACGCTCCCGGAGCCAACTGCTCCTCCACAGCCTTCAGCGCGCTCACCTTCAGCTCAAAGTCCTCCGGGACGGCCTCCACCACCAGGTCGCAGCCGGCAAATGACCCGTAGTCAGTGGACGTGCTGAACCGGGATAGGACGTCCTCGGCGGACCCGTCAAGCACCCCGCGGACTGCGGACTTCGCAACAGCGTCGGCCACGCGCGTGCGGGCACCGGCGGCAGCGTCGTCGTCGCGCTCCACCACCACAACTTTGGCGCCCTTGATGAGGAAAGCGTGGGCGATTCCCGCGCCCATTCGGCCACCGCCGAGAACTCCGACGTGCTGGGGAATGGCGGTCATGGCTTGGTCCTGTCTGTGCTGTCTTTGTCTGAGTTTTTGCCGGCTGCCTCTTTACCGGTCGCCTTCTTGTCGAGGAACGCCTGCATGCGGTCGAACTTGGCCTGCGATTCGAAGAGGATGCCCTGCGCCAGCTGGTCGATCAGCGGGTGGGCTTCCGCCGGGGCGTGGAACACGGACTTGGTGATCCGCACTGCCAGCGGATCCTGCCGTGCCACGCGGTCCGCGAGCTGGTGCGCTCCATCCATGAGCACCGGAGCCTCGTGGATTTCGCTGATCAGGTTGACCCTGAGCGCCTCTTCCGCACGCAGGACGCGGCCCGCCAGGAGGATCTCCTTGGCAACGGGCTCCCCCACCAGCTCCTTCAGCCGCCAGCTGGCACCAGCTGCGGCAAGGATTCCCAGGCCCGTTTCGGGGTTGCCGATCCGCACGCTCGGCGTGCCGATCCGGAAGTCCGCCGCATAGGCCAGCTCGGCACCGCCGCCCAGGCAGTAGCCGTCCAGCGCCGCGATCACGGGCATGGGCAGCTTGGCGATCCGGACAAAGATGGTGGAATTGATGCCCTGCAGGGCGTCGTCCCGGCGGCGTTCGCGCAGCTGCGCGATGTCCGCGCCGGAGGCAAACACGCCCTCGACGCCGGCGATGATCAGGACCTTCGGATCCTGCTCCAGCGCGGCACACACAGCATGGAGCTCGTCCACCATCTGCTGGTCGATGGCGTTACGGACTTCGGGGCGGTTCAGCAGCACCACCACGCGGTCCTCGCGCTCGTCGACCAGGAGGGTGGTGAAATCCAGTGTGCTCAAGTGTCCGTTCGCGCCGTCCGGACCCGCCATCAGACGCGCTCCAGCAGCATCGCGGTGCCCTGGCCCACGCCGATGCACATAGTGGCCAGGCCGATCCGCGCATCCTCGCGTTCCATCCGGCCCAGCAGGGTGATGGCGATCCTCGATCCGCTGGAACCCAGCGGATGCCCTAAAGCGATGGCGCCGCCGTCGTTGTTCACGATCTCCGGGTCCAGGCCGAGCCGCCGCATGGTGGCCAGCGATTGCGTGGCAAAAGCTTCATTAAGTTCGACGGCGCCAAGGTCGCCGACGCTGAGCCCGCTCCGCTTGAGCACCTTCTGGGTGGCCGGGACCGGGCCGATGCCCATGATTTCCGGCTCGCAGCCGGCGGAGGCACCGTCAATGATGCGGGCCCGCGGCGTGAGGCCGAGCCTTTGGATGGCCGCTTCGGAGGCAACGATGATGGCCGAGGCGCCGTCGTTGAGCGTGGAGGAGTTGCCTGCCGTGACGACGGAGCCGCCGGGAACCACCGGCCGGAGACCTGCGAGCACGTCCATGGTGGTGCCGGCGCGGGGGCCCTCGTCCGTGTCCACCACGGTTTCCGACTTCCGGGTCTTGACCGTCACCGGGACGATCTCGTCCTTGAAGCGGCCCGCCGCGATGGCTGCAAGGGACTTTTCGTGCGAGCCGACGGCGAAGGCGTCAGCGTCCTCGCGGGAGATGCCGTCCACCCGGCCCACTTCTTCCGCGGTTTCCGGCATGGAGAACGTCATCTTGCCGTCCCGCGACAGTTCGCCCTTCTTGAACAGCGGATTCACGAAGCGCCAGCCGATGGAGGTGTCGAAAATTTCCCCCGGCTTCGCAAAGGCCGCCTGCGGCTTTTCCTGCACCCACGGCGCGCGGCTCATGGATTCAACGCCGCCGGCCACCACGATGTCCGCGGCGCCGGACTTGATCATCTGGCTGGCCATGATGATGGCGCTCAGCCCGGAGGAGCACAGCCGGTTCACGGTGATGCCCGGGATGTGCAGGGGAAGCCCGGCCAGGATGGTGGCCATCCGCGCAACGTTGCGGTTTTCCTCGCCGGCGCCGTTGGCGTTGCCGAGGATCACTTCGTCGATCGCGTCCGGATCGACCCCCGCCCGCGCCACGGCCTCGCGGACCACCAGCGCGGCCAAGTCATCCGGCCGGACCGCCGAGAGCGCACCGCCGTATCGCCCTACCGGGGTGCGGGCACCGCCAACCAGAAAAGCCTCGACCATGAGAACATCCTTTTCGCAGGGAGCTGGGCCGGAACACGAATAAATTACCGACCGTTCGTTCTATAAAGATTACACGGCAAGCCCGGACGGTCAACCAGCGCCCTCCAACGACGCTCCCGGTTACGCCACCACCAGCCCCATATGCGCCGCCAGGAGCGGGGCGATCAGGCCGAGCTGATAGTCGTCGATCACCACGCCCGCCAAGCTTCCGAGGCCGCTAATGGTCCGGAAATCCGTGCCGCGGAGGTCGAAGTCCTTTAGTTTGGCCCCGCTGAGGTCCAGGGTTCCGATGGTGCAGTTCTTCAGCGCGACCCGGGCCGCCGTGGCAGAACCAAGGTCCAGTTCGTTGATGATGCAGTCGGTGATCATGACGTCCGCCAAGCGGGACCCGCGCAGGTTCAGGTAGTCCAGCTTGCCGCCGTCGATCTTCACGGACTGCCACCCGCCTTCATACAGTTCAGCCGAGCCCCAGCGGGGGTTGCTGAACTCGACGTCATGCAGGGTGGACCGGGCCGCCCTGAGGACCGGGGCGTAGGCCTCGTTCACAATGCAGTCGCGGAAGCTGGCGCCGCGCAGCTGCGCCTCGTTGAACGAAACCCCGGCGAATTCGCACTCCGCAAAGATAATGCCGCTCAGCTCCAGGCCGTCCGCGTCCGCCCTGCTGTAGCGAACGCCGTCGTATCTTTCCCCGCGCCGGAAATCCGGCGCGTCGTCATCCCGCAGCCCGTCCAGGCGGACAGCCGTGAGCCGCGGCGGGGTGACCTTCAAAGCCTTGCCGTGCGCCGGTTTTCCCGCCGGCCGCCCCGCCACTACAGCGACTCTGCCTTCGCTGCGATCTCGGCGAGATCCTTCGCAAGCGCCTTCCGGGTCATGCTCATGCCGATCTTGCCGAAGAAGGCCATCATGATCCGGCTGAGGACGGTGGGCCTGAGCACCTCCGCACCGAAGGTCAGCGTGAGGTCGGTACCGCCGTCGCGCTCCGCCAGCGTGAACCTGGAGGTGTAGTCGGCTCCGCCCTGCAGCGCCTTCACCGTGGTGCTGCGCGGCGGGTCGGCCTGGGACACCCACAATTCAACCGTCTCGCGCCGGCCCATCATGGACCGGGTTTCCTTCCAGCGGGTCCCTTCGCCATAGGTGCCCTCGCTGACCATCTGGATGGATTCGACGCCCGAAAGGGTGGCCGCCGAGCCCGGGATGTCCGAAATCACCGCCCAGACCTTTTCCGGGCTTGCGTTTACATGCTGCGTCAGGCTGGTGCTGTGATCCATGCTCCGAGCCTAGTGCCGGGGACCGACAATGAGCACGCCCAACCTTGAATTAGTAAGCATGCTTCGTGTTAGGCTGAAACGGCTTTGTCAGATCAACCGGCAACGGAAGGTGGTCCCCGTCATGGGTATCGGAGACAAGATTCAGAACGCCGCCCAGGACCTCGGCGGCAAGGCGAAGGAAGCCGCCGGCAACGCCACGGACAACGATCGTCTCAAGGCCGAGGGCCAGAAGGACCAGGTTGTTGCGGACGCCAAGAAAGTCGGCCAAGACGTCAAAGACGAGTTCAAGCGGGACTAGCGCCCACGGACACCAGGTCCTCACGGATCTGCACATGCAACGACGGCGGACTCTCCTTGGGGGGAGCCCGCCGTCGTTGTTTGCGTCTGCAAGATGTGCGCCCTCAGAACTTGACAGCAGAACGACGACGGCGGCAGCCACCTCCAGAAGGTGACCGCCGTCGTCGGGCTGCTTAGCTAAACGGAACTAGCTGAACAGCTCGCTCTTGGGTTCGTTGTTCTTGACCTTCTGCCAGCCGAGCCACAGCACCAGGGCGAAGAACGGGATGGTGGCCAAAGTCCAGAGGCCGAGGTGGAAGACCTCGCCGGTCTTACTGGTCATGGTGTCGAAGCCGATCAGCACCGTGATGGCCAGCAGGGCCACTAGGCCGGCCCAGCTGCTCCAGGTTCCGCCGGGCGCGGGCAGGGCGGAGACCTTGCCCTTCTGCTTGCGCAGCGCGATCTGGCTAGCGAAGATGGCGCCCCACGTGAAGATCACGCCGATGGATGCGGAGTTGAGGGCGAGGTCGAAGGCGTGTGAGCCGCCCAGCCAGATGTTCAGCAGGATGCCGACGAGGTACACGGCGCCGATGGCCAGGATGGCAGCGTACGGCACGTGGCTCTTGGACATCCGGGTCAGCCACTCCGGAGCGTGCCCATTGTTGGCCATGGTGCGGAAAATCCGGCCGATCGAGTACAGGCCCGAGTTACAAGAGGACAGCGCGGCGGTGATGACGATCATGTTCATGACGTCACCCATCCAGCCGAGGCCCATCTGGCCAAACACGGTCACGAACGGAGAGGTGCCGGCCACGTACTGGTCCGAGGGCAGCAGCATGGCCAGGAGGGTCACGGAACCGACGTAGAACACCACGATGCGGAAGACGACGGCGCGGATCGCCTTGGGAACTTCCTTGGCCGGGTCCTGCATTTCGCCGGCCGTGATGCCCACGAGCTCAATGCCGTTGTAGGCGAAGATTACGGCGTTCAGAACCAGGATCATGACCAGCGCACCCTTGGGGAACATTCCGCCTTCGGCTGCGAAGAGGTTGCTGACGGAAGCGTTTCCGTCGCCCACCTGGGCGTTGGTGACCACCATGAAGGTGCCCACGGCCAGGAAGATCACGATGGCGCCCACCTTGAGGCAGGAGGCCCAGAACTCGAATTCGCCGAACGCCTTGACGCTCAGGAGGTTGACGCCAACGAGCAGCAGCAGCGCTGCGATGGCGGACAGTTCAACAGGCACGTTGGGGAAGAAGAACTGGAAGTACAGGCCGATCGCGATGAGTTCGGCGATGCCGGTCATTGCCCAGTTGATGAAGTACATCCAGCCGGACAGGTAGGCGCCCTTCTTGCCGAACATTTCGCCGGCATAGCTGACAAAGGAACCCGACGTCTGGCGGTACATGATGAGTTCGCCCAGTGCGCGCATCAGCAGGTAAGCGATGACGCCGGCAATGGCGTAGGAGAAGATCAGCGCGGGGCCCGTGGAGGCCAGGCGTCCGCCGGCACCCATGAAGAGGCCGACGCCGATGGCGCCGCCCATGGCGATCATGGTGACCTGGCGGCCGCTCAGGGACTTCTTGTAGCCCTCGGCGCTGAGGGTGGAGTCGACGACGGCGGATTGCGCCGTCGGGCTCCTAAGTTCGGTGGGGGTACTAGTAGGCACAGCTGTTCCTTGTAGGTCGGGGGGATGCCAAAGGTGGGGCACTGCCGGTTCCGGAACCTGGAGTTTTTGTACCGATAATTCGCGCTACGGCCCTTATAAGGGCCGTATGTATACAAAAACTCGCGAAGCATCGAAGGTTCGCGCGGCTCATCCATCTTACAAGATTTCCGGAGTGCTCCGTGACGCGGGCAACATTCCCGCCCTCGGGCGGAACCGCGGACATTCCCGAAACAAAGTAATTCGAATGGACAAAAGACTGCTCTGCAGGCCGGATTGCCGCTACCCTAAGCACCATGGCCGGCGTTCCCGGCCATGGCGTCCGCACCGTCTCATGCGGGCGCCGGCACTCGCGCCATTTTTCAGGGGGGACTATGAGAAAGAGAGCACTACTGCTGCCAGCTGCTTTACTGCTGGCAGTTGCGGGGTGTTCCGGCGGGGCCACGAACCCTACCGGAACGGGCCCCAGCGTTTCACCATCAAGCACGACGGCGGCGCCCCAGACGCCGTCAGTAACGTCACCTCCCACCACTGCCCCCTCCCTGCCCACCGACGTGTCCACGTCGCTTAACGCGATCGACGACTTGCAGGAGCACACCTGCGTGGCCGGCGCGGACGGATCGTGGACGTTCAAGGGAACGCTGGTCAACTCCTCGGACAAGGCAAAGACCTACACGGTGGCCCTCGCGGTCACCGTCGGCGCCGCAGTCCAGGGCCACGCACTGATCACGGAAACAGTCCAGCCGGGTAAGTCGGCGGACGTATCAGCCGTGAACTTTGCGAAAACCGCGGGCCAACAGGGCACGTGTGAACCCGTTGTCTCGGTGGAGGACGCTTCGTGAAAAAAACAATACTTGCGGCTGCCCTGCTCCTGAGCTTCGCGGCCGGATCCTTTGCGCCCTCACCCGCCCTCGCCGATGAGGGCGTGCCGACTACGCCGGCGGTAGAGAGCGCGAATATAGCACCGAGCACAGACACGGGGAGCCTGCCCGCAACGGACGAAACCACCCCGCAGCCCGGCACCCCGGCAGCCCCTGCCGAGACGCCCGGAGCAGGGGAAACCACGGACACCCAGCTGACCGATCCGGCGCCCGACCCCGCGCCTGCCCCAGACCCGGCGCCCGACCCGGCTCCCGCCGACGAGCCGCCCGCACCCGACCCCGCTCCGGAGTTCGTCACCCGCGGCGCCATCGGCACCAAGTGGCTCGCCCTTGGCGGCGAGGACGGCGTTCTCGGTGCGCCGACGGCCAACGAACAGTGCTCGGCAGGCCTTTGCGTCCAGACGTTTACGGGCGGCTCAATCTATTGGACATCCGGCACCGGCGCCCATCCCGTCCTCCGGACCTCCGGCCGCACCGGGCCGCAGTGGCATACGGCCGGCGCGCTGCCCACTTTCGGGTATCCGATCACGGATGAAACAGTCATCGGCGCCAAGTCCCTGCAGAAGTTCTCCAGCGGAAAAGTGCTGGTATGGTCCGGCACCCAGATCCTGAATTTCTCCACCAGGACCGGCATCGGCAGCAGCTGGGCGGCGTCCGGAGCCGAAGCCGTGCTGGGCCTGCCGTTGGCCGCTGAAATCTGCGGGCTGAGGAACGGCGGCTGTTCGCAGGCCTTCGACAAGGGAGCAATCTTCTGGTCACCGCAGACCGGTGCGCATGCCGTCCGTGGCGGCATCGCCGGGCGCTGGCGCGCGGCAGGAGCCCAAAATGGCGTCCTTGGTTATCCCACCGCCGGCGAGGTCTGCGGCCAGGCTGCCGGAGGCTGCAGCCAGAGGTTCCAGGGCGGAACCATCTACTGGTCGCCCGCCACGGGAACGTGGATCACCCGGGCCGGCATCGGCAGCCGCTACGCCTCTGCTGGCGCAAACCGCGGTTACCTCGGATACCCGGTGGCCAACGAGGCCTGCGGCCAGCCGGCCGGCGGCTGCCTCCAGCGATTCCAAGGCGGCACAATTCACTGGTCCGCTGCGACCAGCGCCTGGATTGTCCGGGGCGGAATCGCCAGCAAGTTCGCTGCCAGCGGTGGAGCCGGCGGCACGCTCGGCTATCCCACGGCCAACGAGAGGTGCTCGGCCGGACAGTGCATCCAGTCGTTCCAGCGCGGCTTCATCAGCTGGACGTCAGCGGCCGGCACCCGGACGTACGGCATCACCGAGTGCCAGAAACTGAACAACGGGCGGTCCAAGTACTCCACGTACGGCGCCAACCGCGTTCTCCTCACGTTCACGCAGGGCTACGGGTTGTCCTACGCCACCAACATCTACTGCGTCCGGATCGCAGGCACGTACGTCCCGGACTGGAAGACCGACGGCTACGTGGGCGCATCCGGATTCAAGCCGCCGGGAGTCCCGTCCGGGCCCACCCGCAACCTCTACTCACCCACCGGCTCCTACTCGGTCACTGAAGCCTTCGGCCTGGGCAACCCGGGAACCAAGCTTGCCTACCGCACGCTGAACCCCCGCTCCCGCTGGGGCGGAAACCCCTGGACCGCGACGTACAACAAGTACTTCGAATCCTCCTCGTGGGTGGGTTGGGACGAGAACATGTGGTACTTCGCCACCCGCGGAACCCACGACTACCGTCAGGGCGTGGTGGTCAACTACAACCGCCCCACGATAGTCCAGGACGCTGGCTTCGCAATCTTCCTGCATATGAACAAGGTCCCGACGGCGGGATGCATCTCGCTGGACGACTGGGCAGTTGTTGACTACATCAGGAAGTCGACACCCGGCGACCGGATCATCATGGGAACCTACAACGACATCTTCCGGTAAACCGGACGGTAGTTCCCGCAAAGGTAGTAAGGCACCCTGACGCCAGGTGCCGGCGGCCGCCAGCCGCCGGCACCTGGCGTCAGCTGTTGACGGACGGGTTCTTGCGCTGCCGACGTCCTGCCGGCCGAGTTCGCGGTTGTCCGGCCGCCGTCCGTGCCTGCGACCTAGGCAGACGCGGGTGCCGACTCGAGAATTCCGCCGTCCATGGTGTACCTCAGCCACGTGCCGCGGGGCGGCGGCACCAGTCCCAAGGGGTGACCCCCCTCGCCCGGCCGGTCCCGGGACGGGTCCTGCCTCGACCGGTCCTCCCTGGACCGGTCCGCGCAATCGGTGAACCACTGGCGCAGTGCGCGGTCATGGCTCACCATCACCAGTGTTCCGCCGAATCCGGCGAGCGCCGTCTCCAGCTCCTCCACGAGCACCGGTGCCAGGTGGTTGGTGGGTTCGTCGAGCAGCATGACATCGTTATGGCCGAGCAGCAGCCTGGCCAGCGCCAGCCTTCGCTGCTGCCCGGCAGAAAGGCCGCCCACCGGCACATGGAACTCGCTGGCGCGGAAGAGCCCCAGACGCAGCAGCGCCTCGGCATGCTCGTCAATGTTGCCACCCAGGCCGGCGGCAAATGCCGGGAGCAGGCGCAGCGCCGGATACTGCGGCGGCTCGAGCTCCTGCTGGAGATAGCCGATCCGCCCTCGACGTTCCACCTCGCCCACGGGGACCTCCAGCGTGCCGGCCAAGAGGGAAAGCAGTGTGGATTTCCCCGCACCGTTAGGGCCGGTGATCAGAATCTTCTGGCCCCGGTCCACGCGGAACTCGGACAGGTCCAGCCTGCCCGGCAGCCGGGCCTTGCGCGCCCTAAGCACCATGCTGGACGTGTCACCGCCTCCCGCCCGACCCCCCGCACCAGCGGCCGAACCCGCGCCCGCCCCGTCGTCGGCAGACATTCCGTGGGACGACAGGCCGTAGGCGTCCGAACCGGCCGCCGGCCCTTCCGCCAGCCCCGCGTCCAGTTTCAGCCGCTCGGGCGGACGCTCCACCGGGTTGGCCTCCAGGCGGCGGAGGCGTTCCTGGGCGTTGCGGATTTTGCTCGTAGCGGCCCGCTCCCATGTGCCGGCTTTGAAGTCGAAACCCATCTTGTCGCCGTCGCGCTGGCGGGCGTAGCCCATCTTGGTGGCCACCGTCGCGGCCTGCCGCTGTTCCGCAGCCATGGCGTCAATCCACCCGTGGTACTGCTGCACCCAGCGCTGGCGTTCGGCCCTCTTCTCCTTGAGGTAGCCGTCGTAGCCATTGCCGTAGCGGTTCACGGTGCGGCGTTCGGCATCCACCTCAATCACCGTGGACGCGACTCTCCTCAGCAGCACGCGGTCGTGCGAGACCACCACCACGGTCCCGCGGTGCGCCGCGAGGCGGTTCTCCAGCCAGGCCGTGCCGCTGGCGTCGAGGTGATTGGTGGGCTCGTCCAGGAGCAGGATGTCCGCCGGATCGGCCAGCAGGCACGCCAGCGCAACGCGCTCCTGCTCCCCGCCCGACAGCGACCCCAGCATGCGGCCGCGCTCCACGCCGCCCAGGCCCAGCCGGTCCAGCGCCGCCTCCACCCGCGATTCCGCGGCATAGCCCTCACGCAGCTGGAATTGGGTCTGCAGGCTCCCGTATGCGTCGAGTTCGTGCGGCCCGGCCGTGGCCAGCCCCGCCTCCAGCCGTTCGAGTTCGGCTTCCATGTCACGCAGTGCACGGAGGGCGTCGTCGATGGCGTCGCCAACGGTCAACCCCGCTGGCAGCCCGGAGGTCTGGGCAAGGTATCCCACCCGGCCCTGGCGGACTGCCGTGCCTGAGTCCGGCGCCTCACGTCCCGCCAGGATGCGCAACAGGGTGGACTTGCCTGCGCCGTTTTCGCCGACGATCGCCACGTGCTCTCCAGGGGCTATCGCCAACTCGACGCCGGCAAAGAGTTCACGGTCCCCGTAACCGTGGGAGACAGTGGAAAGGCGCAGCTGTTCAGCGCGGGCCGTGTGTTCAGTCATGGGAAGTCCTCGCAATCCGAAGGGCGGCCCCGGAGGCGGTCCCAAGGGACCTGGTCCATGGGGAACTGATCCGCTGCGGAACTGTTGCTCTGCGGGGCCCGGTCGGCGGGATGCGGCGCGGCCAGCTGCCGGCGCCACGAATTAGGACTTCATGCGTCAAGCCTGCCCGGCGGCGGCGGTGCCGTCAAGGCGCGCACCGCCGTCGGGCCTGACCCCGACCGAAGGCGCGCACCGCCGTCGGACCTGACCTCAACCGAAGGCGAGAGCCGCCGTCGGGCCTGACCAACCCAGGCGGCTTAGACGGCGAGCGCAGCTGCCTTGCGGCGGCGGGCCTTTGCCAGCCGGGTGCCGATCAGCCCCTGCCGCGGGCTGAAGAGATAGACGACGGCGAACACGGCGCCCTGCGTGAGCACCACCATGGCGCCGGATGCCGTGTCCAGGTAATAGCTGAAGTAAATGCCCGCGATGGAGGACACCGCGGAGACCGTCGGAGCGATCACCAGCATGCGCGAAAACCGGTCCGTCAGCAGGTACGCGGTGGCGCCCGGAATGATGAGCATGGCCACCACCAGCACCACGCCCACCGTCTGCAGGGCCACCACGGACGTCAGTGCCAGCAGCCCCAGCAGCAGCGCGCCGAGCCGTTTCGGCGACAGCCCGATGGCGTGGGCGTGGGTGGGATCGAAGGCGTAGAGGGTGAGGTCGCGCCGCTTCAGGATCAGGATGGCGAAGGCCACGACTCCCAGCACGAGGACCTGGATGAGGTCGGGAATGCTGACCCCCAGCAGGTTCCCGAAGATGATGTGGTTGAGATCGGTCTGACTCGGCGTCACGGAGATCAGCACCAGGCCCAGGGCGAACAGCGACGTGAACACGATGCCGATGGCCGCGTCCTCCTTGACCCGGCTGGTGTTCCGGACCACTCCGATGAGGGTCACCGCGATCAGGGCGAACACCAGGGCACCGAGGGCGAAGGGCGCGCCCACGATGTAGGCAAGCACCACGCCGGGAAGCACGGCATGGGAGACGGCATCACCCATCAGCGACCAGCCGATCAGCACCAGCCAGCAGCTGAGCACCGCGCAGACAATGGCGGCGAGCGCGGTGGTGAGGATGGCGCGGACCATGAAGTCATAGCTCAACGGCTCAAGCAGGATATCCAGGAGGTCCATGGTCAGCTCCTGCCCTGTTGCTTCGAAACCGCACGGCGGGGGACGTCCGGGTCCGGAATGTCCCGGTTCAGTACGTCGAGCCCGAACGCCATGGCAAGGTTCTCCGGCTGCAGCACCACCTCGGGCGGGCCGTGCATGAGCACCTTGCGCATCAGCAGCACGGCTTCGTCACAGAGCTGCGGGAGGGCATGGAGGTCGTGGGTGGAAATGAGGATGGTGCAGCCGTCCGCGGCAAGCTCCCGCAGCAGGCGGGTGATGGTGGCTTCGGAGCGCTTGTCCACGCCGGCAAACGGCTCGTCCAGGAGCATCATGGTGGCCCCTTGGGCGATGCCCCGCGCCACGAACGCGCGCTTCTTCTGCCCGCCGGACAGCTGGCCGATCTGCCGGCCGGCAAACTCCGCCAGCTCCACTCGCTCCAGAGCATCGTCGACGGCGGCGCGGTCCAACTTGGACGGACGGCGAGTGAATCCCTGGTGCCCGTAGCGGCCCATCATCACCACGTCCCGGACGGACAGCGGGAACTGCCAGTCCACGTCCTCGCTCTGCGGGACGTAGCCGATGCCGCCTTCCTTGCGGGCCTTGGACGGCGGCTTTCCGTCGATCAGCACGCGGCCGGCATCCGGCTTGATCATGCCCATGATGGCCTTGAACAGCGTCGACTTTCCCGAGCCGTTCATGCCGATCAGCCCGCAGATCCGGGCGTGGTCGAGGCTCAGTGAAGCGGCATCCAGGGCGAGGACCTCGCCGTAGTGCACGGTGACGTTGTCCACCAGGATGGCGGGATGCGGGGCGGCCGGCTCAGCCGTGGCCCGCCGGTGGGTCGCGGAGGCGCTCATGAGCCCGCCCCCGTAAGCGCAGTGGTGATCAGCTGGGAGTCGTGCCGGATGAGGTCAAGGTACGTGGGCACGGGGCCATCCGATTCGGACAGCGAGTCCACATAGAGCACGCCGCCGAACTTGGCGCCGGTGGCTTCCACCACCTGCCGCATCGGGGCGTCGGACACGGTGGACTCACAGAAGACGGCCGGTACCTTGTTGGCCCGGACAAAGCCGATCGCCTCGGTGATCTGCTGCGGGGTTGCCTGCTGCTCCGCGTTGACCGCCCAGATGTACACCTCTTCGAGGCCGGCATCGCGCGTCAGGTAAGAAAACGCGCCCTCGCAGGTCACGAGCGCCCGCTGGTTCTGGGGAACAGCGGCCAGCTTGGCCTTCATCTCGTCCTGCACAGCCTGCAGCTTGGCCTTGTACGCCTTGCCGTTCGCCTCAAAGACCGCGGCGTTCTGGGGATCCAGCTCGGAGAAGGCCTTCACCATGTTGTCCACATAGATCTGCACGTTGACCGGCGACATCCACGCATGGGGGTTCGGCTTGCCCTTGTAGGAGTCCTCGCTGATTTGCATCACGTCTACGCCGTCGCTCACCACGGCATGCGGCACGTCCACGCCCTCCACGAACTGCCCGAACCACGCCTCGAGGTTGAGCCCGTTGTCCAGGATCAAGTCAGCCTGCGATGCCTTTCGGATGTCCCCCGGAGTGGGTTCGTACCCGTGGATTTCCGCACCGGCCTTCGTGATGGACTCGACCCGGAGCTTGTCCCCGGCAACGTTCTGGGCGACGTCCGCCAGCACCGTGAACGTCGTCAGCACCACGGGGCGGCCGTCGTCGCCCCTGCCGGAGGCGTTGCCGCCGCAGGCGGCCAGGGCCAGGCAGAGAAGCACGACGGCGGCGGCACCCGTTGCGCGGGAAGTCCCGCGGGCGGCCGCTGAACGGCGGGAAACGGACGGGTGGGACCCAGCGTGCGTCGTCGCACGCCGGCGGGCGAAGGTTCGGCGGACTACTTTGGCGCACCGAAACACAAAGTTAGGCATGCCGAATATTCTACCGGCGGCGACAGGCCCCTGCAACGCGGGTCCGCCGTCGGGCTCCCGCGCGGTCCTGCCGGACTACGCTAGAAGCATGGCGACTATCCGACGCACCGTTCCCCCGCCGCGCCCGGACCTCTACCGTTTTTCGCCGCTGGACTTCACGACGGTGGGCCTCTACGTGACTCTGGCCGCTTTCTTTGCCGTGGCCGGGAACCTGCTCCTGCCTCTGCTCCGGCAGATTGCCCCGTCCCCCGCCGTCGCGTCGTATGGAATAAACCTTCTGTTCTACGGCTGCCTGGGCATCCTGGCGCTGTTCGCCGCCCGCCACGTGGTGGCACGCGACCTCAAGGTGCTGGCCACCAGGCCGTGGTTCACAGCCGCAATGGTGCCGGTCTCGGTGATTGCCATGATGATTTTCACCGCCGTCCTGGTGATGGTGGGCGGCACCACGGAGACGTCCGCCAACCAGGCCGGGCTGCAGGCGCTCATGCGGCAGGTGCCGGCCTGGCTGATGGTGCCGCTCGTGGTTGTGGTGGGGCCGTTCGTGGAGGAATACATCTTCCGGCACCTGCTGATCGGCAAACTGAGCAGGCGCATCAACATCTGGATCTGCTGCGCCCTGTCCGTGCTGCTCTTCGCCGCGCTGCACATCGTGGGCCAGGAAGCCCTCACCGTCGCCGCACTCATGCCGTACCTGGCCATGGGGGCAACCTTGGTGTTCGTGTATGTGTGGACCGGCCGGAACCTGATGTTCTCCTACTTCGTCCACGCGGCCAAGAACCTGCTGGCCGCGATCTTCCTTTACACGATCCCGCCGGAACTGCTCGACCAGCTGCAGCAGGTCCCGGGGTAACCTCCCGCGACGCCACGGGCGCTGCCTGTTCTGTACCACCCTGTTCAGCACCACCCTGTTCAGGGAGGCCGCCGTCGTCGTAGCTTTGTCCCATGGGACTCAAGATTCAGATCGTCGTCGACTGTAAGAATCCACATGATCTCGCCGACTGGTGGGCAGAAACGCTGGGCTGGTCCCCGGAACCCCAGGACGAGGCCTTCATCCGCTCCATGATTGAGCAGGGCTACGCCACGGAGGCTGAAACCACGACCCACAACGGCAAGCTCGTCTGGGCTACCGGTGCAGCGATTCGCCCAGATGAGGAGCTCGACGCCAAGCAGCCTGCGCGCCGCATCCTGTTCCAGACGGTTCCGGAGCAGAAAACCGTCAAGAACCGGGTGCACTGGGACGTGCGCCTTGAGGGCCGGGACAAGGACGAGGTCCGCACCGAGCTTGAGGCCCGCGGCGCCACGTTCCTCTGGACCGCCAACGAAGGCCCGCATGAATGGCACACCATGGCGGACCCCGAGGGCAACGAGTTCTGCATCAGCTGACGCGATTACTAGACTTGGACGGTGAGCAACGAAATCCCCGCCAAGGTATCCGATGTGTTCGACCCGTCGCGCTGGCGCACCGTGTCCGGCTTCGACGACTTCCAGGACATGACGTACCACCGGCAGGTGGAGCGCTCCGAGGACGGCGCCGTGGTCCGGGACCTGCCCACCGTCCGGATCGCGTTCAACCGCCCCGAGGTCCGGAACGCCTTCCGCCCCGGCACGGTGGACGAGCTGTACCGCGCCATGGATCACGCCCGGATGACTCCGGACGTCGCCACGGTCCTGCTCACAGGGAACGGCCCCTCGCCCAAAGACGGCGGGCACTCGTTCTGCTCCGGCGGGGACCAGCGGATCCGCGGCCGGGACGGGTACCGCTATGCGGACGGTGAAACCCAGGAGACCATCGACCCCGCCCGCGCCGGCCGGCTCCACATCCTGGAGGTGCAGCGGCTCATGCGGACCATGCCCAAGGTGGTCATCGCCGTCGTGAACGGCTGGGCCGCCGGCGGAGGCCATTCCCTGCACGTCGTCTCGGATCTCACCATCGCCTCCCGCCAATCCGGCAAGTTCAAGCAGACCGACGCCACCGTGGGCAGTTTCGACGCCGGCTACGGCTCAGCGCTTCTCGCCCGCCAGATCGGCCAGAAATCTGCCCGGGAAATCTTCTTCCTGGCCCGCGAATACTCGGCCGACGACATGGTCCGGATGGGCGCCGTGAACGAGGCCGTGGACCACGAACGGCTCGAGGAAGTGGCCCTGGAGTACGCCGCGGACATCGCCCGGCAGTCCCCGCAGGCCATCCGCATGCTGAAGTTTGCCTTCAACCTCGCCGACGACGGCCTCGCCGGCCAGCAGGTCTTCGCTGGCGAAGCCACGCGGCTGGCTTACATGACGGACGAAGCCGTGGAGGGCAAGGAGGCCTTCCTTGAAAAGCGCGATCCGGACTGGTCCAGGTTCCCGCATTACTTCTGAGCACCCCACTAGCCAAAGGCAGCCCATGATTCCCAGGCCCACGTTTCCAAGGCAGGCGAAGTGAACATCGAACCCGCGCTCAAGGCGCTCGCGGCGGCCCTCCACGGTGAAGGTCCCGCCGTCGAACTTTCCTCCGGCCACAACGGCGAACCGGTGGTCCGGCTTGTCGAAACCCCCGGGATCGACGACGCCGCAGTGGTGGTGCGCACCTCCGGGTCCACAGGCACGCCCAAGGCGACGGTCCTGACGGTGGACGCCCTGGCGGCGTCCTCCATGGCCACCGCGTTCGCGCTCAAGGGGGAAGGCCAGTGGCTCCTGGCGCTGCCGGTGCAGTATGTGGCCGGCGTGCAGGTGCTGGTGCGGTCGCTCTTCGCCGGAACGCGGCCCTGGGCCATGGACCTGTCCAACGGGTTCACCACGGACGGCTTCACCGCCGCGGCCCTGGAGCTGACGGACAAGATCCGCTTCACGTCCCTGGTTCCCGCGCAGCTGCAGCGGCTGCTGGAGGAGCCGTCGGCCGACACCCTGGCGGTGCTGCGGCGCTTCAACGGCATCCTGCTCGGCGGCGGACCGGCCCCTGCTGCGCTCCTCGAGTCCGCCCGCGAGGCCGGGATCCGCGTGATCACGACTTACGGCGCAGCGGAGACCTGCGGCGGCTGCGTGTACGACGGCTTTCCGCTAGAGGGCGTCGGAGTCCGGCTGTCCGAAGACGGCCGCATCCACCTGGGCGGGGCCACGCTGTCCGCCGGTTACCTGGACGCACCTAGCCTGACCAGGGAGGCATTCACCGAGGAAGACGGCGTGCGCTGGTACCGCACCAACGACCTTGGCGCGCTGGACTCCGACGGCCGCCTCACCGTCCTCGGCCGCGCGGACGACGTCATCATCACCGGCGGGGTCAAAGTCTCCGCCGCGCACGTGCAGGCCGAGCTGGAAAAGTCCGACGGCGTAACCGCGGCGTTCGTGGCCGGCGTCGAGTCTGCGAAGTGGGGCCAGGCCGTGGCAGCCTATGTGGCCGTGGCCGGCGGGTCTTCTTCTTCTTCTTCTGCTGCCTCTTCTTCTTCTGCCGGTGCCTTATCGACTGCCGCCGACGGGGTGGCCTGGGTTGAGCGCTGGCACCGCACGCTGGGACTAATGGCCCCCAAGACCGTCCTTCCGGCCAGCGAGCTGATCATGCTGCCGAACGGGAAACCTGACCGGCTCGCGATGATTGAACGGCTCAACGCCCTCCATCGGGGAAAATAGACTGGTTCCCGCCGCGCCCCGTTGATGCGGCGCGCATTGAATCACCGAAGCTACGCTTCCAGCACGGGCATTGTCTGCGCCGAACGCTCCACCCAACGCTTAACCGAACGCTCCACCGAACCAACACGAGGTACTCACCGTGGCCACAGCCGCACAATGGATCCAAGGCGCCCGGCTCCGCACCCTGCCGGCCGCGATCGCCCCCGTCCTGATCGGCTCTGCGGCGGCCTATGAGATGGCCGCCTTCCGCCCGCTCAACGCCATCCTGGCGGCCGTGGTGGCACTGCTGCTGCAGGTGGGCGTCAACTACGCCAACGACTACTCGGACGGGATCCGCGGCACGGACGAGAACCGCGTGGGGCCGCTGCGGCTCGTGGGATCGGGCGCCGCTAGCCCGGAGCACGTCAAATACGCCGCGTTCGGTGCGTTCGCCGTGGCCATGCTGTTCGGGCTGATGCTCATCATCATCACGCAGACATGGTGGCTGCTGCTGGTGGGACTCGGCTGCGTAATGGCCGCCTGGGGCTACACGGGAGGCAAAAATCCCTACGGCTACATGGGCCTGGGCGACGTATTCGTGTTCGTCTTCTTCGGGCTGGTGGCCACGCTAGGCACTACATACACGCAGGCGGGCCAGATCAGCCTGCCGGCCGTTGTGGGGGCGATCGGCACAGGCTTGATCGCGTGCGCCCTGCTGATGGCCAACAACGTCCGCGACATCCCGTCCGATGTCCAGGCCGGGAAACGCACGCTGGCCGTGCGGCTGGGCGACAAGCACGCCCGTGAAAGCTACGTGCTGATGCTCGCCGTCGCCATCCTGTTGGTGGTGATCCTCGCGCCCAGCCGGCCCTGGATGCTGATCGTGTTGCTGCTCATCCCGGCCTGCCTGATGCCAGCGTGGCTCATGATCAACGGCCGGAAGCGCAAGAGCCTCATCCCGGTCCTGAAGCAGACTGGCCTCATCAACCTCGGCTATGCGCTGCTGTTCTCCCTCGGACTCGTGCTGAGCCACGGGATCTAGGGAACGGCGCGGGGCCTTAGGGGCTGCGCGAGCTTTAGGGCTGGCGCCGGACCTTAGGGGCTGGTGCGGACTTTGAGGTCCGTGCGGGCTTTGAGGCCGGTGCCGGTGGCTCGCTAGGCTTCCTTGTTCCGGAGATCATTGCGGACTGTAATGTCCGGGTTGGAATCGACCAGGTGATCCTCGGCTTCGGCGTCGTCCACTTCACCCGCGGTACGCAGGGGTTTGGCGCGGCCAGAGAAGCGGGCGTGCAGGGAGGCCGCAGCGGCATCGCGCTGCTTCTGGAAAAAGAGGTAGCTGATGGCAAAGGAAATCAGCCCCGCGCAGATGACGGCGAGGAGCCATCCCAGCTGCAGGAAGACGAACAGCGCAAACAGCGGTACGAAGAGGGCGAGCCGGATCAGGGAGTATTTCAAGAAAGCCACTATCCAAGTTTAGCCGTCGTCCCTGAACGTACGCTCCGCCCCGGTGCCCCTTCCTGAGCAAGCCGCCTCACTGTCACCGGGCATCCACTGCGATCCCCCGGCGCCCTAGGCGCTTGTAAGGCTGGTGTCGGCTCTTCCTATGCCCCGGGTCGCAAAGCCGGCCCCGGCCCTTGACCTCTTGCGTCCGCGGTCCGGACAAAGTTCACCGGCTATTTGGTGGCGGGTTCTGTGGGCATACTGTAATCTCCGCTGGGGCGTCCGGAGGCTAGACTGATTGCATGCTCCGTGTTGCCATTGCAGTCGCCATTCTTGCCATATACGTCTACGGACTTGTGGACGTGATCCGGACTGATGCGCATCTCACCCGGGGATTTTCCAAAACAACCTGGATCATCATTGTTGTCTTCCTGCCGATCGTTGGTGCCGCGCTGTGGTTCCTGATCGGACGCCCCCGCTACTCGGTCCCGGCACAGCAGCAGACGTACCGCCACCCCACTGCGCCAGACGACGACCCCGATTTCCTCCGCAACCTGGAGCTGCGCCGCCGCAACCAGGCCGAAGCCGAGCGCCTCAGGAAGCTGAAGGACGACCTCGACTCGAAGAAGCCCAAGCCCGGCGCCGGCCCGCATGGAACCGGTAGCCCCAGCACCGGGAACCCCGGCACTCCTGGCGCTGGAGATGCCAGCGCCGAGGGCAACCCCGAGATCAAGTAGCAACTACCAGCTAGTACGGACCGGCCAGGACCTGCCGCTGCTAGATGAAACCGCCGGCTGGATCCAGGACCCCGACATGTCCTATGAGAAGTACAAGATCGCCATCCAGTACGACGGCGGCCACCATGCCACCCCCCCACCCAGCGGCGGAGCGACATTTTCCGTGACGAGAACGCGCGCGGGCTCGGCTGGCTGGTGGTGGTCCTAACTCAGTGGGATCTGGACCCGTTCGCTCCCGGCATGGAGCCCAACGCCGCGACCAGGGTGCGGCAGGCGCTGATTCGCCGGGGTTGGAAGCCCGGGCACTAGGCCTGCAAACGCTAGGCCCGCAGAGGAAGTTCACGTCGCAAGTCCGCCAGGAGAAGCCACGATCCGATGCCCAACCGTGTGCCGCCCCGCCGAATCGCCGAAAATGGCCGCCCAATGCATGTGCTGAGCGGCCACTTCTGGCGACCGGTCCAACGGTCGAATGGGCGAACGGAGCAAGTAGCCCCGCCTGCGCTACAGCCCCGAGTAGGAGTGCAGGCCGTTGAAGAACTGGTTCACGATGGTGAAGTTGAAGACCACGCACAGGTAGCCCACGATCGACAGCCAGGCCGCGCGGGTCCCGGTCCAGCCGCGGGTGGCTCGGGCATGCAGGTAGCCGGCGTAGACCACCCAGATCACGAACGTCCACACTTCCTTGGTGTCCCAGCCCCAGAAGCGGCCCCAGGCCTTCTCAGCCCAGATGGCGCCGAACATGAGGGTGAACGTCCAGCCGATGAAGGCGATGGCGTTGATCCGGTAGGACAGGTTCTCCAGGCTCAGGGCGGACGGCACCAAGCGCATGAAGCCCAGCTTGTCCGCTCCCCCGGCTGCGATGGTCTTCTGCCGGTGCGACTGCACGAGCTGCAGCGCGGACATGGCAAACGTCAGGGTGAACAGTGCGGAGGAGAGCACCGCGATGGAAACGTGGATGACCAGCCAGTAGCTTTGCAGCGCAGGCACCAGGTGTCCCACCGGAGTCCAGTAGGCCACGGAGGCAGCCACCAGCATGATGATCACCAGACCCACCACGAACGTGCCCAGGAAGCGCAGGTCGCGGCGAATCAGCACCACAAGGAACACCGCCACGGCCACGAATGCACCGGTGGTCAGGAACTCGTACATGTTGCCCCACGGCACCCTGCCTGCGCCCACGGCACGGGTCAGGACGCCGGCAGCGTGGATGGCGGCGCCCAGCACTGTCAGCGCGACGGCCACGCGGGCAGGAACGCGGCGCTCGGCGTCGTACTTCATGCTGGCATCGGCGGTCTGCCCCGCTCCGCTGCCGGGCCCTCCCGCAGAAACGGACGACGACGGCCGCTCGGCACGGCCCGCAGGCCCGGCCAGGTGCCCCGCTACACGGTCGGCGTCCGCGGCCGCACCGCGGACCGAGCCGGCGGCCACCGGGACCTTTGTGCCGGCGGCCGGCGTCCCTGCAGCCGCGGCAGCCTTGAGGTCCACGGTCCGGAGCGCCTTGCTGCTCTTGGCGAGGTCCCACGCGAAGGCTATGAACGCCACCGTGTACGTGCCGGCCGCCAGCAACATGAAGAGCTCGCTGTACTGGCCCATGGTTTCGTTGATGGGAGGCATTACTGGTCCTTCTTTGACTCGTGTGAGCCTGCTGTTGACTGGATGAAGTCTTCTGAGGGCTTTCCCGCGGGACCGTCGGCGCCAGAGGTGTCCGCCGGCCCATTATCCGCCCGTCCGCTGGCAGCTTTCTGGGAGTCCAGGCCCCACGCGCCTGCCAGCAGCCCGCGGATCGCCACGGCCTCGCCTGCCAGCCGGTGGTCCTCACCGCGGGCCAGGAGGCCGTATTCCACCATGGTCCTGCCGTCCTCGTGCGTGCCGGTGCGGACCCAGGCGCGCCGCCGGTTGACGTAGAGCGACACGACGAGCCCGGCCACCGCCAGCAGCGCGAAGATCAGAGCCGAGAGCTGGCCCGGATTATGATGGATGTCGACGCCGATGTACTTCTTCACACCGTCGAAGCTGATGGAGCCTTTGCCGTCCGGCAGGGTGTAGGTGCTGCCCGGTGCCAGTGTGATGCCGCCGGCCGCGAGGTCCCGGCTATTAAGGGGCTTCAGGTCCTTCACGTCGAGTTCGAACACGTTCTGCGGGGCGCCGTTGTCCAGGCCGAGGTCACCGTAGTACGAGTTCAGGCTCAGCTGCGGGTTGATGAGGTCCGGGTCCCCACTGAAGGAGATTCCCTTGTCCGTCACGAACGCCGTGGGAAGGAAGAAGCCGGCGAACCCGAGCTGCTCCGGCTTGGCGTCGGGAACCTTGATCACCACGGACGAGTAGTAGTTCTCGCCCTGCAGCTTCGCCACCACGGGACCCTGCATGGCGATGTTGCCCTTGCCGTCCCGGACCGTCACCACCGGGGCGTAGCCGTTGCCCGTCAGGTAGATGCTGGTCCCGCCGAGGGTCACGGGATCGTTGACCTTGAGGACTTCCTTCTTGGCCGGCGCCCCGGGGTTTTCCTTGGTGGTGACATCCGCCGTGAAGTCGATGGGCTGGCCGAACTTGCCCTTTGATTCGCGGTCGAACGTCGCCTGGAATTTGTCCAGCTGGATGGAATAGGGCTCGAGCTGGCTGCTCTGGAAGTTGGTGCCCGGCGTGAACTGGTCGTAGCCCACCAGCGTGTTCACGAAAGTATCGCCCTCCACGAGGATCCGCTGGCCGCTGTAGCCGAACAGTCCGCCGAGGGCCACGGACACGAGCACGCCGATCAGCGAGGTGTGGAAGACGAGGTTGCCCACCTCCTTGAGGAAGCCGCGCTCCGCCCCCAAAGACGGCCGCGCGCCGTCGTCGTGCCGTACTTCAACGCGGTAACCGCGTTTCTTGAGCAGCGCGGCAGCGTCTTCAATGGCGTCCGACGCCGGGACGCCGGCTTCCGCGGGCACCACCAGAGTGCCGTACTCCGGCAGGCGGGAGAGGCGTTTCGGGGTGCGCGGCGGCTGGGAGCGCATGGCCCGGTAGTGCGCGATGGCGCGGGGAACGACGCAACCGATCAGCGAAATGAACAGCAGGATGTAGATGGCCGAGAACCAGGCCGACGAGTACACGTCGTAGAGCTGGAGCGAATCAAGAATCTTGCCGTAGTCGGGGTGGTCCTTGATGTACTGCGTGACCACCGACGGGTTGGCGGGACGCTGCGGGAACAGGGATCCGGGCACCGCCGCCACCGCGAGCAGCAGCAGGAGGAACAGGGCGGTGCGCATGCTGGTCAGCTGGGTCCACGCCCAGCGGAGCATGCCGAGGATCCCGAGCGCAGGGAGCGCCGCGTCAGCCTTGGCCGCCTTGACGGGGTCCTTGCGGGGACCTTCGGGCGCAGCCTTAGGGCCGGCCGCTCCGGGGGATTTCTTGGTTGGCTTCACACGCTCGCTCATCAGATCGGCAACTTCACATCGTTTTGGAACCAGTACTGCAACTCGGTGACCCAGGCTCCCCAGACTCCCGTGGCCATCAGGAGGCCGAGGGCTATCAGGACTCCGCCGCCGGTCCGCTGGATGGCCACCCGGTGAGTGCGGAAGAAGGACAGCACGCCGGCGCCGCGGCGCACCGCGAGGGCGATCAGCAGGAACGGGATGCCCAGGCCCAGGCTGTAGACGAACGCCAGGAACGCACCCTTCGCGGCAGAGGAGCCGCCGGAGAGGCTTAGCAGCTGCACGGCCGAATATGTGGGTCCGATGCAGGGCGCCCAGCCGAGGCCGAAGGTGATCCCGAGCAGCGGTGCGCCCCAAAGGCCTGCCGGCGGCTTGGCGTGAATCTTGGCGTCGCGCTGAAGCCAGCCGAAACCGCCCATGAACACGACGCCCATGATGATCACGAGGACGCCCAGCAACTGCGTGATCCAGGCGTTCTGCGAACCGGTGATCAGCGTCCCCAGCTGGCCGAAGGCCCCGCCGAGCAGCACGAAGATGACCGAGAATCCGAGAACAAACAAGCCGATTCCGGCGAACATGCGGCCGCGCTTTTGCTTCTGCAGGTCCACGCCGGTCAGCCCCGTGACATAGCCCAGGTATCCGGGCACGAGTGGTAGCACGCAGGGCGAGAGGAAGGACACGAAGCCTGCCAGGAGCGCCACCGGGATGGCAAGCAGGAGTGAACCGTTCAGGATGGCTTCGGCGAAGGGGCTGTTCACGTTGGGGAGACCGCCGCTACTCTGCCACGGCGGACTGGATGAGGGCCTTGAGGGTACCCTTCTGGATCTCCCCCAGCACGCGCGAGGCCACCCGGCCCTGCTTGTCCACCACCAGCGTGGTGGGGACCGCCCCCGGAGGCACCAGTCCGGACACGGCCAGCAGCACGGCGCCGTCCTTGTCGTTGAAGCTCGGGTACGTGAGGCCGAAGGTCTTGTCGAAGGCGTCAGCGGTGGCCTTCTCGTCGCGCAGGTTCACGCCGAAGAACTGCACGCCCTTGCTCTTGAATTCCTGGTGAAGGGCCTCGAGCGAGGGCGCTTCCACCCGGCACGGCGCGCAGGCAGCGAACCAGAAGTTCAGCACGGTCACCTTGCCCAGGAAGTCCTTGGCCGTCACGGCGGTGCCGTCGAAAAGCTTGCCCTCGATGTCGACGGCGGACTTGCGGTCGGTCGCGGCGAATTCCGTCACGGAGCCGTCGCCAGCCACATAGTTCTTGTTATCCCCGGCCCTGGCCTGCTTCGCCAGGGCGTCTTCCTGCGCGCACGCGGACAGCCCCAGCGTGAGCGCCGTCAGGGCTAGGCCGCCGGCGGCAAGCACGCTGCGCCGGGAACTTATGGGGCTGTTGGGCATGGTTCAGGCTCCGGGAGTGGTGGAGGCGCCCGGCAGGAGGGCTGCGGCCGGTTCGCTGTACTCGACGCGCAGGAGGGTCCCGTCGCCGTCGAAAATCAGGGAGGTGAGCGAGGTCAGCGTGCACTCGCGCTTGCGCGGATCATGCCAGAGGGGCTTGCCTTCAGCGCTGAGCCGGGTGGCCCAGATGGGAAGCTGGTGGCTGACCATGATGGCCTCCGCGCCGTCGCCGCCGAGTTCTATTGCCTTGGCCCGGGCGTCCTGGACCGCTTCCCTCACTCGGGCGGCCTGATCCTTGTACGGCTCACCCCATGACGGCCTCAGCGGGTTCACGAGCTTGGGCCAATGCCTGAGCCTGCGCAGCTCGGCCTTGGTGACCTTGAGGCCTTCGAAGTGGTTTTCAGCCTCGATGATGCGCTGGTCTGTATGAATGTCCAGGCTGAGCGCCCGGGACGTGGGCTCGGCCGTCTCTTGCGCGCGGGTCAGCGGGGAGGCGACGAGATAGACAATCTTTGCACCGTGAGAGGCACGGTCGCGGAAGTGCTCCGCGAGGGTCTGCGCCATCTGCTGGCCAAGCTCGGAGAGGTGGAACTCAGGCAGCCTGCCGTACAGGACGCCCTCGGGGTTGTAGACCTCGCCGTGGCGGAGCAAATGAACAGTGGCTTGGGGCATGAGTACCAGTTTCTCAAAGATGTCGGACGATCGGAAATCTTCTACATCTAGTAGAACTCATGAATTTTCCGAAATGTTCCCCGGCGATGGAATAAAAGATGCAAATGCATGTTTATACTGGATGCAGCAGTTAGTTGATACTTCAACCAATGGAGCTTCAACTCTAGATCGTCCCGCTTCGTCCACAGATCCAAGGAGAACCATCATGGCACTTCCCACCAACGTCACCCCCGGCACCTGGACCCTCGACAACTCGCACAGCGAAATCGCATTCACTGTTCGGCACGCAGGCATCAGCAAGGTCCGCGGCCAGTTCAAGGACGCGGCCGCAACCCTGGACCTCGCTGAGAACGTCGCTGATTCCCAGATCAACGCCACCATCCAGACCGCGAGCTTCGACTCCGGCGATGTGAACCGCGACGGCCACGTCCGCGGCGAAGACTTTTTCGACGTCGAGAAGTTCCCGGAAATCTCCTTCGTATCCAACGGGCTGGTTGCCGCCGGCGACGGCTACGAACTCCAGGGCGACCTCACCATCAAGGGTGTTACCCGCCCGGTGGCCCTCGCGACCGAATTCAACGGCGTAGCCGTGGACCCGTTCGGCAACACCCGCGCCGGTGTTTCGGCTGAGACCACCATCAGCCGCAAGGACTTCGGCCTGACCTGGAACGCCATGCTGGAAGCCGGCGGCGTGCTGGTCAGCGACAAGGTTGCCATCAACCTGGAACTGGCCTTCATCGCCCCCGCGGCCTAGGTTGCCGCGGCTGGGTTCCCAGCCACGTAATGCAAAGCCGACGCCCCGCCCGTGAACACCACGGGCGGGGCGTTTTGCGTTGCCGCGGGCCGGGGATTTCGCATGCGGGAACGGGCACAATAGCCGTCTCCAAACTGGCGTTCCGAGGCGGCTCGGACATGGCCCTGGACCTCCTAGAATTCGCCAAATCGCGGGTCTACAGTGAGAGCCATGAGCAACCCAAGCGATGAACCGAAGCCTCAACAGCCGGGCTCCGAGCCGCCGCCTGAGGACCATCCCGCACCTGCGGGTCAGCAGCCAGCCGGTCCGCAGCCTGCAGCAGGACAGCAGCCAACCGGGTCACAGCAAGCAGGTTCACAGCCGGCGGGGTCACAGCCGGCGGGGTCGCAACCTCCAACAGGTAGCCAGCCTGCCGAAGGATTCCAGCCGCCGGGGCAGCAGGACGGCGCGCAACCGACATATGGCTACGGGCAGGACACAGGGCACCCGGACGGGCAGCCGTCCGGACAGCAGGGTTGGCAGGCGGGGCCGCAAGGCGGCGCCGGACGCTTCGAGATGCCCGCCGACCGCCCGCGCAGCTTCTACGAAGTCATGCCCAATGGCGGCTTCTCCGGCATCTTCGAAGTGGCAGGTCTCCCCACGGAGCTGAAGGTGTCCTACTGGATCTGGGTGATCGGCGGCCTGCTCGGACTCTTGGGCGGCGTGATCGGATTGTTCGGAGCCCTGGTGCTCTTTGCCATCCTTCCGGGCGTGGCCATCCTGGTGCTGTTGCTGGTGCTGATGGCAATTGCGCTGGCCGCTGCGCAGATTGTCCTTGCCATGAAGATGAAGGAAGGCCGGGAGTGGGCCCGGCTGGCGCTGACAATTGTCGCAGGCGTGTCGCTGCTGCTGGCAGTCATCAATTCGAGTTTCGCCGCCGGCCAAGACGGAAACTGGCTGGGATTCCTGATCAGCCTCGTGGCAACCGTGCTCATGTGGGTGCCGAAATCCCAGAACTGGTTTGCCGCCGCACGGGGATCGGTCTGAGTGCAGCCAGACGATTGCAGTCAGAGTCACGGCGGCAGGCGCCGTCGGGGCTCGGGCCGTCACCCGTGCGATGCACTGCCGGGGCCGGTGCCATGCGGCGCTCAAGTCTCCGTGAAAGCAGCGGGGTGTTACGCCGTCGGGCTTCGTTTGAAGCCCCCTTACGCGGGTCGCTCGTCCGGCCTCCCGGCGTGCGGACGCGCCGCAAGAATACCTCTGCGGAATGATCTTCACCGTGCCCGCAGAGGGGTACGGTGGAAGTGAACCATGCTGGGGGCAGGGCAGGCTTCTGAACCCGGTGGCCGATCCCGACGTCAATTCGCAAAGGACCGCTCATGAGCACTCCTCCAGTACCCACAAATCCCAGCGACCCGAACTCCCACGAGCCGAACCAGGACGATACGGAAGCCCGCGGCGCTCAGCCCCGCTTCGGTCAGGATGCTCCGCAGTACGGCCAGAACGCTCCCCAGTACGGACAGAACACCCCGCCTGCCCCGCAGTATGGGCAGAACACCCCGCCCGCTCCGCAGTACGGCCAGAACTCCCCGCAGTATGGTCAGGGCGCACCGCAGCAGCCCCAGTACGGACAGGGCGCACCGCAGCAGCCCCAGTACGGGCAGGGCGCACCGCAGTATGGTCAGCAGCCGGCATCCGCCGCGTCCCCGTACGGTCAATCACCCTACGGCCAGTCCCCCTACGGGTACCCGTCCGAACAGCCACAGGGCGGCGGAACGGCTGCCGGTGTGCCGCAGCTTGTGAACACTTCGTTTTGGATGATCATCGCCGCCGGCGTCCTGTCGGTCCTGTCGGTCCTGCTCACGATCCCAACGCTGGATGATCCCGCCATGCGCAGCACGTTTGAGGATCAGCTCCGCGGCAGCGGCCAAAACATTGCGTTCGAGGACGTCAAGGGCTTCATCGTCGGAACCATGGTGGTCTTCGCGCTGATCGGCGCAGGGCTCTACGCGCTGGTGGCCTTCAACGTCCGCAAGGGCAAGAACTGGGCACGCATCCTGGGAACGGTCCTGGCGGCGCTGTCGGTGTTCAGCCTCTTCCCCCTTGGCCTGAACACGCTGGTGGCCCTCCTCGGCATCGCCGCGATTGTGATGCTGTACCTACCCGCGTCGGCACCGTACTTCCAGAAGCCCCAGCCGTTCGCCAACCCGTACTCGCAGCCGGGCGGCCCCTTCGGCCGCTAGGCATACCCGCCAGGCACTGCCGCTAGCCACGGCCGCCAAGCACCGCACGCAACCAGCTAACGGGCGCGGTCCCAGCCACGCCGGATTTACTCCGGCTGACCCGGGGTCTGCGCCCGTTGCGCGTGATATGCCAGAATTTGCAGCTCCGTGGCCATGTCCACCTTGCGCAGGTTGACGCCGTCGGGAACCTGGAGCATCACTGGCGCGAAGCTCAGGATGCTGTGGACGCCGGCCGCCACCACTCGGTCGCACACGCTCTGGGCGACGGCTGCGGGCAAGGCCAAAACCACCATGTTGGCGCCTGTCCGTTCCAGCACCGGCTCAAGGTCTGCAACATCGCTGACGCGGAGCCAGCCAACCTCATTGCCCACCACCATTTGGTCGGCATCAAAAATGGCAACGACGTCGAATCCCCTGGATTCAAAGCCGCCGTACCTGGCGAGCGCCTTGCCCAGGTTGCCGGCGCCGACGATCGCGACCTTCCAGTCATGCGTCAGTCCCAGTGCGGCGGCAATGTGACGGCTCAGGTACTGAACCTCATATCCCACGCCGCGCGTACCGTACGAGCCCACATGGGACAGATCCTTGCGGAGCGTGGACGAACTGACTCCCGATGCCTCGGCCAGCGATTCGGAGGACACGCGTTCGGTGCCCTCGGCCATCAAAGTGTTCAGGGCGCGCAAGTAGATGGTCAGCCGGGCCACGGCCGCAGGCGGGATCTGCTTGCCGGCAGCTCCGGTGTCCCCGGGCACGGCCTGGGGTGGTGAATCGAGCGAAGTCACTATCTGCTCCATTGCGTCGCGTTGTGAGTCCACTCTAGATCCCCATCACTTATGTCAACAAAGCCCGGTGCCATTGCGCGGAACTGGCTACTGCCGCGCCATCGCCTGACGCAGGACCCGGTCCAGTCTGGCTTCGTCGATCTTCCAGAAGTCCCGCTGGATTCCGTCCACGAACACCACCGGAATCTCCTCCGCGTATTGGTCCCGCAGGGCGTCGTCACTGTCCACCGACCGCTCCGTCCACGCAAGTCCCAGGGCCGCGGTAACCCGCCCGACGGCGTCGCGCGCCGCGGCGCACAGGTGACAGTCAGCTTTGGTGAGGAGGACGACGTCGGGGTTTGCCATGCTTCAACCGTATCGCGGTAACGGCCCGCCGGCCGGGCACATGCCCTGCATTGACTAGACTCGGTGGCATGCCCGAGGAGAAGTACGTCGCTGTGGTCCAGCATCCGGTTGCACCGCAGCAACACGGCGAGGCCGCGTTCTTCGACGTCGACAACACCCTCATGAGGGGCGCCAGCCTATTTCACGTGGCCCGGAAGATGCATCAGCGGGGTGCGTTCACCCTTCCGCAGGCAGCCGGCATGGCGTGGAAGCAGTTTAAGTTCGTGCTCCGCGGCGAGAACATGGACGACGTCCACGCGGTGCGGGATTCCGCGCTGACCCTCGCGGCCGGCATCACGGAGGAGGACATCAAGGCCCTGGGCGAGGAAGTCTTCGACGAGATGATTGTCTCCCGGATCTGGCCGGGAACAAAGGCCCTCGCCGAGCAGCACCTGCGCGTGGGGCGCAAGGTCTGGCTGGTCACGGCCACTCCGATCGAGGTGGCCACGGTCATTTCCACGCGGCTTGGACTCACCGGCGCCCTGGGGACCGTGGGCGAGATCAGGGACGGCTTCTATACCGGGAGGCTGGTGGGCGACATCCTGCACGGCGCTGCCAAAGCCGTGGCGGTCCAGGGCATCGCGGACGCCCAAGGCCTGGACCTCAAACGCTGCTGGGCCTACAGCGACTCCTACAACGACATCCCGCTCCTGACCCTCGTGGGCCATCCCGTGGCCATCAATCCGGACGCCCGGCTGCGCAAGCACGCCCGCGAGCACAACTGGCCGGTCTACGATTTCCGCTCCGGCCGCCGCGCCGCCACCCTGGGCCTCAAGGCCGCCACAGCAGGCGGAGCCATCTACGGCCTATGGCGAGGCTACTCCCGCTTCCGCGGCCCCCGGGTCTAACGCCAGCCAGTTTGCGCGTCGAGAGGCACCATCCGCCGGGAAGGCGACGGGACGCTCCCCCGGTGGTTCGTGTTGGCAACCCATCGACGCCCCGCGCCGAGAAGGCGACAGGACGCTCCCCCGGTGGTTCGTGTTGGCAACCCATCGACGCCCCGCGCCGAGAAGGCGACAGGACGCTCCCCCGGTGGTTCGTGTTGGCAACCCTCGATGCCCGCAGCGTCGAGAAGGCGACCTAACAACGCCCGCGGTGTTTCGCGTAGGAGCGCATCGCGACCGAACGCGGGCCAGAGGTCGCTCAGCGACCGTCGGAACGCCTTTCGGGCGAAGTGAAAGCCCGCGGGCCCCGGCCCGAGCTTGCGAGGGGTGGGCAGGGCTGAACGCTAAGCGACGGCGAAGCGCCGTGGGCGTCGGACGCCCAGGTGAGGCGAAGGGGAGGGACGCAAACCCAACCGAAAGGCCCGCGGCCACGGGGACGCAAAAATGCCCGCACCTCGAAAGGGGCGGGCATTGACGCGTAGAAAGTATCTCTACTTCTTATTGCGACGCTGGTGGCGGGTCTTACGAAGCAACTTGCGGTGCTTCTTCTTGGCCATACGCTTGCGACGCTTCTTAATAACTGAACCCACGAAAGTTCCTTACAAACTAGATGCAGTACCTGTCTGGTGGAGAA
The DNA here is from genome assembly GCF_002929275.1 of Arthrobacter sp. ZGTC131. Classification (GTDB taxonomy): domain Bacteria; phylum Actinomycetota; class Actinomycetes; order Actinomycetales; family Micrococcaceae; genus Arthrobacter. The sequence continues at coordinate 289,067 of NZ_PJIK01000004.1, forward strand.
GGTCCGTGGACTAAGCAACAGACTGAAACAACTGACAGATTCTTACAATGACGTAAAACGTTCCTTAACAGCGTACCGCTTATCCGGAGCACCTTCTGACCGCGGCCGCCCCATGACCTGCAGCAGCCCCCAAGGCGGCTGCTTTGATCATGGAGACCGTGCGGACAAACAGCACCAGCCGTTACGCGGTATCCGAGTGTCCGTCGACGACAGCGCCCTTGAGGTACTGCTCGACGGCGCTCTCCGGGACCCGATAGGACCGGCCGAACCGGACCGCCGGCATTTCCCCGGAATGGACCAAGCGGTACACGGTCATCTTGGAGACACGCATAAGCTCAGCCACCTCGGCCACGGTCAAGAACTTGGCGTTCGAGAAGTTCGACTCTGCGGACATTTCCCATATTCCTTTGCTCTCAGCAACTTGCGGCGACCCCAATTTGTCTTCGGTGCGCCGATGCTGAGCCATCGAACAACCGTGTGTTAGTTACTCTAGAGGCTCACGGGGCCATAGTGAAAGCCCTGCGTTTGCGCGACGACGCAGCAAGCTGCTCCAGCACCGACGCCGTCACGTCCCACTCCATGCAGGCGTCCGTTACGCTCTGTCCGTAGACCAGGGCCGATCGTCCCGCGGCATGTTCGGCGACATCCAGATTCTGGGCACCGCCCACCAGAAAGCTTTCCAGCATGACGCCGGCAATCGCACTTGGCGCCTCACCCGTACCCTCGAGCTGGGCGCCGATTTCGAGCGCAACCTCGGCCTGGCGGTGGTGGCTCTTGCCGCTGTTGGCGTGGCTCGCGTCGACGATCAGCCGCGGGTTCAGGTTCTTGGCAGCGAGCTTGGCCGACGCGGCCTCGACGTCGGCCGCGGAGTAGTTGGGACCCTTCCGTCCGCCGCGGAGAATTACGTGGGTGTCCGGGTTGCCCGCGGTGGCCACGAGCGCTGCCCGGCCGTCGCCGTCGATCCCCAGGAACGCCTGCGGGGCCGCGGCGGCACTGCAGGCGTCCACCGCCACCTGCAGGTCGCCGTCGGTCCCGTTCTTGAAGCCGATGGGCATGGACAGCCCGGAGGCCAGCTGGCGGTGGATCTGGCTTTCCGTGGTCCGGGCGCCGATGGCTCCCCAGGACACAAGGTCCGCCATGTACTGGGGGCTGATCGGCTCGAGGAACTCGGTGGCGGCGGGCAGTCCCAGCGCCGTGACCTGCTGCAGGAAACGGCGGGCGGCGCGCAGGCCGCCGGCGATGTCGTGCGTTCCGTCAAGGCGCGGATCGTTGATCAGGCCCTTCCAGCCCACCGTGGTGCGCGGCTTTTCGAAGTATGCGCGCATGACGATCAGCAGGTCTTCCTTGTGCTTCTCGGCCTGGCTGACAAGGCGGCGGGCGTACTCGAGGCCGGCCTTGGGATCGTGAATGGAACACGGGCCCACGATCACCAGCAGGCGGTCGTCCACGCCGTCCATGATGGCCCGGACTTCGTCCCGGCCGCGTTCGACGACGTCCGCCACGCGGGCGTCCAGCGGCAGGTCCGCGATCATCTCCTGAGGGGTGGGCAGTGCAGTGAACTCACTGACCCTCAGATTCGACGTTGATTGCGATGCGGACGGCTTCGACGTCGGCTGCTGGGTTTCGGTGGCTGCTGCGGTGCTCATCTGCGGGTCCTGTTCCGGGTGGTGCGGAGCGGGCCCAAATCAGAACCCGCCGGAGAAATGGCGAAGGGCAGAGAATGATCTCTGCCCTGTTGGCTCTGAAGGAAAATTGGATGCGTGTCAGTTAGACGCGGGCCCCTCCAGAGCCAACGAAAAATACGCATACCAACGGTTTGTCATAGCCAAGACCATAACCGCGGGATCGTTCCGGACGCAAACGGGAGGTGTCACAATACTCCGTGTGACGCCCCTCACCCCCCTCCGCCGTTGCCGGTCTAACTAGGCAGCAGCAGGCGTCGTTTTGAGCCGTCAAAACGACACCTGCTGCTATGTAGTTGGGAAGCGGGGCAGACGGCGTACGGTTCGGGCGCGACGAAACTCAGGCTCGTCGACGTTCAGACCAGCGACGCTCAGACCAGCGACGACTCGAAGCTGTCCAGCTCCTGAGACGCACGCACCAGGGCGCGCAGCTCGGCCAGGCCTCCGGCTAGGGCCCCGCCGGCACGGGCTTGCACCAGTACGTTGCCGAGGGCCGTGGCTTCCACCGGTCCGGCAACCACGCGCTTGCCGGTGGCTTCGGCGGTGAGCTGGCACAGGAGCCGGTTCTGCGAGCCGCCCCCGACGATGTGCACGGTCTCGACGGCGACGTCGGCAAGCCGTTCGGCGTCGGCGATGGTCCGGGCGTAGCCGGCGGCGAGGCTGTCCAGGATGCAGCGGACGATCCGCGCAGGCTCGTCCGGCAGGACGTTGCCGGTGTTCCGGACCGCGGCGCGGATACGCCCGGGCATGTTGTCCGGCGCGATAAACGCGGGGTCGTCTGCGTTGATCCGCGGTCCGCCGGAGGGGAGTGCAGCTGCGGCGGCCAGCAGTTCCTCCAGCGCGGGCCGGTAGCCTTCCTGCGCCCAGGTGCGCTGGCATTCGCTGAGCAGCCAGAGCCCGCCGACGTTGCGGAGGTACCGGATAGTGCCGTCGACTCCGCGTTCGTTGGTGAAATTCGCTGCCCGGCTGGCCTCGGTGAGCACGGGATGGTTCAGTTCCACTCCTACCAGCGACCAGGTGCCGGAAGAAATGTAGGCGAAATTTCCCGGTTCGGCGGGGACGGCGGCGACGGCGGAGGCGGTGTCGTGCGAGCCGACCGCCACCACCGTGGTTGATTGGGGAAGGCCGGTGCGTTCGGCGATCCCGGGCAGCAGGGTGCCGACGGTTTCACCGGGCTGAATCAGCGGCGGAAACAGGTTTTTCCGCAGCCCCAAGGCAGTGAAAAACTCGGTGGCCCACTCCCCCGCCACGGCATCGAAGAGACCCGTGGTGGAGGCGTTCGTGACCTCGGTGCGCCGTTGGCCGCTGAGCAGGAACGCGATCAGGTCCGGGATCAGCAGCGCCTGCTTGCCATCCAGGTCCCGCTCGGCTGCGAGCTGGTAGATGGTGTTGAACTGCAGGAACTGCAGCCCCGTGGTGGCGTACAGCCGGGACTCGTCCACCTGCCGGTGCACTCCGGCCACGGCCGCGCGGCTGCGTTCGTCACGGTAGCTGAACGGCTGGGCGGTGAGTTCCCCGGCGGCGTTCACGAGGCCGTAGTCCACCGCCCAGGTATCGATGCCGATGCTCGTGACGTGCTCGCCGCGTTCCGCGGCGACGCGTCCGGCCGCCGCGAGTCCGGTGAGTACCTCGGCGAAGAGGGCGTCGAAGTCCCAGCGGAGGCCGCCGTCGGACTGGACCACGCCGTTGGGGAAGCGGTGCACGGTTTCCAGCACCACGCCGCCTTTGGCGGCACCGCTGCCGATCCGTCGGCCGCCGTCCCGTCCGCCGGTGATCCGTCCGAGGATGACCCGTCCGGAGGAGGCGCCGATGTCGACGGCGGCGAACATGGCGCCGTCGACTCCGGTTTCCGGACGTGGTGCCTGTGCCGTTGCGCTCATCGCAGGAAGGCTGCGGCGACCCCGGCGTCCACCGGGATGTGCAGACCGGTGGTGTGGGAGAGTTCGGCGCTGGTGAGGACGGCGGCGGCGTTGGCCACGTTCTCCGGCAGGACTTCGCGTTTGAGCAGCGTGCGCTGGGCGTAGTACTTGCCCAGTTCCTGCTCGTCCACGCCGTAGACCGCGGCGCGCTTGGCACCCCAGCCGCCGGCGAAGATCCCGGAACCGCGGACCACGCCATCGGGGTTGATGCCGTTCACGCGGATCCCGTACTCGCCCAGCTCCGCCGCGAGCAGCCGGACCTGGTGGGCCTGGTCTGCCTTGGTGGCGGAGTAGGCGATGTTGTTCGGGCCGGCGAACACCGAGTTCTTCGAGGAGATGTAGACGATGTCCCCGCCCATGTCCTGGTCGATCATGACCCGCGCGGCGGCCTTGGCCACTAGGAAGGAGCCCTTAGCCATCACGTTGTGCTGCAGGTCCCAGTCCTTCTCGGTGGTTTCCAGCAGCGGCTTAGAGATCGACAGGCCGGCGTTGTTGACCACCAGGTCCACGCCGCCGAACGCCAGCACGGCTTCCCGGATGGCCGCGGCGACCTGCTTTCCGTCCGTGACGTCGGCCTGGACGCCGACGGCGACATCCGGCCCGCCGAGTTCGGCGGCGACGGCCTGGGCGTTCTCCAGGTTCAGGTCGGCGATGACCACGCAGGCGCCTTCGGCGGCGAGGCGGGTGGCGATGGCCTTGCCGATGCCCGAGGCGGCGCCGGTGACCAGCGCGATCCGGGTGGCGTGCGACTTGGGCTTGGGTATCCGGGCGAGCTTGGCCTCCTCCAGCGCCCAGTACTCGATCCGGAATTTCTCGGATTCCTCGATCGGGGCGTAGCTGGAGATCGCCTCCGCACCGCGCATCACGTTGATCGCGTTCAGGTAGAACTCCCCGGCAACCCGGGCGGTCTGCTTGTTCGCACCATAGGCGAACATGCCCACCCCGGGAACCAGCACGATCGCCGGGTCCGCGCCACGCAGGGCCGGGGAGTCGGCGTCGGCGTGGCGGTCGTAGTAGGCCTGGTAGTCCGTCCGGTAGGCCGCGTGGAGTTCCTTCAGCCGTGCGACGGAGTCCTCGATGGAGGCGTCGGCGGGCAGGTCCAGGATGAGCGGCTTGACCTTGGTGCGCAGGAAGTGATCCGGGCAGGACGTTCCCAAGGCGCCCAGCCGCGGGTGCTCCGCCGCTGCCAGGAATTCCAGCACGGCGGGGTCGTCACTGAAGTGGCCCAGCTGCGGCTTGTCCGTGGACGCCAGGCCCCGGATCACCGGCGCCAGCGCGGCGGCCTTGGCCCTCCGTTCGGCCTCCGGCAGGGCTGCGTAGCCCGGGACCTTCGGCCCGAACGGCTCTTGGCGGCCGTTCTCACGGATGTAGTTTTCGGCCTGTTCGATGATCCACAGCGAGTTCTGTTCTGCTTCTTCGCTGGTGGCGCCCCAGGCGGTGATGCCGTGCCCGCCCAGGATGGTGCCGACGGCCTGCGGGTTGGCGTCCTTGATCGCGGCGATGTCCAGGCCCAGCTGGAACCCGGGACGGCGCCAGGGCACCCAAAGAACCTTGTTGCCGAAGATCTTGGTGGTCAGGGCCTCGCCGTCCACCGCGGTAGCGATCGCGATGCCCGAGTCCGGGTGCAGGTGGTCCACATGTGCGGCGTCCACCAGCCCGTGCATGGCCGTGTCGATCGAGGGAGCGGCGCCGCCCTTGCCGTGCAGGCAGTAATCGAACGCGGCCACCATCTCGTCCTCGCGCTCCACGCCCGGGTAGACGTTCTTCAGCGCCTGCAGCCGGTCCAGGCGCAGCACTGCGAGGTTTTCCGCCCGCAAAGTACCCAGATCGCCGCCGGAACCCTTCACCCAAAGGAGCTGGACGTCGTCGCCCGTGACCGGGTCCTTCTCGGTGCCCTTCGCGGAGGTGTTGCCGCCGGCGAAGTTCGTGTTCCGCTTGTCCGCGCCGAGGCGGTTGGAGCGGGAAATAAGCTCTTCAACAGTCTTGTTAGTCATTGTGATTAGGCGCCCCATCCGGCTTGCTGGCCGCCTGCGCGGTCCTCGTTGATCTGTTTCTGGTAGCCGCTGGCCCTGAACGCGGCCATCGGGTCGGCGGGCAGGCCGCGGGATTCGCGCCATTCGGCCAGGGCCGGGCGGACGTCGGTGTAGAAGGCGTCGTTGAACACGGCGTTGGCGGCCAGGACGTCGCCGGCGCGCTGCGCCTCGGAGAGTGCCGCGGTGTCGATCAGCAGGGCACGGGCGGTCATTTCCTGGACATTGAGCACCGAGCGGATCTGGCCCGGGATCTTCTCCTCCAGGTTGTGGCACTGGTCCAGCATCAGCGCGACGCCGGAATCCTTCCCGAAGCCGCCGCCGCGGATCACCTCGTGCATGATGCGGAACAGCTGGAACGGATCCGCCGCGCCGACGATCAGGTCATCATCGGCATAGAAGCGCGAGTTGAAGTCGAAAGAACCGAGCTTGCCCAGACGCAGCAGCTGCATCACGATGAACTCGATGTTGGTGCCCGGCGCGTGGTGGCCGGTGTCCAGGCAGACAAACGCCTTCTCGCCCAGGGCGAGGGTCTGGGCGTAGGAGGTACCCCAGTCCGGAACGTCGGTGTGGTAAAAAGCCGGTTCGAAGAACTTGTACTCCAGCACCAGGCGCTGGTCATCACCCAGGCGGGCGTAGATCTCGTGCAGCGACTCGGCCAGGCGGTCCTGCCGGCCGCGCATGTCGTCCTGGCCCGGGTAGTTGGTGCCGTCCGCCAGCCAGATCTTCAGGTCCCTGGACCCCGTGGCGTGCATGATGTCGATGCACTCGAAGTGATGGTCGATCGCCCGGCGCCGGACTGCCTCGTTCGAGGACGTCAGGGAGCCGAACTTGTACTCGTCATCTTGGAACGTGTTGGAGTTGATGGTGCCCAAACCCACGCCCAGTCCCGCCGCGTACTCCTTCAGGGCCGCGTAGTCATCCACCTTGTCCCACGGGATGTGCAGCGCCACCGTGGGAGCCAGACCGGTCAGCTCGTGTACCTTTGCCGCGTCCGCCAGCTTCTCCTGGACCGTCCGGGGGGTGCCCGGCGTGCCAAACACCTTAAAACGCGTGCCTGAATTCCCATAGGCCCACGAAGGGACCTCGATCGCAAGCTCCCCGAGCCTGCCCAGCGCCGTTGCTACGTCATTCATGATGTGTGTCTTTCGGTCTCGTATGGTGCGTTTGTCTGTTGTTGGCCGGCTCCGTACCGGGTACGTCTATTAGTTCGCGGGAGTTTCTCTCAGCCCGCCGCGCCGGCGGTCAGGCCTCGCCGTGCGCCGGTCCGTCCGCGCTGGCAGTCAGCGGCTGTTAGCGCTCCATGCTGGCCGTTGCCCCCGGCGCCGGCCGCTCGGCGTCGGCCGTTGCCAACTGGTCCTCCAGGTTGAAGATTTCCTCGAGTGGTACAAATCCTGCGTCGGGAGGCTGCTCGGTGTCCTCGAAGAGCGTGGCCATCTCGGCCTGCCAACGCTCGTTCACCGCAGTGAGCGCCATCCGCGCCCGGACGACGTCGAAGTCATCGCACTCGACGTAACCGACCAGCAGGCCGTCCTCGCCGAGGAAGAGGGAGTAGTCATGCCAGCCTGCATCCTTGAGTGCGCGCAGCATCTCAGGCCAGACGGCGGCGTGCCGGCGTCTGTACTCATCGATCAGTCCGGGCTGGACTGAGGATCGAAAACACACCCTCATCTGCGACTCTCCTGAAGTTCTGAATCTTTGAATCGTTTCATTGGTACGATTCAAAGTACTCTTGGATTTGAGTAGGTGTCAAGCAGTTTTCGGTGAATGCGAGCCCTCACCTGAATTTGGTCCGCCTGTCCGTCAGCGGGCGGGGACTGAAACAGGCTGTTCACAGAATCGGCCAAGCAGCTTGCACGCCGTCGCCGCAGTAGAGAGCTTGGAGAAAGATGTCACGGTCAGCCAGCATCAAGGATGTTGCGACCCATGCCCAAGTGGCGGTGGGAACGGTTTCTAACGTCCTGAACTACCCGGACCGGGTCTCCCAACGGACCAAGGACCGGGTCCTGCAGGCCATTGACGAGCTCGGCTTCGTCCGTAATGACGCGGCCCGGCAGCTCCGGGCCGGGCACAGCCGGACCATCGGGCTGATTGTCCTCGACGTCGGCAACCCCTTCTTCACCTCCGTGGTGCGCGCCGCCGAGGACGCTGCAGCCCTGCAGGGAAGCGCCGTCCTGCTCGGGGACAGCGGCCACGATGCAGCGCGCGAGTCGAACTACATCGACCTCTTCCAAGAACAGCGAGTTCAGGGCTTGCTGATCTCGCCCGTGGGTGACGTCACGGACCGCCTCGACATCCTGCGGGAACGCGGCGTGCCAACCGTTCTGGTGGACCGGCTGGCGGATGAAGAACAGTACAGTTCCGTTTCCGTGGACGACGACGCCGGCGGTTACCTGGCCGCCCGGCACCTGTTGGACCTTGGCCGCCGTCGGCTGGCATTCGTGGGTGGCCCGACAACGATACGCCAGGTGGCGGACCGCCTCCAGGGGGCGCAACGCGCCGTGGCGGAGGTGCCGGACGCTTCGCTGGAAGTACTGGATTCCGAGGGGCAGACTGTCTTGGCGGGCCGAAGTGTGGGCGACCAGTTGGTCCGACGCAGCGCGGACCAGCTTCCGGACGGCGTGTTCTGCGCCAACGACCTGCTGGCCCTCGGCGTTATGCAGTCCCTGGCGATGATGCACAAGCTCAGGATTCCCGAGGACATCGCGCTGATCGGCTATGACGACATCGACTTCGCCGTGTCGGCAGTGGTGCCGCTGTCCTCCATCCGTCAGCCCACGGAGGCCCTGGGCCGGACAGCCATCGAGCTGCTGGCCGAGGAGCTGGACTCACCGGATTCGGCGCAACCGCGCCACCGCGCGGTCATCTTCACCCCCGAACTCGTGGTGCGGCAAAGCACCGCCGGGGCGTAATCACTCGGCCGAAGCCACTCCGTTAATTGTCAGACCCCTCTGAGAGAGTTTCCTTATGGAAGCCATGGGGGAACAGGCAGCGGATCACACCGCGGGGCGGGCGGTCACGCCTGGCCTTAGCGCGGCTTCGCTGCTGCGGGGCCGCCGGCTTCGCAGCGTTCCTTCGTCCGTTTCCCGCGCGGATTGTCGGGCTTCCGACGGCGGTGCTGCCGCCGGTATATCTGTTGCCTCAGGAGCCCGTTCCGGTCCGCGCGGAGTTAGCGACGATTCCTCCGGCGCGGTCGCCAACACCGCGGTCGGCATCGCAGGTTCCGACGGTGGTGCTGCCGCCAGCCGGTCCAGCACCAACCCGCAGTTCACTGAAGCAGTGTTCACTAACAGCGCCTTCGCAGGTGCCGCCGCTGATTCAGCTTTTGCCGGTGGGGCTTTCAGCGGCGGAGCGATGGCGAATCTGCGGCGGTGCCGGGGGCTGCTGGAGGCCGCGATCGAGTCCGCGCGGGAGGAGCTGGCCCTGGCCGGTTTCGCGGAGGCCGCGGATTTCGCCGGGCTGACCGAAGAGATCTCCCGCCGGTTCGAATACCTCCAGGTCCTCGGCGCGGCGGCAGTGGACCGCACCCGCACGGAGGCGATCAGCAACGCCGCCGGGCCGGCAGGCAAAGCTGCCGGCTGGATCACCGGCTGGGGCCATGACACCGAATCCTCTGCTGCCGCCTCCGGCTCTGCCGAGGGCGCTTCTCCAGACTCCGTTGCCGCATCCGCTTCTCCAGACTCTGTTGCCGCTTCCGCGTCCGGCTCCGCAGCGAGCACCGGCCGGTCCCGGGGGTGTCGCCGGCCGATGACGGGTGCCGGAACACCGCGGAGTTCCTGCGGGTCCGGCTGCGGATCAGCACCGGA